>NZ_CM137252.1:8090000-9955963 GCF_054512695.1 Corallococcus sp. M7
GGGACCGTCCACGATGGAGCAGATCTCCCGGATGGTCTCCTCCAGGTTGCGGCCGACCTTGGCCAGCAGTGACGGGTTGGTGGTGACGCCGTCCACGCAGCCCATCTCATGGGCCTTGCGGATTTCGCCAACGTCCGCGCTGTCGATGAAGAACTTCATGCCGTCCCCTTGGGTTTTCCGGCCACGGGCGGCCGGGCGGGCAGGCCGTAGCCCAGGCCCCCCCATGCGTCAAGGATGGCCGCCCACGCGACGGCGGAGTAGACGTAGCGCCCAGCCATGGCCCGCGCTCCCCGCTCCACCGCCAAGAAGCAGCCCAAACTGCGTGCCCTCCCCGGCCGCGCGCCGTCCCCTGCCCCCGCCCGTCGCGATGAGGACGACGAGGCCGCGCTCACCTACGCGCGCGGCGTGCTGGAGGCGGAGGCCCGAGCGATTCTCGGCGTCACGGACCGGCTGGGGGACGCGTTCCTGCGCGCGCTGAAGCTCGTGCGCGACTGCCCGGGCCAGGTGGTGGTGACGGGCATGGGGAAGGCGGGCCACATCGGCCAGAAGCTGTCCTCCACGCTGGCGTCCACCGGCATCCGCTCCGTGTTCCTCCACCCCGCGGAGGCCGTGCACGGCGACCTGGGCCGCGTGGGCCCGGGCGACGTCATCCTCGCGCTGTCCAACAGCGGCAGCACGGAGGAGCTGTTGCGCCTCTTGCCCCTCTTCAAGCGCATGGGCACGCCGGTGGTGGCGCTCACCGGCGACGCGGACAGCCCGCTCGCGAAGGGCGCGGAGGTGGTGCTGGACATCGGCCGCATCGAGGAGGCCTGCCCCATGGGCCTGGTCCCCACCGCGTCCACCGCCGCGCTGCACGCCGTGGGCGACGCGCTGGCGATGACGCTGTTGCGAAGCCGCCCCTTCGGGCGGGACGACTACGCGCTCTTGCACCCGGGCGGGAAGCTGGGGCGCTCCGTGCTGCGCGTCTTCGAGCTGATGCGCACGGGCCCCGCGAACCCGCTGGTGCTGGACACCGCGCGGCTGTCCCTGGCGGTGGTGGTGATGACCAACACGCCGGGCCGGCCGGGCGCCGCGTGCGTGGTGGACCGCGACGGGAAGCTGGAGGGCATCTTCACGGACGGCGACCTGCGCCGGCTGGTGGAGAAGGGCCACACCGACTTCGAGGTGCCGGTACGAGAGGTGATGGGCAAGCGCCCGCGCTGCATCACCCCGGACACGCTGGTGCTCACCGCCGCCGCGCAGATGCGCGAGCTGAGGGTGGACCAGCTGCCCGTGGTGGACGTCGAGGGCCGCGCGGTGGGCCTGCTCGACGTCCAGGACCTGCTGGCGGCGAAGTTCGTCTAGCTACTGCGACAGCTTCGCCTGGAGCGCGGCCTTGTTCGGGTAGTTGGGCACGTCCTGGGCCAGCTTCTCCCAGAGCGCCTTGGCGCCCTTCGCGTCGCCCTTGGCGAGCAGCGTGTCGCCCAGCTTCTCCACCGCGCCCGCGTCGGACTCCAGCGCCACGCTCCAGACGCGCGCGCCCATGGGACGTCCCAGGCCCACCAGCGCCCAGGCCATGCCCGCCTTGGCGCGGCCGTTCTCCGGCTGGAAGGGCACCACGCGGGTGTAGTTGGCCAGGGCCTCCTGGTAGCGGCCACGCGCCAGGTGCTCCTCGCCCTCCTCCACCAGCTTCGTGAGGCCCGCCTCCAGCTCCGGCGTGCGCTCCGTGTTCTTCACCGCGTCCACCATCTCCGGCGTCAGCGGGCGCGGCGCGTCCGACGGCATCGCGGCGGCCTGCGCGGTGGACTGGGACAGGCGCACCTTGCGGTCCGCGGCGCGCGACGCGAGCCACTTCTTGCGGCCGCCCGCCTTCGAAATCTCCGCGATGCGCCCGCTCAGCTCGCGGGCCATGGGCGCGCGCTGGGACTCCGGGTTCGCCGTCACCAGCGCGTCGAAGCCCTGGCGCGCGGCACCCAGCGCCTGGAGGTCCTCGCCCTGCGTCTCGAAGAGCAGCGCGGAGTGGGCGTAGAGCGCCTCCTCGTGGCGGGGCGCGATCTCCAGCACGCGCGCGTACGCCTTCAGCGCGTTGGCGCTGTCACCGCCCAGGTACAGCGCGTTGCCGCGCAGCACGTCCACCTCCAGCGCGGGCACCAGCGCGGCCAGCGCGCACGAGGCGGCGCCCGCGGCGTCACCGGACTTCGCGCGGACCTGCGCCACGGCCTCCATGGAGTCCAGTGCCTGGCCCGGCGTGAAGCCGCAGTTGGCGGCCTCCGGGGTAGGGATGGCGGCCTTGCCCAGCTTCTTCCTGGACGCGAGGAACAGCGAGCGCACGCCGTCCGCCTTGGCCTGCGCCTGGCCCAGGTACGCCAGCGCCTCCGCGTTGCGGCCGTTCGTGTAGTAGAGCTTGCCCAGCGACGAGGCGATCTCGAAGGTCTTCTCCCGCTCGCGCAGGCCCTCGGACGAGTCGAGCTGCTTCATCAGCTCCTCGGCGGAGGGCGGCAGCTTGTTCGTGTCCACCGTGGGGTGGCCCGACGGCAGCGGCGTGCCCGGCGCCACGGGGGAGCCCGCGGGCATCGTGGGGTGGCCGGGGGGCAGCGCGCCGTTGGCGGCATTGGAGCCAGCGCCCATGCCCGTAGGCGACGCCTGGGTGCCGGGCGGAATCGTGGGGTGGCCGGGAGGCAGGGAGGTGGGCTCGGCCGCGAGCAGCGCGGTCGTGGCCAGGACGAGGGACAGGCTCATAGTTCGTGGACGGGGAAACGGGCGCCCATGTCGGGCCAGTAGAGGGCCTCGCGCTTGCGGACGTCCTGGGGGGCGAGCTTCGCGAGCAGCTCCTGCACCGTCATGCCGAGCACCGGGTGGCGGGCGTCGGGGGCCAGCTCCGCCAGGGGCTCCAGCGCGAAGCGGCGCTTGTGCAGTTCGAGGTGGGGCACCTGGAGGTTCGCGTCCGCGACGACGCAGTGGTCCTCCTCGTCCCACAGGAGGATGTCCAGGTCGATGGTGCGCGGGCCCCAGCGCTGCATCCGGCGGCGGCCCAGGTCCTGTTCAATCCGCTGGAGGATGCACAGCAGACGCTGCGGCGTCAGGTCGCACTCCAGCGCCACCACGGCGTTGAGGAAGCGCGGCTGCGCGGGCCCCACGGGGGCCGTGTCATAGAGGGAGGAACAGCCCAGCACCGACACCGCGTCGATGCACGACATCGCGGCGAGGGCGGCCACGAGGTGGGACTCGCGGTCGCCCTCGTTGGAACCCAGTCCTACATAGACGGTAGCGCTCAAGGCTCCATCTCAACCGGGTTCACCAGGGTTCCGATTCCCTCCAGCTCCACCTCCACCGTGTCCCCGGCCTTCAGCGCGCCCACGCCGGACGGGGTGCCCGTGCTCACCAGGTCGCCAGGCAGCAGCGTCATGATGTGGGAGATGAAGGAGACCAGGCGGGCGGGGCTGAACACCATGTCGGACGTGCGGCCATCCTGGCGCACCTGTCCGTTCACCCGGCACACCACCCGCAGGTCCGCGGGGGACAGGCCCGTCACGGCCCAGGGGCCCGCGCAGGCGAAGGTGTCGTAGCCCTTGGCGCGGGTGTGCTGGATTTCCTTCCGCTGGATGTCGCGCGCGGTGACGTCGTTGAAGCAGGTGAGGCCCCAGATGGCGCGCGCGGCGGTGGCCTCGTCGGCGTTCTTCAGGCGCTCACTGATGACGAGCGCCAGCTCCGCTTCGTAGTGCACCTCCTGGCTCGCCTTGGGGATGCGGATGGGCGAGCCCGGGCCATTGAGCGCGGTGGAGGGCTTGGTGAAGATGAGCGGCTCCGTGGGGACGGGCTTGCCCATCTCCTCCGCGTGCTTGCGGTAGTTCTGGCCGATGCAGACGACCTTGGACGCGTCCGAAGGCGTGAGCAGCGTGAGCCCCTGGAGCGAGCGGCGCAGGCCGGTCTCCTTGCCGCCGGCCCACGGCGCGGCGGTGAGCACCACCACCTCGTTGCCGTCGACGCGGCCATGGCTGGCGCGGCCCTCGACCTGGAAGCGGCAGTAACGGGCGGTCATGTCTTCCCCTGGAGGCCGAGCACGTCGGCCATGTCATAGAGTCCCGGCGCGCGGCCCGCCACCCAGCGCGCGGCCCTCAGCGCCCCGGTCGCGAACTGATCACGGTTCGTCGCGCGGTGGGTGAGCTCGATGCGCTCGCCCTCGCCGAAAAAGTAGACCGTGTGCTCGCCCACGACGTCTCCGCCGCGCAGCGCCTGCACGCCAATCTCACCCGGCGGGCGGGCGCCCGTCTGCCCCTCGCGAGCGAAGGTGAGGTCGTCCTTCGAGCGGCCCAGCGCGTCCACCAGCACCTCCGCCAGCTTGAGCGCGGTGCCGCTGGGCGCGTCCTTCTTCATGCGGTGGTGCGCCTCCAGCACCTCCACGTCGAACGAAGGGCCCAGCACGCGCGCCAGCTCCGCGGCCATGCGGATGACCAGGTTCACGCCCACGGACATGTTGGGCGCCGCGACGATGGGGATGCGCTTCGCATGCGCCTCCAACTGCGCGCGCCCCTCCGGCGTGAAGCCCGTGGTGCCCACCACCAGCGCCACGCCGCGCTCGGCGCAGACCTTCGCGTGGTGCAGCGTGGCCTCCGGGCCGGTGAAGTCCACGACGACGTCCGCCTTCGCCCCATCCAGCGCGCGGCCCAGGTCGTCCTGCGCGAGCACGTCCAGCGGAGAGCCCAGCCGGGCCACGAGCCCCGCGTCCTGCCCTGCCAGGGGGCTGCCCGGGCGCACCGTGGCGCCCACCACCGGAAGGTCGCTGGCGGCCTTCGCCAGGCGCACCAGCGTGCTGCCCATGCGGCCGGAGATGCCGGTGATGACGGTGCGGGTCATGGCGCGTAATCCCTTCAGAACGGCAGCAGGCCCAGCCCGGACAGCTCGGCCTTGAGCTTCGCGGCGTTCGCCTCGCCCATGGGCACGAGCGGAAGCCGGACTTCCGGGCCGAACATGCCCATCAGGTGCAGCGCCCACTTCACCGGGATGGGGTTGGACTCCACGAAGAGCAGCCGGTGCAGCGCGTTCATCCGTACTTGGATGTCGCGCGCCTTCGCGATGTCGTTGCTCCGCGCCGCCGCCACCAGTTCCGCCATGATGCGGGGCGCGACGTTGGAGGACACGGAGATGACGCCCTTGCCGCCGCACGCGATGAAGGGCAGCACCGTGAAGTCGTCGCCGGACAAGAGGGTCATCCGATCGCCGCACTTCTCCACCAGGTCCACCGCGCGGATGAGGTTGCCCGTGGCCTCCTTCAGCGCCACGACCTCCGGGATGTCACACAGCTGGAGCACCGTCTCCGGCAGCAGGTCCACGCCCGTGCGGCCCGGCACGTTGTAGGCGATGAGCGGGAAGCCCGGGTGCGCCTTCGCGATGGCGCGGTAGTGCTCCACCAGGCCCGCCTGCGTGGGCTTGTTGTAGTAGGGCGTGACGATGAGCGCGCCGTTGGCGCCCACCTCGCGCGCGCGGCGCACGGACTCAATCGTCTCGCGCGTGCTGTTGCTGCCCGCGCCCGCCACCACCGGCACGCGGCCCTTCACCTCGTCCACGACGACGGCGATGGCGCGCGCGCGCTCGTCCGCATCCATGGTGACCGCTTCGCCGGTGGTGCCCATGGGCAAGAGCACGTTCGTGCCGCCCAACAACTGGTAGCGCACCAGGGCCCGGAAGGCCCCCTCGTCCAGCACCCCTTCACGGAACGGAGTGGCCAGCGCCGTCATGGAGCCTTCGAAGGTCTTCATGCCGGCGCTTATACGTTCAGGCCCGCTCGCCGCGCCAGAGGTCCTCGACGCGCTCGCGCTCCCGCACGACACGCCAGGCCGCTCCGTCCACCAGCACCTCCGCCGGCCGGGGCCGCGAGTTGTAGGTGGAAGCCATGCTCATCCCGTAAGCCCCGGCGCTCATGAAGGCGTACAGGTCGTCCTGGCGGGGCAGCACCAGGGGGCGCGCTCTCGCGAGCACGTCCGTGGACTCACACACCGGCCCCACGACGTCCACCTCCACGTCCCGGCCGCGGCGCTTCACCACCGGCTTCAGGTCGTGGTGCGCCTCGTAGAGGGCCGGGCGCATCAGGTCGTTCATGCCCGCGTCCACCACCACGAAGGTCCGCGCCTCGGTGGGCTTGCGGTACAGCACGCGCGTGAGCAGCACGCCCGCGTTGCCCACGAGCGCCCGGCCGGGCTCCAACAGCAGCGTGGCCCCGGTGCCCTCCGTCGCGTTGAGCACCGTGCGCGCGTACTCCTGGGGGCTGGGCGGCGTCTCGTCCGAATAGGTGATGCCCAGCCCGCCGCCCACGTCCAGGTACTCCAGCGCGTGGCCCCGGGCCTTGAGCGTGACGTAGAGGTCCGCCACCTTGGTGAGGGCGGCCTTCATGGGAGCGGTGCGCGTGAGCTGCGAGCCGATGTGGCAGTCCAGCCCCAGCGCCTGGAGCCCCTTCATCTTCTTCGCCTTCGCGTAGAGGGCGACCGCCTCCTCGAAGGGCACGCCGAACTTGGACGTCTTCAGGCCGGTGGAGATGTAGCGGTGCGTGCGCGCGTCCACGTCCGGGTTCACGCGCAGGGCGAACGGCGCGCGCTTGCCCAGCCTGCGCCCCACGGCGTCCAGCGCGTCCAATTCCTCCGCGCTCTCCACGTTGAAGAGCAAGAGGCCCTGGGACAGCGCCTGGGCCATCTCGTCCGGCGTCTTGCCCACGCCCGCGAACACCGTCCGGCCCGGCTCGCCGCCGGCCTGCTTCACGCGCGCCAGCTCGCCGCCGGACACGATGTCGAAGCCGCTGCCCTGCTTCGCGAAGAGCCCCAGGATGGCCAGGTTGGAGTTGGCCTTCACCGAGTAGCAGATGAGGTGCTTCTGCCCCTGGAACGCCTCCGTCACCGCCTGGAAGCGCTCCGTGAGCGCGGCGGTGGAGTAGACGTACGTGGGGGTGCCCACCGCGTCCGCGATGGCGGGCAGCGGCACCTTCTCCGCGTGCAGCACGCCCTTCTGGTGGTGGAAGACGCTCACTCGGGCAACCCGGCGTCCGCGGTGGACGGAGGCACCGTGGGGCCCGAGGGCTCCACGGGTCCGTGAGGCGACTGCTGCGCGGGCACCGTCTCCGCCGTGGGCGCGGGCAGCGGCGCCGGACGGGGCGCGCGGGGACTGCCCTTGATGCCGCACGCCACCAGCGCGAGCGTCAGGCTGGTGGCGGCGCACAGCCGCGGGAGCGAGGAGCGCATGGGCTAGAACCGGATGGCCAGCGTGCCGCGGATGGCGTGCGCGGTGCTGAGCTCCTGGCCCGGCAGGTTCAGGTCCTTCAGGCCGTCCAGCGGGAAGAGGATGCCGTAGTCGATGCCCGCCACGAAGCCGTCCTCCGTGATGTAGCGCGCGCCGATGTCCGCCTCCAGGCCCAGGCTCTTGCTGGTGTAGGACGGCGTGGACTCCGCGTAGAACGCCTGCGAGTAGATGACGCTGCCGAAGACGTCGAAGCCCTCCGCGATGGAGTACTTGAGGCCCGGCTTCACGTAGAACGCGTCCGTGACGCCATTGAGGATGGACCGCCACAGGATGAGGTCCACGCGGTAGTCGCGGTTGAAGCGGAAGTTGCGGATGGCGTTGTCGCTGCAGCCGCCGTTGTCGCAGCTGTACTGACGGCCCTCCACGTCGCCCGGCGCGGTGTTGCCGTCCGAGCCCGTGCCCTGGCGGCCCGGGTAGTTGCCGAAGCCCGGCGCCTTGTCACCGGACGCGAAGCCCATCTCGATGCCCAGGTGCAGCTTGTTCTCGATGACGTGGAACTCCGTCTGGAGCACGCCGCCGAACTGCGCCACGCGCAGCGACTGGGTGGTGGGGTCGTTGGCCGTCAGCGCGCGCCCGTCGATGGTGCCCAGCTGCGCGGCGAACTCCGCCTCGACGCGGAACTTCTTCTCCTCGTACTTGAACCACAGGTCCGGGATGTAGAGCGTGCCGCCGCGCGGGACGAAGGTCGGCGTGGTGACGTTGATGGGGTTGGAGGGGTTGGCGTCCTCGAACGGGACGCCCGTCTCCGTCGTCGTCGCGTACCGCTGCGTGCGGTAGGTGAAGTACAGGCCGTAGTTGAGGACGCCCTGGTTGTTGTCCAGCTTGGCCTTCTGCTGCTGGTCGGTGTCGCGCCGCGCGATGGCCAGCACCAGGCTGTGCGCGTCGTCGGACTGGGTGAGGTCCACCGGCTCGCCCAGGGCGTTGGCCTTCTCCGTGGACAGCCCTTCCGAGTTGAAGTCCAGCATGGGCGTCACGTACCAGCCGGCGAACGGCTCCGTGACGAACTGGATGCGGTCCACCGTGTCGCCGTAGTCACAGTCCAGGCAGTTGCCGTCGTTGCGCAGCATGCCCAGGCCCCAGTGGCTGCCCATGCGGCCGAAGCGCAGGATGCCCACCGGCGTCGTCACCTCACCGTACGCGCGGCGGACATGGACGGAGTCCTTGAACGCGTTGACGGCGGAGTTGGACGGGGACTGGTTCTCCGAGAAGAGCGTGAAGTTGTTGCGCCCATCCCCGCTGTAGGCGCTGTCCGGGTTGGAGCCCAGCAGGATGTTGTCCAGCGCGTCCACCTGCGCCTTGATGCGCACGTCCTCGGAGACGTTGAAGGACGGATCCAGGCGGAAGCGCATGTTGGCGCCGGCCTGGGTCTGCTCGGAGGCGGAGCGCGGCGAGCGCGTCCACAGCTGGCGGCCCAGGGGCGTGCCGGTGGGCAGCGCGGGCTTGCCCAGGTCGAACTTGTAGAAGAGCGTGGGGCGCACGCGCAGGTAGCCGTCCAGCGTGAACAGCTCCAGCTTGCGCTTCTCCTCCGTCCACTCCTCCTGCCAGTCATTGTTGGCCACGGCCTGGGTGGCCGTCTGGGCGCGGATGTCCTCGCGCAGCTCCTGCCGCGTGGCCTCCAGGCGCTGCTCCAGCTCCTCGCGGCTGACGGAACCTTCGGAGGCCGGGGCGGCGGCGGGGGCGGGGGAAGCGGCGGCCGGGGCCGCGGGAGCCGCGGCGGGGGCCGACTCCTGGGGTGCTGCCGCGGGCGTGCCACCATCGGGCACCGGCGTCTGGGCGGTGGCCGTGGACGAGGCGACGAGCAGCGCCGCCAGCAGGACGTGAGGCATGGTCAACGGTCTCCGGGGCCGCGACATGACGCGGCCGGGTGTAAAGGGCGGGCGATTCAAGCCATGCCCCCCTGGGGTGTCAACGTCTACGGGATCGGGGTTTCGGGCCGCTGACGGCGGGGGACGTCCCCTTTGGCGCCGCCGTCCCCTTCCGGGACGCGCGGGCAGCAACCGTGGAGAGCGGCTGACATTTCGGACAGAAATGCGTGGTGCGCCCACCCTGGGTGAAGGACTCCACGGTCGTTCCGCACTTCGAGCACGGCCCTTCGGCCCGCCCGTAGACGCGGAAGCGGTTCACGGAGCCCGCCTCCTCCAGATAGGTGATGTCCTCGCCCTCCTGCTCCTTGAAGGCGAAGTCGAAGGCGGCGTGGATGGCCCTGGCCAGGTGCTTCCAGTCGTCCGGCGTGAGGGTGCCGGGCTTGCGCGCCGGGTGCAGCCCCGCGCGGAAGAGCGCCTCCGCCGCGTGGATGTTGCCCAGGCCCGCGACGCGGCCCTGGTCCATCAGCGCCACCTTCAGGTCCTGCTTGGAGTCCCCCACCGCCTCCTGGAGCTGGGGGCCGGTGAGCCCTTCCGTCAGGGGGTCGCGCCCCAGGGCCTTCACCGCGGGCAGCTCCCACAACTGCTTCGCGGGCACGGGCTCCATGCGGCCAAAGAGGCGTGGATCACTGAAGTGGACCACGTGGCCGTCCTCCAGGTGGAAGCGGGCGCGGCTGTGGGGGACGGGCTCGCCCTCCTTGCGGCGCACGAACTTGCCCGTCATGCCCAGGTGGGCCATCAGGCCATGACCGCCCTCCAAGGTGATGAGCAGGTACTTCCCCTTGCGCTCCAGGGCGGTGACGCGCCCGGTGAGCCGGGTGAAGTGGGGCAGCTCCGCGCCCCGGAAGACGCGGGTCGCGTCCGCTTCCGCGCGCACGATGCGGTGGCCCTTGAACCAGCGCTCCAGGTTGCGCCGGGCGATCTCCACTTCCGGTAGTTCAGGCATCCAGGCGCCGGGGCATACCACCGGACTGTTTCCGGCGCATGTCCCCCGGTGGATGGCGCTCCGGGAAGGTGCTTGCCCGGGACCTGGAGGCGCGGCTACGACGGGCCCAGGAAAGCCTCCAACCCCCAAGCGAAGGACGACTCGCCCATGCAACGGATGGTCACCGCACTCCTGACCCTCACCCTGGCCGCTGGCTTCTCCACGGGCTGCGCGAAGCAGCGCGTGGGCGCGGAGAAGGCGATTGCCAGTGTCCTCATCTCCGACGAGCAGGAGAACGAGCTCGGCCTTCAGGTGAAGAAGGAGCTGGAGACGAAGGAGAACGTCAAATACGTGGAGGACCCGGAGGTGCTGGCGTACGTCCGGGGCATCTCCCAGCCCATCCTCGCGCAGGCCAACAAGGACCGCTCCGGGGTGAAGTGGAAGGTCAACGTCATCAACGACCCGAAGACGGTCAACGCCTTCGCCACGCCGGGCGGCTTCCTCTACGTGTACACGGGCCTCTTGCTCGCGGCGGACACGGAGGCGGAGCTGGCGGGCGTGATGGCGCACGAGGCGGGCCACGTGGTGGGCCGTCACTCCGCGCGCGCCATGGTGAACGCCTACGGCCTGCAGGCCATCACCCAGGTGGCGCTGGGCCAGAACCCGGGCACCGCCGCGCAGATCGCCGCGCAGCTTGCGGGCGGCGGGCTGCAGTTGGCGCACGGCCGCAGCGAGGAGACGGAAGCGGACGAGTACGGCGCGAAGTACGCCTCCGCCGCGGGCTTCGACCCCAACGGCCTCATCACCTTCTTCCAGAAGCTCCAGAAGGAGCAGGGCTCCACGCCGGGCGTGCTCAAGTGGCTGTCCACGCACCCCACCAACGAGGACCGCATCGCGCACCTGCGGAAGATCATCGCGCAGCAGGGCCTCAAGGGCGACCGCAACGCCCCGGGCGGGCTGCCGGCCATCCAGGCCAAGCTGCCCAAGCAGTAGCCGCGACGTCCGAGCCCCTGACGCTTCAGTGCACGGACGGGTTGTCGCTCCCGTCCGGCACCAGGCCCGGGGGCTCCGGATCCTTGCCTTCCGCCACGCGGCGCTTGCGCTTGAACAGCGCGAGCCGCGTCTTCCGGGCGCTGGCGGCGCTCTTGGCCGCGCCGGGCGTCTTGAGGGGCGGCTCCAGGGGCGCGGGCTGGCCGAAGTCGCGCGCGCCCTTCGCCTTCCCCTGCGCGGAGGCGTGCTCCAGGATGGCGTTGAGCTCCCCTCCGAGGATGAAGATGAGCCCGGAGATGTAGAGCCACAGGAGCAGCACCACCACGCCACCGATGGAGCCGTAGGTGACGTCGTACTTGCCGAAGTGCTCCACGTACTGGGTGAAGCCCCAGGTGCTGCCCAGCCACGCCAGGGTGCCAATCACGGAGCCCGGGGTGATGTACTTGAAGCGCTGCTTCACGTCCGGCAGCAGGTAGTAGCAGAGCGACAGCATCAGCATCACCAGCGCCGCGGTGAAGGGCCAGCGCAGCCAGGACCAGACGAGGTGGAACTCGTCGATGAGCGCCAGCTTGTCCGCCACCCACGCCCCCACGCGCCCGCCCAGCAGCAGGATGGCGAAGGACAGGGGGATGAGCAGGCCGCCCAGCAGCGTCACCAGCAGCGCCAGGCCCTGCGTCTTCCAGTAGGGCCGGGACTCCGACACGTCGTAGGCCAGGTTGAGCGCCTTGCGCAGGGCATCCACGCCGCGCGACGCCGTCCACAGCGCCACGATGAGACCCACGGTGAGCAGCTTGGGGCGCGTCTCCCCGACGATGGACGTCAGGTGCTGGCTCACCACGCCCAGCGCGTCGCCGGGCACCAGCGGGCGGATGCGGTCCATCATCGCGTCCACGGCGCCGGGCGCGAACGGCATGTACGCCACCAGCGTGACCAGGAAGAACAGGAAGGGGAACAGGGAGAAGATGAAGTAGTAGGACAGCTGCGCCGCCACGTCGGTGACGGTGTCCTCTTCAATCTCCTTCCAGAAGCGACGCGCGAACTCCCTCCACGTCAGGTACTTGAGCCGTGGCAGCCCCATGTGGTTCCCCCTCGGGTCTGTGGGGAGCCAATGTGTGAACGGCCCGGCCATTCGGCAGCAGGCAGCCGGCCGAGCGCTCGCGGTCAGTGGCACTGACGACGTGCCGGGTGTTGAACGCTAGACGAGCCCGGAGGGCAGGTAGCGGCCCAGGAGCGGGCGCAGGCGGCTCTTCACCTCCGCGGGGATGCGGGTGCGGTCGGTGAAGATGGCCAGCGCGAGCGCGCTGGCGCAGCGGCAGGTGGTGGGCGTGCCCGCGATGCGGGGCAGCGCACGGCGCAGGAGCGCGGCGCCGTGGGCGGTGACGGCGTCCAGCCGCTGGGTGAACTGCGGCAGGAGCGCTTCGGGTTCCTGGCCCACGGGCTGCGAGCGCCAGGAGTCGTGGTCGGTGGGCAGCGCGATGAGGGCGTAGTGCAGCTCCGCCTCGCGGGCGAGCCGCGCCTCCGGCATGGCGGTGAGCCCCACCAGGTCCCCGCCCCACGTGCGGTACAGCTGGCTCTCCGCCTGGGTGCTCAAGGAGGGGCCCTCGATGCAGACGTAGGTGGCGGAGGCGTGGACCTCCGTGTCGCTCTTGTGGGCCGCGTCGGTGAGCGTCTGGCGCAGGGTGGAGCAGAAGGGCTGGGCCAGCTCCACGTGCACGGCGACGTCGTCGTAGAACGTGCAGGGGCGGCGGTAGGTCCGGTCGATGACCTGATCCGGCAGGGCCAGGTGCAGCGGCTGGATGGCGTCACGCAGGCTGCCCACGGTGCCGGTGGCGACCACGTGGGTGACGCCGAGCGTCTTCAGGGCGAAGAGGTTGGCGCGGTAGGGGGCGCGGGTGGCGTTGTGGACGTGACCCTGGCCGTGGCGGAAGACGAAGACGATGGGGACGCCGTCCAGTTCCGTGGCGATGAGTGGGGCGCTGTGGGGCCCGAAGGGCGTCTCCACGGAGAGGTGTTCGCCGCGCCCCTGGAGTCCCAGGGCCTGGTAGAGGGCTTGGCCCCCGATGATGCCCACCTTGACCGCCGCCATGCGTCTCCTCTCGCCCGGTCGCCGGGCGTGGGCCTGACGATATCGCGGGGGGCTCGCCCAGGAAGCGCGGAAGACTGGTAGCTTTCACATTTGCCATGCGTCTTCTTCCGCGCCTCGTCGTCCTCAGCGTCCTGTTTGGAACCCCTGCCCTGGCCGGTCCCGTCCCGCCCGGCTGCGAGGAGGACGCCACCACGTGCAAGGAGGACTGCACCATCGAGTACGGCGGCAACGGCGCCGCCCTCAAGAAGCTGACGCGCTGTTTCGACGGCTGCCTGGAGACGCGCAACCAGTGCACCCGCCGGTTCAACGCGGTGAACAACCGGGCGCCGGACGCACCGGAGGCCGCGCCCGAGCGCCGGGCGAGCAAGACGGAAGCGGCCAAGCTGCGCGAAATCAAGGAGAAGGACCGCCGCCGCGAGGAGGACCCCTTCGGCGACGAGGAGAACAAGCAGCCGCGCGCGAGGCCGGTGCGCGACTCCTACGATGATCCGCCGGAGCCGCCCCCGGAGCGCACGGGCTACCGCGCGTCGGACGAGAAGCCCGCGAGGAACAACGGCCGGCCGCAGGCGGCCGTCCCGGTGAAGGCCCGGGAGCCGGAGCGCACGCCGCCCCCGCCCTCCCCCGCCGTGGCGCCCGAGCCGGAGCCCCGTCGCTCGGAGACGCCGGACATCGATGCGTTCGCGGAGCCGCCGCCCCGCGCGGAGCCGCCCCCGCGCAAGCCCGAGCCGAAGCCGGTGATGGCCGAGCCCGCGCAGCCGAGCCGCTCGGACTCGGACGCAGAGGACCTTCCGCCCCCGCCTCCGCCGGTGGCGAAGAAGGAGCCGCCGCCCCGCATCCAGGAGCCGCCGCGCCCCGCCATTCCGGCGGAGCCCGCCCGGAAGGACATCTCCGAGTGGGACCCCAACGGCGACTGACGCCGTCTCCCACGCAAAGCGCAACCTGAAGCCCTCCGCGAGGCCGCCTGCCTTCGGGGGGCTTCGTGCTTCAGCCCGCGCGCACCACCACCGGCGCGGCCTTCACCGGCACACCCTGCGTCAGCCGCACGCCCACGAGCACCAGCACGCCCCCCAGCGCCAGCTCCCAGTGCAGCGCTTCATCCAGGAAGAGCCACGCGACGAGCGCCGTCACCGCCGGTTGCAGGTTGGAGAAGATGGCCACGCGCGACGCGGGCACCTTCGACAGCGCGTAGGACCAGAGCAGGTACGCCACCACCGACGTCATCAAACCCACGTACACGATGGACGCCTTCGCCGCGGCGCTGGAGGCCCACACCGCCTGGGGCTCCAGCACGAACGGAGCGAGCGGCAACTGCAACACCGTGGCGACCGTCATCGTCCACGCCGTCGCGCGCAGCGGCCCATGCTCGGTGGCCAGCGACTTGCCTTCCGTCGTGTAGACCACCCACGCCACCACCGCCGCGAGGATGAGCAGGTCGCCCTCCAGCGTGCCCCGCGCGCTCGCGAGCCCCCGGCCCAACAGCAGCACCACCACGCCCACCAGCGCCGTGAGGATGCCCACCGTCGTCCGCGTGGACGCACGCTCCCGGCCCAGCACCAGGCTGGCCACGTACACGCCCAGCGGCGTGAGCGCGTAGAACAGCGCCGCGTGCGCCGCCGTGGAGCGCGACAGGCCGGAGAAGAACAGCGTCTGGTTCACCGGCCCGCCCATCAGCCCCAACAGCACGATGCGCGGCCACGCATGGCGCGGCGGCAGCTTGCGGCCCGGCGTCACCGCGAGCAGCGTCACGAACGCGACGCCGCAGACGAGGAAGCGCCACAGCACCACCGTGAAGGGCGACAGCTCCGTCATCGCCCGCTTGGCGGCCAGGTACGTGCCCGCGCTGATCAGCACCTGCACCGTCAGCGCCGCGTACACCCGCCCGAGCGGCGGCGGCGCGGCGGACGGCGTCACGGCTCCAGTTGCAGAAGCGCCCATCGTGCGGCGCTGCGTACCAGCTCGCTGTCGTCGCCGCTGAGTTTTTCGAGCAGCGGCCGGGCGTGCGCCTGCCGTGCGACACCGAGTGCATACACAGCGTTGCGCCTCAAACCGTCGTACCGCGCGCGCGCCAGCGCCGTGCCTGGAATGAGTTCCTTGTATTGCTCGGGGGTCAGCGCCGCCAGCTCCAGCGTGCCCAGGGACGCCACCGCGCGAGGCATGAAGCGCTCGTCGTCCGCGAACACCGGCTTGCGGTTCAGCGGGCACACCTGCTGGCAGATGTCGCAGCCGAAGATGAGGTTGTCGAACTTGAGCCGGAACGCCTCCGGCACGTCGCGGTCGCGGTTTTCAATCGTCTGGTACGACAGGCACGCCCGCGCATCCACCTGCCGGTTGCCCACCAGCGCGCCCGTGGGACACGCCATGAGACACCGCCGGCAGGAGCCGCAGCGGTCCGCCACCGGCCCGTCCGGGTACGCGTCCACCTCCGCGTCCAGGATGAGCGTGGCCAGCAGCACCCACGAGCCGTGCGACTCCGTGATGAGACAGCCGTTCTTGCCCACGTAGCCCAGGCCCCCGCGAGCGGCCCAGACCTTCTCCATCATGGGCCCGCTGTCCACGCCGCCGTAGGTGCCCAGCCCCGGGTACCAGGCGTTGATGGTCTTGCGGAACGCCTTCATCCGGTCGCGCAGCGTGGAGTGGTAGTCGCGGCCCCTCGCGTACCGCGCGATGGGCGAGCCCTGCGACGGCGCGTCGTCACGCCAGTAGTTGTTCGCGAGGGACAGCACCGTGCGCGCGCCCGGCAGGAGCACCGACACGTCGAGCCGCTCCTCCGCGCGCGACCCCATCCAGTCCATGTCCGCGTCGTAGCCGGCCTCCAGCCACGACATCAGGGACGACGGGGGAATGGGCTCCGCGCGCGCGAAGCCGATGAGGTCGAAGCCCACGTCCTGGGCGAGCTGCCTCAGCCGGGCAGTGGGCAGTTGCGTCGCGTACACGGCTTACTTCGTCGGCTTCTCGGGGATCCACTTCACGTCCGGCAGGCCGGCGCGGAAGTTCACCAGGCGGGCCACCACGAAGAGCAGGTCCGACAGGCGGTTCAGGTACATGGCCACCGCGGGCGGGGCCTTGTCCTCGCGAAGCAGCGTCACCACCCGGCGCTCGGCGCGGCGGCACACCGTGCGGGACAGGTGCAGCGCCGCGGCGGCCTGCGAGCCGCCCGGGAGGATGAAGTGCGTCATCTTCGGCAGCTCCTCCTCGTAGCGGTCGATGTGGCGCTCCATCTCCTCCACCCACTCCGGGCGCAGCTCCGGGATGTGGGCCGCCGCCTTGGTGTGCGGCGGCGTGGCCAGCACCGCGCCCACCGTGAAGAGCTGGTCCTGGATGCGCTGGAGGAAGTGCTCCAGGTCCGCCGGCAGCGGGAACGTGCGGGCAAGGCCCAGCGTGGCGTTGAGCTCGTCCACCTCGCCGTAGGCCTCCACCAGCGCGTCGTCCTTCGCCACGCGGCCACCGCCGAAGAGGCCCGTCTCTCCCGCGTCGCCGGTCTTCGTATAGATCTTCATGGCAGCCCTTGTTTAACGATGCGACACGGCGAGTCCGTGTGGAGATGATCAGCGACGGATATATTGCTTGGCCGTTCGGCCCCGCCTAGGAAAAAGGCCCCATGCGGCCATACCTGAGTCTGATGGAGCACGTCCTGGAGCACGGGACGAAGAAAGGCGACCGGACCGGCACGGGGACGCTGAGCCTCTTCGGCCACCAGCTCCGCTTCGACCTCACCCAGGGCTTCCCCCTGGTGACGACGAAGAAGCTCCACCTGAAGTCCATCATCCACGAGCTCCTGTGGATGCTCCGGGGCGACTCGAACGTGCGCTCGCTCCAGGAGGTGGGGGTCACCATCTGGGACGAGTGGGCCAACGCGGACGGCAGCCTGGGCCCCGTGTATGGCCACCAGTGGCGCTCGTGGAACACGCCGGACGGCGGCCACGTGGATCAGATGCGGCAACTGGTGGACGGGCTGAAGAAGAACCCGGACTCGCGCCGTCACCTGGTGAGCGCGTGGAACGTGGCGGACGTGCCCTCCATGAAGCTGCCGCCCTGCCACGTGATGTTCCAGTTCTACGTGGCCGACGGGAAGCTCTCCTGCCAGCTCTACCAGCGCAGCGCGGACATCTTCCTGGGGCTGCCCTTCAACATCGCGTCGTACTCACTGCTGACGATGATGGTGGCGCAGGCCACGGGCCTCACCGCGCACGAGTTCATCCACACCATCGGTGACGCGCACCTGTACCTGAACCACGTGGAGCAGGCCCGGGAGCAGCTGAAGCGCGAACCGCGCCCCCTGCCGCGCATGCGCCTGAACCCGGACGTGAAGGACCTGTTCGCCTTCCGCTACGAGGACTTCACGCTGGAAGGCTACGACCCGCACCCCGCCATCAAGGCGCCCGTGGCCGTATGAGCCCGCGCGTGTCCGCCATCGTCGCCATGGCGGCGAACCGCGTCATCGGCCAGGGCAACACCCTGCCCTGGCGCCTGCCGCCGGACCTGGCGCGCTTCAAGCGTCTGACGATGGGCCACACCCTGGTCATGGGTCGCAAGACGTACGACTCCATCGGCCGTCCCCTGCCCGGCCGCACCACCGTGGTGCTCACCCGTCAGCGCGACTGGGCCGCGCCCCATGGCGTCCGCGTGGCCCACACGGTGGACGAGGCGCTGGCGCTAGCGAGCAGCGACAGCGAGGTCTTCATCGCGGGCGGCGCGGACCTCTACGCGCAGACGCAGGCGCTGTGGCACCGGCTCTACCTCACGCGCATCGAGCGGGACTTCCCCGGCGACGCCGTCTTCCCCTCCGTGGACCTGACCGGATGGAGGTTGGTGGAGGAGGAACGGCACCCCGAGGGCGACCTGCCCTTCGGTTTCTTCACCTACGAGCGTCAGGGCTAGCCCTTATTCCTGGCGTTCCCTGCGTGACTTATCGTGCGGGCTCCTCTCACCGAAGGAGCGTGCATGCGTCGTCACCTGATTCGTGGGCTGGGGCTGTTCGCGGTGCTGGGCCTGGCGGCCTGTGGCGGGCCCATCGAGGAGGGCATGGCCGCGGAGCCGGGCTCGCAGGAGCAGGAGCTGCGGATCTGCCCGGACAGCGGCGTCTGTCCCGCCGGCGAGTCCTGCTACTACGGCCCGGGCGGCCCCTGCTATCCGTGCCGGACGTTCCCGCAGTACTGCGAGCTGCCCTGAGTCACCCCCGCGAGCACCCCGGGTGTTGACCCGCGAGCCCCCTCGTTTCCCGAGGGGGGTCTCATTAATTGATCTTGATTCGCAGAATTGAACGCCCGTGACGTGGTTGGTAGAAGACGGACGTGAAACACGCCGCCTCCCTCACGTTGTGCCTGCTGCTCGCGCTGTCCTCTTCTGCCCGGGCCGAGGCTCCGGCGACCGACGAGGGGCGCACCTGGCACCGGTTGGTGGGCATCCTCCAGTACCTCCAGGCGGACTATCCGGCGGCGGTGTCGTCCCAGTCGGAGTTCGAGCTGACGGAGCAGAAGAGCTTCGCGGCGGAGGCGCTGGCGGCGGCGAAGGAACTGGGCCCGGCGGCGGCCACGTTCGTGCCCCGCGTGGAGGCCATCCAGGCGCGCGTCAATGAAGCGAAGGACCCGGAGGGCGTGAGCCGCGACTGCGGGGAGCTGGTGGAGAGCCTGGTGCTCGCGGGCGGCCTGGCGCGCAGCCCTCGCGTGGCGCCGGACCTGGAGCACGGCAAGAAGCTCTTCCAGGCCAACTGCACCGCGTGCCACGGCACGGAGGGCAAGGCGGACGTGGCCATCGCGGCCAACATGGAGCCGCAGCCGGCCAACTTCCACGACCCGGAGCTGATGGAGGACGGCCTCACGCCGTACAAGGCGTTCAACACCACCAGCTTCGGCGTGCCCGGCACGGCGATGCCGGCCTTCCCCACGCTCACCGAGGAGGACCGCTGGTCGCTGGCCTTCTTCGTCTTCACTCTGCGCCAGCCGCCGTGCCAGGGCGAACCGCCCAACGCGTCGCTGGAGCGGCTGGCCACGTCCACGGACGCGGAGCTGGCCAAGGCGTTCGGCGCGGACAAGGTGGCGTGCCTGCGCCGGAACATGCCGGACGCGGACGAGGAGAAGGTCCTGCTCAACGCGCGCGCGGCGGTGGGCCACGCGATGCGCATGGGCGCGGACGGCGACTACGTGGGCGCGAAGAACGCGCTCCTGGACGCGTACCTCAACGGCCTGGAGCCGGTGGAGCCCAAGCTGCGCGGGCGCGACCCGGCGCTCACCCAGAAGCTGGAGGAGGCCTTCATGCAGGCGCGGCTCGCCGCCGAGCGCAAGAGCCCGCACCTCCAGGACGAGGGGCGCGAGCTGCTGTCGCTCCTGGACCAGGCGCGCAAGAGCACGGGCAGCACCACGGACGTGCTGTCCGTCGCGTGGCTCACGCTGCTCATCCTGCTGCGTGAGGGCTTCGAGGCGACCATCATCGTCACGGCGCTCTTGGCCGCGCTGAAGAAGATGAAGGCCATGGACCAGGTGCGCGTGGTGCACGCGGGCTGGGTGTCCGCGCTCATCGCGGGCGCCCTCGCGTACATCATCGGGCGCAAGCTGCTGGCGGGCGCGCAGCGCGAGTGGCTGGAGGGCGTCACCGCGCTCGTCGCCGTGGGCATGCTGCTGTACGCGGCGCTGTGGCTCAACGCGCGCGCCAACGTCAGCCACTTCATGGGCGAGCTGCGCCAGAAGATGCAGGGCGCGCTGGGCCGGGGCAGCACGGTGGGCCTGTTCGTCATCGCGTTCACGTCCGTGCTGCGTGAGAGCTTCGAGACGGCCATCTTCCTCCAGGGCCTGGCGGTGGACTCCGCGGCGGGCGTCGTCTGGGGTGTGGTGGCGGGCGTCGTGGCGCTGGCGGTGCTGGTGCTCTTCGTCAACCGCATGGGCTACCGGCTGCCCATGAAGACGCTCTTCAACCTCTCCACGGTGGTGATGGTGGTGACGGCGGTGATGCTGCTGGGCAAGGGCATCCACTCGCTTCAGGAGGTGGGCGCGCTGCCGCTGGTGCCGGTGCGCTTCATCTACGTGGACATGCTGGGCCTGTATCCGGACGCACTGTCCCTGGTGCCGCAGGCGCTGCTGGCCGTGGCGCCGCTCGTCTACCGGGCCCTGCGCCGCCGCCCCCGCGAGGAGACCCCCGCTTCGGGTGACAGCGCGACGCCGACGCAGCCGTTGCGGTAGCCTTCCGTCCTGGTGAAGCGCACACGGCCGTCCCTACTCCTTGCCCTGCTGCTCGTGTCGGGCCTGGCCTCCGCCCAGGAGGCCCCCGCCGAGCCGGCACAGGTTCCCGCCGGGAACCTCACGCCCCCACCGCTGGTGGGCGCGCCGGACCAGGACGTGCCTCCGCCGCCGGACGTCACCTCCGCTGACGAGGTCCCGACGCGCACCTCCGTCGCCCCGGAGGCGCTGCCTTCCGTGAAGGCCGCGCCCGCCGCGAAGGACCCGGTGCCGCGCGTGGCGGTGGAGGTGCTGGGCGGCACGGCGGGCGGAGTCGTGGGCGCGACGGTGCTGGGCTCGGTGGGGTACCTGCTGGGCTCCGCCACGGTGGGTTGTGACGAGTGCCTGGTGATGGCCGTCGCGGGCGCCGCGGCGGGAGGCATCATCGGCATCCCGGTGGGCACCTACGCGGGTGGCCATTTCATGGGTGGACGCGGCCGGGTGGGCGCGACGGTGGCCGGGAGCATGGTGGGCTGGGGCGCGACGTTCCTGGCGCTCACGCTGGTGAACAGCGGAGGCAGCGAAGCGCCGCCGGCCCTCAACGCCGCCCTCTTCATCCTCCCGGTGGTGGGCGCGAGCGCGGGCTTCGAGCTGTCCCACGCCAACGCCCTGCGCAAGGAGGCCGCGATGCAGGAGGCCCCCGCTCCAGCCGTGCGCCTGATGCCCGTGGCCACCTACAACTCCAAGGGCCCGCACCTGGGCCTGATGGGCAGTTTCTAGGTCGAGCGTTGAAGGAGCAGGACATGACCATCACCATCACCGCCTTCGAGCGCTCGCCGGATCGCGGCCGGGGACTGGCGCGGGACATGCGGGTGCGCTGGGCGCTGGAAGAGGTGGGCCAGCCCTACGACGTCCGGCTGGTGTCGTTCGATGCGATGAAGCAGCCCGCGCACAAGGCGCTGCACCCGTTCGGACAGATTCCGACCTATGAGGAGGACGGGCTCGCCCTGTTCGAGTCCGGCGCGATCGTCTTCCACATCGCGGAGCACCATGCCGGCCTGCTGCCGGAAGATGCGCATGGCCGCGCCCGCGCGATTGCCTGGATGTTCGCGGCGCTCAACACGGTCGAGCCGCCCATCTTCGACCGCAGCCTGGTGACGATCCTCGAGCGCGACCAGCCCTGGTACGAGCATCGCCTGCGCGCGCTGGACGAGCTCATCCGGAAGCGGCTGGACGACCTCTCCGCGCGCCTCGGCGACGCCGACTGGCTCGACGGCGCCTTCAGCGCGGCGGACATCCTCATGGTGACGGTCCTGCGCAGGGCGCAGGCGATGGGCAGTCTCGAGGCGTATCCGAGCCTCACCGCCTATATCGCCCGCGCCGAAGCGCGCCCGGCCTACCAGCGCGCGTTCGCCGCGCAACTGGCGGTGTTCAACGCCGCCCCTGCGACCGGGTGACGGCGCGCGGGCCTACTTCTTGGATGGGCCCGAGAGCAGCGGCATCACGTCCACCGCGTCGCACGGGAAGTGGGTCATGTGCGGGTGGTTCTCGAACAGCTTCGCCGCGGCTTCATGTGACGGCGCGCGCACGACGACGAAGACGGTCAGCTCGTTCACGACGTCCGTCACGCCCTCCAGCGACGTCCGCTTGGTTCCTCCGAGCGGGCCGCCCTCGTAGACGATGACGTTCCGGTGCTTCTCGTCCCAGGCCTTCACGGCGGCGACGCCGGCTTCGGCCTTCGCGCGCCGCTCCTCGTCGGGCATCGCATGCCAAGCCCGCCAGCGCGGACTTGTCTTGTTGCTGAGGAAGACCGCCAGATAGGTGCCGTCCGTGCTCATGCGCCGACCCGGAACCAGGTGAAGGACTCCTCGCGCACGCGGCCCTCCGCCACCAGCTTCTCCAGGGACGCCAGGGCGCTGCGCTCCGCCACCGGGTGCAGGAGCGGCGGCGTGTCCGCGTAGGCCGTGGCCACCACCTCCGCGAGCGTCGCGCCCGTCGCGGGCACCGCCTCCAGGATGAGGGCCTCGCGCTGGGCGCGGTGGCGCAGGTACTCGTTCAGCTTCCCCGGGCCGTCCGGCACCGGCGAGCCGTGCGCGGGGTACAGCGTCGTCACGGGCCAGTCGCGCAGCCGCTTGAGCTGCGTGAGGTAGTCCACCATGTTGCCCTCGGGTGGATCGATGACGATGGTGCCCACGCTCGCCACCATGTCCCCCACGATGGCGGACTTGCTGCGCGAATCCACCAGGCACAGGTGCCCTCTCGCGTGCCCCGGCGTGTGCAGCACGTGCCAGCGCTGCACCATCGGCCCGTCCAGGTTCAGCACCTCGCCGTCCTCCAGCAGCCGCTCCACCGGGAAGTCCAGCCGGTCCGCCGTGCGCGCGTGGCACCAGAGCGGGATGCCCAGCCGCTCCTTCACCGCGAACGCCCCGCCCACGTGGTCGCCGTGGTGATGCGTGAGCACCACCGCCACCGGACGCGCGCCCTCCGCCTTCAGCCCCGCCACCAGCGACAGGAGCTTCGCGTACTGCTTCACGTCCGACGAACCGGGGTCCACGATGAGCAGGTCACCCGTGCCCAGCACGTACGCGTTGGTGTGCGTCGCCGGAGGCAGCGTGGGCGTCTCCAGCGCCACCACGCGCACGCCGCGCTGGAACTCGATGCGCTGGGCCACGTAGCCCGGGCAGTACGGCGGCGTGCACAGCTTCGCGCGCGCGTCCGCTTCGTCCGTGAACTCGGACAGCACCTGCAACGCGTGCTGCGCGGGCGGATGGAGCAGCGCCGTGCCGTCGCTCCAGCGCGACAGCGCGTCCTCCGGGCGGATCCACGCGCCTTCCGTCAGCTCACCCGGGATGATGCTCGCCGCCGCGCCCTCCGGCAGCTCCACCAGGTAGAAGCGCGTGTCGAAGCGCACCGGGATGGCCGGCGGCGTCACCCAGCGCCCCGCGGGCTTGAGGTCCTCCACGCGCAGCGACAGCGTGTGGCGCACCAGCCACTCGCTCCACTTCGCCGTGCCCGCGAGCAGCGCCGCCCGCCCCTCCTCCAGCGTCTCCGGAGAGAGCGCCCGCGCGCCTTCCGCCACCAGCACGCCCGCCTCCTCGAACAGCTCGCGCGCCGCCGCGGAGCGCAGCGCGGCCTCTTCGCCCTGGGCGCCCTGCACGAGCACCTCGTGGTCGTCCTTGTCCAGCTTGCCTCCGGGGAAGGCGTAGAAGCCGCCCGCGAAGGTGAGCGCGCGCTCGCGCTTCACCCAGAACACCTCCACGCCGGAGTGCGCGCGGCGATAGAGGATGACCACCGAGGAGGGCCGGGGCTCCACGGGGGTGTGGGGCGCGAAGAGGCCCATGCCGGGAAGGGGCTCGCTCATGGTTGCACCATCGTCCTTCAGGATTGTGTCGTCTGGCCGAGCAGCCGGCCCATCATCTCGCGCGCCCGCTCCGCCTGGTCCGGCCGGACATAGAGCCGCGTCAGTCGCACCGCGCCACTGTAGCGCTGGTAGAGCGGCGTGTAGCGCGCCACCTCCGTCAGCCTTCCTGTGGACACGTCCAGGATGAAAAGACCCGGGTTGCCGCTGCCCCCGGAGGACCCCACGTACTTGCTGAGCGCCCCCTTGGACAGCACGGTGTAGTGCTCGAAGCCGCCGCTGGTGAGCGCGCTGTTGAGCACCTCCAGGTCATAGCCGGTGTCGCGCTCCGTGAACTGCGCCAGCAGCTTGAAGCCCTGCCGGCGGCTGATGCGCTCCGCCCACCGGTTCTTCGAGCGGCGCAGCGTGTACCAGAGCGCCGCGTCGTCGCAGAGGAGGAAGGCCTCCGGGTCGTGGGGAATCTCGAACTCGCCGGGCGTCTCCTCGTAGTACCGGCGCAGCATGTGGTCGAAGTTCACCGACGTGTGGTGCAGGTACACCGACACGAACATGTGGTAGCGGCTGAGCAGGAAGTCCTCGAACGCGAACGCCGCCGCGCGCGACAGGGCCAGCACCGCGCGCCCGTCCTTCACCGCCGGGTTCAGGTTGGAGACGATCCAATCCATGTCGTACCGGCCGTAGTTCACGCCCGTGTAGAACGAGTCGCGCAGCAGGTAGTCCATCCGGTCCGCGTCCAGCTCCCCGGACACGATGGCGCGCAGCAGCGGCGTCCAGTCCACGCCCTTGTACGTGAAGCCCGGATCCTTGGGCGGCTTCGCGCCCGTAATCAGCGCCACCGCCGCCATGGCGGTGATGCCGCGCGGCCCGAACTCCTTCTGGATGATGTCCGTCAGCGAGCTGTCCAGGAGCAGCTTCGCCGTGTAGTCCTCGTGGGTCGCCTGCTCCCCTTCCGCCACGGAGTCCAGCCAGCCGGGCAGCCGCAGCAGCGACCGCCGGGGCGCGATGCGCTCGGAGGCATGTGACAGGGGCATGTGCCCCAGGTCATGGCAGAGCACCGCCAGGCGTACGGCGGTGCAGAAATGTTCACGCACATCGTCCGGCAGCTCGGAGCGGCTGGCCACGGCGTTGAAGACGCGCGAGGCGACGTACATGGCGCCCAGGCAGTGGGCATGGCGGGTGTGGGTGGCGCCGGGGAAGGCCATGTCCCCGAAGCCCAGTTGCCGCACGTAGCGCAGGCGCTGGTAGTAGCGACTGTCGATGACGGCCTTCTCCGGGTCGCTCACCGGGATGACGCCGTGGATGGGGTCGCGAATCCGCATGTCGTCCTTGTTGGGACCTGAAGCCGGGGGTGGCCGGTTTCCGCTCCCACGGGTCACCCACCGTAGCGCATACCCTGGCAGGCGGTAGCCCCGTGAGGGACCGACCGGCCACCACGCCACAGGCTGGGAAGGTCCGTGGGGACGTGCTAACCCTCGGGGCACTCCGAATGCACATCATCCTGCTGCACAATCGTGACCACGACCTCCTCGAGGACGACCCCGGGCGCGAAGCCCGCGAGGACGTGGTCCGGGTGGCCGAGAGCCTGGCCCACGCGCTCAGCCGGGACGGCGTGGTCGCCGAGCCGCTCGCCATCGAAGGAGACAAGCTGGACTTCGTGGAGGCCCTGCGCTTCCTCCAGCCCGACCTCGTGGTGAACCTCTGCGAGTCGCTGGCCGCCGACAGCCGCGGGGAGATGGCCGTGCCCTGCCTGCTGGACGCGCTGGGCCTGCCGTACACCGGCTCGTCCGCCCTGTCGCTGGGCCTGGCGCTGCACAAGCCCAAGGCCAAGGACGTGCTGCGCGCCCACGGCGTCTCCACCCCCGCCTCCTTCGTGGTGCGCAAGCGCGAGGACGCACTGGCGGTGGACCTGCCGTGGCCCCTCATCGTGAAGCCCGCGCGCGAGGACGCCAGCGTGGGCATGGACTTCGACTCCGTGGTGACGGAGCGCTCGGCGCTCGTGCGGGCGTGCGAGTCCGTGCTGCGCACCTTCCACCAGCCCGCGCTCGTGGAGCAGTTCATCCCGGGGCGCGAGGTCTACGTTCCCTTGCTCGGCAACAACCCGCGTCAGGCGCTGCCGCTCACGGAGATCCACTTCGGTCGCGCATTCGACGACCGGCCGAACATCGTGTCGTACCGGGCCAAGTGGGAGGCGGAGTCACCGGAGTACCGGGACTCGCCCACGGGGCCCTGCCGGCTCGACGCAGTGCAGGAAGCGCGTTGCATCCAGACGGCGTTGGAAGCATTTGCAGCGCTGGATTGCCAGGACTATGGACGCGTGGACCTTCGGGTGTCGCCCGAGGGTGTGCCGTACGTCATCGACATCAACCCCAACTGCGACCTGCACCCGGGCGCGGGGTTCGCGAAGGCGGCGCAGGCCGCTGGTATGGACTACGCGGCCCTGGCCTCCCGAATCGTGGAGGTCGCGCTCGAAAGGACCCATGGAAATCCGCACGCTCGAAAGAAAGGACCGGGAACCGCTCGCCGCGTTGATCCGGCGAATCGAAACCTTCTCGCAGGAGGAGCAGGACTGCGCCATCGAGCTGGTTGACACCGCGCTCACGGCGGGCAACCGGGACTACACCATCCTCGTGGCGGACCGCGGGCAGGACGGCGGCGGGCTGGTGGGCTACTGCTGCTACGGCCCCACGCCGATGACGGAGAACACCTTCGACCTGTACTGGATCGCCTCCGCGCAGGAGGTGCGTGGCCAGGGCATCGGCGCGGGGCTCATCTCCGCCATGGAGGCCGACCTGCGCCGCCGCAAGGCGCGCATCATCCGCGTGGAGACGAGCGCCACGGAGGCCTACGGCCCCACGCGCGGCTTCTACGCGTCCATGAAGTACGGCGAGGAGGCGCGCCTGCGTGACTTCTACAAGCAGGGCGACGACCTCATCATCCTGACCAAGCGCCTGTAATTCCCCGCCAGGAGCGGGCAGATGCCATCCATGAACCGACCGATGCGACGCACCCGTCTGGGATTGTTGAGCCTGCTCGCCCTGCTGATGGGGGTACCCTCCCCCGCCTGGGCCCAGGCCCCCGCCGCGCTGAAGAACCAGGCGAAGGCCGCGGCGGCCAAGGCCCAGGCGAAGACCTCCCAGGTCCCGCAGGCCCAGGAGCAGCTCTCCGACGCGCTGAAGGCCCCGCGCCCCAAGGGCGGCGAGTACTTTGGCCTGTACCTGATGGACAAGAAGGTGGGTTGGTTCTTCACCGACCTGACGGTGCTGCCGGGCAACAAGGCCCAGAGCATCAACGAGCTCATCTTCAAGGCGCAGGTGGGCACGCGCGTGTCGGAGCGCGTGCACCGCGAGGTGCGCGTCTACGAAGCGAAGCCGGGCGGCAAGCTCCTGTCCTTCACCGTCACGCAGAAGGGCGACGGCGGGGACAACGAGCTGGTGGGCACGGTGACGGGCGACTCCCTGCGCGTGGTGCGCAAGCGCCCGGGGCAGCCGGATGAGGTGCTCAAGCCCATGCCGCTGCCCAAGGAGACGATTGAAGACGCGGATCAGGCGCGCGTGGCGCTGCTTCGCGGCCAGAAGGTCGAAGGCTCGACGCTGGACGGCACGGACCTGGAGACCTACCGCACCGTCACCACGGTGGAGGCTCCGGAGGAGCAGGTGCTGGGCGGCGTGAAGGTGAAGCTGTCGCGGGTGAGCACGCTGTCGGAGAAGGAGAAGGTGCCGGTGGCGGCCTTCCTGACGACGGACGGCAAGATGGTGCGGGTGGACTTCGGCCAGACGATGCAGGCGCGGGCCGAGTCCGAGTCCGTGGCCAAGCGGATGGACCTGGTGGAGGTGTTTGGCCTCACGCGCGTGGTGCTGCCCAGGCCGCTGCCGGCGAAGGCGCGCGAGGTCCCCGGCCAGGTGAAGCTGGTGATGAAGAACCTGCCGGAGAAGTTCCAGCAGGACACGTACCGGCAGAAGTACCACCGGCTGCCGGACGGCCGCGTGGAGGTGACGCTGCTGGCGGCGCCGCCTTCGCCCAAGGGGCGCGTGGGCCGGCCGGTGGCGGACCCCGACGGTGGGGAGAACCTCAAGTCCACGCTCGCGGTGGAGGCGGACGCGCCGGCCATCAAGGCGCAGGCCAAGAGCATCATCCGCGAGGAGAAGGACGCGTACACTGCGGCGCGGATGCTGTCCGCGTGGGTGTACAGCAACCTTCAGAAGGACTACGGCGCCAGCGCGGACCGGGCCACGGACGTGCTGCGCCAGAAGAAGGGCGACTGCACGGAGCACTCGCTGCTCACGGTGGCCATGCTGCGCGCGTCCGGCATCCCCGCGCGCCGCGTGGACGGCGTCATCTACATGGTGAACTCCGACGGCGTGCCCGCGCTGTACTGGCACGAGTGGGTGGAGGCCTACGTGGGCGAGTGGACCCAGTTGGATCCCACCTTCAACCAGCCCGTCGCGGACGCCACCCACTTCTACGTGGGCTACGAGGGGAACGCGGAGATCACGCCCCTCATCGGTTCGCTCCAGGTCACCGACGTGAAGTAGTCACGGTGCCGCGTCCCCTGGGCCCACGTCAGTGGCCCGGGGCCGCCACCAGCCGCTCCGCGAGCAGGCCCTCTTCCGTGATGGGCCGCTCGCAGACGAAGCCGCGGCAGAGGTACGCGGCGCCCTTCCCTTCCACCGGGTCGCGCCCCGCGAAGAGCTCCTGGAGGCGCGCGGGCGGAGTCGCGTTGGTGTCGTGCCAGCCGAAGGAGAACACCGGCGCGTAGGTGCGGTTCGCGGCGGCCAGCAGCGGGGCCACGGCCTCACGGGTGCCCGCGAAGGTGACGCCAGACGCGCCATCCACCAGCGAGTCCGCCGCGAGCCCCAGGTGGCCGTAGCCCATGGGGTTGCGGACCAGTTGATCATGCAGCTTGGCGACGTAGTGCTCCGGCTGGTCCAGGTGGCACACGTCGCCGGTGAGCGCGGAGAGCGTCACCTGCGCCTCCGTCAGCGTGGATGCGCCGGACGGGAAGGCGTTGTCGAAGAGGGAGAAGGCCGCCACCACCAGATCCTTCTGTCCCCGGGGCGCGGACAGGTACGCCTGCTTCTCCTCGTCCCAGAACAGCTCCACCGCGCGGTGCGCGAGCGCGTCCGCCGCGTCCAGGTACTTCGCGTCGAAGGTGGCCTGATAGAGCGCGGTGAGGCCGGAGGCGAAGTCGCCGTAGTCCTCCAGGAAGCCGTCGATGCGGCCCTGGCCGTGCTGATACGAGCGCAAGAGCCGCTTGCCGTCCCACATCTTCGAGAGCACGAAGTCCGCCGCGTCCGACGCGAGCTTCGCCCAGTCCGGCCGGTCGAACACGCGCGACGCCAGCGCGAGCCCGCGGATCATCAGCCCGTTCCAGCCCGCGAGAATCTTGTCGTCGCGGCCCGGCTTCACGCGCTGCTCGCGCAGGAGGAAGAGGACGCGGCGCGCCTCGGCCAGCTCCTTCTCCACCGCCTCCACGGAGCGGCCCTGCTCCTTCGCGAGCTGCTCCACGGGGACGACCACTTCCAGCACCGTGGCGCCGTGCTCGAAGTTGCCTCCGGGCTTGATGCCGAAGTGGCGCAGCACGGTGTCCGCCTGCTGGCCCACGGACAGGGCCGCGCGGACCTCCTCGGGGCGCCAGACGAAGAACTTGCCCTCTTCGCCTTCGCTGTCCGCGTCCTGCGTGGCGTAGAAGCCGCCGGCCGGGTCGGTCATCTCGCGGCGGACGTACTCGACGGTCTCCTCCACGACCTTGCGCCAGAGCGGCCGTGACTCCACCTGCTCTGCTTCCGAGTACAGGTGCAGGAGCTGGGCGTTGTCGTAGAGCATCTTCTCGAAGTGGGGCACCAGCCAGCGCTCGTCCACGGAGTAGCGGTGGAAGCCGCCGCCCAGCTGGTCGTAGATGCCTCCCAGGGCCATGCGCTCCAGCGTGCGGAACACCGCGGCCTTCAGGGGCTCCCCGCCGCCGCGCCGCCACGCGCGCAGGAGCAGCGCCACGTTCATGGGGTTGGGGAACTTGGGGGCGCCGCCGAAGCCGCCGTTCACCGGATCCATGCGCTTGAGCATGGACTGCCCCATGGCGACGATGTCCTCCGCGGACAGGTGCGCGGGCGCGGCGTCCAGGCCGTGCGTGGACAGCTCTCCCAGGCCCTCCTGGAAGCGTTTGGCCTGCTCCTCGATGTCGTCCGCCTTGTTCTCCCAGGCGTCGCGCAGCGCGGAGAGCAGGCGCGGGAAGCCGGGCCGGCCGTAGCGGTCCGAGGGAGGAAAGTAGGTGCCTCCGTAGAACGGTCGCAGGTCCGGGGTGAGGAACACGGTGAGGGGCCAGCCACCGCCCTGCCCCATGAGCTGCACGACGCCCTGGTAGATTTGATCGAGGTCGGGGCGCTCCTCGCGGTCGACCTTGATGTTGATGAAGCCCTCGTTCATCAGGCGCGCGATGTCCGGGTGCTCGAAGGACTCGTGGGCCATGACGTGGCACCAGTGACACGCGGAGTAGCCCACGGAGAGCAGGATGGGCTTGTTCTCCGCGCGGGCGCGGGCCAGGGCTTCGTCCCCCCAGGGGTACCAGTCCACGGGATTCGTGGCGTGCTGGCGCAGGTACGGCGACGGCTCCTGGGCCAGACGGTTGGTATGTCCAGAGGGGGGATGGTCGTCCATGGGGTACTCCCGGTGTGCCGCGGCTTCGAGGCCCTTCACATTGTGAGCCTGGGTTCGCGGGGGCAAGCCGAAATGGTCTCACTCCCCGCTGGCCAACGGCCCTCCGGTGCGCTTTGTCCAGGGGCGTGCGTGCGTCCGCCCACTCCAGCCCCGGCCCGGGAATGAAGACGTGCCTCGTCCTGGTGGGACTCGGCGTGGGGGTGCGGCTCGCGCTGGCGCTGGGAACGGACGTCTACTTCGACGAAACCTATTACTGGCAATGGGCCCGGCATCTCTCATGGGGATATTTCGACCATCCGCCGATGGTGGCGTGGCTCATCGCCGCGCTGGGCATCCGGGGGACAGCGCTCGTGTGCGGGCTGGGGACGGGCGTGGCGGTGTGGGGGCTGGCACTGGATGTGTACCGGTCCAGGGACGCGGCCTGGAGGGCGCTGGCGCTGTGGAGCGCGGTGCCGGTGGGCATCCTCTCCGGAGTCTGGGCCACGCCGGATTCGCCCATGCTGCTGTTCTGGGCGCTGGGATTGTGGGCGCTGTACCGCGAGAAGTGGGTGCTGGCGGGGCTGACGTGTGGCCTGGCGCTGTTGTCGAAGTATCCGTCCGTGCTGCTGGGCCTGGCGTTCATGCTCGCGGCGTTGAAGGCACGGCGGCTGCCGGCGGGAGCGTGGCTGACTGCGGGGCTCGGGTTGCTGTGCTTCCTGCCGGTGGTGTTGTGGAACGCGAGCCATGACTGGGTGGGGTTCAAGTTCCAGCTGAACCACGGCCTGGGCGGGCGCGGAGGGTGGGCGACGTTCGGCGAGTACCTGGCGGGACAGCTCGCCATGGGTGGGCCGGTGCTCTTCCCGCTGGCGCTGGTGTACGCGGCGCGAGGGCCGAAGGAGCAGTTCCTGCTGCGCATGGCGGCGGTGATTCCGCTGCTGTTCTTCGGCTACGCGGCGGCGAAGACGCGGGGCGAGGCGAACTGGCCGGCGGCGGCGTACGTGGCGGCGTGCATTGGGGTCGCGGGGATGCGGCCGGTGTGGCAGCGGGCGGCGGCGTGGAGCGGGATGGCGGTGGTGCTGGCGGTGACGTCGCACCTGCTGTTCCCGGTGCTGACGTTCGAGCGCGACGTGGTGCTGGCGAGGACGCACGGCTGGGGCGTGCTGGAGCGGTTGAGGACGCCGGAGCAGTTGTTCCCGGGCATGGCGCCGGGTCCCACGGCGGTCTACGCGCCCACGTACCAACTGGCTTCGCAGGTCGCGTACACGGCGGGCGTGGAGACGGACACGGCGGGGCCGTCACGGCGCAAGAGCCAGTACGACCTCTGGCCTGAGCTGGAATTGAAGCCGGGCCAGGACGTGCTGTGGTGTTCGGAGAACGGCGCGGCGCCGCCGGAGGAACTGACGCAACGCTTTGGCTCCGTGGAAGGGCCCGTGAAGCTCACGGGGGTCTTCCGGGGACGAAGGCTGCACACGTTCACGGTGTGGCGGATGCGGACGTTGAACTCCGCCGTACAGCCATAGTGTGCCCTCACCAGCCCTGAGCCACTGGTACTGACGCAGGCTTGTCACTCTTCGCTGCGGAGCCAGAACCAACGCCCCTGGGACCGAAGCGCTCCCGCGAGGAACTCCTGAAACGAACTGGCGATCCGCGCGCAGTACTCAGGGTTAGGGAACGCTTCGTTGTAGCCATCGCGAATGGGGTAGCGTCCCCCTTCCTGGCGGCTCACGTCGAGAAGGATGTAGTTGCTATCCCTTACCTCGCAGATGGCATACCAGGACGGCGGTCCAGCCTGCTCCGTATCCTCATCGCGCATGATCACTCGCGCGCGGGCAATCCGTGACAGCGGCAGGAACGTGAAGGCAGCATCGACGAAGCCGAACGTGGGATCCCGCTGGGCGAACAGCCGGGCTCCGTCACAATGCAGGTAGAACGCACGCAGGTCTGGATCCAGGCGCCAGCCCACGCGCTGCTCGAACGCGTCCAACTGCTCCGGTGTCGCCGGTGGATTGGGAACGTGAAGGCGCGAGATCTCCTCAAGCAGTTCCTCCATCGCCTTGTGCCTATTCTCCATAGGGATAGTCCGTGCCGACGCTCGTCCAAGGGGGCGAGTTCGCGTAACACTGGTTGTAGAGCTTGAAGAGCGTCTGATGGATGTCCTTCGGGAATGGGACGATGTTGTCCCAGTCCGTAGGATTGCCGCCATGCCAGAGATCCCGGATGTGATGCCCCTCATAGGGGTTCCCGTTCTCCGAGGGCCATGATCCAAAGCGCTTCGCCCACTGCTCCCGGAATTCTGGGCGGCTGTCATCCCACTTGTCTCGGGCTGCCTTGTTCTGGGCGGGGCTGAGCGTTCCGTAGTTGCAGCAGCAGTTCGTCATGCCGAACCGGCTCCCAGCGCGGACGACCGTTCCTTCAAAGTCCATCTTCACGTCCGCGAGCCACATGCACCCCTGAAGAGCGTGGCCGCTGCCCGCACACTTCTCTCGGCAGTAGGCCATGAGCTGCGAACTGCACTGCCAGGGACCATAGTAGATGACTGTGCGGAACTGCCCGCCACCAGGCACGGCCACCAGCGGCCCTACCCACTTCCGAGCCGAGACAGGGGTCGTGGGCGTTGGCCCCTCAGCACAGGCCGAAAGTAGCCACGTCCCGAGCAAGAGGGCCGCTGAACGTCGAGTGGGAGCGCTTTCCCTTGCTGTCATGAGTGAGCACCCTACCGCGCTCAATGGAGAATCCGATCATCCCCCGGCTTCGTGGCTCACGTCGGGGGCAGGAGGAGTAGCCCAAGCACCACCGTGGCGGCGCTCATCCACGAGCAATGACGTACGCAAGCCCTCAAACAAGACTGAACTATTACACTCACTCCATCCGGCATTTCCTATCACCCGGCCAACAACATCCGAGGCCCCATCTCCAAAAGTCAATCCAATCATCCAAGACGCAAGCACTTTCCATCCCAAACTTTATTCCTTGCCCTATCCAGGCAATTCCAGATAACCCTCAATGCGCATCACAAACCCCCAAGGAGTTCCAATGCGTCGTCTCATGATGGGTGCGCTGTTGATGGCAATGTCGGCCTGTGGCGCGGGAGAGCCGGTGGATGAGGCCTCGCTTCAGACCCAGGAGTCTGCCCTGACCTGTACCCCGGAGCAGGAAGGCTGGGTTCGGTATGGCACCTGCCGCGGTGCCAACTCCGAGGGAACGGCGCTGGGGTACTGCACGTCGCCGGCGGGAGTGGCGACCGCGTGCAATAACCAGCCGTGCTACAGCGCCGATGAGTGCCGCGCGGTGTGCACGGGTGGCACGGCCTACTGCGATCCGGTCTGAGCAAGGGCGCTCCGTAGTGTGAGGTTGACCGGGAGGCATCGCCTCCCGGTCAACTCCACGCCAGCAGAATGGCGACGAAAAGGAATGCGAAGTAGCTCCGGGCCGCCAGCCGTCCAGACAGTGCGCGCGGCCTGCGGCTCTTGAAGAACAGCGTCAGGTTGATGACCGCCATTCCCAGGGGCAGCAGGAAGGGCCAGCCCTTGGTCAGCCATAGATAGAGCCCTGACGCTCCGACCATCATCGTGAAGGCAATCACCGCGCTGGCCGTGGAGCCCACTTCGTCGCTGTAGAGCTTCTCTCCTGGCTTCGTGGTCCCTGGCCACGCCGTCTTTCGCATCACCTCCCAGTGCAGGTACAGGAAGACCATGGCCAGGATGGCCAGCAGTCCTTGGGGATTCAGGGGCGTTCTGGTGCGCTCCGCGTGCGCTACCCAGACATAGAGGCCGTGGCCCACGTGGAGCTGGATGGCGATTCCTATCATCAGGAACATGCTGCGCTGGTACGCGCCCCAGTGCTTCTCCAGCGCCCAGAGCACCAGCGCGTGCACCATGATTCCCAGCAGGATGGCGGCCCTTACCCAGGACACCGCCAGGTTCGTCCCTAACAACACGGCCGCGTTGAGCCCCAGCGCCACGTACAGGTCTCCGAAGCTGACGTCTCCTTTCGCCAGGCCCCGGTCCGGGTTGTGGACGAGGTCGTATTCGTAGTCGCGCAGTTCATCCACGATGCGCATGAAGTAGCCCACGCCAAAGATGCTCAGCGCGACGTGCAGTAGGTCCAGGGAGAACTTCAGCCCCCCTCCCCCGTCGAGCACTCCGAACATCCCGTCCAGGCTCACGCACCAGAGTGAGATCACCAGCAGGTAGAACAGTGGCGGGTAACGCTGCACCGAGAAGCGCAGCGTCGCCCTCGCCCGGTCCATGACGGTCCTGCTCATGCCGCCACCAGCGTGACCGTTCCCGTGGAACCATCCACGCGGACCCTCGCTCCGTCCGGGATGCGCGTGGTCGCGTTCGCCACTCCCACCACCGTGGGGATGCCGAACTTCCGGCCCGCGATGGCCGTGTGCGACAGCATGCTGCCGCGCTCCACCACGATGCCTCCCGACGCCAGCATCAGGAACAGCCAGCCCGGGTCTGTCTCCTTCGCGATGAGGATGTCGTCCTTGCCCAGCGTGCCCACCGCTCCCGGGTCCAGCACGATGCGCGCGGTCCCCTCCACGATGCCCGCGCTGGAACCGATTCCCTTGAACAGCGAGGCGTTGTCGCTCGCGGCTTCCACGACCCTCGGGATGCCGTCCGCCACGCTGCCCACCGTGGTGAAGTCCCTCGGCGGCTGGCGCTCCTGGTTGTCCTGCTGCTCGCGGCGGCGCAGCCTCGCGAGCTCGCCCAGGTTCCTCGTGACGCTGCGGCCCTCGAAGTGGTCCAGCACCTCGCGCATCGTGAGGTAATGCACGTCCAGCGGTGCATCCAGCACGCCCCGCTCCTTCATCCGCTGACCGAGCGCCGCGAACACCTTCTTGCTGAAGCCGAAGAGCTGGCCTCGCCAGAACCGGCTGTCCTCGCGCAGACCAATCACCGTCCGCAGCCCCGCCAGGAGCTGCTCGATGGCCAGCTTCCGCAGTGGATGCCCCTGGAGGAGCGTGGCCAGCTGCGCCTCCGCTTCCGTGCGCCTTGCCCTATCGGACGCCCTCAGCTCCTCACGCGTCACGGACGTGCGCGCGTAGGACTGGACGACCCGCACCAGGTCCCATGGCGTGTCCCGCAGGTTCGGGCGCTCCACGTTCAGCTCCTGCACTCCCCGGTCTCCGAATTCGTTCAGGTGCTCGCGGAAGGCTCGGGCGAACGCTGGCGGCACGTCCCCGGCTTCAATGCTCCTCCAGAGGACTTCCGCCTCGCCTTCGTCGAAGCGCTTCGCCAGCGCAGGGTCCGCGCGCACCATCTCCGCGAGCGCCACCGCGGAGAGCAGCGCGTGGGTGCCCGCGTCCGGCTTCGCTCCGCACATCAGGCCCACCAGCAACGCGCTGGGGTCTTCCCCGGTCCACTTGAGCAGCAGCCTGCGCGCCAGCCCGAAGCAGGTGTTGATGTACCAGTGGTTGATGAGCGTCAGGCCCCACCAGTTCCCCACCTCCGTCCAGACGCGCCGGAAGTGATGGATGAGGACCAGTGGGTCTTCCTTCTCCAACGGCAGGGCCCGGAGCCCCGCGAGCGTCCGCTTCCACCAGGCTTCGAACGCATCGAAGTCCCGTTTGAACGTCGCGGTGACAGTCAGCGCGCCCAGCGTGGAACGCCCCATCGCGTATGCGTAGCTCGCGGTGCTGGGGAAGCTCTCGCGGTGGCCCGGCAGCCGGATGACCAGCGAGGCGTCCCGCTGGAGCACGTCCTCCAGGTCCCGCATGGAGGTCGCCGCGATGAACGGGTTGATGCCGTTGACGTGCATCAGGTTCGATAGCGAGTGGTAGACGCGCCCGTCGATGAAGCCCAGCATGTTCTGGAACGCGGGCGTCTGGTCGTGCAGGGCCCTCGCGTCCGCGCCCTTCATGCGGCGCAGCAGGTCGTAGAAGATGACCTCGTAGAAGTAGCTGGCCAGCGAGTACGTCAGCGGCGTCGTGACGCCCGGGAAGCTTTCCGAGACGTTGCCGCAACCCCACACACGGATCTTCCGGAAGTCGAAGGCGATGGGCCTCGCCTGCAACACGTGCAGCGTGCCGTCCTCCGTGAAGGTGCCCTCGATGTCCTGGGGCATGCCGAAGCTGCGCTCGATGTCCTTCGCCAGCGCGGCCAGCCGCTTCAGCTCCTCGTCCGTGAGGCATGGCGCGTCCCGCAGGGGCTCCGGTACGGGGCGGCGGACCAGCTCGCCTCCGGGCTCGGGGTTCTCGCAGAGCATGTCCGCCTTGTGTCCCAGCTCGCGGTCGATATGGCCCGTCTCCGGGTGGATGAAGTAGTGGTCCACGCCCACCTTCTCCTGGACCACCCCTTCCCCGATGCCGTGCCCCGCGACGACCAGGGTGCGCCGCTCGGTCGTCTTCGGGTCGCACGTGAAGGCCACGAACGAGCGGCGGCCGGGGATCATCCGCTGCACGCCCACCGCCACCATCAGCCCCCGGACGTCGCGGCCCTGCGCCAGCCGGTAGATGAGCCCCTCCGGCGTGTACGCGGACGCCCAGCAGCGGCGGATGCGGTCCAGCAGCGTGTCCCTCCGCACGTAGAGGAACGTGGAGCTCACGCCCGCGAACGGATCCGTCTCCGAGTCCTCACTCTCCTCCAGCGCCCGGCCCACCACGGAGGCCCGCACGGCCACCATGCCTGCCGCGCCGAAGGTCCGGTCAAAGGCATCCAGGAGGGTGGCTTCGCGCTCGGCGCCCAGCGGGACCTGGAGGAAGAGCTTCTCAATCTCCTCCGCGGCACGGCGGATGTCCTGATGCGATGTCCGGTCCACTGCCGTGGTGAGCTGGTCGATGTCGGCCTGGAGGGGTCGCGCCACCTCCTGGAACATCGTGGTCGTGAGGCAGAAGAACTCGGGGACCGGGAAGCCGTGCTTCGCCAGGTGCTGCTGGCGCGCGAACTTCTGGCCGACGTGCCGCGGGTCACCGGCCTCGGTCATGGAGACGAGCGGTTGGGGGGAAGGCATGACAGGGGATTCCTTCAGGGACGAAAGTCATTGAGCGCGCTTCGCAGGGCATCCACCGGGGACCTCGCCAACAGGTCCTCCGGCCCGAGCACCGCCACGAGCCGCGAGACATCCAGACACTGTGAATGGACCAGCAACTCCAGACGCTCCGCCATCGCCCGGGCCCTCCGGCTGGGGGCCTCCCGCAGGACTCGCGGGAGCCAGCTTGGAGCACGGACCTTCACCAGTGGCGGGGGCAGCCCCAGCCCCCGCCCCACCGTGCCCAGGAACTCTCCTCGCAGCAGCGGTTGTGAGTACGCGACATTGAACGCCTGCTGTTCGGGACGCGGCGTCTCCACCATCCGCCTCGCGAGCCTCCAGAGGATGCGCCCCAGGTCATCCACGTCGATGACCGAGCACCCCACCGCGTCGCCCCCGACCTGCACGCCCTGCTTCAGGAACTTCACCATCGCGGGCAGGACGAACCGGTCCCCGCGCCCGAGCAGGAAGCGCGGCCGGAGCAGCGCCGCGTGACGGCCCGTCCGGACCGCGTGTTCCGCGATGACATCCTCGGCCGCCACGCGCGAACGGGCCAGGGCGGTGACGGGCCTGAGCGGATGGTCCTCCTTCACGCCCCGATGCGGACCCGCGCCATAGACAGACATGGAGCTGCCGAAGAGGACGCCCCGGCAGTCCCCCGTGAGCCGCGACAGCAGCCGCCGCGTGCCGTCCACGTTGGTCCGCTCGTAGCCCGTGCCGTCCGGGTCCCGCTGCTTCGTGGCCAGGTGCAGGACGACGTAGGGAGACGACGGGAACAACGCCTCCGGGATGTCGTGCAGGTCTCCCCGCACGACGTGCACACCGTCTCCCCAGTCGCGGCCGTCGGGCGAGCGCACCAGCGCGTGCACGGGATGCGCTCCGCGCTGGCGCAGGAATGCCTGCCCCACCATGCCGGTCGCGCCCGTGAGCACGACGCCGAAGCCGCCGCCTACCAGACCCATGGGACCAACCGCTTGCGGCTCGCCGCGTACTCGGCGTAGCCCGGGAAGGAGCCCAGCAAGAGCCGCTCCTCGTGCCGGATGCGCAGGAGGACCGCCGGGACGAAGAGCAGCGCGAACACCGCGATGCCCACGACCGCGGGGAACACCAGCAGGTAGCCCACGTGCGCCAGCAGCATGCCGGTGTACGCCGGGTGCCGGAGCCTCCGGTACACGCCCTCCGTCACGAGCAGGCTCGCGTCCGGCAGCCGCACCCGGTGCGAATAGGCCTTCCCCAACGTGCGGATGGCCGTGAGCCGCAGCGACACCCCGGCGATGAAACAGAACAGCCCCACGGCTCGCGGCACCGGCCCCAGCTCCAGCGTGGGGAGCGCGACCGCGAGGAGGATGGTGGTCAGGCGGGCAATCGCATACAGCTCCAGCGTGGCGCTGTCCCGCTCCGCCGTGGGCTTGCTCGTCTCCCGCAGCGTCACCCGGCTCTCCACCAGCATCCACGTCAGGTACAGGCCCAGCATCAGGCCCGCGATGGGCCGGCTGTCCTCCGGCGTGCGCAGCACCTGCCGCAAGCCCAGCGGAATCAGCAGCCCCACGCCCGTCACCAGCAGCAGCGTAGGCATCCAACGGTGCAGGCCCTTCATGACGCCGCCTTCGCGCTCACGGCGCCAATCAGCCCCGAGTAGCAGCAGGTGTCTTCCTGCCAGCCCTGCACGGCGATCCACATGCGGTTGCGGCGCCCGTCGCTGCGCACCGGCTCCGCCCACTCCGGGAGCCGGAAGCTGGTGAACGTGCGGACCACCACCGGCACGTCGTTGCGCACGAAGCGCCGGAACTCCAGCGTCAGGCGCGTCAGGATGAGCGACCAGTCCAACGGCAGCCCCACGCCGTGGATGGCCGCGATGGCCGCCTGCCGGGCCAATTCCGTGAGCAGCATGCCCTGCACGTGCTCGGAGGGATGGTCGAAGACGAACTCCGGCGAGTCGGTGAACGCGTTGAACTGATGGAGCGCTCCCACCCGGCAGGGGTTGGCGAGCAGCACGTTCGCCGGGTCGCGCTTGTGCACGAGCACCGGGTCGATGCGCTCCAGCGGGCGGGCCTGCTCCGCCTCAGTGAAGGACTGTCGTCCCTCGGAGACAGGGTTGCGCACGGGGATGCGGGCCAGGAGCTCGGAGACGTTCTCCGGCGCGTCCTTCTTCCACGGCTGGCCCACGCGCACGCCCACCGGCGTGGCGTCCGCCCACTCCGCCAGCGCGGGGAACTCGGCGGCGCGCGCGCCCAGGTAGAGGCCGCAGTGCTCCTGCAGCACGGCGGCCAGGAACTCCGCCTCCTCCACGCTCTTCACCGGGATGCGACAGGGGTGCTCGACTTCCGGAAGGAGGGGCTCCGGCACGAGCAGGAACGGGACGGCCTCCGGCGACGCCACCCGCAAGCGGCGCTCGGGATGACTGGAAACGGAATCCATGTCTGCCTTTCTCCAACTGAGGGGGAAAGACAGTCTAGGAATCGCGATGTCTCAACACGAGAACCGGGGAAGGCCCGCCTTCACGAGGCGGGAGATCAGACCCGGAGGGATTCGCAAGTCTGTTTCATGAACCGTCATGACACGTCGCGAAATGCGTCTTGGATTGAGACAGCCGGTGCGGCCTCCGGCTTACTGCCCCTCGGGAGACTCCGGTTCGCGGCGGACCAGCACCTCCAGCTTCTCTCCACCACCACCCAGGTAGATGGTGCCCGTCGTGGGGGTCGCGTCGGAGTACTGGCGACCCACCGCCACGGCGAAGTCCCGACCCACGCCCCTGCGCGTCAACCGCCTGCCGCGAGGGCGGGAGGAGTGCGACAGGAGCGGGCCGTGTCGGTGAGGGTTCCCGAGGGCGTCGGCCGGTGGTGAACACATGAAACAGGCATGACACCGGCGGAGCGCAACCTGTCGGACAGTCGGACCGGGCACGGGTTGTAGCCCGGCGTGGGCGTGATGACGGTGCGCCCTCAGCAGGGCCAGGCGGCGGGCAGGCGGGCGTGGAGGGGCGGGCATGGGGATGGTCAGCGGTCGTGCGTGGCTTTCGGCGTTGTCATTGGTGGTGGGCGCGGCCCCGGCATTCGCGCAGCAAGCCCCCGCCCAGATGGATCCGATGAGCGTGCGCCGGTTGGTGGACCTCAATGCCACCCCTCAGCTGATCCCGGACTTCAATCGCCTCGATGCGCGGGCCACGGCCGAGCTGAACGGGCGCCTCTACTTCCTCGCCACGCCGGGCGACGGCGGCGCCGGTCCCTACGTCCAGGACCTGTGGGTCACCGACGGAACGCCCGCGGGCACCCGCTCCCTCCAGGAGGAGCTGCTGCCGTCCGGCGCGCGCATCGACCCGGGCTCGCTGCGCGCCACGCCGCTCCGCCTGTTCTTCACGGCAACGTCGGCGGAGACCGGACGCGAGCTGTGGACGAGCGACGGCACGCGCGAGGGCACGCACGTCACGCGTGAGCTCAACCCGGGCCGGCTCGACGGCGTGGCCTTCCAGGGGCCCGTCTTCGTGTTCGGGGACTCCGTGCTCTTCACCCCTGCGGGCATGGGTGAGACGGAGTTCGACCTCTGGAAGTCGGACGGGACCGCCGAGGGAACCGTGCCCGTCAAGGACATCTACCCGGGGCTCGCCGTGGCCAACGCGAACGGCTTCGCGCGCGTGGGGAACACGGTGTTCTTCTCCGCGGAGACGGAGCAGGGCTTCGAGCTGTGGCGCACGGACGGCACCGAGGCGGGCACCGCGCTCGTGCGCGACATCAACGCCGGCGTCAGCGACTCGCTGCCGCACCACCTCACCGCCGTGGGCAACACGCTCTACTTCAGCGCGGAGGACAAGCAGCACGGCCGCGGGCTGTGGAAGTCGGACGGCACCGAGGCGGGCACCGTCCTCGTCCATGGCTTCAAGACCACGGGCGCGGTGTCCCCCAGCGTCCACCACCTCACCGTGCTGGGCGACACGCTCTTCTTCCTGGTCACCGGCATCCCTGATGGCATCGAGCTGTGGCGCACGAACGGGACCGAAGCGGGCACCCTGCCGGTGAAGACGCTTCCCCGGACGATGCTCGAAGGCCCCCCGGGCGTGACGCTCGTCCCGGTGGGCCACCGCGTCTTCGTGGTGGCCCAGGGCGCCGCCTCCGGTGACGCCCTGTGGGTGACGGATGGCACCGAGGCCAACACCGTGCGACTCCCCGCTCCCATCGGGTTCCAGTCCGTGCGCGGCTTCACGCCGTGGGAGGGCGGGCTCGCCTTCATCGTGACGTCGAGCGCGGGGGCGAGCGAGCTGTGGGGCACGGATGGCACCCCCGCCGGCACGTCGCGGCTGACGCGACTGCCGTCGGGCAACCTGAACGCGCTGCCCACCGGACTGGTCCCGGTCCAGGGCGCGCTGCTGACGACGGCCGGCGACCCGTGGACGCCCCGCGCGCTGTGGCGGATGGAGCGGGATGACGCGGCGCCGACCTTCGTGTGCCCGGCCACCCGGGACGTGCCCTCCAACAGTCCGCAAGGCACGGTGCTGGTCAACCTCACGCCCGAACTGCGAACCGGCCCGGGCCGGCCGTGGTTCCGCTCCACCCATGTGGAGGGCTACCCGCTTCCGCTCCATCAGCCCGTCCCCCTCACCTACCAGGCCGGGGATGATCAGGGCCGCGTCACGTACTGCACCACGGTGACGACCTCGCGGGACCTGAAGGGGCCGAGGATCTACAGCTGCCCGACGGACTACATCGTGGACGCGAAGTCGCCGCAGGGCGCCACGTTCTACTATCCGAACCTGGGCATCACGGACGAGACGAGCCAGGACGTGCTCATCGACTACAGCCCCGCCAACGGCAGCGTGTTGCCCCTGGGCACCACCCAGGTGAACGTGACGGCGAAGGATGCGTCCGGCAACGTGAGCACCTGCTCCTTCCAGGTCCTCGTCCGCGACGCCGAGGCGCCCTCCAACGCCTGCAAGGTGAGCGAGGTCCGCGTGGAGGCGGAAGGCCCCGAGGGCGGTCACGCCTTCTGGCCGGAAGCCACGCCCACCGACACCGTCTCCCAGAAGGTCACCGTCACCAGCACGCACGCGTCCGGAGACCTGTTCCCCATGGGCCTCACCCGCGTGGAGGTCCGCAGCACCGACGAGATGGGCAACAGCCGGATGTGTGAAATCCAGGTCCGGGTGCGCGACTCGCGCCCGCCCGTGCTCACCTGCCCGGAGGACCAGACGCTGACCACCGCGGTGATGTCCGGCACCCGCGCGGAGTACCCGAACGCCACCGCCACGGACAGCGTCTCCGAGACGGAAATCCTCTACAGCCCCGTCGTGGGCACGCCGCTCGCGCCGGGCCTGCACGCGGTGCAGGTCACCGCCATCGACAAGGCCGGCAACGCGGCGCTCTGCAACTTCCACCTGACCGTGCAGTACGACCCGACGAGCGACATGCGGCAGGGCATGGGCTGCTCGGTGGGCAGCGGTCCGGAGTCGGCGGTGGGCTGGGCCGCGCTCGTCGCCCTCGCCTGGACGCTCAGCCGCCGTCTGAAGGACGGCAAGCCGCGCGCGTGAGCCATGGCGGCGCGGGGGACTTCCGCTACAGTCCCCTTCGCGCCCCATGGATCTCACCCTCTTCGTCGTCGGACTCGTGAAGGTCGTCCTCGGCGGCCTCGTGGCCGCGCTCGGCATCGGCCTGAGCATGCGCGGCCTGAGCCGCCTCCTGGACAGCCACCCCGTGGAGGAGCTGCGCCAGGGCAACGTCGCCTCGGGGCTGGTGCACGCGACGAGCCTCGTGTCGCTGGGGCTGCTCGTGCAGCACGCGCTGAAGGCCACGAGCGACGCGGTGGACCTGGCGGTGCAGAACCCGCCCGTGTCCGCGACCTCGGTGCTCCAGTTGCTGGGGCTGGCGCTGGTGCACGTGGCGCTGTCGCTGGCGGTGGGCGTGGCGGTGCTCGCCCTGGGCGTGCGGCTGTTCGACAAGATGACGCCGGGCATCGAGGAGCTGGCGGAGGTGCGCAAGGGCAACATCGCCGCCGCGCTCCTGCTGTGCGCGTTCCTGCTGGTCATCGCGCTGCTCACCGCGCCGGGCCTCCAGGCCGCGCTCAACGGACTCATCCCCTTCCCGCAGCTGCCCACCGGGATGCTGCGCGCGCCCGCCTGAGGCCACCATGGTCGCGCGCACGTGGAAGACGCTGCTGTCGCTGGTGCTGATGGGCGCGCTCATGGCCTTCGCCACCTGGGAGCTCGGGGCGGGCCGCAAGGCGGGCCGGCTTCCGGATCCTCCCAAGCCCCAAACAGAAGCGCCCCCGGCGGATCCGCTGGAGGCGATGCGGGACCTGGGCGTGGTGCTGGTGCCGGAGGACACGCCGCCGGAGCGCGCGAAGTCCTATGACTGGCGCGTGGACGGCATGGAGCCCGCCCGCCAGCAGTTGGCCTACGGCCTGGGCGAGGCGATGGAGCGCGGCCTGGAGCAGGCGCACCGCGACTACAGCGTGCGGCTGCGCTACCGCGCCATGGGCCCGGAGCGCTTCACCTACGTGGCGCCGCCGGGCTGCGGCACGGACATGCGCTGCATCTACGCGGAGCTGATGAAGAGCAACGCGGAGCCGGTGCGCGTGCTGGGCGAGCGCTTCGCCACCTCCATCCGCGAGCGCGACCTGGACGCGGCGCAGGCCACCGAGCTCATCCTCGGCTTCGTGCGCCGCATCCGCTACGAGCTGCCTGGTGACGAGCCCTTCGGCATCGTCCCGCCGGGGCTGGTGCCCGCGCAGGACCGGGGCGACTGCGACTCCAAGGCGGTGCTCGCGCTGATGTTGCTGCGGCAGGTGGGCGTGGACGCGGTGATGCTCTATTCGGACGCGCTCGCGCACGCGGCCATCGGCGTGGGGCTGCCCGGCACCGGCACCCGCATCCCCTTCGCGGGGCGCGGGTACCAGTACGCGGAGCTCACGGCGGAGGGCTGGCCGCTGGGGATGATTCCTCCGCAGTACGACAAGCCGCAGCTGTGGCGGGTGCTGCCGCTGCCGGACGTGCGGGGCTGAGCGCGGGCTTCGGCGCCTTGCGCAGCTCCGCGTCCGCCCAGAGGGCCACGACCGGCGCGCAGAAGCACCGGAACGCCTTCATCCCGAACATCCCGGCGGCCGCCAGGAACAGGTCCGGGGGAGAGAGGTCCGCCCTGGCGAGGAACGCGGCCGAAAGCCCCAGCCACGCGCTGCCCGCCAACAGTTCCTCGCGCGTGGAGGAGAGCGCGGCCCTCCACCCTCGCGAGGCCGCCTTGAACTTGCTGGTGCGCCGCCAGGCCAGGGGCTGACGGGAGAAGCCCCAGAGCCGCGCGCGCCGCCGGGTGTGGCTCAAGGCCGCGCTGACCAGCCTCAACGCCGCCATGGAGCGGGCCCCGCATCCGAGCAGCCGGCTGATCAGCCATTCGTGCACGGCCGCGTAGAGGCCTCCCACGCCCAGCAGGATGAGGACCTCCGGCGGCAGGGGAATCGTTCGCCCGTCGAGCAGCAGCCCCAGCAGTCCCAGCGTCACCAGCGCCTCCGGCCCCCGCCCCAGCAACCCGGTCAGGGCCTCCAGGCCGCAGAACACATGGATCCACCGAGGTTCCGACAAGAGGCGGCCGGAGCCGGCTCGGGGCGTGGTCAGCAGCGCGCGCCAGTGCGTCCGCAGTTGCTGGCATGGCCCCGCGGTCCAGCGGAAGCGCTGCGCCTTGAGCTGCTCGAAGTCCTCCGGCAGCAGGCCATGGCTGAAGCTCTGCCGCAGGAAGAGTCCCTGCCCCTGCCGGAGGACGAGCCGCAAGGACATCTCCGTATCCTCCGTCAGGCACGTCTCCGACCAGCCCCCGGCCACCTCCAGCGCCTGGCGCCGGATGAGGCACGCGGTCCCGATGATCAACGCGCCGCCCCACTCATTGAGCCCCGGGAACATGAGCCCGTTGTTCAGCCGCTCCTCCCAGTAGGAGCCCTCCAGGAACCGGTTCCCCTTCCAGTCACGGTAGTCGTGCGGCGTCTGCACGTAGGTGATGGACGGGTCGTCGAAGAAGCCCACCAGCCTTGAAAGGAAATCCGGCGCGCAGACGTAGTCCGCGTCCAGCACGGCCACCAGCTGCGTCCGGGCGGAGGTCAGCCGGAGCGCCAGGTTGAGCGCCCCACCCTTGGCGCCCGACAGGTGGTCGACATGGACGAAGTGGAAGCGCCCGGCCCGGCTCGCGCACCAGGCCTGCACCGGACGCCAGAGCGCCGGGTCCCGCGTGTTGCTGTCCACCACGACGACGTCGAAGGCCGGATAGTCCTGCCGGCTCAGCGCCTCCAGGGTGGCGATGACCATCCCAGGCGGCTCCGCGTAGCAGGGGACGTGCACCGTCACCCGGGGAAGCGGGGCCTCCCTGCGCGCGGGCAAGGCCTGCGTCGGACGCAGGAACGTGCGCCGCAGCAGCGGCTGGAGCATCGCGGCGTTGAAGGCCAGTTGGTAGGGCACCTGGAGCACCGTCACGCCCAGGCCCATGAGCCACCCGGCGCACAGCACGTGGCCCGCGAAGGAGGACAGCACCGGGGTCTCCCAGAACCAGCGCCACCCGATGAGCCCGGAGACCCCCAGCAACAACAGTTGGTTCGCCACCAGGAGGGGCCGCACGACCGAGTCGTGCTTCATCCCCATGCAGAGCGGGACGGCGACGAGCAGGGTGAACGCGAGCGCCAGCAGCATCCCCACCGCGTCCCTCGTCACCACGAAGGTCGAGAGCGCGGCGGCCGCGCAGAGTCCCCCCAGCAGGGGCACGCTCTCGCGGCGCGGCTCCACCCCGCGGCGCAGGTTGCGAACCATCAGCAGCAGGACGCCCACCTGCATCACCACGGCGAAGCACACCAGGGGGCCCACCGCCACCGCTGCCATCCCGCTCGCCATCGATTGCCTCCCCCTCACGGACCGCGCCACCAGGGGAGATGGTCTCCTCGTGGCCTCTGGCCCACCGCCCCCTCGGAATGGACCCGCGCCACACTCCAGGACACTTCACCGCCAGCCCGCTGGAGCTTCACACGTAATTCTATTATTTCTGTTCTATCCGGGATGCACCGTCCCAGGGCGGGCATCCCCTTACCCAAGTGGGGGCAGGCACATGGCGGCTTCACGGACGTGGATGACGGGTCTCACGGCGGGGCTGGTGGCGCTGGCCGGCGGCTGTGGTGACGCCGGAGACACGGTGGCCTTGAGCGCGGTCGAACAGGCACTGGGCGCGTGCACGCACTCGGTGACGACGAACACGTACAACGGGCCGGACTACTGGGGCACGCTCGTCTTCAAGAACACGGGGACGGTGGCCATCGCCAATCCGGTCATCGCGCTGGACGTGCCCTCGGGCGTGACGTGTGACGATGATCAGCCCGGCTGGACGCATACGCAATCCGGCCGCACATGCACGTATACGCGCACGTCGTCGCTGACGGTGGCGGTGAACACGTCCTACACGTTCAACTACTCCACCAACTCCAACGTGTCCTTCACCGCGGCCAACGTGAAGGTCCAGTCCGACAGCTGCGGCGGCACGTCCCCCGGCGGCACGGGCCTCACCGCGAACCAGAAGAAGGTCGCGGAAGGGCTGACGAGCATCTGGGAGAACGACACGCCCACGCTGGACTACGCCTACTCGGAGAACATCCAGGACGGGCGCGGCTACACCAACGGGCGCGCGGGCTTCTGCACCGGCACGGGCGACGCCATCCAGGTGGTGCAGTGCTACCGGGCCCTGCGCACGGAGGCCAATGGCAACCGCCTGGCGAAGTACTGGAACGCGCTCACCGTCATCAACAACCGCTTCCTGTCCACCGGCCAATCGCAGGCGTCCACGGCGGAGCTGGATGCCGTGGGCAACTGGACCGCGGACTGGGCGGCCAGCTTCAACACCGCCGCCACCCAGGCGGACTTCAAGCAGTGCCAGGACCAGGTGAGCGACGCGCTCTATTACACGCCCACCATCAACGAGGCCGCGAAGTGGGGCCTCACCCAGGCGCTCACCAAGGCCGCGCTCTACGACGCGTCCATCAACCACGGCTTCGACGGCATGAAGGACCTCATCCGCCAGGCGAACACGGCCCTGGGCAACAGCGGACAGGTGGCCCCGGTGGTGGGCTACAACGGCATCACGGAGTCCGCCTTCCTCCAGAAGTTCCTGGAGAAGCGCCGCGACGTGCTGGCCGGGGACTCCACCTGGGTGGAGGCGGTGGACCGCGTGGCCGCGTATGAGAAGCAGCGCCGCCGCGGCAACTGGGACCTGGGCACCGCCCTGCGCAACGACGTGCGCGCCCGCGACTGCTGGCCGACGGCCTACCCGGTGAGCGGCTACACCGTGCGCAACATCAACCCGGACGGCACCTGGAGCACGCCGTCCTCGTACACCTATTCCTGCCAGTAGCAGGACGGTCCGGCACACGGGCCGTGACGGCAGGCGCCCCGGGATGGCATGACCTGGGGCCATGGCCCGTGACGTTTCGTTCTTCGACAGGCTCGGCTCGCTGCTCGCCCAGGAGCGCGAGGCCGAGAAGGCTCGCATGACCGCGCTCGCGCAAGGGCTCACCCTGCGCGAGCGCGAGGAGCAGGGCCTGTCCGTGCTGGACCTGGAGACCGTCGAGGAGGAGGTGGGCCTGGGTGGCCGCATCCTCCTCACGCTCGCCCGCGCGGACCGGGGCAGGCTGCCCACGCGCGTGTCCAACGGCGACCTGGTGGCGGTGCTGCCCCGCCGCGCGGAGGTGAAGGATCCGGCGAAGGCGCTCGTGTCGCGCGCCACCTCCACCCGCATCCAGCTGGCCTTCGACCGCGAGCCGCCCGCCTACCTGTCCGAAGGCCTGTTGCGCCTGGACGTCGTCCCCAACGACGTCACCTACGAGCGCGTGCGCGCGGGCCTCCAGCGCGTGAAGGCGATGGACAAGGGCCAGGAGCGCCACAAGCGCGAGGTGCTGCTGGGCAACGAGCCCCCGCGCTTCGACAACACCAAGGACTTCACCCCCACCCGCCCGCTCAACCCGGAGCAGCAGGACGCCGCGAAGCGCGCACTGGCCGCGGAGGACTTCTTCCTGGTCCACGGCCCGCCCGGCACTGGCAAGTCCACCGTGCTGGCCGAAGTGGCGGCCCAGGCCGTCGCGCGAGGCGAGCGCCTGCTGTGCACGGCGGCCAGCAACGCCGCGGTGGACCACTTGCTGGAGCTGTGCCTGGAGCAGGGCCTGCGCGCCATCCGCGTGGGCCACCCCGCGCGCGTCGCCGCCCGCTTGCAGGAGCACACGCTGGACATCGTGGTGGAGGAGCACCCGGACCGCGTCGTCAGCCGCGACCTGTTCGATGAGGCCTTCGACCTCTTCGGCTACGCGCGGCGCCAGCGCAGCCAGGGCCGCAGCCGTGAGCGCTTCTCCAATGCCCGCTCGTCCACCGCCGAGGCCAAGGACCTGATGGACGAGGCGCGCAAGCTGGAGAAGAAGGCGGTGAAGGCCGTGCTCGCCCGCGCGGACGTGGTGTGCGTGACGCTCGCGAGCCTGGGCTCCGGCGTGCTCGCGGGCGAGGAGTTCGACCGTGCCCTGTTGGATGAGGCCACCCAGGCCACCGAGCCGCTGGCCCTGCTGGGCTTCCTGCGCGCGCCCAAGGTGGTGCTCGCCGGAGACCCGCAGCAGCTGCCGCCCACCGTCCTGTCCCAGGAGGCCGCGAAGGCGGGCCTGGGCGTAAGCCTCTTCGAGCGCCTGCTGAAGGACCACGGCGACGACGTGAAGCGCATGCTGCGCGAGCAGTACCGGATGAACGCCGCCATCATGGCCTTCCCCTCGAAGGAGATGTACGGCGGCGAGCTGCGCGCCCATCCGTCCGTGGCGGACCGCACGCTGTCCGAGGTGCTCGACTCCGGCTCGGGCGCGGAGGTGGACGCGCCGCCCGTGCTCTACCTGGACACCGCGGGCAAGGGCTTCGACGAAGAGGTGGAGCCCACCACGCACTCCCTCCTCAACCCGGGTGAGGCCACCTACGTCATCGCCCGCGTGCGCGAGCTCCTGGAGCGGGGCCTGTCCCCGCGCGAGATCGCCGTCATCGCCCCGTACAGCGCCCAGGTCCGCCACCTGCGCGAGGCCCTGGAGGCCGTGCACCCGGAGGTGGAGGTGGACACCGTGGACGCGTTCCAGGGGCGGGAGAAGGACGCCGTCCTGGTGAGCATGACCCGGTCCAACAGTGAGGGGCAGCTGGGCTTCCTCAACGACCTGCGCCGCATGAACGTGGCCCTCACCCGCGCCCGCCGGCACCTGTTCGTCGTGGGCGACTCCGCCACCCTCAGCAGCCACCCCTTCTACGCGCGCTTCATCGAAGGCACCCAGACGGACGGCGGCTACCGCTCGGCGTGGGAGTGGCCGGACCCCGCCGGGCAATGATTGTCATCCCAACGACTCAGGGCTGCCCTGGAGGACTACGCAAGGAGTGCGGCCCGGGCGCGCGAAATTTGTCGCATCGCTGAACGAATTTTGTCACCTGCTCGGCCGCCGGGCGTGGGAGACGGCCGGAAATCAGGCATTTGGCTCCTTCCGCGAGGTCGGCACGAAGGATGCTTTCTCTTCTCAACACGGAGGGAATGCATGTCTCAAGCGCCTGTGGTGACCAAGGAGAATGACGTCTGGGTGATTCGGATCGACCGGCCCAACGGCAAGACCCAGGAGTACCGCTGCGCCACGGAGAGCCAGGCCCGGCAGTTGGCCATGGTGCTCGGCCGGCCCGACACGGGTGGCCCGCCGCGCCCGGCGGCGTCGTCGTCCAGCACCGTCGCGTAGGGTCGCCAGCACCCGGGGGGACGGAGTAAGGCGTGAAGGCACGAGGAGACACCCGTGCCCGCCGCCGCATTCGAATCCCTCACCGTCGACGCAGAAGGGCTGCCGCTGCACGTGCGGCAGCGTGGCCCCCACGGCGCCCCCGCCGTGTTGATGCTTCATGGGTGGCTGGACCATTCCCACAGCTTTGATCCGCTCTGCGAGCACCTGCCCGAAGCCTGGCGCACGGTGCTGCTCGACTTTCGCGGCATGGGCGAGAGCGGCCACGCGGGACCCGGCGCCGCGTACCACTTCAGCGACCACCTGCTGGACGTGGAGGCCACCCTGGATGGGCTGGCCCTGCCGCCGGTGCACCTGGTGGGGCACTCGCTGGGCGGCATCGTCGCGCTCGCGTACGCCGCCGCGCGCCCGGAGCGCGTCCAGAGCCTGACCCTCATCGAGAGCCTGGGGCCCTCCGGTGGCCCGCCCACGGGCGCCGTGCAGCGGCTGCGCGGCTTCCTGGACGACTCGCGCCGGCCGCCCAACCGCAAGCGCTACCCCAGCGTGGAGGCCGCCGCGGAGCGCCTGCGTCAGGCGAACCCCACCCTCTCCCCGGACGCGGCGCGGCTCTTCGCGCGCCATGGCACCCGGCGCACCCCGGAGGGCGACTTCGCCTTCACCTTCGATCCGCGCCACCGCCGCCGCTTCGGCCAGGGCTTCGACGAGGCCCAGTGGCTGGCGCTGGAGGCCGCCGTCACCTGCCCCGTGCAGTTGCTTCGCGGCACCGAAGGGCTGTCCCCCGCCCCGGAGCTGCTGGAGGCGCGGCTGGCCGCCCTGCGCACGCTGGCCGCCCCGCCCCGCCTGTTCGAAGGCGGCCACCACGTGCACCTGGAGCAGCCCGCCGCCATCGCCGCCGCGATCGCGGAGTTCGTCGCTGGCACCGCCGGCGCCCCGGCGAAGGAAGCGTCAAGTTCATGACCTGAAAAGTTGGGGGTGCAGGTTGGCAAAAGGTCGGGAAAAACCTTTCACCCTCCAGGGCACCCCGGTTCCCTCCAGCGCTCACTTGGCCGCTGGAGTGACCGCCAAGTCCCTGATTTCCGGTGGTCGCTGAGGATCAGTCCCGCGCGGCACGGGTCTTGATTAGGGGGAGCCCGAGATGGATCACGTGTCCCGGGCATCCGTGTGCGTGTGGTGGGGAAGGGTGGGGAGCGGACAATGGTGATGGGGTGGAGGGGTCGGTTCGTCCTGCTGGCGTCGTTGGTGGCGGGGACGATGGCGTGTCACGAGGAGGACCAGACGCGCGGGGTGCAGGCCACGGCGGTGCTGGACGTGGACGCGCTCGACTTCGGCGAGGTGCCGGTGGGCGAGTGGCGTGAGAAGGAGGTCCGCATCCGCAACGTTGGCTACGTGCCCTTCTCCGCGCTGGAGGCGTTGGGACTGGGCAACAACCCGTCCTACCAGGTGGAGCTGACGGACGGCGGCGGCCGCGTGCCGCCGGGCGAGTCCCACGTCGTCAAGGTGCGCTTCCACCCGCTGGCCGAAGGGCCGGTGGAGGAGACGCTGCGCGTGACGACGGACGCCAACGTGGGCGCCCTGCAGCAATTGCCCGTGCAGGGCATGGGCACGCCCACGCGCATCGGCGTCAACCCGCCGGTGCTGGACTACGAGACGCTGGAGGTGGACAGCGACCGCACGCTGGAGGTCACCGTCACCAACCCGGTGGACCTGCCGCTGACCCTCAAGGTCGCGGGCGAGAACGCGGATCCGTTCACCGCGGACACCATCACCGTGCCGCCCAACAGCACGCAGGTGGTGAAGACCAAGTACCTGCCCCGCGCGCTGGGGCAGATGGGCGCGCGGCTGGAGGTCGTCTCCTGCGAGACGTGCACCCCGTCCGTGGTGGACCTCAAGGGCAACTCCGTGGCGAGCGCCTTCGTGTTCGACCCGGCGCCCGTGCCCTTCGACGAGATTCCGGTGCACGAGCGCACCGAGTCCTTCACCCGCGCGCGCAACATCACCTGGCGCCCGGTGACCATCTCCGCGCTGGCCACCAGCGACCGGGCCTTCTCGCCGCTGTCCAAGCCGGAAGGCAGCACGGTGCAGCCGGGCGAGGTGGTGGAGATGCGCATGGAGTTCGCCGCGCGCTTCTCCGGCCCCAACGTGGGCAACCTCACCGTGGCGTACGCGTCCGACAAGGCGCGTGAGTCCCGCGTGATGCTGGATGCGCGCGGTGGCCGGCCCACGCTGGCCGTGGCCCCGGTGGCGCTGGACTTCGGCGAGCTGCCGGTGGGCGGCAAGGTGGAGCAGGTCATCCGCATCACCAACGCGGGCAGCAACGGCCCCCTCACCTTCACCGGCGTGCGCGCGGACGGCGACGCGGTGCAGTTCGACGTGGCCACGCCCACGCGCGGCACGCAGAACTACCCGTGGAAGGGCGGCACCTGGCCCACGCTGGAGGCCAACGGCCTTCAGATCCAGCCGGGCGACGACGCGCTGGAGCTGAAGGTCTACTTCGAGCCCCGGAACGAGGGCACCTTCACCGCCACGCTCTACGTGCAGTCCAACGACCTGTTCACGCCCGAGCGCGCCATCACCCTGACGGGCCGCGCCCGCACGTCCGGCCCTTGCGTGTACGAGCTCCTGCCGCAGCCGTCGCTGGAGTTCGCCAACGTGGTGCCGGGCCGCGGCGCGGTGCTGGGCTTCTACTTCCGCAACCCGGGCCGGGCCGAGTGCGCCATCAAGAACGTGCACCTGTCCAATGACGGCGGCGGCGTGTTCTCCATGCCGGGCGGTCCCATCACGGGCGGCGTGGTGCTCTACGACACGGCCTTCAGCTCCATGATTGCCTTCCGCGCGCCCACCACGGGCGGCGAGTTCAACGGCGAGCTGATGCTCACCGTCAACAACCCGGCCCACCCCACGGTGACGCTGCCCATCCACGCGGTGTCCAACCCGTCGTGCCTGGTGGCCACGCCGTCCTTCGTGGACTTCGGGCCCATCCGCTACGACTGCCCGGCGAAGCCGCGCAAGACGTTCCTGTCCAACCGCTGCAGCGAGCCGCTCACCGTGGGCGACGCCACCATCGGCAACGGCACGTCCAAGCAGTTCTCCCTGCTCACGCCGGTGACCGCGCCCGTCACGCTCCAGCCCGGCGAGGGCTTCGAGATGGAGGTGGACTACGCCCGCAACGTGCTGGGCCAGCACTACAGCCCGCTGTACTTCCAGACGAGCACGGAGGCGAACCGCTTCCTCGTCCCGCTGCTCGCGGAGACCAACCACGAGGGCATCCAGGTGGACCGCTTCACGCAGGGCACCGACAGCCAGCTGGACGTGCTCTTCGTGGTCTCCAACACCACCACCATGGAGCCCTACCAGCAGCGCCTGCGCAACGCGATTCCCGGGTGGCTCGCGCGTGCGAAGGAGCTGAACGTGGACGTGCGCGTGGGCGTCACCAGCACGGGCCTGGTGCAGCGTCAGGGGCTGTGCGGCGGCGGCGCCAACGGCGGTGAGGCCGGCCGGCTCTTCCCGGTGGACGGCAGCCGCGCCCGCGTGGTGTCCGGCAACAGCGCCAACGCGGCGGCCACCATCCAGTCCAACATCGAGGTGGGCCTGTGCCACAACCTGGTGCAGGGCCTGGAGACGATGCGCCAGGGCCTGTCCGCCCCGCTGTCCGAGCAGGCCGACGACGTCCGCACCCCGCAGCCCAACGACGGCAACCTGGGCTTCACCCGCGCCGCGGCCCGCATGGCGGTGGTGGTGCTGGCGGACGAGGACGACCACTCCGGCTTCGAGCCCGACAGCTACATCCAGTTCCTCCAGACGCTGAAGGGCACGGGCATGTCCCAGCGCAGCAACCTGCACGCGCTGGTCCCCAACGGGACGTCCTGCTCCACCGCGGGCGCCAGCGCGGACCGCTTCGCCTCCGTGGCGAAGGGCACGGGCGGCTCCGTGGGCTCCATCTGCGAGGGGGACTACCGCGGGTTCCTGGACCCCATCATCCAGCAGGCCGGTGAGCCTCAGGCGGACTTCCACCTCACCGCGACGCCGGACGGCACCGCGGAGATGAGCGTGCGCGTGAATGGCCGCACCCTGGGTGCGGACCAGTGGACCTACGACGCGGGCCGCAACGCGGTCATCTTCGCGGCGGGCTCCGTGCCCACCCCGGGCCAGTCCGTGGAGATCCGCTACCGCAGCGTCTGCGCCCCGACGCCGTAGTCGGAACAGGTTCGTGACGCAGCGCGGCCGGGCCGGTCCCAGAGGGGGGCCGGCCCGGTTCGCGTTTTTGCGGAAGCCCGGGCTTTTGAGATCCGCGCTGACGCGGCTATCGTCACGGCCGGAGTGGAAACGTTCGGCCGCTATGAATTGCTGCGCAAACTGGCCACCGGCGGCATGGGGGCCGTCTATCTGGCACGGCAGAAGGGGCCCGTGGGGTTCCAGAAGCTGCTGGTGGTGAAGCGGCTGTTGCCCCACCTGTCGGAGGACGACGAGTTCCTCCAGATGTTCCTGGACGAGGCGCGCATCGCGGCGCTGCTCAACCACCCCAACATCGCGCAGATCTACGAGATGGGGGACGTGGACGGGCAGTACTACATCGCGATGGAGTACGTGCACGGCGAGCCGCTGGGGTCGCTGGTGCCGCGCGCGTCGGCGCACCCGGGCGGGTTCCCCCTGGGCCTGCGGTGCCGGATCATCGCGGAGGCGGCGGCGGGCCTGGATGCGGCGCACAACGCGCGCAGCCCGTCTGGCCGGAAGCTGTCGCTCATCCACCGGGACGTGTCTCCGCAGAACGTGCTGGTGGGCTTCAACGGCGGCGTGAAGCTCATCGACTTCGGCGTGGCGAAGGCGCAGGGCAAGCTGTCCCAGACGGTGGTGGGCACCATCAAGGGCAAGCACGCGTACATGTCCCCGGAGCAGGCGCGGGGCGAGCCGCTGGATGCGCGCTCGGACGTGTTCGGCCTGGGGACGGTGTTCTACGAGCTCTTGACGGGCGGACGCCTGTTCAAGCGCGAGACGGAGATGGCCACGCTCAAGGCCGTCGTGGGGCACAAGATCGTCCCGCCGTCGGAGGCGGTGCCCGGGATTCCGAAGTCGTTGGACCCCATCGTCTTCAAGGCGCTGGCGCGCAAGCGTGACGACCGGTTCTCCACCGCGGGCGAGCTGCAGCTGGCGCTGGAGGAGTTCCTCCAGCAGGAGAAGCTGTCCGGCACCAGCGCGCACCTGGCGGCGTTCATGCGGGACGTGTACGCGGACGAGCTGGAGGAGGAGCGCTTCGCGGCCGAGCCGACGATGATCTACTTCGACCCGCGCCTGATGGCCCGGCCGGGCAGTCCCGCGCCCGCGAAGCCCCCGGCCCCCGGGACGACGCCGTCCGCGGCCAAGGCGCAGGCCCCGGCGAAGACGCCGCCGCGCGCGCCGGAGCCGTCGGTGAGCCAGTCGTCGACGAAGGCCTCCGCGTCGCCGGAGGACTCCGGCATGAGTCCCGCCGCGGAGCGGACCTCGCGCACGAAGGAGAACTCGGGCCTGAGCCGCCCGGAGGCCCGGCCCGTGAGGACGCGGGAGAACACGGGCGTGAGCCTCGCGGACACGCGGCCGTTGCACGACGAGGACGCGGGCCGTCCCACCGCGAAGCACGAGGCCATGCGCGGCGACGCGCGTGCCTCCACGGGAAAGTTCGACGCCGTGCGCGGCGAGGACGCGGGCCGTGCATCCACCGCGAAGCACGAGGCCGTGCGAGGTGAGGATGCAGGCGCGGCTCGCTCTTCCACCGCGAAGCATGAAGCCGTGCACGCGGAGCCCGGCCGGTCCTCCACGGCCCAGTTCGGCGCCGTGCGCGGGGAGGGCTCGAAGCCGTCCCGTCCGGCCGAGGGCTCCACGGCGAGCCGTTCCGCGGCGAAGGCCGTGAAGGCCACCGGGGACGCGACGGGAAGCCGCTCCGCCGCGAAGGCCGTGCGCGCATCGGAGGACTCCGTCGGAGCCAAGGCGCCCTCGAAGACGGGGCGCACCGAGGGCTCCGTGTCCTCCGCCCGGAGGCCCGTTCGCGGCAACGGGCCTGACTCCGACAAGTAGGCTCCAGGCCTGGCGTGCACGGCCGCCTTGGGCTCTGCTCGAAGCGCGCCCTGAGTCCCGCGCTCAACTCGGGCCTCGCGGCGCCGAAGCGGCGCGGCGGGTTACAGGCTCGCCAGGGCCACGCGGTAGAGCGCGCGGTAGCCCATGCGCGGGGCCACTTCGAAGCGGTCCGCGTTGAAGATGTCGCGCAGGAGCGCCTGTCCGTCCGGCGTGGACGGCAAGCCCAGGAGCGCCGTCTCCAGCGACGCCACCAGCGGCGCGGGCAGCCCCATGGCCACCGGCACGCCGTCGTTGGGGGCCTCGTCCGTGTACGCCAGCAGCTCGAACTTCGCGCCCATGCCCGGACCCAGCACGTCCTCCACGCCCGTGGTGAACGTGAGCCCCGTGGAGGCCGGCGGACAGAAGACGCTCGTCACGTCCGCCCTGCCCTCCAACACCGCCTCCAGCGCGCCCTGGTACGAGCCCGTGAACTGCTGCGACACGAACGCGCGCGACGGCTCCAGCCCCTGCGTCTTCAGGAACGCGCTGGGCAACAGGTAGCCCGCCACCGAATCGCGGTCCACCCACGCCGCCGTGGCGCCCTTCAGCTTCTCCAGGGTCAGCCCGGAGCCCGCCCGCCCCACCAGCGCGGAGCGGTAGCTGGACATGCCCCGGCGAACGCCTCGCGTCAGCACCCGGACGCCCATGGCCTCCATGCGCGCGCACACGAAGGGCGGCGCCCAGGCGGCATCCGCTCGCCCGGACAGGAGGTCCTTGGCCAGCGTCTCGTAGCTGGTGGCGACATTCACCTCCACCAGCTTGCCCAACGCGCGCTGCAGGAACGACGCGAGCCGTTCCGCGCGCTCGCGCGCCGTCTCACTGCCCAAGGACGGCGGCAGGCCGAAACGGAAGGAGTGCCGCGAACCGGAGGGGACGTGCGGGGTCATACGACTCCCGGTTTACCCCTGCTGGTCCAACCGCGCCACTTCATCGTCCGCCAGACCGAACGTCGCCTGGAGCAGATCCAGGATGCGCTGCTCCGCGTTGCTCGTCCGGCCGGACGCGTGGGCGATCTTCGTGGCCAGCTGGTACGCCTTCACCCGCTGGGAGTGCGTGGCCAGCCCGTGCGCCAGGACATGGAGCCGCTGGGGCAGGCCATCCGTGGCCAGCGCGGCCACGGACTCGCTCACGAAGCCCTGCGCCCGCTCCGGGCTCACGTTCTGGAAGAGCGGATCCGCCGCGAAGCTCTCCACCATCGCGCGCGCCTCCGCCTCCTTCAGCTGGCCGTCCGCCGCCAGCACCAGGACCATCACCTCCGCGAACAGCCGCTCCAGGGGCTCGCCCAGCGCCTCGGACAGGCTGCCGCCCTGCTCGATGACGTCGATGATCTGCGCGACCTCGTCCTCGGAGATGCCCAGCGCCGCCTGGAACGTCTTGAGCAGCCCCAGCTCCGAGCGGGTGGCCCGCTGATCCGCCAGCGCCACCGCCGCCGCCAGGCCGAAGGCCAGCATCCGGTTCTTGTGGTCCGGCAGCCTGCGGCGCAGCGAGGCGAGGACCTCCTCCAGGTTGCGCGCCTCGGACAGCCGCACCGCGCTGGTCTCCACCAGCTGGTTCAGCTCACCGGACTGCGTGCCCTCGAACTCCGGGCGCTCCAGCACGCGCGCCAGCAGCGTCTGCATCTCGCGCTGGGACACGCTGCCGTCCGCCATCGCGGCCAGCAGCATGGCTTCCACCAGCGCCGCGTTGCGCTCCTTGCGCGCCTTTACTGCCTGCTCTCGAGCCATGGACTGGCGCTCCCTTGCGTCTCGTTGGTGGGGGGGGTGGCCACGGGCCCGTCTTCCGTCGCGTTCAGCGGGTCCGGGTTCAGCGTCTTGTCCAAGAGGTGCGTGGGCCGCACGTTCGACATCGCGTTGAGCAGGCTCTGGCGGACGTTGGGGATCTCCTTGCCCAGGTCCTCCACCAGCTTCTGCATCCGCTTGCGCTGCAGGTTCTCCTGCGACCCGCACAGGTCACAGGGGATGATGGGGAACTGCTTCGCCTCCGCGAACTGGATGATCTCCTTCTCCGGCGCGTAGCACAGCGGCCGGATGACCACGTTGCGGCCGTCGTCGCTCTTCAAGAGCGGCGGCATCGCCTTGAGGCTCCCGGCGAAGAACATGTTCAGGAGCATCGTGTGGATGAGGTCGTCGCGGTGGTGGCCCAGGGCGATCTTGTTGCAGCCCAGGTGCACGGCGGCGTTGTAGAGGATGCCCCGGCGCAGGCGCGAGCACACCGAGCACTGCGTCTTCCCGGGCGGGGTCTTCTCCAGGACGATGCTGTAGGTGTCCTCCTTCAGCATCTTGTAGGCGTAGCCTTCCTTCTGGAAGTAGCCCTCCAGGATGTGGCCGGGGAAGCCGGGGTGGCCCTGGTCCAGGTTCACCGCCAGCAAGTCGAACTTCACGGGGGCTCGCCGCTGCAGCTCTCGCAGCAGGTGGAGCATCGTGTAGGAGTCCTTGCCTCCCGACACGCCCACCATGATGCGGTCCCCGGCCTCGATGAGGCGGAAGTCCGCGATGGCCCGGCCCATGTGGCCAAGCAGGCTTTTTTCAAGACGTTGGGCGTCGTTCATCGGCGGGGCCATCCTAGCGGCGGTTCGGGAAAAAACACGTCAAAGGGGCGGGCCGGTCCGCTAGCCTGCTCCCCGCGATGCCGACCTTCCCTCAGGGTGCCGTGGATGTGGTGGACCGCGTAGGCGAGGAAGCCGCCACGCGGGTGCTGGAGGCCGCGCCGGAAGTAGCGGTGGACCTGGAGGCGGACGCCATGCACGCCTTCCGCGCCCGCCTGTGCTTCCTCCAGCTGGGCACCGACACGGACATCTTCCTCTTCGACACGCTCCAGCCGGGCGTGGATCCGCGCCTGCTCTCCCCCATGATGGAGGACTCCGCGCGCACCAAGTACTTCCACGCCGCCCAGGGCGACCTCCAGTTCCTGGCGGAGGCCGGCGTGCGCGTGAGAGGCCTCTTCGACACGCACCGCGCGGTGACGCTCCTGGGGTGGCCCAAGGTGGGCCTGGCGGACCTGGCGCGCGAGCGGCTGGGTGTGGAGCTGCCGAAGGAGCACCAGCAGTCCGACTTCTCCCTGCGTCCCCTGCCCCCGGGCATGCGCGACTACATCGCCAACGACGTGCGCTACCTCTGTGAGCTGGGCCGCCAGGTGCGCGACGCGTGCCGCGAGGCGGACATCCTGGAGGAGGTGCTGCTGGACTGCGAGCGCATGTGCGCGGAGGCCGAGGCCCGGCCGGAGGTGGGCGCCGAGTACAAGCCCAAGCTCTCCAAGAGCGGCCTCTCCACGGCGCAGTACGCGCTCGCGTACGCCATCGCGCAGGGGCTGCACAAGCTGCGGCTGGAGTGGGCGGAGAAGGACAACGTGCCCATGGGCCGCATGCTGTCCAACATGGCCATCACCGACCTGGCGCTGAAGCAGCCGGACACGCACAAGGACCTGGCGCGCGCGGCCGGCGTGCGGGGCGCGGTGGTGCGCGCGCACGGCGACGCCATCCTCGCCCTCATCCGCGACCATCAGCAGAAGGCCACCCGGGGCGAGCTGGACCTGGACAAGGAACCCAAGGGTCCGCGCGACCCCCACCGGCGCAAGCGCGAGGACGCGCTCAAGGCGTTCCGCGTCGAGCAGGCCACGCTGCGCAAGGTGACGCCCAGCGTGGTGCTCACCAATCCGCTCATGGACGCGCTCGCGTCGAAGCCTCCCGCGAGCGTGGAGGAGCTCTCGCAGCTGCCGTACCTCGGGGAAAAGCGGATCAAGCTGTATGGCGACAAGCTGGTCGCGCTGCTCAAGCCCTTTCCGGTGCTGGGAAGCTGACGTTCGCCCGCGACGAAGAGGCAACTGCTGTACGATTCGGCTGAATCGCTCGCGGGGCTTGTGCATCCCTTGCCGGCTCGCTGTCCATGACCCTGGAACGCAGATGTTGAAGCCCCATCTGCGGCTTGGGTGCTGGTTGCGAGAACCGCGTGCGTGCGTACCTTTGACGCCGCACAAAGGGAGGGCGTGGCCATGTTGGGAGCCAGGACAGGCGGGGCGCGGATCGAGGTCTCCCGGTGCATCGCCGCGAGCCTGAAGTGTCAGTCAGCCTGTGAGGCCGGCATGGCACGTCTGACGGCCCAGGGCGTCGCGGCGGATGACGACGCGGTGCGACTGCTGCGCCAGTGCGCGGAGCTGTGCGAGCTCAACGTGCGCGCGCTCCAGAAGGAGAGCCGCCTGTCGCGCCGCACCGCCAGCCTGTGCTTCGAATTGGGCAGCCAGGTGGCCCGCGCCGCGTGGCTGGAGGCGCAGGACCCGGACTCGCACGCGCTCGCGCGCGACGCGCTGCACCTGGCGCGCGCGTGCCGCCCGCTGGTGTTCGCGGCCTAGCTAGAGGTCTCTAGAGCTTGATGCCGTACAGCGCGCCGTACTTCGCGCGCAGGTACGCCAGGAAGTCCCGGTCCGTGAGCCCCTCTCCGGTGATGGCGCGCACGCGCTCCTCCGCGGGCAGCCGGAAGCCGTGCGAGTGCAGGTTCGTGCGCAGCCACCCCAGCAGTGACGACGTGTCGCCCCGGGCGAGATCCGCCTCCAGCGAAGGCAGCGCCCGGTTCGCGGCGGCGTACAGCGAGGCCGCGTACAGGTTGCCCAGCGAGTACGTGGGGAAGTAGCCCAGCTCTCCCCAGGCCCAGTGGATGTCCTGGAGCACGCCCTGCGTGTCGTCCGGGGGAGTAATCCCCAGGTAGCGCCGCATGCGCTCGTTCCACGCGGACGGCAGCTCCGACACGGGCAATTCGTCGCGCAGCATCGCCAGCTCCAGCTCGTAGCGCAGGGCGATGTGCAGGTTGTACGTGACCTCGTCCGCCTCCACGCGGATGAGCGACGGCACCACGTGGTTGATGCCCGCGTGGAAGCCGTCCAGGTCCACGTCCGCCAGCGCCTCCGGGAAGGCCTCCTTCAGCGCGGGGAAGTGCGGCACCCAGAAGGCGCGGCCTCGTCCCACCAGGTTCTCCCACAGGCGGGACTGGGACTCGTGCAGGCCCATGGAGGGCACGGACGCCAGCGGCGTGCGGTGGTGCTCCTGCGAGAAGCCCTGCTCGTACAGGCCATGGCCCGCCTCGTGGAGCGTGCCGAAGAGCGCGGCCGGCGGCCACGTGGGGTCCAGGCGCGTCGTGAGGCGCACGTCCTGCGCGTGCACGCTGTTGGTGAAGGGGTGGATGCTCACGTCCTGGCGGCCCGACTCCAGGTCGAAGCCCACTGCCTTGAGCAGCCGCATCGTGAACTGCCACTGCTGGGCGGTGTCGTAGGTGCGGCCGGAGAGGAACGCGGGGAAGGCCCGCTTCTGCTCGCCCAGCGTGGCCACCATGGGGATGAGCGCGTCTCGCAGCGCGGTGAGCACCGGCGTGAGGCGCTTCACGCGCATGCCGGGCTCGAAGCCCTCCAGCAGCGCGTCGTAGCGCTCGCCGTCGTGGCCCTGCGCGTCCGCCTGCTCACGGCGCAACGCCAGCAGCGCCTCCAGCGCGGGCCGGAAGCGCTCGAAGCGCTTCGTCGTGCGCGCCTCCCGCCAGGCCTGGAGGCCCTCGCCCTGCGCCTCCGCCAGCGCGGTCACCAGGCGGGCGGGCAGGCGCACCGCCCGGTCGCGCTCGCGGGTGAGGACGCGCACCATGGCGCGCTCGTCCGGCGTGAGGGCCTCGAAGTCCGGGCCCCCTTCCCCGGCGCGGGCCAGGGCCTCGCCCAGGCGCGGATCCACCAGCCGCTCGTGGTGGAGGGCCTGGACGGTGGCCAGCTGCTGGGCGCGGGCGGAGGCTGCCTTGGAGGGCAGGTAGACCTCCCGGTCCCAGGAAGCCAGGTTGATGACGCTGTTCAGGTCGTTCAGCTCATGCATCCGCGCGCGCAGCCAGGAGTCCATGGCCTGTGTTTCTAGCGCGCTTCCAGGGTATGAGGACGCCCGCGATGGCCAACATCCTCCAATTCTTCATGGCACCCGACGACGAGGTCGCCTTCTTCCGTCACCTCGAGCGGCACGTCCTGGAGGTCTACCCCCGGCGCGTTCCGCCGGACTGGGTGCCCTTCCGGGCCAATCCGGACAACATCCCGCGCCTGCCGGAGGAGGACCTCTACCTGGTGGCCAGCGAGATTGGCCCCGCCATGGTGGACAAGGTGAAGCGCGGCCCGGACAAGGGCTTCTGGCGCATCGACGAGGTGCGCTCGCCCGTCATCTTCATCGAGCGCTCGCGCCGCAACGAGGAGGGCGAGCTGCTCAGCGGGAAGATGTGGGTGGAGCTGGAGGTGACGTCCCAGACGGGCCGCCGCGACGCGGCCCCGGACAAGTTCCGCCGCCTCTACATGGAGGTGGAGGAGTTCGTGAAGAAGACCTTCCGCCGGGGTGACCCGAAGGACTTCTTCGTGGGCAACCGCGCCGCGCGCCTCTTCAAGGAGGGGCTGGTGCTGCGCGACTCGGCCTTCCGCGGCGGCACCGTGGTGCCGCACAAGTAGGCGTCTTCTAGCTGCCGGTCGCGGCCGACGCGGACTGGCGCAGGAGCGGGGCCTCGGAGACGAACTTCAGCTCCGGGTGCTTCTCCTCGGCGTGCTGGAGCGCCCAGTCGTCGCGGAAGAGCACCAGGGGCAGCCCGTCGCGGTCCTGCACCGTCTGGCGGTTGCCTTCCCAGTCGAACGACTTCGGGTCGAAGTTCTGCCCCACCACCCAGCGAGCGTGGCTGAAGGGCAGCCGGTCCAGGGCGATCTTCGCGCCGTACTCGTGCTCCAGGCGGTACTGGAGCACTTCGAACTGGAGCGCGCCCACCACGCCGACGATGGGGTCCTTCATGCCCATCGCGAGCTGCTGGAAGATCTGCACCGTGCCCTCTTCGGACAGCTGCTCCAGGCCCTTCTCCATCTGCTTGCGGCGCAGCGGATCCTTGGAGCGCACCACCGCGAAGAACTCCGGGCTGAAGCGCGGCACGCCCTCGAAGAGGACGTCCTGCGAGCCCTCCGCCAGCGAGTCGCCGATGCGGTACTGGCCCGGGTCGAACAGGCCGATGACGTCCCCCGGCCACGCGTCTTCAATGGACGTGCGCTCGGCGGCCATGAACTGGCTGGGCTTGGCGAGCCGCACCTCCTTGCCCAGGCGCGAGTGGAAGGCGTTCATGCCCTTCACGTAGCGGCCGGACACCACGCGCATGAACGCGATGCGGTCGCGGTGCGCGGGGTCCATGTTCGCTTGAATCTTGAAGACGAAGCCCGCGAACTTCGGGTTCGTGGGCTCACGCGGGCCCTGCGTGGTGGGGCGCGACGTGGGCGCGGGCGCCAGGTCCAGGAACGCGTCCAGGAAGGGCCGCACGCCGAAGTTGGTCATCGCGCTGCCGAAGAACATGGGCGACAGCTGGCCCGCGTCCGACTTCTCGCGCGTGAACTCGTCCCCGCCGATGTCCAACAGCTCGATGTCCTCGCGGAGCTTCTCCAGCTCGTTCTCCGTGAGGACCGACTTGATCTCCTCCGAGTCGATGGACACCGAGCGCTCCGCCACTTCCGACTCGCCGTGCGAGCCCTCCGCGGAGAACACGTGCACCACGCGCGCCTGCCGGTCGTAGACGCCCCGGAACTCCGGCCCCATGCCGATGGGCCAGTTCATGGGGTACGAGCGGATGCCCAGCACCTGCTCCAGCTCGTTCATCAAATCGAGCGGCTCGCGGCCGAAGCGGTCCAGCTTGTTGACGAAGGTGAAGATGGGGATGCCGCGCATGCGGCACACCTTGAAGAGCTTCTTCGTCTGGGGCTCCACGCCCTTCGCCGCGTCGATGAGCATCACCGCCGCGTCGGCGGCGGAGAGCGTGCGGTAGGTGTCCTCGGAGAAGTCCTGGTGGCCCGGGGTGTCCAGCAGGTTCACCGCGTGGTCGCGGTAGTTGAACTGGAGCACGGACGACGTGACGGAGATGCCGCGCTCCTTCTCCAGCTCCATCCAGTCGCTGGTCGCGTGGCGACGCGCCCGCTTGGCCTTCACGCTTCCGGCCAGGTGGATGGCGCCGCCGTAGAGCAGCAGCTTCTCCGTCAGGGTTGTCTTTCCCGCGTCGGGGTGGGAGATGATGGCGAAGGTCCGTCGCCGGGCGACCTCCCTCTCGAGCTCGTTGGCCATGATCCGAGGGCAACTATCACGGGCGGTCGTTCCTTGCAGCTGTGCAAGCAGCGCCTGGAGGACCGGCCGGGCTCCGGCCCTCCGGGGCAGCCCTCCCTCCAGCCCACATCGGAGCCACGCCATGCAGCGCATCCTCCATGCCACCGGCACTCCCTGGGAGCCCCGGGTGGGCTACTCACGGGCGGTTCGCACGGGCCCCTTCGTGTCCGTGTCCGGCACCACCGCCACGGGCGCGGACGGCCAGCTCGTGGGTGAAGGGGACGCGTACCGGCAGGCGGCCCAGGCGCTGTCCAACATCCGCGCCGCGCTGGAGGCGGTGGGCGCCCGGGTGGAGGATGTGGTGCGCACGCGCATGTACGTCACGGACATCTCGCGCTGGGAGGAGATTGGCCGCGCCCACGGCGAGGTGTTCGCGGCCATCCGCCCAGCCACCTCCATGGTGGAGGTGAAGGCGCTCATCGACCCGCGGATGCTGGTGGAGATCGAAGCGGACGCGGTGGTGGCGTCCGCGCTTCCCTGACGGCCTAGAAGTCGGCGGTGACGTCGCCGGGCACGTCGTCCGGGGCGCCGGGGTTGCCGGGCTCGGGCGTCACGGCGTCGCCGGTGCCCTCCGGGGGCGCCACGTCGCCGCGCAACTCCACCGAGGGGCAGGCCTGGAAGGTGCCCACGCGGCTGCCGGCGACCTCCGTGCAGCTCGCCGGGCTGCCCGAGTCCGAGCACTGAAGAAGGACGCGGTAGACCTCCTTCTCCTGCGTGTCCCAGCAGGCGCTGCCCACGTAGTAGGTGTTCGCCGCGATGTCGCCGCCCCAGGCGCGCACGTCCACGCGGCCGCCGCTGCCGGGGATGTGGCGAATGGAGGAGAGCACCTTCTCCTTCGCGGAGGTCGCGGTGCCGGGCAGGTTGTACGGGCCGAGCACGCGCACGCGGGTGACGCCGGTGGCTTCAATCTTGTGGCCCACGAAGGCGCCGGTGACGGCGTCGTGCGTGGCGGGGTTCGGAGTGAAGTTGGCCAGCCGGTACGCCAGCGACTTGCTGCCCTTGCCGAAGTGGGCGAACGACATCATCAGCTTGCCCTGGCCCGCGTAGGACGGGGCCACCGCCTTGAGGTTGTCCAGGGAGATGGCCAGCGTGCCCCGGCCCCGGTGCGCCTCGCCGTCGCGCCTGAGCGCGCCCGCGGCGATGAGCTTGTAGGCGACGTCGTCCGCGCTGTTCAGCGGACGGGCCTCCAGCTTCCACTGGTAGCGCTGCCCCGCGCCCTTGCGGATGAAGAGCTTGAAGGTGGCGTTGGCGCGGTCGGTGGGGCCATACACCAGCACGTCGCCGGGCTGCTCGTTGGCGGCCTGCTTCGCCAGGTCCGCGATGGGCACCAGCGCCTGCCGGAGCGTGTCGTTGAGCGCCTTCACCTCCAGGCGGGCGCCCTCCAGCATCGCGGCGCCCTGCCCGTCCAGCGAGGCCTCCACCTGCATCAGGTCCTGGGCCACGAGCGCGGCGCCGTCCTGCGCGAGCGCGGCCGTGTTGATCTCCAGCGACGTGCCCGCGAAGTCCGGCAGGGACTCCACCGCCTCCTGATCATCCACCCCGCCGCACGCCGTCGAGAGCACCAGGGCCGCACCCACCGCCAACGTCTTGTTCCAGCGCATCGTCATCCTCCAGGTCGAATAGGTTCGCATGACTGCCTGCTGTTCCCTCCAACCCGGCGGAACCAGCCCGGTTGCGGGGCGGGGAATTTTCTCCGCCGGGGACCACCATGTGCGTGGGTGTCGGCGCATAGGGTGGCTGTCCTGCCCGGGAGTCCCTACCTTCCAGGTACCATGGGCGTTGAATGGAAGAGCAACATCGACATCGCGGACGCACTGGAGCGGGTGGCGGACCTGCTGGAGACGCAGGACGCGATGCCCTTCCGGGTGGGGGCCTACCGCAAGGCGGCGGCGACCATCGCGAACTGGCCGGACTCCGTGGCGCAGGTGCTGTCGGCGGAGGGGGAGGCGGGCCTGCGGGCGTTGCCTGGCGTGGGCAAGAGCATCGCGGGGACCGTCGCGGAGCTGGTGCGCACGGGGCACGTGGGGCTGCTCGAGCGACTGGAGGGTGAAGCTTCCCCCGAGGGCCTGCTCGCCAGCGTGCCCGGCATCGGACCGGAGCTGGCGAAGCGCATCCATGAAGCCTTGGACATCTCCACGCTGGAGGCGCTGGAGCTGGCCGCGCACGACGGGCGTCTGGAACGCGTGGAGGGTTTCGGGCCCCGGCGCGCGGAGCAGGTGCGCGAGGTGCTGGCGGCGCGCCTGGGACGCAACCGGCGTGAGCGCGAGCGGGCGCGCTCACACGAGGGTCAGGACGAGCCGCGTCCGTCGGTGGCGCTGCTGCTGCGAGTGGACGCGGACTACCGGCGCAGGGCGAAGGCCGGGGAGCTGCGTCGCATCGCGCCCAAGCGCTTCAACCCCTCCGGCGAAGCCTGGCTGCCGGTGATGCGCGAGCACGTGGACGACTGGAACTTCCGCGCGCTGTTCTCCAACACGGCGCTGGCGCACCAGCAGAACGCCACGGATGACTGGGTGGTCCTCTACTACGACCAGGACGACGTGGAGGGCCAGGTCACCGTGGTGACCGCCCACGTCGGCCCGCTCAATGGCAGACGCGTGGTGCGCGGGCGCGAGGACGAATGCCTCGCGTACTACTCCCGCGGGGACGCGGCGCACGAAGCGCCACACGCGGAAGCCTGAATCCCAACGCGGCACGGGGCAGGCCGTGCATGTGCCCGCCCCGTGCGCTCCGGCTCACGGCGCCGGTGAGTACATGTCGACGCCCGCGCGCGCGCCGCTGCTTCCACTGCCCCCCGTGACGAGCACCCGGCCCGAGGGCAGCAGTGCCAGTCCGTGGTGCGTGTTGCGCGTGGACAGGGTGCCCGCGGGCGTCCACGCGTTCATCGCGACGTCATACACCTCCGCCGAGTCGAGCACGCCCAACCCCGAACCGCCCTCCCCCGTCACCACCAGCACGCGGCCCGTGGACAGCGCCGTGGCGTGCGGCAGGTAGCGCGGCATGTTCATCGACGCCACGGTCCTCCAGGTGCCTTGCGCCACGTCGTAGAGCTCCGCCGAGCGCAGCGGTCCATCCACGCCCCAGCCGCCCGCCACCAGCACCTGGCTGCCATTGCCCAGCGGCACCGCGATGTGGCCATAGCGCGCCACCGCCATGGACGCCGTGTTCCGCCAGGTGCCCGTGGCCGGGTTGAACAGCTCCGCGCTCGCGGTGATGGCGTCCGCCCCGGTGGAGCTGCCTCCCATCACCAGCACCTCGCCCGAAGGCAGCGGCACGGCCGCGTGGTACGTGCGCGCATGTCCCATGGCGCCCGTGGGGCTCCAGGTGCCCGTGGCCGGGTTGAACAGCTCCGCGCTGGCGAGCGTGGAGGAGGTGCTCGCGCCCGACGCTCCGCCCGCCACCAGCACCTGGCCGGAGCCCGGGAGCAGCGTCGCGGTGTGACGGGCCCGTCCCGTCCCCAGGCTTCCCACCGTCGTCCACGTCCCCGTGGCGGGCGCGTACACCTCCGTGGCGGACAGCCAGGTGGAGGCATCCCGCTGCCCGCCGGTCACCAGCACACGGCCGTCATTCAGGGGCGTGGCGGAGTGCAGGAAGCGCGCGGTGCCCAGCGAACCCGTGTCCTGCCAACTGTTCGACACCTCGTCGTACAGCACGGCGCTCACGAGCGCGGCGCCCGACGAGGACGCCCCGCCCGCCACCAGCACGTCGCCCGTGCTCAGCCGCGTGGCGCTGAGCTGCGAGCGCGCGGAGCCCAGGCTCGTGGCCGGGCTCCACGGCAGGCTGGACGGGCGGTAGCGCTCCGCGGACGCACTGCGGGAGCCCACCTGCGGCACGCCGCCCAGCACGAGGACCTCGCCCGACGGGAGCAGCGCGGCGGCGTGGCTGATGCGGCGCGAGGACATCGTCGCCGTCGTCGTCCAGACGCCGGTGGCCGGCGTGTAGAGCGCGGCGCTGTCCAGGTAGGGCTGGCCGCCCGTGGAGCCGCCCGTCACCAGCACCTGCCCGGAGGTGAGCAGCGTCGCGGTGTGGAAGACGGACTGGGACGGCAGCGCGCCCTGGGACGTCCAGGTGCCGGTGCCCGGGTCGAACAACTCGGAGGTGTTCGTGGCCAGGCTGCCCGCGAAGCCGCCCGCCACCAGCACCTGCCCGGAGAGCAGCAGCGTCGCCGTGTGTCCCATGCGCTGCGTGACCATGCGGCCCACCGCCGTCCACTGGCCTGTCGCGGGGTCATAGCGCTCCGCCGTCGCGAGCACGTTCCCGTTGGCGCTGTCCCGGCCGCCCGTCACCAGCACCTGCCCATCCGGCAGCAGCGTCGCCGCATGGCCCAGCCGGGCCGCGCTCATCGGGCCCGTGACGGACCAGGAGTGGGTCGCGGGGGAGTAGAGCATCGCGCTGGACAGCGCGTTGCCAAAGCTGCTGTCACCGCCCGCCACCAGCACCCGGCCGTCGGGGAGCAGCGTCGCGGTGTGCTGGGAACGGGGCAGGTCCAGTCCCGTCGCGGCGGACCAGCTGTTGGTGTCCGGGTCGAAGAGCTCCGCGCCCGCCGAGGCCAGCACGGAGGTGCCTCCGCCCACCACCAGCACCTTGCCGGAGGTCAGCATCGTGGCGGTGTGGCGCTGGCGGCTCGTGGCCATGGCGCCCAGCGAGAACCAGCGGCCGGAGCGCGGATCATAAAGCTCCGCGGCGGACGTGCCTCCGCCCGCGACGAGCACATAACCATTGCGCAGCAGCGTGGCCGTGGCGTCCACGCGCACGGAGGCCATGGTGCCGGCGCTGCCCCACGAGGACGTATCCAGACGCGAGGTGGAGGTGGAGGGGGCGTTGGAGAAAGACGGTGCTTCGGGGGCACAGGCTGTCGCGGACGCAAGCGCGAGCGCGGCCAGCAGGCCGTGAAAACGGATACGGATCATCGAGGGGGAGGTCCTTCACTTCATGGGGGATACGGCTTTCGCCGCAGGGGGGCGGCCCCTTAACCCAGACGAAGGAAAGACAACAGCGGAATTCCTATCAGCCAGCACCGGCGCGTATCATCGGGATTCATGAGAATGATTCTCGCCGCCGCGCTGGCCTCTGTCCTGTGGGGCTGCGGCGCGACCCAGCCCATCGTCGAGACCCACTACCGCTCCCATTCCCTCCAGGAGCAGGGCGACCTCCGGGTCGGCGAATACATCTCGTCCCAGTGGTCACTCCAGACCTCGTCGTACTGGATTGAAGGACCGGAGGGCCTGGTCCTCATCGACACGCAATTGCTGCCCTCCGCGCTGCGCAAGGAGCTGGCGTTCGCGAAGGACATCACCGGCAAGGAGCCGAAGCTCGCCATCGTGCTCCACGCGAATCCGGAGAGCTTCAACGGCACGGCCCTGCTCAAGGAGCTGGGAGTCCCGGTCGTCACCTCCGGCCCGGTGCGCGAGCGCATCCCCGCGGTCCACGAGAAGTGGGCACCCTCCCTCTTCAAGCAGTACTGGAATGGCCGCTACCCCCGGGAGCTCGTGCTGGCGGACAGCTTCGGTGACAGCACCCGCGAGCTGAGCGCGGCGGGTGTCACGCTGAAGGCCCACGTCCTGGGCGCGGGCTCCAGCGAGGCCCACGTCGTCGTGGAATGGGAGGGCCACCTCTTCACCGGCGACCTCGTCGCGCGGGACACGCACACCTGGTTCGAAGGCGGCGACACCACCGGGTGGCTCCAGCGTCTGGACGAGCTGCGCGCGTTGAAGCCGAAGTGGATCCACCCGGGGCGCGGCCTGCCCGGCGGCCCGGAGCTGCTGGACGCGCAGACCGCCTACGTCCAGGCCGTGCGCGAGGAGGTCACCCGCGAGCGGCGCTCGGAGCACCCCAGCGCGGATCCGCTCGCGGCGGTGGAGGCGAAGCTGAAGGAGCGATACCCCGGCCATGCCCAAGCCAGGCTCCTGCCCTACGTGGTGCGCGCGGAGTGGGCCCGTCAGGCGCCCCGGCCCCAGCCCTGATGACTCAGCTGCTCGCGGACGTGTAGTGGCGGATGGACATCAGCCACACCCACCGAGCCACCGCGGCGAACGCCACCGAGCCCACCACCGCGCCCACGAGCCAGGTCCATGGCAGCCGGCCCAGGAGCGCGAGCGCGGGGAAGGTGGTCATCAGCGCCAGCGGGATGATGAAGGTGAACACCCACGCCAGCGAGCCCCGGAACACCGAGGACGGCCAGCGGGCCGCGTCGAAGATGGAGGTGAACAGGTACGTGAGGTTGTCCACCTTCACCACGAAGAAGGCCGCGCTCACCACGAGGATCCACATCGAGTAGAGGATGAGCATGCTCGTCCCGAGCAACACCAGCGACGCGAACACGCCCGGCAGCGACGGCCAGCGCCCCAGCGACACGAACGCGTAGACGAACAGCCCCACGCCGGACAGCACGTTCACCGCTCGCCACGGCAGGAAGCGCTGCGTGGACACCAGGAACTGCGCGTCCGCGGGCTTGAGCAGCACGAAGTCGAGCGTGCCCTTGCGGATGTGCTCCACCATGCCCGTGAGGCTGGGGCTGATGGCGCCCTCCAGCACGCCCTGCAAGAGCGTGAACCAGCCCACCACCAGCAGCGACTCCTGGAACGTCCAGCCCTCGATGCTGGGCCGCGCGCCGAAGACGACGAACAGCGGCGCCAGCGCGGTGAACGTCCACGCCAGTGACGTCAGCCCCTCCGCCAGGAAGTCCGCGCGGTACTGCAATGCCAGCAAGCCGGAGGCCTTCAACTGCACGCCCAACAGGCGCAGGTAGCGCTTCGCGTTCACCACCGCCCTACCCTCCGAACGCCGCGAAGCGCGCCAGGTCCCGCCGCCAGACCGTCAACGACACCACGCCCAGCCCCAGCACCCACGCCCACTGCGCTCCGAGCAGGGCCCACGCGTCCTTCGCGGAATGCGCCCCCGTCATCAGCTCCACCGGCAGCCCCATCTGGTAGCGGAACGGCAGCCACTCCATGACGGTGCGCACGCCGGGCGGGAAGAACTCCACCGGGAACATGTACCCGGAGCAGACGAAGAACAGCACCATGTAGACTTCCATCAGCTTCTGGCTGCTCTCCAGGAACAGGCTCAGCGTGCCCAGCAGCACGTTCAGATAGAACGTGATGAGCCACGCGCCCGTGATGCCCAGCGCGAACAGCCCCCAGCCACCCAGCGACGTGGGAACCGCCCGCTCGGCGCCCGCCGCCCACATGCTGATGCCCAGCACGGGCAGGACGATGGCGACGCGCAGCGGGATGCCCGCCAGCACCTCCGTCGCGTACGCGAGCAGCGGGGAGATGGGCCGCAGGAGCCGCATCGCCAGCGTGCCCTGCTTCACCTCGTAGCTGACCAGCCACGCCACCCAGGAGCTGGTCATCTGCCGCACGCAGAAGGCCGCGAGGAAGTAGCCCGTGAACTCCGCCTGGCCAAAGCGCCCCACGTCCCCGCCGCGCGCCACCGCCGACCACAGGGCCAGCATGATGAGCGGCATGGTGGTGGCCAGCACCCAGATGATCATCTCCGCGCGGTAGGCCACCGCCTCGGAGAAGCCGATGCGCAGCATGGTGGGCAGCGCCTTGAGGGCCGTGCGCAGGCTCACGCCGTCACCGCCTCCCGGGCGGCTTCCGCCCGGCGCGCCTTGCCCTCCTGGAACAGCTCGCTCATCACCTCTTCCAGGGGCGCGTTCTCCACCGTCAGGTCCGTCACCGGCAGCGTGGACAGCGCGCGGCCCACCGTGGCGTTCACCGCGTCCTGCTGGACCTGGAGCACCGCCGAGCCTGGCTCGTGCGACACCACCTTGCCCAGCGGCGTCAGCAGGCCCGCGTCCACCGGCTGGCCCAGCCGCAGCACCACGCGCTTCTCCGGGCGCACGCGCTGCACCAGCGCGTCCAGGCTGCCGTCGTAGGACAGCTGCCCCTTGTCGATGACGATGACGCGCGGGCAGAGCGCCGCCACGTCGTCCATGTAGTGACTGGTCAGGATGAGCGTGGCGCCCGTCTGCTCGTTGTAGGCCTTGATGAACGCGCGCATCGTCACCTGCATGGACACGTCCAGGCCGATGGTGGGCTCGTCCAGGAAGAGCACCCGGGGGCGGTGGATGAGGGCCGCGGCCAGCTCGCACTTCATCCGCTCCCCCAGGCTGAGCTGCCGCGTGGGCTTGCCGATGAGGTCCCCCAGCTCCAGCAGCGACACCAGCTCATCCAGCGTCTGCTTGTACTGGAGGCGGGGCACGTCGTAGATGGCGCGGTTGAGTTCGAACGTCTCCGACGGCGGCAGGTCCCACAGGAGCTGCTGCTTCTGCCCCATCACCAGCATGATCTTCTTGAGGAACGCCTCCTCGCGCAGGCGGGGCACGTGGCCATCCACGGTGACTTCACCCTCGGACGGGTGGAGCAGGCCGGCGAGCACCTTGAGCGTCGTCGTCTTGCCCGCGCCGTTGGGGCCCAGGAAGCCCACGCGCTCTCCGGGCTTGATGTCGAAGGAGATACCGTCCACGGCCTTGACGGTCGTGTAGCTGCGGTGGACGAGCGAGCGCAGGGCCGCCTTCAGGCCAGGCGGGCGCTTGTGGACCTGATAGTGCTTGCGCAGTCCGCGGACGGAAATCATGGCGGGATGGGTTTAACGCGGTCGCCTCCGGGTGGCGACCCCTGATGTGAAGGCAACGATGAGCAACGCATACAGCAAGGACCTGGAGCGATGGCTGCCCCGGCTCATCTCCGTGTGGCGCGCGTCCCGGGGCCGGGGCGAGGGGCCGGAGACCCGCCTCACGCCGCAGGAGGTCAAGGAGGTGGGCGCGGGCGTGAAGCAGCTGTCGCACGGCCTCACCCGCGAGCGCCAACTGGCCGGCGCCCGGTACATGGACGACCCGCGCCTGTTGGGCGCCTACCTCCTCTTCTACTGGCCGGTCTCCTATGCCCAGGCGCGCCAGGTGCTGGGCGAGCTGCCGAACCGCCCCCGGCAGGTGCTGGACCTGGGCAGCGGCCCGGGCCCGGTGGCCTTCGCGGCCATGGACGCGGGCGCCAGTGAGGTGACGGCCGCGGACCGCAGCAAGCCCGCGCTGGAGCTGGCGCGCAAGCTGGCCACGGAGGCCGGCGAGGCCCTGGCCACGCGCGAGTGGGATCCGCTGAAGAAGAACGCCACGCTGCCGGAGGGGCAATACGACCTCATCACGATGGGGCACGTCGTGAACGAGCTGTACGGCGCGACGGACGAAGCGCTGAAGCCGCGCGCGGCGCTCTTGGAGTCGGTGCTCGCGAAGGTGAAGAAGGGCGGCAGCCTGCTGGTGATGGAGCCCGCGCTGCGCGAGACGAGCCGCAACCTGCTCAAGGTGCGAGACCTGATGGTGGAGCGCGGCTACGCCATCCGCGCGCCGTGCATGTATCGCGGCGCGTGCCCCGCGCTGGTGAAGGAGACGGACTGGTGCCACGCCGAGCGCCCGTGGCCCATGCCCCGCGTGGTGGAGGAGCTGGCGCGCGCGGCGGGCTTCCACAAGGAGTCGCTCAAGATGAGCTACCTGGTGCTGGCGCCCAAGGGCGAGGCCTGGCCGGAGCCGCCGCCGGGCCGGCTGTTCCGCATCGTCAGCGAGTCGCTGGAGGGCAAGGGCCGCCAGCGCTACATCGGCTGCGGGCCGGAGGGGCGCGTGGGCCTGGCGATGCAGGAGCGCCACCGCTCGGAGAAGAACGAGAAGTTCTTCCATCTCCAGCGCGGCGACGTCATCGAGGCGACGGACCTGGAGACGAAGGGCGACGGCTTCGCGCTCGGGGAGAACGCCGAGGTGCGCATGGTGGCCCAGGCCGGACGCGGCGTGCCTCCCGCGCCCAAGCCGCCGGAAGCCCCGCGCGAGCCCCCGAAGCCCTGAGCGGGCACGACCAGGGCACGGTGGCCGCTCCGTAGAAGGGAGGCAGTCCTCCCCCCGGAGCCCCCCGTGCCCCGCCGTCCCCTCGCGCTGCCCATTCTCCTCTTCGTCCTCGCCGCCACGGTGGCGCGCGCGGAGGACACGCGGCCCCTGGAAGGGCCGTGGGTGGGCGTGACGCTGTCCACCAGCTCCGGCTTCGACGCGGGCATCCGGGAGCCCGGGCTCAACCTGTCCACGGTGGAGTACGGCTCCAGCGTGGGCCTGGGCCTGCGCGCGGGCTACGACTTCCTCGCGTTCGCGGGCGCGTACGCCGAACTCCAGGCGGACGTCCATTACACGTCCTTTGGCGGAGGCCTGCGGCTCTTGACGCCCACGCGCACGTTTCGCGCGGGCATCAGCGCGGGCCTGCGCTTCCTCCCCGAGGACCCCACCCTGCCCTTCTTCACCGCGGGGCTGCTGGGCGAGATCCGGCCCTGGGAACACCTGGGCTTTGGCCTGGAGGTGGGCAAGGCGTGGCCGCTGAAGGACGAGGTCACCCGGCTCCAGGAGGGGAGCACGCCCCAGCGGACCTTCACCCTGGACCAGGGTCCCCTGCGGGTCCTGTTCGGACTGACCTGGTTCTTCTGAGACGCCCTTCTCCATGCCCCGTCCCTCCCTGCCCGCGGCCCTCCTCCTCTTCCTGCTCGCCTCCACCCTGGCTCGCGCGGACGACGCGCGGCCCTTGCATGGCCCGTGGCTGGGCCTGTCGCTGCTGCGCAACTCCGCGTTCGACGTCACCGTGAGCGACCCGGAGCCACGCTTCGCCCTGCCCCTCCACTACGACGACGGCGTGGGCCTGGGTCTGCGCGCGGGCTACGACTTCCAGGAGCTCGTGGGCGTGTTTGCTTCCGCGGAGCTGGCCAGCGGCCGTGAGGACTTCTTCGTCACCTCCTGGGGCGTGGGCCTGCGGGCCCTGACGCCCACCGCTCCGTTCCGCGTGGGCGTCAGCGCGGGCGTGAGATTCATCGACGTGGATCCCTCCCTGCCCTTCTTCACCACGGGGGTGATGGGCGAGGTCCGGCTCTGGCGGCACCTGGGCCTGGGCCTGGAGGTGGACAAGGCCTGGCCGCTCCGGCGCGAAATCGTCCAGGAGCGCGACGGCGGCACGCATCAGCGCACCACCACCATCGAGGACGGACCCTGGCGACTCGTTCTCGGGCTGACGTGGTATTTCTGAACGGCTCGCCCCGCGGGCGCCGTCTGTTGTTAGGTTGCGTCGCGCCCCGTTCCCAAGGAAGGAATCCCGTGCCTGCTCCCACGCCGCTGCGAACGCTCTATCCCTCCATCGAGCCCTACCGCACCGGCCAGTTGAAGGTCACCGGGGGCCACGCGCTGTACTTCGAGGAGAGCGGCAATCCGAAGGGCAAGCCCGTGGTGTTCGTGCACGGCGGCCCCGGCGGCGGCACAGACCCGAAGCAGCGCCGCTTCTTCGACCCGGCCGTCTACCGCATCATCCTCTTTGATCAGCGCGGCTGTGGCCGCAGCACGCCGCACGCCAGCCTGGTGGAGAACACCACCTGGGACCTGGTGGCGGACATGGAGCGGCTGCGCGAGCACCTGGACCTGGAGCGCTGGATGCTCTTTGGCGGCTCGTGGGGCAGCACCCTGTCGCTCGCGTACGCGGAGGCCCATCCTGAACGCGTCACGGAGCTGGTGCTGCGCGGCATCTTCCTGTTGCGCAAGCAGGAGATCGACTGGTTCTACCAGCGCGGCGCGAGCGCGATGTTCCCGGACGCGTGGGAGCACTTCCTCGCGCCCATCCCCGAGGACGAGCGCGGCGACCTGCTTCAGGCCTACGCGAAGCGGCTGATGGGCGACGACAGGCATTCGCAGCAGGAGGCCGCGAAGGCGTGGAGCGTGTGGGAGGGCCGCACGAGCTGCCTGTACCCCAACGCGGAGCTCATCGCGCGCAACGCGGGCGACGACTTCGCCATCGCCTTCGCGCGCATCGAGTGCCACTACTTCGTCAACCGGGGCTTCCTGCGCACGGACACGCAACTCCTGGACGACGTGCACCGCATCCGCCACATCCCCACCGTCATCGTGCAGGGCCGCTACGACGTCGTGTGCCCGCCGGAGAGCGCGTGGGCCCTGCACCGCGCGTGGCCGGAGGCCCAGTTCGTGATCGTGCCGGACGCGGGCCACTCCGCCAACGAGCCCGGCAACACCTCCGCCCTCATCGAGGCCACGGACCGCTTCCGCGGCCTGTGACGGCCACGGCCGGGGACCGGGACGTCACATGTCCTGGCCTTCGGGCTCCGGGTCGTCCATCGCCCACTCGCACTTGCGCGCGTTCCACACGAGGTGGGCCGCGTGCTGGCCCGACACGGAGACGTTGAAGCGCTTCCATGCCTCCGGGTCCGGCTGGTCCGCCACGACGTTCACCTGCGTCAGGTCGTCCGCCCCGGCGGCCCCCGTCAGGTAGGGCGACTGCACGAGCTTCCCGCAGCCCGGCGCCATCAGGACGCCATCCGGCTTCTGCTGGCTCAGCATGGGAGAGGCCAGGCCCATCACCGCCATGGGCACCCCCAGGTCCGTGAGCACCTTCTGTACGCGTGACTCGCGGGACATGCAGCCGGTGGTGAAGTCCTTGAGCATCAACGCCGCGTTGGTGTTGCCCTGCTTCGCCATCTCCTGGAGTTCCGCGGCGCGCTGCTTCGCCTTCGTCTGCGCCTCCGGGGTGCAGTCCCCCACGCACTGCCCTTCCAGCAGGACCTCCGCCAGCACGGTGGAGCCCCGCGCCACGCGCAGGAGCAGGTCCGAGGCCCGGCACTCCATCACCGTCTTCGGGTTCACCCGCTGCTCGGTGAGCACCAGGCCCGGCGCGTTCGGGAACGGGTGCGTGGCCTCCACCTTCGCGTCCGTCTTGCGCGGAGACTTCAGCGCGTTGGCCGTGGGGCACGACAGCGCGGCGGTGCCGGTGAGCTGTTGCACGGACGCCCCCTGGGCCCAGGGCTTCACCAGGGCCATGGCGGCCTCCGCGTCCTCCTTCGTGCCGCACACGCCCAGCACCGCGAACTGCTGCCCGGCTTCAAGCCCCGGCAGCGCCTTCGCGGCCATCACCTTGGGGAAGCCCTTCGCCGGCTTCACCCACGCGAACGCGCGGTCCTTCTTCAGCGCGGCCAGCTGCCTGGACAGCGCGGGCGCCTTCGCGTCCTGTCCCAGCACGACGGCCCAGGGCGCTTCGGCTCCCAGGGCCCCCGTGGAGGACAGGACACACGACAGGACGGCGAGGACACTCCAGACGGGACGGGGCGGGCGCATGGGGCACGCACTCCACCCCATTCCGCGCTCAACCGCGAGGGGTCAGCGACTTCGCCAGCTCCTCATAGAGGTGGATGGCGGAGCGGATGGCCTTCTCCCAGTCGCCCAGGTGCAGGCTCTCGTTCTCCGAGTGGGCGTACGTGTACGGATCCTCCACGCCGATGAGCAGCGCGGGCACGCCGCCCAGCTCCTTCGCGAACGGCTCCACGAACGGGATGGACCCTCCGCACCCGATGGTGACCGGCTTCTTCGCGTAGCCCTTCTCCAACGCGCGGAACGCCGCCTGGAACGCTGGATGCGACGAGTCCGTGTACCACCAGCCGGACGCCTGGTCCTCGCGGATCTCCAGCTCCAGGCCCCACGGGCACACCTTCTTCAGGTGCTCCACCAGCCGGCGCTGCACGTCCTCCGGATTCATGTCCGGCACCACGCGGATGCCCACGCGCGCCCACGCGGACTCCACGACGATGTTGCGCGCGTCCTTGCGGCTGCTGGCCTGGATGGCGTTGATGGCCAGGCTCGGCTGACGCCAGTTCGTCTCCCAGGGGTGCCGCCCGCCGCCAAGCAACTGCACGCCCTGCCGCAAGCCGGCCTGTTCGCGGAAGGTCGCGTCGTCACCGGGCAGCGCCTGGATGCTCTGGCGCTCCGCGTCCGTCAGCGGCTTCACCTGCTCCATCACGCCTTCAATCGCGATGGTGCCATCCGCGTGCGTCAGCGACGCCAGCATCCGGCACAGCGCCATCGCCGGATCCGGAATGGGCCCGCCCCACATGCCGGAGTGCACCGCCTGATGCAGCCCCCGCACCTCCACGTCCACCGTCACCAGCCCGCGCAGCGCCGTGGTGATGGACGGCAGGCCCGTGTCGAAGTTCGTCGTGTCCGTCAACACGATGGCGTCCGCGGCCACCAGCTTCGCGTGCTTCTGGAGAAATGCACCCAGGTGGTCACTGCCGGCCTCCTCCTCGCCCTCGATGATGACCTTCACGTTGAGTGGGAGTTGGCCGGTGCTCTTGAGCCACGCGTCCACGGCGGAGGTGTGCACGACGATGCCGGCCTTGTCGTCCGCCGCGCCGCGTCCGTACAGGCGGCCGTCGCGCTCTTCGGGCTCGAAGGGCGGGCTCTTCCAGGCCGCTTCGTCTCCCGCGGGCTGCACGTCGTGGTGCGCGTAGAGGAGGAGCGTGGGACGGCCCGGCGCCTTGAGCACCTCGCCATAGACATACGGATGCGCGCCCTCGATTTCGAGCAGCTGCACGTTTTCAAAACCACGGTCCTTCAACAGGGCCGCGGTGGCCTCCGCGCTCTTGCGCACGAGGGCGGCGTCGAACCCGGGAAAGGACACACTGGGTATGCGTACGAGGGCCTTGAGGTCCTCCAGGTACGCGGCCTTGTGGGACTCGAAATGGGACAGCGCGGGGTCGGTGGACATGCCCACCCCTTAACCCAAAAGCCGAGCAGGCACGTGGGATGCGCGCGCCCAAACGTCGCGCGTCTTATGTATCCTGCCGCCCATGCCTGGACTACCTACCCTGCTGTTGGTGGATGACGACAGCTTCGTGCGTCGCATCCTCAAGGACGTCATCGCGGACACGGGGATCGACCTGCGGCTGCTGGAGGCGGCGGACGGGGAGGAAGGGCTGGCGCTGGCGGAGAAGGAGCAGCCGGCGGTGATGTTCCTGGACCTCTTCATGCCGAAGAAGAGCGGGCTGGAGGTGCTGGGCGCCATCAAGAGTGTTTCACCGGAGACGCGCGTCCTGGTCATCAGCAGCATGGACGCGGAGCCGGTGGTGGAGCAGGCCATCGCCGCGGGGGCGATGGGCTTCGTGGGCAAACCCTTCCATCCCCTGGAGATCGCCGCCGCCGTACGCCAGGCGCTCGCGTCCTGATTCCGCCGAGGTCCCCGTGTCGTCATCCGTTGTCGGTTACTGGGTGGGAGACTCGCTCGGCCGCGTGCTGGGCCCCCTCCAACTGCAAGCCTTCCGCGACCTCATCTCCTCGGGTCGCCTGAAGACGGCAGTGCGCGCGTCGCGCGATGGGTCGAACTGGGTCGCGCTCCAGGACCTCCCGGAGGTGCGCGACCTGTTCACCACCGCGGCGCCCACGCCTTCCATCGAGACCCAGCAGGCCGAGCGCCTGCGCAACCAGCTGCGCGGTCTTCTGCACCTGCCGCCGCACGAGGTGTTCGGGCTCAAGCCGCAGGCGTCGCTCGATGAGTTCCGGCTCGCCTTCTTCCGCATGGCGAAGCGCTTCTCGCCGGAGCACCTGTCGCCGGATCTGCATCCGGAGCTGCGCAAGGTCTCCGTGGAGATCTTCGACTTCCTCTCGCGGCGGATCCGCGAGGCGGAGACGCTCTTCCTCCAGGGCGCGATGCATCCGCCCGCGCCCCCGCCGCCCCGGTTGGACATGGCTGGCGCGCTGCCCTCCGCCCCGCTGCCGCTGAGCGGAACCGCGGTGCCAGCGCGTCCGCCGCCGGTGATGACGCCGCAAGCCGCGCGTCCGGCCGCCGCGTCCATTCCGCCCACGCCTGTTCCGGGTTCCCTCACGCGTCCGCCGGTCGCGGCGATTCCTCCGACGCCTGTTCCGGGTTCCCTCACGCGCCCGCCGGTCGCGGCGATTCCTCCGACGCCTGTCCCTGGCAGCATGACGCGTCCGGCGGCTGCCTCCATTCCGCCCACGCCCGTGCCGGGCAGCATGACGCGTCCGGGGGTTCCGGTCGCGCCGCCCCGGCCTCCGCCGGTGATGACGCCCACGACGCGTCCGGTGACGCCGCCTCCGCCCGCGCCGGCTCCCGCGCCCCCCGCGCCCGTCCGGCGCCCCATCGCCGCCCCCGCGCCCTCGTATTCGAGCGCCGAGTTCGTGGGCCTGGAGCGCCGGTCGGACGACCGGCTCCACGCGGACGTGAAGGTGACGATGAAGAACACGGGCATCTTCACCGACCACCGCATCATCAACCTGTCGTCGGGTGGCCTGTTCATCGGCACGGACCGGCCGCTGAGGCTGGGGACGCAGGTGGAGCTGACCCTGCGCTTCGATGATCCGGAGCGCGTGATGACCCTGCGCAGCTCCGTCATCTGGGAGAACTCCCTGGACGACGGCAAGAACCCCAAGGGCTACGGGTTGCGCCTGAGCTCGCTGCGCGCCGAGGAGCGGGACTTCATCCAGCAGTACGTCCGCCGCACCAAGAAGCCGTGACAGGTTCCCGGGCGGGTGATTCCGCTCGGGACTAGAACAACTGGCCCAGGAAGACCGCGCCCATCGCCACGAAGGCGACCCACACGGCCATGACGGACTTCAATTCCAGGTCCCGGCGGTCCAACTCGTTCGCGAAGTTCATGGTGTCTCCTCCAGTGCTCAACGCCTTCATCCCTTCCTACGGAGCACCCGCGCGGCGATTGCCTCCGGGCCTCCGTCCCCCTGGAACGAAGGCGCGGCGATGAGCACCTCCCAGCCTCCTGGCACGCTGGATGGCCTGCTGCCCGCGCTGCCGGTGCCGCTGTTCGTGATCCGCGGCGACCGGGTGGTGTTCACCAACACCGCGCTGCGCACGCTGCTGGGCTTGCGAGAGGACGAGCTGCCGTCACTGCTGGAGCTCGCCGCGCGCTTCGGGCCGGAGGAGCGCGCCTGGGTGGAGCCCCTGTGCGAAGCACTGATGCGCGGCGAGCAGCCCACGCCGGTGCGGCCCGCCTGGGTGCGCGTGCACGGCGCGGACGGAAGTCTGCACGTGCTCTCTCCTGTCACCGCGCCGGGCCGCGTGCCGGAGGAGCAGCTCGTGTTGCTGCTGGACGCGGAGGGCGGGGACGCGGTGCGCACGCTGTCCACCATGCTGGTGGCCACCGCGGCGGAGCTCCTGCGCTGCCGCGACGAGAACACGGTGCTGGAGCTGGCGGTGGACTCCCTGCACCGGCAGGGCTTCTACGTCTCCGTGATGCTGCTGGAGGGGGACTTCCTGCGCCACGGGCCCATGCGCCAGGAGGCGGAGAGCCTGGCCGCGGCGGCGCGGCTGTACGGGCAGGACGTGCACGCGGTGCGCTTCCCCCGCTCGGGGATGCCGCACCTGGAAGAGGTGCTCACGAGCCGCCGGGCGGCCTTCCATCCGGACGCGTTCAGCATGGCGCGGCGGCTGCACTCGCCGGAGGTGGCGGACAACATCCAGCGCATCTATCCGCCGGGCTCACGCGCGCTGGACGCGCCCATCTTCGTGGGGGACGAGCCCTTCGGCGTGCTGGCGGTGCAGTCCACCACGCTGACGCCCGCGAACGCGGGGGCGCTGGAGCTGTTCGCGCAGCTGATTGGCGGCGCGCTGGAGAACGTGAGGCATCACCGCGCGGCGGAGGCACGGCTCGCGGAGGTCCACCGCCTGCAGAACGAGCTCATCGCCAGCGAGCGGCTGACGGTGCTGGGCGAGGCGGCGGGCGTCGTGGCCCATGAAGTCCGCAATCCCCTGGGCGCCATCCTCAACACGGTGGCGGTGCTCAAGCGAGAGCCCCGCCTGGGGCCCGCGGGCGCCTCCGCGGTGGAGATGCTGGAGGAGGAGGCCATCCGGCTGGAGGACATCGTGCGCGACCTGCTGGACGCGGTGCGCCCGCTGGAGCCAAGGCCGCGCCCCGTCTCGCTGGGTGAGCTGGTGCACCGAGCGCTCGCGCAGCTGCTCCACGGCCGGGAGGAGCTGCCCAAGCCCCGGGTGGCGTTCGACGAGGCGCCAGACGTGCCGGAGCTCTCCGGAGACGAGACGCTGTTGCAGTTGGCGGTCACGCACCTGATGCGCAACGCCATCCAGGCCTCGCCGCGAGGAGGCACGGTGCGAGTGGAGGTGCGCCGGGTGCCGGACGGCGTCTCGCTGAGCGTGGAGGACGAGGGCCCGGGCATCGCCGGCCTGGATCCACAGCGCGTCTTCGAGCCCTTCTTCCTCACCCGGGCCAACGGCCGCGGCCTGGGCCTGGCCATCGTGCGGCGCGTGGTGCTCGCGCACGGAGGCAAGGTGCGCGCGGGAGCACGTCCCGAGGGCGGCGCGCGCTTCGAGCTGGAACTGCCGCTCTAGCGACGCGCGGGTCGGCAACAACAGACAACGCGGACCGCCGTTCTTCACCATCGCTTCGAGCGGGTGCTGCCGCGTCAGCTCAAGCGCCCGATAGCAGCAGCGGACAGCGAAGGCCGTCGCTTCGAGCTGGTGCTGCCGCGTCAGCTCAAGCGCCTGCTAGCAGCAGCGGACAGCGAAGGCCGTCGCTTCGCGGGTGCTGCCGCTTCAGCTCAAGCGCCTGCTAGCAGCAGCGGACAGCGAAGGCCGTCGCTTCGAGCTGGTGCTGCCGCGTCAGCTCAAGCGCCTGCTAGCAGCAGCAGGCAGCGCAGGCCGCCGTTCTTCACGTTGAGCTGCCTCGCGCCCTTCAGCCCCAGCGCCGCCACCAGCTTCGGCTCCTCGGGGACGATGAGCGCCTTGCGCCATTCGCGGAACGCTCCGTTCAACGTCGCGCCCAGTGCGCGGTAGAGGTCCGGCAGGTCCTCCACCTCCCCCACGCGCTTGCCGTAGGGCGGATTGGCCACCACCAGCCCGGGGGCGTCCGGCGGGGCCTTCAGCGTGCGCAGGTCGTGCCGCTCCAGCGTCAGCGTCACGCCCGCGCGCTTCGCGTTGCGCCGTGCCGTGCCCAGCGCTCCCGCGTTGAGGTCGTATCCGCGCATGGGCGCGCGAGGCTCCGCCAGCCCTTCCGCTTCCGCCTCCGCGCGGCGCTGTGCCCAGGCGGCCTTGTCGAAGGACGGAAACGACTGGAACGCGAACGTGCGCAGCATCCCCGGTGCTCGGCGCTGGGACATCCACGCGCCCTCCACCAGGAAGGTGCCCGAGCCGCACATCGGATCCACCAGCGGCACGTCACCCGCGTAGCCCGCGAGCCGGAGGATGCCCGCGGCCAGCGTCTCGCGCAGGGGCGCGCGCCCCACCTCCTGCCGATAGCCGCGCTGGTACAGGGGAGAGCCGGACGTGTCCACGCTCACCGTCCAGCGCTCTCCCTCGCCGCGCACCAGCAGCGTGAGCTCCGGCCCTCCGCCCTCTTCGTCCAGGTGTCCCGCGGCCGTCACCTCGCCCGGCTCCCAGGCCACGGCCGCGGACTCCAGCACCACCGCCGGCCCCGGGGCCACGGAGCGGTGCAGCGTCACGGACAGCCGCAGTGGCACCTTGCCGTCCCAGACGCCCGCCATGGGCAGCGCTCGCAGCCCCTCCACCAGCGCATCCGCGGTGGGCGCCGTGAAGGTGCCCAGGCGCAGGAGCACGCGGCTCGCGGTGCGCAGGCGCAGGTTCGCCGTCTGGTGCAGGCCGGACGGGCCCTCGCACTCGATGCCGCCCTCCGCGCGCCGGAAGGACAGCCCCAGCTCGCGCGCCTCCGACTCCAGCGCGGGCTCCAGGCCCGGCAGCGTGGACACGTAGATGATTTCGCCCAGCCGGGCCCGAGCCTCCGTCACGCCGGCCGCGCCCGAGCGGCAGAACCCGCGTCCATCGCCGCCTGCTCCAACGCACGCTCCATCTGGTTCAAGTCATACGGCTTGGGCAGCAGCACCACGCGCTCCAGCGCCTGACCGTCTTCCGCCGACACCGCGCGCGAATCGCCGGACGCGATGATGATTCGCAGGGACGGATAGCGCTTCACGGCCTCGCGCGCCAGCACCACGCCGGACTTGCCCGGCAGCGTCACGTCCGTGAAGAGCAGGTCGAAGGGCTCCTTCGCCATCGCCTCGCCCGCCGCCTCCGCGCTCTCCACCGCGAGCACGGTGTGCCCCAGGTCCGACATCAGCTCGGACGCGGACTCGCGGATGTCCGCGTCGTCCTCCACCAGCAGGATGCGCAGCGAACCCTTCGGAGGTGTCTCCACGGGCGCGGGCGCGGGCGCGCGGTACGGCTTCGCCGCCAGCCGCTGCTCGCGTCCGCGCAACAGGGAGCGGATCTTCCGCGCCAGGTCCTCGCGCCGGTACGGCTTGGACAAGAGGTTCACGCCCGGGTCCAACCGGCCGCCGTGCACGATGGCGTTCTCCGTGTAGCCGGACGTGAAGAGCACCTCGAGGTCCGGCAGGTGCGCCTTCGCCTGCCGCGCCAGCTCCGGGCTGCGCACCGGTCCCGGCATCACCACGTCCGTGAAGAGCAGGTCCACCGGCAGGCCGCTCTGGATGACCGCGAGCGCGCTCTGGCCATCGTGCGCCTTGAGCACGCGGTAGCCCAGCTCCGTCAGCACCTCCACCACCGTGGCGCGCACCGCCGCGTCGTCCTCCACCACGAGGATGGTCTCCGTGCCGCCCTCCACCTGCCCCGGTCCGCCCTCCGCCGGCTGCACCGCCGCCTGGAAGGTGCGCGGCAGGTAGATCTTGATGGTCGTGCCGTGGCCCAGCTCGCTGTAGATCTTCACGTGGCCGCCGGACTGCTTCACGAAGCCATACACCATGCTCAGCCCCAGGCCCGTGCCCCGCCCCTCCGGCTTCGTGGTGAAGAACGGCTCGAACGCGCGCGCCATCACCTCCGGCGTCATGCCGGAGCCCGTGTCGGAGATGGCCAGCAGCACGTACTGCCCCGCCGTCACCTCCGGGTGCAGCATCGCGTAGTGGTCATCCAGCATCGCGTTGCCCGCTTCGATGGTCAGCTTGCCCCGGCCCTCCATGGCGTCGCGCGCGTTGATGGCCAGGTTGAGGATGACGTTCTCCAGCTGGTTGCGGTCCACGGACGTGTTCCACAGCCCACCCGCGATGACCGTCTCCACCTCCACGTCCTCGCCCAGGGCGCGGCGCAACAGGTCGTCCATGTCGCGCACCAGCCGGCCCAGGTTGAGCGCCGTGGGCGCCAGGGGCTGCCTGCGCGCGAACGCGAGCAACTGCGACGCCAGCCGGGCCCCGCGCTCCACCGCGCCCAGCGCCGTCTCCAGGCGCCGCTGCGCGCGCGAGTCACCCACCAGGTCGCGCTGGAGCAGCTGGAGATTCCCGCTCACCACCTGGAGCAGGTTGTTGAAGTCATGCGCCACGCCGCCGGTGAGCTTGCCCACCGCCTCCATCTTCTGCGCCTGGAGCAGCGCGGCCTCCGTCTGGCGGCGCTCCGCCTCGCTCTCCTCCAGCGCGCGCGTGCGCTCGCGCACCAGCTCCTCCAGGTGGTCGCGGTGGCGCGCGAGCTCATCCTCCGCCCGCTTCTGCGCCGTCATGTCGTGGCCCTGGACGAAGATGCCGGAGACGCTTCCGTCCGCCTCGATGATCGGCTGATAGACGAAGTCCAGGAAGGCCTCCACCAGCGGCCCCCCGGGCGACTGCTGCAGGTGCAGCCCCATGTTGTGCCCGACGAAGGGCTGGCCGGTCGTGAACACCCGATCCAGCAGCTCGAAGAAGCCCTGCCCGGCCACCTCCGGCAGGGCCTCCCGCACCGTCTTGCCCAACAGCTCCCGGTGCCCCACGAGCTGGAGGTAGGAGCGGTTGGCCAGCTCGAACACGTGCTCGGGCCCCTTCAATGAGCACATGAAGCCCGGGGCCTGTTCGAACAAACGCCGCAGGTGCCGGCGCTCGTCCTCCAGCACCCGGTTGGCCTCCTGCACCGCCTGGGCGCGCGCGAGCACCCCGCCCATCAGCTGCGTCCGGGGCCCGCCCCCGTCCAGCGAGGTCTCCGTGCCGCGCACGGCCTGCTTGAGCTGGTGCAGCTCCGTCACGTCCATCGTGTGTTGGAGGATGAAGGCCACCTCGCCCCGCCCGTCCAACAGGGGCGTGTGCGTGGCGCTCCAGTAGCGGTCCTCCAGCACCACGCCGGCGTCCGTCTGACGGGGCACCCGGTAGGGGATGAGCGCGAGCGTGTCCAGCGTCCGCTCCGTCAGCACCCGGCTGAACGAGTCGCGCAGCATCCGGATGCTGGCATTGGCCGGGTCGTCAGGGTCGTGCGGGAACGCCTCGAAGATGGTGCGCCCGACCAGGTCCTCCAACCTGCTGGCGGTCACCCGCAGGTAGGCCGTGTTCGCCGTGACGTACCGCAGCTCCCGATCCACCAGCATGTAGGGATTGGGCGACAGCTCGAAGAGCTTCTGGAAGTCGAAGGGTGCCTGCATCCACTCACGGGGAGGTCCAGCAACCTCCCCGCCTTTCCTGGGCCGCCGCGAACGCGGAAAGGGGTTCCTGTCCAGTGTACGGACATCCCCTCCATCACACCGGCCAAAAGGCCCGGGGCCCAGGTCTTCCCGAACGCCAGGCCTCCCCAGGGGCGTCCTTCTGGACACCACTCAACACAAGCCTTTCCCAGCCACCCCTTGGGTCCGCCATGTCCGTCCGGGCTGTAAGACTGGGCGGGTCTTTCAGCTCTCTCAATTCCTATGATATGAGATTATTACCGCCAAGGCGGTGTAATCCCACATAACCGGGGTGTGCGAGATGCTCGCCGTTCCAGAACCGTTGTCGCTGGATGACTCGGAAGCGGTCACCTCCCGTACGTTCGACCGGCGCGTCCTGACGGCGTCGGTGAGGGAGCTGTCGATGGTGGCCAACGCGCGCGGCCTGTGGGCCGTGACGCGCCAATGGCTCATCATCGCGCTGTCGGTGGCGTTCGTGGTGCAGGTGGACCGGTGGTGGGCGTGGGTGCTGGCCGCGGTGGTCATCTCCTCGCGGCAGAACGCGCTCTTCAGCCTGGTGCACGAGGCCAGCCACCACCACCTGCTCACGAACCGCAAGGCCAACGACCTCCTGTCGGACCTGCTGTGCGCCTTCCCCATGAACATCACCACGGAGGGCTACCGCAAGGAGCACGCGGAGCATCACCGCTACGTCAACACGGAGAAGGACCCGTACTGGCGCACGGCGCAGCGCGACCACGCGTGGATGTTCCCGCGCACACGCGGGAGCACGGCGCGGGTGCTCCTGGGGGACCTGGTGGGCTTCTTCACCCCGTCCCACCTGCGCATCATCATTCCCTGGACCTATACGGGCCGCGCGATGGGCAAGGGTGGCTCGCCGCCGTCCCACGCGGAGCACCTCCGCTACGCGCTGTGGCTGACCGGATTCATCACCTTCCTCACGCTCACGGGCGGCTGGCTCCACTACCTGCTCCTGTGGTCCATCCCGTCGCTGACGCTGACGATGATGGCCTTCCGCATCCGCGCGTTGGTGGAGCATCCCTACACCCCCGCCACCCCGGATGAGACGCACGAGACGCGGGACGTGGAGTCGGCGACCTGGTTCGAGCGCTTCTTCATCGCGCCCTTCAACGCCAGCTACCACCTGTCCCATCACCTCTTCCCGTCCGTGCCCTACTACCACCTGCCCGCGCTGCACGAGCGGCTCAAGCAGACGGACCTCTACCGCCCCGGGGAGAACCATTTCCAGACGTACCTGGGCGGCGAGAAGAGCGCGTGGAGCTTCCTCACGTCATTGGGCCGGAATAAGAGCCGTGATACATTGCCTGTGAAGGATTGAAGCCGCATCCATCCCGGCCTGGCTGGCTTTCCCCTGGAGGTGCCCCCGTGGCGCCTCCAGGCGTGGGAAGCGCCCGCCGGCCCCTGTCGTCACCAGGCGCGTTTCACTCTAAAGCCAGACGCTCGCCACCCCGCTGATACAGCGGCCTGGCGTCCTTGCGACGTGCCGAAATAGCCCACCCCGTGGCTTGAACACAGACGAAGAATCGCGGTGTTTCTCTGCCTGCGATTCGCCAGGTCCCCCCTCCCCCGCTCGCCAATTCCGGCGCGGCGACAGGGCGACCGGGGGACTCCTGCCACGCGCCGCGGGCGGGAGGATGCGGTTCCCCCGGCCCCGCCCTTTTCACCTGGCCGCAGGAGAGAACTTGAGAAGGCAGCTCATTGGGTTCCTCGTGGCGTTGGGCGCGATGCACACCGGCTGCGGTGGCGCGCCGGACTTCACGTCCACCGCGGGTGACGACGACTCGCTGGGGATGTCCGGGGACGCGCTCGCGAGCGCGACCACGATGTTCGACGACGCGCTCGGCTCAGGCTGGCAGGACTGGTCCTGGGCGACGCACAGCCTCAGCGCGACCCGGCCCGTGTACGCGGGCACCCGTTCCATCTCCGCGACGTTCGGCCCCTGGACGGGCCTGTACTTCCACCACGCGGGCGTGCCCACCACGGGCCAGGGCTTCGTGGAGTTGCAGGTGAACCCCGGCGCGACGGCCAACCCCGCCATCGCGCTCTACGCGAGCGTGGGCGGCGTGGCGAAGCCGCCCGTGGCGCTCAACCCCACCTGCGCGGGCGGCACCATCAAGGCCAACGCGTGGACGCTGTGCCGCATGCCGCTGTCCACGCTGGGCGCGGCGAACACCACCCTGGACGGCCTGGTGGTGATGGAGAACGCGGGCCGCAAGCTGGCCACGGTGTACTTCGACAACGTGCGCCTGGCGGCGAGCACCACCGCTCCTTCCGCGCCCACGTCCCTGAAGGCCACGGGCTCCACCACGGACGTGGCCCTCACCTGGGGCACGGTGACGGGCGCCACGGGCTACCACGTCTACCGGGCCACGTCGCAGACGGGCACCTACGCGCGGCTCACGTCCTCGGCGCTCACCGCCGCGTCCTACAAGGACACCAGCGCGGCCGTGGGCACGACGTACTGGTACGCCGTCACCGCGCTGAACGCGGCCGGTGAGAGCGCGAAGTCCACGGCGGTGTCCGGCAAGCGGACCTCCACCACGGGCGTGAGCGTCAGCGTCACCCCCACCACCGCGACGCTGTCGCTGGGCGGCGTGCAGACCTTCACCGCGACGGTGACGGGCAGCACCAACACGGGCGTGACGTGGAGCGTGCTGGAAGGCTCCACGGGCGGCACCGTCACCTCCGGCGGCACGTACACCGCGCCGCGCACGGCGGGCACGTACCACGTCGTGGCCACGAGCAACGCGGACACGACGAAGAAGGCCACGGCGGACGTGGTGGTGACGGGCCCGGTGGGCACCACCAACAAGTGGGTGTCCGGCTACTACACGGGCTGGAACGCGGATGACTACCCGCCGGAGAAGGTGGACTTCAGCGCGCTCACGCACATCATGGTGGGCCGCGTGACGCCGAACACGGACGGCACGGTGGACGCCATCTTCGACAACTCGAACGGCTCCGCCATGGCGAAGACGCTCTCCACGCGCGCGCACGCGGCGGGGCGCAAGGCCATCATCATGGTGGGCGGCGCGGGCGAGCACGCCAACTGGGTGGGCGCGGCTTCTTCCGCCAACCGCGAGAAGTTCGTCCAGAACCTGCTCAAGACGATGGACGACCACGGCTACGACGGGCTCGACATCGACTGGGAGCCGGTGGAGGAGGTGGACAAGCCGAACCTGCTCGCGCTGGTGCAGCGGCTGCGTCAGGCGCGTCCCAACATGCTGCTGACGTTCCCCATCGGGTGGATCAACAACAACTTCGCCACGGACGCGTCGCTCAAGTGGTACCCGCAGCTGGCCCAGTACCTGGACCAGGTGAACGTCATGTCCTACGAGATGATTGGCGTCTGGGACGGCTGGGATTCGTGGTTCACGTCCGCGCTCACGGGCGAGTCCGGCACCCACCCGACCTCCGTGGAGTCCAGCCTCAAGGCCTGGGTGGCCGCGGGCATCCCCAAGGAGAAGCTGGGCATGGGCATCCCGTTCTACGGCCTCGCGTGGCGCAACATCAGCGGCCCGCGCCAGCCCTTCACCAACTGGTCCGACTACGTGGGCGGGGACAACTCCTTCACGTACAAGAAGATCCTGGCGCTCTCCAAGACCGGCAAGCTCCAGTGGGACACGGCGGCGCAGGCCAACTACGTCACGTTCGACACGCCGGTGGAGGACGGGACGGTGCGCTGGATTACCTACGACGGTCCGGAGGCCATCCAGGCCAAGGGCCAGTACGCCAAGGCGAACGGCTACGGCGGCACCATCATCTGGACCATCAACCAGGGCTGCACCGACCCGGCGACGGGCGCCAACCCGCTGCTCACCGAGGTCAAGAAGGCGTTCCTGCAGTAACCGGGACGGCTTGAAGCAGGACGGCCGCGTGGACCCCCACCCGCGCGGCCGTTTGTATTGCGGGGCTCAGGCGGAGGGCGGCACGGCGGAGGGCGGCGCCGTGGGAGCGACCGGATCCGGGCCTCCCGCGTAGACGCCCTGGTACGCGGGCGGCAGCAGCGCGGCCACCCGGCGCATCATCGCGTCCACCAGCGCCTGGCGCGCGTCGGAGGCGCCGGACACCTCCGGCTCCAGGTCCTCCATGCGGAAGGCGGGCCCGAAGGTCACGGTGACGTCGGCGTGGAAGAGCCGCTCGCCGCCCATGTCCGCGTCGTTGATGGGCATCAGCTTCTCCGTGCCCGTGAGCGCCACCGGGACGATGGGCACGCCCGCGCGCTTGGCGATGAGCCCCACGCCCTTCTTCGCCTGGAGCAGGCCCGCGGAGCGGCTGCGGCCCCCTTCCGGGAAGATGAGGACGGACTGGCCGCCCTTGAGCAGCTCCACGCAGCGGCGCAGCGCTTCGATGTCCGGCGAGTTGGGCGTGATGTCGATGGTGTCCATCGTCTCCGCCGCCAGCCGGGTCATCACGGTGCCGTGCAGCTTCACGCCCGCCAGGAAGACGACGCTCCGGGGACGCAGCGCCCGGTAGAGCGTGAAGCCGTCCGCGTTGGACAGGTGGTTGCAGATGAAGAGGCAGGGGCCGGCCGGCAGGTCCTTGAGGCCATACACCTTCGCGTGGGACAGCCGGCCCCACACGCCGTGCATCAGGCCGCGCACGACATGGCGGCGCAGTCCGTAGGGGAGCAGCGACATCAAGGCGAAGAGAAGTCGAAGCACAGGCCGGCCCACCTCCTCCTGGAAGATGTAGTCCTGCCCGGTGGGGTGGGTCAGCGGTCCTCCGGGAGCGCTGGTCCGCCCGCCTGCCCTTCCGTCATCCAGCCAACGAATGGCCCCCCCCGGGTCCGGGTGCGCGAAGGGCGCGCCGCCCGCGAGCACGTCCGCGCGGCCCCGCACCCTGCGTGTTATGGGGTGGCGCATGAGCGCCGAAGCCACGCCCTCCCGAGCGAAGCGGCCCGTCGAGTACGAGGCCACCGTCACCGACCTGCGCATGGAGACCCATGACACGGCGACGCTGTGGCTGGAGCTGGACGCGAGCGCGGGGCCGCTCGACTACAAGGCAGGCCAGTTCATCAACATCGACCCGCACCAGTTCCGGTCGCTCGCGCAGCAGTGCGCGTACCTCCAGGAGCAGAAGGGGCGCAAGGAGCCGCCGCGCTCGTACTCGCTCGCCTCGGCGCCGCACGAGCGGCACGTGGCCATCACGGTGAAGGACGAGGAGTTCATCCCCGGCGTCACGCGCTACCCGCCGCTGCTGTCGCCCCTGCTGGTGCACGGGCGGCTGGTGGGCGCGAAGCTGAAGGTGACGGGCTTCATGGGGCCGTACGTGCTGCCGGACGACGTGACGGAGAAGGCGGACCACGTGCTGCACGTGGTGGCGGGCTCCGGCGCGGTGCCGAACTTCGCCATCGTGAAGGACGCGCTGCACCGCGGGCTGAAGGTGCGGCACACGTTCCTCGCGTCCAACAAGACGTGGGGGGACATCCTCTACCGCGAGGAGCTGGCCGCGCTGGAGCGCTCGGCGCCGGACCGCGTGCGGGTGGTGCACACGCTCACGCGCGAGACGGATGAGGCGAAGTACGGCGCCCAGGTGCGCAAGGGCCGCGTCGCGGAGGCGCTCTTGCGCGAGCTGATTCCGTCGCCCGACACCTGCCTCGTGTACGTGTGCGGGCCCGCCATCACCCCGTGGGACCGGCGCAAGGCGCTGGAGACGCGCACGCCCGCCACGCCGCGCTTCATGGAGGCGGTGCTGGGCCACCTGCACGAGCTGGGCATCCCGGACAAGCGCATCAAGCGCGAGGCCTACGGCTGACGGGCCTCAGTGCGTGGTGACGTCCACCGGAGGCAGCTGGTCCAGGAACGTCAGCACGTGCTCGGCCGTCTCGCGGGGCTTCTCCATGGGGAACAGGTGCGAGGCGAGCGGCAGCGTGTCCGCCCGCGTGCGCTTCATCTCCCGCTCCGCCCGCGCCAGCGCGTCCGGCAGCAACGTGTCGGAGCGCTCGCCGCGCAGCACCAGCGTGGGCGCCGCGTTGGCGCGGATGAGCGACCACGGGTCCGCGGGGAAGGTCTCGAAGATGCGGGCCTCCCACTCGCGCGGGAAGCGCAAGCGGAAGTCGCCCGCCTCCGTGGGCACCAGCCCGTGCGTGATGTAGTCGCTGAAGCAGTCCGCGTCCCAGTCCTTGAACAGCTTGCGCTGGCGGTAGGCGGTGGCCGCCTCCTCGCGCGTCGCCCAGCGGTCGCGCCGCCGCAGCGCGCCCTGCACGATGGCGGAGCGGTCCATGCGGCCCAGGAGCTTCATCAGGCGCAGCGCCCACAGCCGGGACCCGGTGATGAGCACGGGGTCCAACGCCACCACCGCGCGGAACAGCCCCGGGTTCGCGGCGGCGGCCATCAGCGTGCTCGTGCCGCCCACGCTGTGCCCCACGCCCAGGATACCGGAGCGCCCCCGCGCCTTCAGCTCGCGCGCGAGATCCTCGCCCAGCTCCTTCCACGTCGTGAGCGACTTCGGATCCTGGCCCGGCACCAGCGGCCGCATGCGCAGCGACACCACGTGGTAGCGGGTCGCGAGCCGCGCGAAGAGCTTCCGGTACGTCTCCGGAGGGAAACCGTTCGCGCAGGCGAAGTGCAGGAGCGGCCCGCTCCCACCCCAGTCATCCAGCTCCAAGGCCATGCCCCTTCCCATCGACACCCTCCCCCGCGTCGCGGCGGAGGGACTTCACGGCTCGCCCCACTCGTATCCGGCGCCCTGATGGCCACCGGCCGGCCCCATCCCGGGACGAGACTCCGTACCCCGACATTCAGACACCGCGAACGCCGCCCTGGGTCCTGCCGCCGAGCCCGACCTCCGGCATCGACGCCATCCTGCACGGTACCCCTGACGTGCCCACGTCCTCCGACATGCTCCCGGAGGTTTCCTCAAGGAACCCGGCCCCCTGGAATGTCTTCCCGTGCGCATCGCACGGACGCCAGGGCATGTAACGGCGGCCCGGCCGCCTCGCACGGCCGGGGAAGGCGGCCCTCCCGGTGCGGGGGCACACGCCGCCCCCTCCCGTGAGGTCACCTGCCCCACCCTACGGTCCAGGTGGGGCCTCGCTTGCGTTCAGGATTCGGACGGAGCCGCGGGCGCCGCGTCCGGCGCGGGCTCTGGAGCCGGCTCCGCGTCCGGCGTGGCCTCGGAGGCCAGCTCCTGCGCCGCGCCCGCGGGCGTGATGCCCAGCAGCCGCGTCAGCCGGGGCTGCACGCCCGTCTCCGCCAGGAGCGCCTGGAGCTGCAGCCGCGCGCGGCGGTTGTCCCGGTGCACGCGCCGCCCGAGGATGAGCTCGTTCTTCAACGAGTGCTCCCACCCGGTCAGCTCCGTCACCGTCACCTGGTAGCCGAACGCCTCCAGGGTCAGCGCGCGGATGACGTTCGTCAGGTGCGAGCCGAACTCGCGCCGGTGCCACGGGTGCTGGAAGAGCAGCGACATGGAGCCGGCCGGCTTCGCCTTCTTCTCCTTGAGCTGCGCGGCCACCTCCGCCTGGCAGCACGGCACCACCGCCACGTGGTCCGCGCCGTGCTTGATGGCCGCCACCAGCGCGTCGTCCGTGGCCGTGTCGCACGCGTGCAGCGCCATCAGCACGTGGATGCGCTCCGGGTACTCCGCCTGGTCGATGTGCGCCGTCTGGAAGCGCATCCGGTCGAAGTGCAGCCGCTCGGCGCGGCCCTTCGCGCGCTCCGTCAGCTCCGGCCGCCCCTCGATGGACAGCAGCTCACCGCCCGCCGCGTCCTTCAGGAACAGCTCGTAGACGACGAAGCCCAGGTACGCGTTGCCGCTGCCCGCGTCCACCACCAGGGGGTTCGCGTGGCGCTGCCGCACGTCCTCCATGGCGGGGCGCAAGAGGCCCACCAGGTGGTTGACCTGCTTGAGCTTGCGCAGCGCGTCCGCGTTGAGGTTCCCCTCGCGCGTGAGCAGGTGCAGCTCACGCAGGAGCGCGGGGGACTGGTCCGGAAGCAGCTCCTTGCGGACCTGCGGCGCCTTGACGTTCCGCCTCAGACGGACACCACTTCGGTGACCTCCGGGATCATCTCCCGGAGCCGGCCCTCGATGCCCATCTTCAGCGTCGCCGTGGACGACGGGCAGCCCGCGCACGAGCCCTTCATGTGCAGGTACACGATGCCGTCCTCGAAGCGGTCCAGCGTGATGTCACCGCCGTCCTGCGCCACGGCCGGGCGGATCTCCTCGTCCAGGATGACCTGGATGCGCTGCTCCACCGTGCCGTCCGCGGACACCGTCTGGCGCGCCGCAGCGACCGCCGCCTCGTCCACCACCGGCAGGCCTTCCGACAGGTGCGTGTCCAGCGTGGACATCACGGAGTCGTTGAGCTCGTCCCACTCGCCCGCCTCGCCCTTCGTCACCGTGACGAAGTTCGTGCCGAGCATCACCGCCGTCACGCCCTGGATGTCCATGAGCCGGAGCGCCAGGGGCGACTTCGCCTGCGCGTCGTCCCGGTTGGTGAAGTTCACCGCGCCACCGCCCAGCAGCTTGCGGTCCACCACGTACTTCAGCGTGCTGGGGTTGGGGGTCCACTCGAGCTGGATGTTCACTGACATGCTGTTCTCCCTACGAAAGTCCGCTTCCTCTAAAGGGCGCCGGGCCCCATAGCAACCTGTCCGGCTGTCAGGCAAACGCCCCGCGCCGGGCATTCACTCCGGCACTCCGGATGGAGCCTGGCCCGTCACCGATGTAAGACACAGGGTCCCATGCCCTACCCGCCACGCCTCGCCCACCTGGCCACCAAGGCCGTGGTGGTGGCCAAGCTGAGCCCCACCTACGCGGAAGCCCACCGCGTGGACGCCGAGGAGGCCTCCCAGCGCCTCTCCACCGCCCTCTCCGGACGCCTGCTGACCTCCCTCCTGGAGGCCACCTGGACGCAGATGCTCGGGAGCACGAAACGTCTCAAGGAAGAAGGCCTTTTGGAGAAGGTGGCCGCCACCCTGAGCGACCGGCCACAGCGGCCGGGCAAGGTCGCCACCGTGACGGCCGGGTGGAGCGCCTTCCTCATCCTGGTGGACCTGGAGGTGGGCACCGCCAGCGACGCCGCCCGCCGGGTCATGGAGTCCGACGAGGGCCGCAAGCGCGCCGCCGCGGGGCTCACGGAGGTCGCCGGCTTCCTCGCCCAGGAGCTCACGCGCGGCAAATAGGACGTCCGGTCGGTCGTGGCGGCAGCCGCCACCCGCCGTTATAGGCTGGCGCTCGCCACGTCCATGTCCGCCCCGCTTCCCACCACGCTGCGCCTGCTCACGTCCATCACCGACGTTCCCGCGTCGGCCTGGGACGCGCTCGTGGACCCGGGGTCGGTGCCGTTCCTGGAGTGGGGCTTCCTCGCCGCGCTGGAGGAGAGCGGCAGCGTGGTGCCCGAGCGCGGCTGGCACCCGCGCCACCTCACCCTGTGGCGGGGCTCACGCCTGGTCGCCGCCGCGCCCGCGTACCTGAAGAACGACAGCCACGGCGAGTTCGTCTTCGACGCCGCGTGGGCCACCACCGCCGAGCGCGCGGGCATCCGCTACTACCCCAAGCTGGTCCTGGGCGTGCCCTTCACGCCCGCCACCGGCCGCCGCGTGCTGGTGGCCCCGGGCGAGGACGCCCCGTCCCGCGAGGCGGAGCTGTACAACGCCGCGCTGGAATACGCGCGCGCGGAGGGGCTCTCCAGCGTCCACGTCCTCTTCCCCACCCGGGAGGAGCTGCCGGTGCTGGAGGCGCAGGGCTACGCGCTGCGCCTGGGCGTCCAGTACCTGTGGCGCGACGCGGGCTACCGGACGTTCGAGGACTTCCTCGCCCGCTTCCGCTCCAAGCGGCGCCACCAGATTCAGCGGGAGCGGCGCGAGATGGAGGACCGGGGCATCACCCTGCGCACGCTCCGGGGCGACGCGCTGGACGAGGTGGACGCGGCCTGCGCCCACCGGCTCTACGTCTCCACGGTGGACCGCTATCCCTGGGGCGTGCGGTCGCTGACCGAGGACTTCTTCGCCCGCCTGCTCGCCGGCTTCAAGCACCGGTGCGAGTTCGTGGAGGCCCGGCGGGAAGGGCGCAGGGTGGCGGGCGCGTTCAACTTCACCGGGCCGCGCACGCTGTACGGCCGTTATTGGGGTGCGTTCGAGGAACATCCATTCCTGCACTTCAACGCGTGCCTCTACCACCCGGTGGAGGACTGCATCGCCCGGGGCCGTGAGCGCTTCGAGCCCGGAGCAGGCGGCGAGCACAAGCTCACCCGGGGTTTCGAGCCGCACCTCACGTACAGTGCGCATCTGTTCCTTCACCCCGGCCTGGACCGGGCGGTGCGCGGCTTCCTGGCGCACGAGCGGGCAGCCGTCGAGAGCGGCCTGCCGCTGTGGTGGGCGGAGACGGGTTTCAAGGAGCGGGTCTGAAGCGTTTCACGCAGGCCCGCCAATGGTTCGCGAAGCGAAGGCAAGGGAGTCCGCAAGCCCATGGCTCAGAAGCACCAACACGATGACGGCCAGGTCGTCACGGAGGCCGTCCCCAAGCAGAAGCTGAAGAGGCCGACGCTCTACAAGGTCCTCCTGCACAACGACAACTACACCACGCGTGAGTTCGTCGTGGCCGTGCTCAAGGAGATCTTCCACAAGTCGGAGACGGATGCCGTGCAGATCATGATGCACGTTCATTACAACGGCATCGGTGTGGCGGGCGTTTATACCTACGACGTCGCCGAGACGAAGCTCAAGACAGTGGAGGCCGCGGCGAGGGACAACGGGTTCCCCCTGCGGCTGTCCATGGAACCCGAGGAAGGCTGAACCGTGGCAGGACCATCGATTGCCAAAGAATTGCAGGCCAGCTTCCGCACCGCGCTCGACGAGGCGCGGAAGATGCGTCACGAGTACCTGACCCTGGAGCACCTGCTCCTGGCCCTCACCCGTGAGTCGCGCACCCGCGAGGTGCTCAAGGGCTGCGGCGCGAACGTCAAGCGCCTGCAGGAGAACCTGACCTCCTTCCTGGAGGAGACGGTCGAGCGCCTGCCCGACGACGTGGACGCCGAGCCGCAGCAGACCATCGGCGTGGAGCGCGTGCTCCACCGCGCCGCCATGCACGCGCTGTCCGCGGAGCAGAAGTACATCGACGGGGGCGACGTGCTGGTCGCCATGTTCCGTGAAGAGGAGAGCCACGCGCTCTACCTGTTGCAGCAGGAGGGCGTCACCCGCCTGGACCTGCTCAACTACATCTCCCACGGCACCACCAAGGACGGCGAGTCCGAGGGCGAGCCGCGCGCCACGCCCGCCGGGGATGACGAGGACGGCGAGTCCCAGAAGAAGAGCCCGCTGGAAGCGTACGCCGTGCAGCTCAACGTCGAGGCCAAGGCGGGCCGCATCGACCCGCTCATCGGCCGCGACAAGGAGCTGGAGCGCACCATCCAGGTGCTCTGCCGCCGCCGCAAGAACAACCCGCTCTACGTGGGTGAGGCCGGCGTGGGCAAGACGGCCATCGCTGAGGGCCTGGCGCTCTACATCACGGAAGGCCGCGTGCCGGCCGCGCTCAAGGACGCGGTCGTCTACTCGCTGGACATGGGCGCGCTGCTCGCGGGCACCAAGTTCCGCGGCCAGTTCGAGGAGCGGCTGAAGGGCGTGCTCAAGGCGCTCCAGGAGCTGCCGGACGCCATCCTCTTCATCGACGAGATCCACACCATCGTCGGCGCCGGCGCCACGAGCGGCGGGTCCATGGACGCGTCCAACCTGCTCAAGCCGGCGCTCGCGTCCGGCCGGCTGCGCTGCATCGGCTCCACGACGTTCCAGGAGTTCAAGGCGTCCTTCGAGCGCGACCGCGCGCTGTCCCGCCGCTTCCAGAAGATTGAAGTGGACGAGCCCAGCGTGGAGGACACCGTCAAGGTGCTGGAGGGCCTGCGCAGCCGCTACGAGGAGCACCACCACGTGAAGTACGGCGAGGGTGCGCTCCAGGCGGCGGCGGAGCTGGCGGCCAAGCACATCAACGACCGGTTCCTGCCGGACAAGGCCATCGACGTCATCGACGAGGCCGGCGCGGCCGAGCGGCTCAAGCCGGAGGGCGTGCGCACGGGCGTGGTCTCCGCGCACGACGTGGAGCAGGTCGTCTCCAAGATGGCCAAGATTCCGGCCAAGAGCGTGTCCGCGAGCGAGGGCGTCCAGATTCAAAACCTGGACAAGGAGCTCAAGGGCGTCATCTACGGGCAGGACAAGGCCATTGAAGAGATGGTGGGCGCCATCAAGCTGTCGCGCTCCGGCCTGCGCGCGCCGGAGAAGCCCATTGGCAGCTTCCTCTTCTCCGGCCCCACGGGCGTGGGCAAGACGGAGCTGGCGAAGCAGCTGGCGCAGAGCCTGGGCGTGGAGTTCCTCCGCTTCGACATGAGCGAGTACTCCGAGAAGCACACGGTGAGCCGGCTCATCGGCGCGCCTCCGGGCTACGTGGGCTTCGACCAGGGCGGTCTGCTCACGGACGCCGTGCGCAAGCACCCGTACGCGGTGCTGGTGCTGGATGAAATCGAGAAGGCCCACCCGGACCTCTTCAACATCCTGCTCCAGGTGATGGACCACGCGACGCTCACGGACAACAACGGCCGCAAGGCGGACTTCCGCAACATCATCCTCATCCTGACCACCAACGCGGGTGCGCAGGAGATGAGCACCAAGGCCATGGGCTTCGGTGACCCCAGCGTGGTGGTGGACGGCTCGCGGGCGAAGAAGGCCATCGAGCGCACCTTCACGCCGGAGTTCCGCAACCGGCTGGACGGCTGGATTCTGTTCTCCGGCCTGCCCCCCGAGGTCATCCTCAAGGTCGTGGACAAGGAAGTGCGCCTGCTCCAGAAGGTGCTCGACGAGAAGAAGGTCAAGCTGGAGCTCACGCCCGCCGCCCGCGCGTGGCTGGCCGAGCACGGCTACGACCCGGCCTTCGGTGCGCGCCCCATGGCGCGGCTCGTGGACAACACCCTGAAGAAGCCGCTCGCGGAGGCGCTGCTGTTCGGCTCCCTCAAGAGCGGTGGCGTGGCCCGCTTCGACGTCGTGGACGACGCCGTGAAGCTCCAGGCCGAGTCCACGGAAGCCGTGCCGGCGTAAGCACCACCGAGTGAATCACCCGAGGCCCCGGGCCCCCTTCACATGGGGACTCGGGGCCTTCGTGTTTCCCTACTCCGCCTTGGACTCGACCTTGTAGGCGCCCACGGCGTTGGAGAGCTGCTCGGAGATGATCTGCAGCGTGGTGGCCGCCTCACCGGTGGAGCCGATGCGGGCCACGGTGTCGTCCATCATCTTGGACAGGTCATTCACCGCCAGGGTGATTTGGTTGATGCCCACGTTCTGCTGATTCACCGCGGCGGCGATCTGCCGGACGGCGGCGGCGTTGTCCTGGACGATGGAGGACAGCTCGCGCAGGTTCTGCCCGCTGTCGCGCACCTGCGCCAGGCCCGCCTCCATCCGCTCCGCGCCGCGCTCGGTGATGCGCACCGCGGCGGTGACGGAGTTGGCGATGTCGTCCAGGAGCTCCCGCACCCGCGTGGTCGCCTGGATGGACTGGTCCGCCAGGGCGCGGATTTCGCGCGCCACCACGCTGAAGCCCTTGCCGTGCTCACCGGAGCGCACGGCTTCGATGGCCGCGTTGAGCGCGAGCATGTTGGACTGGTCCGCCAGGTCCTTCACCGTCTGGGTGATGCCGCCAATCTGGCGCGTGCGCTCCCCCAGCTCCAGGATCTTCTCCGCGATCTCCCCCACCTGCGCGCGGATGTCATTGAGGCCCGCCATCGTCTGCTCGATGGAGACCTCGCCCGCCTTGGCCAGGGAGTCCGCGCGCTCGGCGACGCTGAGCACGCTCTCCGCCTTCTGCGCGGCCAGCGTGGACGTCTGCTTGATCTCCTGCGCCGTCACCTGCGTCTCCTGGAGCGCGGCGGCCTGGCGGGAGATGGTCTGCGCCTGCTCGGTGGAGGACGCGTTGAGGTGGTCCGTGGACTGGGTGAGCGCGGTGGCGGCGTGCTGGAGGTTGACCGTCACCTCGCGCAGCTTGCCCACCATCTGGGAGAAGGAGTTGGACAGCTTCCCCACCTCGTCGTTGCCGCGCGTCTTGATGGGGCGGGTGAGGTCGCCGGACGACACGATGTGGCCCGCCACGGACGTGAGCTCCGCCAGCGGCCGCACGATGCTCCGGCCGAACAGCGCCGCCAGCACCACGCCGCCCGCCACCAGCAGGAGCGCGAACCCCAGCATCTGCCAGCGCAGCGCATCCACCCGCGCGTCGATGAACTCGCGCGCCATGCCCACGTGCACGGTGCCCAGCCGCCCCTTCTCCGCCACGGCCGCGGACACGTCCAGGGCGCGCAGCGTCTTGCCGCCGCGCAGGATGCGCACCTCCGGCACCACGCGCGTGCGGCCCTTGCCCATGCCGGGCTGCGCGTCGAGCGCGGCCTTCAGGTTCTCCGGGAAGGCGCCCTGGAAGGAGTGCACCAGCACGAAGCCCGTGGGGTCCTGGATGAAGATGTAGGCCAGGTCCTCGCGCTCGCGGAACGTCTCCAAGAGCGGCTGGAGCGAGCCCATGCCCGCGGACACGCCCTGCTCCGCCGCGATGGCCAGGCTCAGCGCCACGGCCTCGCCCTCGCTGGCGTGGCGCTCCTCCAGGTTGGCCTCCAGCTGGCGGGTGGCGATGAGGGTGAGCAGCAGGGCCACGGAGGCGCTGATGACGGCCGTGACGAGCACGAACTTCGGCGCGAGCCCGAGCCCGCGCAGGAAGGAGACAGGGAGCGCGGCGGAGGGCTTCAAGGGAACACTCCCAGGCGACTGCGGTTTGATGCGGGGGAACGACTCACCGGGCTCCCCCCTCAGGGCCACGGGAAGGACGGAACGACGGGCGCTGACAGCTCTGCAGGATGAGGTCCGCCACCAGCGCGAGCGGCGTGCCTCCATCCGTGGCCTTCAACTCCACGGCGGCGCGAGGCATGCCGTAGACGACGCTGGACGCCTCGTCCTGGGCCAGGGTGACGCCCCCGGCCTGACGGATGGCCAGGAGGCCCCGCGCGCCGTCCTCGCCCATGCCGGTGAGCACGCCGCCGCCGCTGCGCCGGCCGTACGCCATGGCCAGCGAGCTCAAGAGCACGTCGCCGTTGGGGCAGGGCCCGCCGGTGCTGCGCTGCAGCCGCGCCAGGCCCACGCTGTCCACCAGCAGGTCATGGCCATCCAGCGGGAAGTACACGCGGCCCGGCTCCAGCCGCTCGCCGTCGCGCGCGATGCCCACCTGGAGCTCGCACACCTGGGACAGCCAGCGCACCATTCCCTGCGTGAAGCCCACGGTGATGTGCTGCGCGACGAGCATGGGCACCGGCAGGTCGCGGGGCAGCTTGGACAGCACCTCCGCCAGCGCGGGCGGCCCACCCGTGGAAGCGACCAGGCCGAACACGTCCACCCGCGCCCCGCTGGGCACGGGCGGCGGCGCCACGGCGCGCGGACGGCGGGAGATGACGGGCACCTCCGCCATCAGGCACACCGAGTGGGCCAGCTCCCGGCCCCAGCGGCGCAGCTCCTCCGCGTTGGTGACGTTGGGCTTGCCGATGAGCTCCAGCGCGCCGGCGCTCATCGCTTGAAAGCCCAGGTCCACGCCGCGCTGCTCCGCCACCGCGCTCACCACCAGGATGCGCGCGGGGGCCTGCGACATGATGTGACCGATGGCCGCCGGGCCATCCAGGCCGGGCAGGAGCAGGTCCATGGTGATGACGTCCGGGCGAAGCAGGCGCGCCAGCTGCACGGCGCGGTTGCCGTCCCCCGCCCGGCCCACCACCTCGATGCGCGGCTCCTCCGTGAGGAGCGCGGTGAGGGTGTTGGCCATGGTGGGCGAGTCATCCACCACGAGCACGCGAATGGGCTTTTTCGAGCTCACTCGCGGCTCCCCCTGCGGCTCATCACGTCCAGCACCTCGGCGAGCAGCCGGCCCGCGGCGCACTCGCGTTTGCTGAGGAAGCCGTCCGCCCCGGACGACAGGCCGCGCTCACGCGCCACGGCGCTGTCGTGCGCGGAGACCAGGATGACGGGCAGCGTGCGCGTGTCCTTGCGCTCGCGCAGCCGGGCAATGAGCTCGATGCCGTCCATCTCTTCCATGTCCAGGTCACAGATGACGACGTCGTAGGTGTCCGCCTGCAGCCGCTCCAGCGCCCGCGCCCCGCTGGCCGCCAGGTGCACCTGGAAGCCGCCGGCCTCCAGCATCGCCCGGTGCAGCGCGCGCGCGGTGAGCGAGTCATCCACCACCAGCGCCCGCCGGCTCACCGCGGACACCGTCACCTTCTCCGAATCCGACACCACCCAGTCCGGCCGGAGGATGAGCAGCAGCTCCCCCCGGCTGAGCGTCGCCGCGCCCTGCCAGGCCGCGACCTCACGGACCTCCGACGGCAGCGGGCGGATGACCAGGTCCCGGTCCCCCACCACCGCGTCCACGCCCAGCGCCACGCGCTTGCCGCCGCTCTGGACAATCAGCAGCGGCTGCCCTTCGGCGGGCGGAGACGACGCGCGCAAGCCCAGCCGCGCGCCCAGGTCGATGACCGGCAACAGCTGCCCCTGGTATTCCAGGTGCGTGCGGCGCTTGCCCACGCGCAGCATGTCCGGGCGCGCCAGCTGCGTGGACTCCACCGCCAGCATGGGCAGGCCCACGAACTGCTCCAGCGCGCGCACCATCAGCACCGGGGAGCTGCCCAGGTCCACCGGCAGCGTCAACACGAAGCGCGTGCCCTGTCCGCGCGTGCTCGACACCTCGATGCGGCCCTGGAGCGACTCCACCGTGGCGCGCACCGCGTCCAGGCCCACGCCGCGCCCGGAGGTGTCCGTCACGTCCGTGCGCGTGCTGAAGCCCTCGCGGAAGATGAGCTCGCGCACCTGGTTGTCGTTGAGGCGCGCCACCTCCTCCGCCGTGACGAGCCCGCGCTTCTCCGCGGCCTTGCGCACCTGAGCCAGGTCGATGCCGCGCCCGTCGTCGCTCGCCTCCAGGTACAGGAGGTTGCCCTGCTGCTCCACGCGCAGCGTGAGCGCGCCCTCGTGGTGCTTGCCGGCCTTCTCGCGCTCGGCGGGCATCTCCAGGCCGTGGTCCACGGCATTGCGCAGGATGTGCACCAGCGCGCCCTGGAGCTTCTCCAGCAGGCGCCGGTCCAGCGACACCTCCGCGCCCACCACCGACAGGCGCGCTTCCTTCCCCAACTGGCGCGACAGGTCGCGCACCATGCGCTGCAGCGGATCCAGGATGGTGCGCGTGGGGCGCGTGGTGATGGCCTTGAGGCCCTCCTCCAGCGCGTCCACGACGTCGCTCGTCTCCTCGCCGTCGGTGCGCAGCGAGCGGCCCGTGCCGGACAGGAGCGTGCGCGCCTCCGCCGTCTCCGCCAGCAGGCCCTGCTTCGCGAGCAGCGCGGACACGCGCTCCAGCTCCCGGCTGCGCTCCTCCACCCGCAGGCGCACCTCGCGCAGGCGCTCCACCTCGCGCATCAGCGACGTCACCTGGGTCGCGCTCACGCGCCACCCGGCGTCGGAGGACTCTCCCGCGGGCTCCAGCGCGGCGGGCGCTTCGGACGGGACAGGCGGGGCAGTGACCGGCGCGGGCGGGGCGGCGGCCGCGGCGGGCGGCGGCTGCGCGAAGGCGCCCCCCGGCAGCACCGCGGCCTCCTCCGGGGGCGGCGCGGCGGCGACCAGCTGGGCCAGCGCGGCGGCGGGGTTCGGCAGGTCGTCCCCGCGCCCGTCCGCGTGCGCCTGGGCGCGCAGCATGAAGAGGTCCAGCCCGTGCAGCAGCACGTCCACCACCGGGCGCGGCATCTTCTGCGTGTGCGCCTTGAGCGGCGCCAGCGCGTCCTCCAGCTTGTGGGCGATGTCGCCCAGGTCCTGGAGCCCCAGCGACGCGGCGCTGCCCTTCAGCGTGTGCAGGTGCCGGCCCAGCCGCGTGTAGATTTTGGCGAGCGCGTCGTTCTCCAGCCCCTCGCGCTCCAGCTCCAGCAGGTCCATGGTGACCTTCTGGATGACCTCCTGGGCCTCCACGGCGAAGCCCGCCACCAGCGGCTGCAGCATCGGATCAACGGGCATGGCGCACTCCCCCGTCGGACCGGCCGAACAGGCGCTTCGGGTCGATGAGGTGGATGAGCTGCCGGTCGTGGGTGAAGACCTCCACCACCGGGCCCTCCGCACGCGCGCGCGCGGCCTCCACGGACGCGAGCGGCAGCGTCGTGGGACGCGGGATCGCCTCGCAGTCGAGCGCGCACAGCTCGCCGTCGCCCCGGTCCACCACCAGCAGCACGGCGGGGTCCTGCCGCCACCCATGGCCGCCCAGGAGCGACGCCAGGCTCAGCGCGGACAGCACCTGGCCCTGGAAGCGCAGCACGCCAATCACGGCGGGCGCGGACAGCGGCACCGGCGTCACCATGCGCAGGGGCAGCGCGGCGCGCAGCGACTCCAGGGGCAGCGCGTAGCGCTCCTCGCCCAGCGGGAACTCGGCGATCCAATGGACCGCCTCCTCCACCGTGGACTCGCCCTGCTCGCGCAGGCGCGCGGCCCGGCGTGCGAGCAGGTCCCGCGTCTCCGACTCCAGGGTCTCGTCCACCACCAGCGGCGTCCCCTTCATTCCAGCGCCCCCAGATTCAGGTAGGCGTCAGCGGACGCCAGATAGAAGCGCGCGGGAAGCGCCTCCGGTCCATCCACCAGCGCGTCCGGTGGCAACTGCCCCGCCCGCGTGCGCAAGGCGCGCATCAGCGGGAAGGCCGCGTCCCGGGCACCCGCGCGCTCGCGCAGGAGCGCCAGCTCCAGCAGGCCCGGCAGGTAGTCCGGCGCCTGCTTCACGAGCAGCTCCAGCACCGCCGTCGCCCCGGCCACGTTGCCCTCTTCAATCCGCTCCAGCGCCTGCAGGTGCATCCGCGCGGGCGAGGGCGGCGGGGACGGCGGCGGCGTGGGCGACACCGGCATGGGCGCGGACAGCCGCCGGGGGGTGGGCGTCACGCGCGGCACGGGCACGGGCTGCGCCGTGGGCAGCTGCGCGAAGGTGCGCTCCTCCGGGCGGGGCTTGCGGAAGGCCTGCAGCTCCGGAGGCCCCTCGCGCGTGAGCCCCGGCGGCGTGCGGTCCACCTCCACCGTGCCCAGGAACAGGAGTCCTCCCGGCGCCAGCGCCCGCGCCAGGTGGACGATGGCCGCGTCGCGCGCGGACGGGGAGAAGTACGTGAGCACGTTGCGGCAGAGGATGAAGTCGAACTGCCCGAAGCGCTCCGGCAGGGGCGCCAGCAGGTTCGCCGCGGAGAAGCGCGTCACCTTGCGCACCTCCGGGAGGATGGACACCTGCCGCCCGTTGAGCAGCTCGTAGACGGGGTGCAGCGCGGGGGCGGACTCACGGCGGGACCACGCGCCGTAGGTGCCGCGCCGCGCGGCCTCCAGGCTGGCCTCGTGCAGGTCCGTGCCCACCACCTCCACCGGCATCCCCGGGGGCGCGCACGCCAGCAGGCACGCGGCCAGCGAGTAGGCCTCCTCGCCGGTGGCGCACCCGGCGCTCCAGCCGCGCAGGTGCATGGCGCCCTGGCGCAGCGCCGTCGGGATGCCCTCGTGCGCGATGTAGCGGAAGTGCTCCGGCTGCCGGAAGAAGTACGTCTCCCCCACCAGGACCGCGCGCACCAGCGTGTAGGCCAGGGGCGAGCCCAGCTGCTGCAGCTCGCTCAGGACCTCCGTGGGCACGCGCCCCCGGGCCAGCTCCGCCCGCAGCACGCGCTCCACCGCCTCCTGGGCGATGGCGTCGTCCCGGAAGCCGGTGGTGTCCGCCACCACTTCCCGGGCACGGGCCAGAAGCCTCGGGTCGAGCCCCGCACTCATGCGCTCCGCTCTTCCTCCACCGGCGCGAGCAGCGCGGGCAGGTCACGCAAGAGTCCCCGCGCGATGAACACCTTCGGATCCAGGATGGGCAGCGCGCGGCCGCCCGTGCGCAGCATGCCCACGAGCCCTTCCTGCAACAGCCCGTGCTCGGCGCCGCCCACCTTCTCGCGCCGGTCGATGTCGCTCGCCTGGAACTCCTCCGGGTCCTTCACCGTGTCCACGGTGAGCGCCAGCGACACGCCCTCCACTTCAATCACCACCAGCATCCGCTCCGCGATGGGCACCTTGTGCTTCACGCCCAGCCGCAGCGCCACGTCCAGCACGCACACCGCACTGCCGCGCAGCTCCACGTACTCGCGCAGGTACGACGGCCCCGTGGGCAGAGGCCGCGTCAGCGGCTGCAGGAGGACCTCCTTCACGGAGTCCAGCGGCACGGCGAACTCGCGCTCGCCCACGTTGAGCCGCAGCACGAGCATGGCCCCGCTGCGCGAGCGCCGGCGCGCGTTCTCCAGCGCCTCGCCCACGCGCAAGAGCAGCTCGTCCGCGCGGAAGGGCTTGGCCAGGAACGCCTCCGCGCCGAAGGCCAGGCACGCCTCCGCGCGCTGCTTCTCCGAGGAGATGATGATGACCGGGATGTCCGCCGTGCCCGCGTCCGCCTTCATCCGCTGGAGCACCTCATCCCCGTCCATCTCCGGCATGGACAGGTCCAGCAGCACCGCCGCCGGGTGCAGCCGCCCCACCTTGTCCAGCGCCTCACGGCCGTTGCTGGCCGTGTGGATGGTGTAGTGCCCGGAGAGGATGGCCCGCTCGAGCGCCAGGATGGCGTCGCTGTCATCCACCAGCAGCAGCGTCGGCAGACTCACGGTCCTCAGCCCCCGCCCAGGAACTGACGCACCGTCTTGGTCAGCTCGTCGTGGGACACGGGTTTCTGGATGAAGGCGTTGGCCCCCGCCGCCGAGCCGCGCTGGCGCAGGTCCTCTCCCTTCTCCGCCGTCAGCAGGATGACCGGCACCTTCTGCACCTGCGCTTGCGCGCTGGCGCGAACCTCCTTCACGAAGGTGATGCCATCCATGTTCGGCATGTTGATGTCGGCGATCACCACGCTCACCGGCACCAGCCGCAACAACTGCAGCGCGCGCTGCGCGTCCTCCGCCTCAACGATGCTGACCTTGAGGTTCATCAGGTAGATCTTGAGGATGTTGCGGACGGTCGGGCTGTCGTCCACCAGCAAGACGTTGGTGCTCACTGTGCCACGGCTCCTCGCGCAGGCGCCGCGGAGTGCGGGATGTGCCTGTGCTGCATGGGTGATCCTACCGTGAGCGCTCCAACGGGCGGAAGCGGGGGGCTCCCGTCCGCCGGGATGCCTGGCAGGCGGATGTCTGGACTTTCCAGGAAGGTTGGATGGATTCAGCCTTCCTTGGGCGTGGGGTTGGCGGGGACCCCTTCTGCCGGTGTTTCCACCGTCTCCACCGGCGGTGCGCCCACCGCGTGATAGCCACCGTCGACGTGAATCATCTCGCCGGTGGTGGAGGACAGCCAATCGGACAGAAGTGCACAGGCCGTCTTCGCCACGTGGTCGTGGCTGTCCTTGTCGCTCCAGCCCAGCGGCGCCTGCTTGCCCCAGTACTGCGCCAGCGCCTTGAAGCCCGGGATGCCCTTGGCCGCCACGGTGGCGAGCGGCCCCGCGGCGAGCGCGTTCACGCGGATGCCCTTGGGCCCCAGGTCGCGCGCCAGGTAGCGCACGGTGGCCTCCATGGCCGCCTTGCACACGCCCATCCAGTCATAGATGGGCCACGCCTGCCGGTTGTCGAAGTCCAGCGCCACGATGGAGCCGCCCTGGGTCATCAGCGGCGCGCACGCCACCGCCAGCTCCTTCACGGAGAAGGTGGAGATGCGGAACGCGGTCTGCGCGCTCTCCCACGGCGTGTTGAGGAAGTTGCCGCCCAGCGCGTCCTCGGGCGCGAACGCGATGGCGTGCAGCACGCCGTCCACGCGGCCCCATTTCTGCCGCAGCGCCTCCGTCAGCGCCGGAAAGTGCGCCGGGTTCGTCACGTCCAGCTCCAGCACCTCCGTGCCGGGCTTGAGCCGCTTCGCGCTGCGCTCGGTGAGGGACTTGGCCCGGCCAAAGCCGGTGAGGATGACCTCCGCCCCCTGCGCGATCGCGTGCTCCGCGACGCCAAAGGCCAGGGACTGCGGGGTGAGCACGCCGGTGATGAGCAGCTTCTTGCCCTGAAGGAGCATGTCGGTACGTTCTCGGAAAAGAAGTGAGTGGAAAGAGGGGGCGTGTGCTTACCACTCCTCAAACCGCCGTGGGGGGCCCCGGACCCCGTGTCCCGTTTGCCTCGGATGTACGTCCGTTCAGCATGCCGGGGGCCCTGGCGCCTCCTTTGAGCCCCTCCCAACCGGGGGAATCCGGTGCTCGGTGAAGCTGGGCTCACGCGGGGCATGACTCCATCTGCTCCCCAAAGCGAGGCCGGGCAGCCATGCATGACGCGGTTCAACAAACCTGAGGCGAAAACCCCCCAACACGTCCCCCATCCAGTAAAAGACCCCCGCCATGGCGAATTTCCAGGACAGTTTCCTCTCGGGTGGAAACATCGACTTCATCGAGGGGCTCTACGCGCGCTTCCTCGAGGATCCGGGCAGCGTGGACGCGAGCTGGCGCGAGGTGTTCGAGCGCAACGACGGCACGGGCCGCCCCATCTTCAACACGAAGCTTCTGGAGGCTCCGACACCCGCCGCACCGGAGGGCAAGGGCAAGGGCAAGGCGAACGGCGCCGCCGTGCAGGCCGCCGCCGCGCCGCAGGCCCCGGCCGCTCCCGCGCAGGACATCGGGCTGCAGTCGAAGGTGGATCAGGCCATCACCGCCTTCCGTCTGCGCGGCCACCTGCGCGCGACGCTGGATCCGCTGAAGCGCCCGCGCCCGCAGCTGGGCCACGTGGCGGACGTGGCGCTGATGGATGAGAACCACTTCGCCCCCAAGGAGCTGGAGCAGGCGGTGGAGTGCAACGGCGTCTTCCCGCAGCAGCGCGTGCGCCTGTCGGAGCTCGTCACGCGCCTGCGCCGCACGTACACGGACAGCATCGGCGTCGAGTTCATGCAGATGCTCGACAGCGAGCGCCGCCGCTGGCTCATGAAGCGCATGGAGCACAGCGACAACCGCACGCAGTTCTCCGTGGAGGAGCAGCGGCACATCCTCACGAAGCTGTCGTACGCGGAGGGCTTCGAGAACTTCCTGCACACGAAGTACGTGGGCGCCAAGCGCTTCAGCCTGGATGGCGGCGAGGCCCTCATCCCCATGCTGGACGCGCTGCTGGAAGTGGGCAGCGGCATGGGCCTGAAGGAGCTGGTCATCGGCATGGCCCACCGCGGCCGCCTCAACGTGCTGACCAACATCCTGGGCAAGAAGCCGGATCAGATCTTCAGCGAGTTCGACGGCCCCAAGGACCCCAAGGCGTACCTGGGCCGCGGCGACGTGAAGTACCACATGGGTTTCTCGTCGGACCACGCCACGCGCTCCGGCAAGAACGTGCACCTGTCGCTGGCCTTCAACCCCAGCCACCTGGAGTGCGTGGACCCCGTGGTGGAGGGCCGCGTGCGCGCCAAGCAGGACCGCGGCGGGGACACCGAGCGCACGCAGGTGATGCCGCTGCTCATCCACGGCGACGCGGCCTTCATCGGCCAGGGCATCACGTCGGAGACGCTGAACTTCTCCGGCCTCAAGGGCTACACCACGGGTGGCACGGTCCACATCGTCATCAACAACCAGGTGGGCTTCACCACCGACCCGTCGGACTCGCGCACCAGCATCTACTCCACCGCCATCGCGCAGATGCTGGACATCCCGGTGTTCCACGTGAACGGGGATGATCCGGAGGCGTGCGTCCACGCGGCGCGCCTGGCGGCGGAGTACCGCCAGACGTTCAAGAGCGACGTGGTCATCGACCTCATCTGCTACCGCCGCTACGGCCACAACGAGGGCGACGACCCGTCCTTCACCCAGCCGGCGATGTACGACCTCATCCGCAAGCACCCGCCCGTGCGCGCGCTGTACGCGAAGGCGCTGGCGGAAGGGGGCCGCATCAGCGCGGAGGACTCGGACGCCATCAAGCAGCGCTGCTTCCAGGACTTCGACGCGGCGCTCACCCGCGCCCGCCAGGAGAGCCAGTTCAAGGAGCCCAACGCGCTGGAGGGCCTGTGGAAGCCCTACAAGGGCGGCCTCTTGAAGAACGCGCCCCAGGTGTCCACGGCGGTGGCCAAGCCCACCCTGCGTGACGCGCTCCAGAAGCTGGCCACGGCGCCGGAGGGCTTCAACGTCCACCGCGACGTGGAGCGCACGGTGCTCAAGAAGCGCCAGGGCATGCTGGAGAGCGAGGAGCTCCAGTGGAGCGAGGGCGAGTCGCTGGCGTACGCGACGCTCCTGTCGGAGGGCTACGGCATCCGCCTGTCCGGCCAGGACAGCGAGCGCGGCACCTTCAGCCACCGCCACGCGGTGCTGCACGACACGCAGACGGGCCAGGAGTACACGCCGCTGCGCCAGTTCGCCTCCGGCAAGGCGACCTTCAACGTCTGGAACAGCCCGCTGTCGGAGATGGGCGTGCTGGGCTTCGACTACGGCTACAGCCTGGACGTGCCGGACGGCCTCACCCTGTGGGAGGCCCAGTTCGGTGACTTCGCCAACGGCGCGCAGATCATCATCGACCAGTTCATCGCCGCGGCGGAGAGCAAGTGGCGCCGGCTCTCCGGCATCACGCTGCTCCTGCCGCACGGCTACGAAGGCCAGGGCCCGGAGCACTCCAGCGCGCGTCTGGAGCGCTTCCTGGACCTGTGCGCCGAGGACAACCTCCAGGTCTGCTACCCCACCACGCCCGCGCAGATCTTCCACCTGCTGCGCCGCCAGGTGCTGCGCCCCGTGCGCAAGCCGCTGGTCATCATGTCGCCCAAGAGCCTGCTGCGCCGCCCGGAGGCGACCAGCCGCATGGACGACCTGGCCACGGGCGCGTTCCAGGAAGTGATTCCGGACGCGAAGGCGGACGCCGCGAAGGTGAAGCGGCTGCTCTTGTGCAGCGGCAAGGTCTACTACGACCTGGCCAAGGCCCGGGACGAGCGCAAGGACGACTCCATCGCCATCGTGCGGGTGGAGCAGCTCTACCCGTTCCCGCAGGACGAGCTGTCCAACCTGGTGGCGAAGCTGCCGGCGCTCCAGGAGCTGTACTGGGTGCAGGAGGAGCCGCGCAACGCGGGCGGCTGGCACTTCATGTTCCCCCGCCTGCACGACCTCCTCTCCGGCCGTTCGCAGCAGCAGACGGTGAAGCTGGGCTACATCGGGCGTGCAGAGGCCGCCAGCCCCGCCACCGGTTTCACGAAGACGCACGACTACGAGCAGCAGCTCATCATCGAAGAAGCCATCCTCCGAGGACCCCAGAATGGCCGTTGAACTGAAAGTCCCGCCGCTCGGCGAATCCATCACCGAAGCCGTCGTCGGCAAGTGGAACAAGAAGCAGGGTGAGTCTGTCGCCGCGGATGAGCCGCTCGTCGTGCTGGAGACCGACAAGGTCACCATCGACGTGCCGGCCCCCGCCGCGGGCAGCATCGCGTCCATCGCCTTCAAGGAGGGCGACAAGGTCCGCGTGGGCGACGTGCTGGGCACCATCGAGGCCGGTGCCGGCGCCGCCACCTCTCCCGCCGTGGCCGCCGCCACGCCCGCGCCCGCCCAGGCCGCCGCTCCCGTGTCCACGCCCGCCGCTCCGGCCCAGGCCGGCAGCGACACGCGCATCACCCCCACCGCCAGGAAGATGGCGGAGGAGAACCGGGTGGACGTGGGCCAGCTGAAGGGCTCCGGCACCGGTGGCCGCATCATGAAGGAGGACGTGCAGGGTCAGTTGAACCGCCCGTCCGCGCCCCCGGCCCCGGCCGCGCCGTCCGGCCCCCGCCCCAACGCCGCGCGCGAGGAGCGCGTGCGCATGACGCCGCTGCGCAAGCGCGTGGCCGAGCGCCTCATCCAGGCGCAGTCCACCGCCGCCATGCTCACCACCTTCAACGAGGTGGACATGGGCGAGGTGATGGCGCTCCGCAAGAAGTACAACGACAAGTTCCAGGCGAAGCACGGCGTGAAGCTCGGGTTCATGAGCTTCTTCATCCGTGCGTCCGTGGAGGTCCTCAAGGCGTTCCCGCAGATCAACGCGGAGATCGACGGCGAGGACGTCATCTTCAAGCACTACTACGACATCGGCGTGGCCGTGAGCGGCAGCCGTGGCCTGGTGGTGCCGGTGGTGCGTGACGCGGACAAGCTGTCGCTCGCGGACCTGGAGAAGACGGTCGGTGACTACGGCGGCCGGGCGCGCAACGACAAGCTGACGATGGCCGACCTCACGGGCGGCACGTTCACCATCACCAACGGCGGCATCTTCGGCTCCATGCTGTCCACGCCCATCCTGAACCCGCCGCAGACGGGCATCCTGGGCATGCACAACATCGTGGAGCGCCCCGTGGCCCGCGACGGCCAGGTGGTCATCCGGCCCATCATGTACATCGCCCTGACGTACGACCACCGCCTGGTGGACGGCCGGGAGGCGGTGCAGTTCCTGGTGCGCGTGAAGGAGTGCATCGAGGACCCCGAGCGTCTGCTGCTCGACATCTGACTTACCCCCCCGCACATGAAGTGTTGGGGGCTCAAGTCGGGCAATCCCGGAGGGCCGGCTGGACTTCCAGTCGGCCCTTTCACTACAAATAGCTCTGTCTCCCCGGTCGTCGGGCAGAACGGGTGGCCTTCCCCACGGCTGCCCTGCAAACGCAAGGAAGCGCAATGGCAACTGGTACCGTGAAGTGGTTCAACGACGCGAAGGGCTTCGGCTTCATCACCCAGGACGGCGGCGGCGAGGACGTGTTCTGCCACCACACCGCCATCAACATGGATGGGTTCCGCACGCTGGCCGAGGGCCAGAAGGTGGAGTTCGAAGTCACCAAGGGCCCGAAGGGCCTGCAGGCGCAGAACGTCCGCGCGGCGTGAAGTGACGCGTCTCAGCCATTCCTCACGGACTGGTTGAAGCAACAGAGGCCCGGTCCCCGAAAGGGAGCCGGGCCTCTGCCTTTCCAGCGTCTCTCTCTGCTCGCGGCCTACTTCTTCAGGTTCTGCTCGAAGTGGGCGATGACGCGCTCGTACTGGCGCTCGGTGATGAGCGGGTCCGGCACCATGTGCGTGAGGCCGGACAGGGGCAAGAGCTGGTGCGGCTTGCCCGCGCGGAAGAGCGCGTCCGACAGCTTCAGCGTGTGGAAGAAGTACACGTTGTCATCCGCGGTGCCGTGGATGAGCAGCAGCGCCCCAATGGGGCTGTCCTTCTTCGCGTACGTCAGCAGGCTGCTGACCTCGTAGGCCTGGGGCGTCTCCTCGGGCAGGCCCAGGTAGCGCTCGGTGTAGTGCGTGTCGTAGTCGCGCCAGTCCACCACCGGGGCGCCGGACACCGCGGCCTTGAAGAAGTCCGGGCGCTTCAGCGCGGCCAGCGCCGCCATGTAGCCACCGAAGCTCCAGCCGGTGATGCCCACGCGGGAGAGGTCCATCTCCGGCACTTCCTTGGCCAGGGCCTGCACCGCTTCAATCTGGTCATCCAGGGTGATGGTGGCGAAGTCGTTCTTCACCGCGCGGTTCCATTCCGAGGTGCGCAGCGGCGTGCCGCGGCCGTCCACCTTCACCACCAGGAAGCCGTGGTCCGCGAACCACTGGCTGAGCAGGTGCGCGGCCATGGACTGGTGCACCACGGTCACGGTGGGGCCCGCGTAGACCTCCACGATGACGGGCAGCTTCTGGCCGGGCTTGAAGTCGCGCGGCTTCACCAGCGAGGTCCAGAACTTCTTCGGGCCCACCTGGCGGATCTCGAAGTTCGGCGTGAAGGACGGCTCCTGCGCGACTTCCGGCAGCTCGCCCAGCTTCGTGCCGTCGCCCTTGAGCACCAGCGTGCGCGGCATGCTCTTGGGGCCCTGCCTGGTGAGGACGATGAGGCCGCCGTTCTTGGACACGAGCCCGTTCTCCACCGCCGGGCCGCTGGTGCCCGTGGCCACCTGCTTCGGCGCCTCACCGACCTTCACGCGCCACAGGTGGCTCTGCGTGGGGTTCGGGTCGCCGGTGAAGAAGAGCGTCTTGTCCGCCTGCACGAAGCGCGACAGGTTGCGGTAGCCCGCGTCCGGCTTCACCACGGAGCGGTCCAGCTCACCCGTCGCCTTGCGCAGCTCCACCTCCGGGCCGCCGTTGCGCTCGGTGTACCAGAGGAAGCCGGAGCCATCCTCCAGCCACAGCGGGTAGTCCTGGGCCAGCTCCACCCAGGCGTTGTCCTTCTCCGTGAGGAGCACGCGCGTCTTGCCCGTGGCGGGGTCCACCGCCAGCACCTGCTCCTCCGTCTGGAGGCGGTTCTGCACCACGAGGGTGAGCGGCCCGCCCTTGTCCCACTTCACGGTGGCCAGGTACGGGTACTTCTGCGCGTCCCACTGCGCCCACACCGTCTTGCCGCCAGTGACGGGCGTGACGCCCAGGCGCACCTTGGCGTTGGCCTTGCCGGGACGGGGGTACGGGAAGATCTCCCCGCCCTTCTCCGGGTGCATCACGTCCACGATGGTGAGCTTCTCCACGTCGGACGTGTCGGACTCCGTGTAGGCGATGGACTTCGAGTCCGGGCTCCACCAGTAACCGGAGAAGCGGCTCATCTCCTCCTGCGCCACGAACTCCGCCAGGCCGTGCGTCTTCTGCGCGGTGCCGCCCTGCGTGACGCGCTTCTCCTGGTTGGCCGCCAGGTCCACCCGGTACACGTCGTGCTCACGGACGTACGCCACCTGCTTGCCGTCCGGCGACAGGCGCGGGTCGATGACGCCCGGGCCCGTCTTCAGCTCCGTGGACTTCCCTGTCGTCCGGTCCACGACGTAGAGCCGGCCGGAGAGGGGCACCAGCAGTTGGGTGCCATCCTCGGAGAGGCTGTAGGACGTGAAGCCCCGGGCGCTCACGCGCATGCGCTCACGGCGGGCCTTCTCCTCGGGGGACAGCGTCTCCTCGGTGCCCTTGAGCAGGGCCTCCGGCGTGAGCAGCTCACGCGCCTGGCCGCCGGCCACGTCGAACGCGTAGAGCATCTGCACGTTGGACGTGGGGGACGTGCGCAGGAAGAGGACGGACTTCTCGTCCGGGGTGATGCGCGTGCCCACCGGGCGGCCGCTCTGGAAGCGGCGCGTCTCGGCGTACTGACGCAGGAAGGTGTCCGGCTGCTTTTGCGAAGGGGCCATGGCGGAGGGTTTGCGCTCCTGGGCGATGGAGGGTGCGCTGCTCATGAGGAGGAGCGCGGCGGCGGTAAGGACCTGACGCATGCGTAGCTGAATCCCCGCGCGGGGCGGGGCTCCTTTCGCGGGAAGGTGCGGGCAAGCCTACACTCCGGCCGCCGCGCGGCCCTCCCAACGTCCAGCCCTGGAGAGGATTCCCACCGGAACCGGACGAAGCCGGGTGGGGCCTTCCGCTACTTCAGGTTCTGCTGGAAGTGGGTGATGACGCGCTCGTACTGACGCTCCGTGACGAGCGGGTCCGCCACCATGTGCGTGAGGCCGGACAGGGGCAGGAGCTGGTGCGGCTTGCCCGCGCGGAAGAGCGCGTCCGACAGCTTCAGGGCGTGGAAGAAGTACACGTTGTCGTCCGCGGTGCCGTGAACCACCAGCAGCGCGCCGATGGGTCCTTCCTTCTTCGCGTACGTGAGCAGGCTGCTGACCTCGTAGGCCTGGGGCGTCTCCTCGGGCAGGCCCAGGTAACGCTCCGTCGCGTGCGTGTCGTAGTCGCGCCAGTCCGTCACCGGCGCGCCCGCGACGCCGGCCTTGAAGAAGTCCGGGCGCTTCATCACGGCCAGCGCCGCCATGTAGCCGCCGAAGCTCCAGCCGAAGATGCCCACGCGGCCGAGGTCCATCTCCGGCACCTCCTTCGCCAGCGCCTGCACGGCCTCAATCTGATCATCCAGGGTGACGGTGGCGAAGTCGTGCTTCACCGCGCGGTTCCATTCCGAGGTGCGCAGCGGCGTGCCGCGCCCGTCCACCCGCACCACCAGGAAGCCCTGATCCGCCATCCACTGGTCGAGCAGATGCAGGGCCATGGACTGGTGCACCGTGGTGACGATGGGGCCTCCGTAGATGTCCACGATGACGGGCAGCTTCTTGCCGGGCTTGAAGTCCCGGGGCTTCACCAGCGAGGTCCAGAACTTCTTCGAGCCCACCTGGCGCACCTCGAAGTCCGGCGTGAAGGGGGGCTCCTGGGCGATGGAGGGCAGCTCGCCCAGCAGCATGCCGTCGCCCTTGAGCACCAGCGTGCGCGGCAGGGTCTTGGGACTCTGCCTGGTGAGGACGATGAGGCCTCCGTTCCTGGAGATGAGCCCGGACTCCACGGCGGGACCGCGCGTGCCCGTGGCCACCCGCTTCGGCGCCTCACCGAGCTTCACGCTCCACAGGTGGCTCTCCGTGGGGTTCGGGTCGCCGGAGAAGAAGAGCGTCCGGTCCACCTGCACGTAGTGGGCGATGCTCCGGAAACCGGCGCCCGGCTTCACCACGGAGCGGTCCAGCTCACCGTTGGCCTTGCGCAGCTCCACTTCCGAAGCGCCGTTGCGGTCGGTGTACCAGAGGAAGCCGGAGCCATCCTCCAGCCACAGCGGGAACTCCTGGTGCAGGTTGATCCACGCCGCGTCCTTCTCCGTGTGAAGCACGCGCGTCTTGCCCGTGGCGGGGTCCACCGCCAGCACCTGCTCCTCCGTCTGGAGGCGGTTCTGCACCACGAGGGTGAGCGGCCCGCCCTTGTCCCACTTCACGGTGGCCAGGTACGGGTACTTCCGCGCGTCCCACTGCGCCCACACCGTCTTGCCGCCGGTGACGGGCGTGACGCCCAGGCGCACCTTCGCGTTCGCCTTGCCCGCGCGCGGATAGGGGAAGGTTGCACCTGGCTGCTCCGGGTGCATCACGTCCACGACGGTGAGCTGCTCCACGTCGGCCGTGTCGGACTCCGCGTAGGCGATGAACTTCGCGTCCGGGCTCCACCAGTAGCCGGAGAAGCGGCCCATCTCCTCCTGCGCCACGAACTCCGCCAGGCCGTGCGTCTTCTGCGCGGTGCCGCCCTGCGTGACGCGCTTCTCCTGGTTGGCCGCCAGGTCCACCCGGTACACGTCGTGCTCACGCACGTACGCCACCTGCTTGCCGTCCGGCGACAGGCGCGGGTCGATGACGCCCGGGCCCGTCTTCAGCTCCGTGGACTTCCCCGTCGCGCGGTCCACCACGTAGAGGCGGCCGGAGAGGGGCACCAGGAGGCGCGTGCCATCCTCGGAGAGGCTGTAGGAGGTGAAGCCCCGGGCACTGACGCGCATGCGCTCGCGGCGGGCCTTCTCCTCGGGGGAGAGCGTCTCCTCCGCGCCCTTGAGCAGGGCCTCCGGCGTGAGCAGCTCACGCACCTGCCCGCTGGCCACGTCGAACGCGTACAGCATCCGCACGTTGGACGTGGGGGACGTGCGCAGGAAGAGGACGGACTTTTCGTCCGGGGTGATGCGCGCATTGACGGGCCTGCCGTTCATGAACCGCCCGGTCTCCGCGTACTGGCGCAGGAAGGACGAACGCTCCTGGGCCAGGACGGGCATCCCCAGGAGGAGCAGCGCGACGGTGACGAATGGACGCATGCGTGATTGAACCCCGCGGAACGGGGCTCCTTTCGCGGCAGGATGGACATCCGTTGAACGCCGGAGCCTGGAGGGGATTTCGTCCCGCATGAATTCGAAAAATGACGACGCCCTGCGCCACCTGCGCCTCGCGGGCGTGGTGCGGCTGGGCCTGGGTGGAGGCCGGGGGCCGACGGACGCCTATGTGTTCGACCCGCATCGGCTCGCGCTGCCCGCGTGGGCGTGCGCCCTGGGCGACGCGGACCCCCTGCCCTGCTCGTCACGCTGGACCGGCACCTGGACATCGTCGTGCCCGAGCACCCCGCCGACATGCCGGACCGCTCCGCCGGCCTGCGCGCGCTGGATGAACACGCGCGCTGGAGGCTGGACGTGCGCAACTACGACCACATCCTCGCGGCGATGGAGGCGAACCTCGTGGGCGACGCGCTCATCATCGCGCGCACCCGGCCCCGGGGCTCCTTCGCCGGAGACGCCTACGTGGACACGCGCGGCCGCACGCACCGCATCGTGACGGCGACGACCGTGGACCGCGCGGCGGAGGCGTACCTGCACCCCGGCCCCACGGACGCGGTGCGCGACGTGCTGGAGGCCGCGTCCGCCGTGCTGCTGGACGTGGACCTGGACTGCTTCACCAGCCTGAGCGACGCGGACCCCACCACCGTGCTGCCGTGGCCGAAGGCCGTCATCCGCGAGTTCCTCCTGCCCCCCGACTCGGAGCCCTTCTGGGACGCGGTGCTGGGCAAGGCGGTGGCGCTGACGCTCGCGCGGGAGCCGCATCACTGCGGCGGGCTGCTCGCGTCCGGGGAGCTGTTCCGCGACGTGGCGGAGGTCCTCTTCCGCGAGCTGCTGCGCGTCGAACCGCCCTGAGAGTTCAGGGCGAGTCGAGGAACGTGGGCCGGTAGTCCGTCACCTGCCCGCTGCTGAGCGACAGGCGGCTGCCCACGGGCGGACGGTCGCCGTTGAGCACGTAGCCGAAGTCGATGCGGAACGGGAACACGTTGAACTGGGGGAACAGCACCCGCAGGCCCACGCCCACGGTGGTCACCATCTCCGGGCGCTCGTTGAACGCGCTGCCCGAGTCGAGGAAGAACACGCCGCCCACGTGCACCGTGCGCACGACGAGCGGCGCGGTGCGGTACTCCAGGTTCACCAGCAAGAGCCGCTTGCCGGAGTACGCGTCCACCGCCGCGCCGCGCAGGCCGTTGCTGCCGCCCAAGAGGCTCACGCGCTCGGACAGGTCGTCGATGTTCACGTCCAGCAGGCCACGCGCCACGAAGCGCCCCCCGAGCACGCGCGGCGACACCTGCACCAGCTCCGCGGCCCAGCGGCGGTTCGTCCAACCCTCCTTCGCACCGGGCGTCTGCGCGCTGAACTGCTGGCGGATGGACGCGGCCGCGGACGCGGTGGTGAGCGCGTCACCCCAGTGCACGCGGTAGCGCAGGGACAGGCCCCCTTCCGCGAAGTGCGCGGCGGACGGGAACACCGGCGGCGCGTAGCGCAGCGTGGCCAGCACGGAGTGCCCCAGTTGGAAGTCCTCCGACAACGTGTATGAGTCCACGTTGCGAAGCACGTCGTAGCGGGCCTCGAAGGCGCTCAAGGAGAAGTTCGCGTACCCCGCGTCCTCCGCGCGCGGCAGGTAGTTGCGGCGGAACCAGTCCGTCTGCGCGTCGGTGAGCTGCGACGCCACCGGGGCGGCGTAGGCGTAGTGGTAGGCCCCCGCGCCCATGCCCACGTTCCACTTGTAGCGCTGGCCGTAGGAGCGCGTGTACGTGGCGCCCGCGGCCACCTCGCGCGTGTTGTAGATGTACGGCACGGGCTCGCCGTCCGGGAACGGGAGCTGCCAGATGTCCGCGCCCCGGTACTGCCGCGCGGTCTCCATGTTCCACGCCACGGACGTGCTCAGGCTCCACGGCGTGGACAGCGAGTACAGCGGCCGGCTGACGACCAGGCTCCCGCGAGAACCCTCCGCCTTGCCCGTGTCGCGGTTGATGAGCACCGCGGCGGACTCCGTCAGCGACCAGCGGCTGCCGAGCACACGCCGGTCCGTGTAGCTCTGGCCGAAGCTGAACGTGTCCAGGCGCATGATGAAGTCCAGCGCCACCTTCTTGCCGCGCCCCAGGAAGTTCTGCTCCGTGCCCTGAAGGCGCAGGTAGAGCAGCAGCGAGCCCACGGCGGAGAACTCGTTGTTGAGCCGCAGCGACCACAGGTCCTTGGTCACCAGCAGCAGCGCGACTTTATCGGGAGCACTGCCCTTCACCGGCACCGCGCGCACGACGGAGAACAGCCCCAGCTTGCGCAGGTTGCGCACCGACTCCGCGACGAGCGCCTCCGAGTACGGCTGTCCCGGAGCAATCAGCACCTCCTGACGGACGACCTCATCGCGGGTGCGGACGTGGAAGATGTTGAGCAGCGATGGATAGGGATCCATCGGCGCGACGACTTCCTCGGCGGTGACGAGCACCTCCTCCAGCACCTTGCCCTGGGGCTCGGGCTCCACCTGGCGCTCGACCTCGCCCAGGCCCCAGGCGATGAGCGCCTCCTCGTAGTTCTTCGTGCGCTCCGCGTCCGTGGTGGCCACGGGCGCCTGCGTGCCCTCCGGCCCCACCGGGACCTGCTCCGCGCGCGGCGGCGCGGCGACCTCCGTGTTCGACACGCCCGACGGCTCGACGTCCGGTGAGCGCACCGGCGCGTCTGAAGGCACGACGTCCTGGGGCTTGCCGGCGCCTTCAGGCTCGGGCGGCCGGGGCGCGTCGGAGGGCTGCGCCGAAGCGCCCTGCTCGGGCGACGCCTGCCCTGACGGCGTGCCCGTCGCGGCGAGCACGGTGACCAGCAGGACGGGCAGTGAGAGCGGCACGCGCGCATCCTGTCATGCGCCACGCCTGCCGCCAGCCTCCCCTCACTCCAGCGCGGTGCGCAGGTCTCCCGGCCGGGCCATGGGCAGCTTCTCCCCCTTCGCGATGGCCGCCACGATGCGCGCCAGCTGATCCACCCCGTCCGACAGCGCCGCCGGCCCCGGCTGGAGGATGTAGGAACTCCTCACTTCGTAGAGCTGGTCGTCCACCACCGCCCGCACGCCGGACCAACCCGGCCGGGAGGCAATCTTCTCCCGCTTCGCCTTGCGTCCACACCAGCTGGCGATGACGCCCTCCGGGTCGCGCCGGGCCACCTCCTCCGGGTCGAAGATGCGGCCCTTCGCCCCCTGCGACGCGCGCGACTCCTGGCACACGTCCACCCCACCCACCACCTCCACCAGCTCCGAGCACCAGCGGATGCCGGAGATGAGCGGCTCGTGCCACTCCTCGAAGAAGATGCGCGGACGCTTCGGCAGCGACTGCGCCGCGTCCGAGTGCCGCTCCAGGTTCTTCTCCAGCTCCACCGCCAGCGCCTCCGCCCCCTCCGCGCGCCCCACCAGCGCCCCGGTGAGCCGCACCGCCTGGAGGATTTCCGCGAGCGAGCGCTGGTTGAACAGGTAGATGGGCACCCCGCGCTTGCACAGCTCCCGGCCGATGTCCGCCTGCAGGTCGCTGAAGCCCAGCACCAGGTCCGGCTTCAGCTCCAATATCCGCTCGAAGTTCGCGTCCAGGAACGAGCTGACCCGCGGCTTCTTGCGCGCCTCCGGAGGCCGCACCGTGAATCCCGACACGCCAACCACGAGGTCCCCCGCCCCGATGCGGTAGAGCACCTCCGTCGTCTCCTCCGTCAGGCACACCACCCGCCGCGGATGACGCGGCGCCGACGACAACAGCGCGGACAGCTGGGCATTCATGCGGGAAACCCTAACCCGCCCGGGCTCCCGTCACCGGGGATGACGCGACGCACCAGTGGCCCCGGACTGTGCGGCAACGGACGCTGATTTCCCCGTTTTCCAACCCCCACCGGGGACGCGGTGCGCACGGGAAGTGTGGGAGTGCGAGCGCGCCGCGCGGGCCGGAAACTCGGCGCCGGGGCGCGGCGATGATAGCGGCACGTCTCTTGGGCGGTTTTCAAAGGCGGTGCTAGGCTCCGCCGGGTCCGAAAAGACGTATGCGGTCCTTCTCTTCGCCTTGGGGGAACACATGATCGAAAGCGACGCCCGCCGCCAGGGCGCGCCCGCCGACGTGCCGGATCCCCTGCTCGGGCGGATCCTCAACGAGCGCTTCCGCATCCTGGAGACGCTTGGCGCCGGAGGCATGGGCCGCGTCTACAAGGCGATGCAGGCCCCGTTGGACCGGCTGGTGGCGCTCAAGGTCCTCAACCCGCAGTACAGCGGTGAGGGCAAGGACCCGGGCTTCCAGAAGCGCTTCTTCCTGGAGGCCAGCGTCACCGCGAAGCTGCGCCATCCGAACACCGTCACCGTCATCGACTACGGCAAGACGGAAGACGGCATCTACTACATCGCCATGGAGTACCTGGAGGGGCTGACGCTGTCGCAGCTGCTCACCCAGGAAGGGCCGCTGCCGTGGGAGCGCGCGCTCGCCATCGGGCAGCAGGTGGCCCGCTCGCTGCGCGAGGCGCACAAGGTCGGTCTCATCCACCGCGACCTCAAGCCCGCCAACGTGATGATCCTCAACCAGGAGGCGGATCACGACGTGGTGAAGGTCCTGGACTTCGGCCTGGTGAAGTCCTTCTCCGGCGACGCCTCCATGAAGGAGGACACCACCCTCACGCAGGCGGGCGTCATCCTGGGCTCGCCGCAGTACATGGCGCCGGAGCAGGCGCGCAACATCGCGGATCCGCGCAGCGACGTGTACAGCCTGGGCGTGGTGCTCTACCAGACGCTGATGGGCCGGCCGCCCTTCCAGGCGGCGCAGAGCATCGACGTCATCGTCAAGCACATCAACGACCCGCCGCCTCCCTTCCACACCGTGTGGCCGGACCACAACGTGCCCGCGGAGGTGGAGGCGCTGGTGATGAAGTGCCTGGCCAAGCGCCCCGTGGACCGCTACGCGTCCATGGACGCGGTGCTCCAGGGCATGCGCACCGCCGCGTCCGCGTCCGGCGTCAGCGGCGTCTTCGCCACGCGCACCGGCCTCAACGCGGTGGGCTCCGGCCCCCACAGCGGTCCGCACAGCGGCATCCACACCGGCCCCCACCAGGCGCTGGGCTCCGGCCCCACGCCCGCGCCCAACACCATGGCGCTGGACATCTCCGTGGACGAGGCCGGTGGCCTCGCGGAGAAGAAGTCCAGGAAGGGCCTGGGCATCGCGCTGTTCGGCGCGTCCCTGTTCGTGGGCCTGGGCGTGGCGGGCGTCTTCGTGCTGAAAGGGGCCCAGAAGCCCCCGATGGAGCCGGCCGTCTCCGCCCCCGTGGCGCGCGCGCCCGTCGCGCAGCCGCCGCCCGCCCGCGAGCCCGCCGCCGTCGCGGAGACCGCCGCCGTGACGCCGCCGCCCGCCGCCCCCCTGCCCGTGCGCTTCGACCTGGACAGTGAGCCCCAGGGCGCGGAGATCATGCTCGACGGCAAGGTGCGTGGCACGACGCCCCTGGTCATCAACCACACCCCTGACGGCCCGGGCCTCGCGTCCGTGGAGGTGTCGTTCGCCATGGACGGCTACCAGACCGTCAGCAAGAAGTACGCGGGCGAGCCGGGCTCCACCGTCAGCGTCTCCATCAAGCTTCCGCGCATCAAGAAGCAACCGGGACCGAAGTCTTCCCCCAAGACTCCGGCCTCCTCGTACAAGGACGATCCGTACCAGTGAATCCCCCGACAGCCTTCCGACGTGGGGCGCTCCTCGCGCTGTGTCTTTGCGCGACCGAGGCCCTGGCGGACGCGCGCCTCGAAGCGCGCCGCCACTTCCGCAACGGCATGAACCTCATCGAGCAGAAGCAGTTCGATGAAGGCATCGCCGAGCTGGAAGCGGCCTACACCATCAAGCCGCATCCCAGCGTCCTCTACAACATCGCCCGGGCGTACCAGGACGCGGGCCGGCTGGACGAAGCGCTGGACGCCTACAAGCGCTACCTCGCCTCCAACCCGCCGGACGCCGTCAGCGTGCAGGCCCAGGTGACGCGCCTGGAGGCCACGCAGAAGGCGGCCCAGGCGGAGGCGCCCGCCCCCGGCACCGAGACCGGCACGACAGGCTCCACCACCGGCCTGCCCATGCCGCCGCCGCCCCCCACGAGCATCCAGGCCCAGCAGCAGATGGCCTCGCTCATGGAGCGGCTGGAGAAGGCCGTCGCCCGCGCGGAGTCCATGTCCGCGCAGCCCCAGGGCTCCCAGCAGCCCGCGGCCACGCCCGGCCCCACCACCGTCAGCTCCAGCGGCGGCGCCGAGTCCGGCGACACCTCTGGCGACCAGGGCCTGGTGCCGTACGAAGAGCGCGTCGTGACGGCCAGCCGCCGCGCCCAGTCCTCGCTGGAAGCGCCCAACGCCACCACCGTCATCACCGCGGAGGACATCCGCCTGTCGGGTGCCACCACGCTGCCGGAGCTCCTGCGCCGCGTGCCCGGCGCGGACGTGATGGCCATGGGCGTGGGCAGCGCCAACGTCAGCCTGCGCGGCTTCAACCAGCGCCTGGCCAACAAGGTGCTGGTGCTGGTGGACGGCCGCACGGAGTACCAGGACTTCCTCGGCCTCACGGTGTGGGCGGGGCTGCCCATCGGCCTGGAGGAGATCGACCGCATCGAGGTCATCCGCGGTCCGGGCAGCGCGCTGTACGGCGCCAACGCGATGCTGGGCGTCATCAACATCATCACCCAGGCCCCCGGCACCGGCCGGCGCGCGCGCTTCGGCGCCATGGCGGGCGGCGGCAACACCGTGCAGGGCTCCTTCGTCAGCCACGGGCAGAACGGGGGCCTGCGCTACCGCGCGTCCGCCGCCTACCGGCAGGAGGACAAGTGGAGCCGTGACTACGAGACCGGCCGTCCGGACTTCGCCCTGCAGGGTCCCGCGGATCCGGACCTGGGGCAGCGCGGGGCTCGCGCCAACCTGTCCACCGTCTACACGTTCCAGGAGGGCCGCGCGATTGGCGTCTCCGGCGGCGTGCACCGCTACCTGACGGAGATCTATCCGCTGGGCCTGCTGCGCAACTACTACATCGACGGCCTGGGCGCGTACGCCAAGGCGGACGTGGAACTGGGCGCGGTGAAGCTCAAGGCGTTCTGGAACCACCTGTCCGGCGACGCGGGTCCCCAGTACGAGGCCATTGGCCAGCGCTCGCTGGGCACCAGCGTCGCGTCCAACGTCTTCAACGGTGAAGCGCTGTACGCGCGCGGCTTCGAACTGGCCGGTGAGCACCAGGTGAACATCGGCGTGGAGGGCCGCCTGAAGCGCGTGGCCTTCACCTACCTGGACGGCCTGCGCGAGGAGTTCCACGCGGCGGCCTTCGTCCAGGACGAGTGGCGCATCGTGCAGCCCCTGCGCCTCATCGTCAGCTACCGCGTGGACCGCCACCCGCTGCTCGACAAGGGCAACCCGGGCATCGCGCAGTCGCCGCGTCTGTCCGCGGTGTTCCAGCCCATTGAAGGGCACGCCTTCCGCGCGTCCGTGGCCACCGCCTTCCGCGAGCCCACGTTCCTGGAGAGCTACACCCGGCTGCCCGTGCCCGTGCCGGGCGTCAACGGCGTGAGCCTGCTGACCACCGGCAACCGGACGCTGCGCCCCGAGCGCCTCAACGCGCTGGAGCTGGGCTGGCGCGGCGAGTCCCCGCGCCTGGGTCTGGACTGGGACGTGGCCCTCTACCAGAACACGGTGAAGGACCTCATTGCCCTGTCGCCCGTGCAGTCCCTGCCCGCTGGCGAGTCCTTCGACAGCGGCACCGGCAACTACCTCTTGGGCCGCTCCATGTTCACCAACGAGGCCGCCATCTACACCGCGCGCGGCGTCGAGGCGGGCATCAACGTGTCCCCCATCGACGGCCTGGGCGTGAAGGCGAGCGCCGCGTACCAGCACATCAGCTCCGACCTGCCGGACGACAACCAGTGCGGCACGTGCAGCCAGACGCCGGCATTCCGGCTCTTCGGCGGCGTCACCTACCGCACGCGCACGGACCTGGAGTTCGGCATCGAAGCGGCGTTCACGTCCTCCACCACCTGGGTGGAGCGCGAGCCCTCCGCGTCCGACCCGACGCGCGTGGACCTCATCGCCAACAACCTCCCCGCGTACACCGTCGTCAACGCCCGCGTGGGCTACACCGTGGTGAAGGACTTCGTCTCCGTGGCGCTGCAGGGCAGCCAGCTCGGCGGCGGCCACGCGGAGCACCCCTTCGGCAACCGCATCGAGCGGCGCGTGTTCGCCAACCTCACGGTGACCCCATGAAGCGCGCCCTTCCCTTCCTCGCGTTCACGCTCGCGTCGCTGCTGTCAGGCGGCTGTGATGCCCCGGACGTGGTGCCCACGGCGGACGGCCGCCAGCACACGCGCTCGGCCCGCATCGAGGGCAACCTGGTGGTCCAGTCGCGCGCCCGCGGCAACGCCATCGTGTTCCTCTACGACGCGGCCAACCCGCCGCCGCCCGCGGGCTCCGGCCGGCCGCTGGCCTTCACCGTCGTCACCGCCGCGGAGCTGTTCGGCGCGTCCATGGGCGACAGCTCCACGGGCCCGTTCACCGCGCCGTTCTCGCTGAGCCTCGTGGAGCCGGGCCGCTACCTGCTGCGCGGCTTCATCGATGCGGACACCTGCCGGAGCGCCCCGCAGCCCTGCCACGTGTCGGACTTCAACCCCTGGTACGGCGTCACCTCCGAGCCCAACGCGGGCGACGTGGGCGGCGGCGCGGTGGACCCCGCCACCAGCGCCACGCGCATCCTGGAGGTGACGACGGACGCGGACGGCTGGCCCCAGCCGCTCACCGGCATCTCCGTGTCCTTCGCGGACTCGGCCACCGTGCCCTTCGACCGGCCGGCGTTCCAGACCGCGGACGCGCGCGAGTTCAACACCGCGTCCACGCCCCTGAAGACGCTGACGCTCACGCCGCAGGCCCTCACCGGCCCGGTGGACCAGCGTCCTCCGGGCTTCTGGGTGCAGTTGGGGGACGCCAACAAGGACGGCGTCCCGGACGACGCCAACGCGGACGGCAAGCCGGACGTCGTCTGGCCGCGCGTCATCGTGCGCAAGCTGGCGGAGGGCGTGACGGGCTACTCGGACGACACGGACCACAACCACGACGGCCAGCCGGACGCGGTGGTGCTGGCGGCCGGGCTGGTGCCCGACCCGCTGCTCGCCGCGCTGCTCGATGAACAGGGGAAGCCCCGCCCGCAGCCTGTCTTCGTTCCGCAGCTGGTGGTGGCCATCCGCGCCCAGGCGCTGGACGCGCGCGACCCCGCCGCGCCCACGCCGCTCACGGCCGTGCCCCCGGGTCGCTACAGCGTCACCCTGCTGCAGTCCACGGGTCAGACGTGGCGGCTGCCCAACGAGCTGGACCCGGCGCTCGCGGAGGCCGCGGGGCTGCCGGGCGTGCAGTCCCAGGCCTTCGTGCTGGAGGTCCGCTGAGGTCGTTTTCGCCCTCCCGAAATCGCGGTGTATGGCCTTGGGTTGCTTTGACTTCGCAGGGCCCTTCCGCGACCATGGGCGAAGCCGCTGGAGGCGTTTCCTCCCCGAGGTTTTGATTCCGATGAAGGCCGGTCCTCTCTCCGTCCCCGAAAACGCGCCCTCCCGTCCCACGGGGAGCACGCCCACGGTCCGTCCGACCGGGGGGACCGGTCCGCAGCGAGTACTGCTGGTGGACGACAGCCGCTCCATCCGGACGCTGCTGAAGATCTACCTGATGGCCCGCAGCTTCGAGTTCCTCGAGGCGGAGTCCGCCGAGGAGGGCCTCAAGGTCGCCGAGGCGGAGCAGGTGGACCTCATCCTCACCGACTTCCACATGGACGGGATGAACGGCGCGGACTTCGCCGGGCAGATCCGCGCCAGCAGCAACGCCAGGCTGTCCAAGGTCCCCATCCTGATGATGACGGGCGACCCGAACGTGGCGGAGGTCCGCGCGCTGGGCCAGAAGGCCGGCATCAGCGCCTTCGTGCGCAAGCCGGTGAGCTGCGCGCAGCTGATGACGCTGGTGGACACCATCCTCCCGCTGCCCCGCGCCGCCGCGAAGTAGCCTGCTTCAGGCCGGGCGCTCCCTCGCGAGCGCCCGCCGCTTGCGCAGCGCCTCCCCTACCCGCACCGCGAAGAGCAGCGCCAGGACGGCCCCGTAGAGCACCGGCTCGGTGACGTCCTTCTTCACCCGCCACACGAAGTGCACCACGCCCAGCACCGCGGCCACGTAGGCCAGCCGGTGCAGGCGCTGCCACGTGGGGAAGCCCAGCCTGCGCACCCACTTGTTGGTGGAGGTGACGGCCAGCGGCACCAGCAGCAGCAGCGCGGTGAAGCCCACGGTGATGAAGGGCCGCGTGAAGACGTCCTTCGCCATGGCGCGCACGTCCAGGCCCTGATCCAACACGGCATAGGTGAGGAAGTGCGCCGCCGCGTAGGTGAAGGCCAACAGTCCCAGCGTGCGGCGGATGCGCGCGGGCCACGTCCAGCCCGTCACCAGCCGCACCGGCGTGCACGCCAGCGAGCCCACCAGCACCGCCAGCGCGAAGAGGCCCGTCTGGTTGAGGGCGAACTCGATGCCGTTGGCCCCCAGCTGTCCCTGCGCCCCCTGCATCGCGAGGAGCAGCAGCGGAGAGAGCCCTCCGACGGCGATGGCGGGATTCAGCCAGGGGAGCTTGGAGGAGGCCATGGTTCAGAAGTCCCGCTTCAGGTCCATGCCGCGGTAGAGGCCGGCCACGGCGTCCGCGTAACCGTTGAAGGGCAGCGTGGGCCGGCGCGACGTCTCACCGATGCGGCGCTCCGTGGCCTGGCTCCAGCGCGGGTGGTCCACCGCCGGGTTCACGTTGGCGTAGAAGCCGTACTCGCGCCGGTTGGCGATGTTCCACGTCGTGGGCGGCTGCTCGCGCGTGAGCGTGATGCGGACAATGGATTTGATGCCCTTGAAGCCGTACTTCCACGGCACCACCAGCCGCAGCGGGGCGCCGTTCTGCGCGGGCAGCTGCTTGCCGTACAGGCCCGTGGCCAGCAGCGTCAGCGGGTGCATGGCTTCATCCAGGCGCAGGCCCTCCACGTAGGGCCAGTCCAGCACCGGGCTCTTCTGGCCGGGCAGCTGCTCCGGGTCCTCCAGCGTGGTGAAGGCCACGTACTTCGCGAAGGACGTGGGCTGCACGCGGTCCAGCAGCTTGCCCAGGGGTAGGCCCAGCCACGGAATCACCATGGACCAGGCCTCCACGCAGCGCATCCGGTAGACGCGCTCCTCCAGCGGGAAGGCGGAGATGAGCTGGTCCACGTCCACGGTCCACGGCTTGTGCACTTCCCCGTCGATGACGACCGTCCACGGCCGCGTCTTCAACAGGTGCGCACGGCGGGCCGGGTCGTTCTTGTCCAGGCCCAGCTCGTAGAAGTTGTTGTAGGTGGTGACGTCCTCGTAGGGCGTGCGGGGCTCGTCCGTGCTGAAGAGGCCCTGGGCGGGCGCCACCGGCTGGTCCACCGTGCCCGCGTCCGGCACGAAGCCGTCCATGGGCCGGGTGCGCTTCATGCCCAGCAGGTACAGCCCTCCGCCCACCACCGCGGCGGTGCCCGCGAACAGGCCCGCGTTCTTGAGGAACTCGCGGCGGCGCACGTAGAGCTTCTCGGGCGTCACTTCGGAGCCGGGGGGCTCGGGAGGGAGCTTGTCGCGCATGACTCCCTCTATAACGCTCCAGCGCCTTTTCCGGTTACCGCCGGGCGTCCTTCACCCGCCACAGCCGCCACCAGGGCGTGCCGGGGGACTGATGGTGCTCCCAGTGGTAGCCGAAGAAGAAGCACGACAGCAGGGCCCACGGGTGGTTGCGCGGCAGGGAGCGCGCGTGGTGCGGCGCCATCCCTTCCGTCTCCGGGCGCCGGTGCGGCAGGTACGTGCCGAAGTAGAACAGCTGCACGGTGGCCAGCACCGACGGCAGCACCCAGAAGGCCAGGATGCGCGCCTGGGGGACACCCAGCCACAGCAGCACGTTGAACTTCAGCGCCATGACCGCGATTTGCGGCCACGTCGTGTAGCGGACCATGAAGGCCCCGAACCACGGCCAGAACGACAGGCCCCGGGCCGCGAAGTCCGGGTCGTGCTCGCCGGTGGGGTCCACATGGTGCGCGCGGTGGTTCACCACCAGCCGGCGGTAGGACAGCCCCGCGAAGAGGAAGCAGGCCAGCCCCCCCACCGCCGCGTTCACCCGGCGGTTCAGGGACACCGTGCCGTGCATGGCGTCATGCCCGGTGATGAAAAGGCCGGTGGACAGCCACATCTGAAGGAGGACATGCAGCCAGGGGAGCGGTGAAGCCCACGGCAGCCCGGGCCCCGCCAGCATCCACGCCAGGTGCCCACCCCACGCGCCCACCACCGCGAGCGCAAGCACGACGCCCCACGGGTCGGGAGGAGCGAGACGGATGGAGGGCTCGGGCGCCATGGCTCCCTTACTGGCCATGCCCCGCCCCCCGCGCACGAAGAAAAGCGCGCGAGGGACGGAAGCGCGGCCGGGACGCTACTTCGCGGCGGGCGTGGACGGGGGGGCGCCGAAGTCCTTCACCAGCGAGTCGGCGGTGACGTAGCGCGGCTCGATGTCCACCGGCACGTTCTTCAGCTTCTCCAGCACCTTCTGCACGGAGGGGCGCACCACGCCCTGCTTCGCGAGCAGCGCCTCCGCGGCGGCGCGGTCACCCTGGGCCTGGAGCGTCATGAGCTGGTTCGTCAGCGACGTGACGGCCGCCTGCATCTTGTCCGGCACCACCTCGAACGTGCCGTCCGCGTTCACCTTCACCGCGCCGGTGTCCAGGAAGTGGTTGAGCTGGAGCGCGATGCCCTTGCCGTGCGCCTCGTCGATGCCGAAGCGGATGGAGCGGAACGCGGACGCGAGGAACGTCGTGTACATGGTCCGCTGCAGGTCCTTGTCCAGCGTGCCCTTGTCCACCAGCCGCTGGAGCGCCCACAGGCCGGAGATGTCCGCCTTGGCCTCTTCAATGGCGCTGGAGGCCGCCTGCAGCGCCTGACGCACCGTCGTCTGCTTCCCGGCCACGGTGACGTTGTGGGGCCCCAGGCCGTGCATCAGCTCGTGCATGAGGATGTGCGTGAAGAAGGCGTCGAAGGACACGTCCTTGCGGTCCTTCGCGGGCAGCGCCACCTTCGCGATGGGCACCAGCACGCGCTGGAACTTGGCCTCCTGGATGTTCTTCAGCATCACGCGCTTGGTGCCCTTCTCCGCCGCCACGCGCTCGTCGTTGGGCAGGTTGAAGGCCGCCGTCTGCACGCCCCGGTTGCCGTCACCGGACGAGTAGATGCTGTTGATGACGCGGATGGGGGCCAGTGCGCCCAGCTTCGGGTTGCGCAGGCCCTGCTCAATCGGGAGGTTGTTCTCCAGCTCCTGGAGCTCCGCGCTGAACTTCGCCAGCTTCTGCGTCTCCGCGTCGTCGCGCACGCCGATGAAGGCCTCGAACGCGGCCTTGTAATTGAACCAGCCGTCCTCGTAGACCTCGTAGGGCCCGATGGTGGGCTCCACGCTCGCGTCCAGCTCCATCCACGCGACCTCGCTCGCGTAGTAGTCGTTGGACAGGAACGCCGCCGCGCGCGTCTCCAGGAAGCGCTTCAGCGTGGGCTGCTGGGTGAGCGCCGCCGCCTCACGCAAGAGCTGCGCGGCCATGCCCAGCTCGCCCTGGTACTCCACGCTGTAGGGCACGCTCACGAACTTGCCGTCCGGCCCCTTGCGCAGCGTGGTGAAGAAGCCCGTGGCCTCGTGCTGCTTCGCCTCCGGCAGGCTCTTCACCCAGGCCTCTACCTCCGCCTTGGTGGCGCCGGCGGGATAGAAGTTGCCCTCGTCCGGCTTGGCCGGCACGCCGGGGATGAACGGCTTCGCCTCGTCCAGGCGGGACCAGGGGCCCTTGTTGAGCAGGAACGCGTGCAGCCGCTCCTTGCCCAGGGGCGTGGTGTCCTTCACCAGGTCCAGGAGCAGCGTCTGGTTCCCCGCCCACGCCTGGCCCAGGAAGAGCGGGTCCATGATGCGGGCGGCCTGGAGGATCTTCGCCAGGGCGCGCTTCTCCGCGTCCGGCAGCTTGGACACGTCCACCTTCACGTCCACGGGGGCGAAGCGCGCCGTCATCCGCTTCAGCGTCGGGGCGTCGGGCAGGCGGGCGGGGGCTTCCTGGGCGGGGGCGGCGCCCGACAGGAGCAGCGCGCCGAGCAAGGGCAGCAGGGTTCTGGACTTGGGCATGCCCCCTTCCCTACCCCAACCCGCCCCCGCCTCCCAGCAACCGGTGTGGGTGGATTCCCTCTTCTCGACAAGCCGGCGGGCATGGTTATGGGGAAGGGCATTGGCGCGTTCCGTCAGCGCCCGGAGGCCTTCATGTCCGCAGAGACCCACCCCCAGCGGGAAACCCATTCATTCCAGGCGGAGATCCAGCAGCTCCTGAGCCTGGTCATCAACTCGCTCTACAGCCACCAGGAGATCTTCCTGCGAGAGCTGGTGTCCAACGCGTCCGACGCGCTGGACAAGCTGCGCTTCCGCTCCATCACGGAGCCGGAGCTGCTCAAGGACGAGCCCGCGCTGGAGCTGCGCATCATCCCGGACGCCGACAAGGGGACCCTCACCATCGAGGACACCGGCATCGGCATGACGCATGACGAGCTGGTGAAGAACCTGGGCACCATCGCGCACTCCGGTTCGCGCGAGTTCCTCCAGGCGCTGGCGCAGAAGGGCAAGAACGACGTGCAGCTCATCGGCCAGTTCGGCGTGGGCTTCTACAGCGCGTACCTCGTCGCGGACCGCGTGGAGGTGGTGAGCCGCGCCGCCGGTGAGACGTCCGCGTGGAAGTGGACCTCGGAGGCGCACGGCACCTTCACGGTGGAGCCGGCGGAGAAGGCCACGCGCGGCACCGCCATCACGCTGCACCTGAAGGCGGACCAGAAGGAGTTCCTGGACGAGTGGAAGCTGAAGCAGCTCATCACCCAGTACTCGGACTACGTGGGCCACCCCATCAAGCTCCAGGTGACCAAGCACGTGGGCAGCGGTGACACGCAGGCCACGGAGACCGCGCTGGAGGTGGTGAACAAGGCCAGCGCCCTCTGGCAGCGTCCGAAGAGCGAAATCACGGACGAGCAGTACCAGGAGTTCTACAAGCACCTGACGCACGACTACGACAAGCCGCTGGCGTGGACGCACTTCAAGGCGGACGGCACGCAGCAGTTCACCGGCCTGCTCTTCGTGCCCAGGCACCCGCCGTTCGACATGAACTCGCAGCAGCAGCGCGGCGTGCGGCTGTTCGTCAAGCGCGTGTTCATCATGGACCGCTGCGAGGACCTGGTGCCGCAGTGGCTGCGCTTCGTGCGCGGCGTCATCGACTCGGACGACCTGCCGCTCAACGTGTCGCGTGAGATGTTGCAGGACTCGGCGGTGGTGCGCGCCATCCGCAAGCACGTGGTGAAGAAGTCGCTGGACCTCCTGGAGAAGCTGGCCAAGGACAAGCCGGACGACTACCGCGCGTTCTGGGAGTCCTTCGGCACGGTGCTGAAGGAGGGCCTGACGCTGGAGACGGAGTACCGCGAGAAGCTGGGCGCGCTGGTGCGCTACGAGTCCTCGCGTGAAGAGGGCCTCACGTCGCTGGCGGACTACGTGGGCCGCATGAAGGAGGGCCAGGAGGCCATCTATTACGTCTACGGCGAGAGCCGGAAGGCGGTGGCGGACAGCCCGCACCTGGAGGCGCTGAAGCAGCGCGGCTACGAGGTGCTCTTCATGACGGACCCGGTGGACGAGTGGGCCGCGCAGGGCCTGCGCGAGTTCCAGGGCAAGGCGCTGGTCTCCGCGCTCAACGCGGACCTGAAGCTCCAGTCCACGGAGGAGGAGAAGAAGGCGAAGGAGCAGCAGTCCGAAGGGCTCAAGGGCCTGACGGACAAGATGAAGGACGTGCTGAAGGAGGACGTGCGCGAGGTGCGCGTGTCGGACCGCCTCACGGACTCGCCGGTGTGCCTGGTGGTGTCGGAGGGTGGCACGCCGGCCTACCTGGAGCGCCTGCTCAAGGAGCGCGGCAAGGGGATGCCGCGCATCAAGCGCATCCTGGAGGTCAATCCCAAGCACCCGGTCATCGAGCACCTGCGCGGACTCCTCGCGAACGACCCGGCCGCTCCGCAGGTGGGCGAGTGGATTGAATTGCTCCACGACCAGGCGCTGCTCACGGAAGGAAGCCCGCTGAGCGACCCGAACCGCTTCGCCCGCCGCATGACGGCGCTGCTCACGCAGGTGGCCACCCAGATGCCGCCGCCCGCGGCCACCCCGGCGGCCCAGACGCAGGCGCAGTCCACCTGAGCCCATGAGGCCGGCGTGGCGGGAGCGATGAACCCGCCACGCCCCCGTGGATGAAGCTCCCGTGACCGCACGGTCCGTCACGCGCGGTCATGGACCTCACCCCCAGTTCTCGCGCTCCGCCTGCTTCAGGTCCGCGAGCAGCGCGTCCCCGGTCCACGCGCGGCGGTTCCCACTTTCCGCCTCGCGGATGAGCTCCACGAGCCGTGAGTTCACCGGCGCGGAGAGCTTGTGTTGATGGGCCAGCCGGACCACCTCGCCGTTGAGGTAGTCCACCTCCGTCTTGCGCCCCGCGTGCAGGTCGTCCCACATGGACGAGCGCGCCTTCGGGTCGATGGCCAGCATCTTCTTCGCCAGCACGCCGAACACCGCGTCGGGTGAGCCCAGCAGCGTGGGGATCCACCCCGGTGGCAGCGGCGTCAGCTTCGCGGGCTTCACTCCGGCGAGTTGCAGCACCGCCAGCGCCTCGCTCTGCGCCAATGCCAGGCACCGCCGCCACGCGCGCTGGGACAGCTCCTCCTTCAACGGCAGGTTCGCCAGTGCGTTGAGCGCGTTGTTCAGGTTGAACAACAGCTTCGCCCACTGGACCGCGACGATGTCCGCGTGCTGCTTCAGCGCCAGCCCCGCTCGGGTGAATGCATCCACGAACGGCGTGAGCACCGCGTGCCGCTCCACCTCCAGCGTGCCCTCCGACCCCGCGTGGAAGTGGCCCTGCCCCTGCGCCGCGACGTTGAAGGGCACCATGCCCGTGAGCACCGTGTGGCCGGGCAGAAGCCCCCGCAGCACCGCCGCGTTGTGCAGCCCGTTCTGGAAGCTGATGACGATGGCCCCGGGCTTGAGCCGCGGCGCGAGCGTCTGTCCCGCCTCCTCCGTCGCCGCGGACTTCACCGTGACGAGCACCAGGTCCGCCGTGGACAGCGCCTCTGGCCCCGTGTCGATGCGCACGTCCGCCGAGGGCACCTTCAGGTCCGCGCCCTGCCAGTCCGTCAGGTGCAGGCCGTGCGCACGCACCTCCGCCACGATTCGTTCGCGGCCGATGAAGCGCACCGTCGCGCCCGTCGCGGCGAGCCGCCCGCCCACGTAACAGCCGATGCTGCCCGCGCCGAAGACGACGATCTCAGGGGTCGAAGCCATGGGCGCGCATTGTGGCACGCGCGCTCACGTCGCGGGCCACACCACGACGATGAGCACGTCCCACAGGGCATGGCTTACCCAGGACGCGGCGGGCGTCCGGCGCCACTCGGCCAGCGCTCCCCAGGCGAGCGACGTGGGCAGCGCGGCCAGCGCCAGCAACGGCTCACCGAAGCCCAGCAGCACGACGCTCGACAGCACCGCCGACCCGGCGACCGCGCCCCACCGGCCCAGCCGGGGACGCAGCGCGCCCTGCACCCACCCTCGCCAGAACAGCTCCTCCGCCGGAACGAGCAGCAGCACCAGGGCCAGCGCGGTCCCCAGTGAGCCCGTACCGAACGTCGAGTAGACGGTTCGCAGCGGCCCGCAGAGCGCGTCGGTAAAGCCGCCACAGAACGCCCACAGGAAGGCCCTCGCGCCCGCGTACAGCACCACCGCCTGGGCGACACCCCACGCGGTATCCGGAAGCGACAAGGAGGGAGGCGGCCTGCGCCAGGGGCCCATCGCCCGCCACGTCACCGCGAGCCAGACGGCGCAGAAGACAGAGGCGACGGCGAAGAAGCGCGGCGGATGCACGTGCACCAGCGCCGTCCAGGCCAGCACGCCGCCAGCGGCCGCGACCCGCCAGAGTGGCAGGGCCGCGTCACCGGCCGACGGCGGTCCAACGGGAGAAGCAGTCATCGCGCGCGGCAGCGTACCCCGGCGCGATGGCCACCGGCGGGCTCGTTCATCCACCCGCCCGCCGGTGAAGGCGTCACGTCACGGCGTGAGGCACACGCCGTTGCCCGAGCCATCGTCGCCGCACACGTAACCGGAGCTGGTGCGGCACTCTCCCGCCACGCCCGGCGTGCACGACGCGAAGCAGAAGGCGCTGGTGCCGCTCGAGCTGCTGTAGCAGGCGGACCCCGCCGGGCAGCTCGACGTGAGGCAGTCCTGGGTGCAGTAGCCCCCCGGGAAGTACTGGCCCGTGGCACACTGCCCGTTGGTGCCGCAGTCACTGTTGCGGGTGCAGGCCTCGCCAATCTTCGAGTCGGACCCGTCGCCCTCGTCCGGGGACTGGTAGGGCACCAGGGTGAAGCTGATACCGCTCGTCGTCTTGCCCTTCGTCACCGTGACGGTCTCCACCTGGGTGGTGTCACGCCAGAAGCCCACGCGGTCGCCGTCGTCGAAGTAGTCCCCTTCGCCGGTGTCGTCGATGGACGCCAGCACCAGGTAGTCGCGCGGGGTCATCTTCAGGCTGTAGTTGTATCCACCGGTCGCGGGCACCAGGGCGATGCCGTCGTCATCGACCTGCACCTCGCCCGCCGCGTCCAGGTACGCGAACCCGATGAGCGCGTCCTTCGTCTCCGTGGCGCCCACGCGGAACTTCACCAGCACCTGCGCGGTGCCCGCGCCGGACGCGCCGGTCAGGTCGATCTGCGCCACGTAGCTGCCCGGCGCCAGCGAGCCCGGGTTGACGCTCACGTTCAGCGCCGTGGACTTGTAGGCGGGGACCGACAGCGAGCTACTGGAGACGGACACCGAGGAGGCGTTGGCGCCGGAGACGGTCACGCTCACCTGCAGGGTGCCACCGCCGTTGTTGCGCACCGTCAGCGCCTGCGACGACGCGCCGGTGAAGGACAACTGCGTGGTGGTGATGGCCAGCTTCGGAGGCAGCGACGTGTCACCGCCGCCCTTGGCGCGCAGCACGGCGGCGTACGCGTCCACCAGGCCCGCGCCGCAGCCCTCGGAGCACTGGCTGGTCGTGTCCGCGGTGGACTTCAGGATCTCCTCCACGTCCGACGACGTGAGCGTGGGATCCTGCGCCAGCATCAGCGCCACGATGCCCGCCACGTGCGGCGTGGCCATGCTGGTGCCCTGGTACCACTCATAGGAAGGCTGGTTGCTGCTGTTGGGCAGCGTGGACAGCACGCCGTCCGGGAAGCTGTCGCCGTTGCGGTCCTCGCTCGTCTGGCCGCCGGTGGCCATCACGTCCACCTGCGTGCCGAAGTTGGAGTAGCCGGCGCGCTTGCCGTTGAAGCGCGTCGCGCCCACGCAGATGACGTTCTGCTGGTTGCAGGGGAAGCTGCTGGAGGTGTTGACGTTCTCGTTGCCCGCGGCCACCACGATGATGGATCCGCGCGCGTTGGCCGCGTTGATGGCGTTCTGCATCTCCGTCGACGCCGAACCGTCACCGCCCAGGCTCATGTTGATGACCCGCGCGGGCGTGGTGTTCACCCGCACGCCGGGGACGTTGCCGCCGCTGGACCAGGTGACGCCCGCGATGATGTCCGCCAGCGAGCCGCCCTGCGTGCCCAGCACGCGCACCGGCAGGATGTTCCGGCCGGACCAGGTGACGCCCGCCACGCCCACGCCGTTGTTGGAGGACGCGCCAATGGTCCCCGCCACGTGCGTGCCGTGGAACGACGAGCCGCCGTTGGGCAGGTCCTTGCCATTGTCCGTCGGATCCGAGTCCACGCCATCGCCGTCGCCCGCGTTGGTGAGGCTGGAGATGAGGTCCATGCCCGGCAGCACGCGCGTGTTCAGGTCCGGATGCGACGTGATGCCGGTGTCCACCACCGCCACGACGATGGACTCGCTGCCCGTGCCCAGGTCCCAGGCCGCCGGCAGGTTCATGTTCTTGTAGTGCCACTGCCGCGAGTAGAGCGGATCATTCGGGACGGCCAGCGCCCGCACCCGCATGTTGCTCTCCGCGTTCTTCACGCCCTGCACGGCCTGCACCTGGGACAGCACGCGCACGTGCTCCGCCTGGGTGAGCGCGCGCACGGTGGGCGCGCCGCCGGACATCGCCTGCGGCTGGCTCACCTCGTAGCGCAGCAGGTGCTGCGTATCGCTCAGGAACGCCTGGTGCACGACGTGGTAGCCCGCGACGCGCGCCTGCGCGACGGCCTCCTCCGCGGACAGGCCCGGCGTGTCGAAGCGGATGATGATCTCTCCCGGCAGCAGCGACGCCTCGTGCGTCAGCGGCTTCGCCGGGATGCCCGTGCGCCACACGCCCCGCGCCGCCAGGGCCTTGGAGACCTTCTGGGACAGGTTCTTCGCGCCCGGCAGGGAGAAGAACGCGTCCAACGACGACCCGACATTCGCGGCGGCGGAGCCGGCCTGGAACGGCTGAAGAGAACCGGAAACGGTCCCCTTCGTCGTGTCGATGTCGTCGTCATCGTCGTCTTTGTTTTCGCCAGGGCAGGCCACGAGACCGAGCAATCCCAGGAGGGCAAGGCGGCGGAGCATGAACGGATTCCTTGGAAGAACGAGTGAGAGCGTCCGACCCTAGGTCCGCTGCGGGCAACGCGTCCAGCCGTCAGGAGCCCGGCTGGCCGGTCACCCTCCTCTCATCGCATGTTGTCTGGAAGGCAACGTGCTGCTTCGCGGGCAACAGGGAGGACTATCGCCCCAGGTCCTGCAACACCGCCTCCGCCGCGCGGCGCCCCGACGCGAGCGCACCGTCGATGGATGCGTTCTCACGGTGGTCTCCGCACACGTAGAGCCCCGCGGCCAGCCGCACGGGCCGGTGCGGCTCCACCAGCGCGGACGGAGGCTGCGCGGGCAGCGCCTCCGCGAGGGTGTACGTGCGCAGATGCCGCCACGCGGACACCGCCGCGCCGAACCACTCCGTGAGCTGCGCACGCACGCGCGCTTCCAACGAATCCGCGCCGCCCGCGTCGTCCACCACCGACACGGACACCAGCGCCTGGCCCTGGGGCGCGTACGCGGCGGACACCTCGCTCATCACCGCCACGTTGTTCACCGGTCCGCGCCCCTCACCATTGAGTACGAGCCACGGCCCCTCCACCGGTGGCTCCGGCGCCGCGAAGTACAGACACGTCACGCGGTTCATCCGGGGCGCGGGCATGCCCAGGAGCAGCGACGCCGCGCTGTTGGGGTCCGTCGCCACCACGACGGCGTCCGCGTGCAGCATCTCCCCACCCGGCAGGCGCACGCGGTGCCCCCACACGTCCTCCACCCGCACGCGCATCCGCAGCGCGCCCGAAGGCAGCTTCGCCGCCAGCTGCGCGGGGATGGCGCCCATCCCCTGCTCGGGGACGGCCGCGTACCCTGTCGCGAACATCCGGAACACGAACTCCAGCATCCGGCTGGACGTCGTCAGCCCCCGCTCCAGGAAGATGCCACCCAGGAAGGGCGTGAAAAACGCTTCGAGCATCTCCTCGGAGAAGCCCAGGTCGAGCAGGAAGTGCCGCGACTCCTGCTGGGGCCGCTGCCACAGGTCCCCCAGCTCACCGGACGTGGCGTGCTGCCGCAGCTCCAACACGCGCAGCTTGTCCGCCAGCCCACCCGGTGCGTCGAACAGATGTGACACCGCGGTGACGGGATGCCGCAGCGGGTCCGCCAGCGTGTGCAGCCGCCCACCCCGCCACACCTTCGCGCCGGGGATGAAGCGCTGGAGTGAGAGGGCCTTCAGGTCCAGCACCCGCCGCCCCTCCGGGTAGGCGGTGAGGTACACCTGGAAGCCCCGGTCCAGCAGGAACCCTTCGTGCGAGTCGGTGCGCACTCTGCCGCCCGGCGCGTCCCCTGCTTCCAGCACGTGCGCGTCCACGCGTGCCTCCAGCAGCGCCGTCGCGCACGCCAGGCCCGCGAGCCCCCCACCCACCACGATGACCCCAGGCCGCTTCGCCATGCTCCGCCTCCCGTGCGAGCGTGCGGACCCTGGCTTGATAACGCCAGGACGTGCAAGCAAGACTCTGGTTCGGTTGCGGGCATCCGACAGTTACGGCAAAGGTTGCCGTGTGCACGGTGCTCCAGGCACACCCACGTGAGCATCCGCTCACGTGCCCTTCGGAGAGAAAGAGCAGGAGTTCCCCCATGTTGATCGTGATGCGCCCAGACGCGACGGCCCAGGACATCGAGCGAGTGAACGATGAGATCCGCCGCCGTGGCTGGCATCCGCACGCGATACCTGGGGGCTCCCGCACCGCCATCGGCATCACCGGCAATCCCGGCGCGGTGGAGCCGGAGCCCTTCCGCGTGCTGCCCGGGGTCGCGGACGCGATCCCCATCTCCCAGCCGTTCAAGCTGGTCAGCCGCGAGGTGAAGCCGGACGACAGCCTGGTGCGCGTGGGTGACCTCACGCTCGGCGGCGCCGCCATCCACGTCATCGCGGGCCCCTGCTCCGTGGAGTCGCGCGAGCAGATCATCTCCACCGCGCAGGCCGTGAAGCAGGCGGGCGCCACCATGCTGCGCGGCGGCGCGTTCAAGCCGCGCACCAGCCCCTATGAGTTCCAGGGCCTCAAGGGTGACGGCCTGGCGCTGCTCGCGGAGGCGCGCAAGGAGACAGGCCTGCTGGTGACGACGGAGGTGAAGGACACGGCGACGCTGGCCGCCGTCGCGGAGCACACCGACATCCTCCAGGTGGGCGCGCGCAACATGCAGAACTTCAGCCTGCTGGAGGCGGTGGGTGAGACGCGCAAGCCCGTGCTGCTCAAGCGCGGCATCAGCGCGACCATCAAGGAACTGTTGATGGCGGCCGAGTACATCGTCGCGCGCGGCAACACCCAGGTCATCCTCTGCGAGCGGGGCATCCGCACGTTCGAGAACATGACGCGCAACACGCTGGATTTGAACGCGGTGCCCATGCTCAAGGCGCTCACGCACCTGCCGGTGTTCGTGGACCCGTCGCACGGCATCGGCGTGCGCAAGGCCGTCCCCGCGATGATGCGGGCCGCGGTCGCTGCGGGCGCGGACGGCCTCATCGTGGAGGTCCACCCGGATCCGCCGCGCGCCCGGTCGGACGGCTTCCAGTCGCTGGACTTCTCCGAGTTCGAGAAGGCCATGGGTGAAGTGCGGGCCATCGCCCAGGCGATGGGACGCGAAATGGTCAGGCTGGGATAGGCCATGACCCTCAAGGAAGCGCTGGGCAAGGTAGTGGGCCGGCGCGACCTCTCCCGCGAGGAGATGGCCTCCGTCATGGGCCAGATGCTCGCGGGCGAGGCATCCGCCGCGCAGGTCGGTGCGCTGGCGGCCGCGCTGCGCATGAAGGGAGAGACCGAGGACGAAATCCTCGGCGCGGCGGAGGCCATGCGGGCCTGCGCGGCGAAGATTGCTCCGTTGGCGGAGGTGGTGCTCGACACCTGCGGTACAGGGGGTGATGGAGCGCACACCTTCAACATCTCCACCGCGGTGGCCTTCGTGGCCGCCGGGGCGGGGGCGACGGTGGCCAAGCACGGCAACCGCGCGGTCTCCAGCCGCTGCGGCAGCGCGGACGTGCTGGCGGCGCTGGGCGTGTCCATGGAGCGGGCGCACGCGCAGGTGGCGCGCGACATCGACGAGCACGGGGTGGGCTTCCTCTTCGCGCCCTCGCACCACAGTGCCCTGAGGCACGTGGCGCAGGCGCGCAGGGACCTGGGCTTCCACAGCGTGTTCAACCTGTTGGGGCCGCTGACGAACCCCGCGGGCGCGCGCTACCAGTTGCTGGGCACGTTCGACCGGCAGCGCGTGGAGCAGACCGCGCGGGTGCTGGGGCGGCTGGGCAGCCGGCGCGCCTGGGTGGTGCACGGGCACGACGGGCTGGATGAGATTTCGCCGTGCGCGCCCACGGAGGTCGCGGAGCTGTGCGCGGACGGCACCGTGCGCCGCTTCACCGTGACGCCGGAGGACGCGGGCCTGACGACGGTGCCGCGCGAGTCCATCGCGGGAGGCGACGCGGAGGAGAACGCGAAGCGCCTGCGCGCGCTGCTCGCGGGAGAGCGCGACGGCGTGCGCACGGCGGTGCTGCTCAACACGGCCGCCGCGCTGCTCATCGTGGGGCTGGTGGACACCCTGAAGGAGGGCGTGAAGCGGGCCGAGCACGCCATCGACTCCGGGGCCGCCGAACGCAAGCTCGCGGCGCTCATCCAGAAGGCCGCGGCATGACGGCGCGCACCTCGGACCCAAAGCCCGTGGCACTCCTTCGCAAGCCAGGCGTCGTCGCCGCGCGGCGCACGGCGGGCGCTGCCACGCGAGGTGCCGGCATGACCTCTCTTGCCACGATGCATGCAGCGGCCACGCCCACGCGAGGCGTCAGAATGAACGCCATCGCAACGCGGCGCACGGCAGGCGCCACCACGCGAGGCATCCCGTCATGACGACGCCCTCTTCGGCCGCGAAGCCCGTGGAAGCACAGGGCACGCTGGACGTCATCATGGCGCGCAAGCGCCGGGAGCTGGGCACCCGCCCTCCTCCCACGCACGGCGCGCATCCCCCGACGCGAGACTTCGCCCAGGCGCTGGTGCGGCGTGTGCTCGGACATCCCGTCAACGTCATCGCGGAGGTGAAGCGCAAGAGCCCCTCGGGCGGCGCCTTCCCTCACGCGGACGTGGTCTCGGTGGCCCGCGCCTATGAAGCCGCGGGCGCCTGCGCCATCAGCGTGCTCACCGACGGGCCGGACTTCGGCGGCAGCCTGGAGGACCTGGTCGCGGTCCGGGCCGCCGTCTCCATCCCCGTGCTGCGCAAGGACTTCCTCGTCGCCGCCAGCGAGGTGGAGGAGAGCGCGGCCTGGGGCGCGGACGCGGTGCTGCTCATCGCGGACGCGCTCTCGGACGCGGAGCTCCGGGAGATGATCGCCACCGCGAAGCAGGTGCGCGTGGCCGCGCTCGTGGAGGCCCACACGGAGGCACACGCCGAACGCGCGCTCGCCGCGGGCGCGAACATCATCGGCCTCAACAACCGCAACCTCGCCACGCTGAAGACGGACACCGGCACGGCGCTCCGGGTGATGCCCGCGCTGCGCTCCCGGTCCACCGCCCTGGTCGCGGAGAGCGGCCTCAAGAGCCTGGCGGACCTCACCGCCGCGCGCGACGCGGGCGCCAACGCCGTGCTCGTGGGCGAATCCCTGTTGCGCGACGCGGACCCGGGCCGCGCCCTGCGCCGGCTGCTGGGCCTGGAAGGCGGCGGGACATGAACGTCCTGGTGAAGGTCTGCGGCGTGACGCGCGTCGCGGACGCGAAGGGCGTGTGGGCGGCGGGCGCGGACGCGATGGGGCTCAACTTCCATCCCGGCTCCCCCCGCTTCGTGGACCTGTCCACGGCGGCGGAGCTCGGACGCACGCGGCCCCCACTGGCCGCGATGGTGGGCGTGTTCGTCAACGCGAAGCCGGAAGACATCCGCGTGCGCGTGCGCGAGTGCGGCCTCACCGCCGTGCAGCTCCACGGCGACGAGCCCCCCGAGGCCTGCTCCGGCTACGGCGTGCCCGTCATCAAGGCGCTGCGCGTGCGCGGGCCAGACGACGTGGAGAAGGCCCGAAGCTACGTGGGCGTGGGCGACGTGGCGGGGCTGCTCCTGGACGGCGCGGCCCCGGGCTACGGCGGCGGCGGCGTCACCTTCGACTGGTCGCTGGTGAAGCAGCTGTCGGACTGCGGCCTGCCGGTGCTGGTGGCGGGCGGCCTCAAGCCCTCCAACGTGGCCGAGGCCGTGAGGGCCACCCGGCCCTACGGTGTGGACGTGGCCAGCGGAGTGGAGTCCTCCCCTGGCATCAAGGACCTGGACGCGGTGCGCGCCTTCGTGCGCACGGTCCGGTCCCTCAACCCCTGAGGAGTCGTGCCATGACGACGGACACTGCCGTGGGCCGCTTCGGCCGTTACGGCGGACGCTATGTGCCGGAGACCCTGGTCCCGGCGCTGCTGGAGCTGGAAGAGGCCTACGCGAAGGCGCAGCAGGACGCGTCCTTCGGTGAAGAGGTCACCCGCGTGCTGCGCGAGTACGTGGGCCGTCCCACCACGCTGACGCCCGCGCACCGCCTCACGGAAGCCTGGGGCGGAGCGCAGGTGTGGCTCAAGCGCGAGGACCTGGCGCACACGGGCGCGCACAAAATCAACAACACCGTGGGCCAGGTGCTGCTCGCCCGGCGCATGGGCAAGAAGCGCATCATCGCGGAGACGGGCGCGGGCCAGCACGGCGTGGCCACCGCCACCGCGTGCGCGCTCTTCGGCCTGCCCTGCGAGGTGTTCATGGGCGCGCTGGACGTGGAGCGCCAGGCGCTCAACGTCTTCCGCATGCGCGCGCTGGGCGCGGTGGTGCGGCCGGTGGAGTCGGGCTCGCGCACGCTCAAGGACGCGATGAACGAAGCCATGCGCGTCTGGGTGTCGCAGGTGCAGGACACCTACTACGTCATCGGCAGCGCGGCGGGCCCGCACCCCTACCCCACCATCGTGCGCGACTTCCAAGCCGTCATCGGCCGGGAGATTCGCGCCCAGACGCTGTCCACCATCGGCCGGCTGCCGGACGCCATCATCGCGTGCGTGGGCGGCGGCTCGAACGCCATCGGCGCGCTGCACCCCTTCATCCCGGACACGTCGGTGCGGCTCTTCGGCGTGGAGGCCGCGGGCCACGGCCTGGACTCCGGCCAGCACGGCGCGTCGCTGACGCTGGGCACGGAGGGCGTGCTGCACGGCTCGCGCTCGCTGGTGCTCCAGGACGAGAACGGCCAGATTCAAGAGGCGCACAGCATCTCCGCCGGCCTGGACTACCCGGGCGTGGGGCCGGAGCTGGCGCACCTGGCGAAGACGGGGCGCATGGAGGTGCGCACCGCGACGGACGACGACGCGCTCTCCGCCTTCTACGAGGTCGCGCGCACGGAGGGCATCCTCCCCGCGCTGGAGACGTCGCACGCGTTCGCGGCGGCGCGCGCGCTGGCCCGCGACCTGGGCAAGGGCAAGCACCTGGTCATCAACTGCTCGGGCCGGGGTGACAAGGACGTGGCGACCATCTCGGCGCGCGGCGTGCCGCCGGCCACGGGGGTGAAGTCATGAGCACGGAGCTGGGCAAGGCGTTCGCGAAGGCGAAGGCGCGCGGAGAAGGCGCGCTGGTGGCGTACGCGATGGCGGGCGACCCGGACCTGCCAAGGTCCGTGGACGTCTTCGCCGCCATGGTGGAGGGCGGCGCGGACGTGCTGGAGATTGGCGTGGCGTTCAGCGACCCCATCGCGGACGGCCCCGTCATCCAGGCCGCGTCGGAGCGGGCGCTGAAGGCCGGCGCCACCCTGCGCCGCGTGCTGGATGAAGTCGTCCCGGAGGTGCGCCGCCGCTGCCCGGAGACGCCGCTGGTCATCATGACCTACGTCAACGTGGTGATGGCCATGGGCGAGGAGCGCTACGCGAAGCTCGCGCGCGAGCGGGGCATCTCCGGCACCATCCTCCCGGACCTGCCGCCGGAGGAGAGCGCGGGCATCCGCGCCGCGTTCGACAAGGAGGGCGTGGACCTGGTGCCCCTGTGCGCGCCCACCACGCCGCCCGCGCGCGCGGAGGCCATCGCGAAGGATGCGCGGGGCTTCGTCTATTGCGTGTCCGTGGCGGGCGTCACCGGCATGCGCGCGGAGCTGCCGCCGGACCTGTCGCAGCGGCTGGACCTGGTGAAGCGCGCCGCGTCCGTGCCGGTGGTGGCGGGCTTCGGCATCTCCAACGCGGACACGGCCCGGCCGCTGGTGGCCCACGCGGACGGCGTCGTGGTGGGCAGCGCGCTGGTGAAGGCGGCCCACTCGGACGGCCCGGCCGCGGCGAAGCAGCTCTGCGCGGACATCAAGCGCGGCCTGAAGCGCTAAGGTCCCTCTCCACGCGCCGGCACGTCGCCGGCGCCAGGAGACCGGACATGCACACCCCACCCATCCTGGGGCCCACCCTCGAAACGCCGCGCCTCATCCTGCGCCCGCCCACGCTCCAGGACCTGGAAGGCTTCGTGGCGATGATGGCGGACGAGGAGACCGCGCGTTACATCGGCGGCCTCCAGCCGCGCTCCAACGTGTGGCGCGCCGTCTGCTCCATGGCGGGCTCCTGGGTGCTCCAGGGCTTCGCCATGTTCTCCGTGTTCGAGAAGTCCACCGGCAAGTGGGTGGGCCGGCTGGGGCCCTGGCAGCCCGCGGACTGGCCGGGCCCGGAGATCGGCTGGGGCCTGTCGCGCGACGCGTGGGGCAAGGGCTACGCGACGGAGGGCGCCGCGGCCACCATCGACTGGGCCTTCGACCACCTCGGGTGGACGGAGGTCATCCACTCCATCTCCCCTCCGAACGAGCCCTCGAAGCAGGTGGCCCGCCGGCTGGGCTCTCGCTTCCTGCGCATGGGCATGCTGCCGCCGCCCTACAACGACCACGAGGTGGAGATCTGGGGCCAGAGCCGTGAGGAGTGGCGGACACGCAAGCGGTAGGACAGATTGGCGCCATGAACACACGCGCCCCCCAGGTGGTCCTCGTCCGTCACGGTGAGACGGAGTGGAGCCGCAGCAGCCAGCACACCGGCCGCACGGACCTGCCGCTGTTGGAAGAGGGCCGCCAGATGGCGGAGCGGCTCCGAGCGCCCCTGAACAAGTGGCGCTTCGCCGCCGTGTGGACCAGCCCGCTGACGCGCGCGCTGGAGACGTGCGTGCTCGCGGGCTACGGCGACGTGGCCCAGAAGAAGAACGACCTGATGGAGGTCAACTACGGCGACTACGAGGGCCGCACCGGCGCGGACATCCGCACCACGCGCCCGGACTGGACGCTGTGGAAGGACGGCGTGCCCAACGGCGAGACGCTGGAGGAGGTGGGCGCCCGGGCCGACCGCATCATCACGGAGGCGCGCGCCCTCCAGGACGACGTGCTCCTCTTCTCGCACGGGCACATGCTGCGCATCCTCGCCTCGCGCTGGCTGGGCCTGCCCCCGGACGGAGGCAGGCTCTTCCACCTGGGCACGGCCTCCATCAGCGTGCTGGGCTCCGAGGCCGGCGGCAAGCAGCCGGTCCTCGTGAGCTGGAACGACACCACGCACCTGAAGGACTGACGGAGCGCTACAGCTTCCCCTCCAGGAAGTTGCGCACCAGCGACGGGCCCTCCGGCGTCAGCACGCTCTCCGGATGGAACTGCAAACCCACCACCGGCCGCGTGCGGTGCCGCAGCGCCATCACCAGGCCGTCCTGGCTCCACGCCGTGGCCTCCAGCTCCGCGGGCATGGACTCCGCCGCCACCACCAGCGAGTGGTAGCGCGCCGCCTGGAAGCCCTGCCGCACGCCGGTGAAGACGCCGGTGCCGTCATGCCGGATGTGCGCCGCCTTGCCATGCACGGGCTCCGGCGCGCGCACCACCTGCCCGCCGAACGCCGCGCCAATGGACTGGTGCCCCAGGCACACGCCCAGCACCGGCACGCGAGACTGGGAGATGGCCGCCACGCTCACCCCGGCCTCGTGCGGCGTGCACGGCCCCGGGGACACCACCAGGTGGGACGCGCCCGACGCCGCGATGCCCGCGACATCCAGCGCGTCGTTGCGCACCACCTTCACCTCCGCGCCCAGCGTGTAGAGCAACTGCACCAGGTTGAAGGTGAACGAGTCGTAGTTGTCGATGACGAGGATCACCGCCCACCTCCTTCGCGAGCCAGGCGCAGCGCGGCGGCCATGGCGCCCGCCTTCGCCTCCGTCTCGTCCGCTTCCTTCATGGGGTCCGAGTCCGCCACCAACCCCGCGCCGGCGGTCCACATCGTGCGGTCGCCATCCACGAAGAAGGTGCGCAGCGCGATGGCCACGTCCAGCGTGCCGCAGAAGGACAGGTAGCCCACCGCGCCGGCATAGGGCCCGCGCCGCATGGGCTCCAGCTCGTCGATGATCTGCATCGCGCGGATCTTCGGCGCGCCCGACACGGTGCCCGCGGGGAAGGTGCTCGCCAGCGCGTCCAGCGCGTCGAAGCGCGTGGTGTCCAGCTTGCCGCGCACCTGGGACACGATGTGCATCACGTGGCTGTAGCGCTCGATGATCATCAGGTCCTCGATGCGCACCGTGCCCGGCGCGGCCACGCGGCCCACGTCGTTGCGCCCCAGGTCCACCAGCATGATGTGCTCGGCGCGCTCCTTCTCGTCCGCGAGCAGCTCCTTCTCCAGCGCCTGATCCTCGGCCTCGGAGCCGCCCCGGCGGCGCGTGCCCGCGATGGGCCGCACCACCACGTCCCCATCGCGCACCTGCACCAGCAGCTCCGGCGACGCACCCACCAGCGCGCGGGCCTCGCCCAGGTCCACCAGGAACAGGTACGGCGACGGGTTCACCCGCCTGAGCGCCCGGTAGAGCGACAGCGGAGGGATGGCGCCCTTCGCCTCGAACCTGCGCGCGAGCACCGCCTGGAAGCAGTCACCGGCGCGCACGTACTCCTTCACCTTGTCCACCGCCCGGGCGTAGCCCTCGCGGTCCCAGCACGCGACGGGGGCGGGCGCGTTCTTCTGCGCGGGGACGGCGGCATAGGCCTCCTGCGGCAGCGGCCGGCGCAGCTTCTCCGCCATGGCCTCCGCGCGCGCTTCCGCGTCCCTCAGCGCCGCCGCGACGCTGCCGTGCAGCGCGGGCCGCGCGATGGCGATGGCCTTGAGCGTCTGGGTGCGCGTGTCGTGGGTGACGAAGTCCTCCGCGATGAGCCACTCGGAGTCCGGGAAGCCCGTGTCGCGCGGGTGGCGGTCCGGCACGCTCGGCTCGAACCACGACGTGGCGTTGTAGCCCAGGTAGCCCACGAGCCCGCCCAGGAAGGGCGCCTCGCCCGGCAGCGTCGCCACGGACAGCTCTCGCCACAGCGTCCGCAGCACGTCCAGCGGCCGGCCCTCGCGGCGCTCCTCATGCGAGCCACGCCACAACGTGAGCCCGTCCCGGTCCAGCCGCACGCGGCCCGCCGGGTTCACGCCCACGTGGCTGTAGCGCCCGAAGCGCTCGCCGCCGTAGCACGACTCGAGGATGAAGCCGCGGCTTCCACCGCCCAGCTTCAGGTATGCCGACAGCGGTGTATCCAGGTCCGCCGGCAACTCCACCGACACCGGCACCGCCTGACCTGCTTCCGCGCGCTGCCGGTAGGCTGCCTTCCGCTCCTGCGCATCCATGGTCGATTGCCCTGACCCCCTCTTCCTTCACCCGGAGGGGCTCCCGGGTGCCCGGCCTTCCGGGCCCTGCACCTACGGCTTCTTCACCTTCGTGAACACGCCGTCATTCCACTGATAGACCTCGCGCTCCGTAACCTTCCGCGTCTTGCCTTCTTCCTCTTCCTCCTCGGTCTTTCGCGTCACCACGGCCTGCTTCGCGGCCGCCTGGAAGGCCACCTTGAAGGTGCTGAAGTTCGGCGCGTCCGCCAGCCCGGACGCCTCCAGCGCGTTCTTCGCCTTGCCGAGCACGCCCTTCGCCTTCTTCCCGTCCGGCTGCGTGTAGCTCACGTACGTGGTGATGAAGTCCCCGCTGCGCTCTGGCGTGGACTCCAGCTCCAGCAGCGCCACGCCCGCCTTCTTCGCGGGAACCAGGCGCATCTTCACCGGGCCGCCATGGCCTTCACCGTAGGCCGTGGAGGCCACCTGCACGTCCACGCTGCTCACGCGCCGGGGCGGCTTCACGTTCGGCTCCAGCACGCGCACGCGCGCATTGAACTCGTTGCTCATCACCACCGTGGCCACTTCCAGCTCACCGTCCCCGTCCAGGTCGGCCTCGATGCGGAACGGCGTGAGCGTGTTGCCGAACACCCAGCCCGTGACGGGCGCGCTCCCCGCGGGCGCCTTCGCGTCCACCACCGTCACCTGGTACCAATTGTTGACGTACTCACCGACCTTCACGCGGGTCCCCGCCTTCACCACCTTCACGGGCGTGCCCAGCATCAACGTCTGGACCACGGCCGCATCCGCCGCCGCGCTCGCGCGCAGGTTCCCCTCGTCCACGCCCAGGTAGACCGTCTGCCCCGCTTCGAAAGCGGTGAACTCGAAACGCTCGGGGGCCGGCGTGGCGCCCTCCTCCGCCAGCGGCGCGCTGTATTCGAGCACTGTCTCGGAGCCGGGTTCTTGCGTCAGGAAGAGGGACAGGAGGAGCGCGGACGGCGTCATCGCCAAGAGGTCCGAGGTGGAGGGTTTCCGGGTTTATCCCCTGTCCACGCCCACCATCCAAGGGGCCCTCCGGTCCCTGGCTTCGTCGTTTGGAGCGCAAGCAAGGGCAGGACGGACGCCCGCCCCCTTGTCAGCGGAGCGCGCTGGAGGGTCCGGCCGTGGGTGGCCCCTGTTCCAAGGCCTCGTTACCTCTAAAGGACCGTGGCCACCGCGACCCACCAGGAACGAACGCCGCTGGTTTCCGTGACGCCGCTGGGCCTGTATTGCCAGGCGGGGAACTTCTACATCGACCCCTGGCGTCCGGTGGAGCGGGCGCTCGTCACGCACGCGCATGGCGACCACGCCCGGAGCGGGAGCAAACGCTACCTGGGGGCAGCTCCCGGACGAGGCCTGTTGCAGCGCCGCCTGGGAGCGGACGCGGTCATCGACACGCTGGAGTACGGCGAGAGGCTGAAGGTGGGTGACACCACCGTGAGCTTCCACCCCGCGGGCCACGTGCTGGGCAGCGCGCAGATCCGCGTGGAGCACCGGGGCGAGGTGTGGATCATCTCCGGCGACTACAAGCGCACGCCGGACCCCACGTGCGCGCCCTTCGAAGTGGTGCGCTGTCACACCTTCATCACGGAGGCGACGTTCGGCCTGCCCATCTACCGCTGGGATGACACGGGCCTCGTGGCCCAGGACATCCTGCGCTGGTGGGACGCGAACCGCGAGGCGGGCCGCTCCGCAGTGCTCTTCTGCTACGCGCTGGGCAAGGCGCAGCGCCTGTTGGCGGAGTTGGGAAAGCTCACGGACCGGCCGGCCTACGTGCACGGCGCGGTGAACGGGCTCGTCACCGCGTACCGCGAGGCAGGCATCGCGATGCTGCCCACGCAGATGGTGTCGGAGACGGAGAAGGGCACGTCCTTCGCGGGCGCGCTGGTGCTGGCACCTCCGAGCGCGGCCGGCTCCACGTGGATGCGCCGCTTCGGTGAAGCGGAGACGGGCTTCGCGTCGGGGTGGATGCGCGTGCGCGGCAACCGCCGCCGCCGTGGCTACGACCGGGGCTTCGTGCTCTCCGACCACGCGGACTGGCCGGACCTCTTGCGCACGGTGGCCGACACGCAGGCGGAGAAGGTGCTCGTCACGCACGGCTACACCGACCCCTTGTCGCACTACCTGCGGGAGCGGGGCGTGGATGCCTCGCCGCTCGCCACGCCCTTCGAGGGCGAAGCGGAGGACTGACGCGTGCGAGCCCTGGCCGACCTCTACGACACGCTCGACCAGACGACCTCCACCAACGCGAAGGTGGAGGCGATGGCGCGCTACTTCCGGACGACACCGCCGGAGGACGCCGCCTGGGGGCTGTTCTTCCTCACGGGTCAGAAGCTCAAGCGACTGCTCACGTCGAAGCTGCTGGTGGGCTGGACGCAGGAGCTCACGGGCATCCCGGACTGGCTCTTCGACGAGGTCTACGCGTCGGTGGGAGACCTGGCGGAGGTGATTGCCCTGCTGCTCGACGGAGCGAACCTCCCGCCCGAGCACGCCGAGGAGCTTCCCCTCTCACGCTGGCTGGAGGAACGCCTGCTGCCCCTGCGCGGCCTGGACGCGGCGGAGCAGCGCGAGCGGGTGGTGGGCTGGTGGAAGTCCATGCCCCGCCGCGAGCTCTTCCTCCTCAACAAGATGCTCACAGGCGAGTTGCGCGTGGGCGTGTCCAACACGCTGGTGGTGCGAGCCATCGCGCAGGTCACCGGCCTGCCGCCGCCCAGTGTGGCGCACCGGCTGATGGGCACATGGACGCCGACGAAGGCGTTCTTCGAACAGCTCGTGGCGCCGGACGTCTCGGACGGCCACGTGTCACGCCCATATCCCTATTACCTCGCGTCGCCGCTGGAGCAGCCGGCGGAGTCACTGGGCGAATTGAGCGACTGGCTCGTCGAGTGGAAGTGGGACGGCATCCGGGGCCAGCTCATCCGCCGCCAGGGCGACGTGTTCCTCTGGAGCCGGGGTGAGGAGCTGATCACCGAACGCTTCCCCGAAATCACCGAGGCCGCCCGGGCCCTGCCCGAAGGCACGGTGCTCGACGGCGAGGTGATGGCCTACGAGGACGGAGTCCCCCTGCCCTTCGCCCGGCTCCAGCGCCGCATTGGCAGACAGAAGCTTACGCCCAAGGTGCTGGCGGAGGCCCCCGCGGCGTTCGTCGTCTACGACCTGCTGGAGCAGGACGGGAAGGATGTGCGCGAGCTGCCCCTGCGCGAGCGCCGCGCGAGGCTGGAGGCCCTGCTCAAGGACCACCCGCGCTTCCCCATCTCCCCCACGGTGACGGCCGATTCGTGGGAGGCATTGGCGGAGCTGCGAAAGGAGTCCCGCGCGCGCAACGTCGAGGGCCTGATGATCAAGCGCCTGGACTCGGTGTACCAGACGGGGCGCAAGCGTGGCGATTGGTGGAAGTGGAAGATCGACCCGTACACCGTGGACGCGGTGCTGCTCTACGCGCATCCAGGCCATGGCCGGCGCTCGTCGCTCTACACGGACTACACCTTCGCGGTGTGGAACGGCGAGGACCTGCTCCCGGTGACGAAGGCCTACTCGGGCCTCACCGACGAGGAGATCGGCCGGCTCGACCGGTGGATCCGCGCGCACACGCGGGAGAAGTTCGGCCCGGTGCGCTCGGTGGATCCGGAGCAGGTGTTCGAGCTGCACTTCGAAGCCATCGCCCCGTCGCCGCGCCACAAGTCGGGCATCGCCCTGCGCTTCCCACGCATCGCCCGCTGGCGCGCGGACAAGACCGCGAGGGACGCGGACACGCTCGATTCACTGAAGGGGCTGCTGCATGCAGCCCACTAGGCCCCGCCGCAATCGCATGCGCGGCAAGCACGCGCCGGAGAAGCAGGCCGAGAAGCCCGTACGAACCCGAGCGAAGAAGCCCGCGCCCAGGTCCCCGTCTCCCTACAAGGGCGCGCCGCTGGAGCAACTCCGCCAGTGGTTCGCCTCGAAGGGATGGACGCCCTATGCCTTCCAGGAAGAAGCCTGGGCCGCCTACGCGCGAGGAGACAGCGGTCTCATCCATGTGCCCACCGGCGCGGGAAAGACATACGCGGCATACATCGGCCCGCTGGCGGACGTAGCGGAGCGCAACCAGAAGGGCCTCCAGATCCTCTACCTCACGCCCCTGCGAGCCGTGTCGCGCGACGTGGAGCAGGCCCTGCGCGAACCGCTGATGGCCTTGGACGCGGACCTGGAGGTGGAGAGCCGCACGGGCGACACGTCCTCCTCCGTGCGCCAGCGTCAGCGCGAACGCCTGCCCCAGGTCCTCATCACCACGCCAGAGTCCCTGTCACTCCTCCTGACACAGGAGCAGGCCGCGGAGAACTTCGCCTCACTGCGCGCCGTCATCGTGGACGAGTGGCACGAGCTCCTCGCCTCCAAGCGAGGCACCCAGGTGGAGCTGGCCCTGGCCCGCCTGCGCCACTTCGCACCGGGCCTGCGCATCTGGGCGCTGTCCGCCACGCTCGCCAACCTGGATGAGGCCGCGCGCACCGTCGTGGGCACGGACCGAAAGCCCACGCTGGTGAGCGCGGACCTACAACGCCCGGTGGACGTGGAGACGCTGCTGCCAGAGGAGGTGGACACCTTCCCGTGGGCCGGGCACCTGGGCTTCTCCATGTTGCCGCGCGTGGCGGACTGGTTGGATCCCACGCAGTCCACGCTCCTCTTCACCAACACCCGCTCCCAAGCGGAGCGCTGGTTCGAAGGCCTGCGCTTCCTGCGCCCGGAATGGGAACACCTGCTCGCGCTGCATCACGGGTCCATCGACCGCGAGGAGCGCGAGCGCGTGGAGGGAGGACTCAAGGACGGAAGCCTGCGCCTCGTCGTGTGTACGTCTTCACTCGACCTGGGCGTGGACTTCGGCCCGGTGGAGCGGGTCATCCAGATAGGAAGTCCCAAGGGCATCGGCCGCACGCTCCAGCGCGCGGGCCGCAGCGCGCACCGTCCCGGCGCCACGTGCCGCATCCTCTTCGTCCCCACGCACGCGCTCGAACTGGTGGAGATGGCCGCGGCCCGAGACGCCATCGCGCAGCGCGAGGTGGAGCCGCGCACGCCGCTGTCCAAGCCGCTCGACGTGCTGGCCCAGCACCTGGTGACGTGCGCGCTGGGAGGAGGCTTCACCCGCGAAGCCCTGCGCGACGAGGTCCGAACCGCCACGAGCTACGCGTCCCTCACCGACGAGGAGTTCGACTGGGCCCTCACCCTGGTGCGCGAGGGAGGCCCCACGCTGCGCGCCTACCCGGAGTTCCGCCGCGTGGTGGAGGTGGACGGCCGCTTCCGCGTGCCCGACGCGCGACTCGCCCGGCTGCACCGGCTCAACATCGGCACCATCACGTCGGACGCGTCCGTGCAGCTGCGCTACTGGAGCGGCGGCACCCTGGGCACGGTGGAGGAGTCCTACGTCAGCCGCCTGAAGCCCGGAGACACCTTCCTCTTCGCGGGCCGCCGGCTGGAGTTCAGCCGCTTCAAGGACATGACGGCGTACGTGAAGCCCGCGAAGGCCAAGGCCACCCAGACGCCGCGCTGGGGCGGCAGCCGCCTGCCCCTGTCCACGTCCCTCGCGTCCGCGATGCGCCGCACGCTGGAGTCCGCGCGCCAGGGCGACGTCACCCGCGACGAGGTCGCCGCCGCCTGGCCCATCCTCGACGCGCAGGCCCGCCTGTCGCGCATCCCCGGCGACGGCCGCTGTCTCGCGGAGACCTGCCGCACGCGGGACGGCTACCACCTCTTCATGTATCCCTTTGAAGGAAGGCTCGTGCACGAAGGGCTGGCGGCGCTGCTCGCCCTGCGCCTCACGCGTCTACAGAAGGCCACCTTCAGCCTGTCCGTGAACGACTACGGCCTGGAGCTGCTCACCTCCACGCCCTTCCCCTTCGATGAAGCGCTGCGCCCGGCCCTCTTCACCCGCGAGCACCTGGTGGAGGACATCCTGGAGAGCGTGAACCTGAGCGAGCTCGCGCGCCGGCAGTTTCGCGACATCGCCCGCGTGGCCGGACTGGTGATGCCAGGCCTGCCCGGAGCGCGCAAATCCACCCGCCAGGTCCAGGCCAGCGCCGCGCTCCTCTATGACGTCTTCGTGAAGTACGACCCGGACAACCTCCTCCTGCGCCAGGCGCGCCGCGAGGTGCTGGAGCATCAGTTCGAACAAGGCCGGCTCACGCGCACCCTGGAGCGGCTGGAGGCGCACCCCGTCGAGATCGTCCACGTCCACCGGCCCTCGCCGCTGGGCTTCCCGCTCGTCGTCGAGCGCATCAGCGCCAGCGTGTCCAACGAATCCCTGCTGGAGCGCGTGCAGCGCCTCAAGGAGCGATGGTCCCAGGCCGATGCCAGACCCGCGTAGCGGACGCGGACGTGGAGCTGCTCCCGGAACGGGCCTTGCACTGGCCCCAGGCCGGCGTGCTCGCGGTGGCCGACCTGCATTGGGGCAAGACCGAGTCCTTCCAGCAGCACGGCATCCCGCTCCCCCTGGGGGTCCTGGATGACGACCTCGCCCGCCTCTCCTCCGCCCTCACCGCCACCGGCGCCCGGCGCCTCCTCCTGGTGGGGGACCTGGTGCACTCGCGCCAGGGGCTCACCGCGGACGTCATCAGCCGCGTGAATACCTGGCGCGAAGCCCATGCTTCACTAGAAGTCGTGCTGATACGCGGCAACCATGACCGCCATGTGCGGACCCTTCCGCCCTCCTGGAGGATGGAGGACCGCGCGGAGGTATTAGACGAAGGCCCGTTCCGCTTCGCCCACCACCCGGAGCCGGCCGCCGGGCGCTATGTCTGGGCCGGCCACCTGCACCCCATGGTGCGGCTGTCGGGCGGGGCGGACCGGCTGCGGCTGCCCTGCTTCCACCTGGGTCCTGGCGTGGGCGTCCTGCCCGCGTTCAGCGCCTTCACGGGCGGTATGGACATGCGGCGGGGCAAGAAGGACCGCGTGTACGCCGTCGCCGGCACCGCGGTGGTGGAGGTCTAGCGCCATGAGCCAGGCCAAACGCCGGCGGATCCTCGGGATCATCGCCACCGACGACACCTTCGAGCGCGTCCCCCACCGGGGCGCCGACGTGTGGATGGGCAAGTGCCTGCACTGCAACGCCCACCTCACCGTCAGTCTGGAAGGCGAGCCGATCAGCCGCGCCACCATCGAGCACATCGTGCCCCGGACCGCGGGCGGCACCGACGCGCTGGAGAACCTGGGCCTGGCCTGCGCTCGCTGCAACCAGGGCAAGGGCAGCCGCCATGACGCGAACTTCCACCGCTCGCCGCGCGTGCGCGAGCTGGTGGATCGGCTGCTCCAGAAGCGTCGCGACCGGTGGCGCGACCCTGGCGACCCAGACTCTCAGTAGCCGCGCTTCATGCGCGGCGCGGACCGTCGCACCCTGTAGCGCGCGCCCTGAAAGGGATTGATCCCAGAGGGAAATGCGCCCTCGCGCAAAGCTCCCTTCCGATCGCCAGAAGCGGGATTCATCACCGCGCGCGGGCAACTTGTCGCAACCACCCCAGAAGGTGCTAAGCGCTCCTTATTCCCACTCCCCACAGAATGGTTGACACTGCCGTGTTGATGGTTGATGGTCCCGCGCCGCATTGGGTCGGGAAATGCATGAGGGACCCGCGCCCACGGCACCATCCTAGAGGTTCGTTGGACGTGACTGCCTTGCCGTCTGAGCGCCAGGAGCCACCCCCCGCCCGGTCCACCGGGACCGGGACGGCCCCCCTGACTTCCGCGCCGAACGGTTTCCCCGCGTCCACCCCTGCTTTCATGTCGCCTTCAGTCCTCTTGCCCCTGGTCCTGGTATGAGCGGCCCTCTCTTCCCACGCTGGACGAATACGGTGTCGCGCCTGTCGGCCGCGATGCTCCTCGCCGTGCCCGCCATCGCCATCGGCGGCCTCCTGGCCTACGTGCGCAGCCCGCTCGTGACCAATCAGGCCCGCCCGGTGGAACAGCCCATCGAGTTCGACCACCGGCACCACGCCGGTGACGAGCAGATCGACTGTCGCTACTGCCACTGGACGGTGGAGAAGTCCCCGTCGGCGGGCATCCCCTCCACCACCGTGTGCATGTCCTGTCACGCGCAGGTGTGGAACAAGAGCCCGTACCTCACCGAGGTCCGCAAGGCGTTCTTCGCCGACCAGCCCATCCCCTGGGTTCGCGTCCACAACCTGCCGGACTTCGTCTACTTCAACCACTCCATCCACGTGGGCAAGGGCGTCGGCTGCGCCACCTGCCACGGCCGCGTGGACCAGATGGGCGCCATCGAGCAGTCCGCGCCGCTGACGATGAGCTGGTGCCTGGATTGCCACCGCAACCCCGGCCCCAACCTCCGGCCCCAGGAGTTCATCACCAGCATGACCTGGGCGCCCCCGACGGATAAGGCGGAAGCCTCGGCCCTCGCCGAGACGCTCACCAAGGAATACGACGTTCACTCGCGCACGAGCTGCTCCACATGCCACCGATGAACACCAAGCCTGACAGCGCGCCCGCGCAGGAAACCCCCTCGTCCTTCGCGCTCCCGGTCGTCTCGGGCCGCAACGAGGCCACCCACGCTCACGCCCACGATGACGTCGTGACCGAAGCGCTCGAGCACGCCTCCACCCGCGCGGTCTCGGCGGAAGGCGCGTACGGAAAGACGTACTGGCTCGGCCTGGAGGAGAAGCTGGCCACGCCGGAGTTCCTGGAGGAGACCCGCCCGGAATTCCCCGTGGGCGCGGACCTTCCCCCCACCGGCTTCGCCCGCCGCGAGTTCATGCAGCTGCTGGGCGCGTCGCTCGCCCTGGCTGGCGCCACCGCGTGCAGCACCCGTCCGCAGGATGAGCGGATGGTGGCGTACACGAAGACGCCGCCGGAAGTGACCCCGGGCAACCCGCTGCACTACGCGTCCGGCATGACGCTCGGAGGCCACACCTCCGGCCTGCTCATCACCGCGCGCGAAGGCCGCCCGGTGAAGATCGAAGGCAACCCCCAGCACCCCGTGAACCAGGGCGCTGCCGGCGTCTTCGAGCAGGCGTTCCTGCTCTCGCTCTATGACCCGCAGCGCGCCCGCGTGCTGCGCCAGGGCAACAACCCCCGCTCGCTGCGCGTGCTGGCCGAGGACATCTCCACCCTCGTGGGCCAGAAGGCCGCGGCGGACGGTGGCAGCCGCCTGCGCTTCCTCACGGAGCCCATCAGCTCGCCGACGCTGCGCGACGTGACGGGCCGCATCCAGAAGAAGCTGCCCAACGCGCGCTTCCACGCGTTCTCGTCCATCACGGACTCCGCCGCCGCGCAGGCCAACCGCGCCCTGTTCGGCCAGCCCGTCCAGGCCGTCTACGACCTGAGCCGCGCGGACGTCATCGTCTCCCTGGACGCGGACTTCCTGGAGAGCCGCCCGGAGAACCTGGCCCTCAACCGCCAGTTCGCGGACCGCCGCGACCCGAAGAACGGCGAGCTCAACCGCCTGTACGTGGCCGAATCCCGCATGTCCATCACGGGCGGCATGGCGGACCACCGCAAGCGCGTGAAGTCCGCCGAGGTCTTCGCCATCGCCGCCGCGCTGGCGCAGGCCGTGGGTGGCCCCGCCGCCAGCCTGGGCGCGTCCGGCAAGGCCGGCTCGCTGAGCCCGGAGACCCAGTCGTGGGTGCAGGCCGTGGCCCAGGACCTCAAGTCCAAGGCCGGCCGCTCCGTGGTGCTCGCCGGTGAGCGCCAGCCCGCCGCCGTGCACGCGCTGGCGCAGGCCATCAACGCCGCGCTGGGCAACGTGGGCACCACCGTGAAGCTCGTCCCGGCCGCCGCCCCGGAGGCCTCGGGCCTGTCGGAGATCAGCGCGCTGGTCGCGGACATCAAGGCCGGCAAGGTGGACACGCTGGTCATCACCGCCACCAACCCCGTCTACGCCCTGCCGGTGGACGCGGGCCTGGCGGAGGTGCTGGACCCCAAGCAGAACGCCAACCGCAAGGCGCTGTCCGTCCTGTACGCGGGCCACTACGAGGACGAGACCTCCAAGTTCGCCGACTGGTTCGTGCCCCTGGCGCACCAGCTGGAGACCTGGAGCGACGGCCGCGCGGCCGACGGCACCGTCAGCATCGCGCAGCCCCTCATCCAGCCGCTCTTCAACGGCGTGCCGGAGATGGAGCTGTTCGCGCTGTTCCTCGACGAGCCCTTCCGCCCCGCCTACCAGATGGTGCGCGACTACTGGGCCGCGCAGGGTGGCGAGGCCGGCCGCGCCGACTTCGAGACCCGCTGGGAGACCTGGGTCTCCGAGGGCGTCGTCCCCGGCAGCACCGCCGCCGCGCTGACCACGGCCACCCCGGACACGGGCGCCGCCTCGCAGCTGGTCGCCGCCTACCAGCCGCCCGCGGCCGGTGAGCTGGAGATCAACTTCGTCCACGACTACCGCGTCCTGGACGGCCGGTTCGCCAACAACGCCTGGCTCCAGGAGACGCCGGACCCCATCACGAAGATCGTCTGGGAGAACGCCGCCATCCTCAGCCCGGCCACCGCCAAGCGGCTCGGCCTGGAGAACAACCACGTCGCGGAGCTGGAGTACGGCGGGCGCAAGCTGCAGGTCCCCGTCACCATCCTCCCCGGCAACGCGGACGACACCGTCACCGTGGCGCTGGGCTACGGCCGCACCGGTCTCCACGAGGTCGTGGCCAAGGACATCGGCTTCAACGCCAACCTGCTGCGCAGCGTGAACGCCCCCTGGTTCGACGGCGGCGCCAAGCTGACCAAGGTCCGCGGCAGCCACAAGTTCGCCCGCACCCAGTACCACTGGCGCATGGAGGGCCGCCCGCTGGCGCTCGACATGACCGTCAACGAGCTCAAGCACCCGTCGAAGGAGACGGAGCACACGCTGGAGCGCGTCCAGGCCAAGTACGAGCTGGGCAAGCAGAACAACCTGCCGGACTTCGAGTACGCCACCTCCCCCGACAAGGGCTACAAGTGGGGCATGTCCATCGACCTGTCGCGCTGCACGGGCTGCAACGCGTGCGTCGTTGCGTGCCAGGCGGAGAACAACATCCCCGTCGTGGGCAAGGAGCAGGTGGACCGCGGCCGTGAGATGAACTGGCTGCGCATCGACCGCTACTTCCAGGGCGATGAGAACGACCCCGCCATGGTCATGCAGCCGGTCGCGTGCGTGCACTGCGAGAAGGCCCCCTGCGAGTACGTCTGCCCGGTGAACGCCACCGTGCACTCGGACGAGGGCCTCAACGACATGGTGTACAACCGCTGCATCGGCACGCGGTACTGCTCCAACAACTGCCCGTACAAGGTCCGCCGCTTCAACTACCTGCACTACACGCAGGGCAAGACGCCGACCGAGAAGATGCTGATGAACCCGGACGTCACGGTGCGCAACCGCGGCGTCATGGAGAAGTGCACCTACTGCGTGCAGCGCATCGAGCGCGTCCGCATCAACGCCCGCGTCGAGAAGCGCCTCATCCAGGAGAAGGAGCTCCAGACGGCGTGCCAGCAGACCTGCCCCACGCAGGCCATCGCCTTCGGCTCGCTGGCGGACCCCGCCCAGCGCGTCACCCAGCTCCACGAGGACGAGCGTGCCTACCGGCTGCTGCACGAGCTGGGCACCCGCCCCCGCACCGCCCACCTCATCCGCCTGCGCAACCCCAACCCCGCCCTCGTGCCCGCTGCCCCTGCTGAAGCCGCCCCGGCGCACGAAGGAGGTCACTGACCGTCATGGCCGAGACCGCACACCTCCCGCTCGACCCCCTCGAGCCCCGGGACCTCGTCGCGCCGCACCACGACGACAAGTCCCTCAATGAAACCCTGCTCGACCATGTCTGGCGCAAGCCCGGCAAGGGCTGGTTCATGCTGCTGGGCATTACGTCCGCGGCGCTGGGCCTCCTGGTCGTCGGCGTCACGTACACCCTCGCGCGCGGCATCGGCGTGTGGGGCAACAACCAGCCGGTGGGCTGGGCGTTCGACATCATCAACTTCGTCTGGTGGGTCGGTATCGGCCACGCCGGTACGCTCATCTCCGCCATCCTCCTGCTCTTCCAGCAGAAGTGGCGCACGAGCATCAACCGCTTCGCGGAGGCCATGACGCTGTTCGCGGTCATGTGCGCGGGTCTGTTCCCGCTGCTCCACACGGGCCGTCCCTGGTTCGCGTTCTGGCTGTTCCCGTACCCCTCCACCCTGGGCGCCTGGGCGCAGTTCCGCTCGCCGCTCGTGTGGGACGTGTTCGCCATCTCCACGTACCTCACGGTGTCCGCCCTCTTCTGGTTCGTGGGCCTCATCCCGGACCTGGCCGCCCTGCGTGACTCGTCCAAGACGAAGCTGCAGCGCACCATCTACGGCCTGTTCGCCCTCGGCTGGCGCGGCTCCGGCCGGCACTGGCACAACTACAAGATCGCCTACCTGCTGCTGGCCGGCCTCTCGACGCCGCTCGTGGTGTCCGTGCACACCATCGTGTCGTTCGACTTCGCCGTCTCCCAGATTCCGGGCTGGCACGCGACCATCTTCCCGCCCTACTTCGTGGCCGGCGCCGTGTTCAGCGGCTTCGCGATGGTGATCACCCTCATCGTGCCCGCCCGCAAGTATCTGGGCCTCCGGGACGTCATCACCGACCGCCACCTGGAGAACATGAACAAGGTCATCCTGGCGACGGGTCTGCTCGTGTCCTACGGCTACCTGATGGAGCACTTCATCGCCTGGTACTCCATGAACCAGTACGAGTTCTGGACCTTCTACGTGAACCGCGCCACGGGCCCCTACGCCGGCGTGTACTGGCTGATGATCGCCTGCAACGTCATCACCCCGAACATCTTCTGGTTCAAGAAGGCCCGCACCAGCATCCCCATCATGTGGGTGGCGTCCATCGCGGTGAACATCGGCATGTGGTGCGAGCGCTTCATCATCATCGTGACGTCGCTCTCCCAGGACTTCCTCCCCTCGTCGTGGGACATCTACACGCCGACCTGGGTGGACTGGTGCATCTACATCGGCACGCTGGGCCTGTTCGGCACCCTGTTCCTGCTGTTCCTCAAGTTCGTCCCGGCCGTCGCGGTGAGCGAGGTGAAGGAGCTCCAGCTGGAGCTCAAGCACGCCGCGCACGCCAACAGCCACGGCGCGGACACGGGCGGCGCGGGCACCCTCACCCACGGAGCGCACTAGCATCATGGAAGCCAAGGTCCTTGATTCCTGGGTGTTGGCCGAGTTCGCCACGCCTGAAGCCCTCGTGGATGCCACCCGGCAGATGCGGGAGAAGGGCTTCCAGGGCATGGACACCTACTCCCCCTACCCGCTGCACGGCGGGTCGGAGGCGCTGGGTCTGCCGCCCTCTCGCGTGCCCTTCATCGCCCTGGGCGGCGGCCTCACCGGCATGGTGACCGCCCTCACGATGCAGACGTGGATGAACACCATCGACTACCCGCTCAACGTCGGCGGTCGTCCGCTCCTGAGCCTCCCGGCGTGGGTGCCCATCACGTTCGAGTTGAGCGTGCTGTTCGCCGCGTTCGGCATCTTCTTCGGCCTGCTCGGCCTGAGCCGGCTGCCGCAGCCCTACCACCCGGCCTTCGAGTCGGAAGAGTTCCGCAGCGCGTCCACGCACGGCTACTGGCTGAGCATCCCGCACCCCACGGGGACGGACGCCGCGGACGTCAAGAACCAGCTGACGGCCCTGGGCGCGACCCACGTGACCGTCGTCTCGGGAGAGAACGAATGAGGTGGCTCATCCCCGCCGCCGGGCTCGCCGCGCTCACGGGCTGCAACGTCAGCTCTGAGTTCCTCCAGCGCATGGAGACCCAGGCCAAGTACGAGTACTACGAGACGTCCGAGTTCTGGCCGGACGGGCGCGCCATGCGCGTGCCCCCCGCCGGCACCGTCCCGCGCGAGCGGCCGGTCGGCAACCCGGGCATCTCCACGGGCCGCGCCAACGGCGTGGCCGTGAACGCCATCCCCCTGCCGGTGGACAAGCACCTGCTGGAGCTGGGCCAGAAGAAGTACAACATCGTGTGCTCGCAGTGTCATGGCGTGCTCGGCGACGGCAACAGCGTCGTCGCGGAGAACATGGCGCTGCGTCTGCCGCCGTCCCTGCTGGAGCTCGCGGACAAGCCGGCCGGCCACTTCTACACCGCCATCAACGAGGGCTACGGCATCATGCCGTCCTTCTCGGGTGAGCTCGACACGCGTGAGCGCTGGGCCGTCGTCGCCTACGTGCGCGCGCTGCAGGCCGCCCGGAGCACCGCCGGGACGCAGCCCGTCCCGCAGGAGAACCGATGACTGCCATGGAGCGCTACACCGGCACGCCCAAGCTGATGGTGCCCGCGTTCGGCCTGGGCGTGGTGGGCCTCGTGCTCACCGCCGTGGGCTTCTTCATGAACCCGCAGGCGACCAGCTTCAGCTACCTCTTGGGCTTCACCTACTGGGTCGGCATCAGCGTGGCCGCCCTCATCATGCTGTGCATCTTCCACACGGCCAAGGCGAAGTGGCCCATCGTCCTGCGCCGCGCCATGGAGACCATCTCCATCGCGGTGCCCGTCTTCGCGGTGCTCATCCTCGCCCTCATCCCGATGATGAAGTACCTCTACCCCTGGGTGGATGGCTCGCCGCTGGCCGCCAACATCCACGGAATTGAAGTGGAGCACCTTCACCACAAGAAGGAGCACTACCTGAACCTGGGCTTCTTCGCCGTCCGCCAGGTCATCTACTTCGGGGTGTGGATCTTCGTCTCGCACCGGCTGTACGGCTGGAGCACGCAGCAGGACGAGGTCGGCGGGCTGGAGCTCACCGTCAAGCAGCGCAAGTTCTCCCCGGGCGCCCTGCCCTTCCTGGCGCTGACCATCACCTTCGCGGCCTTCGACTGGCTGATGAGCCTCACCCCGCTGTGGCAGTCCACCATCTTCGGCGCCTACTACTTCGCCGGCAGCTTCCTGGCCGCCTTCTGCGTCCTCACGCTGGCCACGGTGCGGGCCCAGGGCAAGGACCTCTACGGCAGCCTGGTGAAGACGTCTCACCTCCACAACCTGGGCAAGCTCATCTTCGCCTTCACGGCGTTCTGGGCCTACATCGGCTTCTCCCAGTTCCTGCTGGTGTGGATCGCCAACATCCCGGAAGAGGCCCCCTGGTACGGCCTGCGCATGTACGGCCCGTGGCGCGGCGTCTCCTACGTCATCTTCTTCGGCCACTTCGTGCTGCCGTTCTTCACGCTGCTGTCACGCAAGCTGAAGGAGAAGCCGGGCACCCTGGCGGTGGCCGCCACCTACATGCTTCTCATGCACGCCGTGGACCTGTATTGGCTCATCTGGCCGGCGTTCTCCGGTGAGGCCGGTCCGACGTTCCACTGGACCATCCTCACGGCCTTCGTGGGCGTGGGCGGGGTCGCGGTGGGCTACGCCCTGTTCCGGGCGCGCGGTCGGTACACCTTCCCGGTGAAGGACCCCTACATCGCGGAGTCCCTGAGGTACGTGCAGCCATGAAGAAGACCCAGTCCGAAGTCGAATCGCGGGTCATCGTCGGCGCGCATGGCGTGGCGGCCGAGGAAGACCACCTCGTCATGGGGAAGATCATCGGGGTCGGTGTGGGCTCCATGGTCCTCTTCCTCATTGGCGCGGTGTGGGCCTGGCGCATCCAGGTCGTCACCATGCAGGAGGCCCAGCCAAACGGTCCTCCTCCGCGTCCCGCCGCGGTGGGTCAGTACGAGGTGGGCATCGTGAACCAGCGCCTGTTCGAGCAGGACTGGCGCGCGGCGGAGAAGATTGGCGGCCAGCACCAGGCGCTGAAGAACGGCTGGGGTGACCAGCCGGGCGTCGCCGCCCACAAGCCGCTGGAGCAGGCGATGGGCCAGGTCATCACGACCGAGGCCCAGAAGGCCCGCGAGCCCGCCCCGGCCCCCGCGCCGGCCCCCCCCGAGGCTCCGGCGACCGCGCCGCAGACGGCGCCCCCGGCCCCGGCCCCGAAGAAGTAGGCTCCCACCCGCTCCTCCTGCCCCCGAGCCGTCCCCCGCCATGCCGTCCCTTCTTCCGCTCTCCTCCGCCCGCGCCGCCGGGCTCCTCGCGGCGCTCGCGCTGGTGCTCACCAGCGCCACGCCCGCGTTCGCCCTGCCGGGCGGAGGCAAGACGCCCCGCGCCATCGTGGAGGCGGACTCCGACCTGCCCCCGCCGGTGACGGGGGTGGACGTGGAGGAACACCTGGGGGAGCCGCTCCCCCTGGAGACCCGCTTCCTGGACTCCACCGGGGAAGAGGTCCGGCTGGGCACGCTGCTGTCCAAGACGCGCCCCACCCTGCTCACGCTCGTCTATTACGAGTGCCCCATGCTCTGTAACCTCGTCATCAACGAGCAGGTCCGCGTGATGCGCGAGCTGGGCCTGGAGCTGGGCAAGGACTACGAGGCCGTCACCGTCAGCATCGACCCCAAGGACACCCCGGCGCAGAGCGCGGAGCGGCGGCGCAAGTATCTCCAGTCCATGGGCAAGCCGGAGACGGCTCCGTGGCACTTCCTCACCGGCACCGACGAGAACATCCACAAGCTCGCCGATGCCGTGGGCTTCAAGTACACGTATGAACCGAGCACGAAGCAGTACGCCCACCCCGCGGTGGTCACCGTGCTCACGCCGGAGGGGAGCATCTCCCGCTACCTCTACGGCACGTCGTTCGACCGCAAGGACGTGAAGCTTTCGCTGCTGGAAGCAGCGGGCGGTCGGGTCGGGACGAGCGTCGATCGCATCGTCATGTCCTGTTTCAAGTATGACACCGCCACGCGGCGGTACGGTTTCTACATCTTCGGGTTCATCCGCCTGGGCTCCCTGGCTGTCTTCGGCGCCCTGGCCACGATGCTGATCTATTTCTGGAGGCGCGAGCTGAAGAAAGGCGCGACTACATGAGCGACCTGGCCAACCAATTCCTGTTCCTCCCGGAGCGCGCGTCCACGTTCGCGGAACGGGTCGACTTCCTGCACTACTTCGTCGTCGGTACGACGATGGTGATGTCCGCGGGCGTCGGCCTCGCGGCGCTCTTCATGTTCTTCCGCTACCGCCGGCGGGAGGCCCACCAGCACACGGAATACGTGGTGCCGGACCTGAAGACGGAGTTCCTCTTCGTCTCCGTCCCGCTGGTGTTCTTCCTGGCGTGGTTCGCCATCGGGTTCCGGGACTTCACCTGGTTCACCACTCCGCCCAAGGACTCGATGGATGTCTACGTCATGGGCAAGCAGTGGATGTGGAAGTTCTCCTACCCGGAGGGCCCCAACGGCGTGAACGTGCTGCACGTGCCGGCCAACCGCCCGGTGCGCCTGCTGATCACCTCACGCGACGTCATCCACTCCTTCTACGTCCCGTCCTTCCGCATCAAGATGGACGCGCTGCCGGGCCGCTACACGCAGGCCTGGTTCGAGGCGACGAAGCCCGGCACGTACCAGGTGCTCTGCACCGAGTACTGCGGCCTGTCGCACTCGAAGATGCTGGCCGAGGTCGTCGTGCTCGCGCCGGAGGACTACGAGAACTGGCTGAAGGAGCAGCAGCGTGGCCGCCTGCAGGACCGGCAGGACGCGCTGGCGGACACGTCGCTCGTGCCGCCCGCTGCCCGCATGGCCGAGCAGGGCCAGAAGCTGGTGGGCACGCAGGGCTGCCTCAAGTGCCACTCGGTGGACGGCTCCAAGCACATCGGCCCCACCTTCCTGGGCATGTACGAGCGCGAGGAGAAGCTCGACGATGGCCAGAGCATCCGCGTGGATGAAGCCTACATCACCCAGTCGATGATGGACCCGGGCGCGCACATCGTCGCCGGCTACCAGAACGTGATGCCGACCTACCAGGGCAAGCTGCAGGGCCCCGAGTCGGCCGCCATCGTCGAGTACATCAAGACGCTGCGCACCGCGAACGTGCGCGAGACCGCTTCCGAGGGCCCCGCCTATGACCCCATCCAGTAGCATCGCCGCGCCGGGGGCCGTCCCCGGCCATGAGGCGCACGACGACCACGGCCACCACCCGAGCTACCTGACGGACGGCACCACGGTGAAGTCGTGGCTGCTGACGGTGGACCACAAGCGCATCGGCATCATGTACATGGCGTGGATCCTGCTCTTCTTCCTGGTGGGCGGCATCTTCGCGCTGCTCATCCGGATCGAGCTGCTCACGCCGGGCCCGACCATCATGGACGCGATGACGTACAACCGCGTCTTCACGCTGCATGGCGTGGTCATGATCTTCCTGTTCATGATCCCCGCCATCCCGGGCATCTTCGGCAACTTCATGCTGCCGCTGATGCTGGGCGCCAAGGACGTGGCGTTCCCGCGGCTGAACCTGCTGTCGCTCTACGTGTACCTGGCGGGCGCGGGCTTCGCGCTCTGGGGCATGCTCAACGGCGGCCTGGACACCGGCTGGACCTTCTACACGCCGTACAGCGCGCACACGACGACCACGGTGGCGCCGGTCCTCTTCGGCGCGTTCATCATCGGGTTCAGCTCCATCCTCACGGGCATGAACTTCATCGTCACCACGCACACCATGCGCGCGCCGGGCATCACCTGGTTCAAGATGCCGCTGATGGTGTGGGCGCTCTACGCCACCAGCTGCATCCAGGTGCTGGCGACGCCGGTGATTGGCCTGCTGCTCCTGCTGGTGACGGCGGAGAACCTGTTCAGCCTGGGCATGTTCGACGTGGCCCGCGGCGGTGACCCGGTGCTCTTCCAGCACCTGTTCTGGTTCTACAGCCACCCGGCCGTGTACATCATGGTGCTGCCGGCGTTCGGCGTGATGAGCGAGATCGTCTCCACGTTCAGCCGCAAGAACATCTTCGGCTACCGCGCGGTGGCGTACTCCAGCGTGGGCATCGCGTTCGTGGGCTTCTTCGCCTGGGGCCACCACATGTTCGTGTCCGGCCAGTCGACCTTCAACGCCGGCGTGTTCGGCGTGCTGTCGATGCTGGTGGGCGTGTTCACGGCCATCAAGGTCTTCAACTGGGTGGGCACGGTCTACAAGGGCGCGGTGGAGTTCAGCACCCCGTTCGCCTACTTCTGCGGCTTCCTGTTCTTCACCGTGTTCGGCGGCATGACGGGCATCGCGGTGGCGACGGTGTCGCTGGACGTGGCGTGGCACGACACCTACTTCGTCGTGGCGCACTTCCACTTCATCATGGTGGGCGCGACGATCATGGCCTTCCTGGCCGCGCTCCACTACTGGTTCCCGAAGATGTTCGGGAAGATGTACCACGAGGGTTGGGGCCTGGTTTCCGCGGCCCTCATCATCCTGGGCTTCAACGCGACGTTCATCCCCCAGTTCCTCGTGGGCAACGCGGGCATGCCGCGCCGCTACTACGAGTACCCGGAGCGCTTCCAGGCGCTGAACGTGGCGTCCACCGCCGGTGCGTCGCTGCTCGCGTTCGGCTTCATCATCATCGCCATCTACCTGACCTACGCGCTCATCTATGGCGAGCGCGTGGACAACCCGTGGCACAGCAAGGGCTACGAGTGGCTGACCCACTCGCCTCCGCCCACGCACAACTTCATCGGGCCCCAGCCGACGTATCCCGAGGAGCCGCACTTCTACGTGGATCCGAAGAAGGCCGAGGGCGAGGTGTCGGATGTCTAGCGCTCACGTGACGCCGGGCTCGGTGCCCGGTCCCAAGCTGGCTGCCCACTTCGCGTCGCTGGAGGTCCAGAAGCACGCGGCGCGCCTGGGCATGTGGCTGTTCCTCGCCACGGAAATCCTGCTCTTCGCGGGTCTGTTCGCGTGCTACGCGGCCTACCGCTTCCTGTTCCCGGAAGCGTGGGCGGCGGCCAGCCGCAGCCTGGACCTGACGATGGGCACCATCAACACGGTGGTGCTCATCACCTCCTCGTTCACCGCCGCCATGGCGGTGCACTACGCCAAGGAGGGGAAGAACGCGATGGTGGGGCACATGAACGTGCTCACCCTCCTGATGGCGGTGGGCTTCCTCGTCATCAAGTTCTTCGAGTACAAGCACAAGTTCCACATCGGGACGCTGCCGGGCCGCTACTACTTCTACGAAGGCATCCAGCTGCCGGGCGCCCCGCTGTACTTCACCGTGTACTTCGCCTCCACGGCGCTGCACGCGCTGCACGTCGTCATCGGCATGACGGTGCTGGCGTTCGCCACGGTGCGCGCGTACCGCGTCGGGGACTTCAACGCGAACAACTACACGCAGGTCGAGCTGGGCTCCATGTACTGGCACCTCGTCGACCTGGTGTGGATCTTCCTCTTCCCGATGCTGTACCTGGTCTGAGGGTTACGACATGGCCATCGCCAACGAATCGCGTCAGGAAGAGCACAACATGCAGGAGCACCACGGCGCCGGGCGCTACGTGGTCATCTGGATTGCCCTGCTGGTGCTGACGCTCGTCACCGTTTTCACCGGCCGCATGCACCTGCCTGACTTCGGTCTGGTGCTCGCGCTCATCATCGCCAGCGTGAAGGGCACGCTGGTGGCGCTGTACTTCATGCACCTGTCGGAGCACCAGGGCGCCAACCGCCTGGTGTTCGGCGTGTCCATCCTGTTCGTGGTGCTGCTCATCGGCTTCTCGCTGATGGACCTCGGCACCCGCTTCCGTCTGGCCAACCCGCCGGGGTCGCAGTACAGCGACCTGCAGGCGGTGGACATCGGCGCGAACCCGACGGAAGGCCGCACGGGTGGCCACCAGCAGTTGCAGAAGCAGAACCACGAGACGCACGAGTAGCCCGCGTCCCTCGCGGTCTCCTGAAGCACGAACGCGGCGCCCGGGATTCCTCCCTGGCGCCGCGTCGCTTTTGGGCGGACCCAAGGGGTCCGCCCGGAAGGGGAACTACAGGGCGACGGTCAGGTTGAAGGAGAGCGCCGTATCCATGGACACCTTGCCCGGGGGCGGAGCGCTGTCGGCCTTCACCTGGAAGCCCACGCCCAGGGCCAGCGCGTCGGTGAGGCTCGCCATCACCTGCGTCTGGCTGCTGAAGAGGATGCGCGAGTCGGAGATGACGCTGACCAGAATCTCCGCGTCCTCCTGGAAGGTGATGTCCTTGGAGATGCCGTAGCGGAACAGGGCGCCGAAGCGGGGGCCGCCCAGGTCCACGTCCGGCAGGTCGAAGCGCTCCGGGTAGTACTGGAAGCGCGTCTCGCGGGCGTAGCGGAAGGCGAAGTCGGTGCGCAGGGTGGAGTCGCGCGTGCCGAGCTTCTCGTCCTTCTTGGTGTCGAACCAGAGGATGCTGGCACCGGCTTCACCGTAGGGCCGCGACTCCACGCTCTTGATGTGGTCCGTGTCCACGCCGGCCAGCAGGTAGCCGCTGAGCTGCTCCGTGAAGCGGCGGTCCCCACGCAGCTCGAAGCCGGCGTTGAGGGCCACCACCTGGGACAGGGACTCCACCTCCCCTTCCACCTCGGGCGGGCGGCTGCGGCCGTACGCGCCGTAGGCCTTGATGGAGTAGATCCACTTGTCCGTCTTGCGCAGCGCGCTGGCCAGGCCGCTGACGGTCAGCGTGGACGCGTTACCGGTGAGGGAGATGAGGCTCAGGCCCACGCTGACGTCCCAGGTGCTGGGCTTCGCGGGGGCCGCGGCGGCGGCCTCGGCGGCGGGCGCGGGAGGCGGAGCGATGGCACCGCGCGCGGTCACCTCGGCCAGCTTCTCGATGGCCTCCGCGAGCCGGGCGCTGGCCTCGGCGGCGCGCTCGGCGGCGAGGGCGGCGCGCTCGGCGGCGGCGGCGGCGCGCTCGGCGGCGGGGGCGTCCTCGGGGATGGCGGGCGGGGCGGGCGGCGCCGGAGCGCGGACGGCGGCCGGGGGCGGCGGGGCGGCGGGACGCGGGGCAGGTGCCGGCGGCGTCTGGGATTGCAGCGACGAGGCGAGCAGCAGCGCAACGGGGAGCATCGAAGTTCCTTGGGTGAGGCAGGTGCGGCAGCGGACCTGCAAGGGAGCGTGAAAGGGCCGGCTCCCTTTCCGGCGCGAACTTCTTAGCGCCGTAGGACAGGGAGCGTCTTCCCCTTCTAGGCTCGAAATGCGGTCCCTTCCCGGACCCGGTACGTGAGGACCCGCCCTTGAGGCCCACTCCCCTGTTTCCGCTGCTGTTCGCCCTGCTGTCCTGGCCCGCCGTCGCCCCCGCGGCGCAGAAGGTCACCGTTCCGGTGGACGTGGGCGTGGGGCCGGCGGTGTTCGTGTTCTCCGGCCCCATCGCGGACGACCAGCTCCTGCACACGGGGCTGAAGCTGTCGGTGGACGCGGTGCTGGACAAGGAGTGGCTGCGAAAGAACCAGCGCGCGATCCCCGCTCGCTACCGGAAGCAGGCGAAGCAGATGGACGAGATTCGAATCTCGCCGTCCATCTTCATCCCGGACTCGTTCATCATCTCGCCGAAGTACCGCGACACGGGGATGTACGGCGTGACGTTCAAGCCGCTGGGGCTGGGGGTGCCGCTGTCGTCCCCTCCGGTGCGCTTCAAGCTGGGCGTGGGGCTGGTGTTGACGTACGCGTACATCTTCTCCGACACGCTCCCGGACACGCACTTCCTGCGGCCCGGGGCGAGCCTAGGCGCGGACCTGGAGTTCCAGTTGGCGAAGAGCTTCCTCATCAGCGTGGGCTGGGAGTCCACGTTCTACGTGCCGCAGGAGCTGGGCGGGCTGGGGCTGCCGGACTCGCTGGGGGACGGCATCTTCCACGTGGGGCAGGCGTACCTGCAGCTGCACTTCCGGTTCCCGTACACCACGACGCTGTAGGGCTCGCGCGCGGGCGGGACCCGTGGCTAGCGTGCCCGGCACCATGTCCCTCGTCCTCGCCACCGACGCGCAGAAGGCGCAGCGCGACGCCGTCACCCATGCCGCGTGGGGTTCGCCCCTGAGCGTGCCGCAGTACCAGGAGCGCGAAGCGCGGCTGCGCGCGCACCCGTGGAGCCGCGAGGGCATGAACACGTGGCTGTGGCTGGCGGATGACGGCCGGGTGCTGGCGTCGTGCGAGACCTTCCACACGGACAGTTTCCTGCGGGGCGCGGACGGACAACTGACGCAGGGGGACAGCTACGCCATCGCCAGCGTGTACACGGAGGAGCACCTGCGCGGCCGGGGACACGCCACGCGGATGATGGACGCCGTCGCCGCGGAGCTGGAGCGGGTGGCGCCGCGGCCGCACTCGGTGGTCCTGTTCTCCGACGTCGGGGCGCCGCTGTATCGCCGCTCGGGCTACGTGGAGGTGCCCGCGTGGGACTGGCACCTGGACGCGGCGGATGCGCCGGGCGGACGGCCCGTGGACGGAGGGCTCCAGGAGACGGACGTGGCGGGGGCGCTCGCGCGGATGCGTCGGCCGGACGTGCCCTTCTTCCTGTGGCCTGGCGCCGCGCAGGTGGACTGGCACCTGGAGCGGGAGCGCATCTACGCGGACCTGCTCGCGCGGCCCCGGCCCCGGACGTGCGGCGCGGTGGTGGGTGAGTCCACCGCGCTGTGGACGATGAACGCGCGCTACGGCCAGTTGGTGGTGCTGATGCTGGATGCGCGGGACGCCTCCGCGGCGGAAGCACTGCTCACGGAGGCGCGCCGCGTGGCACATCACGCTGGGCTCGAGCGCGTGGTGTGGTGGGAGGAACCCACGACGGCGCCACTGCTCGGCGATGTCCCCGGCGCGGTCCGCGTGGAGCGGGACGGGTCGCTGCCCATGCTGCGGCCGCTGCGCCCGGGGCTGCCTCCCGCGCCGGAGGTCCCCTTCCCTCGCGCCCTGTGGGTGTGAATCAGGCCTGAAGCCCCACGGTGGCGAGCCCCTGGAACAGGGCCCGGGCCTGCTCACGTGAGGGCAGGCCCGCCTCGTGGATCAGCACCTCTGGCGGCTGGTGGCTTTCCACCTCCTCGCCCAGGCTTCGCAGCGCGTCCCGCCGCGCCTGGCGCAACCGCTCCCGCTGAGCCGTGCTCACGCGCTCCTGGGCCCAGGCATCCACGGCCCACGCCAGCTCCGCGTGCCGCACTTCATCCCGGGTGATGGCGCGCAGCGTGCTCCGCACCTCCGGGTCCCTGGCGGTGCGTCCCTGCCACCCCGCGACGAAGGCGCCGAACGTCTCGCGCACGCAGCCCTCCACCGCGTTCTCCCGCAGCATCTCCTCCAGCGAGCGGGGCTCGAACGGCGGCAGGTCTACCTCCGGCATCTGCGCGCCGTGACGCTTCGCGAGCGCCTGCATCGCGCGCGTGTGACGGACCTCGTCCCCCGCGGAGCGCCGGGCCGCCTTCACCAGGACCTCCGGCGCGCCGTGCGCCTGGAGCTCTTCCGCGAGCCGCAGGAACGCGGGCACCGACGCCGCCTCCAGCCACGCCGCCTTCGCGAACAGGGCTCCCAGCGCGCTGCCCGGGTCCAGCACGGCGGCGTCCCTCAGGCCCTCCGGGCGGCGGCCGTCGCCGAAGCAGCTCTGATAGTGGCAGATCAGATCCGCGCCCCCGTCGGCCGTGCCCTTGGTCGAGCAGCCCCATTTGGGAACACCGTCAGGATGCGGGGGGCAAAGCCCGCACGGGCGAGGGAACCCTCCATCGGCCTGCACGGCGATGGACCCCAGGTTCAGCTCCGAGTAGTCAGGCTCGCAGCCGGAGACCTCCTCCTCGCCACGACAGGCCAGTGCCCCGGGCAGCAGGGGAGCGGCCAGCAGCAATCCGTATAGGGTGCGGCGCAACATCCGGTGCTTCGGAACCCACACCACCATCCGACGCGTCATGAGAAACCTCCGCGCTTCCATCCCTGGAGAGCGGTCTGGCTTCCCACCTCCGGCCCGGTGGGGAACAAGGGCGCGACCCTAACCCGGATGTGTCAGGCGGCGACAGGTCCCCTAGGATGCACCCCATGGCCGAGCGAAGGCGCATCATCGAGGGCTCCTGGAACTGCACGTCCTGCGGCGCCAAGAACATCCCTGCCCGTCACAAGAACTGCCCCTCCTGCAACAACCCCCGGGAGCTCACGGGCAAGGAGTCCGAGTTCGACTTCGGTGACGTGGACGCGGCGTCCGGCAAATCCAGCCGCGAGGGCGTCACCGACGAACAGGCCCTGGAGATGGCCGGCGCTGGCGAGGACTGGTTCTGCGCCTACTGCGGCGCGGCCAACCGGGGCGACGGCAAGCGCTGCCGCCAGTGCTCCGCCGAACGGGGCTCGGATGCGAAGGCCGCGCCGCTCGCGGATCTGGGCCCCAAGGCGCCGCCGAAGCCCGCGCCCAAGCCCCGCTTCGGGAAGGTCGCGCTCATCATCGTGGGCGTCTTGAGCTCGTGCTGCCTGGGCACCTGCGCGGTGGGCATCTGGGGCAACATGAAGCATGAAATCAAGGGCGAGGTCGTCGCCACGAACTGGCGCCGCGCGCTGGTGCAGGAGCGCTTCGTCCCGGAGACGCGCACGGGCTGGCGGGACGAGCTGAGCACCACCTCGCCGCGCATGCCGGTGAACGGCGCGGGCGAGGTCGCGGGCGTGACGAACATCCGCGACTGCGTGTCCCGCCAGCGCGGCACCCGCCGGGTGGCGGACGGCACCCAGCGAGTCTGCCGGACGAAGACGCGCAAGGTGGCCTGCGGCACCGAGGAGAAGTGCACCCGTCGCGACAAGGGCAACGGCTTCGCGGAAGAGGTCTGTCACGACGTGACGAAGTACTGCAACGAGTCCTACGAGGACTGCGACACGGAGACGCGCTACCGCAACGAGCCCGTCTACGCGCAGCAGTGCGCCTATGACACGTACGTGTGGAAGCCGGTGGATACGCGCGAGCTCAAGGGCACGGAGGGGCCGCCGCGCTGGCCGGAGCTCACCGCCGGGACGAACGAGCGGGTGCGGCGCGAGGAGGACTACACCGTGCTCGTGCGCTACGACGACGACGGCGTGAAGCAGCACGAGGTGAAGCCCACGCGCGAGGACGAGTTCGTCGCGTGGAAGAAGGGCCAGGGCGTCACGCTCACCGTGACGAACCTGGGCAAGGTGGAGCAGGCCGTCCGCCGCTGAGAGCAGCACCGCCCGAGGAGTCTCATGGAGTGCACCTGCTGTGGCGCCTGCTGCGTGGCGCCGGACATCGCCGCGCTGGACAAGCCGCTGGGGCTGCGGTGCCCGCACCTGGGCGAGGACAACCTGTGCACCGTGTATGAGCGGCGGCCCCAGGTGTGCCGGGACTACGCGGCGGATGAGGTGTGCCGCCGCATCGAGGCCCCCACGCTGGAAGAACGCGTGAACAACTACCTGGCGCTGTTCCAGCTCACCGCGGAGGCGGAGGCCGTGCGCAAGTCCGGCTGCGCCTCCATGCGGATGGCGCGCGCCATCAGGGAGCGGAAGTGACCTTCCAACCCACGGAGCCGTTCGTTCCCGCGCCGGGCATTCGCGGCGCGCACGCGCAGACCATCTACGCGTCGCTCGTGCGCCCCACGCGCGTGCCGCCGCTGCGCCGGGAGCGGCGAGACTTGCCGGACGGGGACTTCGTCGACCTGGACACCTTCGACGGGCCGACGGGCGCTCCTCACGTGGTGGTGCTGCACGGCCTGGAGGGGTCCTCGCAGGCGGGCTACGTCACGGAGGTGCTGCGGGGCGCGGCGAAGCGCGGCTGGGGCGCCACGGCGATCAACTTCCGCTCGTGCAGCGGGGAGCCGAACCGGCTGGCCCGGGCGTACCACTCCGGGGACACGGCGGACACGCTGCTGGTGATGGCGGACGTGCGCGAGCGCATCACCGGGCCGATGCTCGCGGTGGGCTTCTCCCTGGGCGCCAACGTGCTGTGCCGGCTGCTGGAGGAGACGGGCGATCAGGCGCCGGTCGTGGCCGCCGCGTCCATCAGCGCGCCGTACGACCTGGACGCGTGCTGCCGCAAGCTGGATGGCGGCAGCGGCTACCACTGGCTCTACCGCGAGCGGTTCCTGCGCACGCTCAAGAGCAAGGCCCGCGCGAAGTTGCAGCGGTTCCCGGGCGCGTTCGACGGGACTCGCATGGAGGCGGCGCGCACCATCCGGGGCTACGACGACGTGGTCACCGGGCCGCTGCATGGCTTCCGGGACGCGGAGCACTACTACCGGGAGGCATCGTCGGGGCCCCGGCTCGCGGACATCCGCCGGCCCACGCTGCTCTTGAGCTCGGCGGATGATCCGATGCTGGAGGCGCCGGTGATTCCGCCTTCCGCTCGGGACAACCCGCTCCTCAGCGTGGTGCTGACCGAGCAGGGGGGCCACGTGGGCTTCGTCGCGGGCAGCGTGCTCCGTCCCTACTTCTGGGCGGAGGCGCAGGCGCTCACGTTCTTCGAGCGGGTGCTCGCCCGCTGATCAGCCGAAGAAGAAGGTGAGGCCGAGTTTCCCGGACGGCTGCACCTTGCGCATCATCCACGACTGCGTCTCCACGGGAGACAGCGAGTCGCGGAAGGGCTCGTCCAGCTTCTGGAGGCCGGGGACGTCCATCTCCATGAAGCTCATGCCGCCGCGCACGAAGAAGCTGAGGCGGCGGGTGGCGTTGAACTCGAGGCCCACGTGCGTGCTGATGTACGTGTAGCCCACTCGCTCCATGGAGGAGGTGGGCAACTGCGTACGATCCGCGAGCCTCCGGTTCAGCGTCTTCGTGCTCGCGGCCTGCGCGTGTCCGAACTCCCATGAGAACGAGGGCGAGACCTTGCCCTTCAGAGGGAGCAGCGTGAGGCCCGCGCGCAGGGCGCCTCGCAGACCGTTGTGCGCGCCACCGAGGTGGATTCGCAGGTGCTGCGATGGCCGGAGGACGCCGGAGAGTCCCGCGCCTTCGGGCATGCCCGCGTCGAGCATCAGACCGAAGGGCGCCAGCCGCTCCGGATCATTCATGCGGCGACGGCCTTCGCCCTGCTGTGCTTGAGCCTGCGGCAACTGCACCTGCGGTGCGGTCTGGGCAATGGCCGTGTGGGCCGCCAGGACCGTTACCGCCGCGGTGACGATGGACACCGCTCCCATGAGAATTCTCCCCGTTCCAGACATCGCGGCCACGCGCGATGAGATTTGCGAGGTACGCCGGATCCCGGGAGCACCTGCTCTCCGAGACCCGGCTGCGTGTTGCTCCCCCCGACCCGCCACTCCACTCCCGCCACTGCCACACGTCCGGTGCTGACTGTCGCGTCGCCTCGATGCCGCTTCCGGCTGGATCGCGAAGCTCTCGCACCGCCACGTTCTTGATTCACGGCCCTTCACGTCTCCCGTCCGGCGACCGCGACTGCCTTTGCCGGACTCCCCCAAACTGCGCACTGCTCCGTCCCGTCGCCCAGCCCCGTCCTGCGACCTGCCTGCTGCCTTGCTCGACCGCGCGGCCTGCTGCCCCCTGGTGCCACCGCGATGCGAGGTGATGCGCACTGCCCCTGATCCGCCGTGCTGCGTGCTGCCCCGTCCCGCCCGTCCTGCCCCGTTCCACCGTGCTGCGTGCTGCCCCGTCCTGCGTGCTGCGTCCCCCTCCTCCGTCCCGCCCGTCCTGCGTGCTGCCCCGTCCCGCCCGTCCTGCCCCGTGCTGCCTTTGCTGCTCGACCTTGTGCTGCGTGCTGCCCCGTCCCGCCCGTCCTGCCCCGTGCTGCCTTTGCTGCTCGACCTCGTGCTGCGTGCTGCCCCGTCCCGCCCGTCCTGCCCCGTGCTGCCTTTGCTGCCCCGTCCCGCCCAACCCCGTCCTGCGTGCTGCCCCGACCCGCCCGACCCCGTCCTGCGTGCTACCCCGTCCCGCCCGTCCTGCGTGCTGCCCCGACCCGCCCGACCCCGTCCTGCGTGCTGCCCCGTCCCGCCCGTCCTGCCCCGTACTGCCTTTGCTGCCCCGACCCGCCCGACCCCGTCCTGCGTGCTACCCCGTCCCGCCCGTCCTGCCCCGTCCTGCGTGCTGCCCCGACCCGCCCGACCCCGTCCTGCGTGCTGCCCCGTACCGCCCGTCCTGCCCCGTACCGCCTTTGCTGCCCCGTCCCGCCCTGCCCCGTGCTGCCTTTGCTGCCCCGTCCCGCCCTGCCCCGTCCCGCCCAACCCCGTCCTGCGTGCTGCCCCGTCCCGCCCAACCCCGTCCTGCGTGCTGCCCCGTCCCGCCCTGTTCCCCTCGAAGCAGTGCGGCTTCCCCCCCACCGACTCCGTCCCCCCGCCGCGCTGCCCGTTGCTGATGCCAGGGTGCCTAAGCATTCGCCGTGCCGACGCTTCTTCGCGATATATTCCCCTGTGATATCGGGACTTTGGGTCATCCCACCCCACGGGGCGGTCCGGGCTGTGGGCTCGGAGCCGGAAAAAACTCCTGACCCTCCGGGGCCCCGGCCTAACGTGTGACAGCCTTGTTGACGGGATGATGGAGGAACCCGTGCGCCTTCCGGTCGCCGCCGCACTGCTCAGCCTGGTCGCTTGCTCCGAATCGACCGAAGGCACCACCCCGAAGCTCGAGGGCCTCATCAATCCGCGGCAGCGGCTCATCACCCCCGCGCGCGTCTGCAACGCCGGTGGCGACGCGAAGGGATGGCGCCTGGAGCTCATTGGCAGCCGCTTCACCCCCGTGCCTCGCGACGCGCTCACCGACTCGCCGTCCGTGGCGCTGCCCCAGGTCTCGCTGCGCGGCCCCGCCGACTACACGCTCCCCGAGGACCACCTCTTCTTCGCGCGCACCGAGCTCATGCGGATGGACCTGCCCACCCGCGACAGCACGCCGTCGAACACGCTCCCGCCTGGCACCTATACCGTCGCCGTGACGAACCCCCTCGGAGGCACCTCCGAGCTGGAAGACGCCCTGCGCGTCGTGCCGCCGCCGGTCATCACGAGCCTCACCGTGCCCGCGGGCTTCCGCTACAACGCCGCCAGCCCCCTCGTCATCGAAGGCAGCGGCTTCCGCTCGGACGCACTGCCGCTCATCGTCCTCCAGCGCCAGGGCGAAGAGGACCAGCCCCTCTTCACCCTCACCGTCGTCTCCGACACGCGCATCGAAACCGAAGTGCCCCCCGCGACGCCGGAGGGCACCTACGCGCTCACCCTCACCAACCCCGAGGGCTGCTCCGTCACGCGGCCCCAGGCGCTCACCGTCACCTATCCGCGGCTGGGCAACCTCTCCGTGTCGCCCGCGAGCGGCTCCGCCAACAACGACACGGTCATCACGCTCACCAACACCGCGTCCGGCACGGCGAAGCCCTTCACGTCCGGAACCCACGACGTGTACCTCGTCGCGCCCGTGAAGACGGACCCCGGCCAGACGGTGAACATCCCGCTGTACGACGTGACGTACGTCTCCCCGTCGCAGCTCCGCGCCACCGTGCCCAGCTGCTCGGGCTTCGACTCGCGGCCCGTCACGGATCCAGCGTGTCCCGGCGGCATCGTGCCCGGCACCTACGGGTTCATCGTCGCGGACCCCAGCGGTGCCTACGGAGTCCTCCCCGCGTCCTCCGGCTTCACCGTCTCCCCATGAACGCCCTCGCCCTGCTCGCGGCCGCGGCGCTGGCCGCCGCCCCCTCCTCCAAGAAGGACAACGGAGGCCCCCTCTTCATCGCGCCCAAGGTGGGCTTCATCAAGCCCGTCACTTCGCTCGGTGGCGACCTCTTCCTGGGCGGCGAGGTGGGCTACCTCACGCCCCTCCTCCAGCGGCGCCTCGCGCTGGTGCTGGAGGTGAACTACCACCGGCCCTCCACGTCGGGGACGCTGCGCGGGCCCCAGTTGGACAACCTGGGCCAGCCCATCGAAGCGCCGTACACGCTCGCCGAGCGCGAGGTGGCCATCCAGCTGTCCGCCGTGTTCCGCTTCCCCCGCGCGCTCGGGCCGCTCACGCCCTACGTGGGCGCGGGCCCCGGCCTGTACCTGCACCGCGCGACGGTGGAGTCGTTCGACAGCACCTCGTCGGAGAGCAGCGGCGGGCTGGGCTTCCAGGCGCTCGCGGGCGCGGAGCTGCCACTGGGGCCGGGCGGCGTCTTCCTGGAGGCGAAGTACCACTTCGCCACGGTGGACTTCCTCACCACCGGCGACGTGAACGCGGGCGCGGTGCTCGCGGCCCTGGGCTACCGGCTGCGCCTGTAATCGCCGCGGGCCCGCTCAGGCCCGTCCCACCGGCGGGCGCAACATCCGCAGCAGGTGCTGGGCCAGCAGGTCGCGCGTGGCCTGGAGCACCGACCCCATCAGGTGATGCAGCGCCTCCGCGGTGTCGCCGTGGGCTTCGCGCACGCGCTCGGAGCGGCCGTCGAAGATGCGCAGCCGGCCGGGCACCAGCGAGATGACCGGCAGCGAAGGGTGCCGCTTGCGCAGGAGCCCCAGGAACAGCGGGTGGTCCTCGTCCGGGCGGCGCAGGTCCACCACCACCAGCGCGGGCTTGTTCTCCTTGATGGAGGCGAAGGCGTCATCGGGCTCGCCCGTGGCGGACACCTCCACGTCCGGCTCCGCGTCCAGGAAGCGGCTGAGCAGCGCGCGAGACGCCGCATGCGGGCTGACGACCAGGACCCGCATCAGCGTGATGCCCGGAAGGACACGGGCCTCCAGCCGGCGGGCGGAACACGGCGAGCAGCGGCGGGGCAGGTCCAGGACATGAGGTGAGCAGGTAACGCCCGGGCCCCCCTCGAATCAATCCATCCCGCGTCCAGGTGCGCCCGCCGTGCCGCCAGGCGGCCAATCGCCCGTGCCCGTGGCTTCTTCCGGCCGCGCGGGCCAGAGTGGCGGAGCGCCGTCCAACCCGCTACTTCCCATCCCGCGCGAGTCTCCCTCCACGTCGGTTCCCAAAGTCCCGAGCGTCCGCCATCGAGCCCCAAGCCTCCCCCCTCACCGAGCTGCACTACGACAGCGGCACGCTGGTGGCGCCGACGCTGCCGGACGACGAGCGTCTGCACGCGCTCTTCCAGAAGGACGGGCGCACGGGCGTCTTCCGCGCGCCCGCGCTGCACTACCGCGACATCGTCCTGCGCCTGCGCGAATGCGGGCTGCCCTACGAGGACCGCGCGAAGCGCTTCGAGCCCGCGGAGCTGCCCCTCGCGGTGCCCATCGAGCCGTTTCCGCACCAGCGCGCGGCGCTGGACGCCTGGACGCGCGCGGGGGGCCGGGGGCTGGTGGAGCTGCCCACCGGCGCGGGCAAGACGCTGCTGGCGGTGCTGGCCATCGCCTGGGTGAAGCGGCCCACGTTGGTGGTGGTGCCCACGCTGGACCTGATGGCGCAGTGGCAGGGCGTGCTGGCGAAGCACTTCGCCACCCCGGTGGGCATGGTGGGCGGCGGCGTCAACGACCGTCAGACGCTCACGGTGACGACGTACGACTCCGCGGCGATGCAGATGGAGTTCACGGGCAACCGCTTCGGCCTGCTCATCTGCGACGAGTGCCACCACCTGCCCGCGCCCAGCTACCGCTTCATCGCGGAGGGGACGCTCGCGCCCTACCGGCTGGGGCTCACCGCGACGCTGGAGCGCGCGGACGGCGGCGAGCGCGTGTGCGAGGAGCTCCTGGGCCCGCTGGTGCACCGCACCGGCATCGACGAGCTCCAGGGCCAGTACCTGGCCCCCTATGAAGTCCGCCGCATCGAGGTGCCGCTCACGCCCGACGAGAAGGCGCGCTACGACGAGGCGCGAGGCCGGTACCTCACGTTCGTGCGCAAGCTGGGCGTGCCGCTCGCGTCGCCGGAGGGCTGGGCGCGCTTCCTGGCGCAGAGCCAGCGCAGCGACGAAGGGCGCGCGGCGTACCGGGGCTACCGGGAGCAGCGCCGCATCGCGCTCACCTCCAGCGGCAAGCTGGACGCGCTCTGGAAGATATTGCTGGAGCACCGCGAGGACCGCGTCATCGTCTTCACGGACGACAACGAGACGGTCTACACGCTGGCGCGCAAGCTGCTCCTGCCCGCGCTCACGCACCACACGCCGCTGCCGGAGCGCAAGGCGCTGCTGGCCGCGTTCGCCAGCGCGGAGCTGCCGGTGCTGCTCACCTCGCGGGTGCTCAACGAAGGCGTGGACGTGCCGGAGGCGCGCGTGGGCGTGGTGCTCAGCGGCAGCGGCAGCGTGCGCGAACACGTCCAACGCCTGGGCCGCATCCTGCGAAAGCGCCCCGGCAAGCGCGCCCTCCTGTACGAGGTGTGCTCCGCGCAGACCGCGGAGAGCGGCATCAGCGAGAGACGCCGGCAGCACCGCGCCTACCAGGAACCGGAGGGCCCACCGAATGCTGACACGTGAGCTGCTCGCCTCGCGCGTGCGCGAAGGCATCCTGCGCCCGTCGTTCGTGAAGACGCACGACCCGTCCCTCCAGGCGCTCGCGAAGGAGCTGCTCGCGGACGCGGAGTCCTTCCGGGGCCAGAGCCGCGACGACGTGGAGGAGGCCTTCAGCCTCAAGGCCGGCGCGTTCAGCCGCCCCAAGGTCGCGCGCGGATTGGTGAAGCTGCTCCTCGACCGGCTCCTCTTCGACGAGGCCGGCGAAGGCGCCACGGAGGCGCGCTGGCGCACGCTGCTCGTGGGCGCGAAGGTGCTGCGGACCCTTCCTCCGGACACCCCGCTGGAGGCCTACGAAGCGCGCCTCACGGAGGCCCTGGACGCGCCGCTGGCGGACACGCGCGAGGCGCTCTACTCGGACCTGCCCGGCAACCGGAAGCTGCTCGGGTGGGACGGCGAAGCGCTCACGCCGCAGGGGCTTTTGGACCGCTACAACCTGGCGCTCGCGCAGGGGCCGCTGCTCAACGCCCGGCGCCTCACCCTGCGCGCGCGGTCGCCGGAGCTCTTGCGCGTGCGCAAGCTCTTGCGCTGGTTGAAGTTCTGCCGGCTGGTCGCGGAGGTGCGGCGCGACGGCGAGGACTGGTCCCTGGAGGTGGAGGGCCCCGGCGCCATGCTGGCCCTGCAGAAGAAGTACGGCCTGCAGCTCGCGAGCTTCCTCTCCGTGGTCCCCATCCTGGAGCGCTGGGAGCTCTCCGCGGTGCTGGAGGATGCACGCAAGCGCTCCACGCTCCAGCTCTCCCACGAGGATCCGCTGGTGTCCCCGCTGCCCGCCGCGCTGGGTCATGTGCCGCCGGAGGTGGCCGCGCTGGCGGAGGGCTTCGAGGATGCCGCCTGGGCGCTGGACCTGACGCCCCTGCCCCGCCACACCGGCGCCGCTGGCCTGTGCGTGCCCGACCTCACCTTCCGCCACCGGAAGACGGGCCAGGAGGTCGCGCTGGAGCTCTTCCACCCGTGGCACGCCGCGCCGCTGTCACGCCGGCTGGCGGAGCTGCGCGCGCGTCCGGACGCGGGACTGCTCCTGGGCGTGGACCGCGCGCTGGCGAAGGAGTCCGCGGAGCGGCAGGTGCTGGAGGATCACCCGCAGGTGGTGCTCTTCAACGGCTTTCCCTCCGTCCGCAAGCTGCGCGAGCGCCTGGGTGGCTTCAGCTCCGGGGTTTGAACTGCGAGGCCAGCACGCTGAGGATGCGGACGGAGCCCCGGTCCAGCTGCTTCGCGCGGCGCATGAGCCGGCGCAACTCCGCGGACTCGCCATAGTCGGAGGGAGGCTCCGCGGCCCACTTCACGTCCTGCGACGGCTTGAGTCCCAGCGCCTCGTCCGCGGAGATGGACAGCACCACGCACAACCGGCGGAAGGTCTGGATGCTGGGCAGCATGTGGCCGCGCTCCAGGCGCCCGTAGACCTCACTGGCGATGCCGATGCGTTCCGCCACGTCCGCCTGGGTCAGGTTCAGGCGGGTGCGGGCGACGCGAGCCGCGCCTCCGAGCCGGGATGCGAGGGTCTTTTCCATGGGGTCGTTAACCTACCGGGTTCGCCCATGTCGATATGACTTGAGAGGTTGGCTTCCAAGAACTTCCGGGGTAGGCTTTTCGCGACACAACCTCTTGCGTCAAGCCCGTCCGCACCACCCACTGCCTTCATGCGAGAGCCCTCCAACCCCTCTCCCAGCTTCCTCTTCGTGGACGCGGATCCGCGCGCGCTGGCCGCGCTGCGGCGGCTCTCCAGGTACCTGCCCGGAGACAAGCGCTTCGCCCTGGGCGTGCGCGAAGCGGAGCGGCTGATGGGGGAAGCGGCGCCGTCCGTGGTGGTGTGCGGCCAAGGCCTGCCGGATGGTGACGGGCTGTGCCTGCTCACGTGCGTGCGCACCCGGCATCCGCGCGCCGCGTGCGCGCTGCACACCACGCATCCCCCGACTCGCGGGCTGCGGGAGAAGGGCATCACCTGGATGGACCGCGCCGCGCCGCCGCAGCAGGTGCTGGCGCTCCTGGCCTCGTTGAGCTGACAAGGGGCTGACGGCGGGCTGACGGCCGGGCGTTCCCATGGCGCGCGCGGCGGGGAGCGTTAAGGTAGTGCCTCCCGCGCGCACACCATGAAGCTCTACGCCATCAGCGACCTGCACCTGCGGCACAAGGAAAACCACGAGGCGCTGGCGGCACTCGCGCCGCGTCCGGAGGACTGGCTCATCGTCGGCGGGGACGTGGGCGAGACGCTCGCGGACATGGAGCTGATGCTGCGCACGCTCACCGCGCGCTTCCGCCAGGTCGTCTGGGTACCGGGCAACCACGAGCTGTGGACCATGCCCTCCGAGCAGCCTCCGCTGAAGGGCGAGGCGCGCTACCTGCGCATGGTGGACCTGTGCCACCGCTACGGCGCGCTCACGCCGGAGGACCCGTATCCGCGCTGGCCCGGAGAAGGCCCGCCCCGCGTCATCGTCCCCATGTTCCTGGGCTACGACTACACCTTCCGCCCGGACACCGTGCCCGCGGACAAGGCGCTGGAGTGGGCCTGGGAGGACGACCTGATGTGCACGGACGAGGTGCTCCTGCATCCGGAGCCCTACCCCACCCGTCAGGCCTGGTGCCACGCGCGCGTGGAGCGCACCCGCGCGCGGCTGGAGCGGCTGCCGCCGGAGTGCTCCACCATCCTCATCAACCACTACCCGCTGCGCTACGAGCACGTGCGGCTGCCGCGCATCCCGCGCTTCTCCATCTGGTGCGGCACGCGCCTCACCGAGGACTGGCACACGCGCTACCGCGCGGAGGTGGTGGTGACGGGGCACCTGCACATGCCCTCCACGCTGTGGCGCGACGGCGTGCGCTTCGAGGAGGTCTCCCTGGGCTACCCCATGCAGTGGCGCCACCGGGGCGGCCTGGAGCGCTGCCTGCGCGAGGTCCTCCCCGGTCCGCAAAAGCCCACCCCGCAGCCGTGACGGCGTGAGTCATCGCTCGACGCGGGCCGCATCCCCCCCCCGTGCGTTTGACGGTGTGGAGCCTGCGGGCGTGTAGTTGCGCGCCATGCCCGAGCCCTCCACCGCTGGCCCCGTCGAGCTCTCCGAGCGCGTGCACCTGCTGGACGCCCTGCGCGGCTTCGCGCTGCTGGGCGTCTTCGTCTCCAACAGCCTGAGCTGGTTCAGCGGCCGGCAGCTCCTGCCGCAGGAGCAGGCACAGGCGCTGGCCGCGCCCCCGCTGGAGATGGTGGTCCGCCAGCTCTACGCCTTCTTCGTGGACCAGAAGTTCGTCACGCTCTTCTCCCTGCTCTTCGGCCTGGGCTTCGCGCTCCAGATGACGCGCGCGGAGGGGCGGGGCACCTCCATCGTGCCGGTGTACCGGCGCCGCCTGCTCGTGCTGCTGGGCATCGGGCTGGTCCACATGTTCGCCATCTGGGTGGGCGACATCCTCAGCACCTACGCGCTGGTGGGCTTCGTGCTGCTGTTGTTCCGCCAGCGCTCGGACCGGACGGTGCTCACCTGGGTGGCGGTGCTCTTCGTCGTCCTGCCGCTCATCCTGTCCATCGCGCAGCGCTACGGCCCGGAGCTGCTGCACGGCAAGGAGGCCGCGGAGCAGGCCGCCAAGGCCACGCGCGAGGAGGACGCCGCGCACCGCACGGCGTTCTTCACCGGCCTGTCCAGCGAGTCCGTGCTGACGTCACAGAAGGCCAACGCCCTCTACGCCTGGCAGAACCTGCCCAACCCGGGACGTCCCGTCTGGCTGAGCATCATCCTGGGCCGCTTCCTCCTGGGCCTGTGGATTGGCCGCAAGCGGCTGCTGGAGAACGTGGAGCGCCACCGCAAGCTGCTCGTCCGGGTGATGGCGTGGGGGCTGGGCGTGGGCAGCGCCCTCGCCACCCTGTCATTGGTGCTCTATCTGAGGAAGCAGGGCGCCCCCGGCGGCGCCACCGCGCCGGTCAACCCTCCGGCGTGGATGGTGGGCATGCGCACCCTGCGGGAGGTGGGCTACCTCTTCATGGGCTGCGGCTACGCGGCGGCCTTCGCGCTGCTCTTCCAGAAGGAGCGCTGGAGGAGGGTGCTGGGCGTGCTCACGCCCGCGGGCCGCATGGCCCTGACGCTCTACCTCATGCAGTCGGTGATCAGCATCTGGCTCTATGACGGCTGGGGCCTGGGGCTGGTGGGCAAGACGCCGCCCTCGCGCACGGTGCTCCTGTGCCTGGGCGTCTTCGCGGCGCAGGTGGCCTTCAGCCACTGGTGGCTGGCGCGCTTCCGCTTCGGCCCGGTGGAGTGGCTGTGGCGCTCGCTCACCTACGGCCGCGCCCAGCCCATGCGCCTGGCCTCCGCCGGCGAGGCGCGCCCGGCGCACTGAGAATGTATCGGTGTATCAAGGGGGGCGCGTGATTTGACGCTGCCAAGGGCGCCAGCGTGTAGTGCCCGGCATGTCCGAGTCTCCCCCCGCCGGTCCAATTGACAGCGCGCAGCGCGTCCATGCACTGGACGCCCTGCGCGGCTTCGCGCTCCTGGGCGTCTTCATCTCCAACAGCCTGAACTGGTTCAACGGCCGGCTGCTCCTGCCGAAAGAGCAGTCCCTGGCGCTGGCCGCGCCGCCGCTGGAGCTCACGGTCAATTCGCTCTTCGCGCTGCTCGTCGAGCAGAAGTTCGTCACGCTCTTCACCCTGCTCTTCGGCCTGGGCTTCGCGCTCCAGATGACGCGCGCGGAAGTGCGGGGCACCTCCATCGTGCCGGTGTACCGGCGCCGCCTGCTCGTGCTGCTGGGCATCGGGCTGGTGCACATGTTCGCCATCTGGGTGGGCGACATCCTCACCACCTACGCGCTGGTGGGCTTCCTGCTGCTGTCGTTCCGCCAGTGCTCCGAGAAGACGGTGCTCGTCTGGGCTGCGCTGTTCCTGTTCGTGCTGCCCATCGTCTTCTCCGTCGGCCAGCGGGTGCTCCCGGCGATGCTGGACGGCGCGGCGGAGGCGGAGCGCGCCCAGAAGGCCATGCGGGACGCGGAGGTGGAGCGCCGCGCGGCGTTCCTCGCCGGCCTGTCCAGCGACTCGGTGGTGACCACCCAGCGGGCCAACGTGGCCTACGGCCTGGCCAGCCTCCCCAACCCCAACCGCCCGATGCTGCTGTCCATCATCCTGGGCCGCTTCCTCCTGGGCCTGTGGGCCGGGCGCCGGGGGCTCTTGCAGGACGTGGAGCGCCACCGTCCGCTGCTGCGCAAGCTGGCGGCCTGGGGGGTGGGGGTGGGCGGCGTCATCGGGATTGGAATCCTGGCGCTCAACCTCTCGCTCCGGGGCGCGACGAGCGCGCCGGGGTGGCTGGTGTGGATGCGCATCCTGAAGGACGTGGGCATCCTCTTCCTGGGCGTGGGCTACGCGGCGGCCTTCGCGCTGCTCTTCCAGAAGGCGCGCTGGGGCAAGGTGCTGGGCGTGTTCACGCCCGCGGGCCGCATGGCGCTGACGCTCTACCTCATGCAGTCCGTGCTGAGCCTGTGCGTGTATGACGGCTGGGGCCTGGGGCTGGTGGGCAGGACGCCGCCGTCGCTCACGTTGCTGCTGACCCTGACCCTGTTCGCGGGACAGGTGGCCCTCAGCCACTGGTGGCTGGCGCGCTTCCGCTTCGGCCCGGTGGAGTGGCTGTGGCGCTCGCTCACCTACGGCCGCGCCCAGCCCATGCGCCTGGCCCCCACCGCGGCTCCCGCGGTGAACTGAAGACGCGGGACAAAAAAAGAACCCCGGGTCCCGCGAGGAGGCGGGAGCCCGGGGTCTCAGGAGCGGAGCGCGGCGGCTTCGCCGCGCCCTGCGCCTTCAGGCACTACGGGACCTTGTAGGAGGCCGCGAACACGGTGTTGATGTAGCCGTCCACCTCGCGGTCGACCAGGCTCGGCACACCGACGATGGTGATGTAGTACTTGCCCGCCGGGATGTTGCGCAGGATGACGCTCTCCGTCGCGCTCTCCTTCACGCCACGGCCCAGGTAGGACGTGAACGTCGGAGCGGCGGCGGCCTGCACGTAGACGTCGGCGTTGCCCTCGCCCTCACCCAGCGCGATGGACAGCGTGTTGATGCCGGAGTCCTTCTTGAACTCAGGCACGTCGATGATGAAGGTGCGGGTGGAGCCCGGCACGCCGGAGAGGCCCTCGATGCGGGTCTCGTTGCCGATGTCCTCGAAGCCACCCTTCCAGGTCACGGACAGGCTGGTGTTCGTGTAGGACGTGAAGCCCTTGATCATCACGTACCAGATGCCCTTCGCGCCGGAGGTGGCGAAGGTGCAGGTCTCCGCGTTGCCGGACTTGTACGGACGGCAGTCGTACAGGGAGTCCGTCGGGGCGTTGTTCTTGCGGACGTAGAGGTCCGCGTCACCCGTGCCACCGGACAGCGTGAAGGTCACGTCCGTGGCGCCCTCGGGGATCGTCACGGAGTAGTACACCTTGCTGCCGGAGGTGCCGGAGATGCCCGTCACGGGCACGCCCTTCTCGATCGGCGTGGTCACCGGAGGAGGCACGGGCACGCCCACGCCCACGGCCTTCCAGGCGTTGCCAACCTCGGTGATCTCCGCCGCGGTGAAGCCCAGCTGCGTCGCGGCCTGCTCCGACGCGGTCTTCGCCGCCTCGAAGTTGGAGGACGCGGTCAGCAGGTCGGCGTTGATCTTGTAGAAGACCTTGGCGGCCTTCTCGAAGCCGATGCCGTTGACGACCTGGGTCGTCTTGGCGCGCGGGTGCGTGCCACCCTGGGACATCAGGTAGAACGCCAGGTTGGAGATACCCGAGCTGTAGTGCACGTCCACGCCCGAGCCGTAGTCCGGGTAGTAGTCGAGCGAGTCCCCGTCCTGCGTGGGGTTCTTCATGTAGCGCAGGCCGTCACCCGGGATGCTCGGGGTCCAGACGTCGTCGCCGACGATCCAGGTGCCCTCGTCGATGACCTTGCCCTTGCCGTACCACTCGCAGACCGCGCCGAAGATGTCGGAGATGGACTCGTTGAGGCCACCGGACTCACCGGAGTAGGTGAGGTTGGACTCGTACTCCGTCACCGCGTGCGTCAGCTCGTGCGCCGTCACGTCCAGCGAGTTCGCCAGGTTGGAGGCGTTCACGCCGTCGCCATCGCCGTACACCATCTGGGAGCCGTCCCAGTAGGCGTTGACGTAGTTGTTGCTGTAGTGGACGTAGCTCTTCAGCAGGTGGCCGGCGTTGTCGTACGAGTCACGGCCGAACAGGTTGCTGTAGCAGTCGTAGACGGTGCCGAGGTGGTCGTAGTTGTTGTTGATGACCGCGTCGGCGACCGGGGCCTCACCCTCGAAGCGGCCCTTGACGGCCGTGGAGGGCGTGGTGCGGTGCTGCAGATCCCACACTTCGCGCTTCTTCGCGGAGTGGATGTGCGGAACGCGCTCGAAGACGTCGCCCGTCTTGGCGTTCACGTACACGGAGTCATCCACCGGGGTGGAGTCCTTCAGCTCGCCCTGGACGCGAACTTCGTACGCCAGGATCAGCTCGTTGCCCGAGCGGCGGTAGACCAGCTGGGGCTCCGCGTTGGAGGACGCGCGCTCCGGGGAGCCGCGGTCACCGATGGCCGCCGCGATGGCCGCCTCGGACGCGATGGAGGCCTTCAGCTCGCCCTTCAGGTCGCCACGGGCGTTCGTGTTCACCGCGAACACGGAGCCGTTGCGCGCGTGCAGGCGCAGCTCGGCGTCCTGAACCAGGATGCCGTTCTGGGTCACGCCGTAACGGAAGTGGGTGTCACCGTCGAAGCCGACGTAGGCGCGCTTCAGGAACAGGTCGCTCGCGTTCAGGCGGAACAGCGGCGCCACGTTCGCCAGCACCGGCGCCAGCTGCTGCTGGGCCGCGATGCCCTGGATGGCGGAGGGAGCAGGAACGGAACCGAACGAACCGGTGAGGAAGGTGGGGACCGCGTCGGAGTCCGCCGCGATGACCTTCTGGCCCGCCGACAGGTTGGCGGAAGCCTTCTGGACGTTGGCGTCCTCCGTGTTCGCGGCGGGAGCGCCGTCGGTGCAGGCGCCGACCATCAGGGACAGGGCTGCGGCACCCAGGGCGCCGCGTACTCGCTTCTCGTACATGCAATCCTCCTAAGGGGAAAGATTAGAAAGCACTGTGACACAGGAGAGGCGCGTATTTCAAGTACAGGCGAGATTTCTACTTTTACGTCGATTCTCAGACTTCGAGATATCTCGCAACTGCTTGAAATGACGGAGGGACTCACGCAGTCCGGCAGGAACGGGGTAGGTGCTTCAAACCGGTAAGGCGGTTACTTCATGGTTGAAGCACCTGTCTGCGGATGCGTGCAATGAGTGAACGACGGGGAGAAATTGCCGTCTCATTTATTCCCGACCCGGGTGGGTCCCGTGTCACCGCTGACATCCCAAAAGGACTCGGGGGCGGGGCGGGCGGGCTAGCGTCCCGGGCCCAGGAGGCGACACACATGCGCGCATTGCAGCTTCAGCGGCTGGAGGGGCCGGAGGGCCTGGCGATGGTGGAGGTCCCGGAGCCGGAGGCCGGGGACGGGGTGCTCATTGATGTGGTGGCGGCCGGGGTGAGCTTCCCGGATCTGCTGCTGACCCGGGGCCAGTACCAGATGAAGCCGGAGGTGCCCTTCGTGCCGGGGGTGGAGGTGGCGGGCGTGGTGCGCGCCGCGCCGGCGGGGGCTCGGGTGAAGCCCGGCGACCGGGTGATGGGCTTCTCCTTCACCCTGGGCGGCTTCGCGGAGGCCTGCGTCGTGGCGCCGGAATTGGCCTTCCCCATCCCGGAGGCGTGGAGCTTCGAGCAGGCGGCGGGCGTGGTGATGAACTACCACACGGCGCACTTCGCCCTGCACCGGCGCGGGGGGCTGCGCCAGGGAGAGACGGTGGTGGTGCACGGCGCGGCGGGCGGCGTGGGCACCGCGGCCGTGCAGGTGGCGAAGGGCGCCGGGGCGCGCGTGCTGGCGGTGGTGAGCGACGAGCGCAAGCAGGAGGTGGCGAAGCGCGCGGGCGCGGACGTCGTCCTTCTATTGAAGGACTTCCAGAACGGCGTGCGCGAGGCCACGGACGGCCGGGGCGCGGACGTGGTGCTGGACCCCGTGGGCGGCGACGTCTTCGACAAGAGCCTCAAGGTGCTGGCGCCGGAGGGGCGGCTCCTGGTGGTGGGCTTCGCCAGCGGCCAGATTCCCTCCGTCACGGTGAACCGGCTGCTCCTGCGCAACATCAGCGTGGTGGGCGTGGCGTGGGGCGCCTTCCTGATGCAGGCGCCGGAGCTGCCGGGCGAGATCGCCAGGGATTTGGAGGCGCTCGCGGCGAAGGGCTTCGTCAACCCGGTGGTGGGCCGCGTCTTCTCCTTTGAAGAGGGCGCGAACGCGCTGCGCGAGCTGGAGTCCCGCCAGGCCGTGGGCAAGGTCGTCCTGAAGGTGAAGGCCGGCTGACGTCACTCCTCGAGATGAGGCAGGGGCGTGGGCGTCCCCGCCTCGCGCTCCAGGACGTCCGCGGCGCGGGCGTCCCGGGGCAGGCCGAAGCGGGCGCGCGAGCACATGAGGAGCTGGCCCGCGAAGACGCTGTCCGCCAGCGCGTCCGAATAGAGGCCATGGGCCTCGCACAGGCGGGCCCGCTCATCCACCAGCCGGGCGAGGATGCGCGCCTGCTCCGGGTGGGCGAAGAGCCCGACGACGGAGCGCGCGTCGAAGCGGGTGAGCGTGTCGTACTCCATGCCCAGCGTCGTGACGCACACCTCGCGGATCCGCTCCAGGCACGCATCCCAGGAGTCGCGCGATCGGGCGATGTCGGGCACCGAGCGGCCAAGCTCGCGGACGGCGTTGAGCAGGAAGGCGTGTCGTAGCGAAGGCATCCGGTCCTTCACTACAGCCCAGCCTTCTTGAATCATCCAGCGCGTCAGGGGGTGCAGGCCCACCCCGATGGATCAGGCCGCACCCACCTATCGAGGGCTCGCGCGCGGCGGTGGCACACCCCCACGGGAAAAAGACAGACATCGTCACCCTGATGTGGACTGACGCGCCCGCGGCATTCCAAAGATATATCCAGACAGGAATGGCATACACCGCGTGCAGGCGTCCTCCGTCGGAGACGGGGGCACGGATGACCCGAGCGTGTGTGTCGCAATCAAGACTCCGCGTGTATCACCACGCGGTTCCTACTTATTGCGCGGACGCTGACAGTCTTTAGACTTTTCAGACGCGAAACACCCCCGCGTGAGTCACCACATCCAAGGAATGCACCATGGCCCCCCCGTCCACGCTGCGTCTTCCCCCGACCGCGGAAATCTCCTTCGGGTCCACGGTGCTGAGGCAGCCGGAGCTGTTGCGCCGGGCGGCCCGGGTGGCGCGGCGGCTGCGGGACGAGTGGGACGTGCGGCCGGGAGACCGCGTGGGGTTGATGGTGGTGCCCGGGCCGGAGGTCATCCCGGCCATCCTGGGCATCTGGATGGCGGGCGCGGCCTACGTGCCGTTGGATCCCTTCCTCCCTGACGAGCGGCTCCTGCGCATCCTGCGCGACGCGGACCTGCGCGGCGTCGTCACGCAGCGCATGCACCGCGTCTCCGTGGGGCTCCTGGAGACGTGGCTGGGGACTCCCCTGCCCTTCCTGGAGGCGGATGCGGCGGTGGTGGATGACGTGGAGGACGGCGAGGTCCCGGACACCATCGACGCGCCGCCGGACCGGCCCGCCTACCTCATCTACACCTCTGGCAGCACGGGTGAGCCCAAGGGCGTGGTGTGCACGTTCCGGGGGCTGGTGAACCTGGTGCACGGCGTGGGGCCGCTGTTGGGCCTGGGGCCGGACACGCGGCACCTCCAGTTCGCCAGCATCAACTTCGACGCGTCCGTCTGGGAGGTGTTCCCCACGCTGTTCGCGGGCGGCGCCGTGGTGCAGGGCACGCGCGAGGACCTGCTGCCCGGCCGGCGCATGGCGGACTACCTGCGCCAGCAGCGCGTGACACACCTGTGCCTGCCGCCGTCCGTGCTGGGGCAGTTGGGGCCGCACGTGGACACGCTGCCAGACGTGGCGTGCGTGGTGATGGCGGGCGAGCGCTGCCCGGCGCCGCTCGCGGAGCGGTGGCATGCGTCCGGCCGCCGCGTCTTCAACGCGTATGGCCCCACGGAGGGGACGGTCTGCGCGACCGCGTACCGGGTGAAGGGCGGCGAGTCGCCCGTGCCCATCGGCCAGGCGCTGCCGGGCGTGCGCCTGCGCGTGGTGGGGCCGGACGGCCAGGACGCCGCGGTGGGCGCGACGGGCGAGGTGTGGATTGGCGGCGAGGGCGTGGCGGAGGGCTACCGCAACCAGCCCGAGCGCACGCGGGAGCGCTTCCCCACGGACGCCCAGGGCGCCCGGTGGTACCGCACCGGGGACGAGGCCGTGCGCCGCGCGGATGGGGCCCTGGTGTTCCTGGGCCGGATGGATCAGCAGGTGAAGCTGCGCGGCTTCCGCATCGAGTTGGAGGCCATCGAGCAGGCGCTGTACGCGTACCCGGGCGTCGCGCAGGCGGCGGTGACGGTGTTCGAGCACACGGACGCGCAGGGCCAGACGACGGGCCTGCTGGTGGCGTACCACAGCGTGCAGGAGGGCCACACGGTGTCGCTGGACGCGCTGCGCGCGCACCTGGGCGTCGTGCTGCCGGACTACATGGTGCCGCACCGCTTCGTGGAGCTGCCGCGCCTGCCGCTCATGCCCCACCTGGGCAAGGTGGACCGCGCGGCGCTGCCGCCCCCGGCGGACTGGGTGGGCGCCACCGCGTCCGACTCCCGTGCCGCTCCCGCGACACCCGCCACGCCCATCGAAAGACTGTGCCGCGCCTTCGAGCGGGGCCTGCGCGCGGCCCCGGGCACCGTCACGGCGAACACGCACTTCTTCCAGGCGGGCGGCGACTCGCTGGGCGTGGCGCACGTGCTGGCGCAGGTGGAGGAGGACTTCGGCGTGTCGCTGCCGTCGCGCCGCGTGTACTCGCACCCCACGCCCCAGTTGCTCCTGCCCTTCTGCGAGGCAGGCGCGGCCCCGGCCGAGGCGGACCCCAGGGTGTGCGCGCCACGCTGCTGACCGACGCGCGCTCCGCTGGACTGCCCCGCCTCACGGCCCCCGTGCCCGTCACGCAGCCGCCGCGCACGCTGCTGCTCACGGGAGCAACGGGGTTCCTGGGCATCCACCTGCTGGCCGCGCTGGCGTCCCGCGTGGAGCGCATCCACTGCCTCGTGCGGGCTCGCGACGACGCGGAGGCGGGCGCGCGGCTTCGCGCCACCGCTCGCAAGTACGGCGTGCACCTGCCCTGGCGCGATGGGCGCATCCAGGCGGTGGCGGGCGACATCACCCGGACGCGGCTGGGGCTGGAGGCGTCCGTGTATGACGCCCTGGCGCTCCAGTGCGACGCGGTGGTGCACTCGGCCGCGAGCATCAGCTACATCCTGCCGTACGCGGACGCAGGCCGGCCCAACGTCGCCGGCACGCAGCAGGTGCTGGCCTTCTGCGCGCACGGCCGAGCCAAGCCCCTGCACCACGTGTCCTCGCTCAGCGTCCACGGCGCGGTGGGCACGCTCCTGGGCCTGGAGGAGGTGGACGAGGACTTCGCGCTGGAGCGCTCGCTGGACCTGATGGTCTACGAGAACGGCTACACGCGGGCCAAGTGGGTGGCGGAGCGGCTCGCCGTGGACGCGCGCGACAGCGGTCTGCCGGTCAGCGTCTACCGGCCGGGCTTCATCCAGGGCCACAGCCGCACGGGCATCGGCAACGCGGACGACATGCTGTGCCGGCTCCTGGTGGGCAACGCGCAGCTGGGCATGTCGCCGGACCTGCCGGACAAGTACTGGCTGCCGGTGCCGGTGGACTACGTGGCCAGCGCCACCGCGCACCTGGTGCTCACCCAGGCGCCGGGCGGCACGTACAACCTGGCGCCGGAGCGCGAACAGGAGCCGTCCCACAACGCCCTCTTCGACATGCTGGGCGAGCACGGGCACCCGGTGCGCCGCGTGGCGCCGGCGGTGTGGCTGCGCGAGCTGGGACGCGTGGGGCCGGACAACGCCCTCTTCCCGCTGGTCGCGTTCCTGCGGGAGAAGGTCTACCACGGCACCCGCACGGTGCTGGAGCTGCACCACCGCACGCCGCGCGTGCGCACGGACCACGCCCGCGCCGCGCTGGCGGGCACGGACATCCAGTGCCCGGACATCGACTCGGCCCTGCTGCGCCGCTACGTGAAGGACCTCTTCGCGCGCCACCGCTCCGCGGCCCTCGCCGCGTAGCGAGGGCCGGGACGTCAGTGGTGCGGCGGGAACTTCGCCTGTCCGTCACCGAAGCGGTAGTGGGCCACCACCGGCTGGTGGTCCGAGGACTCGGTGGAGCGGTCCACCTCGAAGAGGACCGGAATCAGCGAGCGCGTCGCATAGAAGTTGTCGAAGCGCTTGCCGGTGGCGTGCACCACGCCGTGGCTGTCCGGGTGCGAGGTGAGCGTGGCGCAGTCCGCGATGTCCTGCAGGCGCCACCACGCGGGGCTGTGCTTGGGAATCTGGCCGGAGCTCAGCTCCTGACGGGCATGGTGCGGCGTCGTCAGCGAGTGGTCCGCCAGCCGCACGCGCACCGTCGTCGCGTGGCACACCGTCTCCGGTAGCTCCTGCTCCAGCATGTGCAGCTCGTGGCGCAGGCGCGGATCCGCGATGTTGCCCACGCCGCGGTCTCCCACCGTGACGTTGTGCATGTCGTCGCCGTAGCGCTGACGGAACTCCTCGATGGTGTCCGTGTCGTTGTCCTGCTTCGGGTGCAGCAGGTGCGCCACCAGCCAGGAGCCGCCCCGCTTGATGGCGGTGTTGGCGTTGAAGTCGCCCAGCACGACGGCGGGGACGTCCTCGCGGCGGCGCAGCAGCGCGTTGAGCTGGCGCAGGTTGAGGGCGTTGATGGCCGAGTCGCCCAGCGCGTGGTGCAGGTTGTAGAGGTAGAGCGGGCGACCCTCCACCTGGAGCTTCAGCCACAGCACGCCCCGGTCCTCCACCAGCTCTCCCGCGTAGCCCTGGCGCGCGATGGCGTCATTGCGCTCGGCGTCGGTGAGGACGTAGGTGAAGTGCGCGGCGTCCACGATGGGGTGGCGGCTCAACCAGGCCTTGCCGTTCACCAGCCGGGTGCCGTCGTCGCCGTCGCTGCCCTGGTACGCCAGGTGGAAGCCGAAGCGGGACGCGAGCAGCACCGACATGGGCACGCCCGCCTCCTGCAGGCCGATGACATCCGGCATGCGGTCCTGGGCCTCCAACTGGGTGAAGTACTCCAGCAGCGCCTCCTGGCGCTCGCCGCCCATGAGGATGTTGTAGCTCATCACCGTGAGGCCCGGCCCGCGGGGCGCGCGCGGCGAGGGGTGGTGCACGATGAAGGTGCGGCCGTCTCCCAGCCGGCGCTCGCTCGAAGGCAGCGGCACGGCCTGGAAGTCCGGCAGGGTCAGGGTGGGGTCACGCTTCGGCAAGATGTCCTCCTGCCCGCCCGGCTTGCGTCCGAGCAGGTGTCCGACGGCGGGCAGGTGCTCCAGCACTTCGGGCATCTTCATGCCGCCCTCCCCTTGCTGGAGCGCCAGGCCCGCGGGGTGCCATGAGCAAAGGGGAAGCGATGTCGGGCGTCATGCCGTCGCGCTGTGGATTCCACCGAGCCTCCATCCAGAAGTCCTCCGCTCAAGTTCGTGTTGGCAGGCCTTGTCCGCCAGCGTCATGCAGGGGACGGGCGGTCGGCCGGACGGTTGCCCTGCGTGCGCCGGGCATGAAACGGGGCGTCGGACGGTGCACATCCGTCCGTGGCGGAATCGGCCCGGGCATGGGGCGCGGATGGTTAGATGGGTGGGCGATGAAGGAACTCGATGACCTGCTGCGGGCATGCGGACGTGCCTCCGGTCCGGTGGTGTTGGCGACGGTGGTGGCGGTGTCCGGTTCGTCGTACCGGCGCCCGGGCGCGCGCATGTTGATGGGCGCGGATGGCTGGCTCGCGGGCGGGGTGAGCGGCGGGTGTCTGGAGGGGGACCTCGTGCGCAAGGCCTTCTTCTGGACGTCGGACGGGCCGCGTGTGCTGCGCTACGACACCACCGGCGACGCAGCGGAGGACGAGGGCGGCCTGTCGTTCGCGCTCGGGTGCAACGGCGTGGTGGACATCCTGCTGGAGCGCTGGGCGCCCGGCCCGGGTGACGCGCTCGGCTTCGCGGCCGAGGCGCGCAAGCAGTCGCTGCGCGCGGTGGTGGCCACCGTGTACCGGGGTCCCGCGGACGCGGTGGGTGCGCGGCTGATGCTGCGCGAGGACGGCGTGTCCGAAGGGAACCTCACGGGCGCATTGCTCGATCCGGTGCGCGCGGCGGCGACGGAGGCACTGGTGCGCGGCGTGCCCTGGAGTGGAGCGTGCGGAGGCGCGGAGGTGCTGGTGGAGGTGGTGGAGCCGGCGCCGCCGGTGGTGGTGTTCGGCAGCGGCTTCGACGTCGCGCCGGTGGTGGCGCGTGCGCAGGGGTTGGGGTGGCACCTCACGGTGGTGGCGGACCGGCCCGTGGAGATGCTGCGCCGCAGGTTCCCGGGGGCCCAGGCGCATGTCGCGTCGCGGGCGAGCGAGGTGCTGGAGAAGGTGCCGCTGTCCGCGCGCAGCGTGGTGCTGGTGATGACGCACAGCCTGCCGCAGGACCGGGAGCTGCTGGAGCGGCTGGTGCCGCTGCCGGTGCGTTACCTGGGAGTGCTCGGGCCTCGAGCGAGGACGGAGCGCATCCTGAAGGAGCTGGCGCGTCCGCCCACCGCCTCGCAATTGGAGAAGCTGCACGCCCCCATGGGACTGGACCTGGGCGCGGAGGGCGCGGACGAGATTGCCCTCTCCATCATCGCGGAGGTGCAGGCGGTGCTGGCCGGACGCGACGGAGGACGGCTGCGCGAGCGGCAGGCCCCCATCCACGCGGATGCCATCGCGCCGGAGCGCAAGTCGGCGTGATGACCGTCGCCATCGTGCTGCTCGCCGCGGGTGGCTCTTCGCGGCTGGGGCAACCCAAGCAGCTCCTTCACCACGAAGGCATGTCGCTGGTGCGGCGCGCGGCGGAGCGGGCCCTGGCCGCGAGCCCGGTGGTGGCCGTGGTGCTTGGCGCGCGGCGTGACGACGTCGCAGCGGAGCTGGACGGGCTCTCCGTGCGGTGCGTGGACAATCCGGACTGGGCGCTGGGTCAGGGCTCGTCTCTGCACGCGGGTCTGCGGGCGCTTCCTCCAGACGTGGACGGCGCCCTCTTGATGCTGTGCGACCAGCTTCGCGTGGATGCGGCCCACCTGCGCTCGCTCATCGCCACCTTCGAGCGCACGCGCGCGCCCATCGTCGCATCCGCCTACGCAGGCACCCGGGGCGTGCCCGCACTCTTCTCCCGCGCCCTCTTCCCCGAACTGGAGGCCCTTCCCCCCACGGGCGGCGCGCGTGGGCTCATCGCCCGCGACCCTTCGCGCGTCGTGGAGGTGCCTCTGCCCGGCGGGGAGGAAGACGTAGACACCGCCGAGGACGCCCTGCGCCTTACGCGCCCCGGACGCGGTGGGTGATTCCCTCCGACCCGGCCACCAGCAGGTCGGTGGTCAGGTTCAGGAACAGGCCGTGCGCCATCACCCCGGCGCGTGACTCCAGCTTCGCGGCCAGTGCCGCCGGGTCGCTGATGGGACCGAAGTCACAGTCCAGCACCACGTTGCCCTGATCCGTGTGGAACGGCGCCCCGTCCAGCGCGAGCCGCGCCACCACGCGCGCTCCCAGCGACTCCAGGAACAGCGCCTGCGAGCGCCAACCGAAGGGCAGCACCTCCACCGGCACCGGCCACTTCGTGCCCAGCCGGGGTGACAGCTTGGCCGCGTCCACCACGATGATTTCCCGGCGGCTGGCCTGCGCCACCACCTTCTCGCGCAGGAGCGCCCCACCCCCGCCCTTGATGAGCGACAGGTCCGGCGCCACCTCGTCCGCGCCGTCGATGGTGAGGTCCACCACCGGATGCACGTCCAGCGTGGTGAGCGGCACGCCCAGCGACACGGCCAGGGCCTCGGTCGCGTGCGACGTGGGGATGCCCACCACGTCCTTCAACGTCCCGGCGGAGAGCAGCGCGCCCAGCCGCCGCACCGCGTACGCGGCCGTGCTGCCCGTGCCCAGCCCCACCACCATTCCCGGCTGGATGAAGTCCACCGCGCGCTCCGCCGCCGCGCGCTTGAAGGAAGCCGAAACACTCTCATCGGAAGTCATCGCGGGCTCTGGGAAGGAGACGGCTTCAGTGCGGCGTCCCAGGATGCCCGGAGTCGGCCGGGGGTGCACGCCGCGCTTCACTTCGCGGCGGCGCGAGTGGACCCGCCAACAGTGCCTCGTCCGCGTTCCCCAGCCCGGAGGGCAGGGCCGCCGCCTGGCGCCGTTCACGCTTCCACATCTTGCGCCGCTCGCGCTGCACCTCCGTGAGCAACACCTGCCCCGCCGCCGCCGCCGGCACCGCGAGGATGACGCCCAGCAGCCCCGCGACGGAGCCGCCCACCAGCGCCACCAGCGAGATGAGCAGCGGGTTCATCTTGATGGCGCGCCGCTGCACCAGGGGGCTGAGCAGGTGGGCCTCGAACTGCTGGTAGATCATGAACAGCGCCAGCGCGAGCAGCGCCCGCTTCGAGCCCACCGACGCCAGTGTGGTCACGCTCACCAGCAGCGCGGTGATGACGCTGCCGATATACGGGATGAGCCCCAACACCATCGCCACCAGGCCGAGCGGCAGGAAGAACGGCACGCCCAGCGCCAGGGCCATGCCCGCCGTGAAGGCGCCGCCTACGCTGACGATGAGCAGCGTGCCGACGAGGTAGTTGCCCACCGCCTCGCGCATCCGGCCCACCACGCGGCGCACGCGGGGACGGCTGCGCGGGCGCACCCAGCCCAGGATGCTCGCGTAGAGGTCGTGTCCGAAGAGCAGGCCGAACACGGCCAGCGCCAGCACGGTGATGCCCGCACCCAGCAACTCCACCGTGGACGACAGCACGGTGATGAGCGGCTTGGCCAGGATGCCGGGCTCCACGTTGAACGCGTCCTGTGGACGCGACAGCACGCCGAAGTGCTCGTCCAGCTTCCGCACCCACGGGGTCTGGGTCAGCTCCGCGAAGAAGACCGGCGCCGCCTCCACCAGGTGCTGGAGCTGATCCACGAGCAGCGGCACCAACGTGAGGATGAGCAGGCCGATGATTCCCAACAGCGTCAGCGCGATGAGCGCCACGCCCAGCCCCCGGCGCAGGCCCCACGACTGCAACCGGCGGACGACAGGCTCCGCCGCCAGTCCCAGCAGCAGCGCCGCCGCCAGCAGCGTGAGCACGGGCCCCAGGCTCTGCATCGCCGTGCCCAGCAACACGAGCAGCACCACCTGGGCACCGACCGACCACACCGTCCGGGGCGGCACGTAGACCGGGAGCCCCTTGCGCGAAGACCTCATGCCCCCAAGGTAGGGAGTGCACCCAAGGCAGGCGACGGGCCTTCGCATGCCCTTCCGGGTCGACTCAACGTGAGGATGGCCCCCGGTTGCCGGGCAGGCAGGCAGCCAGCCAGTGGCTACCAGGAGTCGCTGCCGCCGCCTCCACCAGAGTCTCCGCCGCCTCCGCCCCAGTCCGAGGACGCGCTGGACGAGTCGCTGCTGGAGGACGATGAGGAGTCGTAGCTCGAAGACCCGGCGCCAACACTCCAGTCCGACGACGCGCCACCGCCTCCCGAACCGGAGGCGCCCCAGATCCCGTGGCTACCCGGGTACCACATCCGCCGGAAGAGAAGGACCGCCAGGATGCTGACCATCACGGCCACGGGAAACGCGAAGAGGGAGCCGAACACCATCCAGAAGAGGAAGCCCGTCAGGTCGAGGAGGTCGTCGTGCTTCATCCATTGGCTCTGGGCGAGCAGCAACATGGGCGAGAGGAGCAGCACCAGCCCCCAGACCGAGGTCTTGAACCGCTGGAACAGCCTCCATCCCCAGAAGAACATCCCCATCAGCACGCCATACGCGACGACGATGAACAGCGGGGACCTGGGCCCGGACCACCCGACGGAGACGAGCGCCGCCGCCGGCAGCACCACCAGCAGCGCCGCCATCGTGAGCATCCTCGAGCCCCGGAAGCCCGCGATGTGGACCTGGAGCAGCAGTCGCGCCATCACGCACGCCGTGAGGAACAGCGCCACGAGGAACCCGGCCGACTCCCCGGACGTCCAGGGCGGTGCCGTGGCGCTGCCTCCCTCGAAGGTCCCCGCCAGCACCTGCGCGTCCACGCCCGCGATGATGGCGAGCAGCGCGGACTCGAACCGGCCTTCGCGCAGGAGCGGCCCCTGCGTGTGCAGCAGGGCCGTCGCCTCGCCATCCGTCAGCGATGCCTCCAGGCCGTAGCCCACCTCCAACCGCGAGCGGCGGTCCGCGCGCGCGATGACGAGCAGCAGGCCATTGTTTCGTGCCGCCTCACCGCCCTTCCATCGCCGGAAGACCGAGGCCGAATAGTCCTCGATGGGCTGCCCCTCCGTGGTGTCCACGAGCAGCACCGCCATGTGGACCTGCTTCGCGGCGCGCAGGTCCACCAGGGCCTTGGAGACCGTCTCCGTCTCGCGCGAGGTCAGAATGCCCTGTGGATCCGTCACCGGCCGCAGGATGGCGGGGACCTCGGCCAGGGCCAGCACGGGCAACAGCAACGTCAGCAGGACGGTCTTCACCATGAGGAGACCTCCGAGGACAGCGGCAGCGAGGAGGGCAGCCCGCTCAGGCGGACCACCCAGCTCGTGGGAAAGGAGGCGGCGGAGGCGTTGTACGCGGCGGCGCGTTCGTCATAGCGGCGCTGCTCCACCGCCACGCGGTTGTCCGCGCCCGCCACCTCCGCGTCGCGGTTCAAACCAGGCGTGAGCTGCTCCAGGCGCGCATGCAGGGCCTCTCGGCGCTCCAACACGTTGCGCACCTGGGCCCGCTTCTGCGCCACCTCCGCCAGCGTGGTGGTGAGCCCATTGCGCACCACGAGCCCCGACACGGCCAGCACGCCCGCGAGCGCCACTGCCACCCACGCTCCCTGCTTGAGCCTCGCGCGGCGCAGTCGCGACAGACGCTCACGGGCCTGGGCCTCGCGGGCCTGCTCCTCGCGGCGCCGGGCCAGCGCCTCCAGCGCCTGGTCCACGTAGCGCGAGGGGATGTCCAGCTCCTCGCCGATGCGCCGCAGGTCGTCCGGGGTGAGCGTGTCCGGCGCGGCGTCCTTCTGCATCAGCCGGGTGGCGGTGGCGATGAGCTCGTTGACGTCGTCATGGGCCACGGCTCCGGGAGCCGGCCGCGTCTGAGTCCCGTCACCCATGACACTGTCCCCTTGTCGCTTCGGCCCGGTCCCACCCGGATCCGTGCCCGACGATACGTCAGTTCCGTCCCGGGTCCGATAATGGCCCTGCGTGTGCGTGGCGCCCGTCCATCGCTCCGGGCAGACTGCCGCGCCCATGGACAAGCCCCAGACAATGCGGTCGTTCGTGAAGCTGCTGGTGTCGGATGCGCAAGCGTCCGTGCGCTTCTATGAGGGCCTCGGCTTCGAACGCATCGCGTCGGACCCTCCCATCCTCCGCCTCCAGTGGGGCGGCGAGTCGGACGTGTACCTCGTGAGCCCTCCTTCAAGCCTGAAGCTGGAGGGACGAAAGGGCATGGGCGTGCTCGTGGGCTTCCGCGCGGGCTCGGACGGCGTGGACGCGGTGGCCACGAAGGCGGCGGCGCTGGGCGCGCACGTGGAGGGCCCCACGGTGCAGCCCTGGTACACCCGCGAAGTCGTCGTCACGGACCCGGACGGCTACCGGCTCAACTTCATCGAACCGGCCTGAGGCTTGGGCCTCCACTTTCGCTCCGCGCCCCGTCCCCTTAAGGGGCGTGGAACGAACGATGGAATCCACGCCGTTGCGCGGACCCGGGGACGCCGCCCCGACACTTGATTGCCCCAGCGGCTTGCGCCAGCCTGTCACGGCCTCCGTGAGCCTGCCCCGCTACTTCGTTCCCCACGCCGCCAGCCCGGTCGAACCGGTGCCGTGCGATGCCTCGGAGGTCGTCCACGTCCTGGACGCCTTCCGGCTGGAGCCCGCGTACCTGGGCGAGCCCGAGTGGTTCGTCTGCACCGACGTCGTGGGCCAGCTCCAGCTCATCCCCGGCAGCGAGCGCGCGCGGCTGCCCGCGTCCGTGCAGGCGCAGCTCGCGCACCATGAGGTCGCCTCCGGCAAGCCTCCGCGCCGCCTGGCCGCGACGGAGCTGTTCTTCTTCGCCCCGGAGGTGGTGGAGCACCCCTCCAACACGGACGGCTTCAACGACCCCGTCTATCTCTACGGCACGCTCACGGGCCCGTGGCCGGGCAACGCCGTCACGCGCGTGAACGGGCAGCTCACCGTCACCCGGGGCGACGTGCTCGCGGGCTTCGCGCACGGCGCGCAGGACGCCTTCCACTACGTGAAGGACGCGGAGAGCCGCGACGTGCCCCGCGCCTACCACGCGCTGTTGCCGGGCGACCGCGCGGATCAGCTCGCGCAGGGGCGCGGGCTCGTCCTCACCTACCCAGCGGTGCCCGCGGAGTTGCAGACCCACCACGCCGCCAACGGCGCGCAGGTCGCGAACGTGCTGCACGCGGTGCTCTCCCAGCTCCAGGACGACGCGCACACGAACCAGGGCCCCCAGGCCATCGCTTCGCTGGAGCTGCCCGTGCCGAGCCGCGCGATGGCCATCGCGGACCTGGAGCTGCGCGGCTACGAGGTGAAGGGCGACATCGCGACGCCGCGTCCTACGAAGGGCGGGCTGGTGGGGAAGCTCGCCGGCTGGCTCCAGGACGAGACCGTGCGCGTGCCTCGCGAAGCCCCGCCGCCGGAGTTCCTGGAGCTTGCGCGCCGCGTGCTGCCGCTCCTGCCGGGCTGGCCCACGGAGACGGAGCGCACGCTGCGCGCCCACGTGCACGCGGGCACGCTGTCCCCGGGCACGCCGATGATGCGCCCCTCGGTGCCTCGCGCGCCCACGCCGCCCGCGTCCATCCCGCCGCGCCTGCCCACGCCTCCGGTGCGCTCCAGCGAGTGGATGCAGGACTTCATCGGCGCGCACAACAAGCCGGACGGCGCGAAGCCGCGCCTCACGCAGCTGCAACCGAAGCCCGCGCCCCGGCCACCTCCCGCGAAGCCTTCATCCCCGGCCTCATGGCAGGCGGACTTCGCTCCGGCTCCGGCTCCGGCCGCGCCCGCCCGTCCGGCCAGCAAGCAGCAGGAGAAGGCGCCCGCCCCGCCCGGCAAGAAGCCGGACTGGATGAGCGACTTTGATGAATGACCCCGTCCGTTTGCGGTGCTCGCACTCCGGGCGATAGCGTTTTCAACCTCCAGAAAGGCAGACCATGGGACACGAGAAGCCGATCGAGCCGTTTTCGGACCTGCACCGCGAAGGGGACCACGTGCGCGCGGTGCTGCTGCACGACCCCACGGTGGAGGGCCTGGACATGGCCATCTACATGGACGCGTCCGGCAGCATGCGCGAGGAGTACGCCTACAAGGCGCAGCAGCGCACCTTCCTGGAGTGGCTGCGCGGCGCTCCGATGAAGGAAGCCTCCAACGACGTGGAGCCGCAGGTCCGGTGGATGCTGGAGTATCTGGCCACCAAGGACCGCAACGGTCTGCTCCGCGTGGCCTACTGGGCCTGTGGCACCAACGGCCGCCAGGTGGAGCCCGTGGGTGAGCTCAAGGGCACCGACGTGAAGCAGTACAAGTTCCCCGGCGCCAAGCAGCTGGGCGGCTACACGTACCTGGAGCCCGCGCTGCGCGACTACGTGAAGTACCTGGAGGAGCAGGTGAAGGTGGGCGCCAAGCGCGGCTGCGCCATCATCGTCACCGACGGCCGCCTCCATGACGCCGAAGCGGTGGAGAAGTTCTCCGCGGAGGTGGCGAAGAAGATCGCCTCCGGCCGCCTGCCGCGCATCAACTTCGTGCTGGTGGGCGTGGGCGACGACATCGACGAGGAGCAGCTGGAGCACATCGCCCACGCGGAGTTCCCGGGCGTGGGACACCTCTGGTGCCACCGCATCGCGAAGGAGATCACCCAGGTCGCGGAGCTGGTCGCCGTGCTGGTGGACGAGACCATGACGGTCGCCGCCGGCGGCACCATCTACGACGACAAGGGCAAGATCCTGAAGACGTACGAAGGCCGCCTGCCCGCGGTGCTGGAGTTCGAGGTGCCCGAGGACGCCAAGAGCTTCACGCTGGAGGTGAACGGCCAGCGCTACACGCAGCCGCTGCCTGACGAAGACCACGAAGAGGACGAGGACCACCACTGATGGCCGGCCACGAAGTCATCAACCGCCCCTTCTCCGACGTCCACCGGATGGGCAACAAGGTCGTCGCGACGCTGCTGCACGACCCCACCGTGGAGGGCCTGGACGTGGCCCTCTACATGGACGGCTCCGCGAGCATGGAGAACGCGTACGGGCCGCGCGGCATCCTGGCGAAGCTCGCCCCGGTGAAGAACCAGGTCGAGCCGCAGATGCAGTGGATGCTGGAGTACCTGGCCAACAAGGACCGGGACGGCAAGGTGCGCGTCACCTACTGGGCCTGCGGCGACGGCACCCAGCTGGAGATGGTGGGCGACCTCACGGGCCCGCAGGCCAAGGGCTACCGCTTCCCCGGGCCGAAGTCCTACGGCAAGGCCACGGTGATGCTGCCGGTGCTGCGCGACTTCGTGGCGCACATCAAGCAGCAGGTGGGCGAAGGCGCCAAGCGGGGCCTGGCGGTCATCATCACGGACTCGCAGATCAACGACGCCCATGACGTGACGGCCTACGCCACGCAGGTGGCCAAGGAGATCGCCTCCGGCCGCCTGCCGCGCATCAACTTCGTCTTCATGGGCGTGGGCGAGCACGTGGACGAGGAGCAGATGGAGGAGATCTCCCATACGACCTACCCGGGCGTGGGACACCTCTGGTGCCACCGCCACGCGGACCGCATGGAGGAGATGGCGGAGCTCGTGGCCGTGCTCGTGGACGAGACGATGACCGTCGCCGCGGGCGGCACCGTCTACGACGAGCAGGGCAAGGTGCTGAAGACGTACGAGGGCCGCCTGCCCGCGGTGCTGGAGTTCGACATTCCCCCGACGTGCAAGCAGTTCACGCTGGAGGTCGCCGGCCAGCGCTTCGACCAGCCCGTCCCGGAAGAGCACGAGGACGAGGACCACCACGACGAGGATGAGGACGAGAAGCCCCAGGCGGCACCGCCTCCGGCCGCCGCGCCCTCGCACTCACGCCGCGGACACCGCCACTAGGGCGACAGGAAGAGCCAAGCCATGTCGGAGCAGAAGAAGAGCGGTTCGCGGTTCGGTTCGTTGAACATCAAGGGCCTCAAGGAAGCACAGCCCGGCGGCAACGCCGTGCAGCGCCACGTCCACGGCCCTGGGTGCAACCACGACCACGGTCATGAAGGCCATGATCACCACGGTCATGCGCATCACGACCCCGACGAAGCGGACGGCTTGACCCACGTCCACTCGGCTTCCTGCTCCCATGGCCACGACCACGGGCATGACCACCACGGGCATGCCCACTCCCAGCGCGTCATCCGTCCGCCGGCCCACCGTCCGGCGGAAGGAGGAGGCTCGGCGCTCCAGTTGGATCTGGAGGGCACGCTGCCGGGAGAGACGGACGACCAGGGCCGCTTCGCGCGGCTGGAGGCGGCCCTGGAGTCGCAGCACGGCATCACCGACGTGCACCTGCGCCGCGACGCGGGCCACGCGGAGGTGTGCATCCACTACCAGCCGTCGCTGGTCAGTGTGTCCAAGCTGGTGACGCTCGCGCAGAAGACGGGCGCGCAGGTGGCCGCGCGGTATCTGCATCACACCTGGTTCGTGCGCGGGATGGACTCCGCGGACGCGGCCCAGGTCATCGAGCACGCGGTCTCCAGGATGAAGGGCGTGCTCACCGCCAGCGTCGCGTACGCCAGCGAGCGCCTGGTCATCGAATACGACAAGGAGGAATTGAAGCTTCCGGACGTGGAGGCCCGGGTGAAGTCGCTCGGGTACGGGCTGGAAGTGCCCATGGCGGGCCACGCCTGTTCGCACCACGCGCACGGTGGCGGCCTGGCGCCGCTCCTGGAGCTGCCCCTGGTGGTCATCTCCGGCGTGCTGCTCGCCGCGGGCTTCGTGGTGGACCACTTCGCGCTGGCGCCGCCCCTGGTGGCCACGGTGCTCTGGGCGCTGTCCATGGCGAGCGGCGGCTTCTTCGCCATTCGCGGCTCGGTGCAGTCCATCGCGCAGCTGCGCATCGACATCGAAACGATGATGGTGGTGGCGGCGCTGGGCGCGGCGGTGCTCGGCGCGTGGTTCGAGGGCGCGTTCCTGCTCTTCCTCTTCAGCGCGGGCCACGCGCTGGAGCACCGGGCCATGGAGAAGGCACGCCGCTCCATCGAAGCGCTGGGCCAGCTGCGTCCGGAGGTGGCGCGCGTGCGCCGGGGCTCCGACGTCGTGGAGGTCCCGGTGGCGGACGTGAAGCGCGGTGAGCGCATCGTCGTGCGCCCGGGCGACCGCGTCCCGCTGGACGGCGTCATCCTGGAGGGCAAGAGCTCCCTGGACCAGGCGGCCATCACCGGCGAGTCCATGCCGGTGGCGCGCAAGCCGGGCGACGAGGTGTTCTCCGGCACCATCAACTGCGAGGCGGCGCTGGAGGTGGAGGTCACGCGCCTGTCGTCGGAGTCCGTGCTGGCGCGCGTGGTGGACATGGTGGCGCAGGCGGAGGCGCAGAAGGGCAAGCGGCAGCGCTTCGCCCAGCGCCTGGAGCGCACGGTGGCGCCGCTCGTGATGGCGTCCGCGATTGTGTTCCCGGTGGTGCTGGTGCTGACGGGCACGCCGATGAAGGAGGCAGTGCTGCGCGCGGTGGGGCTGCTGGTGGCCGCGTCTCCGTGCGCGCTCGCCATCTCCACGCCGTCCGCAGTGCTCTCCGCGGTGGCTTCGGCCGCGCGCGGCGGCGTGCTGATCAAGGGCGGCATCTACCTGGAGCTGTTGAGCGGCATCCGCGCCATCGCCTTCGACAAGACGGGCACGCTCACCGTGGGCCGCCCCCGGCTGCTCACCACGTGGGCCGCGCCGGGCGTGACGCGGGAGGAGCTCCTGGGTACCGCCGCGGGCGTGGAGGCACTGTCCGCGCACCCGCTGGCCAAGGCGGTGGTGGACGGCGCCGCCGAGGCGCGCATCGCCGTGCCCGCGGGCCGCGACCTGGAGGCCATCCACGGCCAGGGCATCCGCGCGAAGGTGGGCGACGACGCGGTGGAGGTGGGCAGCACGGCCCTCTTCGCGGGCGAGGCGATTCCCCCCGAGGTCACCGCAGAGGTGGCGCGGCTGGAGGCGGCGGGCCAGACGACCATGGTGGTGCGCCGCGCGGGCCGCTACCTGGGCGTGCTGGGCGTGGCGGACACGCTGCGCGGCGGAGCCCGGCAGGTGGTGCAGGCGCTGAAGGCGGGCGGCATCGAGCGCACGGTGATGCTGTCCGGCGACAACGCGCTCGTGGCGCGCTCCATCGCGCAGCAGGTGGACCTGGACGAGGCGAAGGCGCCGCTGATGCCCGTGGACAAGGTGACGGCGGTGAAGGAGCTGGGCCGCACGCACGCGGTGGCCATGGTGGGCGATGGCGTCAACGACGCGCCCGCGCTCGCCGCCGCGGCGGTCGGCGTGGCCATGGGCGGCGCCGGCAGCGACGCGGCGCTGGAGACGGCGGACGTGGTGCTGATGAGCGACGACCTGGCGAAGCTGCCCTTCGCGCTGGAGCTGTCCAAGCGCGCCACGGCCGTGATGAAGCAGAACCTGGTCATCGCGCTGGGCGTGAGCGCGGTGCTCGTGGTGGCCGCCGTGCTGGGCATTACGCGCATCAGCCAGGCCGTGGTGCTCCACGAGGGCAGCACGCTGCTCGTCGTCTTCAACGGCTTGCGCCTGCTCGCCTTCCGGCCGAAGGCGCCCGCCTCGCCGCCGCAGCCCGCCACGGGCCCGCAGCCCGCCGCCGGTTAGCCCGTACGCGTCATGCTTGGCATGGCAACTTCCCCTACGCCCGGAGGAGCGGGCGCACGCGGGACGTGTTGCCTTCCAGGCTGCATGACTTGAAGTGGATGCATGCAGCGCGTCGTGAGCGGGGTGTCACAGGCGGCGCGTGTTGAACGTGGCATGGTGGGAATCGCCATGCCTGTCAGCGTCTTCGACCTCTTCAAGATTGGAATTGGACCCTCCAGCTCGCACACCGTGGGGCCCATGCGCGCGGCCCGCACGTTCGTGGTGGGGCTGTCGGACGCGGGGCTCCTGGAGCGCGTGACGCGGCTCAAGGTGGAGCTGTTCGGTTCGCTGGGAGCGACGGGCAAGGGGCACGGCAGCGACAAGGCGGTGCTCCTGGGCCTGCGCGGCGACACGCCCGAGGACGTGGACGTGGAGCTGGTGCCGTCCATCGTCGCGCACTGGCGCGCGGAGGGGCGCGTGTCGCTGCTCCAGCGGCTGGTGCTCCCCTTCCGCGACGGCGAGCACCTGGTGATGCACAAGCGCAAGGTGCTGCCCTACCACCCCAACGGCATGCGCTTCACCGCGTTCGGCGAGGGTGGGGAGACGCTGGCCTGCCGCATCTACTACTCGGTGGGCGGAGGCTTCGTGGTGGATGAGCACGCGGCGGCGGGCGCGGATCCGCTGCGCGCGGAGCAAGCGTCGGTGCCGCTGCCGTTCAAGTCCGCGGAGGAGCTGCTCCGGCACTGTGAGCGGGAGAAGCTGCCCATCAGCTCGGTGATGCTGCGCAACGAGCTGACGTCGCGGAGCGAGGAGGACATCCGCGCGGGGCTGCTGCGCATCTGGGCGGTGATGCAGGCGTGCGTGACGCGAGGGTGCACCACGGGGGGCATTCTACCCGGCGGGTTGAAGGTGGAGCGGCGCGCGGCGGCGATGTACCAGCGGCTCATCAGCCGGCCGGAGGCGGGGCTCACCAATCCATTGACGGTGCTGGACTGGGTGAACCTGTACGCGCTCGCGGTGAACGAGGAGAACGCGGCGGGCGGGCGCGTCGTCACGGCGCCCACCAACGGCGCGGCGGGCATCATCCCGGCGGTGCTGCACTACTACTGGCGCTTCGTGCCAGGGGCGAACGCGGACGGCGTGGTGCGCTTCCTCCTCACGGCGGGGGCCATTGGAGCGCTCTACAAGGAAAACGCATCCATCAGCGGCGCGGAGGTGGGCTGCCAGGGTGAGGTGGGCAGCGCGTGCTCCATGGCGGCGGGAGGGCTCGCGGAGGTGCTGGGCGGCACGCCGCTGCAGGTGGAGAACGCGGCGGAGATCGCCATGGAGCACAACCTGGGGCTCACCTGCGACCCGATTGGCGGACTGGTACAGGTGCCCTGCATCGAGCGCAACGCGATGGCCTCCGTGAAGGCCATCAACGCGGTGCGCATGGCGCTGTCCGGCGACGGGAAGCACTTCGTCAGCCTGGACAAGGTCATCAAGACGATGCGCGACACCGGCCGCGACATGAAGGACAAGTACAAGGAGACCGCGCGCGGAGGCCTCGCGGTCAATGTCCTGGAAGTCGCGAACCTCAGCGTCGGCCTGCCGGAGTGCTGAGTCCTCTGGCGGCTTGAAGTCCAACCGTCCAGCAAGGCCCACCTCCCTGCCCGACGTGGCCTGAACCTGTCCGACAGTCGGACAGGTTTCCCGGCCCCCGGCCTCCAAACCTGTCCGACCGCGGAACTGGATTCCGCGTCGCCGACGGAGCAGCAGCCCTCGACCACGGCGGTCTGAACCTGTCCGACTGTCGGACAAGTTCGCGAGCCGCACCGCCGGAGGCGAAGGCCCCACTGGGCCCCCTCCTCGGACTCACCTCGGCCCAAAGGCCTACCGCCGACGCTTGCCGCCGCGCCCGGCGGACACGGGCACCGCCTTCGCCACTGGCGCGGGACGGGCGGAGAGCCACGCTTCGACCTCCTTCGACTGCGCGGTGCGCCCCGCGGACCTGAAGCGCGCGAGCGCCTGTGTCGCCGCGTCTCGCGCCTCCGGCTCCTCGCCCTCCTTCCACAGCGCCTGCGCCAGCGCGAAGCCGGACTCGCCCAGCGAGTCCTCCTGCACGTCCTTGAAGGTCAGCGCCTGCTTCAGCGAGGCAATCGCGTCGCGCGTGCGGCCCAGGCCCAGCTGCGCCTGCCCCACGCCGTCCAGCGAGTAGTAGACCAGCTCGTCCTCTGGCCCCAGCTTCGACTCCTTCACCTTCCGCGCTTCCTCGTAGTCCCGCAGCGCGTCCTCGTAGCGTTTGAGCGCGAGCAGGCTCATGCCCTCCTCGTCCAGCGCCTCCGCCAGCTTCACGCTCTCGTTGCCCAGCAGCGTGCGGTGCAACGCCACCGACACCCGCGCGTGCTCCAGCGCCCCGGTGAAGTCCCGCTGCTCGCGCAGCGCCATGGACAGCGCCTGGTGCCGGCGCGCCGTGTCCAGGTGGACGGGCCCCATCGCCTTCTCCGTCTGCGCCAGCGCGTCCTTCAGCACCTTCACCGCCTGCGCGCTCTTGCCCGTCTCCAGCAGCGTGCGCCCCAGCGTGAACGCCACCCGCGCCCGCTTGGGGTGCCCCTCCGGCAATGCCGTCGCCAGCAGCCCCGACGCCTGCTCCAGCAGCTTCAGCGCGTCGTCCGGGTGGTCCTGCATCAGCGCGAGGTTGGCCGCGTTCACCTTCAGGTCGCTCTCCAGCACCGCGTCGCCACCCACGCGCTTGAGCGTTGCCTCCCCCAGCCGGCCCCAGCGCTGCGCGAGCGCGAACTGCTCCTGCTCGCCGTCCACGAAGAGCAGCTTGTTCATCACCGCCACCGCGAGCCGGTCCGCCCTGCCGGCTTCCGCGTCGTAGACGGCCTGCTCCAGCACCGCGCCACCCGCGGCCTTGTCACCCAGCACCGCCTGCGCCCAGCCCAGGTGGAACCGCAGCTCCGCCATCAGCGGCAGATAGCCCGTGGCCATCACGCGCGCCTCCGCGGCCTTCGCCAGCTCCAGCGCCTTGGGCATCCGGCTCAGGTCCACGCGGGCCTTCACGTCCGCCAGCGTCCCCTCCAGCGCCTCCAGCTCCGCGCGCTTCGCGGGATCCGCCGGCCGGGGCTGCAGCTCCGTCAGCGACTCCACGTCCGCGCAGTCACCCGGCGAGGGCAGCGCGTACGCCGCGTCCAGCGACTTGTCCACCAGCGCCACGTCCGCCGTCTGCAGCGTGGCCACCAGCGCACCCAGGTCCTTGCGCCGCCGCTCCAGGCACACGAAGCGCTGGGACAGCAGCTCCTCCGTCTGCACCTCGCGCACGCGCGTGTCCTCGCACGCCGCCGTGTGCTGCTTCGCCCACTCCGCGCCGTAGCCGTCCAGCACCGCGCCCACCCGGCGCGCCATGTCCTGCGCCACCGGGCTCTTCGTCGCGAGGAACGACTGCGTCACCTTCTCGCGCGCGTCCGGCCCCCAGCGCTCCGCCACCAGGGCCGGCGCCCCCTCGCACACCTGGGAGCGAGACCACGCCACCCCGCCCGCCACGCCCAGCACCACCGTGGCCGCCACCGCCGCTCCCGCGCGGCGCTGGAGCAGGGCCCGCCGCTCCCGCTGGCCCAGCACCGTCAACAGCTCCGCCATGGAGCGGAACCGGTCGCGAGGCTCCAGCGACAACCCCTTCATCAGCGCGCGGCGCACCCACGCCGGCACCTTCGAGTCGCGCGGCGGCTCCAGGATGGGCGACGGCGGCAGCACCTGCACCGCCGCGGCCCTTGTCACGCCGGGCTCGTCCTCCGCGCCGCCCTGGGGCCGCAGCTGGGACGCCACCCGCGACAGCTCGTCCGGGTCGAACGGGCGGATGCCATACAGCGCGCGGTACAGCGCCGCGCAGAAGCTGAACTGATCCGACCGCGAGTCCAAGAGCTCCCCCCGGAACTGCTCCGGGGACATGTACGCGGGCGTGCCCATCACCAGGCCCGCCTGCGTGAGCTGCGAGTTCAACGGCGAGTCGTCCCCCACCGGACGCGTGCGCTCGCCGTCCTCGTCGTCGTCCTCCGCCTCGCCCATGGGCCGCGCCAGCCCGAAGTCCGTGACGTAGACGCGCCCGTCCTTGCCCACCAGCACGTTGGCCGGCTTGAAGTCCCGGTGCACCAGCCCCGCCGCGTGCGCCGCCTCCAGGCCCCGCCCCGCCGCCAGGTACTTGTCCAACAGCTCCTGCCACGTCCGGGGCTTCGCCTTCGTCCAGTCGCGCAGCGTGCCGCCGTCCACCAGCGCCATCGCCACGTAGACCTGCGAATCCCACTGCCCCACCTCGAAGACGGGGATGACGTTGGGATGGGAGATGCGCGCCATGGCCTGGGCCTCGCGCAGCAGCCGCGCCCGCCCCTGCTCCAGGTCCTCGTGGCCGCCCTTCACCCGCAGGAGCTTCAGCGCCACCTTGCGGTCCAGGTCCGGATCATAGGCGGCGTACACCACCCCCATGCCCCCCTGCCCCAGCACCTTCAGCGGGACGAACCGGCCCACCTGCCGCGAGGACAGCCGCTGCGACTCACCGCCCGCGGTCCCCCGCGAGGGCACCGAGGCCTCCGCCCCACCCCGCCCCGTCGCGGGCGCGCTGGCTCTACCCGTACCGTAGGTTTCTCGCGACGTCGAAACGCGCGGCGCGGAGCCAGGCGCGGAAGGTCCGTCGTCCCTGTCATGCCGGTTCGCCATGGGTCCAGTGTACCCCTCATTCCAGGATTCCATGGTTCTTCGGCCCGGACGCCTGCCCGGTTGCGTCTGAAATCGCGCGCTTCCGTCAAAAGCCGTGATCCGGAAGCAACCTCCAAAGTCCTACGCGGATAATGGGGGAGGAAAAAGACCCGGTAGCGACAGGAGACGCCTTATGGCCCTCGGTATTGGCTCCAAGCTCGATTCGGTCATGGCCCGCATCCGCCAGGCCGCGGCGGAACGCGCGGCGGCCGCCCAGTCCGTGAAGGAGCCCCTGCCGGACGCCCCTGACGCCAAGGCGCTGAACCCCGCGGAAGGCCGCTACCTGGACTCCTTCGAGGAGGAGCGCGCCAAGAAGATGGGCCTGCCCTCCCTGGCCGCCCCCCCGCCCCCGGGCACGGACCCGGCGACGGTCAGCGCGGTCCCCACCAACGAGGCGACGCAGGCCCAGAAGGAGCAGGGCTGGAACGCGCCCCAGACGACCGTCGCGCAGACGAGCAAGAAGGGCTGCGCGGAGGCCACCCTCACCTACCTGGAGCAGTCCAGCGCCGAGGAGGCCGTCCCGCTGACGCAGCAGGAGGCCCGCGAGAAGGTGCGCAACAAGGCGGACACGCTGAGCACGTCCGTGCGCGACCGCGTGAACGTGAACCTGGATGACGGCGCGACCCCGGACGAGATGGGCGCCATGCTCGGCTCCATGGGCATCAAGGTCACCAACGGCTTCGACGAGTGCAACACGGACGCGCTGAGCGGCGCGCTGAAGCACGGGCAGATGGCCCTGGCGATGGTGGACTCCAACGCGCTGCTCAACATGACGTTGGCGGAGGATGAGCAGCTGCCGGAGACCGGCGAGCTGCACTGGCTCACCATCGACGGCGTGAACCCGGGCCTGAGCAAGAGCACGGACGACGACCTCTACCGCGTGCGCGACCCCATCAACGGCGCCTACTGGGTGCCGGCCAGCGACCTGAAGAAGAGCATCGAACAGGCCCAGGCGAAGCACGGCAGCGGCGGCGTGATGACGGTGCAGAAGGACGGCACCGCGAAGACGAAGGAGCAGCGCGAGGCCCTGGCCCAGTCCAACCTGGAGCGCACTCAGCCCCTGGGCAAGGGCAACGGCGGCGCCAGCCGGCGCATGAGCGTGGGCGAGTCCAGCTAGGCCCCGCGCATCTCCCCGTGTCGTCCCAACGCCTTCCCCAGCCTGTGAGCAGGGGAAGGCGTTTTTGCGGGCACCTCATCGAGGAGATCCGCCGGAGGCGCAGTGGTAGCGGCTGAATCCATGCTTCCAAAAAAGCCGTCCGCGGATGACATCGCCTGGGGACTGAGCATGGAGCCGCTAGCGCGGCATGGATGAGCACCTGCGCATCGCGAGAGTGACGCTCCCGGATCCAAAGAAGTAGAGCGTCAGGGGCAACACCGAGACCCGTTTACGGCTTCCGAAGGGCCCGTAACTCGCGCATCAGTCGGCGATAGTCATGGGGATCGTTGCGGTTACGTACTTCGCGAGCAAGCTCACGCCGGGTCCAGTGGAAGTGGTCCCAATCCCAGGATGTCGGACCAAGACCTTCGTAGCGCGTTGGTTGGAAGAGGCACTTCCCATCGGAATGGTCGGCTGCTCGCTTCCCGCAGTTGAAGCACCTCAAGAAGTCCTGCAGCCGACGCGGTGTAGACATGAGCGGCCTTTGAGGAAGGGGGCAACGGTGGAGAGGCACCAGTATGGCGCTCAGTATCCAAGGGATGTGGCGCCTGAGAATGGGCGAGTCCAGCGAGGACCCGCGCGCATCCCCTGCTTCACCCCAACGCCTTCCCCCGCCTCGCGCAGGGGAAGGCGTTTCCATATCCGGAGGACTACAGCGGCTCGCCCACCACCAGCGTGACGGGACCGATGCTCTGGACGATGTACTGGTTGCGCGTGCCCACCTGGATGACGCTCTTCAGCCGCGCCTCCGGCCACTGCGCGTATCCCAGCTCGTACAGCCACCGGTAGTCCTTCGGCGGACCCTCGGAGGCCTGGGGCGAGGCGCGCTCGCCCAGGATGAAGGCCGCGTAGCGCGTGTATGCCTTGTGGATGCTGCCGCCGCCCGTGCCCGCGTAGTCCCAGAAGCCCGGCCGCGCGTAGTTCACCTCCGCATTGCGCGCGACGAGCGACATGGCCCACAGGTGGAACAGCGAGTAGCCGATGGGCGGGTCGCGGAGGATCTTCTCCTCGTAGACGCGGCCCTCGTTGGCGGTGCCCGTGCCGGACTCGATGGCGCGGTTGATGACGTCCTTGATGAAGGACGGGTTCGCGTACGCGCCGTTGCGGCGGTCCGTCCACGACGTGCCATCCAGCACGTAGCCCGCGAGCGCGCTGTCTCCCAGCGCCACGGACGCGGCCAGCAGGCCCGCCAGTCCCCAGGAGAGGTGGTTGTCCGAGCGGTAGCGGGTGAAGGCGCTGGAGCTGGGGTGCGTGTCCGCCCAGCGCGTCCAGGCCTGGAAGCTGGAGTTGACCGCCTCCGCCGACTTGCGCAGCCACTCGCGCACGGCGGCGTCATCCGCGGCCGGGAGCGGATAGCCGTTGCGCTTGAGCAGCACGTACGCGTCGCTGGCGTTGATCAGGCCATACGCCTGGAACAGGCCGTCCAGCGCGAAGTTCCACGGGCGGTCGGAGCAGTAGTCCGTCGTCTGGCCATCCAGCTTCGCCGCCGCGTAGTCCACGTGCAGGTCATGCATGTTCACGGGCGTGTGCTGCGAAGCCCACGTCTTCAGGAACAGCGCCGCGCGAGCCGCGTACTTCGTGTCCCCGCCGACGGCGTACTGGAGCGCCAGCGTGCGCATCTTGTCCCCGTCGTCCGTGAACTTGCTCGTCGCGTCCGCCAGCGAGTTGTCCACGCCGTCCGTGTCCGGCGAGCACCAGTGGTAGGTGATGGTGGAGATGTTCGTCATCCGGAACGGCCTGGGCGTCGCGGTCAGCGCCCCATCCGCGCGGCCCTTCAGGATGCGCGCGTTCTCCGCGTAGGGCTCCGTCGTGGCGGTGGCCCGCGTCCGTGCGCGGGTGAGCTCCGCCGCCGTGATGAAGATGCCGCCGCCCGCCGTGGGCAGCGCCGTGGCCCCGGCCTCCGCCTGAGCCAGCTCCATCGCGTCTTCCGGTCCGCAGGCCATGCCGCTCATCACCACGCCCACCACCAGCGTCCGCAGCCACCGTGTATTCAAGATCATGTCGTCGTTCCTTTCGGTCGCGGGTGCGAGGGGCTCAGGTGCCGTCGATGAGGCGGTTCGCCAGGTCCGGGCTGAACTGTCCGGCGGGCGTGCCCGGGGCGATGCCGCACTGTCCATCCGAGTCCCCCGGCGTCTTCACCCACAGGAGCAGCTCCGCGCCGCCGCCCGTCTGCGACGTCACGCCCAGCTTGCGGCCCGCGGGGTTGCACCACTCGCCGTTGGAGCCGTTGCCGTTGCGGCTGGTGTCGATGACGTACTGCCGCGTGTAGCCGTAGCGGCTGTTGAGCGCGGCGTTCACCGCGTTGCCGTACGTGGTGGACTGAGCGGTGGGGTAGAAGTTGGAGACGTTGAGGGAGAAGCCGCGCACGTTGCGCACGCCCGCAGACTCCAGGCGCTGCGCCATGGTGTCGGCGGCGATCCAGCTCGCGTTACCGCCGTCCAGGTACGTCCAGGTGTTGGGCGCGCGGTCGCGCAGCTGCTCGGAGGCGTAGCGGATGAGGCTCAGCCGCGTGGCGCGCTCCGTGTCGTTGGGGAGGCAGTCGAGCTGCGCGACGCCATCCGGCTCCACGATGACCACCGCCGGCCGGTTGCCGATGGCCGTCGCGAAGGCGGAGATCCAGGTGCGGTACGCGTCCGCGCTGCCCGCCCCTCCGCCGGAGTGGCTGCCGCAGTCACGGCCGGGGATGTTGTAGGCCACCAGCACGGGCAGCTTGTCCGCCGCGTCCGCCGCGGCCACGAAGTTGGACACATCCTGGGAGATGTTGCTGTTCCAGTTGCCGAACCAGCGCGCCATCGGCTTCGAGGCAATGGACGCGTTGATGCGCGACGCGCGGCCATCCCCGCCGTTGTTGCGCACCCACACCGCGGGGTTGGAGTTGGGGTCCACGTAGAAGCCGCTGGTCATCTCCACCGGGCCGGAGCCGGTGCCGCTCTCCGTGGTGAGCGAGATGTCATCCAGCCGCACGGTGACGGCGTTCGCGCGGCCACCCAGTTGGAACGTCACCTGCCCCTGGCCGGACGAGAACGACGACGTGAAGGGGAACGAGAACCGGCGCGACGTGCCATCCAGCGTGAAGGACCGCGTGAGCGTGGACGTGTACGGCGCCACCTCCTGCTGCACGGTGGTCTGCGCGGTGATGGTCGCCGTGGCGGTGGCGGTGAACGCGAGCGTGTACGTCTTCCCGGCGGTGAGCGTCAGGCCGCTCTGTCCCACGATGGCGTCCCAAGGGTTCGCCGTGTTCGCCGCCACGTCCACGCGCCAACGGCCGCTCTCCACATAAGACGCAGTGGCGGTGTTGTTCCACCACGGAGCCACCGTGCCGGAGCTGAAGGAGCCATTGGTGAGCATCTCGGTGAGCGCGGCCTCCTGAGCCGTCAGCGCCGGAGCTTCAGGAGCAACAGGCTCGGCCGGACCACAGGCCGCGAGCGCGAACAGCGGCACGAACGACAGCGACAACCGACGCACGGAACGAGGGGTACGCATGAAGGGAACTCCTCACCACGGGGGAGCTCCCTTCTTGCGGCGGCCTGGTCCTGAATACAAGACTAACAGCTCCTAACAAATGCCAGGACAGAGGCGGCGGAGGAGCATGACGCAGCAGCCGAGGACGAGAAAACCAAAGTGGACGTCGTCTCTGCGCTCGTCACGGACGCGAAGCCGGCGCAGCTGGTTCTTCCAGGCCAGCGTGCGCTCCACGACCCAGCGGTAGCGCCCCAGGCGCTCTTTGGATTCCACGCCTGGACGGGCGATGCGCGGAGCAATGCCGCGCAGACGCAGGCCGAGGCGGTTCTTCCTGGAGGCATAGGCTTTGTCGCCGTGGACCTTCGCAGGACGGAAGCGTCGCTGCCCTGAAGGCATCCTCACCGCAGGCACGGAATCGACGAGGGGGAAGAGCTCGTGCGTGTCGTGCACGTTGGCTGCCGTCACCGACTCCGTGAGAGGCAGCCCATGGGCCTCTACGAGAAGATGATGCTTGCTACCCGCCTTCGCTCTATCCGTCGGGCTTGGGCCCGTGAGGGCCCCCTTTTTGACGCCCGTACGGACGAGGAATCGATGGAGGCGCGCGAGAAGTCCACCTTGCCTCGCAGTCCCAACTCGTCCAGCAGCTGCGCCTGAAGCTGCTCCCACACGCCTGCGCGGGTCCATTCCTCCAACCTGCGCCAGGCCGTCATGCCCGACAGGCCGAACTGCTTGCGAGGCAGCATCTCCCACGGGATGCCGCTTCGAAGCACGAAGACGATGGCCTCCAGTGCCGCCCGGTCATCCGCCCGAGGACGCCCCAGCTTCTTCTTGGGCCGAGGCGGAGGCAGCAGCGGCGCCACGCGCTGCCAGAAGGCGTCAGGGACGAGTTCGCGGACCATGTCCCTCAAGCTGAGGATGCCCCTTGCCAACGGCCACCCCAGCCCTGACTTTCGTTAGGTGCTGTAAGCAGCTATTTCAGCTCTTGGCGGAATATTGCTGAACCATTCACGCCAAGGAGCCAGTCACGGTCCCTGCGGGCCGGGGCTGGCGTTGCCGCCGTCCGTGACGTAGCGCCACTGACCGTCGGCCTGCCGACGCCAGACGGTGAGGTACTTCACGTGGTCCACTTCGGGCTGGCCCTTATCGTCCTTGCCCGTGGCGATGGCGCGGCCCACCGTGTACGCGAGGTCGCCGGAGCCCGCCGCGTCGCCCAGCACGGGCTCCCAGCGCAGATCGATGGCCTCCAGCGTGAACGGCGCATACGCCTTCGCGACGGCCTCATGGCCGAAGATGCCTGCGGATCCGAGCGGCATCACCGCGTCCTCCGCGGCCCAGGCGGTGAACGCCTTGCCCATGCCCTCGGTGGTGGACATGGCGGAGAACGCGCTGTCCGCCGCCTTCGCCTCCTCCAGCACCTTCGCGGGCGCCAGCGCGCGCGGCTCCGGCGCCGGCAGCGTGGAGGAAGGCGCGAAGCCCGCGGGCGGCGTCATCGGCGTCTTGGCGGCGTTGAGCACCGCCACCGCCACGCGCCACTGCCCGTCCGGCTGGCGCTTCCACGCGGTGATGTAGCGCGCGGTCGGCCGCACCGACGTGCCCCCCGACTCCACGGACACGTTGCCCACCGCGTACCCCAGCGTCCCGTCCGCGCTGACGTCCCAGCGCACGGGCGCCCAGCGCACCTTGCCCTCCGCCTCCAGCGGATGCGCGGCCAGCCACGCGCGGATGGCCTCCTTGCCCTTCTGCGCGTAGACGCCGTCCACCAGCAGCACCGCGTCGTCCGCGACGAAGTCCGAGAACGCCTGCGCCGAACCGGCCTTCTGCGCCGCGTCCGACATCGCCTGGTCCGCCGCACGCAACCCCGCGCGTTGGTCCTCCAACGACTGCCGCGCCGCCACGGCCTCCGCCCCCGGCCCGGAGGCCTTCGCCCCACCACACCCCAGGGTCCCCAACGCCGCGACGACGAGCGCGCCCGCGAACATCCGTTTCATGTGCTGGTTTCCTTTCGTGAAACACCGGGCCCGCGCGCCTTGTCCGGCACCCCGGGCTCCCAGGCCGCAGCCATACACCCGAACACGCCCCGCCGCTCGCCCCGCGTCCCGGTCCTCCCTCACTCCCCGTCCGGAACGCCGCCAGCGGATGTCGACTGAAACATCCTCGCGGGTTCCCTCCCCAGCGCGTCCTGTCGAGCCGGGGCGATCCAGGAATGATGCGTTTCTACAATTAGAAGGGAATTTCTCCTCACCGTGAAAGGAATCCCTCGAATGGATGGACGTAACGGAAGGACCGGCGGCGCCCGGCTGCTGCCGCTGACGGCGCTGTTGCTTGCCACCGGGTGTGAGCCGCGCACCGCGACGCCTCCGGCGCCGGAAGGCCCCACCCCGTCGGTGAAGAAGCTGGGGGCGGGCAGCCTCTCCGCCACCGTGCGCAGGACGGCGCACGGCATCCCCCACGTGCTGGCGGACGACTTCGCCGGCGTGGGCTACGGCTACGGCTACGCGTTCGCGCAGGACAACTTCTGCGCGCTGATGGACGCGCTGGTGACGGTGAACGCGGAACGCTCGCGCTACTTCGGGCCGGACGGCACGTACCTGGCCGCGCTGGGCAGCCAGTACAACAACCTGAAGAGCGACTTCTTCTACCAGGCCATCAACGACGACGGCACGGTGGAGGCGCTGCTGGCGAAGCCGCCGCCCCTGGGCCCGTCCCAGGACGTGCGCGAGCTGGTGCGCGGCTACACGGCGGGCATCAACCGCTACCTGGCGGACACCGGCGTGGACGGGCTGACGGACCCGCGCTGCAAGGGCGCGGCCTGGGTGCGCCCCATCACCGAGCGCGACCTGTACCGGCGCTACTACCAGCTCAGCCTCTTCGCCAGCTCGCTGTTCTTCCTGGACGCGCTGGTGGACGCGAAGCCCCCGTCCCTGCTGCCGGACGGCACGCTGCCCCTGCCGCTGCCCGCGCCCGCCACGCTGGACCGCAAGGTGTTCCCCAGCTCGGAGACGCTGGGCCTGGGCAGCAACGCCTTCGGCCTGGGCTCCGAGGCCACGCGCAACGGCAAGGGCATGCTGCTGGCCAACCCGCACTTCCCCTGGGAGGGCTCGGAGCGCTTCTACGAGGCCCACCTCACGGTGCCGGGCAAGCTCAACGTCTCCGGCGTGAGCCTCTTGGGCGTGCCCGCCATCCTCATCGGCCACAACGAGACGCTGGCCTGGAGCCACACCGTCTCCACCGCGTACCGCTTCACCCCCTTCGAGCTGAAGCTCATCCCGGGCTTCCCCACGAAGTACCTGTACGACGGCCAGATTCGCGACATGACCACCCGCACCGTCACGGTGCAGGCGAAGGCGGCGGACGGGTCGCTCACGGCGCGCCAGCACACCTTCTACCGTTCACACCTGGGCCCGATGCTGGAGTACCCGTCAGGCCTGATGACGTGGAACGGCCTCACCGCCTACGCGTTCCATGACGCCAACGCGTCCAACCTGCGCCTCCTGGACGCCTTCTTCGCCATGGACCGCGCGGCGAACGTGGACGAGCTGCGCACGGCGCAGAACACCTGGCAGGGCATCCCGTGGGTGAACACCATCGCCACGGACGCGCAGGGCCGCGCGTACTACGCGGACATGAGCGTGGTGCCGCACGTCACCGACGCGAAGCTCGCGCGCTGCGTGCTGTCCCCCATCCCGCTGCTGGTGCTCGCGAGCGCGGGGCTGCCGGTGCTGGACGGCTCGCGCTCCGACTGCGCGCTGGGCAGCGACGCGGACGCGGTGGAGCCGGGCATCTTCGGCCCGGGCAGCCTGCCGCGCCTCACCCGCGCCGACTACGTCACCAACTCCAACGACAGCTACTGGCTGCCCAACCCCGCCCAGCCGCTCACCGGCTTCCCGCGCATCCTCGGCGGTGAGAAGAACGTGCGCAGCCTGCGCACGCGCCTGGGCCTGAAGATGGTGCAGGGCCGCATCGCCGGCACGGACGGCCTGGAGGGCCAGGGCTTCACGCTGGACCAACTCCAGACGGTGATGTTCAACAACCGCAACTACTCCGGCGAGCTGCTGCGCGACGCCGCGGTGGCGCTGTGCCGCCGCACGCCCTTCGTGCTGATGCCGGACCTCACCTTCGAGGACCTGCGCCCCGCCTGCCCCGTGCTGGCCGCGTGGGACCTGAAGGGCGACCTGGACAGCCGGGGCGAGCTGCTCTGGCGCGTGTTCCTCTTCACCGCGGTGGGGGTCACGGGCGGGCCGTACGTGGTGCCCTTCAACGCGAATGACCCCGTCAACACGCCGCGCACGCTCAACACGCTGAACCCGCAGGTGGCCCAGGCGCTGGGCACCGCCATCCGCACGCTGCGCGAGCGCGGCATCGCCCTGGATGCGACGACGGGCTCCGTGCAGGGCAAGCGCAAGAACGGCATCTTCTACCCGGTGCACGGCTGCGCCCACGACGAGGGCTGCTTCAACCAAATCGCCAACCAGTTGGCGCCGGACGGCACGTATGAGCCCGTCCTGGGCTCCAGCTTCGTCATGGCCGTGTCCTTCACGGACGCGGGCCCCGTGGCGAAGTCCGTGCTCACCTACTCCCAGTCCACCAACCCGGCCTCGCCCTGGTTCGCGGACCAGACGGCCATGTTCTCCCAGAAGCAGTGGGTGGACCGCCGCTACACGGAGGCGGAGATCGCCGCCGACCCGGCGCTGACCGTCACGGAGCTCCACGAGTAGGCAAAGCCAGACAGCATTTCCCGGCGGCCCGGTGTCCCTCACGCAGAGGGGCGCCGGGCCGCGGTGTTTGGGGCTCTGCCTTTGATAACGTTTGTCAGGCCAACCCCCGGGAGGCAGACTTCACTGCGGGTGAAAGGAGCCCCCATGAAGATGCTTCGTTGGAGTGCGGCGGCGCTGGCGCTGTTCGTCGTGGGTTGCGGGAGCGTGGAAGAGGCGGCGCTGGAGCCGCTGGCGGCGCTGGAGTCGGAGCTGCGGGCCTGTTCGACGTTTCTCGACTGCGTGTCGGGATGTACCTGCAGTGGCGGGCTGTGTATTCCTGGCCCCGGGCCGACGCCTCCCGCGGGCTACTGCGATCAGGCGCCCGTGCGCGCCTGCACCACTGCGTCGGACTGCGCCTCCGGCTGCAACTGCACGAGCAACGTCTGCGTCGCCAGCGCGTCCAGCCCTACCGCCAACTGCCTGGTGGCGCCCCTGGACGGGTACGAGAGCGACAACACGCACACCTCCGCTTCGTCGTACATGGGCACGCCGCAAACCAACCACACGTTCCACAACCGGCTCGACATCGACTGGGTGCTCGTCGCCACGCCGGCGAACCAGGTGCTGACGGTGGAGGCGTACAACCTGCGAAACAACGTCATCGCCCAGTTGGACATCTACGCGTACGACTACGCCACGCGCACGCGGGGCGCCCTGCTGGACACCACCCAGTCCAAGGTCTGCACGGATTTCACCTCCGCGTGCCAGCGGTACCGGGTGACGGCCAACGTGGTGGCGGGCGGCGTCTACGCGGTGCGACTGGTGGACCGCGCCGACACCCCGGCGGGCAGCGACTGGCGCCCCACGCCGACGTACGACCTGAAGATGTACTGAGCCCCAGGGCCTTCAGTCGCGGGACGGCAGGTCGTCCGCCGTCCCGTCGATGACGCGCTTCGCGATGGCGAAGGAGAAGCCCGCGCGGGCGAGCGCCGCCAGGTCCTTCTTGCGGTTCTCCTCGCGCGTGCTCGGGTCGCGCCGGAAGGGACCCAGCCGCTTCTTGCGCGCCCAGATGCGGGCGGCGGCGTCCTCCGGCACGTCCTGGGTGGCCTCCGCCAGCTTCTCCTGCACCAGCTCCGGCGCCACGCCCTTCATGCGCAGCTTCTGGGTGATGACGCGCGCGCTGCGGCCGGACGCGCGCAGCGAGTGCACGCGTGTCTCCGCGTAGGTCCGGTCATTGATGAGGCCGTTGCGGATGAGCTTCTCCGCCAGCGCGTCCACCCAGCCCACGGCCTCCGCGCGGTCAGTGCCATGGAACTTCACGGAGCGGTCCACCCGGCGCATCAGCACGCGCTTGAGCTGGCTCACCGTGGCAGCGTACCGCTTGAGGTAGTGCAGCGCCGCGTTCTCCAGGTAGCGCGGCGAGACCTTGCGGGGCGGCTTCGGCTTGCGAGGTTCCCGGCGGCGCTCCGGGTCCCTGTCGGTGGGATCATCCATGGCGGGACAGCTCTACCACCGGGGTCCGACTCGTGGGGACGCGTCCGCCACGCCTCCGGGGAGAGCGCCCGGGGCCCGTCCGTCCGGCTGGCCTCCATGAAGGCCTGTCATGACACCGCCTGCTCCCGCGCGTAGTGCGTGGGGGGCAGTCCGACGTGGCGGGTGAAGGCCACGCTGAAGGTGCTCGCGGAGCTGTAGCCGACTTGCTCCGCGACCTCGGCGACGGTGACCTCCTTCTTGCGCAGCAGCAGGTCCTTCGCCTTGGCCATGCGCCAGCCGAGCAGGTACTCCATCGGGGCCATGCCCACCGCGCGGCTGAAGCGCTCGAAGAACGCGGAGCGGGACAGCGCGGCCTCCTTCGCCAGCTGCGCCACGGTCCACGCCTGGGTCGGATGCTCGTGCATCCGGCGGATGGCCACGGACAGGCGCTCATCGGAGAGCCCACGCAGGAGGCCCGGTGACGCCGCGAGGCCCGCGGTGGAGCGGAGCGCCTCGATGAGGAGCACCTCCATGAGACGGGCGAGGATGACCTCGCGCGCGGGCCGCCGTTCACGCGACTCCTCCCTCAACAGCTCCACCAGGGTGGTGAGCCGCTGCTCGCCGCGGACGTGCACGAACTGGGGAAGGAGCGAGACGAGCAGGCTCGCGTCCGGGGAGGCGAAGGTGCAGTACCCCACCATCATCCGGACATCGGGCGGGCCATGGTGGACGCCGTTCCGGATTTCCCCATCGGGCAACACGATGCGCGGCGTCTCATGCTTTCCCTTGGGCGGCTCGATGCTCGTCGTCGTGAAGTCGAACGCCGCGGGAATCAGGACGAAGTCCCCCTTCTCGAGGATGACCGGCTCGCGCCCGTCGATGGCGAGGCGGCTCTTCCCCATGAGGACCGCGCAATAGAAGGGCCGCCCATTCTCCGCGCGCCGGACCCGCCACTTGCCCGCGCCACTGACGAGCTTCGAGAACGGGGCGCCTGGCTGGAGCAGCGAGACCACCTCCGCGAGTGGATCGACCATGGCTGGACTCCCGCGAATGAAATCTGGACTCCCTGTTGTAGCAGGTCCGGTTCCGGCTCCGTATATCCGTCACCGAAGCCACCCTGCCAGGAGACGCCATGAAGACGATTTTGATCACCGGATGCTCGTCCGGATTCGGCCTCGACACCGCCCGCCACTTCCTCGAACACGGCTGGAAGGTCATCGCCACGATGCGCAAGCCCCGCGAGGACGTGCTGCCCCGCTCCGAGCACCTGCGCGTGCTCCCGCTCGACGTCACCGACCCGGCGAGCATCCGCGAGCTGGCGCAGGCCGCGGGGCCCATCGACGTGCTGGTCAACAACGCGGGCGTAGGCCTCATGGGTGTCTTCGAGGGCACGTCCATGGAGACGGTCCGCAACACCTTCGAGACGAACACCTTCGGAGCGATGACCGTGACCCAGGCGTTCCTGCCTCACTTCAGGCAGCAGAAGTCGGGGGTCATCGTGAACGTCTCGTCGGGAACGACGCTGAAGCCACTTCCACTGCTCGCCGTCTACAGCGCGAGCAAGGCGGCGCTCAACGCGTTCACCGAATCGCTCGCGCTGGAGCTCCAGCCCTTCGGCGTGCGGGTGAGCCTGGTGATTCCGGGTCGCTCGCCGGAGACGCCCTTCGCCCAGAACGCCCAGTCCCGAGGGCAAGACCAGGGCGTCACCGTCCCCGAGGCCTACGCCGGCTTCGTGCGGAGCATCTTCGAGCAGCGGACGGCGCACGCCTCGGGACCGGTCACCCGGTCGATTGACGTGGTGGAGGCCATCTGGCGCGCGGTGAACGACCCCTCGAGCCCGGTCCGCCTGCCCGCGGGTGCGGACGCCGTGGAGATGGCCAGGACACGCCCCTAGGATGGGGGCATGCGCTCTTTGCTCTGCGGTCTCACGATGATGCTCCTGGGCGGGTCTTCCGCCTGGGCCAAGGACGACCTGCGTCCCGCCCACCAGCGGTTCACCAAACCGGAGCAGGTGCGCGAGTGGCAGCAGTTCTGCCGCAAGACGTCGGACTTCGACCTCAAGGCCGGCCCCGACGCGCTCAACAACTACCTGGTCTCCCTGGGCAAGGAAGGCTGGGAGCTGGTGCTGGTGGACACCCAGGTGGGCATGGTGTGCTTCAAGCGCCCCGCCTCCTGAGGTCCCCATGCCCATGACGGTCCTGAGCCCACGCGCCCTGCTTCTTGGAACCACGCTGCTGCTCTCGCTGAGCGCCGTGGGCCGCGTCCAGGCCCAGCCTGCGCCGGAGTCCACCCGGACGACCGTCGCGCAAGGCAAGCAGGTCCCCGCTGTCCTCCAGGAGTGGCGGAAGTACAAGGCCTGGCTGCGGCGCAACGTTCCGGCGTACCACGCGCAGCTCAACGGCCCCGCCACCCTCGCGCAGATCCAGGCACTGGAGGCCGAGCTGGGCGTCAAGCTGCCCGAGGACTTCAAGCAGCTCTACCTGGAGAACAACGGTCAGCAGGACCCCTTCGGCGACGAAGGAAGCATGCTGGGACACTCCTTCCTCTCCCTCCAGCAGATCTCCTTCTTCTGGAAGCGGGACGTGCTCCCCGGAATCGAGGGGCTCGCGGACGCGGACTCGCAGACCCGTTCCTTCAAACCGGGAACGGTCCAGGACCACTTCCTCGTCCGCCAGTGGATTCCCCTCTTCACCGACACCCAGGGGGACTACCTCGGCTACGACTTCGCGCCCGGGCCGAAGGGACAGAAGGGGCAGATCATCAACTTCGGCACCCGCGAATACGTGCACCATGTCATCGCCAGGGACCTGACGGACTTCCTCCGGCGCATCAACGCGCAGCTGGCGAAGACGGACGTCAAGAAGGCCGTCTTCACGGACGAGAAGGGCACCCGGCTCATCTCCGGCTTCAGCTTTGAAGGACACCTGACGGATGACCTGGTGGCGCTGCAGACCCGGGGAGTTACCCGCGATGTGATCGACGGGCCGGCCCAGTTCATCGTCCTGCCCACGAAGCAACCCGGCGCCCCCGCCGTGAAACAACAACTGCCCCAGGGCCTGCCCCCGCCGCAGTCGGAAATCCACGTCCGCTACCCCAAGCAGTGACCCTTCGCCGGTCAGCCGGGCGGATGCAGGAGTCCTGAAGTCCCGTGTCGATCCGCCGCACGACCGTTCGTCCTGGGGATGTAGGTCACATCGGCCATTCCCACGTCAGGAGTCCCCCGCATGCGCTTCATGCTCATCCCCCGCCCGTCCACCATCGAGCCCACGCACTCGGACGCGCCCTTCGACGAGGCCGTCTTCATCGCGCAGATGAAGTTCAACGAGGAGATGCACAAGGCCGGCGTGCTCGTCGCCTCCGAGGGCCTCAGCCCTTCCCCGGGCGCGCACGTCGTCTTCAAGGACGGCAAGTCCACCGTGAAGGATGGCCCCTACGCGGAGACGAAGGAGCTCATCGGCGGCTTCTACGTGCTGGAGGTGAAGTCGAAGGAGGAGGCCATCGAGTGGGCCCGCCGCTATCCGGGCGGCATGGGCAACGACGACGTGATGGAGGTCCGCCCCCTCACCGGCACCGGAGACATCCCGCCGGAGCTGGTGAAGCTCATCGAGAAGGTGGCGCCCACCTGGAGCCAGACCTTCAAGTCGCGGTGATGAACGGCGACTAGAGTCCGCTCCATGACCTCCGCCACGCCGTCACTGGCCTCGTCCGCCCCGTGGGTCCAACGTGCGCTGAGGCTCTTCGTTCCGGTGGTGGGGATCCTCGGGCTGCTGTCGCTGGTCACCTACTACCGGATGCACCCGGACCTGCCGTTCATCCGGTCAGACGGCTACGGCTACCACCTCTACCTCACGGCCGCCTTCGTCCAGCACGACCTGTCCTTCCGCACCGAGGCCGCCGAGTGGGGCGCGGACCTGGACTACAACATGGGTCTCACGCGGGACGAGACCACCGGCCGCTACCTGAACCGCTTCCCTCCGGGTCAGGCCCTGCTGATGCTGCCCGCCTTCCTGGCCGCGCACTTCAGCGCGCCGCTCCTGGGGTTCCGCCAGGACGGCTTCTCGCTGCCCTACCACTTCGCGGCGGCGCTCAGCGGACTGTGCGCGCTGCTCATCGGGCTGACGCTGCTGAAGCGGGCCCTGGAAGCGCTCTTCCCCGCGGGGGTGGTGCTGGCGACGCTGACCGTCGTCACCTTCGGCACCAACCTGTTCCACTACGGCACCGCGGACGCCATCTTCAGCCACGTCTACTCCTTCGCCCTCTACGCCGCACTGCTCCTCCTGGTGCCCGCGTGGTACCGGGCGCCCACGGTGCGCACGTCGCTGCTCTTGGGCGCGGTGGCGGGCTACATCGTGCTGGTGCGTCCCCCCAACGGTCTGGCGCTCGTGCTGGTGCCGCTGTACGGCGTCCGTGACGGCCTGACGCAGCGGGAGCGGCTGGCGTTCGTCTGGAAGCACAAGGGCCGCGTCGCGCTGGCGCTGCTGGCGATGGGCGCGGTGCTGAGCATCCTGTTCGGCTACTGGCACTACGCCACCGGCAGATGGGTGATGTACTCCTACCGGGGCCAGGGCTTCGAGTTCACCCAACCCCAGCTCGCCGCCGTCCTCTTCAGCCTCCGCAAGGGGCTCTTCTTCTGGACGCCGGTGTGGCTCTTCGCGGTGGTGGGCTTCGCGCGCGACCGGGAGCACCTGCGCGACTACCTGCTGCCGGTGCTGCTCTTCTTCATCTTCCAGGTCTACCTCACCGCCGCCTGGTGGCACTGGCCCTATGGCCTGAGCTTCGGCCACCGCGCCTTCACGGAAGGCAGCGCCTTCTTCGCGCTGGGGCTCGCGGGCTTCCTCGCGCACCTGGAGCGCCCCACGGTCCGCAAGGCCGTGGGCGCGGTGCTGGCGTTGCTCGTCGCGTATGAGAGCTTCCTGATGGCGCGCTACTGGCAGGGCCGGCTGCCGGGAGACCGGACCACGTGGGCCCAGTACCGCAGCCTCTTCACGCTCCCGTAGCAAGCCTCCCCGCCCGCCCTGCATGGGAGGAGGTGGCCCACCGGACCCTCCCCGTCCCACACACGTCTATACTGCGGCGCGCATGTCCACCCTGCCCGCCCCCGCCCTCGAAGCGTCCGCAGCCCCGGCGTCCGTGCGCTTCCAGGGGCTGTGGCTCTTCTCGCCCCGGGCGGACCTGAGCATCCTGCTGCTGCCCACGCTGGTGATGCTCACCTCCATGTGGCTCGCGAGCCTCACCGGCGAGGACTCGCAGGGGTTCGCCCAGACCATTGGCCGGTGGACGTCGCAGTACGTCTTCTTCAACGGCACGCACGTCATCCTCACCTTCCTGCTGGTGGGCACGCGGCGCGAACTGCTGCACACCACGCCCAACCAATCCCGGCTGCTCGTGGGCGGCGCGTCGGCGGTGTTCGTGCTCACCACCGGGCTGCTCTGGTACGGGGACGCGCACGCGCCGCTCCTCGCGCTGCTGCTGGGCGGGAGCATCCACGTCCTCGCCGCGCATCACACGCTGTCGCAGGTGAAGGGGCTGTGGGCCCTGCACGGCCTCCGGGCCCGCGCCGCGGGCGCCCCGCCCCTCTCCGAAGCCGAGCGCACGCTCCAGCGCCAGTTCGTCCCCATCGCGCTGACCTTGATGATGATCCGCTCGCTGGCCCTGCCCCTCACCAGCACCCTGGGCTCGCGGCCGATGATCAACATCGGCCAGGCGGAGAGTGGCTCGCTGCCGCACGGCCTCACCTGGATGCTGCTCGCGGTCTGGGGCGTCTTCGCCGTGAAGCTGCTGCTCGCGCTGCGCGGCCCTTCAGGACAGAGCGGGCCCCGGTGCGTGTACATCCTGGCGCACGTGGCGGTGGTGGCGGTGTACCTCGTGTGGCCGCGGTGGGGCTCCATCCTGACCGCGGGCATCCACGGCCTGGAGTACTTCTTCCTCACCGGCCGCATGCTTCAGCCCACGGCCTCGGAGACCACGACCGGCCTGCGCGGCCCGCGCGTGTGGGCGGCGATGCTGGCCGTGATGACCCCCAGCATCCTGGTGGGCGTGGCCAACAGCCCCTTCGTCACCCTGGTGGACGGCGTCACGCAGGGCGCGGCCACGGCCTTCTTCCTGAGCCAGCAGCCGCTGTGGTCGCTGGGGCTCATCGCCACCAACGGGGTGGTGCTGGCGCACTACTTCGCGGACGCGTTCCTCTACCGCTTCCGCATCCCCCGCGTGCGCGAGGTGACGCTCCCCCGCCTGGGCCTGGGCTGAAGCCTCCCCGCCCGCCCTCCAGGCATCGCGTGAGCCGCGCCTTTCCCCCAGCCGCCCGGGAGGGTAAGCACCAGGGCGTGAAGAATCCGGCCGTCGAGAACCTCCCGCCCCCGTCCGACACCGACACGGCCCCGCCGCCCGACGTCTCCGTGGAGGACGTGCGCCGCGCCACGGCGCTCCTGAGCACGCTCGCCGAGCACCGCGTGCTCCTGCACCACCTGCCCCAGGAGGACCACCACGCGCTGATGGCCGCCGCGGGCCGGCTCATCCACCCGGACAAGGCCACGAAGTCGCGGATGGTGAACGCGCTCCGCAAGGAGAAGAAGGACGTGCTGCGCGCCAACGACCGCGCCGTGCGCTCCAGCACGGAGATCCGCGTGCTGCGCAAGGCGCCGGTGCTCTCCCTGCCCGCGCTGCCCCCGCCGCCTCCGGAGGCCACGCCGGAGCGCCTGCTGGAGGTGCCGCGCAAGTGCTACGTGTGCAAGGTGGAGTTCCGCAAGGTCCACTTCTTCTACGACGCCATGTGCATCCCGTGCGGGGACCTGAACTACGCCCGGCGCACGCAGCGCGCGGACCTCACCGGCCACGTGGCGCTCATCACCGGCGCGCGGGTGAAGATTGGCTTCCAGGCGTCGCTGATGCTGCTGCGCTCGGGCGCGACCGTCATCGCCACCACGCGCTTCCCCCAGGACGCGGTGCACCGCTACGCGCGCGAGCCGGACTTCGCGGACTGGGCCCACCGGCTCCAGGTGCACGGCCTGGACCTGCGGCACGCGCCCAGCGTGGAGCTGTTCGCGCGCCACATCGAACAGACGCACGAGCGGCTGGACATCCTCATCAACAACGCCGCGCAGACCGTGCGCCGGCCGCCGGGCTTCTACCAGCACCTGCTGGACGGCGAGCTGCGAGACGTGGACCCACGGCTGCGCCCGCTGCTCGCGGGCCACGAGGCCTGCGTCGCCGCGCTCCGTCCCGCGCTGGGCCCCGGTGACCTGGGCAACACGTCACTGCCCGTGGCCAACTGGCGCAGCAGCGACCCGGCGCTGGGCATCCACTCGTCCGCCGCGCTGTCACTGCTCCCCTACGCCATGGAGCAGGAGGGCGACACGCAAGCCCTCTTCCCGCAGGGAAGGCTGGACGCGGACCTCCAGCAGGTGGACCTGCGGGCCACGAACTCCTGGCGCCTGAAGCTGTCGGAGGTGCGCACCGCGGAGATGCTGGAGGTGCACCTGGTGAACGCGGTGGCCCCCTTCATCCTGTGCGGCAAGCTGAAGCCGCTGATGCTCAAGGACCGCTCGCGGCCGGGCCACATCGTCAACGTGTCGGCCATGGAGGGCAGCTTCTCCCGCTGGACGAAGACGGACCGGCACCCGCACACCAACATGGCCAAGGCCGCGCTGAACATGATGACGCTGACCTCCGCGCCGGACTACGCGCGGGACAACATCTTCATGAACGCGGCGGACACCGGCTGGGTGACGGATGAAGACCCCGCCCGCTTCGCCGAGCGCAAGACGCAGGAGCTGGACTTCCAGCCCCCGCTGGACATCGTGGACGGGGCCGCGCGCGTGGTGGACCCCATCATCACCGCCGTGAACACCGGCGAATACGTCTGGGGCAACTTCTTCAAGGACTACCGCCCCACGGACTGGTGACGCGGCTTCAGCGCAGCGCGCCCCAGTTGTAGGTCGCGTTGCTCCCGCCGGTCAGCACGCGCCAGTACGTGCTGTAATACCCATACGTGTCCTTGATGGCCTTGTAGCCGCTGGACACGTTCCAGTCGTTGGGGCTCGTGGTGCCCAGGTTGTAGACGAGCGAGTCGCCCCAGATGGAGTAGATGGCCCACGGCCGCGCGTCCAACTCGGACACCGTGCCGTAACGGCTGTCACCCCAGCGCACCGGCAGCTTGTCCGTCTCCGCCAGCATGCGCGGTTTGTTGTAGCCCCCAAGCCCCGTATAGAACTGCGCCGGGAAGTACGGATTGCCGTGGTAGATGTCCACGGCCACCACGTCCACGCGGTCGTTGCCCGGGTAGTAGTTCCACGGGTCCCCGCCGTAGGTGCCGTCCCACTCGTACGGCGACCAGACGAAGATGAGGTTCTTCAAACCGCGCGTCTTCACCAGATAGTCGTGCGTGATGTTCCAGAGCTGCTTGTACTGGGCAGGGTCCTGGTTCGCCCACCAGAACGGCGACGCGCTCCCCTTCTTGTTCATCTCGTGGAAGGGGCGGTACAGCACCGGCACGCCCTGCTGCTGGAGGTACGCGAGCTTGTCCGCCGCGAAGGACAAGTCCCTCAGCAGCGCCTGGTACTCCGCCGTATTGGCCTGCCAGTTGATGACCCGGCCGAACCAGTTGGAGTCCATCCACGACTGCCGGAAGTTGTTCGGCCAGCTCTTCACGGACGCGCCCGGATAGGACATGTGGAAGCTGAACCCCACGATGCCCTCGCCGTAGATGAAGCGGTCGCGAGCGAAGCCCACCGCGTAGTCCACATAGGCTTCCGCGTAGGTGTTGCGGGAGTTGCCCGGCCCGAAGTCGAACTCCACGAAGCCCGGGCGGCGGCCGGAGATGTCCCCCACCTTCACCCAGTACTCGCCCGCGTAGGCCTCCTTCTGGGCCTCGCAGTGCTGGCCCATGATGGTCTGCTTCGTCCCGCCGTTGCGGCTGTTGTTCTCCAGGTCCGTCAGCAGGTTGTAGACCTTCTGCGCCTGCGCGGTGGGGCCGGGCGTGCTCAGCGTCCGGGACACCTGGGCGCTCGCGCTGCCTGCGCCCAGGCACAGCACCAGCGCCGCCAAGAGGAAGGAGAGGGACGGCTTCGGGGGAACGTGCGTCACGCGGGGACCTCCAGTGGCTGCCCGGGGAGCGGCCAGGGTGCCACCTCCTGCGCACGAATTACATGGATTTCGGCTTAGGCGAATCTGTCCACCGGCGTGCGGGCGGGTTCGCAAGGCCCTGGATTCACTGCCAAAGGGCCGGGCCGGTGGTATCAAGCACGCCACCATGCCTGAAACGCCTTCGCCCCTGTTCAACGCGGTCCCCGTGGAGATGGACTTCCCGGCCGAGGAGCGCCGCATCCTGGCCTTCTGGAAGGAGCGCGGCATCTTCGAGAAATCGCTCAAGGCGAACGAAGGCAAGCCCTCCTTCGTCTTCTACGAAGGCCCGCCCACCGCGAACGGCCTGCCCCACAACGGCCACGTCCTCACGCGCGTCATCAAGGACCTGTTCCCGCGCTACCAGACCATGCGGGGCCACTACGTGCCGCGCAAGGCGGGCTGGGACACGCACGGCCTGCCGGTGGAGGTGGAGGTGGAGAAGGAGCTCCGCATCCACGGCAAGGCGGAGATCGAGAAGTACGGCGTGGAGCCCTTCACGGAGCGCTGCATCGAGTCCGTGTTCCGCTACACGTCCGAGTGGGAGCGGCTGACCCAGCGCATCGGCTTCTGGGTGGACCTCAACGAGGCCTACGTCACCTATCACCGCGGCTTCGTGCAGAGCGTGTGGTGGGCGCTCTCCGAGCTCTACAAGAAGGGCCTGCTGTACCAGGGCCACAAGGTGGTCTGGTGGTGGCCGCGCGGTGGCACCGCGCTGTCCGCGGCCGAAGTGGACCTGGGCTACAAGACGGTGGACGACCCCAGCGTCTACGTGGCCTTCCCGCTGCGCGACGCGCCGGACACGTCGCTGCTCATCTGGACGACGACGCCCTGGACGCTGCCGTCCAACATGTACGCGGCCGTCAACCCGAACGTGGACTACGTCACGGTGGACGCGGGCGACCGCAAGCTCATCCTCGCCGCCGCGCTGCGCGAAGAGCTGGCCAAGAAGCTGAAGAAGGACCTGCCCGTGCTGTCCACGCAGAAGGGCAGCGACCTGGTCGGCAAGCGCTACACGCCGCCCTTCGACACGTACTTCGCGAAGGATGCGGACGCCACGCTGCCCCTGAAGGACGGCGGACAGGACACGGTGGGCTGGCGCGTGATTCCGGCGGACTTCGTCACGCTGGACAGCGGCACGGGCATCGTCCACACGGCCCCTGCCTTCGGCGAGGACGACTACCGGGCCTACCGCAAGGACGCCACGCGCTTCCAGGATCCGGACGCGCTGGGCATGCGCTGCGCGGTGAAGCCGGACGGCACGTTCTCCGAAGAGGTGCCGCTCGTCACCGGCAAGTTCGTGAAGGACGCGGACAAGGACCTGCAGCGCAACCTGAAGGAGCGCGGGCTGCTCATCCACACGGAGCAGTACCGCCACGAGTACCCCTTCTGCTGGCGCGCGGACGAAGACCCGCTCATCCAGTACGCCCGCCCCGCCTGGTACATCCGCACCACCTCCGTCATCGAGCAGGCCAAGGCGAACAACCAGCAGGTCAACTGGGTCCCGGAGAACATCAAGGACGGCCGCTTCGGCGACTTCCTGGCCAACAACGTGGACTGGGCCCTGTCGCGCGAGCGCTACTGGGGCACGCCGCTGCCCTTGTGGATCCACTCCGAAACGGGTGAGACGGAGGCGGTCTCCTCCATCGCGGAGCTGCGCCAGAAGCCGGGCAACAACGTGGCCGCCGTGGAGGCGGAGCTGAAGGCGTTCCTCGCCGGCAAGCCCCACGAGGCCAACGCGGAGCACCTGCTGGTCCACAAGCCGTGGATCGACAAGGTCACCTACGAGAAGGCGGGTGCCGGCGGGAAGTTCCAGCGCGTCCCGGAAGTGGTGGACGTGTGGTTCGACTCCGGCTGCATGCCCTTCGCGCAGTGGGGCTTCCCGCACGCGGAAGGCAGCAAGGAGATTTTCAACCGCGCGTTCCCGGCGGACTTCATCTCCGAGGCCATCGACCAGACGCGCGGCTGGTTCTACTCGCTGCTGATGGTGAGCACGCTCCTCTTCGACGAGGAGACGCAGAAGCGCATGGGCCTGACGCCCAAGCGTGAGTGGCCCATGCCGTACAAGAGCTGCATCGTCCTGGGCCACGTCTCCGACAAGGAGGGCAAGAAGGAGTCCAAGTCCAAGGGCAACTACACCCCGCCGGAGATCATCCTGGACGAGGTGCGCATGGACTTCGCGGTGCTCACCGCCACGGAGGCCGGCGTCCCGGCGGAGCCCGGCGTGGCGCTCATCGCGCGCGAGGACCTGGAGGGCCTGGACACGCAGGAGGGCGCCAAGGTGCAGCTCTTCCGCCCGGACCGGCCGGAGAAGCCCGTCACGGTGACGGTGAAGGTCCATAAGAAGCTCAAGCGCCGCGTGGTGCTGCTGGCGCCGCAGGAGCTCCAGCAGTTGGACGTGAAGCCCTCCGCGCGCGGCGTGGACGTGATGCCGGTGGAGGTGCCCCGGCTGGCGGCCACCGAGCGCGTGGTGCTCAAGGACCCCGCCACCAAGGCGCCGGGCGCGGACGCGTTCCGGTGGTTCTTCTACGCGGCCAGCCCCACCTGGTCGAACACGCGCCACTCGCTGGCGAACGTGCGGCTGTTGCAGAAGGACTTCCAGGTCAAGCTGCGCAACGTCTACTCGTTCTTCACCATCTACGCGAACATCGACGGGTTCAACCCGGCGAAGGGCACCGCCAGCAGCACGGAGGCCCCGTGGCTGGCCATCCGCAAGAGCCAGGGCTGGCGCGAGGTGAAGGCCCGGCCCGTGCTGGACCGGTGGATCCTCTCCGAGGTGCAGCTCACCCTGCGCGACGTGGCCAAGGCGCTGGACACCTACCAGGTCTACGACGCGGCCCAGCGGATGGTGGCGCTGGTGGACGCGCTGTCCAACTGGTACCTGCGCCGCAGCCGCGAGCGCTTCTGGGCGCCGGGCTTCGAGCAGGACAAGCAGGACGCGTACTTCACGCTCTACGAGGCGCTGACGACCATCACCGCCATGTCCGCCCCGTTCATCCCGTTCTTCGCGGACGAGATGTGGGGCAACCTGGTGGGCAAGCCGTGGGGCGCGTCGCAGCCGGAGAGCGTGCACCTGGCGAGCTTCCCGGACGTGGACGCGAGCCTCATCGACGAGGGGCTGGCCGCGGAGATGGGCGCCGTGCGCGAGCTGGTGTCGCTGGGCCTCAAGGTCCGCACGGACAACCGGCTCAAGGTGCGCCAGCCGCTGTCGCGCGCGGACGTCATCCTGTCGCGCCGCGAGCTGACGGAGCGCGTGGCCGTGTACCAGGCGCTCATCAGCGACGAGCTGAACGTGCACACCGTGAAGCTGGTGGAGCCGGGCAGCCCGGAGGCGGACGTGGTGCGCTACCGCGTGCGTCCCAACCTGCGCGCCATGGGCAGCCGGCTGGGCCCCAAGCTCGCGCCGGTGCGCAAGGCGTTCGACGCTGGCGATGGCCGCGCCCTGCACCAGGAGCTGCTCACCACGGGCAAGGTGGCCCTGAACGTGGGCGGCGAGGACATGGTCTTCCCCGCCGAGGAGCTGGAGACCCTGGTGGAGGCGCAGCCGGGCTACGCCGCCGCGGGCGGAGCCGTGGGCGTGGTGGTGATGCACACGCAGCTCACCGAGGCCCTGGTGGACGAGGGCCTGGTGCGCGAGCTGCTGGCGCGCGTGCAGGGTTCCCGCAAGGACATGAACCTGGGCTACACCGACCGCATCCGCCTGTGGGTGGACGGCGATGACCGCGTGAAGCGCGTCGTCGACGCCGCCCGCGAGGAGATTGCCCGCGAGACGCTCGCCTCCGAGATCCACGTGGGCCCCGAGGGGCTCACCGGCTCGGAGGAGGAGGCCAGCCTCAACGGCCTCCCCGCGAAGCTTCGCGTCGAGCGCGCCTGAACCCCAGGTGTGACGCGGCGAGGACCGGGAGGGCGTGGGCGACTCCCGGCTTGCCGCCTCAGGGGGCGGGTGTTACGAGACGGGCGTCCCCCTGATTTCGCAAATCATTCTCAACATGCCCACTTCGTTCCGTAGCCGTCCGCGCCTCGTCCCGGGGGCGCTGCTTGGCGCCTCCTTCGCCCTCCTCGCCTCCCCTGCCCTGGCGCAGGAGCCCGTCGCGCCCCAGGAGGCTCCGGCCCCGGAGTCCCCGGCGCCCGACGCCGCGCCCATGGACGACGGCGTCTACGACCTGCCCACGGTGGTCGTGGAGAGCGAGCGCGCCAACGGCCCGGTGCAGGGCTACACCGCGCGCCGCAGCGGCAGCGGCACGAAGACGGACACCGCGATTGGGGACACGCCGCAGTCGGTGTCGGTGGTGGGCCGGGCGCAGATGGACGCGCAGCAGGTGCAGTCCGTGACGGAGGCCACGCGCTACACGCCGGGCGTGCGCTCGGACACGTTCGGCGCGGACCCTCGCAACGACTGGTTCCTGATTCGCGGCTTCACGTCCCAGGAGGGCGGCTACTTCCTGGACGGGCTCCAGCTGTACTCCAGCAGCTTCGCCACCTGGAAGCTGGAGACCTTCGGCCTGGAGCGCGTGGAGACCGTGCGCGGTCCCTCCTCCGTGCTGTACGGCGGCACGTCTCCGGGCGGCCTGCTCAACATGGTGGGCAAGCGTCCGCCGGTGGAGGGGCACATCCGGCACGTGGAGCTGGGCGTCAATGAGTTCGCCAACGGCTACGCAGGCGTGGACTTCGGCGGCACCATCGACTCGGGCAACCACTGGCGCTACCGGGTGACGGCGCTGGCGCGCGGCGGCGGCACGCAGGTGGAGGAGACGGACAACAACCGGCTCTTCATCGCCCCGGCCCTCACCTGGGCACCGACGGAGAACACGGCGCTGACGGTGCACGGCAGCTTCCTGGCGGACCGCACGCAGGGGCAGAACTTCCTGCCGTACGTGGGCACCGTGGTGGACGCGCCCTATGGCCGCATCCCCACCGACCTCTTCACCAGCGACAAGAGCCTGGACCACTTCCAGCGCAACCAGTCCTGGGCGGGCTACGAGTTCTCCCACCGCTTCAACGACACCTTCACGCTGCGGCAGAACCTGCGCTACGCGCACCTGGACCTGGACTTCCAGACGCTCTACGGCGTGGGCTACGTGGGTGAGCCGGCGGACGCGCAGCTGTCGCGCGGCAACTTCGTCACCCGGCCGACCGCGAACCTCTTCACGGTGGACACGCAGGGCGACGTGCGCTTCAGCACCGGCCCCGTGCGCCACCTGGTGCTGGCGGGCGTGGACTTCAAGAACTACGTGCTGAACGACGAGCAGGGCTACGAAGCGGGCGCGCCGCTGGACCTGCTCAACCCCGTGCGCGGCGACTACACGCCCACGGAGTCGCGCTACACGCTGAACCAGTCCACGCAGAACCAGCTGGGCGTCTACCTCCAGGACCAGCTGCGCATCGGCGACCGGCTGAGCCTGACGCTGAGCGGGCGTCATGACTGGGTGGGCATGGACGTGGACAACGAGCTCGCGCCCACGTCGAGCTACGACGGCAGCGAGAGCGCCTTCAGCGGCCGGGCGGGCCTGCTCTACCGCTTCGACGTCGGCGTCGCGCCGTACGTCAGCGTCTCCAAGTCGTTCAACCCTGTGGCCGGGACGAAGTCGGACGGCTCGCTCTTCGAGCCGGAGAAGGGCCAGCAGTTGGAGGCGGGCGTGAAGTACCAGCCGGATGCGTTCCCGGTGCTGGTGGGCCTGTCGGTGTTCGAGCTGAAGCGGCAGAACTTCGTGACGACGGACGGGGCCTTCAACCAGCTGCAGATTGGCGAGGTCCGCTCGCGAGGCTTCGAGGTGGAGGCCAACGCCACGCTGTTGCGAGGCCTGAGCCTGATTGGCTCCGCGTCGCTGTACTCGCTGGAGATCACGGAAGGCGCGGACCTGGAGCTGGGCAAGCGTCCGGTGGGTGTGCCGGAGGTGCTGGCGTCGCTGTGGCTGGACTACACGTTCCAGGACGGAGCGCTGCGAGGCTTCGGAGCGGCGGCGGGCGTGCGCGGAGTGGGCAGCTCCTACGCGGACCGAGAGAACACGCTGGAAGTGCCAGGCTTCACGCTGGTGGACGCGAGCGTGCACTACGAGCGAGGCCCGTGGCGCGCGGCCATCAACGCCTCCAACGTGGCGGACAAGACCTACGTGTCCTCCTGCAGCTCCGCGTCGGCCTGCTTCTACGGCGAGCGCCGCCGCGCGTCCGCCACGGTCGGCTACACCTGGTAGCCGTCACGCGCTGACGTCTCAATAGGGCCCTTGCCTGGCACGTCTCCGCCAGCAAGGGCCTTGTCCCCACGGGTGAGAAGGTGAGAACCCTACGGGGACGTCCCGTCGGCGGCGCGCCGGAAAAACCTGTCCGACTGTCGGACAGGTTTGAATGACCGCGGCGAACCTCCTCGCGCGGACGAACTTCCTGACGGTCCCCATCGAACGGGTTTCGCCTTCCGCCCGTTGCTCGGGGCACGCCGCGCCGGCCGGGCAACCGAAACCTGTCCGACTGTCGGACCAGTTTGGAAGTCGCGCCAGCGGAAGGCCCCCCGGTCCGCCCGAGCAGCACGAACTTGTCCGACTGTCCGACAGGTTTGGAACTCGGTGGCTCGGGTTCCGCCCGGGCAGCGAGAACCTGTCCGACTGTCGGACAGGTTTTGAGAGTCCGTGCTACGCAAGAGCCCTTGCTCGGTCCAAGCATCAGGGACCTGTCCGACAGGTCTGGAACTCGGTGGCCCGGGTTTCCGCCCGGACAGCGAGAACTTGTCCGACTGTCGGACAGGTTTTGAGGTCAGCAGCGCCAGCGAGGGTCGCTCCACCTGGCGGCACGAACCTGTCCGACGGCCGGACAGGTTTTGGAGGTGCGCTGCGCTGGGACAGCCATCTCCCTTCGCGGCACGAACCTGTCCGACTGTCGGACAGGTTTTGGAAGACCGCGCCCGGGGCGGCGCCTCGGATGTGAGGTGGACCGCATGGGCGCTTCGGGCCTGGCGCACATCGTGCACTTCAGGCCTCACGACCGCGCAGCTGGGAAGTCTCCCTGGCGCCCACCGTGCTTCGCGGCTGCTCGGGCCTCACGCCTTGACGAGGGGCCCTTCGGGCGCGGCGCTACCGGACACGGGCACCGCCGTCTTGCGTTTGCGCAGGCCCCACGCGAGCCCGCCGCAACCCAGTGCCATCGCGGCCAGGAACGCCTCCGCCATGAACACCGGGGGCAGACCGCGCGACAGCGCCGTGAACAGGTTCGCGTCCTGCGTCAGGACGTCGCCCACCACCACCGCGCCGAACAGGACCGCCGCCACGGCGCACAGCACGCTGCCCACCGTGCGCGACGACCCGCGTGGCACGAGCGCGATGATGACTCCGAGCGCCCACGCGCCCAGGAACAGGCCGAACTCCCAGTCCGCTCGCCGTGCCATGGCCCACGGCAGCACCCGGTTCGCGGCGCAGTACACCGCCGTGCCGAACGTGAGCCCCGCGGACACTCCCACGGTCAGCCGCTCCAGCACGCGGTTGCCCCTGCGCGTGCGCAGCGGGTCCCGACGCTCCAGCCAGATGAGGTTTCCCGTCACGAGCACCGCGCACATCGCCAGCGCGAGCAGCGCGTAGAGCGGCTTCATCAGCGCCTCCGCGAACCGGCCCGCGTGCAGATCGAAGAGCAGCCGCTCGAAGGTGAAGTTCGGCGTGCGGGACTCCACGCTCGACCCGAACGTCTCACCGGTCACGCTGTCCACATGCGCGAAGTGGTCCGGTCCCAGTGGGGACAACTGGAAGTACACGCCCGCCCAGCCGCGCGCATCGCCGTGGTCGTGAAGCTCCACGTAGCGGGGCGTGCCCTCCGCTCCAGGCACCGACGCTCGCGCCCGCTCCACCACCGTGTCCAGCGACAGCATGGGCGCGTCCTTCCCCGCAGACTCCCTCACCGGCACGCTGTAGCCGCGCAGCTTCGTCACCCGGTCCGCCTGCCCCCGGTACACCGTGCTCCCGAAGCCCTGCGCCGCCAGCCCCGCCAGACACAGCACCGCCCCCGTCCACGCCAGCATCGCGGTGAACGGCAGCCCGAAGACGCCTAGCACCTTGTGCGCGTCCGACGCGGAGAAGCGAGGCTTCGCCGTGGGCCGGAAGCGCCACCACTGCGCGCGCAGGTCCTTCAGGTGGATCCACAGGCCGCTGACCAGCGCCATCAGCAGCGCCACCGACACCAGCCCCGAGAACTCCATCCCCCAGGGCACCCGGTAGAAGAAGTGCATCCAGTACAGCTCGCTCGCCAGCCGGCTGCGCTCCGGCAACGCGGTGCCGGTGAGTGGATCCAGCCACACCACGCGCAGCCCCGCGGGCTCGAAGAGGTACGCGGTGATGAACCGCGTCTCCTCGTGCGTGAGCATCCCCACGTGCGCGCCTCGCGGCAGCGGCCCCTGCTCCCGCACCCGCTCGAGCATCAGGTCGAACGACGGCGGCGACTCCGAGGGCGGCGCGACGTGGAGCGCGGGCTCCTGCCACACCTCCAGCTCCTCACGGAACATCGCGAAGACGCCACAGAAGAAGATGACGAACAGGAACAGGCTGGCGATGACGCCCGCCCACGCGTGCAGGTCGAACTGGATGCGGAACGTCCGGGGCGACAGCTTCATCGCGGCCCCCGCACGAGCAGCGCGACGGCCACCGGCGCCACCACCGCCAGACACACGCCCCACGCCACCCGGCCATTGCGCGCCAGCGGCAGCACACACGCGAGCCCCACCCACACCGGAAGCACCACGTGGAAGCCCAGCGCGAAGGCCCATGGCCCCGACACCGGCAGGAACGCCATCACCGCCGCGCCCACCGCGAACGCCGCGAGCGGAGCCCCCAGCACCGTCGCCAGCGTCCGCGCGACGGAGTGGTTCGCCGCCTTGTCACCGCGACCCGCGCTCATCGGCCCACGCCCATCAGCACCACCGGCACCAGGCCCGCCACGCCACTCACCCAAGCGAACGCGCGCGCACGCGAAGGCCGGGGCGAGAGCACCAGCACCAGCGCCGAGGCCGCCGTCATCGCCAGCACCAGCAGCACCAGCAGCCCCGCCACCCACCCGAAGTCGCCCACGCAGCACCCCAGCGACGCAAGCCCTGGCACGGCCGCGAGCCACCGCGCGCGGCCCCCCACGCCCATCCACGACACCGCCGACACGCAGAAGCACAGCGCGGCGAGGCTCAACATCGCGTCCACCGCGCGACCCCGTCTCTTGGTTCCAAGTTGATAATGATTTGCATCCTCACGACTGCCTCCAGGCCTGTCAAGGCAGGCGGAAGGCACCCGTGCTCACGGTGCGAGCGTCGACGCACGAACACCGTGCGCGCACCGCGCTTCCAGGCAATGCGGCGCTCCGGATGATGGCGGAATGAGCGAAGCCGGGACCTTGAAGGGAAGCTGTCACTGCGGCGCGACGCGGTTCGAAGTGACCGCGCCGCCGAAGGACGTCACCCGCTGCAATTGCACGTTCTGCTCCAAGCGCGGCGTGCTCTGGGCCTACTACGCACCCGAGCAGGTGACGTTCACATGCCGCGACCAGGTGGCCACCTACGCGCGCAACGAGCCCGTGGCGCACCACCACTGCCAGCAGTGCGGCTGCGGCACGTGGACGGACACGCCCGTGTGGGAGGACAACGCGCCCGTGCCCGGCAGGTTCAAGGTCGGCCTCAACGCGCGCTTGTTCGACGACTTCAACCTGGACGCGGTGCGCGTGAAGTTCGTGGACGGCCGCAACCTCTGGTAGCCATCACAGGCGCGGAGCCGGGCCTCGGGCCTCCGGGAAGTCGGTGGACAGCGACAGGTCCTTCCACTTCTGGTCCTGGGCCTTGAGCGCGTCCAGCTTCTCCTGGGTCAGCTCGAACGCGTCGCTGCCCAGCACCAGGTGCAGCGGCGGCGACTCCATGGCGGCCACCTGGAGCAGCACCTGGGCCGCGCGGTCCGGGTCTCCCGGCTCCTTGCCCGTTCGCGCCCGCATGTGCTGGGCCACCACGCCCACCGTGGGCGCGTACTCCGGCCGGAAGTCCGGGATGGTCATGGACGCGCCCGCCCAGTCCGTGCGGAAGCCGCCCGGCTCCAGCACCGTCACCTTCACGCCGAAGGGCGCCACCTCCTTGGCCAGCACCTCGGAGAAGCCCCCCACCGCCCACTTCGCGGCCTGGTACGCGCCCAGCCCCGGCGTGGCCAGGCGGCCTCCGACGGACGACACCTGGATGATGTGCCCGGAGCGCTGCTCGCGGAGCACCGGCAGCGCGGCCCTCGTGACGTTCATGACGCCGAAGAGGTTGGTGTCCAGCTGCGAGCGGAAGTCCTCGTCCGTCACCTGCTCGACGGGCGCGAGGCTGCCGTAGCCCGCGTTGTTCACCACCACGTCCAGGCGGCCGAACGCCTCGACCGCGGTCCGCACCGCCGCTTTCGCCTGCTCAGGGTTCGTCACGTCCAGGGCCACCGCGCGGACCCGTTCCCCATAGCGCTCCACCAACGACGACAGCTGCTCCGGCTTGCGCGCCGTGGCCACCAGCCGGTGCCCGGCCGCCAGCACGGCCTCCGCGAAGCTCCGGCCCAGGCCTCGGGAAGAGCCGGTGATGAGCCAGACACGGGACGTCTCAGGGGATGCACTCATGGCGGGGAATCCTTTCAACTAACCAGTTGGTTACATGGATATATTGGGCCCCTGGACAAGGTGCAACCCGGAATGGGCTGGGGCATGGTGGGCGGGCATGGCTGGAGACGCGCAGAAGACCCGGCAGCGCCTGTTGGAGGCGGCCGCGGCGGAGTTCTCGGAGAAGGGCATCGCGGGCGCGCGCGTGGACCGCATCGCGGCGGCGGCCGGCTGCAACAAGGCGCTCATCTATTCGTACTTCGGCAGCAAGGAGCAGCTGTTCGACGCGGTCTTCGAAGCGCACGTGGCGGAAGTGGCGCGCGAGACGCCCATCGACGCGGCGGACCTGCCCGCCTACGCGGGGCGGCTGTTCGACGGCTTCCAGGCCCGGCCACAGGTGCTGCGCCTGGCCACCTGGTACGAGCTGGAGCACGGCCCCTCCGTGGACATCCCGGAGCCTGTCGCGCGCAACAACCAGCACAAGGCGGCCGCCATCGCCAAGGCCCAGAAGGAGGGGCAGGTGTCGAAGCACTTCGCGGCGGACGAGTTGCTGGCGCTGGTGCTGGCGCTGTCCAAGACGTGGGCCTTCCCGCTGTCGTTCTGCGGCTCGGATACCCCGCCCACGCCCGCGGAGATCCGCCGGCGGCGCCGCTCCGTAGTGGAGGCCGTCCGGCTGCTGGTGTCGCCCGTCAGCTCCACTTCGTGAACCACGTCAGGGCGCGGGCTTGAACATGAACTTCCGCCTTCCCTCGAACGCTGGCTACGACCTGCTGGAAGGGAAGGTCCGAAAGGCCATGTCCCTGGACGGAGAACCCTGCCTCCTCCTGGAGCTGCGCATCACCGGAACCGGCTTCCGCAGGGACGTCCACCCCATCACCGGCGAGGTCGTGGACGACTTCGCCATCCGGTTGCCGCAGGTCGTGGTGCTGCGCGCCCACTTCGACGCCCTGCGGCGGGCGCTCCGGCAGTGGCAGTCCACGCAGGAGCCGTTCAGCCTGGACCTGGACACCGGACGCGACATCACCTGCACCGTCGAGGTCCGTCCCCGCTCGGACTCCGCCATCGACCGGTGGAAGCCGGACTTCCTCCTCGTCCACGCGAGCGGGACGGCGCGCATCGAAGTCTCCTTCGAGGTGGACGCCTCCTGCCTGCTGGAGTGGTCCGAGGGCCTGGAGCAGGCCGTGGCCGTTCCCCACTGAGGGCCGCCGGAGGACGCACGCCTCCAGCGGCCGGGGGACGCAAAAGAAGCCGCGCCTCAGTTCACGGTGAACGTCGTGTCGTTGCGGTACAGCAGCGTCTGCGACCAGTCCGCCGTGTAGACGAGCGTGTCCACGCGGTAGGTGCCCGCGCTCAGCGACGTGGGGAGGGTGAACGCGGACGTGTAGCTTCGCGTCTGGCCGGCCGTGAACGCCTGGTTGGTGTACTGCGCGGACGTCGCCAGCGCGGAGCCGTTCGCGTTGCGGATCTCATACTTCACCACCAGCGTGCGCGCGGTGGAGGACGTCACGGTGCCCGTCACATTGAAGGACTGGCCGCGCGTCACCGTCGCCGGGCTCACCGTGGCCTTCGTGGTGGAGAGCTGCGCGGGCTGCGGGTTCCGGTTCGCGTAGAAGGCCTTGAAGGCCGCCGCGGCGTTGGGGAACTCGGTGACGAAGGTGTTGCCGCCGTTGGCGTCCGCGCTGGACAACTGATGGTGGCCGTCCGGCGCCTGGATGTCGAAGTAGGAGTGGTAGCCCACGTTGTTCGCCGGGTCGAAGATGAACGCCAGCATCTGCTGCACGTAGTACGTGTCATCCCCGCCGCCGTTCGTGGCCGCGTCGTTGACGCCCCACTCCGGCACGGACAGCCGCTTGTTGTGGGATTGGGCGAAGCTCTTGAACTTCGTCAGCGCCGGACCGAACTGCGCGTTCCACACCGACTGCCACCGCGTGAGCGCGCACGACCCCGTGCAGCCCGCCGGAATCGGATAGGCGCCGTTCCAGCCCTGGTCGTACATGTCCAGGCCGATGTAATCGACATACGCGTCGCCCGGGTACGTGGCGCTCAGGTCCGCCGCGGAGATGTCGTAGTTCGGGTTCCAGTCGAACTCGAAGCCCGCGTTCGGCTGCTGCGTGCGCATGGCCGTCACGATGCGGCGGAAGCACCCGGCGAAGTTCGCCTGGTTGCCATTGCCGGAGTACCAGGGCATCCAGTTGCCGCTGAACTCCCAGCCCAGCCGGATGATGGTGCCCTGGAGCTCATAGGCCACCAGGTTGGTCGCCAGGTTCTTGAAGCGCTGGTCATACGCACCCGCCGCGCACGACGCGAGCGTCCCCTGTCCGCTGGGGAACATCGCCACCGAGTAGTTGAAGCGCCGGCCCGCCTTGGCCTTCACCCACGTGCGCCACGCACCCAGCTGCCAGCCCGGGTTCTCGATGTTGCCCCAGGAGTCCTTCGCCTGGTGCCCCTGGCCCATCTTCACGTCGAAGCCCAGCCAGGTGGAGTACGCGTTCACCGCGTTCGGCTGCGAATACACCTCGCCCCGGTACACGCCCGTCAGCGGATCCGCCGAAGCAGTCATTCCGGCACACAGCGTGGACACCACGGCCAGGGAAGAGGTGACGGAGAAGAACAAGCGATGGAGCCGCGGATGCATGGGAGACACTCCTGGAGGGGGAAATGAGACCTTCCAGATTATGCAGGATTTCCAGCCAACAACTCCAGACTCCACTCTCCGTCAGGGGCTGTCAGGACACCCTGACAGACGCGGTGCTGACGTGCTGCGACACATTGCACGGAATATTGAGACCCATCGCGAAGCGGTTTAGCTTCGCAATGACTCTCAACCCGGAGGACACATGCGCGGAATTGTTTCAGCGTTGATGTTTGGGCTGCTCGTTGGTTGTGGTGGCGGCATGGAGCCCGAGTCCGTGGATGACACGACGAACCCGCCGGCGTCCGACGTCAACGCCTCGGTGTTGCTCGAGTGCGACGTGTTGGATGGCATGTCCTGTCCCTCGACCGGGGCCAACCCGCGCACGTGTATCCGCCCCGGGGGCGTGGGCCATGCCTTCTGCTATTGCGACGGGGAAGGGTACGATTACTGGCGCTGCTATTACTGAAACCGAGCTTCGCCGGTTTCACGGTCCGTGGGCGTACGCCGATACGCCCCGGGCCCCACGCCCCAGCGGCGCTTGAAGGCCTTGCTGAACGCGGGCCCGCTTTCGTAGCCGGCGCGCTCGGCGATGGTGTCCAGGCTGTCGTTGGATTCACGCAGCCAGCGCGCGGCGCGGATCATCCGCCAGTTGGCCAGGTAGTGGAGCGGCGTCTCTCCCACCAGCGCATGGAAGCGCGCGGCGAACCCGGAGCGTGACACGCCCACGGCCCGGGCCAGTTGCTCCAGCGTCCATGGAGTGCCGGGCTGTTCGTGCATCAATGCGAGCGCGTTCCCGACCGCGGGATCCGCCAGTGCCTTCCATCCCGCCTGGCCCCCTTCCCCGAGCGCCGTCTGGGACCGCAGCGCGTGGACGAGCAGCACGTCCGCCAGCCGGCCCAGCACCAGTGAGCTGCCCGGCCCCGGCTGGGCGGTCTCCGCGGTGATGAGCTGCACGCTCGCTGCGAGTGATGGCGTCCCCTGCCCCTCCTGCGTGGACAGGCGGATGATGGAGGGAAAGGCCCTCAGCAGCGGATGCGAGGGGTCCGCGCCGAACTGGAAGCAGCCGGTGATGAGCGTGGTGATTGGCCCGGTTCCACCCAACCGCGTGGCGGGGGGACGGAGCATCTGCGGCGGGACGAAGTCGCTCGCGGCGGGGGCGCGGCGGCCGCCGTCATCCAGCACGTGCGCGGGCGCTCGGGGCAGCAGCACCACGTCTCCGGCGGACAGGAACACCGGCTTCGCCGTGTCCTCCACCTGGAGGCGCAGGCTCCCGCGCGCCACCACGTAGAAGGACGCGTTGGCCTTGCGGGGCATGCGCACCGCCCAGGGCGCGCCCAGCTCGAAGCGGCCGAAGAGCAGCGTCTTGAACCGCAGCGTCTCCAGCACGTCGGAGACCACGTCGGTCTTTCCGTCCGGAGGCATTGGACTTGGAGACAGTTCTTTTGGACGCAGTGACATGGAGCGTCCATAACGAAAGGCCTATTCCTGGTCCATCACCTCTTGCTGGAGGCCGCACATGGACCGCACTTCCCCTGACCTGTCCCGGCTGATGGACGCCCACCTGGCGCTCATCGCCACGGACGTCGAGCGCTGGCTGGCGCTCTTCTCGGACGACGCCGTCGTCGAGTTCCCCTACGCCCCCTCGCTCGGCAGGCCTTCGCGGCTGGAGGGCATCGCAGCCATCCGCGCCTACTTCGCGCCCATCACCACGCACTTCCAGGGGCTCACCTTCACGAACGTCCGGCGCTACCCGGGCGAGGACCCGACGACGGGCTGGCTGGAGGTCCACGGCACGGCGACGCTGCAGCCCGGGAACATCCCCTACGAGCAGGACTACGTGATGCGGGTGCAGGTGCGTGACGGCCGCATCGTGCACTACCGCGAGTACTGGAACCCGCTGGCCGCGCCCCGCGGCACCTTCGAGTCCTTCACCCGGGAGCAGGCATGACACGCGTCCTCGTCATTGGAGCCGCTGGCAACACGGGCCGTCCCATCGCGCAAGGGCTCACGGCGGAGGGCTTCACGGTGCGCACCGCCACGCGCGACACCCAGCCGCCCGCCGCCACCGCCGAGCACGTGCGCTTCGACTGGGCGGATCCATCCACGCACGGGGCCGCGTTCGAAGGCGTGGACCGGATGTATGCCCTGGCGCCCGCACTGGTGGAGGACCCTTCCGTCCTCATGACCTCCGTCCTGAAGCACGCGCTGGCCGGCGGCGTGCGGCGGGTCGTCCTGCTCTCCTCGTCCGTCGTACCGGAGGGGGGCCCGGGGCTGGGACAGGTGCACCACTTCCTGCGCACGCACGCGCCGGAGTGGGCCGTGCTCCAGCCGTCCTGGTTCATGCAGAACTTCATCAGCCCCGGCCACCACCACGCGGCCAGCCTCCAGCGCGACGGCACGCTGGTGACGGCCACCGGCCAGGGCCGGGTGGGCTTCGTGGACGCGGCGGACATCGCGGCGGTGGGCGTCCGGGCGCTGGCGGATGCGAAGTCGCATGACACCGCGCACGTCATCACCGGGCCCCAGGCGTTGGGCTACGACGACCTCGCGGCCATCCTGTCCCGGGTGTCGGGCCGTTCCATCCGGCATGTGCACGCGACGCCGGAGGAGGCACAGCGGCACCTCCAGGACTCCGGCATGCCAGAAGTCTACGCGCGCTTCCTCACACAGCTCGACATGCTCATCCGCGACGGCGCGGAGGACCGCGTGACGGACACCGTACAGCGGGTCACCGGCCGGCCGCCTCGGGACTTCGAATCCTTCGTCCGGGCCCACCCGAACGTCTGGCGTTGAGCCCATGCCCCCAAGGAGACGCGCCACCGCCCGGGCGACGGGCGGCGGCGCGGACGGCTCAGGTGCAGTACTTCGGATAGCTGGTGTTCGGCAGGCAGACCATCACCTGACCACCGTTGCAGCCGCACCAGTTGGACGTGCACTGCGAATCGCTGGTGCACGCCGTCCAGTTGCCACACTGCTTCGGATACGTCGAGTTCGGCAGACACACGCGGGTCGTGCCCCCGTTGCAACCACAGCGATTGGAGATGCAGTCCGAGTCTCCGCTGCACGACGCCCAGTTGGGCTGCAGCTCTGACTCCACACTGCCCACCTCCACGTCGGACGTCGTCTCCTCCGACGCCATGTCCATGCCGCCGCACGCCAGCAACGGCAACACCAACAAGGCCAGGAACAGGCTTTGACGCTTCATCACATCGCCTCCATGCAGGGGTGACGTCCCAGCCCGCTTGGGATTGCGATTGCCGGGACGCCTGATCCCTACCAAGGCCAGAAATACGCGTCAAAGCCGCTTAATTTGATTCAATTGCATTAACCGGAGAAAATTCCATCTCCCCGGGCCGGAAGTGTTGGCCAGGCCCCGAGCCCATCACCCTCCAGGCCCATTGCCTTCGGGATGCTTGCGCCCGAGGTGCTCGCCGCCTTGTCGCTCCATGCAGAGTGCGCCGGACGGCCTGGCCCGCCGTGATGCTGTCTGGAGGCAACCTGCTGACGGACGGCGCCGCGCTGACCGCCCGCTCGCGTCGAATCATTCGCCCGGCGCCACGCCGACGTCCGGCGTCGGGTCCGTGGCGGAGCGCAGCGTCTCCTCGCCCATGACCGCGACGAAAAAGAACGCCGCCAGCGCCAGCACGGAGCCGACGATCATCATCGGCAACTTCATCCAGAAGGGCGTGCGGTCCCACGGGCGCCCCGTCAGGAGGCCCAGGAGCCCCGCGATGAAGTAGGCCGCCCCGGCGAAGAGCGTGGGCACCAGGAGGAACTGGGCCCACTCCGCATGGCCGCGGATGCCCAGCCACCCCAGCCCGCCGACGAGGAGTGCGCCCAGCAGGACCAGCCCCACCCCCTTCGCCAGCGAGCGCAGCGCGCGCAGGCGCACCTGGCCCGGCGTCAGGGCGCCCCCCGCGCTGCCGGTGTCGGCGGCCAGCCGCTTCACGCTGCCCACCAACGGGTGTTCTTCCGCCTCGGGGGCGGGCGGAGGGGAGTGCGTCGGGAGGGACATGGCCCCGGAACCTAATGGAAGGCGGAAGTCCGGCTCCAGCGCCTGCCTCGCGGATGACACGGCGCGTCCGCTCCGGGGGACACCTGGAGGAGTCCGCTGGACAGCCCCTTCACCCTTCCGTTGCCCCGGGCAGGGCAATGCGCCTATGGGAGGGGCATGGCTGACGTGCCTCTTACCGCAGCGGACTTCCCGCCCCCTTCCGTCGAGGAGTGGCGCCGGCTGGTGGACAAGGACCTCAAGGGCAAGCCCTTCACGGTGCTCCAGTCGCCCCTGGAGGGCGGCCTGTCCCTCCAGCCCCTCTACACGCCCCAGGACGCCCCGGCGCCCTCGGAGCCGCCCGGCGTCGCACCCTACGTGCGCGGCACCCAGCCCCTGGGCCACACCGAGGGCGGATGGCTCCTGTGCCAGGAGTACGCGGGCCCGGACGTGGCCGCGACCGCCGACGCGCTCCGCGATGACCTGGAGCGCGGCACGCAGGGCGTGTGGCTGCTCCTGGACGCGCCCCACGGCCTGGACGTGAAGGACGAGTCCACGCTCGCGCGGCTGCTCCGGCACGTGCCGCTGGAGCGCACGCCGGTGCACCTGGAGCCGACCGCGGACGTGCTGCGGCCTGCCTCCCTGCTGCTGGAGGTGCTGGCGAAGAAGGCCGGCGCCGCGAAGCAGTCCCTGCGCGGCAGCCTGGGCATCGACCCCATCGCGGCGCTCGCGCGGCATGGCGCTTCGAAGGTGGACGTGGCCCGCACGCTGACGGAGGCCGCGCCCCTCGTCACGTCGCTGCTCAAGGACGCGCCGGGCCTGCGCGCGCTGCTCGTGTCGTCACGCCCCTGGGCGGACGCGGGCGCCACGTCCGTGCATGAGCTGGCCTGGAGCATCGCCACCGGCGTGGAGTACCTGCGCGAATTGGAGCGCGCGGGCGTGTCGCCGGGTGACGCCGCTCGGTCCATGCAGTTCGCCCTCTCCGTGGGCGGGCAGTTCTTCCCGGAGATTGCAAAGCTGCGCGCGGCGCGGCTGCTCTGGTCCAAGGTCGTCGCCGCTTCGGGTGGCGCGCCGGAGTCCCAGGCCATGGCGCTGCACGCGCGCACGGCCAGCGCCACCAAGACGCGGCGGGACCCGTGGGTGAACATCCTGCGCGGCACCGCGGAGTCCTTCGCCGCCGTCGTCGCGGGCGCGGACAGCGTGAGCACCGCCCCCTTCGACGAGCCCCTGGGCACGCCCGACGAACAGAGCCGGCGGCTCGCGCGCAACACGCAGCTCATCCTGCGTGACGAGTCCAGCCTCAACCGCGTCGCGGACCCCGCGGGCGGCAGCTACTACCTGGAGCAGCTCACCGGCGAGTTCGCCCGCGCGGCCTGGACGGAGCTCCAGCGCATCGAAGCGCTGGGCGGCATCTCCCGCGCCATCGCGCAGGGCGACGTGGCCCGCGTGCTCACGGAGACGCGCACCGCGCGCGACAAGGCCGTGCGCACGCGCAAGCTCCCCATCGTGGGCGTCAGCGAGTTCCCCCACCTCCACGAGGCCCCCGTGCAGCGCGAGGCCCGCGCCGCGGCGCCCGCGCAGGGTGAAGGCATCACCCCGCCCCAGCCCGTCCGCGTGGCGGAGGCCTTCGAGTCCCTGCGCGACGCGAGCGACCGCTACCACGCGGCGCACGGCGTGCGTCCCCGCGCCTTCATGGCCAACCTGGGCACCGTGGCGGAGCACACCGCGCGCGCCACGTGGATCGCCAACGTGCTCGCCGTGGGCGGCATCGAGCCCAGCGAGCACCACGGCTTCGCGGACGCGAACGCCGCCGCGGAGCTGTTCGCGAAGGCGGGCACGACGCTCGCCGTCATCTCCGGCCCGGATGCCCTCTACCCGGAGGCCGTGCCCGCCTACGTCGCCGCCCTCAAGGCGAAGGGCGCCCGCACGGTCGCCGTCGCGGGCCGCCCCGGTGAACACGAGGCCGCCTTCCGCGCGGCCGGCGTGGACCTGTTCCTCTACGCGGGAGCGGACCTGTTCCAGCTCCTGAAGACGCTGCACACGCAGCTGGGAGTGGCCTGATGCGCCCCACCGTTCCGGACTTCTCCCGCGTCGCCTTCGACGCCCCTGAAACCCAGACGCCCGCGTCCGTGCTGGAGCAGCAGCGCGCGAAGGCGGGCCAGGCCACGGCCGCCGCCGAGCGCTGGGACACGCCCGAGGGCATCCCGGTGAAGCCGCTCTACACCCGCGAGGACCTGGAGGGCGTGGCGCACCTGGGCTCGCTGCCGGGCCTGCCTCCGTTCGTGCGCGGCCCGTACTCCACCATGTACGTGCAGCAGCCGTGGACGGTGCGCCAGTACGCGGGCTTCTCCACGGCGGAGGCGTCCAACGCCTTCTACCGCCGCAACCTCGCGGCCGGGCAGAAGGGCCTGTCCATCGCGTTCGACCTGGCCACGCACCGGGGCTACGACAGCGACCACCCGCGCGTCGCGGGTGACGTGGGCATGGCGGGCGTCGCCATCGACTCCATCAAGGACATGCGCATCCTGTTCGACCGCATCCCGCTCGACCAGATGAGCGTGTCGATGACGATGAACGGCGCCGTCCTCCCCGTGCTCGCGCTCTACGTGGTCGCGGCCGAGGAGCAGGGCGTGAAGCCCGAGCAGCTCAGCGGGACCATCCAGAACGACATCCTCAAGGAGTTCATGGTCCGCAACACGTACATCTATCCGCCCGGCCCCTCGATGCGGATCATCGGGGACATCTTCAAGTTCACGGCGGAGCGGATGCCGCGCTTCAACAGCATCAGCATCAGCGGCTACCACATGCAGGAGGCCGGCGCGACGCAGGACCTGGAGCTGGGCTACACGCTCGCGGACGGCGTGGAGTACGTGCGCGCGGGCCTCGCCGCCGGCCTGGGCGTGGATGCGTTCGCCCCGCGCCTGTCGTTCTTCTGGGCCATCGGGATGAACTTCTTCATGGAGGTGGCCAAGATGCGCGCGGCCCGCCTCCTCTGGGCCCGCCTCATCAAGGGCTTCAACCCCAAGAGCGACAAGAGCCTGGCGCTGCGCACCCACTGCCAGACGTCCGGCTGGAGCCTCACCGCGCAGGACGTCTACAACAACGTCGTGCGCACCTGCGTGGAGGCCATGGCCGCGACGCAGGGCCACACCCAGAGCCTGCACACCAACTCGCTGGACGAGGCCATCGCGCTGCCCACGGACTTCAGCGCGCGCATCGCCCGCAACACGCAGCTGTACCTCCAGCTGGAGAGCGGCACCACGCGCGTCATCGACCCGTGGGGCGGCAGCTACTACGTGGAGCGCCTCACCCACGAGCTGGCCCAGAAGGCGTGGGGCCACATCCAGGAAGTGGAGGCGCTGGGCGGCATGACCAAGGCCATTGAAGCGGGCCTGCCCAAGCTGCGCATCGAGGAGGCCGCCGCGCGCACGCAGGCGCGCATCGACTCCGGACGCCAGGCCATCATCGGAGTGAACAAGTACCCGCCGGAGCGCCCGGACAACATTGAAATCCTCAAGGTGGACAACTCCGCCGTGCGCGAGGCGCAGATTGCCCGCCTGCGGGAGCTGCGCGCGGAGCGCAACGCGGAGGAGGTCCGCCGCCGCCTGGACGCGCTCACCGAGGCGGGCCGCCGCAACGAGGGCAACCTGCTGGCGCTGGCCATCGACGCGGCGCGGGCGAAGGCCACCGTGGGTGAGATCAGCGATGCCCTGGAGAAGGTCTTCGGGCGCTACGAGGCCACCGTGCGCGGGGTGACGGGCGTGTACTCAGCGGAAGCAGGACAGGCGCAGGGCATCTCCGAAGCGCGGGCGAAGGCGGATGACTTCCTGGCGCGCTTCGGCCGCCGGCCGCGCATCCTCATCGCGAAGATGGGCCAGGACGGCCACGACCGCGGGCAGAAGGTCATCGCCACCGCGTTCGCGGACCTGGGCTTCGACGTGGACATCGGCCCGCTGTTCCAGACGCCCGAGGAGTCCGCGCGCCAGGCGGTGGAGAACGACGTGCACGTGGTGGGCGCGTCGTCGCTGGCCGCGGGCCACCTCACGCTGGTGCCGCAGCTCAAGCACGCCCTCAAGGCCCTGGGCCGCGAGGACATCATGGTCGTGGTGGGCGGCGTCATCCCGCCCCAGGACTACGACGCGCTCCGCGCCGCCGGCGCCGCCGCCATCTTCGGCCCGGGCACCGTCATCGCGAAGGCCGCCATCGAGCTGCTCGACAAGCTGGCCGCCGAGCAGGAGGCGGCGTGAAGCCGCTTTCCGCGGACACCTACGTGGACGGCGTGCGCGCGGGCGACAGGGCGGTGCTCGCGCGCGCCATCACCCTGGTGGAGAGCGAGCATCCGAAGCACGCCGCGCTCGCGCAGGAGGTCCTCACGCGGCTGTTGCCCCACACCGGCAAGAGCCGCCGCGTGGGCATCAGCGGCGTGCCCGGCGTGGGCAAGAGCACCTTCATCGACGCGCTGGGCATGCACCTGGTGGGCAGCGGCCAGAAGGTGGCGGTGCTCGCCATCGACCCGTCCAGCACCGTGACGGGCGGCAGCATCCTGGGCGACAAGACGCGCATGTACCGGCTGGCGCGCGAGATGGCCGCGTACATCCGCCCCAGCCCCTCCAGCGGCACGCTGGGCGGCGTCGCGCGCAAGACGCGGGAGACGCTGCTGCTCTGCGAGGCCGCGGGCTTCGACGTGGTGCTGGTGGAGACGGTGGGCGTGGGCCAGTCCGAGACCGTGGTCGCGGACCTGGTGGACTTCTACCTGGTGCTGATGCTCGCCGGCGCCGGTGACGAGTTGCAGGGCATCAAGCGCGGCATCCTGGAAGTCGCGGACATGGTGGCCATCAACAAGGCGGACGGCGACAACCTGCCGCGCGCCACGCGGGCCCGCGCGGAGTACCGCGCCGCCCTGCACCTGATGCGCCCCGGCGCGGAGCCGGTGGTCACCACGTGCAGCGCCATGGAGGGCACCGGCATCGACACGCTGTGGGCCTCCGTGGTGGACGTCATCGCGAAGCGCGAGGCTTCCGGGGAGCTTTCGCACCGGCGCACCCAGCAGCAGGTGGGCTGGATGTGGGCCATGGTGAACGACGGCCTGCGAGCAGCCCTGCGGGCGCACCCCGAGGTGGCCGCCCTGGTGCCGGTCCTGGAGCAGGCCGTACGCGAAGGACGCGCGACGCCCACCTCCGCCGCACTGCGTGTGTTGGGCGCATTCCTGCCGCAATCGCAGGCCTGACCAAGCGCGTCGTCCAACGGGCAACGCCTGTCTCAATCGCTTGCCGGGCCTGCACCGCACTCCTAGTGTACGCCCGTGCGACACCCCCAACCGAACACCGCTCCCCAGCCGTACCGGCCCCGCCACCACGTCCGCATCGTCACGGCCGCCAGCCTCTTCGACGGACACGACGCGGCCATCAACGTGATGCGCCGCCTGATGCAGTCCTCCGGCGCGGAGATCATCCACCTGGGCCACAACCGGTCCGTGGCGGAGATCGTCGACTGCGCCATCCAGGAGGATGCCCAGGGCATCGCCCTCACGTCCTACCAGGGCGGCCACGTCGAGTACTTCAAGTACATGATCGACCTGCTGCGCGAGCGCGGTGCGAACATCAAGGTGTTCGGCGGCGGCGGCGGCACCATCCTCCCCACCGAAATCGACGAGCTGCACAAGTACGGCGTCGCGCGCATCTATTCCCCGGACGACGGCCGCGCCATGGGCCTGCAGGGGATGATCGACGACCTCATCTCCCAATGTGACTTCGAGAAGCGCCCCTCCGACTTCAAGGGCCTGCTCAAGGCTCCCCTGCCCCGCGAGCCGGAGCGCATCGCGTCGCTCATCACCATCGCGGAGAACTTCGCGGACGCGGGCGAGGAGCTGCGCGCCGCGCTGAAGACCGCGGGCACGGACGCGCCCCGGGTGCCCGTGCTGGGCATCACCGGCACGGGCGGCGCCGGCAAGTCCAGCCTGGTGGACGAGCTGGTGCGCCGCTTCCTGGCGGACTTCCCGGACAAGACGCTGGCGGTGCTCTCCGTGGACCCGTCCAAGCGCAAGTCCGGCGGCGCGCTCCTGGGCGACCGCATCCGCATGAACGCCATCGACAACCCGCGCGTCTACATGCGCTCGATGGCCACCCGCCAGAGCAACCTGGCCCTGTCCCGGCACGTCGCCCACTCCATCGAGGTCTGCAAGGCGGCGGGCTTCGACCTGATCGTCGTGGAGACCTCCGGCATCGGGCAGTCGGACACCGAAATCACCGAGCACTCGGATGTGGCGCTCTACGTGATGACGGCCGAGTACGGCGCGGCGACGCAGCTCGAGAAGATCGACATGCTCGACTTCGCGGACGTCATCGCCATCAACAAGTTCGACAAGCGCGGGTCGCTGGACGCGCTGCGCGACGTGAAGAAGCAGTGGAAGCGCAACCACAACGCCTTCACCCTGGCCGATGACGCGGTGCCCGTGTACGGCACCATCGCGTCGCAGTTCAACGACCCGGGCATGAACACGCTGTACCGGGCCATCATCGACGCGCTGGTGAAGAAGACGGGCGCGAAGCTGGACAGCCGCTTCCAGCTCACGCCCGGCATGAGCGAGAAGAAGTGGATCATCCCCCCGGAGCGCACGCGCTACCTGGCCGAAATCGTGGAGGCCTGCGAGGGCTACGACGGCTTCGCGCGCGAGCAGGCCGCCATCGCCCGGCGCATGTACCAGTTGCACGGCACCATCCAGGCCCTGCGCCAGAACGTGGGGAAGAAGAAGCTGGAGATCGTCGAGCCGAAGAGCGCGGACGACGTGGTGCAGGTGACCGAGCGCGTGGAGGGCGAGCCCGCGTACCTGGGCGACCTGGTGGCGCTGTACCAGGACCTGGAGAGCCGCCTGCACGCGGACTGCCGGCGCCTCTTGGCCGAGTGGCCCGCGACGAAGAAGCGCTACGCCGCGTCCAAGTACCAGTTCCAGGTGCGCGACAAGGTCATCGAGCTGGACCTCATCAGCGAGACGCTGTCGCACCTGCGCGTGCCCAAGATTGCCCTGCCCAAGTATGAGGACTGGGGCGACATCCTGACGTGGCTGCTGCGGGAGAACGCGCCGGGCGCCTTCCCGTTCACCGCGGGCGTCTTCCCGCTCAAGCGCGAGGGCGAGGACCCCGCGCGCATGTTCGCGGGCGAGGGCGGCCCGGAGCGCACCAACAAGCGCTTCCACTACGTGTCGCGCGGCCTGCCGGCGAAGCGCCTGTCCACGGCGTTCGACTCGGTGACGCTGTACGGCGAGGACCCGGACCACCGGCCGGATATCTACGGCAAGGTGGGCAACTCGGGCGTGTCCATCGCGAACGTGGACGACGCGAAGAAGCTCTACTCCGGCTTCGACCTGGCGGACCCGTCCACGTCCGTGTCCATGACCATCAACGGCCCGGCGCCCATGCTGCTGGGCTTCTTCCTCAACGCCGCGGTGGATCAGCAGTGCGAGAAGTGGATCCGCGCCAACGGCAAGGTGGAGGAGGTCGAGAAGAAGATTGAAGCGCTCTACCAGGAGCGGGGCCTGCCGCGTCCGCGCTACCAGGGCGAACTGCCCCAGGGCAACGACGGGCTGGGCCTGCTGCTGCTGGGCGTGTCCGGTGACGAGGTGCTGCCGGCGGACGTCTACGCGAAGATCCGCGCGTCCACGCTCCAGGCGGTGCGCGGCACGGTGCAGGCGGACATCCTCAAGGAGGACCAGGCGCAGAACACCTGCATCTTCTCCACGGAGTTCGCCCTGCGCGTGATGGGCGACATCCAGCAGTACTTCATCGACCAGAAGGTGCGGAACTTCTACTCGGTGTCGATTTCCGGGTACCACATCGCGGAGGCCGGGGCGAACCCCATCTCCCAGCTGGCCTTCACGCTGGCCAACGGCTTCACCTTCGTCGAGTACTACCTGTCGCGCGGGATGCACATCGACGACTTCGCGCCCAACCTGTCGTTCTTCTTCTCCAACGGCATGGACCCCGAGTACGCGGTGCTGGGGCGCGTGGCCCGCCGCATCTGGGCCAAGGCCATCCGGGACAAGTACGGCGGCAACGACCGGTCGCAGAAGCTGAAGTATCACATCCAGACGTCCGGCCGTTCCCTGCACGCGCAGGAGATTGCCTTCAACGACATCCGCACCACGCTGCAGGCGTTGCTGGCGCTCAACGACAACTGCAATTCGTTGCACACGAACGCCTACGACGAGGCCATCACCACGCCCACGGAGGAGAGCGTGCGGCGCGCGCTGGCCATCCAACTGGTCATCAACAAGGAGTTCGGCCTGTCGAAGAACGAGAACCCCAACCAGGGCTCGTTCATCATCGAGGAGCTGACGGACCTGGTGGAGGCCGCGGTGCTCAACGAGTTCCGCGCCATCTCCGAGCGCGGCGGCGTGCTGGGCGCAATGGAGCGCATGTACCAGCGCTCCAAGATTCAAGAGGAGTCGCTCTACTACGAGACGCTCAAGCACGACGGGACGCTGCCCATCATCGGGGTGAATACCTTCCTGGACCCGAAGGGTTCCCCCACGGTGACGCCGCCGGAGGTCATCCGCGCGACGAAGGAGGAGAAGGACTACGCCATCACCGCGCGTGACGCCTTCTGGAAGCGCAACGCGAAGACGGCGCCCGCGGCCCTGGAGGCGGTGCGCCGCGCGGCCCTGGACAACGGCAACGTGTTCGGCGCGCTGATGGACGCCTGCAAGGTCTGCACGCTGGGCCAGCTGTCCCGCGCGCTGTACGAGGTGGGCGGACAGTACCGGCGCAACATGTGATGCGTGCGCCACGGTCCCGGGCGGATGTCCCGGGACCGCGGCGTGGGTTCATCAAGGGACGTTCACGCCCAGGTCTTCAATCTGGAGGGTGTAGTTCCCCTCCACCCAACGCGCGGGCACGCCGGGATTGCTGGACACGCTCACGAAGTGCGTGGCCTGTGACGCCGTGAAGGTGGTCTTCGTGCGGTCACCCGGCTCGCTGGTGAACGCGCCGCCCGGGACGGCATGGCGCACCTCGCAGGGCTTGCCCCCATCGATGGTGCACGACGCCCGGTAGGAGTGACCGGCCACGACGCCCAGGGCGAAGACATCCGTGTCCCCAAGCATCTCAATCTTCGCCTGCACGGACGTGGTGCCCGCCGCGAGCACGGTGGCGGTCTGCATGGTGTCGCCGTGGTCCTCCGCGCCCTTGTCGTTCAAGACGCAGGTGTACGGCTGGGGGTGGGTGCTGTCCTGCTGGTCCTTGATGGACGCGTAGAACATGCCTCCCTGCGACTTGAAGGCCGTGGCGGCCTGGGTCTCCGTGAAGGTGGAGTTGTCGGTGACGCCGTAGCGCTGCCCGCGCGAGTTGATGATGGAGAGGTCCCAGTAGGGCGTGGGGAAGGTGCAGTCGAGCGCGTAGACGTTGCCCGCCACGGACTGGAAGGAGAGCAGATCCCGTTCTCCCCAGTGCTCACCGCGCCCCACCAGGGCCTGCGCCGAAGGCGCATAGGGCGTCGCCGTGGCGAACAGGTCCCCGTGGTCATCCGGCCCCATGTCCACGAAGCGGAAGGAGAAGGGCGCCACGGGGGCCTCGGAGTACTCGGAGAACCATGAGACCTCCACCGTATGGACGGCGCCCGCCGTGAGCCCGGACCAATGCCACGCATAAGGGGTGGAGCTGACGCCCCGGTTCGGGATGCCGTAGTCGAGCGTCTTCCCTGCCCCGTCCCGCATCTCCATGACGTAGCCATCGGAGCCGGTCTCGACGATGAGGTCGTAGTGGCGCCCGGCCTGGGGCACGAAGGCGAACCGGAGCGGCGTCTCCACGCCTGCCCAGGTCATGGAGTGGACCTCCGTCGCGGACGGCGTCAGGAGCGTATGGCCCTCTGGAATGACAGGCGGCGGCTGCTCCGAGCCGCCGTCGGTCCCGGCGTCCGAACCGGCGTCGACGGTGGTGCCCGCGTCAGGGGTGGGCTCGTCGTTGGAATCACAGGCGCCCAGCGTGAACAGACAGGCGCCGAGCATGAAGGCAGACAGGGAACGTTTCAGGATGGGCATACCTCGGAAGGGACGCCCACCCTATGCGACGCCTGACGCCCCGCCAATCCACTCTCAGTAGGGGCTCGACGTGGGGCGGATGATGATCTCACTCACGTCCACGTCCGCCGGCTGGCTGATGGCGTAGCCGATGGCGCGCGCGATGGCGTCCGCCGGAATGGCATCCTTGCGGAACTCGCGCATGTACTCGCGCGACGCCGGGTCGCTGATGCTGTCCGCCAGCTCCGACTGGGTGACTCCGGGCGAAATCACCGTCACCCGGATGTCCGCGCCCACCTCCTGGCGCAGCCCCTCGGAGATGGCCATCACCGCGAACTTCGTGGCGCAGTACACCGCCGCCGTCGGGCTCACCGCGTGCCCGCCAATGGAGGACAGGTTGATGAACTGCCCCGACTTCTGGCGCTTCATCACCGGCAGCCCCGCCGCGATGCCGTGCAGCACGCCCCGGATGTTCACGTCGATCATCCGGTTCCACTCGTCCAGCTTCAGCTCCTCCAGCTTGGACAGCGGCATCACCCCCGCGTTGTTGATGAGCACGTCCAGCCGCCCGAACTCCTTCAGCGTGAAGTCCACGAAGCCCTCCACGTCCTCGCGCTTCGTCACGTCCAGCGGGCGGTAGCGCACCTCGCCGCCCTTGCCTCGCAGCTCGCCCGTCAGCGCCTCCAGCCGGTCCGCCCGGCGCGCGCCCAGCACCACCTTCGCCCCCTGGCTGGCGAGCAGGCGGGCTGTCGCCTCGCCAATGCCGCTGCTCGCGCCCGTGATGGCCACCACCTTGCCCTGGATGTCCGTCGTCATCGCTTGCGTCCTCGCTCTTGGGCCCGGCGCGAAGAGGGCGCCGGGGATGAGGGCACCCTCTCAAGAAGCGCGGCGATGGCGGTATCCGGATGCTCGCGGACTCTTGCCCATTCCTGCACGGACACCGCGGCCCCACAGGAGTTATGACTGACGCGCATGCCGACCGACCTGAGCCCGCACCTGTCCGAGCTGGCGACACTCCTGGAGCGCCACACGCCCATGGACGGCATCCACGCCACCGCCATCCCCCGCATGGTGCTCATCCGCGCCTCCCAGCCCTCCACGCCCCTGCACGCGCTGCAGGAGCCGGCGCTGTGCATCGTGGCGCGAGGCCGCAAGCAGGTGCTCCTGGGCGACGAGCTGTATGTCTATGGCCCGGACCAGTGCCTCGTCGCGTCCGTGGACCTGCCCGTCACGGGGCAGGTGGTGGAGGCCTCTCCGGACGCGCCCTACCTCTGCTTCCGGTTGGACCTGGAGCCCGGGCAATTGGGCAGCCTGATGATGGAGGCGGCGCTGGACGCGCCCGGCCCCACGGACATGGTCCGGGGCCTGGCCCTGGGGCCGGTGGGCGCGCCGCTGCTGGACGCGACGGCGCGGCTGGTGCGGCTCTTGGACACGCCGCGAGACATCCCCGTGCTCGCGCCGCTCGTCATCCGCGAAATCCTCTACCGCCTGCTGACCGGCGAGAACTCCGAACGGCTGCGGCGCATCGCCGTGGCGGACAGCCGCCGCGAGTCCGTCACCCGCGCCATCCACTGGCTCAAGGAACACTACGCCGCGCCGCTGCGCATCGAACGGCTGGCGCGCGCCGTCCACATGAGCCCGTCCGCGCTCCACCACCACTTCAAGTCCGTCACCGCGATGAGCCCGCTGCAGTACCAGAAGCAGCTGCGGCTCCAGGAGGCCCGCCGCCTGATGCTGGCCCAGGCCATGGACGCGGCCATGGCCGGCCACTCCGTGGGCTACGAGAGCCCGTCCCAGTTCAGCCGCGAGTACAGCAGGATGTTCGGTGCACCACCTTCGCGTGACATCGCGAGGCTGCGGGAGTCCCTCGCCTCCGCCCCAACGGCGATGCGCTAGTCCCTGGGGCCGATGGCCGACCCGGCGCATCGTTTCCACTTTGTGCCCCCCTTCCGGGGCCATCGCACCGGAAGGCATCCCTGGTGGGAGGGGCGCGATGTCATCTGGTGAAGGCGGAGACTGGGGACTGAAGCACACAGCGGCACAACTCACCGCCGAGGAGCTGGAGCAGGTGGCCCGCGAGGAGCCGCTCCGGGACTCCGCCCTGCCGCCCTCGGGCAGCGCCGTGCGGTTCCTGCGGGTGAACCTCATGCGCATCGCGGGACACCTGGGCGAGCTGCACCTGCCGGACTTCCAGGAGATGGTGGGCCCCGCGCTCCAGGCCGTGGAGGGCCCCACGCCCCTGCTCTTCGTCGCCCAGCTGCGGGAGCGGCTCGCCTTCGAGCGGACCAGCTCACGGCTCTACGCGGGCCTGCTGGTGAAGACGCATGCCCTGGGCAGCTACCCGGGAGGTCCCACGCCGGAGCGGCTGGTGGAGCTGCACAACCAGGAGCTGGACCACCTGAACCTCATCCGCGAGTGCATCTACCGGCTCGGCTTGGACGCGCCCCAGCTGATGGCGCACGGGGACAGCGCGGATCCGCGGCCCCATGGGCTGCTGCGGGCCGTGGACGACCCGTGCGCCACGCTTCCGGACGCGCTGCGCGCGGTCCTCATCTCCGAAATCCTCAACAACGCCGGCTGGGCGATGCTCGTGGACCTGGCCCAGGAGCTGGGACCGCCCGACCTGGTGGACGCCTTCCGCGAAGTGCTTCGCGAGGAGACGCTCCACCTGGAAGAGGTCACCACCTGGGTCGCCAACCTGCCGGAAGACGCCCGCATCGCCGACGCGCGGGCCTCCGCCAGCTGAGGCGCTTCAGCGAGCCACGGGCCGCCTGCGGGCGACGACCTCCCGCACGGTGGCGATGAAGGCTGGCTTGTCCGCGCTGCCCTTCACCCCGTCGAAGTCCAGGTCCAGGTTCTCGGAGATGGCCCGGAGGTACTCCAGACAGGGCTCGTCCTCGGGCGTCTTGCCTTCCGCGAACAGCGGATGGCAGACGGGGCAGTAATTGACCACCCAGACGCGCTCGCCCTCTGGAATCTCCAGCGAGACGGGGCTGCCGTCGCTCATGTCCTCTTCGTACGGCTCGATGCGCCAGACGCCCGTGGCGTCATCGGCGCCCATGAGCAGCTCCCGGTAGTTGAGGCTGGGGACGAACTCCCACTCGCCCCAGTCATAGCCGTAGGCCTGCGTCCGCGTGCGGCGGGCGCGGCCCCGGGCCTTCTCGAAGTCCTCCGCGTCCTCCGGCGCCTCGTCGGCGGCGAAGAAGAACAGGTCCAGGAGGGCCTCGTCGTTGCCAAAGCCCTCCTCCTCGCACTCCTCGCCGGTCTTCTCACCGCACACGAAGGACGAGGGGGGACCGCAGACACTGCATCGGTAGTCGTGGACGCCCATGGATGGAGGTTACCAGCCCCGGCGTCGAGGCTCAGTCGTCGTCATCGTCGTCACCGTCGCCGACCCCGTCCAGCCAATCGCCGTCGTCGGTGTAATACCGGTCGGTGATGTTGAAGGTGCACGTCAGCTCGCCGCCGTCCTCGTAGTGGTAGACGAAGCGGCCCTGGGCCTGGCCATCCCCGTGCACCAGCCGCTCCAGCGTCAGGGTTCCCTCCACCGGGACGCCGGTGACGGAGGGATAGCCCGGATGCCCCGGGCCGAGGAATGCGTACCACTCGAGGAGCCGCGATGGATCCTCGGGCACCAGGGCTTCCCCCTCCCGCCGGAGCTCCGCGGTCCAGGTCCCGGCGGTCACCGTGGGCTCCCCCGCGATCAGCACGTTCACCCCGAAGTGCGTCAGCTCCGGGGCGCCGTCCGGCGAGTACTCCAGGTGGAGCTGCGTGCCCTGGGCCCCGTCCTGGAGGGAGTACGCGGACATCACGGCGTTGACGTGGATGGGCCACACCACGCTCCGGTCGCCGTACGGGCCCCGGCATTCGCCCTCGGGTCTGGGAACGGAGTCACAGGCGGTGATGGACCATGCGCAGGCCAGCCATGGCAGCGCGGTGCGGAACAAGGGTCGGAGCATCCGCCCATCCTAACCAGGACCCCCACCCGTCCCGTCAGTCCCACCGCGTCATTCCCCGGAAGCCTCCAGGACGTCGAAGGTGCACGTCAGCTCGCCGCCATCCGCGTAGCGGTAGACGAAGCGCCCCTGCGCGGCCCACGGCGACACCTCGTCCAGCGTCACCGAGCCCTCCAACGGAACGCCGGGCACGGAGAGGTACCCGGTCTCCTCTCCGATGTTGCCCACCCACGCCGTCACCAGCGACGGCTCCGCGGGCACCAGCCGGCCCTGCCGGGAGAAGAGGTTCACGGTCCGGTCCGCTTCCACCCGGGCGTCCTCCACCAGGTGGATGTCCACGCCGAAGCCCTCCAGGACCGGCTCGTCCTCCGGCGTGTAGTCCAGGTCGATGAAGGTGTCCGGCAGCTCGCCCTGGACGGCGCGGTGCACCAGCGAGGACTGCTCCTCGATGGGCCAGCGCACGCGCCGCCCCTGATGCGTTCCCCGGCACTCTCCCGTGGCCCTGGGGAACTCGTCGTCCAGCCAGAGGCAGGAGGAGAGGCAGAGGGCGCAGGCCAACAGCGGCGGCACGACGCGCGGCGGAAGGGACATGGCCTGCATCCTATCCGGAGGACCGTGGACATGTCGGAGCCCGGGCTCCCTGCAATTCCTGTCATCCCCTACCGGCACGGAGGGTGGGATGACGCGCCACGGGTGAGCATGCTATGAGCCTGCCGCCGTCTGGCTTTGCCCTTCGCGGTCCGCTCCCGTCAGACGTTGTCTCCCCGGTCGTTCCACCATCCACATCCATCATTTCCCGCCCGGGGGGAGGCGTGGGGCCGTGGGCCCTTCGTGGGCTGCCTCCGGGTTCGTGCCTGGAGTCGTATGTCTTTCCTGTCGGGTTCCGTCCGCGCCTCGCGCCTGGCCGTGGCCGCGCTGACCTCCCTGTCCCTGACCCTGGGAGGGTGCGCCACGCTTCCTCCGCGAGGGCAGGTCGTCATGCGCGACGTGTCCTTCCCCCTGCGTGACTTCCGCATGCCGTCCGGCCTGCGCGTGGTGGTGGAGCGCGACGCGCGCGCGCCGGTGGTGGCGGTGGTCGCTGTGGTGGGCGCGGGAGGCTCCAGCGACCCGGGCGGCAAGGAGGGGCTGGCGCACCTGGTGGAGCACCTGGCCTTCCGCGCGCGTCCCGCCAACGGCCCCTCCGTGCAGGCGCGGCTCAATGCCTCCGGCGCGGGGCACTCCAACGCCAGCACCAGCCTGGACTACACCGCCTACGAGGAGCTCGCGCCCAAGGAGTCGCTGGGCACGCTGGTGAAGCTGGAGGGGGAGCGGCTGTCGTCGCCGCTCTCCAACGTCAGCCCGGAGGTCTTCGCGGTGGAGCGCGAGGTGGTGCGCAACGAGCTGCGCCAGCGCAACGAGACAGGCTACGTGGGCCAGGTGTTCAGCTGGGTGCACGCGGCGTCGTTCCCGGCGGGAGACCCGTACGCGCGGCCCGTGGTGGGTTCGCACGAGTCGCTGTCCGCCATCACCCTGGCGGACGCGCACCGCTTCGCGCGCGCCCACTACCGCCCGGACAACGTCACCCTGGTCATCTCCGGGGACGTGGACCTGGCGGAGGTGGAGGCCACGCTCCTGCAGAACCTGCCGCAAGCGTGGGTGGGCACGGGCGCCCCGCTGGCGCTGGACACGCGCATGCCCGCGAAGCGCCCGGAGCCCGCGGCCGCGCCGGTCAGCAAGACGATGCCGGTGTACGCGGCGGCGGTGCCGTCGCCGGAGCTGTACCTGTCCTGGGTGCTGCCGCGCGCCTTCGACGAGGCCAGTGCCCTGCATGACTTCGTGGGCGTCAGCCTGGACAACAACCTCTGGGAGGCGGTGCGCAGCGATGGCGACATCGCGGGCATCTCCACGGGGCTGGTGCCCGGCACGCGCGCGTCGCTGCTCATCGTGCGCGTGCACCTGTCGCGCGGGGACCACCCGGAGCGCTCGGCGGAGAAGGTGCTGGACCAGGTGCACAAGACCTGGAGCGGGGAGATCGAGGCCAGCGGCGTGCTGGGACAGGAGTTCAACTTCCAGGCCCTGCGCCGCCAGGTGGTGACGAACATGGTGCTGGAGTCGGAGCGGCTCCTGGCGCGGACCCGGAGCCGCGCGCTGCTCACCCACTTCACCACGGACGTGCGCTCGTACACGCGCTCGCAGATGGCGCTGATGGGGCTGGGCGGCAGCAAGGTCACGGACTTCGCGTACCAGTGGCTCCAGCGCGACCGGGCGCACGCCATCCTCGTGCGGCCGGGAGAGAGCGGCACGCCGACGGCGCTCCCCACGCTGGCGAAGCTGCCCGGCGGCGAGCCCGCGGTGGAGGGCGGCGAGCGCGTCACGCCGTCCATGCTGGCGGCCACCACGGCGCCGGTGCAGGTGCTGAAGCTGGACAACGGCATGGAGGTCCTGCTGGTGCCCCGGCCGGGCCTGCCGGTGGTGCGGGTGGGCGCGGCGATGGGCGGCGGCACGGCGCACGGGGTGAAGCCGGGCGTGGCGGACCTGGCGAAGTGGGGCTCCTTCCGCGAGTCGCACTTCGAGGGCCGCCCGAGCGACTGGGGTCTGCACGAGTCCACCCGCACGGCGCTGGACCACGTGCGCGTGGACATGGCCGGCACGGCGGGCAACGTGGGCAACATGCTGGCGATGCTCGCGGAGGACCTGTCCAGCACCCGCACGTCGGAGGACGTGGTGCGCTACTGGCGCGAGCAGGTGCAGCCGTGGCGCGAGGCGGTGGACACGCGGCCGGAGGTGCTGGCGCACCGCAACCTGATGCAGGCGCTCTACGGCACGCACCCCTATGCCAGCGAGGCCACGGGGGCGCAGATGGGGCAGGTGTCCTGGTCGGAGGCGCAGGCGTGGCTGGAGGACGTCTACCGCCCGGGCAACACGACGGTGGTGGTGGCGGGCGAGTTCGAGGTGAAGGACGTGGAGCCGCTGGTGCGCAAGTACCTGGGTGACTGGAGCCGGGGCAAGCCGCAGCCGGTGGCCGTGCCGCCCGCGCCGGTGCTGCCCGCCGCGTCCTCGAAGGTGAGCACGCTCTTCACCGCGCGGCCCGGGGCCACGCAGGGCCAGGTGCAGCTGGCCTGCCGGCTGCCCACGGCCACGCCGGAGCTGGAGGCGCGCTACGCGCTGATGGCGGAGCTGCTGGAGGTGGAGGCCTACGACCGGACGCGCTCCGGAACGGGAGCGTCCTACGGCTTCAGCGCCGAGCCCTGGATTGGCCGGGGCGGCGCGGCGCACCTCCTGCTGGGCGGCAGCCTGGATGCGCAGCGGATGAGAGAGGGCGTGGGGTCGCTGCGCGAGACGCTGGCGGCGTTCGCGAAGGAGGTGTCCGAGAAGGACCTGGCGCATGCCCGCGCGCGGCTGCTGGCGCGGCAGGGGGTGTCGTTCATCTCCACGGATGCATGGGTGGAGGCGCTGCTCGAGGCGCGCGTGCGGGGCTTCCCGGTGGAGTCGGTGGCCCAGCGCCCCGCGCACCTCCAGGCGGTGACGGCGGACGCGCTGAAGCAGGAGTTCGCGGGCTGCCTCCAGCGCCTCGTGGTGAGCGTCACGGGGGATGAGCAGCCCAGCCGCGCCGCGCTCCAGGCGGTGTCGGTGCCATAACGGAGGACGGCCCTCCGTGGGCGCGGGGTGCACGCGTCCACGGAGCCGATGGCGGGGCCCGCCGCCCACCGGTCCCGAACTTCGCATCCGGAGGGCAGGCCCCACCGGACCAAGGGCCTCCGCATACGGAGCTCGCGCTCCATCGGTGCGGAGGGACACGGGGTCCTTCGCGGAGGACACGACCCACCGGGCCACGGGCCTCCACCTTCGGAGCTTGAGTCCCACCAATCCGGAGGGACGCGAGGCCCTTCGCGTCCGGAAGGCGCAACCTGCCGGGCCAAGGGCCTCCACCTGCGGAGCTTGAGTCCCACCAATCCGGAGGGACACGAGGCCCTTCGCGTCCGGAAGGCGCAACCTGCCGGGCCAAGGGCCTCCACCTGCGGAGCTTGAGTCCCACCAATCCGGAGGGACACGAGGCCCTTCGCGTCCGGAAGGCGCAACCTGCCGGGCCAAGGGCCTCCACCTGCGGAGCTTGAGTCCCATCGGTCCGGAGGGTCACGGGGTCCTTCGCGTCCGGAAGGCGTGACCCGCCGGACCGCGTGCCTCCGTATGAGGAAGCATGCGAGTCATGGACCTCCGCCGGACGCGGTACCTGTTGGGCGCCCTGCTGTCGTGGGGCGCCGCCGCCTGCAGCGGGACGGATGGGCCTGGGTCTCCGTGCGAGGACGCGGACTGCGCGGTGCCCGGGCTTACCCGGGCGTTCGAGCAGGGTACACCGGCCTCCCAGACGCAGGCGCGCGCGGACTTCGGCGGCCTCAAGGTGCGGCGAGCCTCCGGGCGCACCTTCGTGCTGGAGACGTCGCGGGACGCGGAGGGACGGGATACCCGCCGGCTCACCGTGTCCGCTCCGGACGGCTCGCCGCTGTGGCGGTTCGACGCCGCGGCCGGTGACCACCTGAGCGACTTCACCGTGCATCCGTCCGGGGAGGTCACCCTGGGCGTCGAGCGCACCGGGACCACGACGGAGGCCTACGACCTGGTTCGCCTGTCCGCTGAAGGACAGGTGCTGTCGCGGCAGCCCCTGCCCACGCCCGCGACGGTGCCCGACGCCGACCTGGGAGACACCCTGCCCTCCCCCGCGTTCCGCATGAAGTCGCCCTGGGTCCACGCCCTCACCGACGGTTGGCTGCGCACGGAGGCGCGCGGCGAGGACGTGGCCGTGGCCTTCCTGTCGCTCGTGGCCATTCCGGAAGGCGGGCCCACCACCCAGGAGCTGGCGTCAGGGCTGATGACGCTCCAGTGGATGGACGGGCGCTACACCGAGCAGTGGACCCGCGTCGTCGACGGACGCCACTCCACGCAGCCGGCCGCCTGGGCCTACGACGAGTTCCGCTGGCGAGAGGCCGCGCTCCGGCCGCTGCTCGCGGTGGACTCGGACGGACGGCTGGTGGTGGGGCGCACCTGGAACAGCTCCCGCTGCATGGCTTCCAGTCACACGTTCAATGACTTCACCTCCGTGCACTGCCGCTCCGGCGACGACGTCACCACGCCCGCGGATACCGAACGGCAGCCCTTCGCCATGACGGCCTTCACGCCGGTGGGGACGCGCATCGGGACGCACGTCTTCGTCCCCGCCCGGGCGGCGGAGTTCGTCGTCTTCGACATGGCGGTGCGAGACGGGGAGGTGGCGCTCGCGGGCACCGTGGTGTCGGAGGGCTCGGATGGCGCCATTGCCTGGTACCCGTCCGCGCCGGGCGCGCAGGACCGGATGACGCCCTATGACGGCTACCTGGGCGTGCTGTCGCTCGACTCGGGCGCGCTGCGCTTCGAGCACCGCGTGGACACGGGCCGCGCGGACCACTTCTCCGCGCTGCGCTGGACGGACGCGGGCTGGGTCGCCGTGGGCGCGTCCGGCTGGGACCGGTGGTACGGCGGGATGAGCATCTCGCGCGGCGCCGGGGCCCTGCTCGCGCTCGCATCCGCTGACGGCCAGACGGTGCGCACGCGGAAGGCCGGCCCCGAGGGACAGGGCCGGCACTTCCACCTGCTCGGCGTGGACGCGGACGGGGACTCACTGGTGGCGGTGGGGCTCGCGGAGGCGCCGATGACGCACTCCGGAGACAATGGCCACCAGGAGGAAATGACCTTCGGCGGGCTCACGGTGGAGCTGCGCTGAAAGTCACCCGCACGGCCCCGCGGGGCTCAGTACGCCGGCGTCACGTAGCAATAGTCATACGGGAGGGGGCAGTCCTGCGGGCAGCTGGACGTCGTCTCTCCGTCACAGCACACGCTGTCGCCACAGACAGGCCCACCGCCGCAGTCCCTCGGGCAGTTGAAGGCGTTCTCCGTGCTGGGATCGCAGGTGTAATCACCGCAGTAGCCGCCGGGGCTGCCGCAATCCTGCGGGCAGTTGTAGCTGTTCTCCGTGTTGGGATTGCAGACGAAGTCCCCGCAGTAACCGGGGGTGCCACAGTCCTGCGGGCAGTTGTAGCTGTTCTCCGCGCTGGGGTCGCAATAGCTGTCACCGCAGACGGCACACAGGCCGGCGGCGGACGCGGACGCGAACCCCATGGGCGTCACGTAGCAATAGTCATACGGGAGGGGACAGTCCTGCGGGCAGCTGGACGTCGTCTCTCCGTCGCAACACACGGAGTCCCCGCAGACGGGCCCGAAGCCACAGTCCTGCGGGCAGTTGAAGGCGGTCTCCGTGCCGGGGTCGCAGATGGAGTCTCCACACGTACCGCACAGCGCCTTCTCCTGCCGCGCCAGCTCGGGCGCGCCAGACTCCGTCTCCACGCCCCCTCCGCACGCCAGCAGCAGTCCGGACACCAGGGCCAGCAGCCCCATCTTCATCGCGTTCATCGTCTGTCTCCGTGTATTCAGCGTTTCCGCCCTGAGCGGGCTTCCGCTTGTTAATACGGTTCGCGGATGGCGCTCAAAGCCCGGGAGGCGCGGCGTAGACTGCCGGGCATGACGACCTCCGCTTCCAACGCCTCGCGGCTCCTGGACCTGCTGTGGGAGCGCTACGCCTCCGAAGTCCCCTTCGCGCGCACCTTCGTGACGCTGTCCGGGGGGCACTTCCGCAACGACCACGTCGCGTTCCGCACCCTCGCGCGGCCGGAGGGAGGCATCGCCCTCTTCTCCCGCGTGTTCGAGCGGTTCGGGTGGAAGCCGGCCGGCGCGTACACGTTCCCGGACGCACACCTGTCCGCCATCTACCTGTCGCATCCGGACGGCCTGCCGCGCGTCTTCCTGTCCGAGCTGAAGCAGGAGGAGCTCTCACCGCGCGCCCGCGAGCTGCTCGCCGCGCTGCCGGTGGATCCGCCGCCGCCGGAGGACGTGGAGGCGCTCGCGGCGTGGTTCACGGCGCCGCCGCCTCCGGAGGAGGCCGCGCTGCTGGAGCTGGAGAAGGAGACGCAGTACGGCGCGTGGTTGCTGGCCTTCGGCCGCAAGGTGAATCACTTCACCGGCGCGGTGGACGACGTGGAGGCGTGGCAGCGGCGCATGCGCGAAGCGGGCGTGCCCATGAAGGCGGACATCGAGGGTGAGCCCGGCACGTCCCTCAGACAGACGGCCACGCACGCGGCCCCGCTGCCCCTGACGCTCCGGGGTGGAGGCACGCGCGCATGGCCGTATGCGTACTTCGAAATCGCCCAGCGCTCGGGAGGGTTCGACGGGTTCCTGGGGCCGCAGGCCCGCGCGCTGTTCGACATGACGAAGCGGGGCTGAGGCTCGCGGCCCGGGGGACGGTCGGGGGAGGGGGTTGGGGTATGCGCCCCCGGACCGCGACGCCTCGTGAGACTAGTGGCGGCCGCCGCCGCGCTCGCAGCGGTCGGGCAGGCTCAGCGCCGCGCCATCGAGCGTGCCGTCGCCGCACTCCGGACCGAAGGTGAGCACGTGGCTGGCGCCGTCCGCGGTGGTGCGCGTGAGCGTGCCGCTCGTGGGCCAGGGGCACACGTCGCGCGACGGGCGGACGATGCCCTCCAGCGTCACGGTGCCCTGCGAACCATCGAGCGAGGTCTCCGTGTACGCGCCGTCGATGGTGCGCACCGGCGGCGTGTCCGAGGAGAACGCGACGGACAGCGAGCCCTCCAGCCGCACGGACTGCACCACCGTGCCCGCGGCATCCGTGCGCGTGCGCGTCACGTCCGCCTGCGTGCTCTTGCGCTTCGGCGGAGCGCCGTCCACCAGCTCCGCCGTGGAGGCGGTGGTGCCCTTCACGGTGGAGACCTCGCCGTCGGAGTTGGTGCCGGAGACCTCGAAGGTGACCGTCTGGCTTTGCGTCACCGCGCCCGTGCAGTCTTCCGACGCTTCGTACGCGTTCACGATGTCCACCGTGCCGCTGGTGGGGCCGCCGGGGCCCTTGCCGCCAGGCCTTCCCCCGCCGCTTCCACCGTCGAAGGACTGGCCGCGCACCTGCGAACCTTCACCGTCCCGAGGGGGAGGCTGATCACCACCGCCCGGAGCCTGGCCACCGCCACGGCCGGGGCCTTCGGGGCGCGTGGGGGGCGCGCAGTCCGTCCACTCCAGGTGCACGGTGGCGGGCAGCGTCTTGCCGCACACCTCCACGGTGGTGATGTCGGGGCTCGCGTCGCAGTGAAAGCCTTCAATGGCCTGGGGGCGCAGCTTGTCCAGACCATGCAGCAGGCTGGACACCTCCACCGCGTCGCTCGAGTCCGACGCGGCCTCCACCGCCTGGGACACATCCGACGTGGCATCCGTGGTCGAGCCCTGCGATCCGCCGCAACCGACCGTCATGGTGCCCACCACCAGCGCGACTGCTCCCAGCCACTGACTGCCCCTGTTCCAGTGCCTCATGAGTGCGTGCTCCCTTGTCATCCGGTGCCCGGCCGCTGTCCGTTCGCCCCCATGAGACGAAATGAATTTCCGCCGTGTTCCCGGCGGGGATTTTCCCGAGGCTTTTTGAGCGTGCACCGGGGCCGGATAGAGTGCCGCCGACCGTGAACGACGAGCTGCGCGCACTCATCCTCGAAGCCCAGGACGGCAGCGTGCGTGCCTTTGAGTTGCTCGTGTCCTCGCACCTGCCGCGGGTGCGCCGCTTCGCGCGGGCCTTCGCCGCGTCGGACTCGGATGTGGATGACCTGGCGCAGGAAGCGCTGGTGAAGGTCTACAAGAACCTGCGCTCGTTCCGCTTCCAGTCCGCGTTCCAGACGTGGCTCTATTCGGTGGTGCGCAACGCGTTCTATGACGCCACCCGCAGCCGCGCTGGCCGCGAGCGCTCGCGTGAGGAGCCGCTGGAGCAGGAGCACACGAAGGCGGCGTCGGACGTCGAGTCCGCGGATGAAGGAATGATGCGCGCGCAGGAGCGGGACCGGCTGTGGCGGGCGCTCCGGATGCTGCCGCCGGAGTTCCGCACGGCGGTGGTGCTCTTCGACGTGGAGGGGCACAGCTATGAAGAGGTGGCGGACATCGAAGGGGTGCCCGTGGGCACCGTGAAGTCGCGCCTGTCGCGGGGCCGGGCGCACCTGAAGGCCCTGCTGGCGGGGGGGCAGGGCCCCGGCGGCCCGGAAGATGACGCCCCGGTGGGAACATCCGGGCAGGACATTTCGTCGCATGCTGCGAGGAGCAGGAAATGAGTGAGCCCGAGGATAGGGAGGACCGCGTGCTGCGCGAGCGTCTGGCGGCGCTGCGGGACGACGCGCCCGGGCCCGACTTCCAGGCCCTGCTCCACCGGCGGCTCGTGGAGGCCGGTCCGCCCACACCGGCGTCGGGGTGGGATGCGGTGCGGGACTTCTGGCGCCGCCGGGCACCGGTGCTGTGGCCGGCGGTGGGCGTCGCCATGGGCGTGGCCACCTTCCTGGTGCTGGGCGCGGTGCGAGGCACGCCGGGCGTCCCGGAGACGACTGCTCCAGGGATGGCGGAGCTCGAGCGCCCCGGCACGCAGGTGCCGGTGAGCAAGGTGGCGGTCATCAAGTTGGACTTCACGGCGGACGTGGCCGTGGAGCAGGCGGACTTCCAGGTGAGCCTGCCGGAGGGGCTGTCCTTCTGGGCGGACGGGGAGGAATTGCCGCTGCGCTCCTATCAATGGACGCAGCCCTTGAGCGCGGGCAGTAACGTGATTCCCATCGCGGTGCGCGGACAGCGGCCGGGGCGCTATCTGGTGACGGCGCTGGCGCGCGCGGGCGACCAGCGCATCGAGCACGATGTGGTGCTGGAGGTCACGGGCGGATGAAGACGGGCTTTTCGACACCGGCGCTCGCCGTCCTCCTATGGCTGGGAGGAGGGGCCGCGTTCGCCCAGCAGACACCGGCCCCGCCGCCAACGGAGGCCGTGAGGCCGCCCGAAGCCCCCGTGCCGCCCCCACCGTCCGGAGCCCAGCAGGCGCACGTGCGCAGCTCGCACACGGTGGACGTCATCGCGCCGGGGGAGCAGGTGGACACCATCCTGGGGCGCCGGAACGCGGAGCGCCCTGCCCCGCCGCCCCGAAGCGAAACGGCCCGTCCGCCGCCAGGTCCGGACGCGCGTGGCCCCGCGGGAGGACCCGGGAAGGACGGCCGGCACAACGGGGCCCGCCCGCCAGGGGATGAGGGCCGCATGCGCTCGCCGTCCCCCAGGACCGACGGAGCGCCACCGCCGCCCAATCAGCAGCCGCCCACGCAGCCCCAGCAACCACCCAGGCGCTGAACGACGGCGCGGACCGAAAGTCCCACGAGCCACGCTGGCGACAAAGCCTGGGGTTCCACGCACCGGACCTGAGCGTCGTCCCCCGCCCGCGTGAGCCGGTTCTCCAAAACCTGTCCGACTGTCCGACAGGTTCGCGTGGTGGGCCGCCAGGGGGCGGCATGCTCACTGGATCCTCGACTCACGGGGGCGCGCCTTGGCCCTCCAAAACCTGTTCGACTGTCCGACAGGTTTGCGCGGTGCGCCGCCGGGGGGCTCGCTCCCTTGAGGTTCTCGCTTCGACTCCAGGTGGACGGGGGACATGTCCGCAGGCCTTGCGACACCGTGAGCATGGGCTGGGTCGGTGCGTACCGGTCCCTCTCCTTACCGGACGGCGCGGTCCGCTGCCCTCGCGCCCCTGCGGGGAATGCGCTACGTCGCGGTGCGTGTGGACGGGCCTGCTTCTCCTGGTGGCGCTCGCGGCCGGGGAGCCGCTGGAGGACGCGCGCGAGTCCTTCTCGGCGGGCCGATACGCGGAGGCGGAACAGCAGGCGCTCCAGGCCCCACCTTCCGGCACCGCGCTGTACCTCGTGGGCCTGGCCCGCTTCCGCTTGGGCCGCCCCGCGGAAGCGCTGGAGGCCCTGGATGCCGCAGGGCGTACTCCGGATGCTCCGGAGCCCGATGCCTGGAACTTCAACCGGGGCGCATGCCTCTATGCCCTGGGCCGCTTCGCGGAGGCGGAGGAGACCTTCGCCCGCGTCCGTGAAGATGCCCCGCTCGCCCGCGTGGCGTGGATCAACGCGGGCTTCGCCGCGTTCGACGCGGGCGCTCCGGACCGTGCAGCGCAATGGGCGGAGCGCGCCTCACAGGGTGCCTCCAAGGAGGAGGCGTTGCAGTTGGAGGAACTGCGCGCCCTGCTCTCCCCCGCGGTGAACGAAGGCGATGAGGCCTACCGCCAGGGACTCGCGTCCTTCGACGCCGGCCGCTTCGACGAGGCCCGTGCGCACTTCCTGCGCGCGGCGGAGCGGCAGCCCGACTCCGGCAGGGCCCGGCTCATGGCCGGCGCGTCGGCCTGGCGCCTGGGCTCACGCGCGGAGGCCCACGAGGACCTCACTGCGGCGCTCGCGCTGACGTTGACTCCGCTGGACCGCGCGACGGCGCATCAGTACCTGGACCTGCTCTCCCACGGACTGCGCGCCAGCGGCACGGGCCTCTGGGTCTCCGCGAATGTGGGGCCGGGCTTCGACAGCAACGTGCTCCAGGTCGGTGTCGCGGCCCGCGACGTGTCCGGCGCGAACGCGGACGTGGTGACCGCGAGCCCCTTCGCGGAGGCCGGCGTGGGCCTCACCGCGCGCTTCCGCCTGTCCGACCGGCTCTTCGCGGCCCTGGCCTACGGCGGCAGCCAGCGCGCCTACTCTGAATCCTCCGTGCGGGACTACTCGCTCCAACTTCACCGCGCGACAGCGGCCGTGGAGTGGGAGGCCGCGCGCCGGGTGCGCATGGGGCTCCTCGCGGGCGGAGACATCTTCTTCACCGGCCTGGCGGACTTCCGAGGGCTCCAGGCCTCCGTGAACGTCAACGCGTGGCTCGCCTGGGACGAAACCGAACACACCACCACGAGGTTGGACCTGGGCGCCGCCGGCAAGGACGGAATCGGAGAGGAGTTCGCCTACCTCACCGGTCCACGCCTGGACGCGACGCTGTCCCAGGAATGGCGCCTGGGCCCCGCGATCATCACGGCGTGGTACCGCTACCGGCAGGACCGCATCGGCACGCTGGAGCAATCCTTCACCAGCGAGGATGCCTCCCTGGTGTCGCGGACGTATGTCATTCCATTCGGCTTCACGGGCCACGCCGTGGGCGTGTCCAGCCGGTGGCAACCCCTGCCATGGCTCACCACCAGCCTGGACGCGGACGTCGAGTGGCGCCGCTACCTGGAGGACAACGCCCTGCGCGTCGTGACGGCCGGAGGAGACACCGAGACGTGGAACGTCCGCCGCCGCTACGACACACGCTTCGTGCTCATCCCCGCCGTGAGCGCCCGGCTGTCGAGCCACCTGCGGCTCACGGCTCGCTACGAGCTGCTGGTGAACCGCTCCAACATCGACATGCGCCTGACGGACGACGACCCCGCCGCGTGCGAAGGCGCGGAGCACCTCTGCCACGCGTATGACGCCACGAACGGCAACTACGAGAAGCACGGGGTGATGCTCCAGCTCGAAGCCGTGTGGTGAGCCGGGCCTCGCGCGTGTCCGCTCCGCGATGAAGCCGTCCATCCCCGGGGTGGGGCCTTCAGGCAGGGCGACCTGGAGGACGTGTTGCGAGGGCTGGGGCACCTCGCCACCTTGCCGCACGACAAACCCACGACAGAGGAGGCCCACCATGCCCATGTCCCGACTTCCGCTGATGCTCGCCGCGACCGCGGCGCTTTGTTTCTCCGCCGGTTGCTCCAAGAAGGGGATGCACAAGGAGGAGTCCAAGGAGCCGATGTCCGCCACCGCGATGTCGTCCACGGGCGACCAGCGCTGCCCCATGTCCGTGCCGGGCGCGCAGGTCCAGACGCAGGACACGTCCGACGGCGTGGCGCTCATGTTCACCACGTCCGACCCGTCTCAGGTGTCCGACCTCCAGACGCGCGCCCGGCGGCTGCTGGACGAGCAGTCCAAGCGCACCAACAACGCGCAGACGCCCCTGGACCTGGCGCAGGAAGAGGACCTGGGCGACAGCCCCACGGAGATCCAGTCTGGCCGCGACGAGAGCGGGACCGGCGGAGGTGGCAACCAGGGCATGGCCGGGGCGCCCTCCGTCCTCTCCAAGGTCGTGGCCACGGACACGCCGCAGGGCATCACCATCACCTACTCCGCGGAGGACCACATGCAGAAGCGCCAGCTCGTCGACGAGGTCCACGAGACCGCGCGTCAGATGCAGGGCGGCCACTGCCCCGGCATGTAGCCCACGCGCCGGGACGGCGTGACGAACGCCGTCCCGGTGGAGGCCCTACCGGCGGAACACCACCGTGAGGTTGTTGCTCGGCATCTCCACCACGCGCTCGCGCTGGAGCCCGTGGCGCGCCGCCTCGGCCGTGACGGCGCCCAGCTCGCGCACGCCCCAGGACGGGTCGCGCGAGCGGAGCGACTCGTCGAAGGCGAGGTTGCTCGGCGCGGTCTCCTTCCCCTCCACGAAGTAGGGGCCGTACAGCACCAGCCGTCCGCCCGGGCGCAGCACCCGCGCCGCGCCCCGCATCAACCCCTGGCAGGCCGTCCACGGCGCGATGTGGATCATGTTCACGCAGAGCATGGCGTCCGCGTGCTCCACCGGCCATGCGTCCGAGCTCGCGTCCAGCACGCGCGCGGGCAGGACGTTGGCCAGCCCCTCCTCCACGCGCCACGCGTCGATGCTCTCCAGCGACGTCGGGTCACCGTCCGTCGGCTGCCAGGTCAGCCCCGGGAAGGCCTGCGCGAAGAACGCCGCGTGCTGGCCGGTGCCGCTCGCCACCTCCAGCAACGTGCCCTCCGCGGGCAGCACCTCCCGGAGGACGGCGAGGAGCGGTTCGCGGTTGCGTTCGGTGGCCGGGGCGTGACGCTTCATGCCCTCCCCTCTTCCACACCCGAGCACGCGAGGAAAGGCCGCTCGCGGAAGATTGCAATCACAGCCAACACGACGGCCGGCACGCACGGAATCCGCAACACTTTCCGGGTCCTTTCGAAAACCTCCTGCTTCAACTCGCCTCATCCCCCAGGCAGGAGTGACCTTGACGTTCTTCAACCGGAATGTTTCACGCATGCTGTGCTCCATGTCCCTGCTCGCGCTCGCGGGCTGCGGGCCGATGGAAGCGGACGCTCCCTCGCTCCCCGAGCAGGAGGTCGCGACCGCGCGGCAGGCGGTGTCCACCATCGCGTACCGGAGCAGCGCCACGGCGGGCGGCAGCACGCGCACGTCGCTGAGCATCGCGAAGCCCACGGGCACGGCGGCGGGTGACGTGCTGCTGGCGCGCATCATCAACCGCAACAACGTGGCCGCGGTGGCGACGCCGCCCGCGGGCTGGGAGTTCGTGCGCTCGGACCAGAGCGCGTCACAGATCAAGGCGTGGATCTTCTACAAGGTCGCCACCGCGTCCGAGCCGTCCTCGTACGCGTTCACCATCGACATCGCCAGCTACATGGCCGGCAGCATCTCCGCGTTCTCCGGCGCAGACACGGCCAACCCCATCGACGCGCAGACGGGTCAGAAGAACGGCCTCACCGCCAGCTTCAACACGCCCGCCCTCTCCACCAGCACCTCCAACGGCGTCGCGGTGTGGTTCGGCTCGCAGCTGTGGACCGGCTCCGCGTGCCCGGCGAGCCCCATCGTCCCGCCCGCGGGCTTCACCGAGCCCGTGGACACCTGCCTCGTGTCCTCGTCCACCGGGCTCATCTACAACGTGGCCCACAAGGACCTGGGCGCCGCGGGCGCGCAGGGGCCGTTCAACGGTTCGTCCCCCAACCCGGAGACGAACATCGCGCAGGTGGTGACGCTGCGCGAGGCCAACGCGACCATCCCCTGCTCCGTGGGGGACACCTTCTCCACCGCGTACACCACCCAGGGCACCGTGACGGCCACCGCGCTGGTGGAGCCGTCGGGCCTGGCCGCCAGCCGCCTCACGTCGGGCATCCTCTACGCGCACAACGAGGACACCACCGCCATTGTCGCCATCAGCACCGCGGACGCGAGCACGAAGGGCACCTTCACCGTGTCCAACGTGACGCCCGCGGACTGGGAGGACGTCGCCACCGGCCCCTGCCCCGCGGGCCAGTGCATCTACATGGGCGACATCGGCCGCTCGAGCGCCAACTTCCCCACGCCGCCGTCCACCTTCGCCGTCTACCGCATCCGGGAGCCCAACATCGGCGCGGACCAGACGAGCGGCAACCTCACCGCCGAGGCCTTCCCCTTCCAGTACCCGGACGCCCCCAAGGACGCGGAGACCCTCATGGTCCACCCCGTCACGGGCGACATCTACGTCGTCACCAAGTCCTATTCGGGCGCGAGCAAGGTCTACAAGTTCCCCCAGCCGCTCCCCGCGCCGGGCACCCTGAGCACGCTCGTCTTCGTGGCCAACCTCCCGTTGCCCACCACCACGGACACCAACTACGGGGCCGCCACGTCCGGCGCCATCCACGCCTGCGCCAACCGCTTCATCCTGCGCACGTACCGCAAGGTGTATGAGTTCCGCGCCGCCACCGGCGCCGCCTTCGAGACCGCGTTCGCCGCGGCGCCCGTCTCCCTGACGGACACCGTGGAGGGACAGGGCGAGGCCATCGAGTACGACGCGACCGGCACGGCCTATTACACGATGAGCGAGTCGCCCTCGCCCTTCCGGCTCAAGCGCGTCGTGCGCCAGTAGCCCGCAATCGCAGTCATGCCCGGGCCGCGTCCGGCTTCCAGGCCGGACGCGGCCTTTCGTGTGCCATAAGCCATTCACACCGCGACAGCATGCCCTGGGGAGGATTTTAAGTTATTTCTCGTTTTCCATGTATAATCCCAGCCATGCGATGCTTCCGTCCCCGTCTCGCGCGCGCCGCCGCGCTGCTCTCGGTGTTCACTCCGCTGCTGGCCTGCGGGCCGGACGGAGACGCGCGGCCCTCCCCTGAGGCGCTGGCCGGGCAGTCGCGGATGTTGGCGGCGACAGGCCACAAGGCGTTCCGGGTGATGACGTACAACGTGCGCGGTCCGCTGGACACGGGCGTGCGCGCGTGGCCCAACCGCAAGGCGGCGGTCCTCCAGCGCATCCTCGCGAACAACGCGGACATCGTCGGCGTGCAGGAGGCGCAGGCGCCCTCGGGTGGGCCCAGCATCCCCGCGGACCTCATCGCGGGGCTCACGGGCGCGGACAAGCCCTACGGCGTCTACAACCCGGGCGGTGGGAGCCCGAAGCTCATCTTCTTCAAGAAGAGCCGCTTCGAGATGGCCCCGGAAGTGGGCCAGGGCAACGAGGCGCTCGTGAACCCGTATGCCTCCAGCGCCACGTGCTTCAGCCACGCGGAGGGGAAGAAGATTGCGTGGGTGGGCCTGCGCGACCTGACGTCCGGCCAGGTGTACTTCGTGGCCAACACGCACTTCGCCTACGCGGCGGAGTGTTCACTGGGGCGGCTCCGGGAAGCGGAGCAGATGGCGTCGTTCCTGGCCACGAAGCCCGGGGGCCTGCCGGTCATCGCCATGGGGGACTTCAACTCCGACGCGCAGGGCCAGCACACGCCGGGGGAGACGACCATCGCGGACCTGGAGGGCGGGGCCCGGCTGTTCCGCACCGCGCGCTTCGACGGCGTGACGGGCGTGGACGACGCCACGTTCAACAACGCGTGGAACGGCTCCACGTCCACGAAGTACCAGCGGCTGGACTACATCTTCCACAACGGGGGCGCGCTCACCTCGTCCGCGCCCGCCATCGACCGGACGGAGAGCGGCGGCCTCACGCCGTCGGACCACTACCCGGTGCTCGCCACCATCCGCCCGGCCCTCTTCACCGCGGGCTCCACCCTTTCGCCCACGCCCAACGGCACGTCCACCAGCACGCAGCTGTTCTTCGCGGACGTGGACGGCGACGGCTGCGCGGACCGCATCAGCTGGAACTACGCGGCGGGCGAGGGCGAGACGTGGGTGGCGAAGTCGAAGTGCGACGGCGGCTTCGCCACGGCGGTGAAGAACACGGGCGCGACGAGCGGTGTGGCCACCACGCGCTTCTTCTTCTCGGACGTCACCGGCGACGGGTGCGCGGACAAGGTCCTCTGGCGGCCCAACCTGGGGGACGGCGAGGTGCGCATCTACCCCGCGAAGTGCGACGGCACCTTCGGCGACCGCGTGGCCATCACCCAGGCGGCGAGCACCAGCGACGCCACGCGCTTCTTCTTCGCGGACATCACCGGCGACGGGTGCGCGGACCTGGTGCGATGGAACCCCACGCAGAAGTCCGGCGCCTTCGACACCTTCGTGTCGAAGTGCAACGGCACGGTGTCCTTCGGCGCCGCGGTGACGAGCACGACGGGAGCGAACACGAGCGCTGGCACCCGCGTGTCCTTCGCGGACGTGGACGGCGACGGCAAGGCGGACCGCATCCTCTGGAACCCGGACCAGGAGGGGGGCCGCACGCGCGTGTACCGCTCCACCGGCGCGGGGGCGTTCGCGCTGTTCTTCCTGCACGAGTCCGGCACCAGCGGCGTGGACACGTCCCGCTTCTACTTCGCGGACGTGGACGGCGACGGCAAGGCGGACAAGGTCTTCTGGCGGCCGGGCTTCCGCGAGGGCCGGATGCAGGTCTACCCGAGCACCGGCACCAACTTCGCGGGCAGCCCGGTGATGGACAACACGGGCTTCAGCAACTCGGAGAACACGGACTTCTTCTTCGCGGACATCGACGGCCGGGACGGCGCGGACAAGGTGTACTGGAACCCCGGCAACTACGACGGCGACACCAAGGTGTTCCGCGCGCTGGCACCGTAGCGCCACTCAGTCCTGGAGGACGGAGTAGCCGTATGCGTTCGAGCTCCACGAGTCCGGTTCGAACGCCGGGGGGACCGCCTGGTAGAGGTCCTGGTAGCCATGGCCCATCCCCAGGGAGCGGGAGGACCACTGCACGAAGTAGCGGCCCGCGCCCGGCTCCCGCAGCGGCGACACCTCCGCGGGAAGGATGAAGGGGGTGAAGCTGCTCACGGTCGCGGGCGCGGTGACGTACCAGTCGAGCTCCGGCACGCCCTCCTGGGGAAGCATGCGAATCGTCACGCTGTGCGCGGAGGGGTCCGCGCTCCAGCGCAGCGTCAGCCCGGAGCGCGGCCCGGAACCGGGCGCCGCCTCCGTGCCCACCGAAGGCGCGGTGAGCGTCACGGGCGCGGGCAGGGCCAGCGACGTGACGCCCCCAGTGGACAGCGGCGCGTGCACGACCATCCGCCCGGAGGAGATCCGCTCATCGCTGCCCGCCGTCGCGGACAGGCGGACGTCCACGGTGTCGAACGGCGGCGTCCGGGCCATGGCCGGGACTTCGATGGGCGAGGTGCCGGTGGTGCTCGTGGTGAAGAGGTACTCCGACCCGAGCGTGAAGGTGGCGGTGACGCCCGAAAGCGCTCCATAGGGCTGGAGGTTCGTCACCTCCACGGGCAGCCGCTGGTCCAGCGGGTGGTCCAGGGGGATGACCAGGTCGCTGACGGTCCGCCCCTCTCCGACGGCGATGTCCCGCAGCAATCCCACGGCCGAGAACCGCCCGGTGTTGTCGGTGTTGTCACCGACGAACAGCGCCACCTGACCGGCGGTCTCCCCCCAGACATCGACGCTGAAGGTGCCATCCGCCTGCGTGTTGTCGATACCTGAGAAGCCCTCCCCCACCACGCGCACCTGCGCCGGTCTCCCCGAGAGGTTCGTCACGCGGCCGGCGAGGGTGGCCTGCCGGCTGCCCCGGAAGCCGCCTGACAGCAAGCCGAAGCCGGAGCGGACCCACACCTCCGTGCCCTCCACGTTCAGCGTGGTGCTGGCCCACACCTTGCCGTCGCCCACCATGACGACGGTGATGTCCTGCGGGCCGGTGATGGCCGGGTCATGGAACCGCGCGATGCCGTCGCGGCCCAGCGGCTGACGGAAGCGGCTGCCATCTCCTAGCAGCACGGTGATGCCCTGCATGTCGCCAAGGCCGGTGACGAAGTCCCACCAGTCCGAATGGACGATGAGGGTGGCCGGGCCGTCCGGACCCGCGTCCGGGGTGTGGGTGGGCGGGTCGGTCTTGTCGCCACAGGCGACGCACAGCAGCACGGCAAGCACGATCAAGCGATGCAATGAAGGTCCCCCAGCGGAATAACGGTGCGGCATTCGAAAGCCGCCCCCCTGACGGACAAGCCCGCGCAAGCTGACGTCGTGCACGAAGAAAGCGCAGACTGCGCCCCCACATGCGCGCCCTGCTCTTCGCCACCGTCCTGTCCGGGGTCCTCGCCGCCGCGTCCGCGCGGGCCCAGGCCCCTGCCCGTTCCTACGTGCTGCGCCCGGCGCGCGTCTTCGACGGCACCACGCCCAAGCCCCACACGGGCTGGGTGGTGGTCGTCACCGGCGAGCGCATCGTCGCCGCGGGGCCCGCGCAGGGCGTGAAGGCGCCGGAGGGCGCGGAGGTCCTCGACCTGCCCGGCGCGACGCTGCTGCCCGGCCTCATCGAGGGCCACTCGCACCTGTTCCTGCACCCGTACAACGAGGCGAACTGGAACGACCAGGTGCTCAAGGAGTCCCTGGCGCTGCGCGTGGCGCGGGCCACGAACCACGCGAAGGCGGCGCTGCTGGCGGGCTTCACCACCACGCGCGACCTGGGCACGGAGGGCGCGGCGGACGCGGACGTGGGCCTCAAGCAGGCCATCGACCAGGGCATCATCCCGGGCCCGCGCATGGTCGTCACCACGCGCGCGCTGGTGGCCACCGGCAGCTACGGCCCCAAGGGCTTCGCCTCCGAATGGACGGTGCCCCAGGGCGCCGAGGAGGCGGACGGCGTGGACGGCCTCACGCGCGCGGTGCGCGGGCAGATGGGGCGCGGCGCGGATTGGATCAAGGTCTACGGCGACTACCGCTGGGGCCCGCGCGGCGAGGCGCTCCCCACCTTCTCCCAGGACGAGATGCGCCTCATCGTGGAGACGGCGAGGAGCGGCGGGCGTCCGGTGGCCGTGCACGCCAGCACGCCGGAGGGCATGAAGCGCGCGGTGCTGGCCGGAGCGGAGAGCATCGAGCACGGCGACGCCGGCACGCCGGAGGTCTGGAGGCTGATGGCCCAGCGGGGCGTGTTCCTGTGCCCCACGCTGGCGGCGGGCGACGCCATGCTCCAGTACCGGGGCTGGAAGCGCGGCGTGGACCCGGAGCCGGAGTCCGCGAAGAAGAAGCGCGAGGGCCTCAAGGCCGCGCTGGCGGCGGGCGTGCCCCTGTGCGTGGGTGGGGACTCGGGCGTCTTCGCGCACGGGGAGAACGCGCGCGAGCTGGAGCTGCTGGTGGAGAGCGGCGTGACGCCCGCGCAGGCGCTCCAGGCGGCCACCTCCGGCAACGCGCGGATGCTGCACTGGGAGGACCGCATCGGGCAGGTGAAGGCGGGGCTCCTCGCGGACCTCGTCGCCGTGGAGGGCGACCCCACGCAGGACATCCGCGCCGTGCGCAAGGTGCGCCTGGTGATGAAGGGCGGCACGCTGTATTCGCGCTGAACGCCAGGCTCAGAGCGGCGTGCTCACGATGCGCACGGAGCGCTCCTCCACGAAGTAGCGGCGGACGAAGTCCTTGAGCACCGCGGACGTGAGCGGAGGCGGGGGCTGGAGGAAGCCCAGGTCCGTGCCCCCCTCCCGGCGCGGCTCCGCGGCCTCCGCCGCCAGGGCATCCGCCAGCGCCGGGCCCGCGTTCGACAGCCCGTCCACCTCACGCCGTCCCCGCTGGGCCAGCAGCTTCTGCTCGGCGGCGGCGGGCGGACGCTTCGCCAACGACTCGAAGGTCTCCTGCATCCGCGACGGCAGGAGGGAGCCGTCCAGGGAGCGCGTGTACGCGAACGCCAGGAGCAGGTCGTTGCCGCGCAGCGTGAGGCACCGCACGTCCACGCCGGAGACGATGGGCTCCTTCACGTGCACCGCGAGCAGCAGCCGCAGCTCGAGCAGCGCCGCCACCGTCCGGCACGTCGCCCGCGCCTCCCGGGGGAGCGCGTAGCCCAGCGTCACGAAGGTGGTGTCCGCCCGCGTCTCCTGCTCCACCGGGAAGACGGCCTCCTCCAGCGCGGGCGCCACCCGCTCCTCCGCCAGGGCCGGCGCCAGCCGATAGCCCTCGTCCACCAGGCGGCGCGCCTCCTCCCCGCCCACGGCGCCCGTGAAGACGAGCGAGACGTTGGAGGTGAGGTACTCCGACGCGTAGAACTTCAGCACGTCCTCGCGCGTGATGCGGCCGCGCGAGTTGCGCGAACCAATGAGCGCGTAGGCGGCGGACACGCTGGAGAAGAGGGCCCCTTCAATCTGGCTGCCCAGCAGCGAGTCCTTGAAGTGGTACGTGCTCTCCGTCTGGATGATGCCCAGCTCGCGGTCCAGCCGCTTGCCGCCGGGGAGCATGGGGCTGGTCACCATGCGCAACACGTCCCGGGCCAATGGCCCGAACGCGCTCGCGGGAGCATCCAGCATGTACACGGTGGCGTTCGACATCGTGTGGGCATTCAACACGCCGCCGGCCGCCTCCACGCGCGCGCGCAGCTCCGGGCCCGCCAGGTCGTGGCTGCCGTGGAACACCAGGTGCTCCACCAGGTGCGCCAGGCCCTCCTTGCCCGGCGGATCATGCGAGGCGCCGGAGCGCACCACCACGCGTAGCGACGCGGTGTCCGACGTGGGCTGGGGCACCAGCAGCAGCTCCGTCCCATCCACCAACCTCTCGGAGGTGACGGCCGGCGCCGCGGCGGCGGGCGGGGACGCCGTCTGCTTTCGTGACGCCGCGCCAGCCGGGGACGCGGCGAGGAGCACCCACCCGAGCAGGACGGGCTTCCACAAGAAGGGACGATGCATGGGTTATCTCCGCCGCATCCGGACGCCCGCCGTGGAGCGGAGCGGAACGACGCTGGGGGTGAACAGCAGGTGGATGCGGCGGTCCTCTCCCAACCAGCCCCGCACGGACTGCGTGAGGGACTCCGGCGTGAGCGACGTCAACGCGGCCTCCAGCTCCGGCGCGTACCAGGTCGGCGAGTGCACGCTCGCCGCGAGCGCGAGCCCGACCTCCGTGGGGCTCCGGTCGTCCGTCCTCAGCCGCGCGAGCACCTGGGCCCGGGCCTGCGCGAACTCCTCCGCGCCCACGCGCCCCTCGCGCACCGCCCCCACCTCCTCCAGCATGAAGGGCCCCAGGTCCAGCGCGGACGGGTCCCTCGCGGGCAGCGTCAGCACCAGGTGATCCATCCACGGCGTCAGCACCACGGACGCGTCCTGCGCGTAGCCCACGCCCAGGCGGCGGAAGCGCTGCTCCAGCCGCTGCCCCAGGAGCACGCCCACCACCCGCGCCGCCGCGGCCTGCCGCGCGTCCCCCAACTCGATGGGGTAGGCCAGCACGTTGATGTCGCTCACCGCCGGGAGCTTGAGCGTCACCGGCAGTTGGGGCGAAAGCCGCGTCACCGCCGACGGTGTCCCGCCCTTGTAGCGGGCCACGGTGCGCTTCAGCGCCTCCGCGTCGAAGTCCCCGGTGGCGATGACCACCGCGTTGCGAGGGCTCAACGGGCCGGAGAGGTAGGCCGCGATGTCACGGTCGGAGAAGGACAGCACCGACTGCGCGCTCGGCGGCACGGGGGCCCTGAAGCGCGGCTCCGTGGAGAGCACCACCGCCAGCACCGACTCCAGGAAGTCATCCGCGAAGGTGAGTGACGGGTCCTGCCCGGTGCGCTCCAGCGCGGCCTCCAGGCGCGCGTCATCCACCTGGGGCGAGAGCACCGACGTCAGCACGCGCTCCGCGAGGGCATCGAAGTCCTGCCGGGGCGCGCTCAGCGTGAAGCCGCTCTGGCGCAGCCCTGTCGACATCGTCAGGGACGCGTTCGCGCCGAACAATTCGCGCACCAGGTCCTCGTAGCGCCCGCGCCGGTTGGCCTCCAGCATGACGTGCTGGGACGCCCGGGTGAGCCCCACCAGGCCGCCCTCGTCGAAGCGCCCCACGGTGAAGACCACGTGCAGCGTGGCGCGCTCCGTCCCGGGGCGTGGCGCGAGCACCAGGCGCGCGTGCTCCGGCGACTCCCGCGAGCGTTGAACCTCGAAGGGCGCGGCCGACGCCGCGCTCCAGGCCCAGAGCAGCAGCCCTCCCCAGACCCACGCCTTCATGGCGCCTCCTGACTGACGACCTGCGCACCGGTGCCCGTCGCGGGGACCGCCGCGTCCGTCCCCACCTTCACGCTGGGGCCCGCCACCGACTCCTCCACCCGCAGGCCGTTGAGCCCCGCCCGCCGCACGGTGAGCGCGTAGCGCGCGGCGCCGTCCGCCGTGTCGCGCCGGGGCCAGGCGAGCCGCAGCCGCTGGCCCCACCACTCCAGCGGATGTCCGCCGTACAGCGCCTCCTCCTCCGCGGGCGCGGAAGCTCCCTGGGCCGCCAGCGCCCGCTTCACCCTCACCATGTCCGACGCGGACTCCCACCGCGCCTCGCGCTCCTCCTCTTCTTCTGGCCGCGAGTCCTTCTGGGCCAGGGGACGCGCGCCGCCGTGCACCCGCAGAGGCCGCCCCTCCTGCCACCAGGACAGCTCCTGCCGGTTGCCCCGGATGTCGTAGGTGCTCCACTCCCCGTCGCGCAGGCCGCGCGCGTAGTAGCCCTCCACGTGCGTGATGCCGCTCACGAAGAAGTGGGTGTAGGGGCCCTGGAGCTTGCCGGCCGCGTACGTCCTGCTCTCCAGCACGCGCCCATCCAGGGCCAGGTCCTCCACCACACCCTCCAGCCGCCCCCTGCTGAAGCGGGCGCGGAACACCACCGCCTCCGGCATGGACGCGTCGCGGATGCGCCACTCGCCCACTTCCAGCCCGTTCGCGTACTCACCGTCCGCGAGCAGCCGTCCCTCCCGGTCCCAGCGGGACCAGCGCCCGTCACGCCGCCCCTTCGCGTACGCCTCGCGGAAGAGCAACTGTCCCCGCGCGGTCCTCAGCCACGAGGGCCCCTCCGGCGATTCCAGCGCCGTCAGGCAGCGGGACAGCACATGCCCCGCGGGCGAGGACTCGCGCCGCAAGGTGGTCCCGGTGGGACAGGCGTCCAGCTTCCAGCGCTGGGCCACGAATGCGCCCGCGGCGAGCCCCAGCAGCGCCAGCGCCCCCGCCCCGGCCCAGGAGGACGGCAGCGTCGCCGGGGGGCCCTCCGGCGCGGCCCGGGAGGCCCGGGGCAGGCCATGCTGTCCCCGGCTCAACTGGTGGAGGATGCCCTCGCGCATCCACAGCGTCCCGCAGGAGGCGCACGGCACCACCGCGACGCCCTGGAACACCACCGTCGAGCACGCGCCACCGCAGGAGGCGCACCTCGCCGGCCTGCCCCCGGGCTCGTCCAGCATCCGGCGCAGCGCATCCGCGCGCAGGCCACGCTCGGTGAGGACCTGCTCCTGCTCCCGGGCGGTCAGCAGGTCGCCGGAGCAGGTGTCGCAGTGGGCCCCCAGCCGCCCCTCGCTCCGCCACAGCGGGGCCGCCGCCGGACAGTCCGGGCAGTCGTAGCCCGCCTCCTGCCGCGCGGCCTCCGGGGCCGGAGCGGCCACGACAGGCGCCGCCTCCACGCCAGCTGTTTCCACGTCGCGCCACGTCCACCACACGGCCCGCAGGAAACCCAGTTGCAGGCCCAGGAGCACCGCGTCCACGCAGAGCACGGCCAGGCCCCACCGGGGCGAGCGCGTGACGAACTCCGAGGTGAGCAGCAACGCCACCCCACCCTGAAGCAGCACGATGCCGGACGCGCAGGCCTTCAGCATCCGCGCGCGGGCGTGTGGCAGCGCGGCCAGGACGCTCGCCAGCCGGGGCAACCCCGCCAGCAGCAGGCCCGCCACCAGCCCCGCAGCCACCGACGCGGGCCGGGACGCGGGAAGCGCGCCGCGCCCCCGGAGGCCGTGCACCGCCACCGCCAGGAACAGGGCCCACGCCATCCAGGGCACCAGCGACACCACGAGCCCCCAGGGCCGGGGCGGCACGCTCCACAGCCACGGCCCCAGCACCCAGGCCTCCAGGAACCGGGGCATCGCCTCCGGCGAAGCCAGTTGCCCGAGCCGCGCCATCCCGAACGCGCCCATGAACAGCAGGGCCAGCCTCGCGGCGCGGCGCGCGGTCCCTCCGCCGTTCGCCTCGACGGCGGCCCCCTCATTGACTTGTGAAGACATTTCCCCTCGGGATGAGACGGCGCGCAGTCTAATCACATCCCGTTGTCATCCGGAAAACCCTCCCCGTGAAACGCCGCATCAGGGCAGGGATTGACCCGGCCAACCCGCCTTGCCTATACGTCCGCGCTCCGAGGGGGACGGGCCCTGGGAGCCCGAGCCCTGATGTCTTTCAGGCCTGTCTTTGATTTCAGGGAAACAATCCATGTCATCGCGCAACAGCATCTGTACGTGGGTCCTGGGTGGCATTTGCCTCATGGCTGCGACAGGGGCCCATGCCCAGGGACGAAATGGTTCACGTGCGTCCCATTGGAAGGCTTTGCCCGGTTCCAGCGTGAAGATGGGGGACGCCACCCGTGAGGGTTCCGGGAGCGTGCTGCCGGACAAGCAGGCCTTCTGCCAGGACGTGAAGGCGGTGATGCGCACGGTGGGCAAGGGCTTCAAGCCGCTGCGGGGGCAGGCCCAGCGGGGCAACACGGAGGAGCTCTCCATCTGGGAGTCCACGAAGAACGTCCAGGACCTGCGCTGCTCCGTCTACCAGACGCGGGTCCTGGGGGATTACGTGTACTGCGTCCAGACGAACCAGGAGTGCTCGCCCGCGCAGGACCGCTTCCACCTGCTCTCCAGCTACCTGATGAGCACGTGCTACCCGGGCTGGAACTGGCAGGACTCCCGGCTGGACTCGTGGGACACCTATTCCCAGCGCCGGATGGTGATGGCCACCAACGACGAGGGGCTGCGCATCTCGCTGGAGATGGGCCGGGCGAAGGACTCCTACTCCCGCTGCGACGTGACGCTCACCTTCGAGCTGCTCTGAAGCGCGGCGTCCGCGAGCCCCGCCAGCAGCAGCACCGGCGCGACCAGCACCGCGCCGAACCAGGCCAGCGCGTAGAGGACTCCGAAGCCCATGCTCCAGGGGCCGCCCACGACGGTCCCGGACAGCACGCCCACGGACTCACGGCCTCCGCCCAGGTGCAGCGCCAGGTAGAGCGCGCCGATGCCCAGCGCGGCCATGACGAAGGGGTGTCGCATCATCGGTGCGCCTCCAGGTGCGGCGTCCGCGCGAGACGCCAGAGGGGTCCTTCGACGAGCGCGTACAGCAGCACCGCGTCCGCGAGCGGATTGCCCGCCGCGAAGCGCACACCGGTGTCGTCGTGCACCGGGAAGGCCGCGAAGTGGAGGCTCGTGAGCAGCCCGTCCAGCGCCTCTTCGTCGTCGAACGCCGCCGCCCCCACGAGCGCGAGCCCGCTGGAGCCCGCGTTCGCGTTCACCCACGGAATCGTGGGCCCGGAGTCGATGTCCTGCATCGCCTCCACCTCCGCTGGCCACTCCGCCGCCCACGCGAAGCCCAGCGCCTGTCCCAGGAGCGCGGCGCGGGCCCGCTGGTACTGGTCGCTCGCGAAGTCCGCGTCCACCACCTGGAGCATGTGCGCCGCGAGCCACAGCGTGGAGCCCTCTGGCCCGTCCTTCGCCAAGCCGTCATAGGTGAAGCTGGACACGAGCAGACCGGTCCGACGGTCGGACAGGTGCTCCCGCGCGGAGGCCACCCACCGGCGCAGGAGCGCGCCGTGGTCCCGCCCGTCCACCCGGTCCGACAGGCGCAGCGCCGCGAGCGCCACCGTGTTGCAGAAGGTCCAACCCTCGTCCGGGTAGCTCTCCGCCGCGAGCACCGGCGCGCGCTCCAACTGTCCGGCGATGAGGTCCACGCGCTCGCGCAGGAGCGGCGAGTAGTCCGCGCGCTTCTCCACCCTCTGGCGCGCGGCGAGCATCAACGCCAGCTCACCATCCACGAAGAGGCTGCGCCCGGCCGGGTCCTTGAAGGGGCCCACGTGCACGTAGGGCAGGAAGAAGGCCTCGTGCGCGCGCCGTTCGTCTCGCAGCGTCCGGGCGATGAGCGCGTCCACGACCGCCAGGTGCTCCGCCTTCCGCGCGGGCTCCGACAGCGCGAGGTTCGCGAACGACAGCACGGAGAAGGTCCGCACCATCAGGTCCCACTCCGGGTTCGATCGGTGGAGCACGTCGCGCTCCGCGCTCGACTCCTGGAGCGAGAACGCGCGTTGGCGCAAGGCCAGCGCAGCCGTCAGCGCTCCCCGGTCGCGGGGCCGGAACAGCAGGTGGAGCGCTGGCAGCCACACCGCCACGGCCAGCACCAGCAGCACGAGTTTGCGTCGCATGCCCGGCAGTCTTGGCCGCGGGCAGGGCCGCAGCGTGGCCCCTCGGGCCGGACGGTCGGCTCCGCGTGCTGAACGGTCGCGGAAACGCCGTTGTCCCAACCCGCCGGGCCCGCGTGTCTCAAGGGCCATGAAGACACCTGGATGGACGGCGCTGACGATGGGAGTGTTCCTGGGAGGCTTTGGCCTGATGAAGCCCCCTTCGGCGGAGGCGTGCGGACGTCCCCTGTGCACCGTGCAGGGCAGCCGCATCCCCATGCCCTCGGGAGGGGACGTCCCGGCGAACGTGCCCGCCCTGGTGGTGGTGCCCCCTGCCTATGAGTGGGTGGAGGAGCAGACCCTGCGCTTGCGAACGGAGGAAGGTGTGGACGTAGAAGCACGCGTCCTCAGGGGCCCCGGGAACAGCGGCGTGCTCGCCCCAGCCGCCCCGCTCGTCCCCGGAACGCGCTATCGCCTGGAGGGGAGCGTCCCCTGCTCCGAAGGCCGCACGGGAGTCCCCTTCGTCACGATGGCGAGCTTCCTCGCGGGTCCGGAGTCCGCGCTGCCCACCGCGACCGGCGTGCTCCAGCCGGCAGCCGCGCAGCACGGACAGCTCCGGGTCTGGGACGGTGGCGCGTCGTGCGCGTCGGGCTACATCGCAGGCTGGGTGACACTGGCGTTCACCCCCGCCCCCGAGCTGGTGCCCTTCCTGCCGTGGGTGCACTGGACGCTGGAGGTGGATGGACAGCCGTGGGCCACGGCTCCGCATGGCGCGGTGGACTCCAGCGGCGGTGCCATCCCCGCGGATGGATTCAGGACGATGCGGGACCTGCTGACCGTCTATTCACTCTGTGGCTACGAGTCCCCCGGGATGCCGCCCTCGGCCACGGGCCTCGCCCCCGGGGTGCATACGGCCACGCTGCGCCCTGTGCTCGAACAGTCGGGGACCCCGCTGCCCCCGGTGAGCACTTCCTTCGAGCTGACGTGTCCCGCCATGGGCTCCGACGGCGGCATCGAGCCGGCCCCGACGCCGGCACTGACACGGGCCCGGATGACGAGCTCCCGGTGAAGGCCAAGGGGTGCTCGCAGGCCGGAGGTGGACTCTCGGTGCTGGGAGCCCTCTCGGCCCTGCGCCTGTGGCGCCGCAGGAGGGCGTGACGTTGTCCCAGCCTGGCGGGTTCGCGTGTCTCAAGGGCATGACGACACGCGCATGGAAGGCCCTGGGAGTGGGAACGTTCTTGCTCGGCGGAGGGCTCGTGCTGCCTCCCTCCGCGGAGGCGTGCAGCGGAGCTCCCTGCTACCTCCGATGGAACGATTTCCCGATGCCGGCGGACGCGGTCGTGCCCGCGAACGTGCCGGCGCTGGTGATGGCGTCGCTCGGATGGCCTCCTGTCGAAAGCGGCAGCCTGCGCCTGCGCACGGAGGACGGCGCCGACGTGGAGGCACGGCTGCTGTCAGGCCCTCGCGGAAGCGGGGTCCTCGTCCCGGTGGCGCCGCTCGTGCCGGGGACCGGCTACCGGCTGGAGGGCCACAGCCCCTGCCCGGGAGCGTCGGAGGAGGAGAACACCGCGACGGCGACGTTCACCGCGGGCCCGGCCGTCGCGCTTCCCGAGACGTCGGGGACCCTGCAAGCCGGCCCGGAGCAGCACGGGTCCTTCCCCGTCTATGGCGGCGCATCCTGTTCGACGGAGGTGCAGGGCAGCGAGGTGACGCTGAGCTTCACGCCCTCGCCGGAGCTGGTGCCCTACCTGCCGTGGGTGCACTGGACGCTGGAGGTGGATGGGCAGCCGTGGGCCACCGCACCGCACGGCGCGGTGGAACCGGCGGGCACCCTCCGCTTCATGGACCGGCTCCAGTACGCGCATGTCCCGCTCACCGTGTACTCGGTCTGTGACTTCCCGCAGCAGCAGCCGCCCCCCACGGACCAGGGGCTTGCTCCCGGAAGGCATGTGGCCACGCTGCGTCCGGTGCTCGAACAGTCCCCCACGCCGCTCCCCGCCCTGGAGGTCTCCTTCGAGCTGACGTGCCCCGAGAAGGAGCCCGAACCCGAGCCAGGCCCCGACGTCAACCCCAAGCCCGAGCCCGAGGCGTCGAAGGACGAGGGATGCTCCCAGGCGGGCGGAGGGCTCGCGGCGTTCGGGCTCCTGGCCACGCTCCGGCTCTGGCGGCGCAAGAACCGTCCCTGAGGCATGTCCCAACGTCCCGCGCTCCCGTGTCTGATGGAGCAAATGCACGGACACGCTTGGACATGGGGCGCGGTGGGGATGTTCCTCCTGGGGCTGGGGGCGCTCGCGCCTCCTTCCGCGGAGGCATGCGTCGCGCCCAACTGCCTCGTAGACGTCCGCTTCCCGCTCCCGGAGGACGGCGGCACGGTTCCCTCGAACGTCCCCGGGCTGGTGGTGGTGCCACCGCTCCTGGAGAACACGGACGTCTCCACCCTCAAGCTGCTCCAGTCGGATGGCACGCCGGTGCCCTTCACGCTGGCGGATGGCGACCGGAGGACGCACGTCCTGGTCCCGAAGGCGCCGCTCGTGCCGGGCACGCAGTACCGCATCGAGGCGAAGGGCCTCTGCCAGTACCGGGACACACAGACGCAGTCCGCGACCTTCACCGCGGACCCGGAGCTGCCCCTGCCCACGACCCTGGGCACGCTGAGCGTGGACACGCCCAGCCAGGGGGTGTTCCCCGTGTTCGGAGACTCGAACTGCGGAAGCCCGCAGGAGGGCGAGGCCACCACGCTGCGCTTCACCCCATCACCGGAGCTGGTGCCCTTCCTGCCCTGGGTGCACTGGGCGGTGGAGGTGGACGGGCAGCCCTGGTCGTTCGCCAATCACCACGGGCTGACCTCCACGGGCGAGGACAACCCAGACAGCCACAAGTACGAGTACCGGCGGCAGCTGCTGTCCCTCTACACGGTCTGCAAGGAGTACAACCCGCCGCCGCCCAACATGGGCCTCACACCCGGACGCCATCAGGCCACGCTCAAGGGAACGCTGGAGCACGCGGACGTCACACTGCCGCCGCTCAGCGTGGACTTCGAGCTCCGCTGCCCCACGGCGTGCATGGGTGGAGGATGCGCCGACGGGGGCACCGACGTTGTCGGAGACCCCGTGGACGAGGATCCCCTCCACGGCCCGTCCAAGAACGGCTGCGCCCAGGCGGGAGGAGGCCTGACGGTGCTGGGCCTCCTCGCCACGCTGCGGCTCTGGCGCGGCCGTAAAGTCAGGGATTGAGCCCCGTGCTCAGTAGACCCAGACGCTCCTGGGCGCGAAGGGCAGCGGGCTGACCCACTCGCCGGGGCCAATGGGATGGGGACCGCCAACGCAGTCCTCATTGAGGAACAGCGACGCGGTATAGGGGCCGTTGTTGATGGCGGAAACGGCCCGGTCCTCCCAGCCATGCTCGGGAAGGTTCACGCAGGTCCCCGCGCCTCCAGGCGGCCAGGCCATGACGTTCCAGACCTCACCGGTGAAGTCAGGACCGTCGAACAGGCAGAGGACACCGGAGAAGGGACACGGATTGTCTTCCTCGGCCGCCGCGTCCAAGGGCGTCAACACGGCCGCCGCGGAGAGCGCGAGTGTCACCGCGGCCCCCAGGCCCAGGAGGGTGGACCGCTTGAAGCTGTCATGCTGCCGCCGGAATGCCTGCCAATTCATTTCAATGGCTCCCTTGCCCGGATGAACGTGTACTGCCACGCGATGGTAGGGCATGACACGGAACCGACAAGCAAGGAAAACCAGAAAACGAACGCATTCATTGTCTGGTGAACGGACAAAGGAAGAAGCGCTCCAGGGGCAGGGCTCGAACCTGCGTCCAGCCGGATGAGAGCCTACTGCGCTCCTGCTGAGCTCCCCTGGAGCCGCGCCAGCATGGAGGGCCCGGGCCCCGAGCATCAATCGCAGGGCTTGCCGGAGAACCACCCCGCCTTGCGCAGCATCGCCGCGAGCTCCAGGTGCCAGACGATGACGCCGTGCACCAGTGAAAGCCAACCCTGGCGGGACGCGTTCCAGGCGCCCGCGAGCGCGTTCCAGGTGTTGGAGTCATCCCCTCGCGAGACGATCATCGTGACGCGGTTGAACTCGCTGCGCACCCAGGTCTCGCGGCACCGCCGTCCACGTGCCGAAGAGCACCCGCCGGTCCACGCCGGCCAGGTGATGCACGATGTCCAGGTCCGGCATGGCGTGGGCGATGGCGAGCCAGCCCTTGCGGCGGGGCTTGCGGCGGAAGCGCGCGAGCAGCATGCGGGCCACGTCGTCGAACGGCGCGTCCTGCGACTGCGAGGTGAAGACGCTGCGGCGATTGCAGCGGGCGGAGAAGTAGGACACGAAGCACGCGGCCTCCGGTGAAGCGGCGAAGTCCGTCCAGCGGATGCGCGTGGCCAGGCTCGCCTTCGCGATGCGCATCGCCTCGTACTTGCGCTGATCCAGGGCAAGCTGCTCCACCTTGCGCTCAAAGCGGCAGACGAAGCGGAACAGCTTGTTGTAGCGCCGCCGGGACAGCTCCAGGCCGGACGCCTTGCGAGCTTGGCGCGCCAGCCGGTCCGCCTTGAAGTCACTCTGGCCGGGCGTCTTGTGGATCTCCGCCGCGAGCTGCCGCACCAGCGCGCGGACCTTCTCCACGTCCGCGCACTCAGCGGGGCTCAGCTCGCGGGCGGTCCGGAAGAGTTCCATCGCCTTGCGCGCCTGACGCTCGGGGGCCACTGGCGGAGGAAGCCCTCCGACATGGAGGTGAGCTGTTGAAGCCCCCGCCGCGAGGCACCGCGCGCCGCCTGCTCCAGCACCGCCCGCTCCTCGCGGGACAGGTCCTTCGCCAGCTGAGACACCAGGTCGGCCACGTCTTCCGGCCGTGGCCGAGCCTGGAGTGAATCAAACAGCGCCTGGAGCAGGGGCGTCGGGTCCAGGAGGCTCAGGGAGCCGTGAAGCTCACGACATTGCCACCCTCGCCCGCCGCCACGACACGCGTGGGCGAGGGACCATCCAGCGAGTACAGCGGGGGTGTGCCTGTGTACACGGAGGTCCACGCGGAGCCGTTGTAGAAAAGAATCTTCCCATTGGCGGCGGCGACGTAGATGCCCTTCTCACTGAAGGCGAGGATGTCCCGAATCTGGACCTTCGTTGTTCCGTCCGACTCGACGACGGGCCCCAGAGAAGTCCAGCTGCCCCCACTCCTCTTGAAGACCAGTCCATTATCGCCTGCTGCATAAGCAAAGCGGCTGTCCGTCACATGGATGCCTTTGAGGAATCCGTCGAAACTCCCGCCCAAGGGGTCTGAAACCCACTGAGAGTTTCCCGTATCATAGCGGTAGGCAACCGCCTTGTCGCTGCCATTCCCACCCACGGCAAACAACGTGCCCTCGGACCCGGCGCTCCCGATCGCACGAAGGTTGTCACCTGCGTTGCCGAAACTAGAAAGAGCACCTGCCTGACCGTAGGGAGGCGTCCACTTGAAAGTCTTGCCATTACTAGAGACCGCATAGACAGTGGCATCGCCGCCGGACTGCCCAATACCCGTGATGCCATACAACGCCGGCGAGCCAGGCGCGGTGACCTCAAAACAATTTGGGTCACTGTTGAAGAGCCGGGTCATCAGCTTCCCTGACTCCGCGACAGTAAAGACCCGTCCGTCCGCGGACGCCCATGCCGCCGTCCAGGTATCCTGGCAGGAACCATGCGTATACGACGTCGGAGTGCCGGTCGTGAAATCGTAATGGACGAGATTGTTTGTACCGACCAACCAGCCCTTCCGCCCTTCGTCGTAAAGAGCGATGGCCTTCAGATTATCGGTTCCACCCACTGACGTGCTCGCCGCCCAGGTGAGGGGCCCACACCCCTCGTCCACCGTGTTGGAGCAGTTGTTGTCCAGCCGGTCACAGACCTCCGGCAGCCCATTCCGGACGTAGACAGAGCTCTCATCGCAATCCTGGGAGGGGGAGACACCGCCCGCCACGGGCGACTCACAGGCCTGCCCCGCCACCGCCTGGCCCCCAAAGCCGTCGCCGTCGCTGTCCACGTACCAGGTCACCGGCTCCTCGACCCGCGTACAGACCGTCGGCTGGCTCGGGATGCTGGCACACCTGACCTTGCCAGCGCACTTGAGCTCAGCCTCGCAATCACTTTCGAGGTTGAAGTTCTCGTCCTCGTCTCCATCGCAGTTGTCATCCGCGCCATCGCAGAAGAGCTCTGCCCGACCCGGCCGGATCTGCGCATTGCCGTCGTTGCAGTCCTTGCCCAGAGCCACGGCCCCAGCAGGTTGGGAACAGGCCTGCACCGCGACGTCTCCGTAGCCGTCCCCATCCCCGTCCATGTACCAGGTCGGCTTGTCGTCCGCGTCCGACTCCCCGGAGACGCAGTTGTCATCCTTGCCGTTGCATACCTCCTTGGCGGCGGGGTTCACGGTGCGGTCCCCGTCCTTGCAGTCGGAGCCGCTGACGACCCCTTCAGCGTCCTCGCTGCTGAAGTAGCCGTCGTCATCCACGTCGAGGGCCTTCACGTTGAAGGCCACGTCCACCGTGCCCTCCTCGGGGACCGTCGCCTCCTTCTGCTGCGGGGCGCCCACCGCGGTGTCCGCCGAGCACTTGACCTCGTGCAGCTGCGTCGTCACGTTCAGCACGCGGCCCCAGTCCTTCTTCCGGAACACCGCCACCGATACGGTGCCCTCTGTCTTGCCGGGGATCGTCACGTTGAGGCTGCTCGTGTTCGCCGCGTTGGCCGCGTCCGTGGCGGTCACCGTGACGCAGCCCTTCGTGAAGCCGCTGTACTCGAGGGTGACGTTCAGCGCTCCGGCCTTCGAGTCGTCCTTCTTGCACCCCGCCAACACGGAGGCACACAGCACCGTCATCAGGATTAAACGCATGGCCGGGCATTTTCGGGCGCGCCCCTGACGCGGGCAAGGCGCATCGGAGAGAAACCACACCTACACGCTCCCCAATGTGCGGAAGGCGTGTTTCAGGCCCGGTGCCAGCATGCCCCTTCACTCCCGGCGGGCTCCATCTTCCCGTCACACAAGAAGTCGAGGCCCGCGACGAGGCCGTCCAGGCAGGCAGCGGCTCGCGCGTGAGCACGAGACCGCGGGTGCGCAGCCCCCCCGCGATGGAACACTTCCATGTCCGGGGACGTGACGCGCGTCACGCCGCCCGCTATGCCCCTGCCGCGTGAGCACGCCCCTCCTCACCCTGCTTGCCCTCCTGGGCTTCGCCGCGAACTCGCTGCTGTGCCGCGCGGCCCTCTCGGGTGGCGCGGCGCGCGGCATCGACGCGGGCTCGTTCACGCTGGTGCGGCTTGCGTCAGGAGCGCTGGTGCTCGCGCTGCTGCTGCGGCTGCGGCTGGGCAGTCACAGGGCGACGGGGCACGGGAGCTGGGCCTCGGCGCTCGCGCTCTTCGTGTACGCGGCCGGCTTCAGCTTCGCGTACGTACGCATCGGGGCGGGCGTGGGCGCCCTGCTGCTCTTCGGCTGCGTGCAGCTCACCATGCTCGCGGCGGGGCTCGCGCGCGGTGAGCGGCCGCGCGCGCTCGAGTGGGCGGGACTCGCGGTGGCGCTCCTGGGGCTCGCGGGGCTCACGCTTCCTGGAGCGAGCGCCCCGGATGCGCTCGGCGCCGGGCTCATGGCCACGGCGGGCGCGGCGTGGGGCATCTACAGCCTGAGGGGACGTGGGAGCACGGACCCGCTCGCGGCAACGGCCGGCAACTTCGTGCGCAGCGTGCCGCTGGCCCTGGCACTCGTGATGCTCACCCTCGCGCTGGACGCGGCCCCTCACCCGTCGCCGAAGGGGCTCTTGCTCGCGGTCACCTCAGGCGCGCTCGCCTCGGGCGTGGGCTACAGCCTCTGGTACGCAGCACTGCCACACCTGAGCAGCGCGCGCGCAGCGGTGGTGCAACTGTCCGTCCCCGTCATCGCGGCGGTGGGCGCGGTGCTGCTGCTCGGAGAGCCCCTCACCCAGCGGCTGCTATTGGGAGGCACCGCGCTGCTCGCGGGCGTTCTGCTGAGCCTGCTGACGAACCGCCATCTCAAACGCTGAGACCGCTCCATCCGTAGCTTTTCAATGACATCGCGGCTTTCCATGTAAACCTTGACCAACTCTTTCGTCTGCAGTTGCATCGGCCTCTCACCATCGAAAGGGAGTGCCAGATGTTGCTTCGTGGGTTCGCGATGTTCGCCGTCGTCTCCATCTTCGGAGTGGGCTGTGGTGGCGCGGAAGTGACCGACGGTGCCGAGAGCGGCGCGCAGTCCGGCCAGGTCTCCGCCGAGGCCCTCAGCAGCTGTGAGACGCTCCAGACCCGCCGCTGTACTCCGGGGGCGGAGACGGGCTGCCAGTGGGCCAATGGCACCTTTGGCGAGTGCTTCTGTCAGGAGATCCCCGCCAACAAGTGGGTCTGCCTGAGCAACTGAAGCGCCTCTTCAGCGAAAGGGAGTGGCACCATGCTTCTTCGTGGGCTCGCGATGGCCGCGGTCGTCTCTGTCTTTGGAATGGGCTGTGGTGGCACCGAAGTGACGGAGGACGCCGAGAGCGGAGCGTCGCTCGGTCAGGACTCCGCGGCGCTCGCCAACAGCTGTGAGACGCTCCAGACCCGCCCCTGTGTCTACGACACGTCGAACAGCTGTTATTGGGCCAATGGCGCTCTGGGGGAGTGCTACTGCCAGGATGTCCCTTTCAACAAGTGGTTCTGCTGGGTCAGCGACTGATGTCCGTGTCGTGACCGCCTCCCGCCAGCGCCGTGCTGGCGGGGGGCGAGTCCGCGGGACCCGCGCGCGTCACAGCGCGCTGCAGGCCCAGACGCCCAGGGGCGTACAGTAGCAATTGGGATTGGGGTGGCCCGGCAGACAGCAACTCCGCGTCCCGCCCACGGGCGAACACGGGGTCCCCGCGAGCTTGCTACAGCGATTGTTCAGCCCACAGAGGGGAGTGGATGGAAGGCAGATGTTGTAGAAGCCATCGCACTCGACGGAGTCCGCCTGCACCGAACAGGTGTTCCCCTCACAAGACACCGTCGAACCATCCGGACAGGTTTGTGAGCACGTGACGAGGGCACTCGACTGCTGCCCCAGCTCCGGCGCCTCGACAGGCTCCAATCCACCACAAGCCACCAGCACCGGGACGACAAGCACCGTCAGCACACCCAGGAAGCTCTTCATGGCATGTCTCTCCTTGAGGGATTGAGCGGCATTGAATCACAACGCAACGAAAAGCGGCAGGAGACGAGAGTTCACATGATGACCACGCATCGAATTCGGGGCCTCGCGACCCTGGGCATCCTGGTCGGCCTTTCGGCCTGCCAGGGAATGGAAGATCACGAGCAGCGCACCGGCGCCGACCCGGACGCATGGGGCGTCACGATTTCCGGACTCCAGGTGGTGGGCGCCGACGAGGGCCATGTGCCCACGTTCGCGAATGGGAACTTCGGCCAGCTGCGGCTCGGCGGGAAGGAGCGGACCGAGGAGGCGGAGGTCAGCGCGCTGCGCCCTTCCCTCCTGGCGGTGAGCAAGGTGTTCCACGCGGATCCCGCGGAGCTCGCCTTCCAGCGGGCCGTCACGGATGGCATGGGTGACCGGCACTTCGTCTATGCGCAGCGCAAGCATGGCCGCGAGGTCCTGGGCGCCGCGCTCGTCCTCCACTCGAGGAATGACGCCGTCTACGCGGTTCACGGCAACGCTCGCGCCGATCTCGACGCGCCGCGAGACGCGCGGCTCAGTCCCGAGGAGGCCATCGCGGTGGCCCGGCAGGACTCCTCGCGGCTCGACCGGGTCGAGGTGGAGACGCATCCGCGGATGGCCTACTGGCCGGCGGGCGAGAAGCTGGACCTCGTGTACCGCGTGAACGTGACGGGGCGGAGCCAGGGCGGCATGGCGGTGGATGAGGACGTCATCATCAACGCCGTGAGCGGGTCGGTCGTGCAGCGGCTGCCGAACATCTACACGCTCAAGAACCGGGCGGTGTACGACGTCAACCACGGCGGCTCCGCGAACCTCCCGGGAACCCTCGTCCGGGCGGAGGGCGGCGCGGCGGTCGCGGACCCCACGGTCAATACCAACTACGACCTGCTCGGGACGACCTACGACTGCTACAAGAACCTCTTCAACCGCGACTCCTATGACGGCGCGGGCTCCAGGCTCGTCAGCTCGGTGCACTACGGCTACGGCTACGCCAACGCGGCGTGGAGCGGCTCGAAGAATCAGATGCTGTACGGGGATGGCGACGGCGTGACGTTCGGCAGCATGGTCAACGCGCTGGACGTGACGGCGCATGAGGTGACCCATGGGCTCACCATCTCCACCTCCAACCTGTTGTACTTCGCCGAGCCCGGTGCCCTGAACGAGTCGATGTCCGACATCATGGGCAGTGTCTGTGAGTGGTACCGCAACGGCCAGGTGGTGAATGCCAATACCTGGAAGTGCGCGGAGGAAATCTATACGCCCTCCACGTCTGGCGATGCCCTCCGCTACATGAACGACCCGCGGCTGGATGGGCAGTCGTTGGACTACTTCGACCAGACCTTCAGCCCGTTCACCGACGTCCACTACAGCTCGGGCATCCCCAACCTGGCGTTCTATCTGCTGTCCCAGGGCGGCCAGCACCCACGAGGCCGCTCCTCCATCGCCGTGCGCGGAATCGGCATCGCCAAGGCGGCCCAGATCTTCCACCGGGCCAACACGGTGCTGCTGCTTGGCAAGACGATGGCCACGTTCGCCGACGCGAAGCTGGCCACGGAGCAGGCCGCCGCGCAGCTCGGGTACAGCGCGGCGGACATCGCCTCCGTGACCGCCGCCTGGCAGGCCGTGGGCGTGGGCCCGAGCCTCCTCGTCGCCGGCCAGGGCCTCTCGCTGGGACAGTCCATGGTGTCGAACGACCGCCGGTTCTCGCTCGTCCTTCAGAACGATGGGAACCTCGTCCTCTGGTTCGGGCAGAGCGCCCTGTGGACGTCGAACACCGCGGGCCAGGGGGCCGTGTCGGCCCACATGCAGGACGACGGCAACTTCGTGCTCTACCGCACGAACACCCCGACCGTCGGCCAGGCGGTCTGGTCCAGCATGTCCTGGGTACATCCGGGCGCCTCCCTGGTCCTCCAGAACGACGGCAACCTCGTCGTCTACGACAAGGACGGCGTCACCCCGCTCTGGAACTCGGGGACCTGGGGACACTGAAGCAAGTGCCTGGCGGCGCACGCCATCCTCGTGCGCCGCCGGTTCCGGCTGTTGCGCCTACCAGGTGACAGGCAGCTCATGCACGCCGAGCAGGTTCTCATCCTTCTTGAAGCGGATCTCCTCCGCTGGCACGGCCAGCCGCAGCGTGGGGATGCGCTGGAAGAGCGTCTTGAAGACCACCTCGAACTCGATGAGCGACAGCGCCCGCCCCGTGCACAGGTGGATGCCATGGCCGAAGGCGAAGTGACGGTGCACTTCGCGTTGGAGGTCCAGCCGGTCCGGATTTTCGAAGACCGTCTCGTCGCGGTTGGCGGAGTCCGGCTGGGCGAGGATGCCTTCACCGGCGCGGATGAGCTGGCCGCCAAGGGTGACGTCCACCGTGGCCACGCGTTGCCGGCCCAGGTGCGAGACGTTGACGAAGCGCAGGAGCTCCTGGACGGCCGCGGTGATGGCCGCCGGGTCCTCCATCGCGCGGAACTTCGCCAGCTGCTCCGGGTCCAGCAGCAGCGCCAGCGTGCCCAGGCCGAACATGTACGCGGGCGGCCCGTGGCCCGCGTAGAACAGCGCATGGAACATGGCGGTGGCATCCGGGGCGCTCAGCTTGCCCGTCGCCACCTGCTCGGACACGACCCGGCCGATGAGCGTGTCCGTCGGCTCACGCAGGTTCGCCTCCACCAGCGCCAGGAAGACGTCATCCAGTCCGGCCAGGGCCGCCATCGCCTCCTCGCGCGACGAGGCCCGGGAGCCGATGGTCCGGCTGAGGACGTGCAGGCGCTCCGCGCCGTCGTGGGGCACCCCGAGCAGGTCGCAGATGACGCGGATGGCGACAGGCAGCGCGAACGTGGCCATCAGGTCCACGGGCCGCGGGCCCGCCAGCATCGCGTCGAGCGCCTCATCCACGGTGCGCTGGATTCGCGGCCGCAGGGCCTCCATCCGCCGGGGCAGGAACTCCTGCACGAGCATGGCCCGCTGCACCCGGTACTCCGCGTCCGGGCGGAAGAAGAAAGGCAGGGTCCGCTCCTGCCGGGCCGCCGAGGAGGCGGAGATGTGCGGGAACCCCGGCAGCGTGGAGTCCAGGACCATCCGCGTATCGCTCAGGACCGCGAGCACGTCCTGATAGCGACTGACCAACCATGCCGTGTTGCCGTTGAACAGCCGGACCGGACACACCGGCGCCTCTTGCCTCAATCGCTTGTATTCGGCGGGAGGCTCCAACGGATGCTGCCAGTCCTTGGGAAACGGATAGGAATTGCTCATTGGGAGGCTCCTGTTCGTGTCAGCAGGGCGGCGGCGCCCGCCACGGTGGGATGCTGATACAGCTCACGCACTCCCAGGTCCCGGCCCAGCTCGGTCCGGACCCGGGCCGCGATTTCAATCAACTGGAGGGAGTGGCCGCCGAGCCGGAAGAAGTCGTCGTACGGGTCGACCGAAGCGACCTTCAGCACGTCGGCGAAGATGCGGGTCAGGTGTGCCTCCGTCGCGGTCGGGGGCGGACGCAGGCGCGTCACGCGTGCGCCGGGGCTCAAGGTCCGCAGGACCTCTTCGTAGGCCGCCAGCAGGCCCTCGATGAACGCCAGGTCGAAAAGACTCTCATCGAACTCGGCCCACAGCGTGAACAGGCCGTCGGCGCGCTCCTCGACCCGCAGGGTGAGCTCGAACTTCGCGGAGGGGAGGTCCAACAGCAGCTCCGTCACCTCGCAGCCGTGCAGGGCCAGCGCTCCCGCCGTGTGGGGCGGATGGTAGGCGAAGTTCACCTGGACCACGGGAGACCGCGTGGGGTCCCTGGGAGGCGACAGGTCCGCCACGAGCTGCTCGAAGGGCAGGTCCTTGTGGGCGTACGCGTCCGCCGTGGAAGCGGCCACCCTCGTGAGCAGCTGGCGGAAGTCGGGGTCGCCGCGCAGGTCCACGTCCAGCACGACGGTGTTGACGAAGAACCCGAGCACGCGCTCGACCTCGGGCAGGTCCCGGTTGGCCACGGCCAGCCCCAGCAACACCCGCTCACGTCCCGCACGCTGACCGAGCACGAGGCCGCACGCGGCAGCCAGCACCGTGAACACCGTCTGACGTTCAGCGCTCGCCAGGGCGTGCACGGACCGGACAAGGGCGGCGGGCAGCACGCGATGCGCACGACGGCCCTGGCCCAGCGCGGGACGCGGGGCGACCAGGTCCAGGAACAAGGGAACGCCGGACAGCCGCTCGCGCCACCAGCGCGACAGGGACTCGCGCCGTGAAGCGGTGAGCTGTTCGCGCTGCCAGGCGGACCAGTCCACGTACTGCACGGGCAGCTCGGTCAGGCCCGTGGGTTCGCCCAGGACCGCCGCGCGGTACACGAGGGCCAGGTCCTCGGAGAAGACCTGAAGCGACCCGCCGTCCGCCACGAGCAGGTGCAGCGCGAAGACCAGGAAGTGCGTCCGGGGCTCCAGCCGGAGCACCGTGAGCCGCAGCAGCGGTCCGCGCTCCACGTCGAATGGACGGGCCGCCTCGGCTTGCGCATGGCGCAGGGCCTCGGCTTCGGTCGCCACGTCCACGACCTGGAGAGGTGCCTGTCCATGCGGCGCGAGGTGCTGCTGCGTCCCCAGCGGGAAGACGGTCCGCAGCGGTTCGTGCCGGGCCACCAGCACGTCCAGGGCCTCCCGCAGGGCTCGCAGGTCCAGCGGCCCCGCCACACGGTGGCAGCGGACCGTGGCGTGGGCCGCGCCGGTGGGGTCCATCCGGTGAAGGAAGCACAGCCGCTGCTGGGCGAAGGACATCGGGAACGCGGTCGTCATGCGCGCGGCAATCGCTTGATCGTGGTGGGTGCGGCCGGCGCCACGGTGAGCGCGGCGGCCAGTTGCGCGACGGTGGGTCCCATGAGGATGGTCGCGAGCCCGACCTCGCGCCCCATCATCCGCCCCAGCCGCGAGGCCAGCCGCATCGCCTGCAATGAGTGCATGCCCAGCGCGAGCAGGCTCTCGTGGACATCCACCCGGATGACACCCAGCAGCTCCGCGACCACCGCCGCGATGCGGACCTCGGTCTCGGTCCTGGGCGCCGTGAAGGGCGCTTCCGGACTCCGTGAGGTCGTGGTGGGCAGCCGGGAGCGGTCCACCTTTCCGTGCGGGGTCAACGGCCACGCCTCCAGGACCACGACCTCCGAGGGCACCAGGTGTCCCGGCAGCCTGCGCGCCAGGTCCTCGCGCACGGCCTGCGCGGCCACCGCGACTCCCGGCTCGGCCACCACATAGCCCACGAGGCGGGGCTCCTCCGCGCGCGAGTCGATGAGCGCGAGGGTGTCCGCCACGCCGGGATGTTCCGCCAGGGCCGCGCGCACCTCCGCCAGCTCCACCCGGAAGCCCCGGACCTTCACCTGCTCATCGCGGCGGCCCAGGAACTCGATGATGCCCCCCGGAAGCCACCGGCCCAGGTCTCCGCTGCGGTAGAGCCGCCCGCCCGGATGCGCCGCGAGCGGATCCGGCACGAACCGCTCCGCGGTGAGCTCCGGCCTGCCCCGGTACCCCCGCGCCAGTCCGTCCCCTCCGATGCAGATCTCCCCCACGGCGCCCGGCGGCGCCACCTGCCCTGCCGCGTCGAGCACGACGACGTGGGCATTGAGCAGCGCCCGGCCGATGGGCACGTTCGTGGCCTCGGGGTCATGCCCTTCGTCGAGCTTGTAGGCAGTGGCCATGACGGTGGCCTCCGTGGGGCCGTAGGCGTTCGTCAGCTTCGTGAAGCCCGCGCGCTGAAGCATGCGGAACGCCTCCGGGGGAAAGGCCTCCCCGCCCGCGATCACCCGGTCCAGGGCGGCGAAGGACTCGGGGGCCTCCGCCGCCAGACGCGGCAACACCACGGGGGGAATCACCGCATGCGTGATGCGCTCCTCGATGAGGCACCGGGCCAGCGTGGGCACGTCCCAGACCGGCGGCAGGAAGTGGACCGCCGCGCCGTTCAACAGCGCCCCCCAGACCTCCAGCACCGAGACATCGAAGGAGACCGACGCCATCGCCAGCATCGTCTTGCCCGGGCCCAGGTCCTCGGCCAGGGCCGTCCGGTACATGAGCGACACGACCGAGCGGTGTTCGATTTGAACGCCCTTGGGCTTGCCGGTCGAGCCGGAGGTGTAGAGGACGTAGGCCAGGTCCGACGGACTTCCCGAGGGCAGCGGCGGACCGGACTTCGCGGGAAGGTCGTCCAGCACGACGGTGGGAAGGCGGGTGAGCCGGTCCGACAGCGCCGCCGTGGTGACCAGGGCGTGGGCCCCGGCATCCCGGACGAGCGACTCCAGGTACGCCGGTGGCGCCTTCGGATCCAGCGAGAGGAAGGCAGCCCCCGCCATCAGGCTCCCCAGCTGGGCCACGACCAGCTCCGCCGAGCGGTGGATGCACACCGCCACCAGCGCCCCCTGGCCCACGCCCAGGTCTCGCAGGTGGTGCGCCAGGGTCTCCGCCCGGCGCGTCAGTGCTGCGTACGTCAGCACGGAAGCCCCCGCCTTCACCGCCGGAGCGTCGGGCGTAAGCCGGGTCCAGTGGGCCAGCAGCTCATGCACCCGGTACGTGGGAGCCTCCGTCCTGGCGCCCACGCTGACGAGCGCGCGCTGCTGTGCTTCGTTCATCAAGGCCAGCCGGGACACGCGGGTGTCCGGCGCGGCGGTGATGGAGCGCAGCAACTGCTGGTACGCGGACAGCATGCCTGTGACGAAGAAGTCGTCGAAGAGGTCGGAGTCGAACTCCCACGAGAGCAGGATGCCGCTCAGGGAGGCCCGGGGACTGGAGCGCACGGGGCCGTCGGAGCGGGGGATGCTCACCAGGTCCCCGGCGAACCGGCTGATGTGTCCCGGTTCGGCGTAGAGGGGCACCGCGACGACGGACAGCTCGAACTTGGCGGAGCCGTTGCTCAGGCCCTCGACGATGGTGACGTCGAGCGGGGACGCGTCGAGCGAGCCCACCGACGAGTCATGGAAGTTGAACATCGTCTGGATCAACGGGTTGAGCCCGCCCTGAAGCCGCGCGGGTGACTCCGCGAAGATGTGCTCGTACGGCAGCTCCTGGTGGTCGAAGACCTCCAGCGTGTTGCGCCGCACCCGCGCCAGGAACTCCGTGAAGGAGGGGTCCTCGTGCAGCCGGCCTCGCAGCACCACCGTGTTGACGAACATGCCCAGCAGGCTCTCCGTGTCCTGCCAGCGCCGGTTCGCGACCGCGGTCCCGACGAGGATGTCCCGCGAGCCGGTGTAGCGGTGCAACAGGACGAAGAACGCCGCGAGGAGCGTGTTGAAGAGGGACGTGTGGTTGCGGTCCGCCAGGTCCTGCAATCGGCGCGCGAGCTCCGCGTCCAGCTCCATCCGGGGCGCCACCCCACGGAAGCGCCGGCTCCCGGACAACGCGCGGCGCGGGAGCTGGAGCTGCGTCTCCGCGCCCTCCAGGGACTGGCGCCAGAAGCGGCGCTGCGCGTTCGCGGCCTCCGTGCCCACCCACTCCCGCTGCCAGCGCGAGTAGTCGTAGTACTGCACGGCCAGCGGAGGGCGGCGCGACTGTCCGTAGCGCACATGGTCGGAGTAGCCGTTGATCAGCTCGCGGACGAAGACGTTGAACGACCAGCCGTCATGCACGACGTGGTGCTCGACGTGCACGAGGAGGTGCTCCTCCGCGCCGACCTTCAGCAGCCGCCAGCGGAACGGCCTGCCCTCCGCCAGCACGAAGTGCGTCTGGACCGCCTCCCGAACCGCCTCGCCCACCCGGGCGTCCAGCACATCCTCGCCCACGCCGCTGAAGTCCTGGAGCGGCACCTCCACCTCCCAGGGCGGCTCCAGCTCGCAGCGCAGCTCTCCATCCACCTCCGGGAAGCGGGTGCGCATCACGTCGTGACGACGGACGATGTCCGTGAGACTCGCGTGCAGCGCGTCGAGGTCCAGGGCCCCCGCCAGCCGGAAGACGGCCTGCGTGTGGTAGGCCCGCGCGTCCGGGTTGAGCTTGTGCATCAACCACACACGCTCCTGGCCAAACGACGGAGCGATGGCGGCGCCCGCCTCGCCTCCGCGAGGCCCCAGGTCCACCCCACCCTGCCCCTGCTTCAAGCCGGCCGCAAGCTGGGCGACCGTGGGCGACTGGAGCACCGCGCTCAACTCCAACTGAGCCCCCAGGACGCGGCGCACCCGGGCGACGAGCTGGGTCGCGAACAGCGAGTGCCCGCCCAGCTCGAACAGGTCGTCATGCCGCCCCACCCGCTCCATCCCGAGCAGCGCCGCCGCGATGGCCGCCAGGGCCTCTTCCTCGGGGGACTCCGGCGGCTGGTAGCCGGTCCGCTCCCGCCGCTGGGGACGGGGCAGCCGGGCCCGGTCCACCTTGCCGCTCGTGTTCAGCGGCCACGCGTCCACCACCACCACCACGTCCGGCACCAGATAGCCGGGCAGCCGGCGGCGCAGCTCCGCGCGCACCGCGTCGCCCGACAGCACCGCGTTGGCGACCGGCATCACGTAGCCCAGCAGACGCTCCCCCGTGCCATCGACGAGCGCCACCGCGTCCCGCACGCCCGGCAGCGCGGCCAGGGCCGCCTCCACCTGGCCCAGCTCGATTCGCGCGCCGCGGATCTTCACCTGGTCGTCGCGGCGGCCCAGGAACTCCAGCGTGCCGTCCGGCAGCCACCGGCCCAGGTCTCCGCTGCGATACAGCCGTCCTCCCGGATGCGGGCCGAACGCATCCGGAATGAACCGCTCGGAGGTGAGGCCCGGCAGGCCCAGGTAACCGCGTCCGACCCCGGCGCCTCCGAAGCACAGCTCCCCCGGGGCTCCATCGGGGACGGGGCGCAGGTGCTCATCGAGCAGGACCACGTGGTAGTTCGAGATGGGGCGGCCAATGGGCACGCGCTCGCCGTCCACGGAGCGCACGGCCTGGAGCGTGCTGGCCACCGTCACCTCCGTGGGGCCATAGCCGTTGATGAAGTGGTGCTGCGTGCCCCACTGCCGGACGGTCTCCGGCAGGCACACGTCCCCAACGCTCATCAGCATCTGGAGGTCGGGGAAGCCCCCCGGCCGCAGCGTGCGCAGCACCGTCGCGGGCAGCACCGCGTGGGTGATGCGCCGGGCCACCAGCAATTGGGCCAGCGGCTCGCCGGAGAGCCGTGCCGCATCCAGGGTCTCCAGCCGCCCGCCGTTGGGCAGCGCCAGCAGGACGTCGAACAGGGACGCGTCGAACGAAGGGTGGAAGTACTGGAGCGCGCGAGTGTCCGGCCCCAACGCGCCCAGGAAGTCCCGCTGGGCGTGCAGGAGGTTGGCGACCCCGCGATGCTCGCTCATCACCAGCTTGGGCTCCCCCGTCGAACCGGACGTGCAGATGATGTACGCGAGGTCCTCCGGAACGAGCACCGCGTCGTCCTCGTGCGACGGAGCGGAGCCCGCTTCGGCCCCCGCATCCAGGAAGGGAACCCCTGGCACCGCGCTGTCCGGCGAGAAGCCGGCCACGAGCGCCGCCCCCACCCTGCGAACGATGTCCTCCCGCCAGGCCCGCGGATGCGCTGGCGACAGAGGAAGGTAGGCCGCGCCCACCCTCCAGACCGCGAGCGCGAGCTCAACGAAGGCGGGGCCCCGGTCCAACACGAGCGTGACCACGTCACCCCGTCCGATACCGCGGGCCCGCAGGTTCGAGGCCAGGGCACGGGTGCGCGCGTCCAGTCGCGCATAGGTTGTTTCCGTGGTCCCGTCAGAGAGCGCCACGCGGTCCGCGTGCAGCCGGCATTGCTCTGCGATGACATCCACCACCGAGCGCCATGGACCGTGGTCGACCCGGGAGTCCGGGACGCGCGCCAGAGCCTCCCGCGCCACCGCCGTGTTCCGGCCTGCCAGCGCCCAGGGGCTCTTGCGCCGCAGGCTCGCGAGCAGTCGTTCGTATTCGGTTCCAGTGACGCGGGAGGAAGGGGGCGTGGAGGTCATGCGAGGGCTCCTCAGGCAATGACTTTCGCCCGGACCTCTAGCACGCGAAAAACGCCGCGATGCCCTCATTCAGCGGTCGATGCGTGCGGCAGGTTCACCGCCCGCTCGCGTCCGCCCATGGGCTCGCACCATCTGGACTTCGGATCGAGCACCCAGTCTCTGAACTCACAACCCGAAGGCTGGAGTCACAACGGGACATTGATCGAGACACCGTCCCGGCCAGCGCTCCAGTCCCGCAGGTACTTGTTGAGTTCGCCGTAGAACGACACCGCGACCAGCTCGGCCACGGAAAAGAGCTCGACGAGCAGTGCTCCCACATTTCCGTTGTGTGTCTCGGCCGCGTCAGCGTCGACGTACTCCTCGAGGATCGAGTAGTGCCCCGGCCGCTGTGTGACAAACCACTGATAACGCAACGTTCCCGGCTCATCCGCGGCGGCGGTAGCCAACGCCCGGGCCAACCGGATGAACTCCGGCTCATTGTCAGACCGCAGCACCCGAAACTCACACTGCACCAGGAGAGTCATTCGCTGACGATAGGACAGGAAGCGCAGGGAGTCCTACTTCACTGGCGGATCAGCTCATGGACCGGCTTCCCATCCGGTCCCACCCCATCCAGCCGCACGAAGTCGACCGAGAAGGGCCAGGACGTCTTCACGAAGACGTGCTCCAGCCGGGCGACGTTGTTGCCCATCTTCGTCCACGCCTGGACCTGGCATTTGCCGTCGACCCGCGCGGTGGTGATGTCGATGGGGCGCGAGGGGAAGGCCCGCAGGCTCACCCGCACCCGCCCCCCCTCCTCGGTGGATTCGACCTGCTGCGAGTCCTCCAGCCCATACACGGGCTGCTCGACGCCCAGCAGCTCCTCCGTCTCCGAAGGCCCGCGCTCCAACATCCGCCAGTAAACCTGCACGGGACGCGGCCCCACGGGGCGGCAGGCCTCGTCCAGGCGCAGGGCGTAGTGGACCTGGTTCCGGTTCTCGCTGCGGGTCAGGAAGAAGGCGGACTGCCGCGAGGGTGGCGGCTCCCCGGCCGCGGAGGCCAGGGTCGCGACGGTCGTCAGCACCACGGCCGTGAAATGGCTCAGCCCGGATTCAGGAAGCATGGGGGTCCCCCTTCTCGGGATGACGAAATACCCCTGTCCCCCGAAAGTGTCACCCGCACGGCACCCTTTTTATTGGGAGCCGGGGGTGGGCTCGGTTGAGGACTTCATGCCCGTCCTACGCTCGCGCCCAGGGTGACGAGCAGCTCTTTTCTTGACCATGTGACTCGGTTTCCAGCACGCGGCTGGATGGCACGCAACGGCAGTACAAGCGCGCGCTGCCTGGGCGGTCCTCGCGCCGGGGCCCCCGCTTGGATGCGGGAGCCCCGAGGCACGGCGGCCTACTTGCGCAGCTTGAACAGCAACACGTCGGAGCGCCGGGACCGTGGCGTGTACCAGGTGCCGTCCATCTCGAGCGCCTCCTTCAGGTTGCCCGCCACCACGACGCCGTCCGGGGAGGACGCGAGGTGGAGCTCATGCACGGACGTGAGCCCCAGCACGCGGACCCACCGGGACTCCAGCCCCGGACCGAAGGCCGCCAGCGTGGGCCGGGGCAGTTCGTCCTGGCGCCAACCGACGTCGCCCAGCCCGACGAGGTCCCCCGCGCCGTCCTGGGTCGTCACGATGTTCCCGGCCCCGTCCACCACCATGTCCGTGAACCCGAAGTGCGCGAACTGCCGTAAGCCCACGTCCCCACCCGCCGCGGTGAGCACGCCCACGAGCGCATCCCGGGCACCCTCGTATTCCTCCGGCTCGCGGCTGACGTAGTCCTGGCCGGCGAACGACAGGTACCCGTTGAAGTTCCCCGTGAAGGCGATGCGCTGGTCGGGCAGCACGCCCACGGAAACCACCTCGCTGAAGCGCGCGCTCATCACCCGCGCCCAGCCGAAGTCGCCCCCCACACCATACCGGGCGACGAAGCCTCCGCGCTCCGCGACAGTGCCGCCACCGAAGTCGGTGTCGCTGCCCGCCTGGCCGCCCACGATGACGCCCTCGCTGGCGTCCACGGCGACGCTGTTCGCCCGCGTGCCCACCAGGGACGTCCCAGCCAGCACGCGCGACCAGAGGTGCGCGCCGTCCCACTGGAGCTTCAGCACGTAGGAGTTCGGGTACGTGTCGTCGTACGGGAACGGCTTGCCCGAATACAGCGGCCCGTCGCCGAAGTCCGTGTAGCCCCAGAACGTGCCGACGAGCACCGCGCTGCCGTGCGCATCCGTGGCCAGGTCGAGCACCTCCATCGGGTTGTCGTAGTAGTCCTCCGGGTCGCTCGGGTCACCGAACCAGGCCCGGAAGCCGCGCGTCCAGTCCACCGTGCCGTCAGGCGTGAGCTTCATCACCACCATGCCGGAGCCCTGGGGCAGCGGCCCCTTGCCCAGGTCCGGTGCCCCGTCGTAGCTGCCAGCGACCAGCACGTTGCCCACCGTGGTCACCACCACCTTCTCCAACCGCACCCCTGCCTGCGGGAAGGAGCGCGTCCACGCGACGGCGCCATCCGCCCGGTGCAGGGTGACGGTGTGACCCGACAGGACGGGCGGGGTCCCCGTGTCGTAGAGCCGGGTGACGACCGCGAACCCGCCATCCGGCGCGGGCGCCACGTGACGAGGAGCCTCCGCCTGCGCCCCTCCCACCTGGCGCACCCAGGCCGTGGTCCCCGACGGCTGCGTGCCCCGGTACGAGCAGAACGGGTTGCTCTCATACGTGATGACCAGCCGGGGCGCGCCCCCGATGATGTGGCGCGCTTCCGCGTCCGTGGAGACGAAGCCCACGCTGTTGGTGCTGTCCGGCAGCAGCGCGAACGCATACGTCCCGGAGGCCGTCACGGTGTTCGTCACGTCCAGCTCCACCCACGCATCCCGCGCGACGGCCCCCAGGTCCACCAGCGGCTCGCCCACGGGCGCCGGGCGGTGGTTCCAGTCCGTTGTCGCCCCGTCGAACGGAGACGCCCGATAGAGCCGGGGCCCGTTGCCCGTGCCGTCAATGGCATACAGGCGCAGCGCGACCCGCTGGATGCGCTCCTGCCGCAACTGGACATCAAAGCGGAGGAAGGCCTCCGCGCGGGGATCCGCGTCCACCCGCAGCGAGGCGTGGTGCTGGAACTTCGAGTCCGGCGCATCCGCCGCGGCGTAGGTGTCGTGCAGCGCGCTGACGGGGACCTCGACGTACTCCGAGCGGGTCAGGCACGCGTCCGCCGGGGCTGTCTTCGCCGCGCCCGTCCAGACGAGCAGCCGGGGACGCAGCGACACATCCGCGCTCTCTCGCGAGAAGAACGTCACGCCGTCACTGGAGGTCGGGTACAGCCCGAACGTCACGTCCCCGTTGCCCCGCACCAGGTCCGTCACGTCGTAGTCCACCCAGCTCCCCGTCGCGAGCCCCTGCGCGTCCTCCACCAGGCTGCCCGTGCGGGCAGGCCGCGAGCTCCACGTGACGCTGGCCTCGCTCCACGGCAGCCCCGTCAGCGCGTACACGGCCGGGCCGTCATCCGACCCCGAGCTCACGTACAGGCGCAGCACCGCGCGCTGCACGGCCTCCGTCAGCCCCTGCACCGGGAAGCGCAGGTAGGCCTCCTGCATGGGGGCGCTGTCCACCTTGAACGTCGTGGCGCTGCCCTGGGCCGTGCCCGGGCTCTCCGCGTCGGCGAACGTGTCGGCGCTCGCGGCGAAGAGCACCGGCGCGCCGGAGAGCGTGAGCGGCGCGGGCGGCGGCGGCGGGTTGTCCGCGGCGGACTCCACGGTGAGGACGAGCTGCGGCTTGTACTCGAAGGACTCGCTCGACCCGAACGTGAGGCTGTCCGTGCCCTTCGCGGAGAGGAGGAGGTCGACGCTGTAGTAGCGGCTGGGGATGTAGATGCCCGACACGTCGAGCTCCACCCAGGTCCCGCTCCTCACGGGCCCCTCGCTCGAGGTGAGCCAGGCGTCGCTCCAGTACGGCCGGGTGTTCCACGTCACGCTTTCGTCCCAGATGTGCACGCCCGGCGAGTCGTGCACGGCGACGCCCTGGGCCGCGTTGTTCATCGCGAACAGGCGCAGCCTCGCGGACGTCACCGTCCCGGGAACGGGGAGCTCGGCCCCGGAGAAGCGCAGGTACGTCAGCGCCTCGGGGGTTCGCGAGACCTTCAGGGTGGAGGAAGCGCCGAAGCTCGCGTTCGGGGACGCGGCCTCCACATGCGCGTCCTCCGTGGGCGTCAGGACGACCGTCCGCGTCGTGAGCGCCGCGCGCTCCGTGCCGACGGTCTCCGCCCCTGGCGGATGTAAATCTTCTTCCCCTGTCAGGGGTGCTCCGCACCCGCTCAGGGTCGCGAGCGCCACACCTATTCCCAAACACATCCCTGCGACTGTCATCCGTCTCACGCTGACTCTCCCTCTGGGACCACGAGGGGAGGACATGAGCAACGGGTAAGCCAGACATTGGGGCCGTGGCCGCTCCTGGCGGGACTGCAAGCAACAGGGCAGCCCGCGTCTTCCACACCGCTCCTTCAGCGCCCATCAGGTCGGCTCGGACCGTAAAGAGGTCCCCGCGACGGGCTTCCCGTCCGGCCTCGACCGGCTGCGGGTCCTCCACCTCCGACGCCCTGCGCCAGGGGTAGGCGGAGATTCGCCGCATCGGACCGCGCACCGGGATTCTTCCACGCGGCGGAAGAGTCCCTGCCGGGCGGTGGGGATTCAGTCAGCGGACGCCGCCTCATAAATCTCTCCTCGACGCCCATACCAGGGCCGACGGCGGCACTTCGGCTCGCCGTAGCAACGAGGGAAAGATCATGAACTCCCATCAGAAGGTCGCCATCATCACGGGCGCGTCGCAGGGCATCGGGGCCGGGCTCGTCGAGGCATACCGGGGTCGCGGCTACCGCGTCGTCGCGACCTCCCGCTCCATCAAGCAGGGCAGCGACCCGGAAGTGCTCGCCGTCGCGGGCGACATCGGCGATGCCTCTACCGCCGAGCGCGTGGTCAACGAGGCCATTGCGCGCTTCGGGCGCATCGACACGCTGGTCAACAACGCCGGCATCTTCATCGCGAAGCCGTTCACGGACTACACGGCTGACGACTTCACCGCGATGCTCAAGACCAACCTCGGTGGCTTCTTCCACCTCACGCAGCGCGCCCTCGTGCAGATGGTGAAGCAGGGCTCCGGCCACATCATCAGCATCACCACGCCCTTCGTGAACCAGGCCATCGCGGGCGTTCCGACGGGGCTCGCGAACCTCACCAAGGGCGGCATCAGCTCAGTGACCCGCGAGCTCGCGGTCGAGTTCGCCGGGAGGGGTATCCGCGTCAACGCAGTCGCCCCGGGCTTCATCAAGACACCCATCCACGCGCCGGAGTCCCACGCGTTCCTCGCCACCTTGAACCCCTCGAAGCGCATGGGCGAGGTCAGCGACGTCACGGATGCGGTGCTCTACCTCGAGGGTGCCAGCTACGCGACGGGAGAGATCCTCTACGTCGATGGCGGGCAGAACGCCGGTCGCTAAGGGAGCCTGCCATGCCCATTGTCACCATCCAGATCACCCGTGAGGGCTCCGGCCCCGGCCGGGACTCCGTCACGCCCGAGGAGAAGGCCCGCCTGATTGCAGGCACCAGCCAGCTCCTGCTCGACGTGCTGAACAAGCCCCTCGACTCGACCTACGTGGTCATCCAGGAGGTCGAGCTGGAGGACTGGGGCTGGGGCGGCTTGCCGGCGCTCGAGTTCCGCAAGCGGCGCGCCGCGGGCACATCGTGAAGCCGCACGGAGACCGCCAAGGCCCCGGCGGTCTCCATCCCCTGTGCACCCAAGGGGGCCCCTGCCCGGGGTGCCCTTCCCGTCAGCCCTGGAAGGCCTGGGCCTGCACGGAGAGCCTCGAGAACTCGGCGCGCAGGCGTGGCACAGCGAAGTCCATGAAGGCGCGGACCTTGGGCACCGAGATGCGCCCCTGCGGAGTGAGGAGGTGTACGGGGAGGGCTGACGGCTCGGCGTTGCGCAGGAGGACCTTCAGCGAGCCATCCTGGACGCGCTCCGCCACATGGTACGTGTAGAGCCGGGTCACGCCGTGGCCGTCCACCGCGGACGCGAGCGCGGCCCGCACGCTGTTGACCACGAGCCGCGGCTTGAAGTGCACGGAACGGGAGACGGCGCTTCCGGCGGCTGGCGGAAACACCCACGCATCGTGCCCGAAGTGCGTCGTGGTGATGATCCGGTGCTTGCCCAGGTCCGCCGGCTCGAGGATGGGCGGATGCCCGTCGAGGTAGCGCGGCGATGCCACGACGACCCGCTTCACGTCGCCCCCGACACGGACGGCGACGAGGGAGGAGTCGGGCAGCTCGGCGACGCGCAGCGCGACATCGATGCCTTCCTCGACGAGGCTGGCGTACCGGTCGAGCAGGACGAGGTTCACCGAGACCTCGGGGTAGGCCTCCAGGTAGGCGTCGAGGATGGGCCGCAGGATCTCCTCGCCGCTGATGGGTGGTGCGCTGATCGTGAGCGTCCCCCTCGGAGCGACACGCTCGCCCGCGGCGCTCAGCTCGGCCTCCTCCAAATCCGCCAGGATGCGGCGACACGCGGACGCATAGCGCTCACCTGCCTCGCTGAGCTTGAGCGTGCGGGTGGTGCGGTGCAGCAGCTCGGCGCCGATGTGTTGCTCCAGCAACGCGATGGCACGGCTCACGGCGGCCGGCGAGCGCGCGAGCCGGCGGCCAGCGCCCGCCAGGCTGCCCTCGTCGAGCGCCGCGACAAACACCTTCATCGCCTCGATGCGATCCATGTCCCCTCTTCCGCGGCGCAGGATGCCCCTCATCCGCAGGGGCCCCTGAGGCAAGCCGGGTGACGGTGTACCGCAGGTCACCCCGGCCCCTAAGCGGGTGTGACGCGGGCATATCCGGAGGCAAGCGCGGAACACGGGGGGCCGCTTCCTCCCACCGCGAGGTCTTGTCCCAGGGCGGCCATGTCCTCAGCCTCTTCCATGAAGGGCACTCAGCCCCTGGGAGACAAAGCCATGAGAACAGGACGCGGTACCCACTTCGGATTCACCCTGCTTGTCGGAATGATGCTGCTCGCCGCGGGCTGCGCCTCGACGAGCGTAGGCAAGACCTGGAAGAGCCCGGCGCTCGCCCAGCACCCCCCTCTCAAGAAGGTCGTCGTCGTGGCGATGGTGCCGAGCGAAGCCACCCGACAGCAGCTTGAGCAGGAGCTGTCGACAAAGCTGTCGCAGGAGGGCGTCCAGGCCGTCAAGAGTTCCGACGTCCTCCCTGCGGGAGCGAAGCCCGACAAGGACACGATCCGGAATGCCATCGAGGGAAAGGGGTACGACGGCATCCTGGTGGCTCGCTTCGCGGGAGTCGATCAAGACGTCAACGCCTATCCCGGCATGTCCTACTACGGCTACTTCGGCGCCTACGGTCCAATGGACTACTCCGTGACGGAGGAGGCGAAGATGCAGGTCAGCCTCTTCGACGCCCGAGGCGAGAACGGACAGCTGCTGTGGAGCACGAACACCAAGACCTACGAGTCCTCGGACATCCAGAAGGAGGTCCCGGGTCTCGCGGATGCCATCGTCAAGAGCATGGCCAAGGACGACGTGGTGGGGAGCGCGAGCTGACGCAAGGCGGCTGGGACCGGATGGATGACGGGCTTCATTCCAACTGATACCCCCAAAGCCGGGTCCAACCCCGAGGGGCGATCCGGCAGGTTGAATTTTCGGACCGGAGCTCAGGGACAGCTCCTAGACTGAAGCGATGTGGCGCCGGTACCCCCAGTGGCTCGATGCGGGTGAAACCGACGGAGATCCGCTCGGGGCGCCGATGCTGTGGCCCGACGGGCGTCACATCGCCGCGAACGGGCGCGGGCGCATCTTCCTCTGGAGTCTGGCGACCGGTGAGTGCACGCGGGTCCTGAAGACGGGCGCCATCTGTCGGAATGGAGAGCCCTGGTTCCGGCTGGCGGGTGAAGCCGAGCTGGGCCGCGTGCTCGAGGCGTACAAGATCCGCGGCCTGGCCGTCTGGGACTCCAAGGACTGGCGACGCGTGCAGACCTTCGAGGGCCACGGAGAGGAGGTCCAGGCCGCAGCGGTCGTCAGCGAGGACCGCGTCGTCTCCATCAGCGCCGACAGCAGCGCGCGGCTGTGGGACGCATGGACGGGCGAGAACCTGCGCACGCTGGAGACCGGACCGCTCTACGCGCTCGCGCATGCCCCCGCCCGGGGCCTCGTCGCCGTGGGCGGAAGCAACGGCGCCGTGCACCTGCTCGAAGCCCTTACGCTCAACGTCCGCGCCCGCTTCCACCTGCGCATGGCCGCCGCGCGCCATGAGCCCCTCGGCGCCGAGCGAAAGGAACAGCTCGGCATCGGGTGGAACCGCCCGTCGAACACCCTCCGGGCGCTGGCCTGGCACCCCGACGGAGAGCACCTCCTCTGCGGGTCCTGGGACTTCGTGGCCCGCATGTTCCACAGCAGCACCGGACGCGTCGTGCGGCAATGGCAGGGCCATGCGGACGGGGTGGACTTCGTCGCGGTGGAGCCCTCGCGCGGGCTGCTCTGCACCGGGAGTTCCGATGGCACCGTGCGCGTCTGGTCGCTCGACTCCACCGAGTGCCTCGCCGTGCACGACGTCGGCCACGCCGACCTGGGCGGCCTGCTGGTGCACGACCGGACGCTCTATGTGACGTGTCGGCGGGAGCTGTTGTCCGTGCCTCTGGACTAGCGCAGAGCCTTCCCATTGGCGGTCCAAGCAGAGTGGTTCTCGAGATGTTCAATGCCGTCCATTCGTCCAGGTCCGCAGGGGGGCATCCTCCGCGGGAGCTGCTGTCGTGGTCCGCCCTCGCATCCCCGGGAGCCTCCATGACGCAGTCCAGGACGGCCGTACTCGCGCTGCTCATCACCCTCGCCCTCGCCCCCCCAGTGGCCACGGCGGGCCAGAGCGCCTCCACCCGCTGGGCGGCGAGCCGGGGTGACTTCCTCACCTGGCAGCTCAGCGGCGTGGGCCGCGCGGCGGATGGCTCGCTCCAACTGCTTCCGGGCCAGTCCTGGTCCGGCACCGACCCCTACGGGCCGGGCGGCTACTACGGCGGCACCTATTACAACGGCGGCTCCTTCTTCCAGGGCGAGGCCACGAGCCCCATCGTCTCCAGCGCGTTCGGCTTCCGTGAGGCCATCGCCTCCTGGGAGGCCACCACGCCCACGGGCACCTGGGTGGAGACGCTCGTGCGCGTGCAGGTGGGCGGCGCCTGGACGAAGTGGTTCAGCCTGGGTGTCTGGGCTTCGGACACCTCCACGGTGCAGCGCCACTCGGCGGACTCGCAGGCGGACACCGTGGCGAGGGTCTCCATCGACACGCTCATCGTCACCGCGAAGAAGAGCGCCGCGACCGCGTGGCAGGTGAAAACGCGGCTGTTCAGCGCGAACGGCGTCGTCACGCCCGTGCTGCACGCCAGCACGCTCACCACCTCCACCTCACCGGAGACGCGGCCCACCGTGCCCGCAGGCAACCCGGCCCGCTGGAACCAGGTACTCGCGGTGCCGCCGTGCTCGCAGATGGTCTACCCGGACGGCGGCGAAGTCTGGTGCAGCCCCACGTCCACGGCGATGGTGCTCCAGTACTGGACGGCGGACATGCGGGGCTGCGAGGCGAACGTGCGTGCGGCTGTCGCGGGTGTGCATGACTGGTATTACGGCGGTCACGGCAACTGGCCCTTCAACACCGCGTACGCGGCGGGCCAGGGCTTGCAGGCGCACGTGGCGCGCTTCACGAGCTTCGCTCAGTTGGAACCGTGGCTCTCGGCGGGAGTGCCCGTCATCCTCAGCGTCGCGTGGGGCAAGGGTGAGCTGACCGGCGCGCCCATCCCCTCCACCGCTGGCCACCTCATCGTGCTCGCGGGCTTTGACGCGGTGGGCAACCCCGTGGTGAACGACCCGGCGGCCGCCAGCGACACCGCCGTGCGGCGCACCTACTACCGTTCGGAGTTGGAGCCGCTGTGGCTCTCGCGCTCCGGAGGCACCGCCTACCTCGTCTACCCCTGGGATTGGCCGGTGCCCGCGCTGTAGCGGCTCGTCACGGCCTCTCCTTGAACAGGGGCTCCCTGCCTCGAGCCTCACGCTCCGCGTCGGACCACCATCAGCAGCGCGGGCCCATCCGGGGTGTCCAGCGTCCGCACCGGCTGGAACCCCGCCTTCTCATAGGCCCGGATGGCGCGGGCGTTGTCCGGCGAGGGGTCCGTCTGAACCTTCGTCACCGCGGGGTCCAGGAACAGCTTCGCCACGAATTGCGCCACCAGTTGGGTGCCCAGCCCCCGTCCCAGGTCCTCCGGGTGCGCCAGGTACTGGTCGATGCCGCGCGCCCCCGGGTCCCGCTCCTCGCGCCACCACGCGGGATCCGCGCGCATGACGTCATAGGCCTGGATGTAGGCCACGGGCCGGCCGCCCAGCCTTGCCACGTACCGCCAGACCGCGTCCGCCTCCTGCTCCTCCTCCAATTCCTGACGCAATGCCTCCCGCGAGGGCGGCTCCCCGAACCACCGCGCCACATGCGGGCGCGACAGCCAGTCCGTCAGCATCGGCACGTCGTCGAAGGTGACGCGCTCGAACTGGAAGCACGCATCCGAGGTGGCGTCGGTCGTCATGCGCCGCATTTCTCCCATGCCCTGAGTCTGCTCATTGATTGGGGTACGCTGGCAACGCATGAGCCCGCCGGACCACCCGCCCCTCGACACCGTAGCCATCGTCGCCAGCGTCAAGACCACGACCGAAAAAGCCTGGAAGGAGTCCGTGGATACGCAGCGGGGGAATCCAGCCGACGCCGGGTTCATCAGCTGGAACACCCGCCTCAGCGACCCGCTTCCCATGACGTGGCCCCTCGTGGAGCCGACGTTTGCCTTCTACGCGTACGCCAGGGGCATGAACCCCATGCGCCTGCGGGACGGGGAGTTCGTCGGCCCCACCTGGGCCCGAGTCACCTGGTCGGCGAAGGGCCAGAAGCTGGAGCTCACCCGCCTGGACACCCGGCTTACGTCTCACGGCGTCCAGGGCGTACGGCCTCTGAAGAAGGAAGAGATCGAGACGCTGAAGGTGAAGCCGCTCGAAGTGCTTCTGGGCGCGCGGACGAAGGCAGCGGACCAGCAGCTCAAGTCCTATTACTGCCTCCAGCGCTCCGTCGGAAACATCCCCCCTGAAGCCGTCACCGCCCATGCCGCGTTCTTCGAATGGCTGGGCTGTAAGCCATAGGCTGCCTAGGCCCGGTGCCAGAGGATGTCCTCGCCGGGTCCGGCGACGGCGTGCCCTTCACTGCCGACGGGCTCCTCCTTCCCGTCGCAGAGGAAGTCGATGCCCGCGGTGTCCCGCGCGGGGACCTTCGCGAGGAAGCGCTCACCGGAGGCCCCTCGCCCGACGATGACGCCGAACCTCGGGCTGCCGTCGCGTTCGTACAGCACCGTGTACGTCTCGATACGGCCGGGGTCCGTGGCGTCCTCCACGAACGGAGGGATGGGACCGCGCGCGGCGTCGGCTTCCGCCTGATGCTCGAAGGCCTCGGGCAGTGTTCCAGCGGGCGGCGGTTCGCGCGTGAGCACGAGGCCGTGGTTGTACGTCGCGAACCCGCCGTTGCCGAAGAGCAGGCCATGGCGTCCCTCTTCGCGCAGCCGCTGCACCATGCTGACCACCGCGTGGCCCATGTAGTTGGCGATGGGCCCACCGCCGAACGTGAGTCCCCCGAACACCGTGGCGGGCTTCTCCAACGGCCAGCCCAGCACCCGGCGCGCCATCTTCGGCACGCAGGGGAAGCAACTGTAGAGCTCCACGAAGTCGAGCGCATCGACGCCCAGCCCATTCAGCTCCAGCGTGCGGCGCAGCGACACGGCCATGCTCGGTGAGCTCGCGTAGCCATCGCGAGCCATGAAGTCCTCCGGCTCATGCGCCGCCGCGCCCCGTCCCACGTACACGAGGCGGTCCTCCGGCACGCCGCGCGCGAGCGCCGCCGCCAGGCTGGTGACGAGGAACCCCGCGCCCTGGTTGACGGCGCTGTTCGCCACCATCCGCTTCCAGTACGGAAACGCGATGGGCCGGTTGGACGGTGACGGCGTGATGATGTCCTGCACGGACGCGGGCTCGCGGATCCACGCGCCCGGGTTGCCCGCCGCGACCTGCGAGAACCGCGACCAGATTTCGCCGCTCTCCCGCTGCGCCTCCGCCAGCGTCTGTCCATACGCGGCGCGGCCGGCATTCTCATACAAAGGATAGACGTCGACCGGCGAGTTGAGGCCGTAGCGCTTGCGATAGGCCGCGTGCGCCTGGACACCGATGCTGGTGGCGGCGTTGTGCGCGGAGGGTGCATCCCCCGCGGCCAGCGCCGCACGCCGGGCCGCCGTGCGCAGCGCCTCGCCGCCCACGACCGCCGCGACCTCCACCGCGCCGGAGGCAACGCGGTTGGCGGCCTCGTGGAGCAGCCGCACCGGACTGTCGCCACTGGCCTCCACCGTCTGCTCATGGAGGCGTGGCCGGGCGCCCAGGCGCTCCGCCAGGGCAAGGGGCAACGGGCCCATCTGCCGGAACGAGAGCTGATCCACCACCGCCAGCGAATCCAGCCGGGAGAGCCAGCCACCGCCCGCATCCGCGTCCGCCGCCCGCAGCGCGGCCTCCATCAAGCCCAGCGAGTCCAGGCCCCGCAGCGGATCCTCCGGACGGTCGTTGATCTGCCCCACGCCCACGATGACGGGAATCCGGTTCGCGTCCTTCATGACTCGCCTCCTGACCGACCTGCTCCCACGGTCCGCCATCCCGGTCAATGCGCCCATATGACCCGGGTAGAATTGACGCCCATTTCTACCCGGGTAATATCCCCGGCATGACTTCACCCTCCACCACCTGGACCGCCTTCGCCGGCCAGCGCCTGCTCGCCTCCGGCACGCCAGCCGAGGTCGTCACCGCCGCCAAGGGCGCACTCGACGCGGGCGAGCAGGAATCGCTGCTCCTGTTCGACGACGCCACGGGCCGGACGGTGGACTTCCACCTGCGCGGCACGCTGACGGAGGTGCTCGCCCGCCTCCAACCCGTGCCGGACCCGGCGGCCGAGTCCTCCGAGCCCCGAGGCCCCGGCCGCCCCAAGCTCGGCGTGGTGGCCCGCGAGGTGACGCTGCTGCCCCGCCACTGGGAGTGGCTGTCCGAGCAACCCGGCGGCGCGTCCGTGGCCTTGCGCAAGCTGGTGGAGGCCGCGCGCGCGAACAGCGGCGACGCCGACCGTGTCCGCCGCGCCCAGGCCGCCGCGGACCGCTTCATGACCACGATGGCCGGCAATGCACCGGGCTACGAGGAGGCCGCCCGCGCGCTCTACGCGGGCGACCGCACCCGCTTCAACAAGTGGACCCGGAGCTGGCCGGACGGCATCCGCGACTGCGCCCGAAGGCTCGCCGGCCCCGCCTTCTCCAAGGAGACGCCATGAACCACCAGTGGGTGCTGAAGTCGCGTCCCCACGACGAGGTCTCCGACACCTGCTTCGAATGGCGTCAGTCGCCGGTGCCGACGCCAGGGCCCGGAGAAGCACTGGTGCGCGTCGTCTGGCTTGCCATCGAGCCCACCCAGCGCACGTGGCTCAATCCCCACGCGACCTACATCCGGCCCGTCGAGCTCGGCGAGGTCATGCGCGGGGCAGGCGTCGGGCAGGTCATCGCGTCCCGCTCCGAGCACCTCGCCGTGGGCGACTGGGTGGCGGGCATGACGGGCTGGCAGGAGTACGCGCTGGCCGGTGACGCGGGCCTCTTCGGCTTCAACAAGGTGCCGGATGGCATCGACCCCAGGGCCATGCTGAACCTCTACGGCGCCAGCGGGCTGACCGCGTGGATTGGCATGACGGACGTGGGCCGCGCGGCCCCGGGAGAGACCGTGCTGGTCTCCGGCGCCGCGGGCAGCGTGGGCTCCATCGCCGGTCAGGTGGCGAGGCTCCGGGGCTGCCGCGTCATCGGCATCGCGGGCGGCCCACACAAGGCCGAGTGGGTCACCCGCGTCGCCCGGTTCGACGCCTGCATCGACTACAAGTCCGAGGACATCCGGACGCGCCTCCAGGCGCTGGCGCCCCAGGGCGTGGATGTCTTCTTCGACAACGTGGGCGGGCCCGTGCTGGAGGCCGCGATGGATCACCTGGCGGTGCGCGCCCGTGTGGTGCTCTGCGGCGCCGTCTCCTCTGGCTACAAAGACCGTGACTACGGCGCCACGCCCCGCAACTACATGCAGCTGGCCTTCCAGCGGGCGCGCATGGAGGGCTTCATCTTCCTGGACCACGTCCCGCGTTTCCCCGAGGCCTTCCGCGAGCTGTCCACCTGGGCCGCCCGGGGCGAGCTCGTCCTGACTGAGACCGTCGCCGAGGGACTGGAGCAGGCGCCGTCCGCCCTGCGCGGCCTGTTCGAGGGCCGCAACCTGGGTAAGCAACTGGTCCACGTCGCGGCCCCTGTCCGAGCGCGGTAGCCTGCCGGCTCCCACCTTCCGCACGGAGCCCCGGATGAATCTCCAGACCACGCTGACCGCCGTCCTCGCCCTCGCCACGGGCGCCGCGGAAGCCCGAGACCCCGCGCAGGACGAGCGCGAGCTGCTCAAGGTCGAAGCCGCGCTCTGCCGCGCCTTCGAGACCGGCGACGTCGCCACGCTGCGCAAGAGCCTGGACACGCACTTCACGCTTACCGACTCCAAGGGCACGGTGACGGACCTGGAGCAGAACCTCGCGGAGGTGGCGAAGAAGGACCCCGTCTACGAGGTCTTTCGCAACCATCATCAGAAGATCCGCCTGTACGGCGACGCCGCCGTCGTCACCGGCATCACCACCCTCAAGGGCCACTCCGGCAAGACGCAGTTCGAAGGTGACTTCCAGTTCACCGACACCTGGGTCTACCGCGATGGCCAGTGGAAGCTCGCCGCGAGCCACGCGACGAAGCTGTCGAAGTGACAGGCGTTGCTCAATCCCTTGCCAGTCCCGCCACCTTTGAAAGGCAAGCGCCCAGCCGCTTCATTCCTTCCGGAATGCGCGCGGCGGGAATGCCGCCATAGCCCAGCACCAGCCCTGGCCGGGTGCGAGCTCCCATGAAGTAGCGCGACAGGGTGATGAGCCCGACCCCCGCGGCCCGGGCCCGCGTCACCGTCTCCCGCTCCAACGCCACGCCCCCTCGCCGGAACGTCGCGCACAGGTGCAGGCCCGCCACGGAGGGCACCACCTGGAGCCAGTCGCCGCAGTGGCGTGAGAGCCCCTCCGCCACGCGCTCGTGCCGGGACTCGTAATCCCGCCGCATCTTGCGGATGTGCCGCGCCAGCAGCCCGCTGTCGATGAACCGCGCGAGCGCGGCCTGCTCCGGCACCGGACTGTGCCAGTCCATCACGCGCCGGGCCCACCGCAGCTCCCGCTGGAGCGACGGCGGCGCGACGAGGAACCCCATCCGCAGCATGGGGACCAGCACCTTCGAGAACGAGCCCACGTAGAGCACCCGCCCGGAGCGGTCCATCCCATGCAACGTCTCCAGGGGCCGGCCGCCAAAGCGGAACTCGCTGTCGTAGTCGTCTTCAATCACCACCGCGTCCCGCCGCTTCGCCCACTCCAGCAGCGCCACCCGGCGCGCGGGCGACATGGGCATGCCCAGCGGGAACTGGTGCGACGGCGTGACGTAGACGAGCCGCGCGGTGTCCGGCAGCGCCGCCACGTCCAGCCCCTCCGCGTCCACCGGTACGGGCACGACGCGCGCCCCCAGTGACTGGAACACCTGCCGCGCGGGCGGATAGCCCGGCTCCTCCATGGCGACGCAGTCCCCCGGCTCGATGAGCACCCGGCCCGCGAGGTCCAACGCCTGCTGCGCGCCATTGGTGATGAACACGTCCTCCACCTCCGCGCGCACGCCCCGCGAGACGCCCACGTGCCGGGCCACCGCCTCCCGCAGCCCCCGGTGCCCGGCGGCGTCCACGTAGCCTCCGGACACCGTGGCGGCCCGCAGCTGGCGCGCCACCAGCCGGCGCCAGGACTCGAAGGGGAAGCCCGAGACATCCGGACTGCCCACGCCAAAGTCATACGCGGCCGGGGCCAGCGGCGCGGGCAGGTCCGGCAGCGCACGCCAGAAGGCCCGCGCGCGCAGCGGCACCTGGGCCTCCCGCCCTGCCCTGCCACGCGGCCGGGAAACCTCCCCCTGGACGAAGCTCCCCGCCCGCGTGCGCCCCGCGATGAGTCCCTCCGCGGTGAGCCACTCATACGCCACGCCCACGGTGTTGCGGGCCACGTCCAGGCGCAGGGCCAGCTCGCGGGTGGGCGGCAACCGCTCACCGCGCCGCAGGCGCCCGTCCAGGATGGCCGCGCGCAGTCCCCGGTAGATCTGCCCGGCCAGGTCCCGGCGCCCCCGGAGCTCCACATGGAAGTCCATGCCGCATCCTCCCACGGATTGGCCCAATGGAATTCGTCAATCCTGGCCCTGTCACCGGGCCAGCGGCGGACCATCCTTCCGCCATGACCGATTCCACCTACGCCTCCCACCCCGTCGACTCCGAACGCATGCCGTGGATCCCCATGGGCCGGCCCGGGCTCGCGTTCAAGCCGCTGCGCTTCTTCCGCGACGGCAGCGGCTGGATGTACCTCTTCCGCCTGGAGCCCGGCACCCTCATCCCCCGGCACCGCCACGTCGGCGAGTCACACGCCTACAACATCTCCGGGCGCCGCAAGCTGCTCGACACCGGCGAGGTGATTGGCCCGGGCACGTATGTCTATGAGCCGCCCGGCAACGTCGACAGCTGGCAGGTCGTGGGCGATGAGCCCCTCGTCCTGCACATCACCGTGAAGGGCGGCATCGAATACCTGGGCGAGGACGGCCAGGTCCTCAGGAGCGTGAGCCCCGCGGAGCGGCTGGAGACATACCGCCGCTGGTGCCAGGAGCACGGCGTGGAGGCCCTCGCCACCATCGAGTGACGAATGCGGTTGCCCCGGCTTCCGCCCCCGGGCAGGAGGAGTCCTGGACCCCTCACCGGAAGGAAGCCCGCCCATGCCGCCCAGGCCCACCGCACCGCCCCAGCTCCAGTCCGCGCCCGAAGCGCTGCGCAAGTTCGTCGAGGACCTGCTCACCCTGGACCTGGAGGAGCCCTGGGCCCAGCCCGCGGAGGTGAAGGAGACGGGCGCCGCGTCCTGGCAGCCGTCCAACGCCTACACGCTGGTGATGGGGAACCTGGACGTCGAAGGCAACGTGCTGGTGGACGCCGCCGGGCATGACGAGGGCATCCTCATCGTGTTCGGCGACGTCACGTGCCGCAACCTCCTCGTCGGCGTGGGCTTCACCTTCGTCTGCACCGGCACGCTGCGCGTGAAGGAGACGCTCGTCGCGACCGCGATGGACAGCGTGACGTACGCGGCGGGAGTGGTGGAGGCGGAGCTCGTCGACTCCGGCTCCGGCGCGTGGCTCACCCTCTTTGGAGATGCGTCCGAGCTGCACGTGAAACATCTCACGCATTACGTGATGAACGGCCGCACGGTCATCAAGTCGCGGAATCCTCCCGACCTGCGCGCGCTTGTCGTTCCCGAGGTCCTGGACCTGGAGGAATGGGATTCCCTCTCCGCGGAGGAGCAGGCGGAGGAGGACCCGAAGGTCCTCATCAAGCTGGACGCGCGAGCGGCCCACCAGCGCCTGGCCCTTGGCGAGAGCCTCTTTCTCCCGCGCTGAGAAGCCCGCGCGCTCCGTGCGGGCCGCCCTCACCCGGAATGTCAGACACGCTTGGTAGCTTGCGTACTGTCCGAGGCCGGTCGGACGACAGGCTTTCGCCGCCCCCCTTGGCGAAAAGCGTTCTCACAAACCGAGGAACATCTTGAGACATCTTGGATTGAAGTCTTTGGCCGCCGTGTGGCTGACGTGTGCCCTGACGGGCTGTGGCGCGGAGATGGAGCAGGGCGCGGAGACGGAGCTGGAGAACCCGACCGAGGCCGCTGAACAGGCCCCGGTGAAGGAGAAGGGCCCGCCGCCGGAGCGGCGGCTCCAGGCGGAGGCCGTGGACTGCACCAGCACCAGCACGCTGAGCAACGGCGTGCCCTTGTCCGGCGTGGGCCAGGAGGCAGGCGCCTGGTCCTGCACGTACAAGCTCACGGTGCCCACCGGGGCCACCCGCGTGGAGTTCACCACCAGCGGAGGCACCGGCGACGGCGACCTGTACGTGCGCCGGGGAAGCACTCCCACGGAAGCGGCGAACGACTGCAAGTCGGCCGGTGGCTCCAACTCGGAGACCTGCGCCCTCACCGTGACGTCGTCCGGGACCTATTACGCCCGCATGTATGGCTACAGCACGTTCTCCGGCGCGACCATCACGGGCACCTACACCCTGACGACCGGTCAGCCGGGCTGTACCAGCACCAGCCCCATCACCAACGGCTCGACCACCTACGGCCTAAGCGCGGCGCCCGGGACCTTCTCCTGCGACTACACGCTCGAGGTCCCGTCAGGGGCCGCGAGCCTCACGTTCTACACGTACCTCGGCTCCGGTGGCATGGCCCACCTCTACGCGAAGCGAGGCAGCGCGCCCACCCTGGCGTCCTATGACTGCAAGGCCACCACGGGCGGAGGCAACAACCAGACGTGCACCGTCACCAACCCCGCGGCGGGCACCTGGCACGTGCGCCTGTACAACGCGGACTCGTACATGACGCTCACCGGCGCGGCCCTGCACGGGTCCTATGTCACCGGCGGCACGGGCAACCCGGGCACGGGCACGCTGACGAACGGCGTCGCGGTGACGGGCCTGTCGGGCGCGCAGGGGTCGTACCGCTACTGGACCATCAACGTGCCGGCCGGGAGGACCTCGCTGCTCGTGCAGACGTACTTCGGCACGGGGGACTCGGACCTCTACGTCCGCGAGGGTTCGCAGCCCTCGGAGTACGCGTACACCTGCAGCTCCGCCGGCACGGGTGCCACGGAGTCGTGCCTCATCAATGCCCCCACGGCGGGCGTCTACCACGTGATGATCAAGGGCTACTCGGACTACTCCGGACTGACGCTGAAGGCCTCCTACTGAAGCCGTCCCGCGAACCTGATGTGTGAAGCAGTGCCCGGCCCCGAGGTGATTTCTTCCCTCGGGGCCGGGGTTGGAGGAACACTCCGGACCCATGAGCGCTCGGCGGTTCGACGTGGTGGTCCTCGGCTCCGGTCCCGGCGGTGAAGGGGCCTCGATGAAGGCGGTGAAGTCCGGCCGCAAGGTGTGCACCGTGGAGCAGGGAGCCCTGGTGGGCGGCGCCTGCACCCACACCGCCACCATCCCCTCCAAGGCCCTGCGCCACGCCATCCAGCGGCTGTTGGACGTGCAGCAGGACCACCCGGAGATGCGGGCGGAGCTGGCCCGGCACACCACGCTCAAGGACATGATGCGCGCGGCGACCACCGTCGTGTCCAAGCAGGTGCAGCTGCGCACCACCTTCTACGAGCGCAACCGCGTGGAGCTGGTGACGGGCCGCGCGAGGTTCCGGGACGCGCACACGGTGGAGGTGACGGAGCCGCGCGGCTCCGTGGAGCTGCTCACCGCGGACGCCTTCGTCATCGCCACGGGCTCCAGGCCCTACCGGCCCTCGGGCGTGGACTTCCGCCACCCGCGCATCTTCGACTCGGACACCATCCTCAAGCTGCGTGAGTCCCCGCTGTCGATGATCATCTACGGCGCGGGCGTCATCGGCTGCGAGTACGCCTCCATGTTCCGGATGCTCGGCGTGAAGGTGGACCTGGTGAACACGCGCGACCGGCTCCTGTCCTTCCTGGACGACGAAATCTCAGACGCCCTCTCCTACCACCTGCGCGAACAGGGCGTGCTCATCCGACACCAGGAGGAGATGGTCTCCGTGGAGCCGCACGACGACAGCGTGGTGCTCCAGTTGAAGAGCGGCAAGCGGCTGAAGGCGGACGTCTTCCTCTGGGCCAACGGCCGCTCCGGCAACAGCCAGGACCTGGGGCTGGAGGCGCTGGGCATCGCGGTGGACTCGCGCGGGTGCATCCAGGTGAACGACGGCTACCAGACGTCCGTGCCCCACATCTACGCGGTGGGTGACGTGGTGGGCGCCCCGTCCCTGGCGAGCGCCTCCTATGACCAGGGCCGCTTCGCCGCCACGCACATCGTGGAGGGGCGGATGGAGCACAAGCTGGTGAAGGACATCCCCACGGGCATCTACACCAGCCCGGAAATCAGCAGCCTGGGCCGCACGGAGCGCGAGCTCACCCAGGCGGGCGTCCCCTACGAAGTGGGCCACGCCTTCTTCAAGAGCCTGGCGCGCGCGCAGATCACCGGCCGCACCGTGGGCATGCTGAAGCTGCTGTTCCACCGGGAGACGCGGGAGATTCTCGGCATCCACTGCTTCGGGGACAACGCCTCGGAGATCATCCACATCGGCCAGGCCATCATGGCGCAGGACTGGCCGGGCAACGGCATCGACTACTTCATCAACACGACCTTCAACTACCCCACCATGGCGGAGGCCTACCGCGTGGCGGCGCTCAACGGCCTCAACCGGCTGTTCTGAAGAAACACGAAGGGCACCGCGGGCGCTTGCAGGCCCACGGTGCCCCGGGTGTGTCACGTCAGGCGGCGGCTAGTAGCGGTAGGTGTCCTGCTTGTACGGGCCGCTCTTCTGCACGCCGATGTACTGCGCCTGCTCCGGGGTGAGCTCCGTGAGCTGGGCGTTGAGCTTCTTGAGCTGGAGCCGGGCGACCTTCTCGTCCAGGTGCTTGGGCAGCACGTACACCTTGCCCACCTGGTACTTGTCGCTGTGCGAGTACAGCTCGATCTGCGCGATGGTCTGGTTCGCGAAGGAGCTGGACATCACGTAGCTGGGGTGGCCGGTGCCGCAGCCCAGGTTCACCAGACGGCCCTTGGCCAGCAGGATGATGCGCTTGTTGTCCGGGAAGATGACGTGGTCGACCTGGGGCTTGATCTCCTCCCACTTGTACTGCTCCAGGGAGGCGACCTCGATCTCATTGTCGAAGTGGCCGATGTTGCAGACGATGGCCTGGTCCTTCATCTTGGCCATGTGCTCATGGGTGATGACGGACTTGTTGCCCGTGGCGGTGACGAAGATGTCCGCCTTGTCCGCGGCGTAATCCATGGTCACGACGCGGTAGCCCTCCATCGCGGCCTGGAGCGCGCAGATGGGGTCGATCTCCGTCACCCACACCTGGGCGGACAGCGCGCGCAGGGCCTGCGCGGAGCCCTTGCCCACGTCGCCGTAGCCCGCGACGACGGCGATCTTCCCGGCCACCATCACGTCCGTGGCGCGCTTGATGCCATCCACCAGGGACTCACGGCAGCCGTAGAGGTTGTCGAACTTGCTCTTCGTCACGCTGTCGTTGACGTTGATGGCGCGGAACAGGAGCGTGCCCTTCTGGGACATCTCCTGCAGGCGGTGCACGCCCGTGGTCGTCTCCTCGGTGACGCCCAGGATCTTGGCGCTCTTGCGGGAGTACCAGGTGGCGTCCTCGGCCAGCTTGGCCTTGATGGAGGCGTACAGCTCGCGCTCCTCCTCGCTCTGGGGGTTCGCGATGACGGACAGGTCCTTCTCCGCGCGCTTGCCCAGGTGCATGAGCAGCGTGGCGTCACCGCCGTCGTCGAGGATCATGTTCGGGCCCTCGTGGTCGCTGCCGGCGGGGCCGAACTCGAAGATGCGGTGGGTGAAGTCCCAGTACTCCTTGAGGGACTCGCCCTTGTGGGCGAACACCGGGGTGCCGGCCTCCACCAGCGCGGCGGCGGCGTGGTCCTGCGTGGAGAAGATGTTGCAGGACGCCCAGCGCACCTGCGCGCCCAGCGCCTGGAGCGTCTCCACCAGCACGGCCGTCTGGATGGTCATGTGCAGCGAGCCCGTGACGCGAGCGCCCTTGAGCGGCTGCTGCTTCGCGTACTCCTCGCGGATCGCCATGAGCGCGGGCATCTCGCTCTCGGCGATGCGGATCTCCTTGCGGCCCCAGCTGGCGAGCTTGAGGTCGGCGATGGCGTAGTCCTGATTCTGCTTCTGGGTAACCGCGGTCATGTGTGGCTCCGGATCCAGGGTGGCGCGCCTGCCGGCAAGGAAGAGGCCCGGGCCCTGGGAAGAAAGGCCGCCTCACCCTCGCAAGAAACGCGTACAGGTGAGCGCCGTTGGGTCAGTCGGCTTCGAGCCTGGGGCCGGGACGGCCTCGCAACGCTCCTCGAAGTCGCGGGGGAAACTACGAGAAGGCGCCCCGAATTTCAAAGGGAGATTGCCTTCCTCCGGGAGGGGCGCGGGTCCCATGTAGGAGTGGGCGGGAGGACACCCGCCCGCTCCCACGTCCGTCCTGCTGGGAGGTTCAGTCCCCGCGCCCACCCTGGCAGGCTCGGGGCCATGACGGACCTCATCCTCACCGGTGCCTCCCGTGGGATTGGCCATGCGCTGGCCCTGGCGTTGGCCTCGTCCCAGGACACGCGGCTCCTGCTCGTGGCGCGCGACGAGGGCCGGCTCCAGGCCCTGGTGGCGGACGTGGAGCGCCTCGGAGGCCAGGCCGTCGCGGTGCCGGGGGACCTGGGGACTTTGGCGGGGGCCCGGGAGCTGGGGGCACGCCTGACCGGGCTCATCACGCCGGGGACGACGCTCGTGCACAACGCGGGGCTGTGGCCGTCCCAGCGGGTGCTCAACGCGGACGGGCTGGAGACGGCGTTCGTCACCAACCACCTGGCGCCGCTGGTGATGCAGCGCCCGCTGCTGGAGTCCGGGCGGCTGCGGCGCATCCTGGTGGTCAGCGCCGGCCTCATCATCAAGGGCCGCTTCGACGCCGCGCGCACGCCCACGGGCGAGGACTTCTCCAGCATCCGCACCTACTGCGACACCAAGCTGTGCTTCGCGCTGGCCATGCGCGACGTGGCCACCGCGCATCCGGAGGTGGACGTGGTGGTGCTCCACCCGGGCGTGGTGCGCACGGACCTGGGCGCGCGGCCGGGGCCCGTGGGCTGGCTTTTGTCCCAGGTGAAGCGCGCCTGGGAGCGCCCGGAGGTCTGCGCGGCCCGGCTTACGCGCATCCTCGCCCGCGAGCGCTGGTCCCCTCCGGGGGATGCGCGCTGGCTGCTGGAGGAGGCCGAGCAGCCGTGGCCGGCCGTCGCACAGGATGCGGCCACACGACAGGCGTTGCGCGACACCACCGCCCAGCTGCTCGCCTCCCGCTGACGGCCGGCCCTGCCCGTGGCCAGCTTCCCCGGGGAGGCACGCCATGCAGGAGCCGTCACAGCCGAGGAAGCAGGCAGGGCTTCGCGCCCCCGACGCACCTTCCGTCCCCTGGCACGCGCTTCTTCCAGAGGCCGTGCTGGAGCGGCTCTCCAGCACGCCCCAGGGCCTGACGGAGGAGGCGGCCCGGGAGCGGCTCGCGCGCCATGGCCCCAACGTGCTGGAGCGCTCGCGGCCGGACAGCGCGTGGAAGCTCCTGTGGCGGCAGATCGACAGCCCGCTCATCTGGGTCCTCATCGCGTCCGCGGGCCTGGCCATCCTGCTGGGCAAGGTGACCGACGGGCTCGTCGTCGCCGCCGTCGTGGTGCTCAACACCGTCATCGGCTTCGTGCAGGAGTACCGCGCGGGCCGGGCCATCGAGGCCCTGAACCACATGGTGCCGGAGACCGCGCAGGTGCTGCGCGACGGGCACCTGGTGGCGAGGCCCGCGGCGGAGCTCGTCCCCGGGGACGTCGTGCAGCTTGCGTCGGGGGACCGCGTGCCCGCGGACCTGCGCCTGCTGCGCTCCCGCAACTTCCAGGTGGAGGAGGCCGCGCTCACCGGGGAGTCCGTCCCGTCCAGCAAGCACGTCGCGGCCGTGGCCGGGGACGCGCAGCTGGGGGACCGGGCGAGCCTCGCCTTCGGCGGCACGCTGGTGACGTCCGGCACCTCCACCGCCGTCGTCGTCGCCACCGGCGGCGCCACGGAGCTGGGCCGCATCTCCCATCTCATGGAGCAGGCCGCGGACCTGAGCACGCCGCTCACGCGCGAGCTGGCCCGGCTGGGCCGCGTCATCAGCCTGGGCATCGTCGTGCTGTCCGCCGTGCTGCTCGGGGTGGGCATGGTCCGGGGGTATGCCTTCAGCGACGCGGTGCTGGTGGCCATCACCCTGGCCGTGGCCGCCATCCCGGAGGGCCTGCCCGCCATCGTCACCATCGCCCTGGCCATCGGCGTGCAGCGCATGGCGCTCCGCCGCGCCGTCATCCGCAAGCTGCCCGCCGTGGAGACCCTGGGCAGCACGACCGTCATCTGCACGGACAAGACCGGCACCCTCACCCGCAACGAGATGACCGTGCAGGCGCTGTGGACCCGGCGCGGGCACTACGCGCTCACCGGCGTGGGCCACTCGCCCCTGGGTGAGCTGCTCCACGCGGGACGCGCCCTGGAGGTGCCGCCGGAGGACGTGCGCGCGCTGCTCATCGCGGGCGTGCTCTGCAACGAGGCCGACCTCCAGCCTCGCGAGGGCCGCTGGGGGATGACCGGCGACCCCACGGAGGGGGCGCTGCTGTTCGCCGCGAAGAAGGCGGACCTGGGCGTGATGGAGGTGCGCGAGCGCAACCCGCGCCTGGACGCCATCCCCTTCGAGTCCGAGCACCAGTACATGGCCACGCTCCACGCGGGTGGACCGGAGGGGCGCGAGCTCATCCTCAAGGGCGCCCCGGAGGTCGTGCTGCGCCGCTGCGGGCCGGGGCTGGACCGCGACGCCGTGCTGGTGGAGGTGGAGCGCATGGCGCGCCAGGGCCTGCGCGTGCTCGCCTTCGCGCGCAAGGGCCTGCCCGGCGCGGAGGCCGTGACGTCCGAGGACGTGGAGGCCGGCTTCACGCTGCTGGGACTGCAGGGGATGATCGACCCGCCCCGCGAGGAGGCCCTGGCCTCCGTGAAGGCCTGCCACGCCGCCGGCATCCACGTGAAGATGATGACCGGGGACCATCCGGGCACGGCGGAGGCCATTGGCCAGCAGCTGGGCCTCCACGCTCCGGGACATCCGGGCCTCACCGGCGCGCACCTGTCCTGCATGAGCGACGCGGAGCTGGCCGTGGCGGTGAAGGACACGAACGTGTTCGCGCGCCTGGCCCCCGAGCACAAGCTGCGGCTGGTGCGCGCGCTCCAGACGCAGCGGCACGTGGTGGCGATGACGGGCGACGGCGTCAACGACGCGCCCGCGCTCAAGCAGGCGGACATCGGCGTGGCCATGGGCATCACCGGCACGGCCGTGTCGCGCGAGGCCGCGGACCTGGTGCTGACGGACGACAACTTCGCCACCATCGTCGCCGCCGTCGAGGAGGGGCGCCGCGTCTACGACAACCTCGTCAAGTCGCTCGCGTTCGTGCTGCCCACCAACCTGGGGCTCGCCCTCATCCTCATGCTGGGCGTGACGTTCTTCCCCCTGCAGGAGGCCGGCGGCGTGCGCGAGCCGCTGCTGGCCATGCGCCCCACGCAACTGCTGTGGATCAACCTGGTGGCCACCGTCGCCCTGGCGCTGCCCCTGGCCTTCGAGGCGAAGGAGCGCCACGTCATGCGCCGCCCGCCCCGCGCGCCGGACACGCCCGTCCTCAGCCACTTCGTGGTGATGCGCACCGGGCTCGTCGCGCTGCTGATGGCGGCGGGCGCCATCGGCCTGTTCCTCTGGGAGTTCGCGCGTCAGGGCGGCGGCCATGAGGCCTCCAACGCCCTGGCCCTGGCCGAGGCGCGCACCATGGCCGTCAACACCGTGGTCAGCTTTCAAATCTTCTACCTATGGCTGTGCCGCACGTTGACGGGCTCCACGCGCGAGGTGGGCTTCGCGAGCAACCCCACCGTGTTCGTGGGCATCGCCGCGCTGGTGCTGCTCCAGGCCGCGTTCATGTACGTGCCCTTCTTCCAGCGCATCTTCGGCTCCGCGCCGCTGTCCCTGGGAGACATCGCCCGGTCGGTGCTGGTGGGCGCCTGCGTGCTGCCCGTCGTGGGCCTGGAGAAGTGGCTGCGCTCGCGACCGCGGCGGCGGGAGGCGGACCGGAGCGTGCGCGCCACCTGACCGCCCCGCGAAGCGTCACGCCTCCAGCCTGTGCAGCAGGGACGCGAAGTCGGAGAGGTGACGGACGGCGGTGAAGCGGGCGCGCACCTGCTCGTGGGCCTGGGTGCCCAGGCGGGCCGACAGCCGGGGTTCCTCCAGGAGCCTGCGCACCGCGGCGGCGAACTCCGGCAGGCAGGTGGGGTCGCGCACGAGCAGGCCCTCCACCTCATGGTGTACCTGGTCCTGGATGCCGCCCACCGCGCTCGCCACCACGGGCCGGGCCTTCCACATGGCCTCCGTGACGGTGAGCCCGAAGCCCTCCTTCAGGCTCTTCTGCACCACCACGCCCGCGTGCCGCTGGAGCGCGTTGACGATGGCGGCGTTCTCCTCCGGGTCCACCATGGGCAGGCAGGCCAGGTGGACGCGCTGGCGGAGGAAGTGCGGCTGCTCGCGCCACGCCGCGACCACGGATTCGAACGTGGCCGCCGCATCCGGATCATCCGCCACGGACATCACCGAAGGTCCGGCGAGGACGAGCTCCGCGCGCAGGCAGGGCGACTGCCTCAGGAGCAGCGCGAAGCCCCGCATCACGCCCACCGGATCCTTCAGCGGATCCCACCGCGACACCTGCACCACCAGCGGCACGTCCAGCGCGGGCGCGGAGCCCAACCGCACGATGTCCGCCCCGCGCGAGACGCGGGCCGGGACCCCGTCCGTCCGGGTGAAGACGGGCTCGGGCGCGTCCGGAGCCAGCCCCACGAGCCCGATATGGCCCAGGATGGCGCGCGCGACCGCCGGCGGCATGGGCTGGTTTTTCACCGCGAAGATGTCGATGGAGGGCTGGATGACGACCGCCCGGTCCGCCAGCAGCGGCGGCACGTAGGCGGCCCGGGAGAAGACCGCGAGCCGCGCGGCGGCGAGCCCCGGCGCGAGGAAGGCCCACGCCCGCTCCACCTCCTCGTTGGGCACGTCACACCCGATGTGGCAGCGCCACACCACCTGGGCCCCCGCCGCGGCGAGCGCCGGCGCCAGTCCCGCGGTCTGCGGGTCGTGCAGCAGCACCACGTCGCCCGGACGGATGAGGACGAGCAGCTCCTCCGCGTTGTCGCGAAGCACCTCCTCGTAGCAGGCGCGCTCCCCGGCTCCCAGCGCGGAGCCATCTCCCTGGGAGCCGTGCAGCGCGTGGTGCAGCCGCCGGGTGACGTGGAAGAAGCCGGGCGTGCCCTGCAGTACCATCCACCGCGTGTCCACGCCCGCACCTCGCGCATAGGCGAGCAGCCCGGGCAGCATCTCCGCCACCCCGCCGCCCCGGGCCGTGGAGTTCACGTTCCAGAACGTGCGGCCCCGCATGCCTTCGCGGGCCTGCTCCGCATGGGACTGGAGCGACGCCCACTCCTGCGCGGTGAGCCCCTTGTGGAAGCACTCCAGCGAGCTGGCCCGAACGTGGACCTCGAAGGGCTTCAGCATGGGCGCACCGTCACGGCGGCGCGGGGTGTTTGACCACCAGCACGGGCCGGCGGGAGCGGGCCACCACCTCCTGGGCCACGGAGCCGAGCATCGCGCGGCGCACGCCCGTGCGCCCATGCGAGCCGAGGCAGACGACGTCCGCCCCATACCGCTCCGCCGCCTGGCAGAGCGCCTGCGCGGCGTGGACCCCGGACAACAGCTCCACCCGGACGGTGATGCCCCGGTCAGCGGCGTCGCGGGGGACCAGCGCCTCCAGCCGGCGCCGGAGCTCGGGCTCCTCGTCCTCGTTCCCGCTCAGGGCCACCGCGGGCCAGAAGTCCGCGTAGACGACGGGGACCGGCGACTCGATGACGTACGCCAGGATGAGCTCTCCGCCCCGGGGCAGGAGCGACAGGGCGTGGGGGATGGCCCGGTTCGCCAGCGGCGAGAAGTCCGTCGGGACGAGGACGCGGTGGATGGAGGGGACATCCACGGGCGCCTCGGCCTCCCGCTCCGGGCAGGACGGGACGCAGGCGACCGCCGCCACCGGCGCGAGCTGGAGGGCGGAGAGCGACACCGAGCCGTGCCGCACGCGCCGCAGCCCCCGCCGCTGGTGGCTGCCCAGCAGGAGGAGGTCCGCCCGCGACTCCTCCGCGAGCCTGGCGAGCGGCTCCGCCACGTTCCCGTGGTCCGAGGACATCCGGACCTCCGCCCGGGACTCACCGATGCGAGACAGGCGCTCGCGCAGGTCCCGCTCGAGGATGGCCTCGATGTTCTCCGTCTCCGGGTTCACGCGGTACAGCCCGAGCCGTCCGTACTCCGTGGCCGTGTCATAGACATGGGCGACCGTCAGCTCAACGGGCCCCACCCGGCGCAGCTCCGGAAGCCAGCGCAGCGCGACCTCCGCGCTGAGGGAGAAGTCATCGCCCACGGCGACCCGCAGCGGGCGCCTGCCCTGGCACCAGTCCAGGAACGGCTCGGACAGACGGACCATCAGGAAGGGGCTACGCGACTGCTGCGCGATGCGCGCCGGGATGCCGCCCAGCCGCCAGCGCTTCTCCGACCGCCAGCCCAGGGCCGCCGTGATGATCATCCGCGCGTGGATCTTCGCGGCGTGCTCGACCAGCGCCTCGTCCGGCATGCCCAGCAGCACCTGGGGCTCCACGGACAGCCCCGGATGGCTCAGCCTGTCGGCCTCGGCGGTGAGGCGCTCCTCGAGCCCGGTGATGGTGCTGCCGTGCTCGGCCGGCCAGTCGCGCCGGAGCATGCCGGGCTCCACGGTGTGCACGAGCACCAGCGGCGTACCCGTCCGTTCCGCGATGGCCGCCGCGACGCGGACGGCCTCCCGGGCATGGTCGGAGAAATCCGTGCCGACGACGATGGCCATGACGTCCCCCCAAGGGGCCATCGCGTGCCCCGCTGCCCGCGAGGACGCGCCCCTGCGTGGAACGTTGGGACCGGCGGTGGAGGGCGCAAGAACACCAGGCAGGAGCAGTCGGCGCGCGCCCCCTCACCCGGGCGCGGGGGCCGGCGGAGCTTGCGCCTCCGGGAAGAGCATCTCCAGGTGGTACATGCCGTCCTCGCGGCGGCTGCGCACGGGCAGGCCGCTTTCGTGGAAGACGTCCAGCATGGAGGTGTTCGTCACCAGGACGTCCGCCTGGAAGCCGGGGATGCCCCGGGCCATGGCGGCCTCGCGGATGCGCCGCATCAGCACCGTCCCCACGCCCCGCCCCTGCCAGTCGTCGCGGACCACGAAGGACACGTCCGCCAGGCGCGTGGCCGGGTCCACGATGTAGTGCACCACGGCCACCACCTCCTCCGTGCCGGGCGGACATGCGACCAGGGCCATGTCGTGCTCGAAGTCCAGGTCCACCATCCGCTGGAGCTCCTCGTGCGGGTGCTCCTTCTTGAAGCCCATGAAGCGCCGGTAGCCGCTCTCGCGCGACAGGCCATACAGCAGGTCCTGCAGGGCGCGCTCGTCGGTGATGCGGGCCGCGCGGACGACCAGCGCGTCGTGCGACACCGTGTGCTCCAGCCGCTCCTCCGCCCAGGGGTAGCGCGCGCGAGGCACCACCTGGTCCGGCAGCACCCAGCGGCGTCCCTTGGCCGCGGCCATCAGCTCCGCCCGGAAGTCCGGGTGGGCGACGTTGATGAGCGCGAGCGCGCGCTCCCGGATGCTCTTTCCCCAGAGCTCCGCGACGCCGTACTCCGTGACGACGGAGTGGACGTCCCCGCGGCTCGTCACCACGCCGGTGCCGGGCTCCAGCGCCAGTTGGATGCGGCTCACCGTCCCGCCATGCGCCGTGGAGGGCAGCGCGATGAGGGCCCGGCCCCCGGGGCTGCGGCTCGCCCCCCGGATGAAGTCCACCTGCCCGCCGATGCCGGAGTAGAAGCAGCCGCCCAGCGTGTCGGCCGCCACCTGGCCGGTGAGGTCCACCGCCAGGGCGGAGTTGATGGAGACCATCCGGGCGTTGCGCGCCACCACCGCCGGGTCGTTGGTGTCGTCGCTCGGCCGCATCTCGATGGCCGGGTGGTCATGCGCCCAGGCGTAGAGCCGCTGGCTGCCCATGATGAACGACGTGACGAGCTTGCCCGCGAGCACCGTCTTCCTGCGCCCGGTGATGACGCCCGCCTCCACCAGGTGCATCACGCCGTCCGAGAGCATCTCCGTGTGGATGCCCAGGTCCTGGTGGTGCTCCAGCGCCGCCAGGACCGCGTCCGGAATCCTCCCGATGCCCGACTGCAACGTGGCGCCATCCGGGATGAGCCGGGCGACGTGCGCGCCGATGCTCCGGGACACCGCGTCGGGTGGCTCGGGGTGGACCTCCAGCAACGGGAGCGACACCGGCACCAGGTGGTGGATGCGGCGCACGTCCAGGAACGAGTCCCCGTGCGTGCGCGGCATGTTCGGGTTGACCTCCGCGATGACGAGCGAGGCCGCGTCCACCGCGGCGCGCACGATGTCCACGGAGACGCCCAGGCTGACGTAGCCGTGCGCATCCGGCGGGCTGACCTGGATGAGCGCCACGTCGATGCGGATCTTGCGGCTGCGGATGAGCTCCGGAATCTCCGAGAGGAACACCGGGATGAAGTCCGCCCGCCCCTCCTGCACGGCCTGCCGCACGTTGGGCCCGATGAAGAAGGCGACGTGGCGGAAGCGCCCGGCCTGCGCGGGCTCCACATAGGGCGCGGGCCCCAGTGTCAGCAGGTGCACCACCTCGTTGTCCGCGAGATAGGGACCCCGCTCGTCCACCAGGGCCCGCACCAGCGTCACCGGCTCGGCCGCGCCCGAACCGATGAGGATGCGCCTTCCCGGCAGGACGGCGCGCAGGGCCTCCCCGGGCGTCCGCACCCGGTCCGCATGGCGCTTCATCCAATCGTCCATACCGGTGCGGATAAGCACGGTGCGCGCCCTCCGCGCGCCGCGACGGGCAGGCTCGCGGTGTCCCTGCTCCCCTGCCGGTGTTCGTCCGTGAGGCGCCAGCCCCAGCTTCGAAGGAGCGCGAGGAGCCCGAGACCATGGAGCCGACCCTTCCCCCAGAGCCCTCTCCCCAGACGCCGCGCCCCCAACCGGCGCCGCCCCCGTCCATCCTCTGGTTCGACACCCTGTCCCGGGAGGACGTGGCCCAGGCCGGAGGCAAGGGCGCCAACCTGGGAGAGCTGACGCGCGCCGGGCTGCCCGTGCCCCCGGGCTTTGTCATCACCGCCGCCGCCTTCCATCAGGCCATGGAGCCCGTGCGCGCCCGGCTGCATGCGCTGTGGGAGCGCGTGGATCCGGATGACCCGCGTTCGCTCGACGAGGCTACGGAGTCCCTGCGCGGCCTCGTGCTCGAGGCGCCCCTGCCCGACTGGCTGGACACCGCCATCCTCGCCGCCTATCACCGGCTGAGGGAGTGCTCCGCGGTGGCGGTGCGCTCGTCCGCCACCGCGGAGGACACCGCCACCACCTCCTTCGCGGGCATGCACGAGTCGTTCACCAACGTGGTGGGCGATGACGCGCTCCTCGACCGCGTGCGCGCGTGCTGGGCGTCCGCCTTTGGCCCGCGCGTGGTGGCCTACCGCAAGGCGCAGGGGCTCACGGAGGTGCCGGAGATCGCCGTGGTGGTGCAGGCCATGGTGGACTCGACGCGCTCGGGCGTCATGTTCACCGTGGACCCCTCCACCGGGAACCGCTGGCACCTCGTCATCGAGGGGGCCTTCGGCCTGGGAGAGGTCGTGGTGGGGGGACAGGTGGAGCCCGACACCTACGTCGTGGACCGCGAGGGGCCCCGCCTGCTGGAGACGCGCGTGGGCGAGAAGGCCTTCCAGCTCGTGCGCGACGGCGTGGGCCATGAGAAGCACGAGGAGCTCCCTCCGGAGCGGGTCCGCGCGCGGGTGCTCACGGACGTGGAGGTGCTGGCGCTGGCGCGGCTGGGGCTGCGCGTGGAGCGGCACTACGGCGCGCCCCAGGACATCGAATGGGCGGAGCAGGACGGCCGGTTCTATCTGGTCCAGTCGCGACCGGTGACGACGGTGCCCGCCGCCGCACCGGAGACACCGGAGCCTGTCGCGTCCACGGGAAAGGCGCGGGTGAGCGGCCTGGGCGCGTCTCCCGGCGTGGTCTCCGGCCGCGTGCGGGTGCTGCGCGACGCGCGGGAGGGCTCGAAGCTCGCGGCCGGTGAAATCCTCGTGGCGCCCATGACGTCGCCGGACTGGGTGCCCACGCTGCGGCGCGCGGCGGCGGTCGTCACCGACAGCGGCGGCATGACGTGCCACGCGGCCATCGTCAGCCGCGAGCTGCGCAAGCCCTGCGTGGTGGGCACGCGCACCGCGACGAAGGTCCTGCGCGACGGTGAGGAGGTCACCGTGGATGGCGCCGCTGGCACCGTGCGCGAGGGCCGCGCCCCGGAAGCGCCCGCCGTGGCGGTGGTGGGGCCGCCCTCTCCCCAGGCGGGGCCCCAGCCCCGGGAGGCCACCGGGCCGGAGGCGCTGGGCACGCGGCTCTACGTGAACCTGGCCCTGCCGGGACAGGCCCGGGAGGCGGCGGCGCTCCCGGTGGATGGCGTGGGGCTGCTGCGGGCGGAGTTCATGCTCACCGAGGCCCTGGGCGGCGTGCACCCGCGCAAGCTCATCGCCGGGGGCCGGAGCGGCGAGTTCGTCGAGCGGATGTCCCAGGCGCTCCTGACCATCACCCGCGCCTTCCGGGGCCGCCCGGTGGTGTACCGGACCACGGACTTCCGCACGAACGAGTTCCGGGGCCTGGAGGGCGGCGGCGAGTTCGAGACCGTGGAGGCCAACCCGATGATCGGCTTCCGGGGCTGCTACCGCTACCTGCGCGAGCCGGAGGTGTTCCAGCTGGAGCTGGAGGTGCTCGCCCGCGTGCGGGACGAGACGCCCAACCTGCACCTGATGATTCCCTTCGTGAGGACGAAGTGGGAGCTGGAGGCGTGCCTGGAGGCCGTGGAGAGGAGCCCGCTGGGGCACCACCGCGGGCTGGAGCGCTGGGTGATGGCGGAGGTGCCCTCCGTCGTCTACCGCATCCCCGAGTACGCCCGGATGGGCATCACCGGCGTGTCCATCGGCTCCAATGACTTGACCCAGCTCATGCTGGGCGTGGACCGGGACTCGGAGCTGTGCGCGGAGCTCTTCGATGAAGCGGACGCGGCTGTGCTGGACGCCATCGTCCACATCATCCGGGCCAGCCGCGAAGCGGGCATCACGTCGTCGCTCTGCGGCCAGGCCCCTTCGAACCGGCCCGCCTTCGCGGAGCACCTGGTCCGCGCGGGCATCACCTCCATCTCCGTGGACCCGGCGGCCGTGGGCGCGACCCGGGCGGTCGTGGCGGCGGCGGAGCGGCGGCTGCTGCTGGAGTCCGCCCTGCGCCGCTGAAGGCCTCGCTCAGGCGTACGTCCCGGCGTGCGCGTGGGCGCCCTCCGCCGTGGGCAGCGTGAAGAAGAACGTGCTGCCCGCGCCGGGCGCGCTGTCCACGCCGACCTGGCCGCCGTGGGCCTCCACCAGCCCCTTCACGATGGCGAGCCCCAGCCCCGCGCCCTCCTTGCGCTTCGGTCCGGCCTGCCAGAAGCGCTCGAAGATGCGCGGCCGGTCCTCCGCCGCGATGCCGGGGCCCGTGTCGCTCACCAGGAAGCGGACCTGGCCCACCTCCGGCTGGACGCGCAGGAGCACGCGGCCTCCCTCGGGCGTGAACTTGAGCGCGTTGCCCAGGAGGTTGGAGAGGATCTGCGCCAGCCGCTCCGGATCCGCCAGGACGCGGGGCACACCCTCTGGCACGTGGGCCTGGAGGAGCAGGGCCCTGGACTCCGCGAGTCCCCGGTGCTGCTCCAGCGCCTCCTGGACGAGCGGCGCCACCTCCAGCGGCGTGCGCTCCACCGACAGGCTTCCGCCTTCCATGCGGGCCACGTCCAGCAGGTCCTGGATGAGCCGGTTCGCCCGCTGGACCGACTTCTGGAGCGTGTCCAGGCGCGTCCGGGCGCCGTCGTCCGGAGGCAGGTGCTTCTCCAGCATCCTCGCGCTGAGCTGGATGACGTTGAGCGGGGTGCGCAGGTCGTGCGCCACGATGCGCAAGACCTCCTCGCGCATGCGGATGGCCTGCTCGGCCCGTTCGTACAGGTTCGCGTTGTCGATGGCGAGCGCGGCGCGACGGGCGAGTTCCTCCGCCTGGGCCCGCTCCCGCTCTCCGTAGCGGCGCCCGTTTCCGGACGCCGCGAGCAGGATGACGCCCAGGTTGAACTCCCGGCCGTGCAGCGGCAGGAGGAGGGCCGAGTGGAGCGGCGGCGGCTCCGGGGGCCCGGCGTCCACCGCGGCCGCGCTGGACGGCGTTTGCTCCAGCAGCACCGGCCTTCCCGTGCGCCGCACGGCGGCGATGAGGGGCGCTGGAACGAAGGACTCCGGTCCGTGTGCCGCTTCCAGCGCCCGCAGCCGCTCCGCCGTGCGCGCGTCCGCGGCCGCGTGCTCCATCCGCTGGATGCAGCCGTTCGCGTCCAGGCAGGCCACCACGCACCAGTCCGCCAGCGCCGGCACGGCGAGCTGCGCCACCGTGGCCAACGTCGTCCGCGATGACAGCGACGCCGCGAGCCGCGGCCCCACGTCCGCCAGGAAGCGCCAGGCCTGCTCCAGTTCCTGGCGCTCCGTGATGTCCTGCATCTGCGAGATGAAGTGGATGGGCCCTCCCCGCGCGTCGCGGACCACCGCGCCCCACACGAGCAGGGCGATGCGCCGGCCGTCCTTGCGCACGTAGTGCTTCTCCCGTTGGAAGGAGGCCAGCTCCCCCTGGCGCATCCGCTCGGCGTTCTCCTGGTCCAGCGCCAGTTCCTCCGGTGGGGTGAGGTCCTGGAACGAACGGCTGAGCAGCTCGTCCCGCGAATAGCCCACCAGGGCGCAGAGCGCCGCGTTCACGTGGAGGAAGTGGCCATCCAGTCCCACCAGCGCCATGCCCACGGGCGCGCCCTCGAACGAGGTGCGGAAGCGCTCCTCGCTCAGGCGCAGCCGGTCCTCCGCCTTCCGCCGCGCGCTGATGTCCCGGAGGATGACGGTGAGCAACTGCGTGCCCTCCACGTCCAGCTTCATGATGCTGGCCTCCGCGGGGAACGTCTCGCCTCCCCGGCGCCGCCCGAGGATGGGCAGCCGCTCCCCCATGTTGCGGGACGTCGCCGTGCCCTGCGCGAAGCGCCGGACGTGCCCCGCATGGATGGCCTGGAGCTCTTCGGGGAGGAGGATGTCCAGCGGCTGGCCCAGGACCTCCTGCCCGGAGTAGCCGAAGATGCGCTCGGCGCTCGCGTTGAACATGACGATGCGCTGCCCGGCGTCGATGGAGATGATGGCGTCCGCGGCATGGGTGACGATGCCCCCGAAGCGCGCCTCCGACAGCCGCAGCGAATGCTCCACCCGCCGGCGGCTCGCGTCCAGGCCGGAAAGGGCATTCGCGTTCCAGAGGACCACGGCGAGGAAGGCCGCCATCGACAGGAGCACGAAGAGCGCGGTGCCCTCGGCGGTGCCGTAGAGCCCCAGCCGCTCCCCCAGGAGCCGCACCGCGCCCACCGCGGGCACGAGCAGGACCACGAGCAGCAGCCGCCGCGCCGAGTGCCCCCCGATATCCTCCCGCAGCAGCGCCCCCATCGGCCCCTGCTCGGCGTGGAACGAGAGCAGTCCCGCTGAAATCAGCAACAGCCCCAGCGACAGCGGAAGCCCCGGTGCCAGGGGCCACCCCGTCACGGTGTTCAGGGGGGCCAGCCCGAACCAGTGCCCCTGGTACAGCCCTCCGATGAGGCCCCACACCGCGAGCAGCCCGGCGCAGGCGGCCAGCCACCGCGCGGGGTACCCGCCCCGGCGCGTGCGCACGTGCACGCCCCAGAGCGACAGCCCCGCGAGCAGCAGGCCCACCCCACCCGCCGGAGCCTCCCGGGCGAGCCCCGTAATGCCCATGAGCACGCCCCCGGTCGCCAGCCCCAGCCCCACCCGGCGCCGTCCCCTTCGCGCGGTCCGGGGGTGCAGCAGCCAGAGCGCGCCGCCCAAGAAAACCAGGCCCCATCCGTCCCAGGGAAACGGACGGCCCGAGGCCGTGAAGAGCGACAGGGCCCACCCGTCCACCCGGAGCGCGCCCACCAGGACCGCGAACGCGCTCGCCACGGCGAGGAACCTCGCGAGCCCCCGCTCGAACCAGGGCGGCGCACTCCGAGCGGCATGCGCGGACGCAGTGGCGGGGGGCGGGTGCGTCATGGGGCCTCCAGGGACGGAACGCGGCGGCCGGTCCGCCAGCGGTGGCCCCGGAGCAGGCCGCCCCGCGCGTGCGGCCCCGCGACGAGCAGGGGCACCAGCGCGGCGCAGACGGCCGCGAGCACCCGGCCCCAGTCGCGAGCACCGGGCGGGTGCAGCCCCACGAGCGCGGCCAGCGAGGGCACCTGGATGAGCAGGACGGAGAGCCCCAGCGACAGGGCGCAGACCCACCGCGCGGTGCGGGTCCGCAGACGGGTGAGCACGGCCGCGAAGGTGGCGCTCGCCAGCGTGAGCGACGCCATCGCCACCGCCCGCGCGCGTTCCACGTCGTGCCCCTCCGACAGACACCGCGCGAAGGCCCAGACGAGCCCGCACGCCATCAGCGCGCCCACCCCCGTGAGCAGGGCCCACTCGCCCCGGGAGAAGACGCGCGCGGCGGGCCTCGCGCGCAGCGGTGTGAGCCGTCCGGGTCGCGCGGCCGCCTGGAAGGCCAGCATCGCGGTGGGGTGGATGATGAGTTCCAGCCACACGATGTGGATGGGCAGGAACACGAGCGGCCGTCCCCAGAGCGGCACCAGCGCCGCCGTGCCGACCAGCGGGATGTGGATGAGCAGCAGGTAGAGGAAGCAGCGCTGGAGGTTGGAGAAGAGCTGCCGGCCCTCCGCGATGGCGCGCACCAGCGTGCCGAAGTCGTCGTTCAGCAGCACGATGGAGGACGCCTCGCGAGCGCTCCGCGTCCCCCGTTCCCCCATGGCGATGCCCACGTCCGCGGCCTGGAGCGCCGGCACGTCGTTCACCCCGTCCCCCGTGGCGGCCACCACCTCGCCCTGCTCGCGGAGCGCCTTCACCAGCGCGTACTTCTGGGCGGGCAGCGCGCGCGCCACCACGTCCACGGGCGGCACCCTTCCCGTGTCGGCCAGTCGCGTCTCCAGGGCCTCTCCCGTGAGTACCACCGGGTGTTCGCCCCCCAGCCCCAGCCGCCGGGCGACCGCGAGCGCCGTGCGGGGGTGGTCTCCCGTCACCATCACCGTGCGCAGCCCCGCGTCGCGGCACTCCCGCACCGCCGCCTCCACGCCCGCGCGCACCGGGTCCTCGCACCCCACGAGCCCCACGAAGTCGAAGCCCCGGTCCGGCTCGCCGCCGTGCCAATGCGTCGCGTCCAGCGTCCTGCGCGCGCATGCGATGACCTTCTGCCCCTCGCGCGCGAGCGCGTCCACGCGAAGCGTCCACTCCCGCCGGGCGTCCCCGGACAACGCGCACAGCTCCAGCACCCGCTCGGGCGCGCCCTTCACCGCGGCGAACAACGTACCGGGCCCCTGCCGCACCACCGCCGTCTCGCGCTGGCGCTCCTCGGTGAAGGGGAAGGTGGCCTCGCGGAGGGGAGCGGGCAGCTCCGTCAGGTCCCGCGCCCCCGCCTCCCGCAGCGCCACGTCCAGCGGATCCCGCCCCTCCTCTCGCGAGGCCAGCACCGCGGTCTCCAGCAGCTCTCCCGGCGAGGTCCCGGGGGATGGCAGCAGCCGGGCCACCCGCAGGAGCCCCTCGGTCAGCGTGCCCGTCTTGTCCGAGCACACGCAGCTCACACGGCCGATGTTCTCCACCGAGACGGCCTGCCGCACCAGCGCCTGCCGCCGGGCCAGACGGTACACCCCCGCGCCCAGGAAGAACGTGAGCGCCACCGGGAACTCCTCGGGCAGCGCCGCCACGCCGAGCGTCGCCGCGCTCAAGAGCGCATCCAGCGCACCAAACCCCTGGCGCAGGCGGACGAGCGCCAGCACCGCGCAGAGCGCCGCCGCCACGCCCACCAGCACCGCCACCAGGTGCGCCACCGCGTGCTGGAGCGGCGTGCGTGCCCGGGCCTCCTGACCCGCGGAGCGGATGATGCTCCCGTAGAGGGTCTCCGCGCCGGTGAAGACGACGCGCACCCAGGCCGTCCCGGTGAGCAGCCGCGTCCCCGCGAGCCCCCAGTGCTCCCCCTCCACGGCCGGCTCCGCCCCGGGAGGCAGGCGCCCCAGTGGCCGCTTGCGCACGGGCAGTGACTCGCCGGTGAGCGAGGACTCCTCGGCCTGCACGCCCTGGCCCTGAACCACCAGGCCATCTGCGGGAAACTGGCTGCCCGCCTCCACGCGTGACAGGTCTCCCGGCACCACGTCCTCCGCCGGCACCTCCACTTCGCGGCCTTCGCGCAGCACCGTGGCGTGCTCGGCCAGGCGGCCTCGCAGGCCTTCGGCGGCGGCCTGGGTCCGGTGGTGCAGGAAGACATCCATGCCCAGCAGCGGAGCGAGGGCCAGCAGCATCACCGCGCCATCCACCCGCTCCCCCAGGGCGAAGTAGAGGGCGCTCGCGCCCACGAGGAACCAGAGCATCGGGTCGCTCGCGGCCTCGCGCAGACTCTGGAGCGTGGAGCGGGAAGGCCGGCCTCGCACGTCGTTGGAGCCGTACCGCGCGCGCCGAGCCAGCACCTCGCCTGCGTCCAGCCCACGCGTGTCTTCCCAGCCATGAGGCAGGCGATGGACCGGAACCAGGACTCGCATGATGCCCCCGGAACAAGCTGGGGCCCTGCGTGGGCATCGGCAATGCACGCTCCATCAAGTCCGTCCGGACGCGGGCGGCCTGGCGTACGCCGCGGGGGAGCCCCGCCGTCCAGGGTCGGGTTGCCAGCACCACCGGAAGGCGCCACGCATGACGGAGGATTTCGTCCAGGAGGGCGCGGATGCGGATCCTCATCACTTATGGAAGCAAACTGGGCGGGACTCGGGAGATCGCCGCCCTGCTCGCTGGCATCCTCCGGGACGCGGGCTTCGAAGCAGAGGCGCTGTCCCCGGACACGGTCGAGGATGTCCGCACCTACGACGCCGTCATCGTCGGAGGCGGGCTCTACGCCAACCGCTGGCACCGGCAGGCCCGGCGCTTCGTGCACCGGCACGCCCAGCAACTGCGTGAGCGGCCCGTGTGGTTCTTCTCCAGCGGCCCCCTCGACGACTCGGCGTCGCAGGAGCGCATTCCGCCCACCGTCCAGGTGCGGGCCCTCATGGAGCAGGTGGGCGCGCGAGGCCATGAGACCTTCGGAGGGAGGCTGGAGCGCGACGCCCGGGGATTCATCGCCCGGTCCATGGCGCGCGAGCACGCGGGGGACTGGCGGGACTCCGGACAGATCGCCCGGTGGGCGCGGCGCGTGGCCGCAGAGCTGAAGGAGGCCGCGTCGGCACGGGCCGGGTTCGAGTCCTTGGGCCAGGAGCCACCGCGATGACGACGGGGCCTGCTGACGTGCGCCGCGCCCGCTGCTCTCCGCGTGGGCCATGCCGCGCTGGCGCGGTGACTAGTTTGGAGAGGTGACTGCAAGGAGAGGGGCCATGACCATCGCCTGCGCGACCAACTTCTCGGAAGATGCCCGGCGCGCCTGTGACACGGCGGCGCTGCTCGCACGGCGGATGAACGCCCCGCTCTGCCTCGTGCACGTCCTGACCGGGAACCTGGTGCGGACCTTCGGGGACGCCATCTGCGAGACCGCCGAGTCCACGCTGCGCGACGAATGCGACCGGCTGCGCACCACCGGCATCCAGGTCGACTCCGTGCTCCTCACGGGAGAGCCCGACGAGGCGTTGCGGGACCTGACGGCGAAGCGCGGCTTCCAGTGGGTGGTGGCCGGCACGCCACGCGAGGACACGCCCTTCCACGGCCTGGGAGGCACGGTCGACCGGATGGCCCAGTTGATGGAGGTCCCCTTCCTGGTGGTCCGCGAGGGCTCGGGGCTGGAGGCCTGGGCGCGTGGCGAGCGCCCCCTGCGGCTCATGCTGGGCGTGGACCGCTCCAGGCCCTTCGAGGTCGCCCGGGAGTGGGTGAAGCAGCTCGCGAAGGTCGGGCCCGTGGAGGTCGTGGGGGGCCGCATCGTCTGGGTGGGCAGCGAGGCGGAGCGGCTGGGGCTGGTGCATCCGCACAGCTACAAGGACATCTCTCCGGAGCTGCGGGAGGCATTGGAGCGCGAGTCCGACTCGCTGTTGGAACCCCTGCGCGCCGCGGGCCTGCCGGTGCGGTCCCGGCTGGAGCCAGGGCTGGGCCGCATCGCCGACCACCTCATCGCCCTGGCCACGGAGGAGCAGGTGGACCTGCTGGTGGTGGGCACGCACCAGCGCAGGGCGCTCGCGAAGCTGTGGAGCGTGTCCCAATCCGCGCGGAGGCTGGCGCCCATGTCGGTGGTCAGCGTGCCAGTGCGCGCGGCGGAGCAGGGGCTGGAGCAGGAGCCTCCCCGGGTGCGCTCGGTGCTCGCGACCACGGACTTCGGCGAGGCCGGCGACCGCGCCATCGCCTACGCCTTCGCCATCACCCCTCCAGGCGGCACGGTGCACCTGCTGCACGTGGAACCCGCGAAGGCGACGCCCGAGGATCTCCAGGCAGCGCGGCATCAACTGGAGCTGCGCGTCCCGTCCCCGGAGCATGACGGCAGCCACAAGGTCGAGCTGTCGGTGCTCAAGGGAGACGACGTCGCGGGGGTCATCACCCAGGCCGCCGAACGCCATTGCGTGGACCTGGTGTGCATGGGCACGCACGGCCGGACAGGTGTGAGCCGGATGGTGCTGGGTTCGGTGGCGCAGCAGGTGATGGCCCGCAGCGACCGCCCCGCGGTGACGGTGCGCATGCCGCGCGCCTGAAGACAGACGAGGTGAGCCATGAAGGCAACCGTGTTCCGAGGCACCCAGAAGGTGGGCGTGGAGGAGGTGGAGCGGCCCAGGGCGGGCGCGGGCGAGGCCATCGTCCGGGTGACGCTCACCACCATCTGCGGCACCGACGTGCACATCCTGCGCGGCGAGTACCCGGTGAAACCGGGCCTCACCGTGGGCCATGAGATGGTGGGCGTCATCGACGAGTTGGGGCCGGGCGTGACGGGCTACCAGGTGGGGCAGCGCGTGCTGGTGGGCGCGATTACTCCGTGCGGCCAATGCCGCGGCTGCCTGTCCGGTCACGCGTCCCAGTGTGGCCACGGCGAGGGCATGGGGGCCATGGGTGGCTGGCGGCTGGGCAACACGATGAACGGCGTGCAGGCGGAGTACGTGCGCGTGCCCTTCGCGCAGGCGAATCTGGCGCCCATTCCGGACGAACTGAAGGACGAACAGGTGCTGCTGCTGGCGGACATCGCGTCCACGGGCTTCAGCGGCGCGGAGTCCGGCGGGGTGAGGATCGGGGACGCGGTGGTGGTGTTCGCGCAGGGGCCCATCGGCCTGTGCGCCACCGTGGGGGCGCGGCTCATGGGCGCGTCGCTGGTGATTGGCGTGGACGGGGACGAGGCGCGTCTGGCCATGGCGCGCAAGCTGGGCGCGGACGTGGTGCTCGACTTCCGGAACCAGGACGTGGTGGCGGAGGTGAAGCGGCTCACCGGCGGCGGCGTGGACGTGGCCATCGAGGCGCTGGGCACGCAGCAGACCTTCGAGAGCGCGCTGCGCACGCTCAACCCTGGCGGCACGCTGTCCAGCCTGGGCGTGTACTCCGGGAAGCTGCAGATGCCCTACGACGCGTTCGCCGCGGGGCTGGGGGACCACCGCATCGTCACCACGCTCTGCCCGGGCGGCAAGGAGCGCATGCGGCGCCTGATGGAGGTGGTGCGCGCGAAGCGCGTGGATTTGACGCTGCTCTTCACGCACCGCTTCCAGCTCAAGGACATCCGCGAAGCGTACGAGCTGTTCAGCCAGCGCAAGGACGGCGTGCTCAAGGTCGCCATCCGGCCTTGAGCACGCCAACCGTGGCTACTGCGGAGAGAACGTCCCGCTGGTGAGATTGCCGTAGATGTCCCCGGCGCCAGAGGTACTGAACTCCACGAAGCCCGCGTCAATGGCCGCGGACTGCAGCAGCGGATAGCCGTCCGCGTCCAGGCCCAGGGTCGGCATGACGGGGTCGAAGACACTGAACCAGATGCCCTGCTCCATGTTCGCCAGGGCGATGGATTCCACGAGGACCTCGGACGAGCTGGAGGCCTCCATGAAGAAGTTCATCGACTGGCCCTGGAGCGCGGCGACAAACCGCTGCTGGATGGCCGCACCCACCGAGCCGCCCATCTGGAAGGTGACGGGAGCAGTCTGGATGTTGATGCGCTTGCGGCCGTACTCCATCGACCGCGTCACCGTTGACGACTCGAAGCTGACGACGAAGGGAATGCTCTTCCCGGCCAGTTCCTCGAAGATGCCATACCAGGGTCCCGGCTCGAGTGGATCGACCTGGATGGTTCCGGAAATCCATCCGCCCGAATCCACGCCGATACCCACGTCCACGGTGCCGTCTCCCGGCACCTTGAACAGAAAGCGCACCGGGCGCGTCTCGCCCTCCCCCAGCACGAACGACATGGGGTTCGGCGACACCAGCGTGACGGGCACCGCGACGCCCGGCGCGTCCGTGCGCTCCACGTGCCAGTCACCGTTCATCTGGATGGTGTACGCACCCGCCATGAGCGGCAGGAGCACCGAATCCGCGGACGTATCCGTGATGGTGGCGTTCTGCGGCCCCGTGATGGCGAACGTCGCCCCCACCAGCTTGTAGCTGCGCCCCGCCGACGTCGACACCAGCGGCAACTCCAGCAATCCCTCACCGTCGCGAATCACCGGCGTGGACGTTTCAGACACCTCACCACACGCGACCGCCAGCAACGCGAGCGCGCCCACGAACCACTTCAGCATTTGCATGGACTTCCCCCTCAGGAAGACGCCGACGATAGGATTTCGAACATTGCACGGTCAAGACAGACGGACCCGCACGCGCAATCACAGCCATACCCGGCCGGCGCGTGCATCCTACGGAGCATGAGCGACACCCCTGACATCAAGACGGCGGATCTCTGTGACGCCCACTCGGGAACTCCGCGATTCCAGGTCGCCGAGCCGGGATTCCTGGACTACGGCGGGCGCCGGAGTTTTTCCGGACCCATCAGCACCGTGCGCGCACCGGAGGACAACTCACTCGTACGCAAGGCATTGGAGGAGCCCGGCCAGGGCCGCGTGCTGGTGGTGGATGGCGGAGGCAGCCGCCGCTGCGCGCTGGTCGGTGACGTGCTCGCGGCCCTGGGCCAGAAGAACGGCTGGGCGGGCGTGGTGGTCAACGGCTGCATCCGCGACGCGGAAGAAGTCGGCCGCACCGGCATCGGCGTGAAGGCGCTGGGCACCCACCCGCTCAAGAGCGGCAAGCGCAACGAGGGCCAGCGCGACGTGGAGGTGCGCTTCGCTGGCGTCACCTTCATTCCCGGCCATCACCTCTACGCGGACGTGGACGGCATCGTCACTTCGGAGAAGGCTTTGCGCTGAGCTTCGCCTTCCCTGCCCCGGGCCACACGGAGCGCAGCGTCCCCGCGATGGTGCGCAGCGCCTCCGCCCTCGGGTGCCCCGGGCGCCACGCCAGCGCGAGCGTCCGGCCCGGCCCCGGCGGCGCGAAGGGCCGCACCACCAGCTCCCCCCGCCGGTTCTCCATGGGCACCGCCAGCTGGGGCAACAGCGTGACGCTGCCCACCGCCATCACCATCTGCGCGAGCGTCGTCAGGCTGGTGGCGCGGTAGTCCACCTCGCGCGCCCCCACGCGCGTGCACAGCGCCAGGGTCTGACTGCGGAAGCAGTGCCCGTCCTCCAGCAACAACACGTCCTCGTCATCCAGGTCGCGCAGCTGCACGTGCTTCTTCTTCTCCAGCCGGTGCCCCGGCGGCGCCGCCACGACGAAGGGGTCCTCCGCGATGACCGCGTGCTCCACCTGCCGCCCCAGCTCCGTGTCCACCGCCAGCAGCGCCGCGTCCAGCCGGCCCTCGTCCATGTCGCGCATCAGCAGCGCCGTCTTCTCCTCGCGCAGCCGCAACTGGAGCTTCGGGTAGTGCTTCACCAGCGCGGGCACCACCTCCGGCAACACATAGGGCGCCACCGTGGGAATGGCCCCCAGGTGCAGCGGCCCCGCGAACGGATCCCCCATCCGCGCCGCCGCCTTGAGGATGTCCTCCGCGTCCGTCAGCACCCGCCGCGCCCGCGCCACCAACTCCGTGCCTTGGGGCGTGAGCATCACCCGGCGCGCATCCCGCTCGAACACCTTCACGCCGAGCACCGACTCCAACTGCTGGATCTGCGCGCTCAGGGCGGGCTGGGAGACGTGGCACCGCTCTGCCGCCCGCCGGAATCCCAGCGTGTCCGCCACCGCCACCAGGTACTCCAACTGCCGCAGGGTGATGTCGTTGAGCGAGGCCATTTTCCCTCCTGGAACCGATAGCCTGTGCCTATCACTCCCATCCAAACGATGTCTTGGCCCAATCAGAGGGAGCTCTCTACCTTTCCCCGCGTCGAAGTTCCCCGAAGGCCTCCACGCAAAGGAAAGCGTCCATGTCCCAGCGTCCCACCCTGACCACCGAAGCCGGCGCGCCGGTCTCCGACAACCAGCACTCGCAGACGGCCGGTCCCAACGGCCCGGTGCTGCTCCAGGACCACCACCTGCTGGAGAAGCTGGCCCGCTTCAACCGCGAGCGCATCCCGGAGCGCGTGGTGCACGCGGTGGGCTCCGGCGCCTACGGCACCTTCGAAGTCACCCGGGACATCACCCGCTTCACGCGCATGAAGGTCTTCAGCGCGGTGGGCAAGAAGACGGAGGCCTTCCTGCGCTTCTCCACCGTGGCGGGCTCCAAGGGCGCGCCGGACACCGCCCGCGACCCGCGCGGCTTCGCGGTGCGCTTCTACACGGAGGACGGCAACTGGGACCTGGTGGGCAACAACACGCCGGTGTTCTTCCTGCGCGACGGCATCAAGTTCCCGGACTTCATCCACTCGCAGAAGTACGACCCGTACACGAACTGCCAGGAGCCGGACAACGTCTGGGATTTCTTCTCCTACTCACCGGAGGCCACGCACCAGTTCACCTGGCTCTTCGGCGACCGGGGCATCCCGGCGACGCTGCGTCACATGGATGGCTTTGGTTCACACACCTTCCAGTGGGTGAACGCGAAGGGCGAGCGCTTCTGGGTGAAGTTCCATTTCAAGACGGACCAGGGCATCCGCACCCTCACCACGCAGGAGGCGGAAGCCCTGGGCGGCAAGGACCCGCAGCACCACCAGCGCGACCTGTACCAGGCCATCGACCGGGGCGAGTTCCCCTCGTGGACGCTCAAGGTGCAGGTGATGCCGGAGGCGGACGCCGCCCACTACCGCTTCAACCCGTTCGACCTGACCAAGGTGTGGCCCTACAAGGACTACCCGCTGATGGAGGTGGGCAGGCTCACGCTCAACCGCAACCCGCAGAACTTCTTCGCGGAGGTGGAGCAGGCGGCGCTGGACCCGGCGCACTTCGTGCCCGGCATTGGCCCGTCCCCGGACCGGATGCTCCAGGCGCGCCTCTTCGCCTACGGCGACGCGCACCGCTACCGGCTGGGCATCAACAGCACGCAACTGCCGGTGAACGCGCCCAAGGGCGTGAAGGACGGCGCGCGCAACTACGGCCGTGATGGCGCCATGCGCTTCGACGGCAACGGCGGGCGAGGCCCCAACTACGAGCCCAACAGCTTCAACGGCCCAGCGCAGACGGATGAGGCGCCTGGCACGGGCTACGCGGTGAGCGACATGACGGGCACCTTCGTCCACGGCAAGCACGCCGAGGACACCGACTTCGTCCAGGCCGGCGCCCTCTACCGGCGGATGGACGAGGCGGCGAAGGCGCGGCTGGTGGAGAACCTCTCCGGCAGCCTGGCGCAGGTGAGCCGGGAGGACATCATCACCCGCGCCATCGCCCACTTCCGCGCGGCGGACGAGGACTACGGCTCGCGCATCGCCCAGTCCGTCCAGCAGAAGCGCCGTGCCCGCCAGGAGCCGGAACCGAAGCCCTGAGCCCCCCTGTCACTGGAAGTAGCCGTCCGAGAGCGTACGCAGGAAGGCGACGAGGGCCTGTTCCTCCTGGGGGGACAGGCCCAGGTTGCCCAGCTCCTGCGTGTTGATGTTCAGCCCCACCTCCGGCATGGGCCAGCAGTCCACGCCGGGCGTTCCGGACACGCTCCCCGTGCAGACCGGCAGCACGTCACGCGTGTTGTAGAAGTGGACGATGGACTCGAGGCTCTTGAAGTAGCCGTTGTGGCCATAGGCCTTGGTGAAGCCCGGGAACGGACGCTTGTCCACGTTGCGCAGGGTGGGAACCTTGACCTTGCCCAGGTTGGCGCGCGCGGAGGGCGCGTAGTCCTGGCGCGTCTGGAGGAAGCCGCCCAGGCCCGTGTCGATCCAGAAGGGCCCCTCCGGGTTGAACTGGAGCTGCCAGTACCAGGGGTTGAGCAGGTTGCGCGGCACGCCCAGGTTGTCGAAGGTGTAGTCGGTGAAGAGCGGCGGCTCGCCATTCGGGCCGCGCTGGCTCGGGTGGCAGTTGTCGCATCTCGCCTTGCCCTCGAAGAGCCTCAGGCCCCACTGCTCCTGGGAGGAGAGCCGCGCGCGGCCGGCGAGGTAGGCGTCGTACTTCGAGGAGAAGGCGTTCACCTCGCGAGAGGCCTCGTACGCGGCGATGGACCTCGCGATGTTGTCATACGCGCGCGGCACGTCTCCGCAGATACGGGCGCCCCAGACGGACCGGAAGAGGTCGCCGTACGGGCCGCCGCAGACCTTGGCCACCACCGCGGCCTCGCTGGGGTTGTTCTGCTCCACCGGGTTGAGGAACGGGCCCTGCGCCTGATCCGCGGCGGGGTTGCCCAGCTCCTCGCCGGTGGCGCGGCCATCCCAGAAGTTGCCGCCCACGAAATCGGCCTCCCCTGGCGTCACCCGGTGGAGGATGGGAGCCTGCGTGGCATAGGCGGATGAAGGCGGCTTGCGATCGCCGAAGCGTCCCCGCACGGCGCCTTCATAGACGGAGCCGGTGAGGTTGATGAGGAGGATGGGACCTGTCCAGCCCACCTCGGGGCCATGACAGACGGCACAGGCCTGGCCCATGGGCTCGGAGAGGCGGCGGTCGAAGAAGAGCAGCTTGCCCAGCCGCTCCACGGGCTTCAGCCCGCCGGCCGCCGCCGTGGGCTCCTCGCGCAGCGTGGCCTCGAAGATGGCCAGGACCTGGAGGGACTCCGTCGTCTCCGGCGGCTTCGCGTCGCCCGTGTCCCCGCTCGCGCGGGGATTCAATGGCAATGCGCCCGGGGCCGGGACGACTTCGCACGCCAGCGTCCCGCCCAGCGCCAGCAGCAGGGACAACCTCCACCATGACCGTGAGTCGCGCATGTCCGGCACCTCGATTGAGAGCGGCAGCCAGGGTGCCGTCGCCACCGGGCCCCGGCCATGGACCGGGAGCACGGGTTGATGTCGGATTTCTGGGATTGGATTGCCCTTTGGAATTGAAAGGGCATCCCTCCGCTCACGTGAAGGCCCCTGCCGGACACCTCCGGCCCGGGGAGGCAGCATGCAACGGATTCGCCGTCGTGAACCGGGGTTTTGGTGCGAACCTCCTCATTGGGATTGTCCGCGTCCGGCAAGCGACGGCCGGCCACCTGTCCGGGTCATGGGCGGCAATGCCTTCCATCCTGGATAGTCCGCCCAATCGCTATCGTGTCCAGGAGGAGGACATTCATGAAAAGAGCAGGCATGCACCTGATGCTGGTGCTCGTGGCGGCGCTGTTCGCGGGCTGCGGTGCTTCATCCGGTGACACGGGGACGGCGCGCTTCACGGTCGCCGCACCCCAATCCCTCGCATCCGACATCACCCGCGTCGTCGTCACCTCTGGGGGCACGGGCATCCCCTCCGTGTCGGTGGAGCTCGCGCCAACGAACGGCGTGTGGGGCGGAATCATCGGCAACATTCCGGCGGGCGCCGACCGCTCATTCCTGGCACAGGCCTTCGATGCCGGGGGCACGTTGCGCTTCAAGGGCTCCGCCTCCGGCATCACCCTCCTCGCGGACCAGACGACCCTCGTCGCCATCACCCTCCAACAGCTCAATCCCCCGCCGCCCTTCGACAACGAAGCGCCCCTCATCGACTTCGTCACGGTCTCCCCAAGCTCCGTGGCGGCCGGAGGCACCGTCTCCCTGTCTGCCGCCGCGCATGACCCGAACCCGGGGGACACGCTCAGCTACGCATGGAGCGCCACCGCGGGCACGTTCGCCTCGACCACCGAGCCCTTCACCTCGTGGACGGCGCCGGCCTCCACCGGGCTTCAGACGCTCACGCTCACCGTGACGGACTCGCGGGGTCTAGCCTCCAGCGCGCTCCTGGTCGTCAATGTCCTGCCCGAAGGGGAAGGCGAGGCCGAGCTGTCCATCTCCTTCAACGCCTCCCCGTCGGTGGCCCTCGTCGGGGCCTCCCCCACGCAGCTCGTCGTGGGACAACCGACGTCCGTCTCTGTCGAGGCCTCCGACCCGGATGGCGACAGCCTCTCCTATGCCTGGAGCGCCTCCTGCGCGGGCACCTGGACCGGCGCCACCTCCAGCGTCGCCCGCTTCACTCCGTCGCTCCTCCCCGCCGCCGCCTGCAACAACTGCCGTTTGACGGTCTCCGTGTCCGACGGACGCGGGGGACACAACACGGGCACTGTCGCGCTCTGTGTCAGGACCGCGCCGCCTGTCACCCATTTCAACCCCGTCATCCTCCGCTCCTACCGCTCGTCGGACACCGCCACCCCGGGCCAGGTGCTCACGTATGAAGTGGTCGCCAGCGATCCCGAGGGCTCCGCCCTCTCCTTCTCCTGGGATGCCAGCACGGGGATTCTGGGGACACCGGACCACGGCGCCTCACGCAGCCGCATCACCTGGACGGCCCCCGCGTGTGCCAGCGCCAGCACGCCCCCGACCATCACCGCCACCGTCACCAATGCCTTTGGCCTCACGGCCACCCGGAGCTTCGCGGTGACGGGCCTTCCAGCCTGTCCGGAGCGGGGTTGGACCATGACGGGCGCCATGACGTCGTCACGCTACGCGTTCACGGCCACCCTGCTTCCCAGCGGCAAGGTGCTCGCCGCGGGGGGCTACAACGATGACGTCTTCGATTTCGTCGCGACCGCGGAGCTGTATGACCCGGCCACGGGCACCTGGTGCCAGACGGGCTCCATGGCGGAGCGGCGCAACCAGCACACGGCAACGCTCCTGTCCGACGGCAGGGTGCTCGTGGCCGGGGGATACCGTGGCGACGTCCTCGCGGCGGCGGAGGTGTACGACCCGGCCACGGGCCTGTGGAGCGCAACGGGCGCCCTGGCCGAAGCGCGCTACGGCCACACGGCGACACGCCTGCCCGATGGCAGGGTGCTCGTCACGGGGGGATTCAGTCAGGGCTTCCTCGCGACAGCGGAGGTGTATGACCCGGCCACGGGCACCTGGAGCCTCACCGCGCCCATGGCCACGCGCCGCGCCTTCCACACGGCGACGCTGCTGCCTGGCGGAAAGGTGCTCGTCGTGGGCGGGGACGACAATGAGGTCCCCCGTACGACGTCGCAGCTGTACGACCCGGCCACGGACACCTGGAGCGCTCCGAGCACCATGCTCGCCGCGTTCATCGGACACACCGCGACGCTGCTGCCCGATGGCAGGGTGCTCGTCGTGGGAGAACCGACGGCGGAGCTGTACGACCCGGCCACGGACACCTGGAGCGAGACCGGCGCCCTCGCCACGCCTCGCACCTCGCACACGGCGACGCTGCTGCCGGAGGGCAAGGTGCTCATCGCCGGAGGGCTCCAGTTCATCAACGGCGTCCCCATCTATCTCGCATCCGCGGAGGTGTACGACCCGGGCCCGGGCACCTGGACGCCCACCGAATCCATGTTCACCGCCCGCGACCTCCACGTCGCGACGCTGCTGCGGGACGGCAGGGTGCTGGTGGCGGGCGGCCTCAATGACAGCCGTGTTCACGGCGCGGCGGAGCTGTACGGCCCGACGGGGCCCTGGCACCGGACGGACTCCATGAGTTCGTCACGCTACGCGGCCCCGGCAACGCTCCTGTCCGACGGCAAGGTGATGGTCGCGGGTGGCTACAGCAGCTCCATCTTCGGGTACCTCGCGACGGCGGAGCTGTACGACCCGGCCTCGGGCACCTGGGCTCCCACCGGGACGATGGCCGAACCTCGTTCCCAGCACACGGCGACGCTGCTGAACGATGGCAGGCTGCTGGTCGCGGCGGGATTCGCTGGCGGCACACTCGCGACGGCGGAGCTGTACGACGCGGCCTCGGGCTCCTGGAGTGGGACGGGCCCCCTGAGAGAAGGTCGCTGGCTGCACACCGCGACCCTGCTGCCCGGCGGCAGGGTGCTCGTGACAGGGGGGAGTGGTGACAACGGCACCCTGGCGAGCGCGGAGGTGTATGACCCGGCCTCGGGCTCCTGGAGCCCGACCGCCCCCATGGCCACACGTCGCTCCGAGCACACGGCGACGCTCCTGCCCGACGGCAAGGTCCTCGTCGTAGGAGGGCACGACGGCACCGTCAATTTCGTGAAGGCGGAGCTATACGATCCGGCCTCGGGCTCCTGGAGCGCGACGGGGTCCACGAGCACCGCGTTCACCAACCCCACCGCGACGCTGCTGCCCAACGGCAAGGTCCTCGTCGTGGGCGGCACGGCGGCGGAACTGTACGACCCGGCCTCGGGCACCTGGAGCGCGACGGGCACCCTCGCCACGGCCCGTGTCGGCCACACCGCGACGCTGCTGCACGACGGAAAGGTCCTCGTCGCCGGGGGCATCTACACCGAGGGCATTCCCTACCGGACGTCCGAGCTGTACGACCCGGCCTCGGACACCTGGAGCGCGGCTGGCTCCATGGCGCAAGCCCGCTTCAATCACACGGCGGCGCGGCTTCCCGACGGCAGGGTGCTCATCACGGGAGGCTTCGACGATCGCACCGACCTTGCGACAGCGGAACTGTATGCGCCCTGAACAGGTCCCTCCTGGGACCCGTTGCCTCGCATTGACGGGAGGGAGGGCTGTCGATACTCCGGGGGCACCTCCCTCGGACACAGCGGGGGGCCTGTCAGGAAGGAACACCGCCCATGAGCTCCCCGAACGATCCGAAGAATGCCTCCCCGTCCGCCGAGGACGCCGCCGTGATGGACTTCGTGCGGAGCGCCTTCGCACTGGTCCGCGCGGGGGACGCCGGCAAGCTGCGCGAGATGCTCGACGCCGGGCTCCCCGTGGGGGTGCGCAACGAGCGGGGCGACTCCCTGCTGATGCTGGCCAGCTACCACGGCCACGTGGACGCCACGCGCCTGCTGCTGGAGCGCGGGGCGGACCCCGAGCAGCCCAACGACGCCGGCCAGACGCCCCTGGCCGGCGCGGCCTTCAAGGGCAACGAGGCCATCGCCACGGTGCTCCTGGACGCGGGCGCGGACGTGGATGGCACGGACCCGGACGGCCGCACGCCGCTGATGTTCGCGGCCATGTTCGACAAGCTGGAGATGATGGAGCTGCTCATCCAGCGCGGCGCGGACCACCGGGCCCGGGACGCGGACAAGCGCACCGCGCTGGACTACGCGCGCTCCATGGGCGCGCAGCGCGCGGCCGCCCGGCTGGACCCGAAGCCCTGAGCTACGCGTTCGTGTGGCCCCAGGCGCTCTCGGACGGCCTGCCCTGGGCCGTCCCCTCCTCCACCAGCGAGTTGACGGCCTCCACGATGTGCCCGGCGTCGATGCCCGCGGCGTCCAGCAACTCCGCGGGCTTGCCGGAGCCGGGCATCTTCGTCACCGCGAGCCGCACCACGGTGGGCAGCCGCTCGCGCTCACCGGTGAAGGCCTCCAGCACCGCGTCCGCCAGGCCCCCTTCCGCCCAGTGGTCCTCCACCACGATGAGCCGCCCCAGCGTCTCGCGCGCGGCCTTGCGCAGCGTCTTCGCGTCCACCGGCTTCACCGAGTAGAGGTCGATGACGCGCACCGCGATGCCGTCCTTCTTCAGCGCTTCGTAGGCCTTGAGCGCTTCGTGCAGCGTGATGCCGGCGGCCACCACCGTCGCCACGTCCTCATCGGACTGGCGCACCACCTTGCTGCCTCCAATGGGGAAGTCCTCCGTCGCCGGGTAGAGCACCGGCGTCTTCTCGCGGGTGCTGCGCAGGTAGGTGATGCCCTGGCGGTCCAGCACCTGCGCCAGCAGCTTCGCGGTCTGGTTCGCGTCGCTCGGGTAGAGCACCGTGCTGCCGCCCACCGCGCGCATCATCGCCAGGTCCTCCAGCGCCATCTGCGACGGGCCGTCCTCGCCAATGGACACGCCTGCGTGGCTGCCGCACAGGTGCACCGTGGCGTTGGAGATGGCCGCCATGCGCACCTGGTCATAGGCGCGCGACAGGAAGGCCGCGAAGGTGCTGACGAAGGCCTTCTTGCCCAGCACCGCCATGCCCACCGCGCTGGACACCATGTTCTGCTCCGCGATGAACATCTCGAAGTAGCGCTGCGGGTGCGCCTTCTGGAACTCGTTCGAGTACGTGGAGTTGGACACCTCCGCGTCCAGCGCCACCACGTCCGGCCGGGCGTTGCCCAGCGCCAGGAGCGCGTCGCCATACGCCTTGCGCGTGGCCTCCTTCTGGCCGACCTCGTACGTGGGCAACCGCAACGGCGAGGCCGGGTCCTGCACGGTGGCCTTCAGCGCCTCCGGCTTCTTCACCTGGACGCGGACGTCGCGCGCTCCGCCCAGCTCGCGGATGGCGTCCTTCGCCTTGTCCTCCGGCAGCGACTTGCCGTGCCAGCCATCGTGATTGGCGATGAGCGAGGAGCCATGCCCCTTCTCCGTCTTGCAGATGAGGCAGGTGGGCTGTCCCTTCTTCGCCTGGGCTTCGGCGAAGGCCCGGTCGATGGCGTCCAGGTCATGCCCGTCCAGCGTGAGGGCGTTCCACCCGAAGGCGCGGACGCGGGCCGCGTAGGCCTCCAGGTTCCAGCCCAGCTCCGTCTCACGGCTCTGCCCCAGGCGGTTCACGTCGATGATGGCGCACAGGTTGTCCAGCCCGTAGTGGCTGGCCTTGTCGAACGCCTCCCACACGGAGCCCTCCGCCGTCTCGCTGTCCCCCATGAGCACGTAGGTGCGGAAGGGCAGCCCATCCATCCGCGCGCCCAGCGCCATGCCCACGCCCACGGCCAGCCCCTGCCCGAGCGAGCCGGTGGCCACGTCCACGAGCGGCAGCACGTGCGGGTTCGGGTGCCCCTCCAGCCGGCTGCCGAACTTGCGCAGGGAGAGCAATTCCCGGTCGTCGATGGCGCCCGCCGCCTTGAAGGCGGAGTAGAGGACCGGGCAGGCGTGGCCCTTGGAGAGCACGAAGCGGTCGTTGTTGGGGGCCTTCGGCTGCTGGAAGTCGAAGCGCAAGTACTTCTGGAACAGCACGGCCATGATGTCCGCCGCGGACATGGAGGAGCTGGGGTGGCCCGAGCCCGCCGCCGTGGTGCAGCGGATGCTGTCGATGCGAAGCTGCGCCGCGAGGTCCGCCAAGGTGTCCGCCATCGTGTCGCTCCCGGGTTGGGGTCAGCCGGTACTGTGTTGACTGCCCTGGCCTCCGAGAAGCGTTGCCCCCCGCCGGCCCTGTTCACAGGCAGAATCCGCGAGTGCCTGCCCGCCCGGCCGGACGTGGGGGACGGGGCATGCGCAAATTGAAGGAACGCCATCCGGGGAGCCTCGTGCCCCCGCCGGGAGAATCCATGAATCCGCTGCGACAGCTCGCCGAGTTCGGCCAATCCGTCTGGGTGGACAACCTCCAGCGCAGCTACATCACGAAGGGCACGCTGAAGAAGTTCATCGACGAGGACGGCCTCAAGGGGCTCACCTCCAACCCGACCATCTTCCAGAAGGCCGTGTCGGGCAGCGACGACTACCAGGACCTCTTCGACGCGGCGAAGGGCAAGGGCGTCTCCGGCAACGACCTGTATGAGCAGCTCGCCGTGCGCGACGTGCAGGGCGCCGCGGACCTCCTCAAGCCCGTGTACGACGCGACGAAGGGCCAGGACGGCTACGCGTCGCTGGAGGTGTCCCCCCGGCTGGCGCTGGACACGAACGGCACGCTGGAGGAGGCGCGGCGGCTGTGGAAGACGCTGGCGCGGCCCAACGTGATGATCAAGGTCCCGGGCACGCAGCCGGGTCTGCCTGCCTTCGAGCAGCTCACCGCCGAGGGCATCAACGTCAACGTGACGCTGCTCTTCAGCCAGGAGCGCTACAAGCAGATCGCCGAGGCCTACGTCTCCGGCCTGGAGAAGCTCGCCGCGTCCGGCGGGGACGTGAGCCGCGTGGCGAGCGTGGCGTCGTTCTTCATCAGCCGCATCGACGCCATCGTGGACAAGGAGATTGAGAAGAAGCTGAAGGCGGGCGCCACGCCGGAGCAGCAGAAGGCGCTGGAGGGGCTGAGCGGCAAGGTGGCCATCGCCAACGCGAAGCTCGCCTACCGCACCTTCAAGGAGGTCTTCGGGAGCGCGCGCTGGAAGGCGCTCGCGGCGAAGGGCGCCAAGGTGCAGCGCGTGCTCTGGGCGAGCACCAGCACCAAGAGCCCGAAGCTGCGCGACGTGCTCTACGTGGAGGAGCTCATCGGCCGCGACACGGTGAACACCATGCCGCCCGCCACCATCGACGCGTTCCGGGACCACGGCAAGGTGCGCCCCAGCCTGGAGGAGGACCTGCCCGCGGCGGAGGCGACCATGCGCCAGTTGGAGGCGGCCGGCATCTCCATGAAGACCGTCACCGACGAGCTGGCCACCGACGGCATCCGCCTGTTCTCCGAGTCCTTCGATCAGCTCCTCTCCGCGGTGGGAGACAAGCTGAAGAAGACCTAGCGCGGAAGGCCCGGCCCTGGAGGCGGGTGGAGACACTCCCACCTCCTCCCGGGACGCATTGGAAGCCAATGCCTTGCACCCCACCCTTCCGGCCGTTTCATGCCGGAAGGAGCAAGCATGCGTGTCAGGAATTGGGACGCTCTGGTGGGGCTGGGGCTGGCGATGGCGGCTTGTGGGGGGGCCCCGGAGGAGGACGCCGCCCTTCCCGCCGCGGCCGTGGAGGACACGCGGCGGGTGGAAGCCCAGGCGTGTCCCCCTGGCGTCGCGGCGCGGGTGAAGGTCATCATTCCCCCCACCGCCGGCATCAGCAGTGAGGTGACGTCGCTGGCGGACGTGCAGGGCACGCTCTACTTCACCACCAACCTCACGGACGGCAGCGCGACGCTGTGGCGCAGCAACGGCACGGACGCGGGCACCGTCCCGGTGCGGGAGTTCCCGGCGGTGCCGCTGGGCATCCCCCGGATTTCGAACCTGGTCGCGGTGGGCGACCAGGCCTTCTTCCTGCTCAACAACCCGGACACCGGCACGGAGCTCTGGGTCAGCAACGGGACGAACGCCGGCACCCGCCTGGTGAGGGACCTCACGCCGGGCCCCACCGGCTCCGCGCTGCTCCACCTCACGGAGGTGGGCGGCCGGCTGGTGTTCTTCCGGCAGACGCAGCCGACGCCGACGGAGCCCTCGCGCACGGAGCTGTGGCGCTCGGACGGGACGTCCACGGGCACGGTGCGGGTGAGGGACTTCGGGGCGAACGCGGGGCTGAGCTTCAGCACGCTGAAGGTCGGCGGCAGGCTGCTCTTCTTCTTCGGGCAGAGCACGGGGACCACGCTGTGGCGCACCGACGGCACGGCGGGTGGCACGGTGTCCGTGAGGCGGCTGGACGCGGGCCTCACCTTCATCCTCGACGTGGGCTCCTCGGGAACCCAGGGGCTGTTCCTGCTGATGGACGGCCCGAACTACGAGGTGTGGCGGACGAATGGCACGGAAGCCGGCACCGCCCGGCTGGATTCCTTTGGCCGGTACACGCGGCTGCTGGGGGCGCTGGGCCCTTACGTCTACCTGTGGTCCACGGACTCGGTCACGCAGCGGCTGCGCATCGACCGGCTGTCATTGGCTGGCGGGGGCAAGGCGCTCGTCACCACGCTGCCCAATCCCTATTCGAATGATCCGTCCACGTCGCCCTTCGTGCAGATGTCGACCGTGTCGGCCAACGAGCTCTACTTCTCCATGGCCATCGTGGGCGAAGGGCCCGCGCCGCTGGATGTCTCGCTGTGGGTGACGAACGGCACGGCGGCGGGGACGCGCGACCTCTTCCGCCAGCTCAGCCGCGGTGACGAGTACGCCTCGCCCCTCTTCGCCACCGGAACGGGCCGGGTCCTCTTCAGCGGTGCGCTCACGCCCGGAGCCACCCAGCCCTGGTTCACCCGGGGCACCGTGGCCACGACGGGGCAACTGGCGGCGGGGGTCTTCATGCCGGATGGCTTCACCCGCTCCGGCACCCGCGTGTACTTCCACGGCATCGACGACACCGCGCGGAACCAGCTCTGGTCCGTGCCGGCGACCTTCGACTGCCCGCCCGGACCGGTCACCGCGCGGTAGCCATTCCATTTCCGCCCACCGGCGCGCTTCCGGTGGGCGGAGACCTTCCGGCCTACGGATAGGTGTCCAGGTAGGCGCGGTGGCTGTTGGAGAACTCGTAGTTGGTGAACTTGTCCCAGTTGATGGACCAGGTCATCAACCCCTTGAAGCCCGGGTAGCCGCCGGCCTGGCGCAGCACGTAGGTGCCGCCGAAGGACTGGCCCTTCATCAGGTAGTCCAGCGCCTTCTGCACGTTGGCGGGCGTGGTGTAGCCACCGCCCGCGGCCTGGGGCGAGGACGGCAGGCCGATGACGACCTGCTCCGGCCGCAGCGCGGGGAAGACGGCGCTCGCGTTGCCACCCACGGGGAAGCCCTGGAGCAGCATCTCCGCCATGGCCACGTGGAAGTCCGGCGTGCTCTGCGCGTAGGCGCGGCCGTCCAGGGCCATCACCGTGCCGGTGTTGTAGTGCTGCACGTGCAGGTACGTCAGCCGGTCGCGCAGCGCGTGGATGACGGGGAGGTAGGCGCCCCACGGGCCGCCGTAGGCCGCGTAGCCGCCCTGCACGTAGGCGGTCTCCGGCGCCATGGTGAGCAGGAAGCCCGCGCCGTTGTCGTTGAGCAACTGGCGCGTGCCGGCGATGAGGTTCTGGATGCGCGGCGTGGTGGGGTTGCGGAAGTCGGTGTCCCCGCCGTTGAGCGACAGCGACGCGCCCTCCAGGTCCAGGTCCAGGCCGTCAAAGCCATACGTGTTGATGAGCCCCTGCATGCTGGTGACGAAGGCCTGCCGCGCCGCCGCGTCGTCCAGGTGGATGGTGCCGTTGGCGCCACCCAGGGAGATGAGCACCTTGCGGCCCTGCGCCTTGAGCGTGGCGATGTCCGCTTTGAACTCGGCCACGGTGGCGTTGTACGGGGTGAAGCCCATGGTGCCCGACGGCGCGCCCGCCACCGGCTCCGCGAAGGCCACCTGGATGACGTTGAACTTCGAGGACACGTCGCGCAGCCGGATGTTGGTGGAGCCGTTGTCGAAGTTGTGCCAGTAGCCGACCAGCACCTTGCTGCCCGCCGGAGCCGTGTTGCCCGTCGTCACGGCGACGCTGTTGCTCGCGGCGGAGCGGTTGCCGGCCGCGTCGCGCGCCTTCGCGGTGAACGTATACGTGGTGTTGGCGGCGAGCCCCGTCACGGTGGCGGTCAGCGCGGTGCTGGTGGCCGCCGCGCTGGCGCCGCCGTTGACGAAGATTTCGTAGCCGGTGACGCCCACGTTGTCGCTGGACGCGTTGAACGCCAGGGACACGCTGGAGGCCGTCACGCCGGTGGAGCGCAGGGAGCCGGGCGCCGTGGGGGCCTGCGTGTCCTGCGCCGGGCGGTTGGGCGTGGTGGTGCTGAACGCGGCGCTCGCGGCGGAGCGGTTGCCGGCCGCGTCGCGCGCCTTCACGGTGAACGTATAGGTGGTGTTGGCGGCGAGCCCGGTGACGGTGGCGCTCGGGGTGGTGGAGGTGGCGGAGGCGGAGGCGCCGTTGTTGACGAAGACCTCGTAGCCGGTGACGCCCACGTTGTCGGTGGACGCGCTCCAGGTCAGCGACACGCTGTCATACGTCTTGGAGGGCGAGCCGACACCGGAGGGCGCGGTGGGGGCCTGCGTGTCCGCGGGAGGATTGCCGGTGCGCTCCAGCCACAGGGCGAGCACGTTGGGCGGCTCCCAGCCCACCAGGGACGTGTGGGCCTGCCGGCAGTCGTAGCCCTTCCCTCCATAGGACGCGATGTCGCCCACGGCGTACGCGACGCCCGGGGCCCAGGCGCCCCGGTCCGCGGCCAGGGCCAGGGTGGGCAGAAGCAACAGGAGCACGGCGAGGGCCGCGCGGGACGACGAACGAGGGGGATGCATTGGGGGAAAAGCCTCCCGGAAAGGGGTCCGGGACACAGGGAGGGCGCGACGCGGGAAAGCGGGTCAAAACCCTGAAAGATTTTCCAGAGTGGACCTGGAAGGTTGGTCAGCGAACGGAGGAGCTCACCCCGGGGCACAGGGCATCCAGCCATGGGTTTCAGGACCTAGAATCCGCCCCATGAAGTTTCTAGGTGAGCTGGACGAGGCCTCTCTCGCGCGGACGCAGCGATGCAACCGTCGCCTCTCGGATCCGAACCGTCTGCAGGCCATCCGGGACACCGGGCTGATGGATACGCCCCAGGAGGAGCCCTTTGACCGCCTTGCCCGTCTGGCGGCGCAGCTGCTCAACGTCCCGCTGACCATCATGTCGCTGGTGGATTCGAACCGGCAGTTCTTCAAGGCGGACTTCGGCCTGCCCTCGCCCTTCCGGGAGACGCGGACGCTGCCCATCGACGCGTCGCTGTGCCGCTACACGCTCGAGGGGGAGCCCATCATCTCCTCCAACGCGCCGGCGGATCCGTTCCTGAAGTTCCATCCGTCCACCGGCCCCTGGGGCATCGTCGCCCTCATCGTGCTGCCGTTGATCAACCCGGACGGGCACGTGCTGGGGACCTTCTGCTGCATCCAGCCCACGGTGCGCGAGTGGACCGAGCAGGACCACCTGATCATGAAGGAGATGACGGCCTCCATCATGACGGAGATCAACCTGCGCGATCAGATCCGCAAGCTGAAGGCCGAACAGCGGATGCGGGACACGTTCGTCGCGGCGCTCACGCACGACCTGCGCACGCCCCTGACGGCGTCGAAGCTGAGCGTGCAGTTGCTGGGCAAGCGCCACGCGGACGTGCCGGGGGTGCAGTCCTCCGTGGCCCGGGTGTCGGCGAGCCTGGACCGCGCGGAGCGGATGATCCAGAACCTGCTGGACGCCAGCCGCATGCAGGCCGGCAAGCACGTGGCGCTGGAGGTGCGGGAGTGCGACCTCCACGCGGTCGCGGCCCAGACGCTGGATGAGCTGTCGGCGCTCTACCCGGGGCGCTTCGAGCTGAAGGCGGAAGGTGATTTCGCGCTGCGGGCGGATCCGCTCGGGCTGCGCCGCATCGTGGAGAACCTGGCGTCCAACGCGGCGAAGTACGGCGCGCCGGGCACCCCGATTGAAGTCCGGCTGGAGCGGGACGAAGCCCGGGTGAGGCTCCAGGTGCGCAACCAGGGCACGCCCATCGCCGCGGATGAGTTGCAGACCATCTTCGAGCCGTTCCACCGCACACGCTCCGCCACGGAGAGCGCGGAGAAGGGCTGGGGCCTGGGGCTGCCCCTGGTGCGAGGCCTGGCCGAGGCACACGGCGGCAAGGCCACCGTGACCAGCTGCGCCGAGGAGGGGACCTGCTTCACCATCACCCTCCCGCTGGACGCGAGCTCCAGGCAGAGGCTCTCCGCGTAAAGGGAGGGGAGCGCGCCTCGCGCTATCCTTTCCCCATGGCCCCTGCTGATTCTTACGACGCCCTCTCAGTGCTGGAGCTGGTGGCCATCTCGCTCCTCGATGTGAAGGGGGATTGGACCTGGGCCGCGCTCGAGGCGCTGCGAAAGCGCGACCGGGAGGAGCTGTTCGCCGCCGCCGTGCTGTTGCTGCGCTCCCCTTCTTCGCGGGAGCGAGCACGGGGCGCGGTGCTGCTCGGCCAGGCGGCGGGGCCCGACGCGAAGGAGCACCGTGAGCGCAGGGCACGGTGCGCGGAGGCCCTCCTGGCCGCGCTGCCCACGGAACAGGTTCCCCCTGTCCTCAAGGCAATGGGCTACACCCTGGGCTACCTCGAGGACGCCCGGGCGGTGCCCGCGCTGCGGGCCTTGAAGGACCACCCGGATGCGCGGGTCCGGGAGGGAGTCGCCCGGGGCCTGATGCCGCACCACGACGACTCCGTGGCGCTCCAGACCTTGATGGAACTCTCCCGGGACGGCGACACGTCCGTGCGAGAGGAGGTGCTGTCCGGACTGGCCCTCAAGGGCGAGGACGAGGTGGACACCCCGGAGCTGCGGGACGCGTTCCTCGCGCGGCTCTCGGAGGAGGAGGACAGCGGCATCCGGGCGGAAGCGCTGGTCGGACTGGCCAGGAGGAAGGACCCTCGCGTCCTGGTGCCCCTTCGCCGTGAACTGGAGAGGCCTCCCGTCGAGATCGCGGCCATCGAGGCCGCGAGGTACCTGGAGGACGCCTCGCTCCTGCCGTTGCTCCTCGCGGTCCGAGAGGCCACCCACCCGATGGACGAAGCCTTCGAGGGCGCCATCGACTTCGCCATGGATTGCCTGCGAGAGCGCGCGCGATGAAAGACCGCTCCATCCCGGAGTTGATTGCCCTCGCGTTGCAGGGTGAGGAAGAGAATGAAACGGCCTGGGAGGCCATCCGCGAGCTGCACGACCGGGGCGGCGACGAGGTGTTCGAGGCCGCCGTCAGGTTGCTGCACTCCGCTTCTTCATGTGAGCGTGGGCGCGGCACGGACATCCTCGCGCAGCTGGGCGGGCGGAAACGCAGCGACGCACTCATGGCGAAGTGCGCGGATGAAATCCTGTCCGCGTTGGCCACGGAGCAGGACGCCAACGTCCTGGGCTCCATGGGTGCGGCCCTGGGGCACCTCTGGGATGCACGGGCGGTCCCCGCCCTTCAGCCCCTGAAGGACCACCCGGACGCGGACGTCCGGATGGGCGTGGTCATGGGGATGATGCACCACCGGGATCCGGTCGCCATCCAGACCTTGATTGAGCTCTCCCGTGACAGCGACGAGGACGTCCGCGACTGGGCCACCTTCAGCCTGGGCACCCAGGCGGAAGACGTGGACACGCCCGAGCTTCGGGACGCGTTGTTCGACCGGCTCACGGAGTCCAACCTGGAGCTTCGCGGCGAAGCCCTGGTCGGCCTGGCGCTGCGCAAGGACCCGCGAGTCCTGGAGCCGCTGCGCCGCGAGCTGGAGGGAAGCGAGGTCGTCGTCCTGGCTGTCGAAGCCGCCCAGGTGCTGGAGGACGTCTCGCTCCTGCCGCTGCTCCATCGTCTTCGGGACCAGCCTGGCAAGGCAGACAGCTACTTTTGCGGCGTCCTCGCCGAGGCCATCGCCCACCTGGAAGCACTCGTCTGAGCAATGGCTGTGCCGGACCGGTCTCCGTGAAAATCCCAGAACTTCCAGACGGGAGAGGACAGGTCCTGTCCTCTCCACAGGACAGGAAGCGTGCACGCGCCCCACGTGTGCCTTGCGGTGCGGCGGTGGGTGCACTAGCCATCGGGGGACGAGGGCCGACGGCGCCGACCGCTCGGGTCCTCCGAGGATGACTTTATGGCCCAGCGCCGCCCGACCCGACCTTCCGCCTCCTCCGATTCGTCCAAGTCCCGCAGTGCCGCTGGCAAGGCCGCCACGAAGCCCGGGGGCCGTCCCGCCGGGGGCAAGGCCCCTGCCCCGGCGAAGAAGGCCGCGGTCGCGAAGCCGGTGGCGAAGGCCCTGAAGACCGCGGCCTCGAAGCTGAAGCAGGTCGCGAAGGCGGTGAAGGGCGCGGCGGCGAAGGCACCGGCCTCCAAGGCAAAGCCTGTCGCGAAGCCCACCGCGAAGGCGGCCCAGGCACCGAAGGCCCCCGTGGCGAAGGCGGCTGCCAAGGCTTCGAAGGCGCCCGCCGCTCAGGCATCGAAGGGCTCCGCCGTGAAGTCAGCACAGGCGCCGAAGACGCCCGCAGCGAAGACCGCCGCGAAGTCCGCGACTCAGGCGCCGAAGACGCCCGTTGCAAAGCCCGCCGCGCAGACTCCTACGTCGAAGGCGCCTGTTGGCAAGACCGCCGCGCAGGCTTCAAAGGCAGCCGTCACGAAGCCCTCCCCTGCCCAGGAGAGCCCCAAGGCTCCCGCATCGAAGGCCGCCCAGGCAGCCGCAGCGAAGTCTGCTTCCACCGAGAAGGGCCCGAAGGCATCCGCAACGACGGCCGCCGGACAAGCCGCGCAGAAGCCGGGCTCGGGCGACTCCAAGGCCGGTGCATTGAAGTCCGCTGAGACAGCTGCGGCCCCAGCTTCGAGCAAGAAGGGACCGAAGGCTTCCGCGTCAAAGGCGGCTCAGGAGCCTGCACCGACCAAAGAGGGTGCCAAGGCCGACGCATCGAAGGCCCCCGAACCGGCCGCGGAGCCGGCTTCGACCAAGAAGGGCTCTAAGGCCTCCGCGTCGGAGCCTGCCGAAGCGGCTGCTGAGTCTGCGTCGAGCAAGAAGGCCTCCGCGTCGGAGCCTGCACCGACCGAGGAGAGCGCCAAGGCCGACGCGTCGAAGTCCGCCGAAGTGGCTGCGGAGCCGGCTTCGACCAAGAAGGGCTCGAAGGCCTCCGCGTCGAAGGCAGCCCAGGAGCCTGCCTCGACCGAGGAGGGCTCGAAGGCCGCTGAAGTTGTCTCGGAGCCTGTGTCGACCGAGGAGAGCCCGAAGGCCTCCGAGCCAACCGCTGCTGGCACGGAGACGGCCGAGCTGAAGGCGGACGCCAACGAGGCCCCGTCCAAGCGCGCGGGCAAGGCGCCCAAGGGCTCTTCCTCGAAGAAGACCCCGGCCGAAGAAACTCCCGCCGCCACGCCGCAGGAGGCTCCTGCGCCGTCAGAGAACTCCACGGCCGCGCCACAGGCGGAGACGGGCACCACCGACACCGTGGAAGGAACGCCTCCCGCTACGGAGACCACGACCGCCGAGGAAGCCCCCTCGCGCAAGGGTTCGGGCCGCGCCTCGAAGCGGAAGACCTCCGAAGCCGAGGCCGCTCCCGCCGAAGCGCCTGAAGAAGCGTCCGCCCCCACGGCCTCCAGCGAGGAGCCCGCATCGAAGTCGAAGCGCGGCGCCAAGGGCGCGGCACGCCCCACCGAGGAGCCCGCCGCCCCTGCCCCCTCCGCCCCGACGAAGCCCGCCCGCACCGCCGACCCTCAGTACCTCATCCTGACCGGCGGCTCGCCCTTCCTGCGCGCCATCGGCTCCGTGCGCCGCCCGGACGGAGAGACCCTGCCGGGCTTCGCCAACCTGGCCGTGACCAAGATGTCCGCCGCCCCGCTGCCCACCGAACCGGGCCCGTACGAGTTCCGCTTCCAGGCCAGCAACGGCACCGGCGACTTCAAGCTCGCGCAGCGCAGCGAGACCGGCGCCCCCCGCAACGTGCGCGACTTCGAGATGGCGTCGTCAGGCGGCTTCCAGATCTACCGCTTCACCATCCCCTGAAGCCCCCTCACGGTGGCAGGAACCGCGACATCAGCGCGAGCCCCGGTGCCTCCAGGGGCACGCGCCCCCGCAGCGCGGAGAACAACGACCAGCCGTGGTCCGCGAGGATGACCACGGCCGCGTCCGCCGCGACGCTGAGCCCCATGAAGCCCACGTAGCCCCCCATCACCGACGAGCGCCACACCACGTCCTTGCCGCGCACCTGGGACACGTTCCATCCCAGGCCGCGCTGGAAGGACCCGGCCTTCACCCGGGGCGCCTGCATCCGGTACAGGGCCTTGGTGAAGGACGTCTCGCCCCGCCCCAGGTTCGTCTCCAGGAAGCGCATCACGTCCCCCACCGTGGAGTGCATCGCGCCACCGCCCGGGAGCGCCGGGAAGGTCCACGGCGGCACGGGCTTGCCTCGCGCGGTGTGGCCCTGCAACAAGCGCGGAGCCAGCTCCTCCGTGACGCGCGCCGTGGTGTCCACGAGCCCCATGGGCTTGCAGAGCAGGTCCCGCATCAGGTGCCCGTAGTTCAGCGCCATGCGCCGGGACAGCGCGTGGCCAAGCACGCCCATGCCCAGGAAGGACTCGGAGGACGGGTGCGGCGGCGGCTGGCGGGGGTGGTAGTTGCGCAGGAACTCGCCGAACAGGCTCGCGGAGTAGTGTCCGAACGGGTCATCCGGATTCGCGGGCGCCGCGCCCAGGTTCGGCGGCAGGTGCGGCAGTCCGGAGGTGTGCGTCGCCAACTGCTCCAGCGTGATGCTCCGCGCGACCTCGTCGCTCAGCAGCGACGCGGGAATCATGTTCCCGAGGGGCTCGTCCAGCCGCACATCCCCCCGCTCCGCCATCACCGACAGGAGCGCCGCCGTGAAGACCTCCGTGAGCGCCCCCAGGGAGAACAGGGCGTCCGTGGCCGGAGGCGTCCCCTTGCCCCGGAGGCCCTCGACGTGCAGCGCGCCCCGCCAGGTCATCGCCGCGCACACGGAGGCCGTGGGGTAGCCGCGCAGGTAGGGCCGCAGCTCCGCGTGGAGGAGTTCGGAAGGGTTCGACATGGAGTGGGGCTTTACGGGCCCGCCGCCCGGTGAGGCAAGCCTTCCCGAAAGGGTTCTGTCAGGCATCACCGTGCGAGGCCGTCCGCCTCCTGGAAGACCCCTTTCGTCCCGGCATGCCGCCCGCGTCCGCGCCCTCCAGCGCCCGCCGTGGCCGTGTCAGGCCCCGCGTGTGCTCGCGTCCACGTGGGCCCTTCCCCTGACGAAAGGCCCCCGGATGCCCGCATCCCCCGCCGTGAAGGCGATCCTCTTCGGTCGCAACCCGCACCAGCCGGATCCGTTCGACGTGGAGGCCGACGCGGCCGAAGCGCTGGGCGTGGACACGTATCAAGCGGACCTCTCCGCCCTCCTGTCGGGCGACGCGGCGAGGGCGCTCACGGGGGTGCCGGAGCGCGGCCACCTCCGGCTCTTGTACCGGGGCTGGATGCTCACGGAGGAGGAGTACACGGAGCTCGACGAGGCCGTGCGGGCCCTGGGGCACCGGCTGGTGACGTCGCCGGAGCAGTACGCCGCCGCGCACTACCTGCCCAACTGGTACCCGAGGCTGGCCGGCTACACCGCGCGCTCGGTCTGGACGGAGGGGCCGGACGCGGCGGAGGCGTGGCGGGCGGCGCGGAAGCTGGGGCCTCCGCCGTACATCCTCAAGGACCACGTGAAGTCCGCGAAGGAGCGCTGGGCGGAGGCGTGCTTCGTGCCGGCCGACGCCACGCGCGAGGACTTCGAGCGCATCTGCCAGAACCTGCTCGACGAGCGCGGCGACCGCTTCGAGCGCGGCTTCGTGGTGCGCCGCTACCTGCCGCTCAAGGTCTACGGACGGACGCCCGCGGGCCCCGCGCACCTGGAGTTCCGGCTGTTCTTCGGCGGAGGCCGCTTGATTGCCGCGGAGCCGTACCACGAGTTCGACGTGGAGGTGCCCGACTTCACCGCCTTCGAATCGCTGGGCCGCCGCATCCCCTCGCCGTTCTTCACCCTGGACGTGGCGATGCTGGAGGACGGCGGCTGGGCGGTGGTGGAGGTGAATGACGGCGGCGTCTCCGGCCTGCCGCCCGGGTTGGATCCGCGCGACCTCTTCGCCGCGCTGCTTGGATGATAGCGTGCGCGGACATGAAGGACTCCGTCCGCGCTCACCGGGGGCTGCGCCACCGCATCACCGCCCTCCTCCTCGTGGGGCTCACCGCGTGCGGCGGCTGTCAGAAGACAGACGCCGAGCGCGCCGCGAAGGAGCGCGCTGAAATCGATCAACGCCTCCGGGACTCCGTCGCGCTCCTGCCCTACCGCGCCCTCAAGCTCTCCGTGCGCGCGGGCGATGACCCCAGGGCGCCGGAGGAGGTGGCCCTGCTCTGGAAGGCCGTGGCCGAAACGCGCGCCCTGCCGGACAAGCCGGTCACCGACGAAGCGACGCGCGCGGCGGCCCGCACGTACCTGGACCTGGGCATCGCCTTCTACAAGGCGCGCAAGACGCTCCAGACGCGCGACGAGGACGAGTTCCCCCTGCTGTGGACCCGGTGGGCCTCCGGCGAGGCCCTGCCCCTGCCGTCCTACGACGCGGGCCAGGAGCACGCCTTCCTCGCCGCCGTCCTGCTGGCGCTGGACGCCGCGGAGAAGTCCGACCGCATCCCCGCCACGGAGCTCGTCTTCTACGAGCTGTCGCGCGCCACGCCCACCCCTGAATGGCCCGCCCTCCTGCGCGCCGCGGTGCGGGCGAGCCGGGGCGCCGCCTTCTGCCAGGCGGGCTACCACTACGCCGCCGAGGAGGAGCTGACCGGCTTCCTCACCGAGACGGAAGCCCTGCCGCCGGAGGCCTTCCCCGCCATCCAGCAGGGCACGCCCGCGCAGTCGCGGGAGGCGGTGCTCGCGGCCGGGCACTTCCTGCGCGCCTGGAACCGCATGGGCCTCAAGCGCGAGCGCGCCGCCGAGGACGACATCGAGCAGGGGCTGCGCTCGCTCCAGACGCTGGGCGTGGAGAACGAGCTGACGTGGTGGGGCTGGGCCTTCATCCACACGCGGCGCGGGCGCTACGAGGAGGCGGCAGCGTCGCTCGACAAGCTCGCGGCCAGCCCCTACCTGGAGGACACGGAGCGGCGCGAGGTGCACGACAACGCGGAGGCCCTGCGCAAGCACGGGGACAGCCTGCCCTTGTTCCAGCAGACCCGCGCGACGCTGCTCCTGGGCCGGACGCTGCTGGCGCGAGCCGGAGGCCTGGAGCACGTGCTCACCGTGCTGCTGGGGCCGGCGCGGGCGAAAGAGCTCTACGCCCCGCTCGTCTGGATGGACCGGGTGCGCCAGCGCACGGCGGCGCTCTCCCCGGAGCAGGTGGCCCAGGGCGCGGGCGAGACGCTCGACCGCGCGCGTGAAGTGGGCAACCGCGGCTGGAAGGCCCTCCAGGAGCGCCTGGACAAGACCACCGCCCAGGACACCCCGCCGTGAAGCCTCGGAGCCGTCACGGAGCCGCCACTTCGCCCAGCGCCTTCACGGGGTAGTGCCCCGGGGAGGCGCGGAAGCGGCGCTCCAAGCCTCCAGGTTCGAGCACGCCCCGCTCGAACAGGCGCAGCAGGAAGGCCTCGTACGTCCCGCCCCGTGAAGGGCCCGCGCGCTTGAGCTCCTCGTAGAGCACGAAGGCCAGGACGTGCATGCCGTCGTCGTGGTCGCGGAAGAACTCCGCCCCCGTGAGCGGCCGGCCCTCGCGGTTCTTCAGCAGGCCCTCCCGCTCGCTGACGTAGACGTCGATGGCCTCCGCGCAGTCCTCCTCCGTCAGGCCGCGCGCCGAGGTGTAGCCGAACGCGGGGTCATGCTCGCGCACCAGCCGCTGGAAGTAGGGGTCCGCCTCCAGCGCGGACAGCTTCGCGTCCAATTCACCCTCGCGCGCGAACGGCGGATGCAGCAACTCATGCACCGCCGTCTTCACGGTGACGGCCGCCGGATAGGTCGCGTCCGTGAGGAAGTTCCACCCCGTCACCCGGATGCCGTGGGGCTTCGCGAACTTCAGGACGTGCGCGTTCAGCGCCGGCACCTGGAGCTCCCGGCCCAGCACCGCCTCGTTCCAGCCCACCACGTCGTGCGGCGCCACCTTCGCCGCCAGCCCCGCGATGGCCTGCTCCACCTGCGGCAGGTACTCCGCCCGCCAGACGCGGGGGAACTCCACGCGCGTGAGGAACGCCAGCAGGACGCCCAGGTCCTCGCGCACGTCCTCCATCTCCGCGAAGCCGCCCTCCCGCCCGTATGACGTGGCCAGGAAGTCCGCGCGCATCCGGCTCCACGCGGCATCGTCCGCCACCGTCGCCGCCAGGTCCTCCACCGTGGCGGCCCCCGTGACGGAGAAGACCAGCGTCAGGTGCGGCCCCACCATCTTGCCGCCCTGCTTCGCCATCCGCTCGGTGAGGTGCGCGAGCGCGGCCTGCTCCCGCGTCCCCAACAGCGCGGAGAAGCGCTGGAACTCCGCCGGGTAGAAGCGCGTGTAGAACGCGTCGCCCCGCAGCAGGTTCAGCAGGCACAGCGCGTCGTATGCCTCCGACGGCCGCAGCACCCACGGCGTGCGTCCGGAGTCCACGCGGCGCACGGCCGGCTCCGGTGCCACCAGGGCGGGCCGGGAGCCTGAGCAGGCGGTCCACATCAGCGCCGCGCACAGGAGCGCCACGGCGGGGCGGAAGGAAGGCGATTCCAGGGTCATGGCCGGGAGATAGGACCGCCCGCCTGGCGCCGTCTTGGACGAAACCTACCGCGTGGAACCGGATGTACGTCCCGCCAGCCGCCGGTACTCCGCCGGGGTGAGGTGCAGGTTGCGGCGGAACTCGCGCGTCAGGTGGCTCTGGTCGCAATAGCCCGCGTCGAGCGCGACGTCGCTCAAGGGCCGCCCCGTCTCGCGCAGCGCCCGGCCCGCGCGCTCCAGCCGGGACCGGCGCAGGTACTCCGCCGGGCTGCACCGGTACGCCTGACGGAAGGCCCGCCCCAACCGCTGCGGGCTCACCCCCGCCTCCCGAGCCAGCGCCGCGAGCGTGGGCGGAGGCCCGCGCACCGCGTCCAGCAACTCCCGGACGCGTCCCAGCCACGCCGGAGGTCCTCCCGCATCCCGTCCCGGCGTCGAAGCGCGCACCGCCTCCGCCAGCATCTCCAGCGTCAGCCCCTCAATGGCCAGCGCCGCCACGTCATCCGCGCGCCGGAACTCCTGGTACACGCGCGCCCCCAGCGTGGCCAGCCGCACCGAGCCCAGCTCCACCCGCGGCTCCAACCGCCCGGCGAGCGCGCTCCGCGACCGCCAGGACGCCTCCGAGAAGTCGATGTTGAAGGTCCGCGTGCGCACGTCCCGGATGCGCTGCGCGTGCTCCAGCCCGGGTGCCTGGAAGGCGACCGAGCGGGCCGGACACTCCCGCGCGCGGCCCTCCACCACGTCCGTGAAGCCCCCCTCCAGCGTGAGCCGGAAGCCCGCGTGCCGGTGCCCGTGGGAGGGCAACCGGGCGCCCGGCGCGTACGTGCTCTCCGTGAGCACGAGCCCCGCCACCTCCACGCGCTGGAGGGGCGTGCCCAGGTAACGGCCGAAGTCGAGGACGGGTGAGGAGGTCACCTTCCCCTTTTGCATCGGCCGGGGGTCCCATTGCATCCCCGGACCTGAATTCCGCCCTTCCGAGCGCCAGCCGGCCAGGCGGCAACTCCCCGCGAACGTTGGCCGTGCACGTTCCAAATCCCCAGCTTTGCTCCAAAGCCTTTCTCTCCAAGGAGCCGCATCCGATGAAAGCCATCTGCTGGCATGGCCACGGCGACGTCCGTTACGAGTCCGCCCCCGACCCGAAGATTGAGGACCCTCGCGACGCCATCATCCGCGTCACCCGCACCGCCATCTGCGGCTCCGACCTGCACCTGCTGGACGGCTACATGCCGACCATGAAGAGCGGGGACGTCCTGGGCCACGAGTTCATGGGCGAGGTGATGGAGATTGGCTCCAGCGTCACGAAGCTCAAGAAGGGCGACCGGGTCATCGTCCCCTTCAACATCGCGTGCGGCGAGTGCTTCTTCTGCCAGAAGACCCTCTTCTCCCTCTGTGACCGCTCCAACCGCAACGCGGAGATGGCCGCCAAGGTGATGGGCTATTCGCCCTCCGGCCTCTTCGGCTACTCGCACATGCTGGGCGCCTACTCCGGCGGTCAGGCGGAGTACGTGCGCGTGCCGTACGCGGACGTCGGTCCCCTGAAGATTCCGGACGGCCTCACCGAGGACCAGGTCCTCTTCCTCACCGACATCTTCCCCACCGGCTACATGGCGGCGGAGAACTGCCAGATGGAGAAGGGCGACACCGTGGCCGTGTGGGGCTGCGGCCCCGTGGGCCAGTTCGCCATCCAGAGCGCGTGGATGTTCGGCGCGGGCCGGGTCATCGCCATCGACCACGTGCCGGAGCGGCTGGCGCTCGCGAAGTCCTGGGGCAAGGCGGAGACCATCGACTTCACGAAGCAGGACGTCTACGAGACCCTCAAGGAGATGACCCGCGGCCTGGGCCCGGACCGCTGCATCGACTCCGTGGGCGCCGAGGCGCACGGCACCGGCAGCCTGGACGCCGTCATCGACAAGGCGAAGGCGGCCGTGAAGCTGGCCACGGACCGCCCGCACGCGCTGCGACAGGCCATCTACTGCTGCCGCAAGGGCGGCAGCATCTCCGTGCCCGGCGTCTACGTGGGCTTCCTGGACAAGGTCCCCATGGGCGCCTTCGTCAACAAGGGCCTGACCATGAAGACGGGCCAGACGCACACGCACCGCTACACCCGGCCGCTCCTGGAGAAGATCCAGGCGGGCGCCATCGACCCGACGCGCCTCATCACCCACCGCGCCCGGCTGGCGGACGCCCCCGCCCTCTACAAGAAGTTCCGCGACAAGGAAGACGGCTGCATCAAGGTCGTGATGACGCCGTAGTCGCCGTCAGGCCTGGCCCGTCAGCCGGTAGTACGCGTGCGGACGGCGCCAGCGGATGAAGGCGCGCGCCAGGGGGTTCATGCCCCACTGGATGGGCACCGGATCCACGACGAAGCCCAGCTCGTCCTTGAACTGTTCGAGCTGGGTCGCCTCGCGGGCATGCAGCCCGCCCACCAGCGTCCGGGCCCCCAGCCGGCGGCAGACCTGCGCGAACTCGTAGATGAGGCCGGTGGAGATGTTCGTCGGCAGCGCCCACGTCGCGTAGTAGGCGCTGAAGCCATACGCGACGCCGTCCACGATGTAGCCATCCAGGTAGCCGCCCAGCTTGTCGTCCACCATGCCCGCCAGCACGCACCAGTGGTCGGACGCGAAGTACTGCCGCAGGCCCTTGAGATACTCGTCCAGCGTGGGGATCTTCTTGTGCTGCGTGCGCGTCAGCGCGTCCCGCACCACGGGATAGCCCTGCTCCAGGAGCAGCGACGGCCCCGTGAGCTGGACGATGCGCACCGTGCGCTGGCACTTGCGCAGCTTGCTGCGCCGGTTCGAGTTCAACCGGCTCATGTCATACGTCTCCAGGTCCTTCAGCCGCACCACCGGCACCTTGCCGGTGGCGACGTTCGCCGTCTCCGGCGTCAGCGCGGCGCGGTAGCCCCAGGCCAGCGGCGTGGGCGGCGTGGCCTCCTCCGGCGTCAGCCGCGCCAGCAGGTGCACCGGCTGGAAGAAGCCGGGCGCGCCCGACTGCTCCCAGTAGTGCCCCCGGTGGGAGATGACGCGAACGCCCTCTTCTCGCCGGCGCTCGGCGAGCTCCCGCTCCGTGAGACACGTGAAGCGGGCCTCCGCGACATCGCGGAGCTGGGGAAGTGACAGGACCATGGGAACCTCTCCACCAACGACACGGAAACGTCAGGAACGGGGCGCCCGGTAGGCGGGGAAGAAGTCCCCGCCCGCGTGCCCCTGCGACAGCCGCGCGTACGCCTCCGGATCGCAGATGAGGTCGTGCGTGTAGAACCGGGACATCGCGTTGGCGAAGCCGCGCTTGAACTGCTCGATGCCATCCCCCGGCCTCACGCCGCCGCCCAGGTGGACGGAGGCATCCAGCTTCTCCGCCAGCTCCACCATCACCGGGAACGCGTTCTTCGCGGGCGCATGCATCAGGTACGCGTCCGCCGTGCCGCCAATGAAGTCGTGCAGGAGCCCGTCGCTCAGCACCACCAGCGAGGCGGAGGCCACCACCCCGTCCGGCGCGCGCGTCGTCACCAGCCACGCGAAGGGACAGGTGAAGACCTCCTCGAACCAGGCGTCGGAGAAGGGGTACCGCTCCCCGGCCAGGCTCCGCCGGTGGAGGGACTTGAGCGCTTCGCGCTGCTCCTGCGTGGAGTCCTTCACGGGAACGGCGGAGCTGACATAGCCGCGCCGCGCGTTGCGGCGGATGTCCGCGCCGTGGTCGCCGCGGAACCGCACCGGCAGCTTCGGGTCGATGAGGCACACCTCCGTGCGCAGCCGGCCGCCCGCGAAACAGTACGGCCCGCCAATGCGGTCCCGCAGGAAGATGCTGACCAGCTCCGTGCCCCGCCAATCAATGGCGTCCACCGGAACCTCGGAGAGCCCGTTCAGCTCCGCCCCGGGAAACCCATACGGAGAAACCGCGTCCCGGTGGTGCGTCCCTTCAATGGGCCGCACGATGAGCGGCACCCGGAGGGCCCGCCCCGCTCCATCCTCCACGATGAGGCTGTGCGTCACGCCTTCCGCGCGCAGGTGCTGCTCGGAACGGAAATAGTCAGACGAAATGGCGCGCTGGCCTCCGTCAGGGACGAGGACGGCTCTCCACGGTGCCACTGGACGCATGGTGTTCCCCCCGGGCGCGAACGAGCGGGCCCGACAGCGCCCGAAACAGCCAGAGGGTATGTGAATGGAACCCGGGTCCGTCACCGCCCCCCGGGGTGCTGCGCGGATGTCCTGATTCCAGCGCTTCGCACCCCGCCAGCCCCCCAGGGCAGGGCATGTGTCACATCGCCAGCGGGGCATAGCGGCTTCCAGACATTTGGCATTGTTCGGGCTTACGCTTGCACGCTTCCTCCTGAAGATTGCCCGTCCATGAAACACGTCCTGTTACTGGCCGCGGTGTCGTGCCTGAGCGCATGCGCCTGGGGCCCGGGAATGCAGATGGACGAGGATGCCTTCCGGGAGCGCTACGCGGGAAAGGCAGACGGCGGCGCGGATGGCGCCTACGAGATCGTTCCCATCGACGCGTCCCTCATCAGCCACCAGTTGGAGGAGCGCAGGAAGGCGCGGCCCTCGCCCCTGGTGGATCCGCTGGCGCAGGTGGCCACGGACTATGACTACCGGGTGACGCCGCATGACGTGCTGAGCGTCATCGTCTGGGACCACCCGGAGCTCACCATCCCCGCCGGCGAGTTCCGCTCCGCGGAGGCCACCGGCCACCCCGTGGCGGCGGACGGGACCATGTACTACCCCCACGTGGGCAACATCCCCGTGGCGGGCAAGACGCTGCGGGAGATCCGCGAGCTGCTCACGCAGCGGCTGGCGAGCGTCATCGAGAAGCCCCAACTGGACGTGCGCGTGGTGGGCTTCCGGGGCCAGAAGGTCCAGGTGACGGGCGAGGTGGTGGCCCCCGGCACCCTGCCCGTCACGGACGTACCCCTGCGCGTGCAGGACGCCATCGCCCAGGCGAAGGGCTTCGGCCCGGAGGCGGACCTGCGCACCGTCACCTTGAGCCGGGGCGGCACCGTCTTCACGCTCGATTTGCAGGCCCTCTACGAACAGGGGGACGTGAGCCAGAACTGGCTGCTCCAGGACGGCGACATCGTCAACGTGGCGGACCGCAGCCGCAACAAGGTGTTCGTGCTGGGGGAGGTCCGCAAACCGTCCTCGCGCGTGATGGTGAAGGGACGGATGACGCTGGCGGAAGCCATTGGCGACACCGAAGGCTTCGACCCGCTCACGTCCAACCCGGGCAAGGTCTATGTCATCCGCGGCAGCTTCGAGCGGCCCTACATCTTCAAGCTGGACGCGAAGTCACCGGACGCGCTGCTGCTCGCGACACAGTTCCAATTACAACCTCGCGACGTCGTTTTCGTCTCCGCCCACGACCTGACCCGTTGGAATCGCATCATCCAGCAAATCCAGCCAACAGTTCAGCTGCTCTGGCAGGCAGTGGATATCGGAGACAGAACCATCATCATCGACAACCCATGACGAGCACCCCCGAACGCGTGACGCCGCCCCGCCCAGGTCCCGGCACGCAGGATGATGAGCTGGGATTGGGCAGATATCTGGCCATCCTGGGGGAGCGCCGCGGCACCATCGCGGCGTCCATCGCCGTGGCCCTGGTCCTGGGCGGGCTGTATCTGCTCACCACGGCGCCGGTGTACCGGGCCAATGCCATCCTGCGCATCGAGCAGAAGGGCAACAGCCTGGGCCAGCTGGACGCGCTGATTCCAGACGCGCCCAGCCAGGCCGCCCCGGAGATGGAGGTCCTGGGCTCCCGGGCCCTGCTGGGGCGCGTGGCGGACGCGCTGCATCTGGGCGTCAGCGTGGAGCCCCGCTACTTCCCGGTGGTGGGCGCGGCCCGGGCCCGGGCGCACGAGGGGCCGGAGCTGGCACCCGTGCCGTGGTGGGGTGGGGCCTCGTACGCCTGGGGCGGGGAGAAGCTCCAGGTGGAGCGGCTGAACGTGCCCACGCAGTGGGAAGACCTGCCGCTCACGCTCGTGGCGGAGGCGGACGGCGCGTACACGCTCTGGGGCCCCGAGGGGCGCGTCGTGCTCCACGGCACCGTGGGCACCGGCGCCCAGACGGAAGCGGGCGCGGCGCACGAGGTGGAGCTGTTCGTCACGGAGTTGCACGCCCGGCCGGGGACGCGCTTCCAGGTGATGCGCCGCTCGAAGCTGGAGGTGGTGGAGGACCTGCAGCGCGCGCTGCGCATGGGGGAGAAGGGCGCCGGCACGGGCGTGCTCAACCTGACCCTGGACGGGCCGGACCCGGTGCTGGCCACCACCACGCTCCAGGCCATCGCGGACACGTACGTGCGCTCCAACGTGGAGCGCCGCAGCGAGGAGGCGGGCCGCACGCTGTCGTTCCTGGACAGCCAGCTGCCCGGCCTTCGCCAGGGCCTGGATCAGGCCGAGGCCGCGCTGCGTGACTACCGCGCCGGCAAGGGCGGCGTGGACCTGGGGCTGGAGGCGCAGGCCGTCCTCAACCGGAGCGTGGATCTGGACAAGGACCTCTCCACGCTCGCGCTGGAGCGCTCGGAGCTGCGCCAGCGCTTCACCGAGCACCACCCGCTGATCCTGGCCACGGAGCGCAAGATGGCGCGCCTGCGCATGGAGAAGGGCGCGCTGGACACCCGGCTCAAGGGCCTCCCGGACGCGGAGCGGGTGTCCGCCCAGCTCACGCGCGACGTGAAGGTGGCCAACGAGCTGTACCTCCAGCTGAACAACAAGGCCCAGGAGTACCGGGTGCTCAAGTCGAGCACCATCACCAACGCACGCCTCATCGACGCGCCCGTGGTGACGCGCCTGCCCGTGCGCCCCCTGAAGCCGGACGTGTTCGCGGTCAGCGTGGTGCTGGGGCTGGTGTCCGGCGTCGCGCTGGCCTTCGCGCGCAAGTCGCTGCACCCGGGCGTCACCGACCCCGCGGCCCTGGAGTCCGCGCTCGCGGTGCCCGTGCTCGCCAGTGTCCCCACCGGCCCCCGCCGCGCCCTGTCCCCCCGCGGCCCGTCCATCATCCTGGCGCGCAGCGTCCCCCGGGACGTCACCATCGAATGCGTGCGCGGCCTGAGGACCCGGCTCCAGCGGACCCTGAAGGAGACGGGCAGCCACGTCGTCTCCGTCACCGGGACGAGCCCCGGCGCGGGAACCTCCTTCGTCGCCCTCAACCTGGCGTGGGTGCTGGCGGAGACGGGCCAGCGCGTGCTGCTGGTGGACGCGAACCTGCGCGGCGGCTGGCTGCACCGGTGCTTCCGCGAGGCGCACCTCCCCGGCCTCCATGAGGTGCTGCGCGGCACCGCGACGCTGGAGCAGGCCCTGCTCCCGGAGGCCGCGCCCGGCCTGTCGTTCCTGGGCGCGGGAGCGCTGCCGCCGGACCCCGCGGAGCTGCTGGCCGGCGCGTCGTTCGACACGTTCGTGGCGCGCGTGGCGGCCGAGTACGACGTCGTCCTCTTCGACACGCCCTGCATCCTCGCGGTGACGGACGCGGCGCTCGTGGGCCGGCACGCGGGCGTGCGGCTCGCCGTGGTGCGCGCGGCCACCCAGTCCCTGCGCGAGGTGGCCACCGCGCTGCACCAGTTGGAGCAGAGCGGCGTCCCGGCCCGGGGCGTGGTCCTCAACGGCGTGCCGCGCTCCCGGACGGGCCGCGCGGTGAGCGGCGTCTACCAATACGAATACCCGTCCGCGAGCTGAAGCCCCACACCGGGAGATTTCATCGTGAGCTGGATGAGCTGCACAGGACTGGGCTTCATCGCGGCGCTCTACGTGCTCGCGGGCCGCTGGGGCTTCCACCGGCTGGGGCTCGCGGTCAACGAGGAGGTGGACACGAACCTGGTTCAGGAGCTGCGGCTGTGGGTCGTCCTGTGCGGGGTGTTGCTTGGCAGCGTGGGGCTGCTGCACCGCGCCCGGCGCGACGCGCGCCCCGGCGAGGCGAGATTCGACCCGCCGCTCATCGCGGCCCTGCTGGGCTTCCTGGGCTACATGTGCGCCAGCACCGCCTGGACGCCCGACCCGCTCTTCTCCCTGACCAAGGTCGCGGACCTGCTGCTGGTGGGATTGATGTGCGTGGGCTTCGCGCTGGCCTGCTTGCGCCAGCCCGCGCCCCGGGTGCTGGACGCGTTCTGGGCCGCCGTCGTCCTGGCCACGGGGCTGCTCGCGCTCACCGCCGTCAAGCAACTGCTGGGGGGCGGCGGCAGCGCGCGGCTGGCGGTGATGGGCGGCGGGCCCAACATCCTCGCGCGGCTCATGGGGCTGCTCGCCATCGGGGCGCTCTACTTCTGGTACTGGCGGGGCCAAGCGTGGCTGTGGATTCCGGTGGCCGCCACCGGCGTCGTGCTGGCGCTGCTCACGGGCTCGCGCGGCGGGTCCGCCGCCATCGTCGCGGGCATCACCACCACCCTCGTGGTGGGGCGCGTGCCGCTGCGCCGGCTGCTCATCCTGCTGCTCCTGGCGACCGTCGCCATCACCGCGGTGGCCATGTTCTCCCCGCTGGGGGAGGCGCTGAGCAACTCCGTGCAGGAGCGCTTCCTGCGCCTCACCCTCAACTACGAGTCGGGGGCGGGCGGCGCCAGCGGCAAGGACAACAAGGTGTACCTGTCCGGGCGGGAGATCCTCTACGAGCGGGCCCTCCAGCTGGGGAAGGACTTCCCGGTGGCGGGGGCCGGCCTCGCGGCGTTCCCCGCGCTGCGCCTGGGCGTCTACCCGCACAACCTCTTCCTGGAGGTCTTCTGCGAGGGCGGCGTCGTGGGGCTGCTCCTGCTCGCGACCGTCCTGGGCACCTTCGTGCGCTCGGCGCTCCTGCGGCGCCAGGGCCTGGACGGCGCCACCGTGGGCGCGGCGGTGCTGGTGCTCCTGGGCGCCCAGTCCAGCGGCGACCTCTACGACAGCCGGTCCCTCTTCCTCTTGATGGTGATGGCCTCCGCGACCGCGGTCCCCGGGCGGAAGACCGCGCAGTCGGGCCCGCCCCTTCCCCACCCCCTTTCCCAACCCTCGTTCACAGGAGCCGCCTGACATGCGCATCGTCTATCTGCATCAGTACTTCAACACCCCCACCATGCACGGCGGCACGCGCTCCTATGAGCTCGCGCGGCGCCTGGTCTCCATGGGCCACGAGGTCCACATGGTGACCTCCGACACCCGCACGGACGCCGGCACGGGCAAGGGCTGGCGCGAGTCCAACGAGAGCGGCATCCAGGTGCACTGGCTGCCGGTGCCCTACAGCAACGCCATGAGCTACCCGGACCGCATCCGGGCCTTCAGCCACTTCGCGGTCAACTCCACGCGCCGCGCCGCGCAGCTGCCCGCGGACGTCTTCTTCGCCACCAGCACGCCGCTCACCATCGCGGTGCCGGGCATCGCCGCGTCGCGGTGGAACAAGCGGCCCATGGTCTTCGAGGTGCGGGATTTGTGGCCCGCCATCCCCATCGCGGTGGGCGCGCTCAAGAGCCGCTCCGCCATCATGGCCGCGCAGCTCTTGGAGAAGGCCGCGTACGCGGGCGCGGAGCACATCGTCGCGCTGTCGCCGGGCATGAAGGCGGGCGTGGAGGCGGCGGGCGTCCCGTCGGAGAAGATCACCATCATCCCCAACCTCTGCGACCCGGAGCGCTTCCAGGTGCCTGCCTCCGCGGGCCAGGAGTTCCGGCAGAAGTACGCGTGGCTGGGGGACCGGCCCATGGTGCTGTACGCGGGCACGCTGGGGCTGGTGAACGGCGTGGAGTACCTGGTGCGGGTGGCCGCGGAGATGCGCAAGCTGGACCCGGAGGTCCGCTTCGTCATCATGGGCAAGGGCCGCGAGGAGGCCATGCTGCACGCGCTGGCGGAGCGGCTGGGCGTGAAGGGGCAGAACCTCTTCTTCCTGCCCAGCGTGCCCAAGGAGCAGGTGCCCGCGGTGCTGAGCGCGGCCACCATCGCCACGTCGCTGTTCACGGACGTGCCGGGCATGCAGGACAACTCCGCCAACAAGTTCTTCGACGCGCTCGCCGCGGGCCGCCCGCTGGCGCTCAACTACGGCGGCTGGCAGGCGGAGCTGCTGGACCGCGAGGCCTTTGGCCTGAGGCTTCCGCCCAAGGACATCCCCGCCGCGGCGGCCATGCTGGCCCGGCGGCTGCGGGACCCGCGCTGGCTCGCGGAGGCCGGCGCGCTGGCCGGGAAGCTGGGCCGGGAGCGCTACTCCGCGGACATCGCGGCGAAGCGCCTGTCGGAGGTGCTGCAGCGCGCTGCGGCGGCGCGGTCATGACCGCGCGCTCGGTGGGGGGCAACTTCATCTGGTCGCTCTCCGCCGGGCTCGTCTACGCCCTCGCGCAGTGGGGCGTCCTGGTGGCCTTCGCGCGGCTGGCCACCATGGAGGAGGTGGGCCAGTTCGCGCTGGCCCTGGCCATCACCGCCCCGGTGCTGCTGATGGCGCGCATGCAATTGCGCACGCTCCAGGCCACGGACGCGAAGAGCGCCTTCGGCTTCGAGCACTACCTGGGCCTGATGGTGCTCAACGTCGTGGCGGGCGTGGCGGTGTGCTGCGCCATCGCCACGGGGATGGCGGACTCCCTCCACGCGGGCTGGGTCATCGCGCTGGTGGCGCTGGCCAAGGGCTTCGAGGCGGTGAGCGAGGTGTTCTATGGCGCGCTCCAGAAGAGGGAGCGGCTGGAGCTCATCGCCCGGTCCACCATCGCCAAGAGCGCGCTGTCCGTGGTGCTGGTGCCGCTGGCGCTGTGGCTCACGCACAGCCCCATCGCCGGCGCGGCGGCCATGGCCTTCGCGTGGGCCATCGTCCTCTTCGTCTTCGACGCGCGGGCGCTCCAGCGCGAGTTCCCCGGCGTGCGCCCCTGGAGCACCCTCTGGCGCACGCCGTGGCGGCAGGAGGGAGCACGGCTCAAGGCGCTCTTCCTCCTGTGCTGGGTGCTGGGCCTCACCGCGCTGATGGGCGCGCTGCGGCCCAACATCCCCCGCTACCTCCTGGAGGCGCACGCGGGCCAGGCGGAGCTGGGCATGTACGCCGCGCTCGCGTACTTCGCGGCGCTGGGCGGCCGGGTGGTGCACTCGCTGGGGCAGGCGGTGAGCCCCCGGCTGGGGCGCTACCACGCGGCGGGGGACGCGCGCCGCTACGGCAGGGCGCTGGCGGGCTTCACGGCGGCGTCCGCGGGGGTGGGCCTGTGCGCCATCGCCGGCGCCGCGCTGCTCGGCCGGTGGGCGCTGACGCTCTTCTACGGGGCCGCCTATGCCGGAAACCTCGAGCTGTTCGTCTGGCTGATGGGGGCGGCGGCGCTGGAGTACGTCTGCTTGAGCCTCGCGGTGGGGCTCACCGCGGCGCGCGAGCTCAAGGGCCAGGTGGTGCTGCTCGTCGTCTCCGTGGCCGTGGTCGCGCTGGGCAGCGCGGTGTGGGTGCCGCGCGTGGGGCCGGTGGGCGCCGCATGGGCCCTGGGGCTGGGGTGGGTGTCGGAGCTCGCGTGCAGCATCTGGCTGACCTTGCGCGTCTGGCGGCGGCTGACGGCGCCGGAGCCCGCGCAAGCGCTCCCATCCGTCCCACCGGGTGCCGTGGATGCACGGGAGCCGACAGCAGGCTGAGTCCCAGGGGTCGTGGTGGCGGGCCGAAAGGATTTCTAGCCTTTCCGGCTTCCAAGGAGCGGCGTCCCCATGCAAAGACAGGCAGGAACCGGGTTGTTCCTCAAGCGGTGCATCGACGTGGTGGCGGCGGGAGTGGGATTGATATGCCTTTCCCCGGTGATGGCCGCCACGGGGCTGTTCGTCCGTCTGACCCTGGGGGGCCCCGTCCTCTTCCGGCAGCGGCGCCCGGGGAAGAGGGGCCAGCTGTTCACCGTCCTCAAGTTCCGCACCATGCTGGACGCGACGGACGCCAACGGCGAGCCGCTGCCGGACGAGCAGCGCCTCACCTGGGCCGGGCGGCTCCTGCGCTCCACCAGCCTCGATGAGCTGCCGCAGCTGTGGAACGTGCTCCGGGGCGACATGAGCCTCGTCGGGCCCCGCCCGCTGCTCGTGGAGTACCTGCCGCGCTACTCCGCGGAGCAGGCGCGGCGCCACGACGTGCTGCCCGGCATCACCGGCTGGGCGCAGATCAACGGCCGCAACGCGCTCTCCTGGGAGGAGCGCTTCCGCCAGGACCTCTGGTACGTGGAAAACTGGAGCCTGGCGTTGGACCTCAAGATATTGGCGCTGACGGTGGTGCGCGTGCTGCAGCGCCAGGGCATCTCCTTCGCGAGCGAGGCCACCATGCACAAGTTCATGGGCACCCCGCAGCCGGAGGCCAGGGTCGTGGCCCTCCGGCAGCAGGAGCCGGCCTCCGTCAGCCCGCCGTCCGCAGCCCCTGTCTCCGGGGAACGGCTCGGACCACCGCCACCACCCGCTCGAGCTCCTGGCGCGTGAGGTTGGAGCCGGACGGCAGGCACAGTCCGTGGCGGAACAGGTCCTCCGCCACGCTGCCCCGCCGCCGCTCGAAGCTCGCGAAGACGGGCTGAAGGTGCATGGGCTTCCACACCGGCCGCGCCTCGATATTCTCCCGCTCCAGCGCGACCCTCACCGCCTCCCGGTCCGCGCCGAACGCCTCCGGGTCGATGGTGAGGGTCGTCAGCCAGCGCGTGTGCCGGCCCCACGGGGCCTCCGGCATGAACTCGAGGCCGGGCAAGTCCCGGAAGGCCTCCGCGTAGAAGGCGTGGTTCGCGCGGCGCGCGGCCACCCGCTCCTCCAGCACGTGCAGCTGCCCCCGCCCGATGGCGGCCAGCACGTTGCTCATCCGGTAGTTGTAGCCAATCTCCGAGTGCTGGTAGTGCGGCGCCGTGTCCCGCGCCTGCGTGGCCAGCTTGAGGGCGTGCTGCACCAGCTCGCCGTCCGCGGACACCAGCATCCCGCCGCCGGACGTGGTGAGGATTTTATTGCCATTGAATGAGTAGATGCCCACGCGGCCCACCGTGCCGGGGGTTCGTCCCTTGTACGTGCTGCCCAGGGCCTCCGCCGCGTCCTCCACCACGGGCACGCCGTAGCGGTCGCAGGCGGCCATGAGCGGATCCAGGTCCGCGCTCTGGCCATACAGGTGCACCACCACCACGGCGCGAGGCAGCCGGCCCAGGCGGGCCCGCATCGCCAGCTCCTCCTCCAGCAGCGCGGGGTCCATGTTCCAGGACGTGCGCTCGCTGTCGATGAAGACCGGGGAGGCGCCCAGGTAGCGGATGGGATTCACCGACGCGGAGAAGGTGAGCGTGCTCACCAGCACGTCGTCGCCGGGCCCCACCCCCACCAACTGGAGCGCCAGGTGGAGCGCGGCCGTCCCGGAGCTCAGCGCCAGCGCGTGCGGGGTGCCCACGCACCGGGCGAACTCCTCCTGGAAGGCATCGACGTGGGGGCCCAGGGGGGCAATCCAATTGCTTGCGAACGCGTCGTCGACATAGCCGCGCTCGAGCGTGCCCATGTGGGGCGAAGACAGGTAGATGCGGGAGGACATGCGAAAAGCTCCAGGCAAGACCGGGCGTTCGGACCCCGGAATTGCCTGGAGCGTTCGCACACTCCCTCCTCCCGCGCGCTCGGGCGGGAGGAGGGGGTGTTTGTTTCACATCGTGGAATCCGGACTAGAGCGCCGAACCCTGGGACAGCAGCTTCGCGTTGAGCGCGCCGTTGCCGTAGTACTGGGTGTTGTTGCCCACGGTGTGCGTCTCCAGGCGCTGCTGGAGGGCGGCGTTGTAGCGGCCCAGCTTCACCAGGCCGTCATTGAACCAGCCCGTGCCGGTGCCCGTGCCGTCCACATAGTTGCCGTAGCGCTTCGCGGACGGCCAGATGACGTTGTTCAGGGTGACGACGAACTTGCGCATGTCCGCGTCCGTCCACTCCATGCCCGCGTCGTGGGCTTCCACGAGGTAGGCCATCACGCCGTTGCCGTGCGCCACGTCCTGGCCCGGACGCTTCTTGGAGCCCCACTCGGCGGCCCAGAAGTACGCGTTGGCGTTCACCGGGCTGGCCATCAACTGGCCGCGCAGCGACGAGGTGTTGTTGGGCATGTCACGGTTGATGTTGTTGAAGACGGTCATGTACTGCGACCGCTTCGTGGCGTCCGTCGTCATCTTCGACAGGTCCATGGCGATGTACGCCCAGTGCGACGCCATATGCGTATTGACGCGGTAGATGTAGCTGTTCGCGCCGCGCTTGAGCCACTTCTCGAACATGTTCCGTTCGGTGAACGCCAGCAGCCGGTCGTACTGCGCCTTGTACGTGCTGTTGCCGTAGAGCGCGGGCGTCTCACGGATGGTGCGCAGCATGCGCGTCACGTAGCGCCAGCAGTAGCTCTCGAACAGGGGGACCTCCTGCCCCAGCGTGTCCGAGCGGGCCGAGGCCCAGCCCATGTAGCTGTCCTTGAACTGGCTGCGGGGCAGCGAAGAGGAGACCTTCGCGTTGTTCACCACGTTGTTCACATACAGCAGCGCCCGGTCCATGTACTGCGTCTTGCCGGTGGCGCGGTACATCGCGGTGTTGCCGTCGATGCCGTAGGCCAGGTTGTAGAACTGCCAGCTGTCGAGCGACCTGCTCATGGGCAGGAAGCTGGAGGTGTGCTCCGAGTTCCAGCGGTTCAGGAACAGCGTCTCCCAGGCCGCGACCGTGCGCAGGCTGGTGGCGGCCTGGGCCGTGGTGCCAAGGCCCTCCTCCTCGGTGGAGGTGGCAGGCGACTCCGCGGCGGCAGGGGCGTCCGCCTCCGGAGTGGTGGGAGCAGCCTCGGTCTCCGGCTCGGAGGGGCCGACCGCGATTTCCTCTTCGGGGGAAGAGGGAGCGAGCGCGTCCGCGTCCGGGGGGGAGGCTTCGGTGCTGCCCGGGGTGTTCTCTCCGTTGGGGCTGGCCGTGCTGGCCGCGTCCTGCTCGGGCTGGGGGCCGCAAGCACCACCCAACAGCAGGCTCAGCGACAACAGGGACGACAGGGCGCGACCAGAGTTGCGACGACGGGATTCCAACATCAGGGGGGTCCTGTGGGGTAGCTCCCGTCAACCGCCCGGTAGGCTACCCTGTTGTGGGAACGCCGGAGTGCGTTCACAGGACGCCAAAAGCCTTTGACGGCTTATGTAATTCCTTTGTGATGAGACAAAAAAATCACTGAGACTGCCCGTGGGTCGTCAGTGCAGGGCCCCATGGGCCTGCCCGCCCGGGCTCGCGGACTCGGAGTGGAGAGAGGACACGCCGCGCCTCAAAGCCATACAGCCGGGACGGCGTGAATCCCACCCATCGTGCGAACCATTGACGGGGCGGCGTACCGCGACGCCATCCGCGCGTATGGGTTTCCAGGCGGCGTGCCGGATGGTTGGGGCAGCCTGCCAGCACCCGCGGTGGATGGGCGGAGCACGGAGCTTGTCAGCATCTCCGTGAGGGAGCGGGTTCAGGGACCGCCCTGTTTCGCGGCACCTTCCATGACGAAAAGCCCCGGCCTCCCGCCCTGGAAAGGGCAAGGGAGACCGGGGCTCCTCGCGGACGGCCAGGGCCGCGTGGGGTTCAGGCGCTGACGTTCTGCTCCGCCGCGGACGGCTTCGCGGGGGCGAAGGCGGGCAGCACCTTCGCCACCGTCCCCGTCATCTTCGACGGGGTGTACGCGGGGATGAGGTCCTGGAGGGCGCGCTTCACGTCGTGGGCGTCACCGGCGCGGGCCGCGCGGTCCAGGCGCCTGAGCTGCAACTGGAAGTCCGCGGGCGGCGCGGGGCTGCGGGCCACCTTGATGCGGTTGCGCACCTGCTGGGTGAGCTCCTCCTCCTCGGACATGAGCACCTCCTCCAGCTTCTCTCCCGGACGCAGGCCCGTGTAGACGATGTTGATGTCCTTGTCCGGCACCAGGCCCGTCATGGTGATCATGTTCGCGGCCAGCTCCGCGATGCGGACCGGCTCGCCCATGTCCAGGATGCACAGCTCGCCGTAGCCACCCAGGCCGGCCAGCACCACCAGGCCCACCGCCTCCGGGATGATCATGAAGTAGCGGGTGCAGTCCGGATGGGTGACGGTGACGGGCCCGCCCGCTTGGATCTGCTGCTTGAAGAGCGGCACCACGCTGCCCGCGGACCCCAGCACGTTGCCGAAGCGCACGGCGCAGAAGGTGGTGCGCGACGTCACGGCGATGTCGCGGATGACCATCTCCGCCAGGCGCTTGGAGGCGCCCATCACCGACGAGGGCTTCACCGCCTTGTCGGTGGAGATGAGGATGAAGCGCTCCGCCCCGCAGGCGTCCGCCATGCGCGCCACGTTCTGCGTGCCGAAGACGTTGTTCTTGATGGCCTCCTCCGGCGCGTCCTCCATGAGCGGCACGTGCTTGTGCGCCGCCGCGTGGAAGACGTACTGCGGCGAGAACTCCTGGCCAATGCGCAGCATGCGGTCCAGGTCGCGGATGTCCGCCACCACGGAGTGCACCGGCACGTGCGGGTAGCGCGACTGGAGCTGGCGCACCAGCAGGTAGAGTTCGTTCTCGTTGATGTCCACCACCACCAGCGACGCGGGCGAGTGCCCCGCGACCTGCCGGACGATTTCACTGCCGATGGAGCCCGCGCCGCCGGTGACGAGGATGCGGCGGCCCGTCACCAGCCGGTGCACCTCCTCATGGTCGAACGAGATGGCGTCCCGGGGCAGCAGGTGCTCCGGGGACAGGTCGTGCAGCATGGCGGCGGTGATCTTCTGGTCCAGGTAGGCGAACGAGGCCGGGATGATCTTGAAGCTGACACTCTGGTGCCGGCACAGGCTCAAGAGGTGCCGGGTGCGCTCCGGGGACAGCCGGGGGATGGCGATGAGCACCTGCGTCACCCGGTGCTTCTTCATCAGCTCCGGCAGCGCGTCCAGCACGCCCAGCACCGGCTTGCCGTTGAGGAACGTGCCCTGCTTGCCCGGGTCGTCATCCACCAGACCGATGACGTGCCACGGGCTCTCGCGGTCCCTCAAGAGGTCGCGCAGGAGCAGGTCGCCGGCGCTGCCCGCGCCCACGATGAGGGTGCGCTGGGAACCCTTCGCCTTCGCGCGCTGCCGGTCCAGGTACCACTGCCGGACCATGCGCGGGGCGAAGCGGTGGAAGCCCAGCAGCGTGGTGGTGACGAAGAACTCCAGCGCGACCACCTGCCCCGGCAGCGACTCCATGAAGAAGATGGTGCGCAGCAACTCGAACACGATGGTGCCCGCCAGGCTCGCCAGCTCCAGCCGGACCGCCTCGTGGATGCCGGAGCGGTCGAAGGACCAGCGGTGCAGGCCCAGCCAGACGAGCGTCACCAGGCGCACCGCGACCAGCAGCGCCACGGCCCGGGGCAGGGCCTCCCTGCAGACCGGGGACAGCCCATCCGCGAAGTGCAGCATCGTGGCGGCGACCAGCGAGCCGGCGATGAGGACCGCGTCCACGCCCAGCATCCGCAGCCAGCCGAAACGGTGAGCCCTTCGCGGTGCCTGCTCCGGGGTCTCCCGCGGCCCTGCGTCCAGGCTCATCGCTTCCAGATTCTGACCGTCTTTCATTGATGTCTCCCCCTCCGGCCCGGCGTCCACGGAAAATCCGCCGTCCTCCCACCCGCGTAATCAGGAAGACACGCCCTAGCTCGGAATCGCGGAAAGGTGGACGCGCGTCCAGTGGTGTCAAAGCCGTCCAGGAGTGCTGTCCGACCTGTTTCCCGTGAACGTGCGTGCCAGCGGGCAGGCCCCCTGCCCCACGGGGCCGGAACACAGACATCGCCGCGGTCTCCGGGGGCCAGGAGCCCACGGGCAACGGCCTGCCGCGGCGGTGTTTCAGCGATGTGACACGCCTCCGGGAGCAAGGGGCGGGCGCGGCCGTGGCGCGATGGCGGCGCCAGCGGGCTGACACTTCGCGCGGCTTGCTCCGCCGGAGCCCTCCCGCCACGCTTCGGGCCATGACGACCGAATTCATCCTGCTCCGGCACGGGGAGACGGAGTGGAACGCCCTGGGGCGCCTGCAGGGGCACCTGAACAGCATGCTCAGCCGTGAGGGACGGCGGCAGGCGGAGGCGCTCGCGGCGCGGCTGGCCACCCTTCCCTTCCAGGCCCTCTACAGCAGCGACCTGGACCGCGCGGTGCAGACGGCCGCCACCATCGCGGCGAGGACGGGCCACGACGTCCAGCGGGACGCGCGCCTGCGGGAGCGCGGGCTGGGCGTGCTCGAAGGGCTGACGCGCGCGGAGGCCGGCCAGCGCCACCCGGCCGTCTTCGCCGCGTACACGGAGGGCCATGCGGACTACGTGGTGCCCGAAGGGGAGAGCGCGTCCCAGCGCCTGCGGCTGGCGCTGCAATGCCTGGAGGAGCTGGGCGCGCGCCATCCGGGGGCCCGCGTCGTGGTGGTCACCCACGGAGGACTGCTCAGCGCCCTCTTGCGCCACTGCCTGGGCATCCCCGCCGCCGCGCCGCGCGCCTTCTCCGTCCTCAACGCGGGTTGGAACCAGTTCGACCTCCATGAGGGGTCCTTGCGGATGGTGACCTGGGGGGATGTCAGCCACCTTCGCGCGCTCAGCCTGGACGACACCTGAGGCGGCCGTGACGGACTGTCCCTGGATGGACGTACACTGGCGCGCGCCATGCGCACGCCAACCGCTTCGGGGCTGGGACCGCCGGCTGTCTTCGTGGGCCGAGCCCATGAGGTACGGCGGCTGGGGGACATGCTGAGGCGCGTGCGCACGGGGGTCGTCTACGGACTTCCCGGCGCGGGCAAGTCCGCGCTGGTGGCGGCGGTGGCCGCGAAGCACCGGGGCCCCGTCGTGCACCGGCGCGTGCGCCCTGGAGACACGCTGGACACGGTGGTGGACGACGTGCGCCGCCTCTTGAGCGAAGCGCCCGTGGCACAGGCCCTGTCGGACGCGTCCCGGCTGGAGGCGCTGGCGGATGAGCTGGAGGCGCGCCGCGCCCTGTGCGTGCTGGACGACCTGCACGTGCTCGGGCCGCCGGAGCGCGCGGCGCTGGTGGAGGACCTGGGAGGGCGGCTGAGGCAGGGCACGCTCCTGGCCACCTCGCGCGAATCGGTCCCCCGGCACGCCGCGAGCCCGGACCGGGTGGAGCTGCGGCTGGAGGGCCTGTCCCGGGAGGCCGCGCTGGAGCTGTGGCGGGAGCTGGACGCGCTCTACGGCGAGCGCGACGGCTTCGACGCGGCGTGGGGCCGCTCGCGGGGCCTGCCCTTCCTCCTGCGCCGGGCCCACGCGGGCGACACGGGCGGGGATGAACCGGTGCGGGCTGCGCTCGCGGCGCTGCCCCCGGACGAACGGAGGCTCTGCGCGATGCTGGCCTTGAGCCAGCTGCCGCTCACCGCGAGCACGCTGCGGCCGGTGCTCCATGGCGACGCGGCGGACACGGCGCTGCGCCAGCTGGGCGCGAAGCTGTTGATGGAGACGGACTCGCGGGGCCGGCACGGCGTGCACGACCTGGTGCGCGAGGCGATGGTGTCCCTGCTGTCGCCGGAGGAGGCGCGCGCGGCCCACGAAGCGCTGCTGGAGGCCCTGGAGCGGGAGCCCCTGCCCGCCGTGGTCCGGGTGCGCGCGGTGTGCCGCCACCTCCAGGCGCTCGGCCGGCACGACGCGCGCGCGGCCTTCATCGTCGCGCAGGCGGAGGCCCTGGTGCGCCATGGCGCCGCGGACGAGCTCCTGGGCCTGCTGGACTCGCTGCCCACGGAGCTGCGCACGCCCCAGGTGAAGCTGGCCCATGCGCGCGCGCGGGTGCGGCTGCTCGACCTGCGCCGCGCCTATCCGGAGCTGCTGGCCCTGCGCGCCTCGCTGGAGGCCTCCGCCGGCGCGCCGGAGCCGGAGTCGAACGAGGCCCTGCGCGAGGGCGTGGGCGCCGTGCTGGTGCGGGTGGCCCTCTTCGCGCTGGAGCCGGAGGCCTGCGAACGCACGCTGGAGGCCATGCCCGTGCCGAGCAGCGCGGAGGTCTTCCTCCAGCAACTGCTGGCATGGACCGCGCTGCGCTTCTTCCAGGGACGGCTGGATGAGTCCCTGGCCATGCTGGACAACGCCGCCGCCGCGACCGGGGACCGGCGCGTGCTGGGCTGGTGCGCCTACGCCCGCGCGCTGATGCTCTGGATTGAAGGCCGAGACAGCGAGCTGGCGGAGCCCCTGGCCCAATGCGTGTCATTGCTGGAGGACGCGCCGCTCGACTCGCGAGGCCCCCTGGTGGCGGCCATGTCCGCGGGCATCCTCAGCCGGCTGGGCCGCTTCACGGAGGCGGACGCCGCGCTCGCCAGCGCCCGGGAGCGCCTGGGCCAGCTGGGCGCGCCCCGCCTCGCGCTGGAGCTGGACTGCATCGCGGCGTGGGTGCGCGGCGAGCTGGGACAGCGAAGGGCGGCGCTCGCGGCGCTGAGGGAGACGGAGGGCCGCGCGGAGAAGGCGGGCTACCTCTTCGTCCGGCTGCTGTGCCGCGTGGGCGCGGGCCGCATGCTGCTGGAACTGGGACGGCGCGCGGAGGGCCACGCGCAGCTGGATGCCGTGGAGGAGGAGGTCCGGGCGCGCGGCGTGGTGGGGCTGATGCGGGCCGCCCGGGTGGCGCGCACGCTGGACGTGCCGGGGCCGGACGCACCGCCCATCACCGTGGAGCCCCGCGAGGTGCGCCCCGGCATCGCCGCCCGCCAGCGCGCCCTCGCGGCCCTGTCCGCCGCCCGGAGCGCGGACGTCCCGCGCGCCACGGCGCTGCTCACCGCGCTGGAGCCCCTGGCCCGCGGTGACGACTTCGCGCTGGAGCGCACGCTGGGGCACCTGGCCCGCGCCACGCTCCACCGGCACGCGGGCCGCGCTCAAGAGGTGGCCCAGGCCCTGGAGGCCGCCACGCGCGAGGGGACCGAAGGCGGCGTGGACCCCGAGCTGATGGCGGAGCTGACCCGGCCATTCACCTCCACCGCGCAGGCCGCCGCCCCGGAAGCGCCGGAGGCGGTGGTGCTGGATGCCCGCCGTCACGAACTGCGAGCCCCGGGGAAGACCGTCTCCCTGGAGCGCAGGGCCCTGCCGCGAAGGCTGCTCTACGCGCTGGCCCGCCAGCCGGGCCGCATCCTGTCGAAGGAGGACTGCGTGCGCGCCATGTGGAACGCGGACTACGACCCGCGCCTGCATGACAACGCCTTGCGCGTCCACGTGAGCCACGTGCGAGACATGCTGGAGGGCACCGGCACCCGCGTGGTCTTCGAGGACCCCGGCTACCGCCTGGAGGTGTCTCCAGGCTTCACCTTCGTCCCATGTGACACGGTGTAGCAGTCACGCCAACCCCATCACAGTAGTTATCCAGTTACGATAAATCGTCACCCGGGGTGTTTACAAAGAGTCCAGGACTCCTCCAGAATCCCCGCGCCTCATAATTCTCATTAAAAACGGGGTTCACATGATTTCGGCTCAGATGGTGCGTCGCTGGACCGCCGCCAGCGCGGTGTCGCTGCTGGTCGTCGGTTGCGGTCCCCAGACCACGGAAGAGAAGCAGACCCAGCCGGAGACGCCGGCTCCCGCCGCCACCACCCAGGAGATCGTCGGTGGCTCGGCGACCACCATCGGCGCGAACCCCTGGCAGGTGTCGCTGCAGAGCAGCGGCGGCAGCCACTTCTGCGGCGGCTCCATCATCAACGAGAACTGGATCCTCACCGCGCAGCACTGCGTGAACTCCGGTGGCTCCATCTCCAAGCCGGGCCGCATCGTCGCGGGCGTCACCAACCGCACCACCACCACCGGCGGCCAGGTCCGCACCGTGTCCCAGGTGGTCGTGTACCCGGGCTACGTGGACGCCAACTACGGCAAGGACGCGGCGCTCCTCAAGCTGTCCTCGCCGCTGGACCTGAGCGGCGCGAACGTGAAGGCCATCCCCTACGTCACCGCGGCGGACGCGGCGGCGGGCGTGGCCGGCGTGGGCGCCGTGGCGCGCGTCACGGGCTGGGGCACGCTGTCCAGCGGCTCCTCCTCGCTGCCGACCACGCTCCAGACGGTGGACGTGAACATCATCAGCAACGCGGACGCGCAGGCCGACTACCAGGGCCAGGAGACCATCACCGCGGACCAGCTGGGCGCGACGGCTCCGGGCAAGGACTCCTGCCAGGGTGACAGCGGCGGTCCCCTCACCGTCCTCAAGGGCAGCACCCGCGTGCTCGCGGGCATCGTGAGCTGGGGCTACGGCTGCGCCGACCCGGCGTACGCGGGCATGTACGGCCGCGTGTCGTCCTTCGCCAGCTGGATCGACAGCACCATCAACGCGGTCCAGCAGCCGACGCAGACGCTGCTGAGCCAGACCAACCTCTCCGGCTCCGCCAGCACCTGGAAGCACTACGCCATCACCGTCCCCGCGGGCTCTACGACCCTGACGGTCGAGCAGTCCGGCGGCACGGGCGACGCGGACCTCTACGTGCGCCAGGGCTCGCAGCCCACGACGACCGCGTACAACTGCCGCCCGTACCTCAGCGGCAACGCGGAGACCTGCACCATCACCGCCCCCGCGTCCGGCACCTGGTACGTCTCCGTGCGCGGCTACTCCTCGTACTCGGGCGTCGCCGTGAAGGCCACGGTGCCGTAGTCGCCGTCTGACTCCGGGATGAGCGCAAGGCCCTCTTCCTCCCTTCGCGGAGGGAGGGGGCTTTCGTGTTTCAGCGACCTTGGGTGCGCACAGTGTTACACCCGGTGTCATGGCCCGGCCCAGAGCTTCGCGCTGTCCCCACTGCAACGCCCCCTTCACACCCCAGGTGGCCAAGACGCACTACGACTGCGGCTACTGCGGCCACGCCTTCGACCTGGAGGGCCCGCTTCCGGTGCGGCCCGGCCCGCGCCCGCCGCCGCCCGCCCAGGCGAACAACAAGCAGGTCCCCATCATGCTCGCGGGCATCGTGGTGATGGTCCTGATGGGGGTCATGGGCACGGTGTTCGCCCTCGCTGGAGCCCCGGACACGTACGAGCCCCCTCCCGCCCCGCCTCCCGCGGCCGTCGTCCCCGTCGCCCCTCCGGTCGTCCCCGGGCCTCCGCCCGAGCCGCCCAGGGCCGAACCCGAGCGCCTCCAGTGGTTGGAGCGGGGCGCGCCCGCGTTCGTGGACGTCAACGGCGATGGGACGGAGGACATCGTCGGCCACGTGGCCCGGCACGATGGAGGCACCGGCCTCCAGCACTTCGTCGCCGCGTTCGACGGCCGGACGTTCCAGAAGCTCTGGGAGTCAGCGCCTTCGGAGGGGCCGGACGCGTCCCGCCATACGAAGGTCATCGCCCAGAACGGCCGGCTGGTGATGAGCGAGCAGCGCACGGTGAACCTGCTGGAGCTGGAGACCGGCAAGCGGCTGGGGCGCGTGCCCCTGACGGACTCGCCGCGCCGGCTGTGCATTCCTCCGGGGGACACGACCTCCGTCTGGGTGGAGCTGGTGGACCACCAGCACCTGCTCTTCGACACGCGCACGGCCACCGCGAAGCCCGCGCCCCGCGCGCCGAAGGGCTGCGCCACGCCGCCCTTGAGCCCGCAGACGTGCAACATGAGCCGGCCGGCGGAGCACCCCACCACCTGCGAGCGCTCCAGCTACCCGCCCTCCGACATCCGCGGCTTCTCCACGAAGTACCTCTTCCGCACGGGCGGCTACACGCTGGCGCTGGGCACGCGATGGCCGGGGACGCAGGTGCCCCTGGTGGCGCTGTACGCGCCGGGCAACCGCAAGCCGCTGTGGCACGACACCGTATCGGACAAGGATCCGCTCCTCCTGCGGGACACCGCGCCGGAGGTGGGGGAAATCACCCAGGACGCCGTGTACGTCGTCTACGACCTGGAGAAGGGAGGCCAGCAGCTCGTCCGGCGTGACCTGCGCACCGGCGCCATCGCCTGGGACGTGGCCCTGCCCGAGACCACCTTCAGCTCCATGCTGACGGCCCTCTGGGTCCGGGACGGCCGTGTCTACGCCCCCCTGTGGGGCAACCTGCTTGTGTTGGATGCCGCGACGGGCGACCGCCTCGGCGAGATTGGAGTGAGATGAACATGCATCGGCTTCTCGGCGGCCTCCTCGTCCTGGCGTTGGGGCTCGCGTCCCCGGCCCGGGCCTTCGATTACGGCGTGAACCTGCACCCACCGCACGTCAGCACGGTGGACAAGGCGCGGCAGACGGCGCTGGTGCTGGCCCAGCGCAAGGTGCGCACGGTGCGGCTGGACGTGGCGCCCAACTCGAACCTCACCTGGCTCACGCAGGTGGTGACGGCGTTCCGGGACCAGGGCATCACCGTGGAGGCCATGCTCTACGACCCCAAGGTGAACACGTACACCTGCGGGACGCAGGCCACCGAGCAGGAGGCCTATACCGCCACCTACGCCATCGTGAACGCGATGAAGGGGCTCATCACCGACTGGGAGCTGCAGAACGAGCGGCAGCTGAAGATCGCCCCCAGCTCCTCCGCGATGGACATGACGCCGTACCAGAACGACTGCGGCTACCGCGAGGCGGCGGTGACGCGGGGCATGTCGCGCGCCATCCGCGACGTGCGCACGAACAGCGGCGTGCCCCTGCGCATCATCCTGGGCTTCGTGGGGCGCGGGTACGGCTTCCTCGACTTCATGCTCGCGCAGGGCGTGCAGTTCGACGTGGTGGGCTACCACATCTATCCGTGGCTCCAGCACCCCAGCCTGGACACGGACCCGTGGTTCGGCACGGGCGGCCTCTTCGCGAACATGGCCCGCTTCAACCGCCCGGTGCGCATCAACGAGTTCAACTGCGCGGAGGTCTACTCCGGCGACCCGAACACCCCCTACGGCGCCCAGGCGGACTATGAGAACCAGCCGGGCCGCCCCGTCACGGAGGCCTGCTACGCCAGCATCAACAAGCACCTGCGCGTCATCCTGGCGCAGACGAAGGTGCGCGTGGAGGGCGTGACCTTCTACGAGCTGTTGGATCAGCCGGAGCTCCTGCCGCACTCGGAGGCGGAGAGCCGCTTCGGCCTGATGTACGACCTCGACACGCCCAAGGTGCAGCTGATGCTGGTGTCCGCCTTCGCGGGCGGAAGCCTCACGGCGGCGGAGCGCACGCAGGTGACCAGCCGCGGCCTGCTGACGGACGCGGAGATCACCGCCAATCAGCAGGCGGCGGGCTCGCTGGCGCAGTCCATGACGCATGCCGAGTACATCGCGTACCTCTACCGCTTCGTCCTGGGCCGCGACGCGGACGCCGGGGGCCAGCAGGCCTGGACGCAGCAACTGGTGAGCGGCACCAGCACCCGCGTGGGCGTGCAGATCGCGTTCCTGAACTCCAGCGAGTACGCGTACCGCCGCACGAACAACCTGTACGCGCCCGCGCCGTCCACCCAAGTGCTGTCGAACACGGCGTTCGTCACGCACGCGTACGTGGTGCTGCTGGGGCGGGACCCGGACACGGGCGGCCTGAACAGCTACGTCAACGCGCTGAACACGGGCACCTCGCGCGCCACGGTGATCCGGTCGCTGATGACCAGCACGGAGTACCGCAACCGCCACGGTCAGTAGATGGAGATGAGGTGGACCCGCACGCGGGGGTTGCCGAGGTACTCCTCCAACCGCCAGCGGGTCCGCATCCCGTCCTCGCGGATGCCCACGCCACCGTCCGTGGGGGGCTCCGCGCTGGCGAGCGCCTCCCGCAGGTGGGACACCGCCCAGCGGTCGAACTTCGGGTCCCCGGAGCCCTCCAGCACCTGGAGGTCGATGAGGCTGCCGTCGCGCGCCTGCCGCACCTCCACGATGGCGACGAGCGCCAGGATGGGGGTGGTGACATCCATCATGTAGACGTTCGCCGCGCGCCCGGCCTCCACCGCCGCGCGCAGCCGGTCGGACGTCTCCCGGCGGACGTCGCGCGCCTGGGGCGCGAAGGGAGTGCCCGTCTTGCCGAACCGCTCGATGGCCTCCAACTGCTCGCGCTTCAGCCGGCGGGCGAGCACATCCAGGTCGGGAGGCGGCGGGTCCACCAGCTTCTCGGAGAAGCCCTGGCGCAGCTTCGCGAAGTAGGGAGGCGTCGCGCCCGTGGCCCGCGCGGACGCGGTCGCGTCGTGGGCCCAGCCATCCACCTTCTGGCGCGCCTCCTCCGCCTCACGGGCCGCCAGGGCCTTGGGGTCCGGCTCCGAGCCGGGGACGTTGCGAATCGTCCGCCCCGTCGACGGCGGCCCCTTGAGGAGCCCACCGCCCAGCAGCCCGGGCGGTTCCAGTTGGAGCGGGACGTCCCGGACCGGAGGTGACGCGCGCTCGTCGGGTGCCTTCGCGAGGGGCTCCGAAGCAGCATTCCCGGGAGTGGCGGGAGCCTCGTCCTTCTTCCGCTCGCGCTCCGCCAGCGGCTTCGGCGCCACGTCCTTCTCCCGCTCGCGCTCCGCCGGGCGCGGAGGCCGAGGCGCTGCTTCGGGCGCGGGGGACGCGGGCGGCGTGGGGCGTGCGTCCCGGGTGACGATCTCCAGCTCGACGGCCTGCGACGGCTCACGACGCCGGACGTCGGCGGACGGGCTCCGCCACAGCGCGAAGAGGAGCGCCGCGTGCAGGAGCCCGGAGACGACGAGCAGCAGAAGCAGCTGTGAGCGGCGGGACACGCGACTCAGCTTGCTCCCTCCCGCCGCGCGGGAGAAGTGGCGCGGAGCGTGGGTGTTGGACCCTCACGCTCCCCTGCCCTCCTCCTATGGCGCCGCCGGTGTCCGGAATTCCGGGATGAGCTCGCCCGTGAGCCGGATGCTCTTCAGGACCTTGTCGTGCGCCAGCGCGCCCACCTGGTGGAAGGACATGAGCGCGTCGATGCCCAGCGCCTGGTAGCGCTTGAGCCCCGCGCGCACCTGGTCCTGGGTCCCGACGATGAGCGAGTCCTGCGCGCTCAGCACCTCCCAGACCTGCTCGTCCGGGACCTGCTCCCCGCCCATGATGCGGCCCAGCAGGCGCTGCGCCTGGGACTGCGGCGCGTTCGGGTCCTTCTTGCGCAGGTACTGGCCCGTCAGTCCGCCGCCCGCCGGGTCCTTCGCCAGCGCCTCCAGCTCCGCGGCTGTCTTCACGAAGGCGTCCTTCGCCTCGAAGAAGGTGAACGACCCGCTGGTGTACCAGGCGGCGGCCTTCGCGGCGCCGTTCTCCATCGCCTCGCGCTCGCTGTCCGCGCAGTGCACGAAGGTGAAGAAGGCGACCTGGTCGTTGACGAACGCGCCCACCGGCTCGCAGCGCGTGCGCAGGGCCTCGCGGTAGATGTGGATCATCTCCGCCACCTCCTCCGGAGAGGCCCACAGCGTCACGCCCAGCGCGCCCACGCCGTTGCGCCCCGCCTGTTCGAAGGACGCGGGGCTGGAGCACGCCTGCCACAGCGGCGGATGAGGCTTGCGGTACGGTTTGGGGATGACGCTGACGTCCTTGAGCTTGAGGTCCGGCCCGTCCCAGGACACCTTGTCCTGCGTCCACAGCTTCGGGATCAGCTCGAAGGCCTGCTGCATCTGCCCGCGCGTGGAGTCCGGCTCGATGTTGAAGGTGCGCCACTCCGGGATGGTGCTGCGCGCCAGTCCCAGCTGGAAGCGGCCCCCGCTCAGGTGGTCGATGAAGGCCGCGCGCTCCGCGACCCGGATGGGATGGTTGAAGCGCGTGGGCGCCAGCACCGACGAGTGTCCGACGTGCAGGTTCTTCGTGCTCCGCGCGATGGCGGTGAGCATGATCTCCGGCGCGGAGCTGTAGCTGAACTCCACGGCGGTGTGGTGCTCCACCTGCCACCAGACGCCGTAGCCCATCTCGTCCGCCAGCCGCGCCTGCTCCAGCGTCTCCTGGATGAGCTGGTGCTCGTGGTCCGGACCGCTCCAGCGCTCCTTCGGGTGCTGCATCTCCGAAAAGATGTCGAGCCGCATGATGTCCCCCTGAAACCGGTTTCACGTCTCCAGCAACCCCAAGCACAACTCCCGCGCCGTCCGGAAGCAAGCCGCTCCGGACGGCGTGGGTCGGACCGTCACTCCACCCAGTGGACCTTGCCCAGGCCGGCGGGGATGAGGTCGCAGACGTAGAAGATGTCGTCGTACGGGTAGTTGTCGTACACGCCGCGCGCGGCGATGCAGCGCGCCTGGTTCGGGTAGGGCGCGTTGAACTCCGCGGCCAGCTGCTGGCAGTAGGCGTTGTCGCCAGGGCCACCGCACTCCTCGGTGCACTGGTCCGCGCCGATCCACTGCGGGTTGTAGAGCGGGTACGAGTCCGACTCCGTCCAACACAGGCCCGTCGTGCACTGGGTGTCCGCCGAACAGCCCTGGCCCACGGCGTTGAGGCCCTGCTCCTGCTGCGTGGGGGCGGGGGTCTGCTGCTCCGGGGCCGGGCTGGCGCCACAGGCGAGCATCGCGAACGAGAAGAGGGTCACGGGGACAGCGAAGAGCTTCCGCATCATTGGAAAACCTTTCCAGGGGAAGGGGGAACCCGGAGGGAACCACTTCGGTCCCAGCGGGCAAAGTCACGTTCTCACGGCAATGCAGTTTATCCCCACAAGATTTGGTCCGATAGGGTTCACGGCGGGGGCCGGAGGCGTGGGGTACGCTGGCGGCACTTCAAGCAGAGGGCCCCGTCCATGTGCCGAAGCATCAAGACGCTGTTCAACTTCGAGCCCCCCGCGTCCGACGCGGAGGTGCGGGCGGCGGCCCTACAGTTCGTGCGGAAGCTGAGCGGCACCAGCGCTCCGTCGAAGGCGAACGAGGAGGCCTTCCACCGCGCCGTCGAGGACATCACCGAGACCGCGCGACGGCTGATGGACTCGCTGGTGACCACGGCCCCGCCACGCAACCGCGACATGGAGGCCATGAAGGCCAGGCTGCGGTCCGCGAAGCGCTTCGCGCCGCGTTGAGCTGGACAGACCCGCCGTCCCTGGAGTGCTCCTGATGTTCCTTGCCTCGCTGCTGTCCATCTTCGCTGGCGCCTGGATGTTCGCGGCGGCGCCGTTCACCGTCACGATGAAGTCCGCGGGCTACTCCGCCCGCTCGGATGGCGAGACGGTCACCGTCACCCAGGTGGAGCCCAGGAGCGTCGCCGCCGAGGCGGGGCTCCAGGAGGGCATGCAGGTGAAGCGCATCGACATGCCGGCCCGGGCCTTCATCAAGGTCCCCCTGGCCCAGTTGGACGCGACGGACCTGCAGGACGCGCTGACGCCCCAGCCCGGCGAGTCACTCTGGCTCAAGGTGGATCCGCACCCCAAGGGAACCACCCAGGTCGTGCTCAAGAGCCGCGAGCCGCTCTCCGCCAACGTGTTCCCCAACACCCCGCTGACCCAGGCCCAGCAGGAACGCCTCACGCCGATGCAGTTCGCGATGTATCACGCGCGGATCCAGCAGGCCTTCCTGGAGGAGCAGGAACGGCCCCGGTTCGACGCCAGGCAGGGCACCACCGTCTACGTGATGAAGGGCAAGCTCGTGGGGGTGGAGGGTGGCGGCGCCACGCCGCTGTGGCTCCACCCGAACATCGACCTGCAGGTCAGCTGTCTCACCGGCGTGGAGTCGGTGGAGCTGGTGAGCACCGCGAAGGGAGTGCGCCGCACCCTGGGGCCCGAGGACTCCCGCTACCCGGGCACGAAGACCTTCGATCTGACCCCGGCGCTCTGGCCGGTCCCGCGGGTGCTCCAGCAATGCAAGGGCGCTCCCAAGCCCCTCGAGCAGTCCCTGCGCATCAAGCTGACCTGCAAGGGCAAGCCACCGCTGGAGCGGGATGTCGCCATGAAGCTGGACGTGCAATGCGACGTCCCCGCTCCCGGGAGGCGGCAGCCCCTGGACCTGCGGGAGCCGTGGGACTTCATGGTGGGAGACAAGACGCCGCTCCAGGTGGACGTGTCCGCGCATCACCTCATCCCCCGCCCCACCGAGGCGACGCTGGTGGAGGTGGACGCCCAAGGCAGGGTGACCCGGCGCCTGAGGCCACTCCCCATCGGGAGGAACGCCCACGAGTCGAGCCTCCAGGTCGAGGTCCCCCTGGACACGACGGTGGCCCGCACCGCGAGGCTGGCGCTGGAGGCGCGCTATTCCGACGGGAGCACCTGGATCAGCGAGCCGCAGACGCGGGAGATCCGCTCCCAGGCGCAGCGGGAGGCGGATGAGCGCGAGGTCATGGTGGCCCACGCGAAGCTGGAGGCCTTCCAGAAGCGCCTCGCCGCGCAGTTCAAGGACCCCTGCGCGGACCTGCCCGCCACGATGAAGTGGATGGATGCCCAGTCCGACCTCGAATACGCCTCGGCCGAGGAGGACGGCCACTCCTTCTCCTACAAGGTGAAGGGCGCGCTCGCGCCCCTCATCTTCATCTGCCACGGCCATCGCTAGCGGCCTCGCGGGACACTACAGGCGGCCGAGGATCTCCGCCTTCTTCTCCTCGTACTCGCGCTCGGTGATGAGGCCGCCGTCGGCCATGCGCTTCAGGTCCTCCATCGCCCGGACCGGATCCACCGGAGGCGATGGCGGGCTGGCCGGGGCGGTCATCGCGAAGCCGGTGATGACGACGCGCTGGGGCTGCATCGGGTCCACCATCACCTGGACCCGAAGCCCCGGCCACCAGGTGGCCGGGCTCGAATAGGGTGGCAGCCGCTTGCTCGCCCGCGCCTGATAGGGAGCACGGCCGGGGATGTGAACCTCCAGGAGCAGCTGGAGGACCGGACTCTTGTTGATGCGGACGGCGGTGTCCCGCACCTCCAGCACCGTGGCCTCGCCGGCCGTGCCGTTCTTCAACTCCGTGCGAGCCAGCCCGGCGCCCAACAGTCCCAGCAGCCCCATCTTCGGTCCGAACGCCAAGGCCAGCCCCCCCACGACGACGAGGAGGAGCACGAGGAGCGGCGGGTCGGAGGTGATGGCGTCGAACATGGAGCTTCCAGCCTAGGGGATGTTGATGCGCGAGTGCAGGGCCCGCCCGTCATACGCGGCGGCGCCGCAGCGCGCATGGGCCCAGTCGCCGTTCACCGCGGAGCAGACGCGGAAGGCCTGGATGTTGGAGAACGGCACGTTGATGCCCGGCGTGTCGCAGCGCCCCTGGTAGGTCCAGGCCAGGCTCTTGTTCACGGCGCCCACGCCGATGCACGGGCCAATCCACGCGCCCGTGTCCCGCCGCTGCACGTCGATGGAGTACTGCGCCAGCGTCTCCTCCTCGCTCCACTCCAGATCCACGAAGGGCGTGACGCCGCCGGGCAGCTCCAGGGTCACGTCGTCGGAGATGCCGTCATAGGCCTTCTCCACGAAGGGCCCCCAGACGTTGTTGTTGGAATAGAAGATGCGGAACGCGGCAATCTCCCCCTTCGTCACCACCCGGTCCCCGGCGCTGCGGCACACGCCGTCGAACACCGTCTTGTTGGACTGCCCCAGCAGCACCACGGACGTGCACGGCCCCACCACCGAGCCATTCTTCAGCACGACGTCCAGCGAGTAGCTGTACCCCGCGAGCCGGTTCCAGCGCACGCTCACCTGGTTGAGCGACGTCATCGCCCCGTCCGGCTTGAACGCGACGCGCTGCTTGTACGTGCTGCGCGAGGTGAGGTTGCCCGCGCTGTCGAAGGCGCCCTGGTGGAAGATGTTGAAGTACTCGCCCCGCCGCTCGACGATGACGTTGTGGCCGTGGGACTGCACCAGCCGGCCCGCGGAGTTCTTCGACGGCAGGGACAGCCGCCGCACCGCCCGCGCCCGCGTGAGCTCCGGGAGGGTGTCTGCCATCACGTAGTACATGGCGTACTGGCTGTTGTACCAACCGCCGCTGAAGACCATGTAGTAGCGCCCGTCGCGCTTGAAGAGCTCCGGCGCCTCGTTGATGCCCTCCTCGTAGGCCGGCGTCGCGAACACCGCCGGGCCCGCGTGGTTGTAGACGGTGCCGGGCGCGGCCAGCTTGAACGAGGAGATGTTGTTGCCGTTCTGGAACCACACATAGAAGAGCCACCGGTCCGCGCCGTCGTTGAACGTCGCGGAGTCGATGCGGATGTTCCGGTTGCACCCCTGCGGCAGGCACGCCGTGCCGGTGGTGGTGCGCGGCCAGGTGGTGTTGGCGTTGATGGGCTGGGGCGCGCCGAAGACCAGGTTCAGGTCCGGCGCCGTGGCCACGAAGGTCGTCACCTCCTGCCCCGCCGGAGGACACGCCGCGCCGTTGGGCACGCGGTGGCCAGAGAAGTGGAGCTGGTAGACGCTGCCCACCTTGCTCAGGTCCGGCGCCCACAGGAAGCAGTAGTCGTAGGTCGGATCCGCCGCGGACGGGTTGTAGTCGCGCTTGAAGCGGAACGCCGTCAGGTCGTTGGACTCATACAGCGGCAGCACCACCCCGTTGCCCGTGCCGGTGAGGAAGAACAGGTCGTCGTTCTCCTTGTAGACGTCCGGATCCGCCAGCCACTGCATCAGCAGCGTGCGCGAGTTGTCCTGCGCGAGGGCACTCCCGGCGAAGGTCGTGGTGAGGACGGACAACAGCAGGACGGCTCGGACGGGCTTCATGAGGCCTCTCCATGGAAGTCTTGAAATTCAAGCTTCCAGGGAAGGCCCGGGCCGCGCAAGGCCGATGGGTTTTGACCGTCCGGCGGCGATCCGCTATATCCGCAACTTCGATAATGAATATCAATATCATTTGATATCACCTTTCTCTGGATTGCCTCTCCCGTGAGCACCCCTTCCCGGCGGTTCCCTCCCCTCCTCGCGGCCCTCATCGGGGTCGCGGTCATCGCTCTCGCGGTCTTCTTCATGCGGGGCCCGCCAGCTCCGGCCCCGGCGGCGCCCGTGCCGTCGGAGGGCGCGGCGGCGGCCCCGGCTCCGGGAGTGGGCCGGACCATCGCCCACGCGCAGGGCAGCACCGTGGTGACGGGGCACCCGAAGCAGGTCGTGGTGTTCGACCTGGCGGCGCTGGACACGCTGGACGCGCTGGGGGTGGACGTGCACGGCGTGGCGGGTGAGTACTTCCCCGGCCAGTTGGCGAAGTACGCGGACGCGAAGAAGTACCCGCGCTACGGGACGCTCTTCGAGCCCGACTACGAGGCCCTGCACGCCGCCCGGCCCGACCTGGTCATCACCGGGGGCCGCTCCAGCGCCCGGTACACGAAGCTCGCCGCCATGGTGCCCACCATCGACCAGACCACGGACGACGCGCACTTCCTGGACACCGTGGTGGGCAACACGCAGCGGCTGGCGACCATCTTCGGCAAGGAGGAGCAGGCGCGCGCGCTGGTGGAGGCGCTGAACCAGTCCATCGCGACGCTGAAGGGCACCACCGCCAGCCGGGGCAAGGGGCTCATCGTGCTGACGTCCGGAGGGCGGATGAGCGCGTATGGCCCGGGCTCGCGCTTCGGCGTGCTGCACGACACCTTCGGCATCCCGCCCGCGGCCCCGGGCCTCAAGGCGTCCCTGCACGGAGAGGCCGTGGGCTCGGAGTTCATCCTGGAGACCAACCCGGACTGGCTGTTCGTCATCGACCGGGACGCGGCCATTGGCGAGGGCGGCGGCGCGCAGCGGCTCCTGGACAACGAGCTGGTGCACCAGACGACGGCCTGGAAGCAGGGCCAGGTCGTGTACCTGGAGCCGGCGAACACCTACCTCATCGGCGGCGGCATCCAGTCCCTGCGGCGCCTGATGGAGCAGATCTCCGATGTCTACGCGAAGCCCCGACAGCCCCCCGCTCCCTGAGCCGGGCTTCGCGCCGCGCGCTCCGTCCGTGGCCTCCCGCGACGTCAGCGCGCGCGCCGTGCCGCTGCCCGCGAACGGCACGAAGGGCGCTTCCCTGCCCCTGCTCGGCGTGGCCGTGCTCGGGGTGCTGGTGCTCGCGGGCATCAGCCTGCTGATTGGCGTGAGCCACGTGTCGTGGGAAGCGCTCCTCTCTCCGGCGGAGCACCAGCGCGCGGTGCAGGTGCTGGTCATCAGCCGCGTGCCGCGCACGCTGGCCCTGGTGCTTGCGGGCATGTCCCTGGCCGTCGCGGGCCTCATCATGCAGATGCTCGCGCGCAACCGCTTCGTGGAGCCCTTCACGGCGGGCACGGCGGAGTCCGCGAGCCTGGGCCTGCTCGCCGTCACGCTGCTCGCCCCCGGCCTCCCCATCCTCGCCAGGACGGCGGTCGCCGCCGGCTTCGCCATGGCGGGCACCGCGCTGTTCCTGTTCATCCTCCGGCGGATTCCACTGCGCTCGGCGCTCATCGTGCCCGTGGTGGGCCTGGTGCTGGGCGCCATCTTCGACGCGGCGACGACGTTCTTCGCCTACCGCTTCTCCCTGCTGCAGTCGCTGATGGCCTGGACCACCGGCGACTTCTCCAGCGTGCTACGCGGCCGGTACGAATTGCTCTGGGGCGCGTTCGTGCTGACCGTCATCGCCTATATCGTCGCGGACCGCTTCACCGTCGCCGGCATGGGCGAGGCCTTCACCACCAACCTGGGCCTGAGCCACCCGCGCATCATGGCGCTGGGGCTGGCCATCGTCGCCATGGTCACCGCGGTGGTGGTGGCCACCGTGGGGATGATTCCCTTCATCGGGCTCGTGGTGCCCAACGTCGTCAGCCTCATCGTGGGCGACAACGCTCGCCGCTCCATCCCGTGGGTGGCGGCGATGGGCGCGGGCTTCGTGCTCCTGTGCGACATCGTGGGGCGGGTGGTGCGCCAGCCCTATGAGATTCCCGTGGGCACCGTCGCGGGCGTGGTGGGCAGCCTGCTCTTCCTCCACCTGCTCTTGAGGAGGGACGACCGTGTCGGCTAGCGCGCTGAGGCTGGAAGGCCACGAGCGGCGGCTGCTCCTTCTGGGAGGCCTGGCCACCTTCTGCGTGGTGGTGTTCATGACCGTGGACGCGGGCGGCAGGTGGGACTTCGTGCTGCCGTTCCGCGCGCGCAAGGTCGCCACGGTGCTGCTGGTGGGCTACGCCATCGCCGTCTCCACGGTGCTGTTCCAGACCGTGGTGGAGAACCGCGTCCTGACGCCCGCCATCATGGGCTTCGACACGCTCTACCTGCTCCTGCAGTCGAGCCTGCTCTTCTTCCTGGGCTCGCGCACCATGGCCAGCCTGGACACGCGGCTGCTCTTCACGGTGGAGGTGGCCATCATGGTCGCCTTCTCCGCGGTGCTGCACCGCTGGCTGTTCGAGGGCGGCCGGCGCAGCGTGCACCTGCTCCTGCTCACGGGCGTGGTGCTGGGCGTGCTCTTCCGCAGCCTCTCCAGCTTCCTCCAGCGCCTCATCGCGCCGGGCGAGTTCGACTTCCTGCAGGACCGCTTCTTCGCCAGCTTCAACAACCCGGACCCGGACCTGCTCATCGTCTCCGCGCTGATGACGGTGGGCGCGTCCATCCTGGGCTTCCGCCTGCTGCGCACGTGCGACGTGCTGAACCTGGGACGCGACGTGGCCATCAACCTGGGCGTGGACCACCGGCGCACGGTGTCGCGGCTGCTGGCGGTGGTGGCGGTGCTGGTGTCGGTGTCCACGGCGCTGGTGGGGCCGGTGACCTTCTTCGGGCTGCTGGTGGCGAACCTGGCGCACGGCCTGGTGCGCTCGCACCGGCACGTCCACGTGCTGCCGGCCGCCGTGTTCCTGGCGGTGATTGGCCTGCTGGGCGGTCAGCTCGTGCTGGAGCGCGTCTTCTCCTTTGGCGCCAACCTGCGCGTCATCATCGAGTTCCTGGGCGGCCTGATGTTCATCACCCTGCTCATGCGAGGCGTGCTGCGATGATCGAAGCCCGGAACGTGTCCCGCCGCTACGGAGACACCGTGGTGGTGGACGACGTCACGCTCCAGTTCCCGGAGAAGGGCGTGACGTCCATCATCGGGCCCAACGGCGCCGGCAAGTCCACCCTGCTGTCCATGGTCAGCCGCCTGTTGCCGCTGTCCTCCGGCACGGTGCTGGTGGACGGCATGGACGTGGTCCGCACGCCCGGCGACGCGCTGGCGCGCAGGCTGGCCATCCTGCGGCAGGACAACGCCGTCACCTCGCGGCTCACCGTGCGCGACCTGGTGACCTTCGGGCGCTACCCGCACTCCAAGGGCCGCCCCACGGTGGAGGACCGCGCCTTCGTGGAAGGGGCGCTCCACCACCTGGGCCTGGAGCCGCTCGCGCACCGCTTCCTGGACGAGCTGTCCGGCGGCCAGCGCCAGCGCGCCTTCGTGGCCATGGTGCTGTGCCAGGACACGCACTACGTGCTCCTGGACGAGCCCCTCAACAGCCTGGACATGAAACACGCCGTGGCCATGATGAAGGAGCTGCGGCGCGCGGCGGACACGCTGGGCAAGTGCGTGGTGCTGGTGCTGCACGACCTCAACTACGCCTCCTGCTACTCCGACCACGTCATCGCCATGCGCGCCGGGAAGGTCGCCTTCCAGGGGACGCCGGAGGAGCTGATGCGCCCCGCCGTCCTCCGCGACATCTATGACATGGACATCGACATCCACCTCCTCGACGGGAAGCGCATCGCGGTCCACTACCGCTGACCCGAGGATGTGACACGCGTGTCGTGGCTGGCATTGACGGACGGTGCGTGCCGGGAGTGTTTCCCTCTGTGAAGTCATGGCATCCGGATTGCTCAGGGGCCGGGCACCATGTCCCTCTCCCGCGAAGCCTCTCCGAAACCCGGTCTGCGTCATTGGGCCACCCGGCTGATTCTGTGGGTCGCCTGCGCCAGCGTGGTGGCTACGTCCGGAGTCACGTCTGGAGACGTCGTCTCCGAGTCCTACACGGGCGCGCCCCTGACCCTCACGACGGAGGCGCCCAAGCTCACGCGCCCCGTCACCGTGAAGGTCAAGGTGCCAAAGTCACCCGCGAGGACCGCCGAGGCGGAGCTGACGGTGGAGGTGATGGCGCGGTGGACGCCGGCGGACCCCACGCAGACGACGCAGCCCTGGTTGCGCGTCTCGCTGTCCAGGGCCGGAGAGTCCTTCGCCTGGCCCGCGCACTCCGTCGTGCTGGAGACTGGAAGGGAGGTGGTGGCGCGGACCGTCGCGTATCTGGATCCGAGCTGCGAGCTGGGAACGGAGTGTGAGTGGGCAACGGAGCTGACCGTCGAGCTTCAGCCGGACGCCGCCGGTACGGTCGAGCTGGAGTGGACCGGAGTCGCCCGGGCACGCGTGCTCGACACGTCCGACATTCCCATGAGCATGACCGTGAGCGTTTCGGAGCCGTGAGCCCTGCCATGGAGCCCCGCATGCGTCCCGCCCTGCTGTTGCTTTTGACGATGACGGTCTCCGCCTGTGTCCCCGAGAGGGATTGGGTGATGGAGGAAGGTCCGGCCGAATCCGCCACGTTGACTGCCTCATCCCCCAGCGCCCACCCCCGGCTGCGCGTGCAGGCCGCCGGCCGCAAGGGCTCCGGCGTGGAGGTGTCCCTTGTCGACGTCGCCTTCGTGGTGGAGCCGCGCTGGGAGCTGCCCGGCGAAACCAGCACGGGGGCTCAGCCCTGGCACCGCGTCCGCATCGTGGATGAGCGCGATGACACGGTCCTGGCCGAGCACGTCTTCGTGCTCAAGCAGCCGAACATGACCGGCATCATGAAGCTGGGCATCCCCGTGCGGATGGAGGACTCCGCCTCCCAGCTCGACGTCACCTACCGCATCGAGCTCGACTGGCAGGGAGCGCCCGCCGAGGGCGCCATCCAGGTCGGCTGGAAGCCCCAGGTGACCGTGGAGACCGACAAGCAAGACAAGGACGACGTCGCGTTCACCTTCACGTCGCTCTGAGCGGCACGTCCTCCGGTTGATCTCCCGCCACGGAGAGTGAAAGCCTGTGCATCTCCTCTTTTAGAAAGGCAGTCGGAGATGCGCGAGAAGAACCTGGAGTACATGCTGGATTGGATTGCCGTGCAGGAGCTGGTAGCCGAGTACGGGCAGGCCATCGACCATGGCAAGGACACGGGTGACTGGAGCCGGTGGGAGCGGGTCTTCGCCCCGGAGGTGACGTCGGACTACTCCCGCTTCATGGGCGTGCCGCCCTCCACCGCGCCGCGCGCCGTGCTGGCGCAGTTCGGCAACAAGGCGCTGGAGTGTTTCACCCGCGTGCAGCACTCCACGGCCAACACGGTTCGCACGGAGTTCACCAGCCCCACCCACGCGACGGTGCATGCCTACGCGGAGGTGTCCCACTTCTTCACCATGGACGGCTTTCCCCAGGAGTGGACCCTGGTGGGGCGCTATACGCATGAGGTGGTGAAGACGGCCGCGGAGGGCTGGCGCATCCAGAAGGTCACGCTGGATCCCATCCACCACCGGGGCAACCTGCTGGGCCTGGAGTTCGCCCGCGGCAAGCGGCTCGGCACGCCGTGACTCCGGGCGCGCGGTGACGCCGCCCTGTCACCGCGCGCGCTTCTTCCGGGCCCTGGCCGGAGGCTTCGCGAGCGCCTCCGCCTGCTTCCCGATGGTCTCCGCCAGGAAGTCCACCACCGCGCGCACCCGGACGTTGTGGGCCAGGTCCTCGTGGAACACCAGCCACACCGTCCGCTCCAGCTCCGGCAGGGCGTCTCGCAGGGGCACCAGCTCCGGGTGCAGGTGGCCGAAGAACGCCGGCAGCAGCGCCACGCCCAGGCCCTCGCGCGCGGCCTGGAGCAGCCCCAGGATGGACGTCAGCCGCAGCGCCACGGAGGCCTTCGCCGCGTGCACGTCCAGCCACTTCGACTCCGGCCAGCGCCGTGAGTCCTGCGCGTAGCCCACCACCGAGTGCCCCTGGAGCCCCGTGTCGAAGCGCACCGGCCCCCGGCGGGAGAGATACGCCTTCGACGCGAAGGGCACGACGCCAATGGCAGCCACCTTCCGGGCCCGCAGCGACGCCTCTTGCGGCCGGACCAGCCGGATGGCCACGTCCGCCTCGCGCCGCACCAGCGAGAGCGCTTCGTAGCCGGAGAGCAGCTGCAACTCGATCTCCGGATGGCGCTCCTGGAACGCGGCCAGCCACGGCATCACGTTGTGGACCAGAAAGGAGTCCGTCGCGGTGACCGTCACCGGCCCGGAGGGGCGCAGGTCCTCACCGCTGGCGAGCCGCTCCACCCGCAGCGCCTCCGCCTCCACCGCCTCCGCGGCCGGACGGATGCGCAGCGCCACCGCCGTGGGCTTGAGGCCCGTGGGCGTCCGGTCGAAGAGCCGCGCCCCCAGCTCCTTCTCCAGCACGGCCAGGCGCCGGCCCACCGTGGTCTGGTCCACCTTCAACCGCCGCGCCGCCGCGGAGAGGTTCCCCTCCCTCGCGATGGCCAGGAAGTGCCGCAGGTCGCTCCATTCTGGCATGGTCCGCACTTTCGCAGAGGTGCCCTGCGGAATCGGGCATTTTCGCAGGCCCGTCCCAAAGCCATCCTCCCCGGCGTTTCCTTCCACCGAGGAGTGCCTCCCGTGAAGACCCTGCCCAAGCTCGTCGCCGCCGTCGCCGTCGTCTCCGCGTTCACCTTCGCCGCCGCCAGGGGCAAGGAGTCCGCCGCGTTCCAGCAGACCGCCTACGACAAGCTCGCCTGGACGGAGATGACGCCCGGCGGCCCGTCCGTGCACGTGCTCTGGGGCGACATGAAGAAGGGCCCGTACGCCCTGCTGATGAAGTTCCCCGCCGGGTTCGACTCCGGGCCGCACACCCACTCCGCCAGCTACCACGGCGTGCTGGTGAAGGGCCGCATGACGAACACCAGCGAGGGCGCCGCCGAAGCGGGCGCCGTGGAGGCCGGCAGCACCTGGGACCAGCCCGGCAAGGTGGTGCACCGCAACCAGTGCTCGCCGGACGCCGAGTGCGTGATGCTCATCGCCCAGGACAAGCCCTTCGACTTCGCGCCCGCCAAGGCGAAGTGACGCTTCAGCGCGAGTCGCGGCGCTTCTGCTGCCGGGCGAACTCCGCCCGCAGCGCACCGCCGATGCGCTTGCCCGTCACCTGGGTGGGCTTGCGGATCTTCTGGAAGTCCTTCGTCTGCTGGATGTAGCCACCCCGGTGCTTCTTCGAGGTGGTCTCCTTCGGAGGCTGGAACATCGGCGGGCTCCTTGTCCGGATGGGGCTGACGGCTGTCCAACGAAGATGCAGCACCTCCCGGAGGGTTGCCATCCCTCCAGGACGGAGCGCGGGCGGGCAGGCGGGCTCAGACCCGGATGGGCACCACCAGGGAGGCCGCGTAGCCCTCCGTGGTGCTGCCCGTCACGGCTGCCAGCTGCGTGGACGCGCCGTCGCTGAAGACGTTGTCGCTGGAGAGCGAAATCTGGCTGAGGTTGCGCACGCTCTGCGAATAGCCGGACGTCGCGTAGACGGTGTCGCAGACGTCCTCCGGCAGGGCCAGCTGGGACGTGGCCACCTTGTTGCGCGAGGAGGAGGTCGCGTCCACCGAGGGGTAGATTTCGAAGTGGATGTGCGGCCAGCGGCCGCTGTAGCAGGCCGGGAAGATGCTGGTGAAGGTCACCCTGCCCTCCTCATCCGTCACCTGCACCCCGCGCAGGTAGTTCTCGTTGGTGACGCCCGACGAGTACATGGAGTACCGCCCCGCCTGGTCGCAGTGCCACAGGTAGATGGCGTAGCCTCGCAGCGGCGTGCAGCTGTCGTTGCTGGCGACCAGCGTGAGGGTGATGGTGAGCGGGATGCCCGCCGCCACGCCGCTCGCGCCCGCGATGCTGGAGCGGATGTCGCTCCGGACGATGCCCGACAGCACCAGCGCGTTGGCGCCGTTGGAGCCGTCACCGGGATAGGGGCCGGCCGTCTCCTCCGGAATCCGCGCACAGCCAGACGCGTCGTCGTCGCCGCCGCCGCTGGAGTCCGGCCCTCCGCAACCGATGATGGGAATGAGGCTGGTGAAGGCCATCCAGCGCAGCAGCTCCCGCCGGTCCGTGCGCTTCGCCAGGACCCGCAGATCCTGCTGGAGCCCGTCGTGGTGGTTCCGTTCGTCGTCACTCATGCGCCCTGCCCCCTTGGAGTGACCGTGACGCTAGGGCAAAGGTCTTAAGCGAGTCCTAAGGCGCCGGGCGGTGACGCGTTTTTGCAATCCAGGCGCGGGCTCCTGGCGTATCTGTCCGGCCACCAGGCAAGGGAGCAGACACGCATGACGAAGCGCGCGAGTGGTCCTTTCGACGTGAAGCTCACCCCCATGGCCCCGGAGGCGGGCGCGGTGGAGGCGGCCCCGGGCCGGATGATGCTCGACAAGCGCTTTCACGGCGGACTGGACGCCACGAGCCAGGGACAGATGCTCGCGGTGCGGACGCCGGTGGAAGGGTCCGCGGGGTACGTGGCCATGGAGCGCGTCAGCGGCACGCTGGACGGCCGCGCTGGCACCTTCGCGCTCCAGCACTCCGGGACCCTGACGCGCGGTGCGCCCACGCTGGTCATCACCGTGGTGCCGGACTCCGGCACCGGCGAGCTCACGGGGCTCGCCGGTTCGATGACCATCGACATCGCGCCGGGCGGGAAGCACTCCTACGACTTCCAGTACACCCTGCCCGACGCGCCGTGACTCACGGTGCGCAGTAGCGGACCGCCTGGAGGGTGTGGGCCAGGGGGCTCTTCGTGGACGTCATCAAGAGCGCGCCCATCCAGCACTCCGGAAGCTCTTCCAGCATGACCCACTGCGAGAACTGGCCGAGGGGCAGGTATTCAGGCCCGGAGGTCAGGTCCGCGGGGACGCCCGCCTTCCCCAGGGCCCAGAACCGGCCCCGCTGCCTGAAGAGGGTATCGGGCTCCTCCAGGTCCAGGGAGACGGAGAGCCACGCGGCCTGAAGCCCACGAGACGTCACCGCGGTCCCGACCCAGGGCGTTTCACGGGGGGTCGTCACGGCCAGGGTCCGCGTGGTCACCTCGCCGAAGAGATTCCCCAGGACCATCAGCGCGCGCTCCCCGCCCGGGATGCCGCGCAACACGATGGCCGGAGACTGCAGCGCACCGCCCGCCGCCGCGCCCAGGTCCACGAGCCGGGCATCGGGATTCGCCTCCGCGAGGAAGGTCCGCTCCTCTCCCACGGGCCGCAGGCCGCTGTCGAAGCGCTGGAGCCGCAGCAGTCCCTCGGTGGCGCCGATCCCAATCTCCTGGACCAGGGCCAGGAAGCCCCCATCGCGCAGCCCCATCACGTCCACGCCGAGGAGGACCGTGCCGTCGGCGATCGCCTCCATCAGGATCCGGGGAGCAACCACGGACTTGCCGTCCAGCTCCGTGAGCGTGCCATTCAGCTCACGGCCGCCGGAGACGTATCGGGTGGTATTCCTCCATGCGGCGAAGACCCGGCTCCCATCCGCGGAGACGGCCGCCGCCGTGGCCCGGTCCCCGATAAAGGACTGCTCGAAGAGGAGCGCGCCCACCTCCGGCTCGCCTTCGCGGGGCACGCGGTGGCCCTGCTCATCCAGCAGGATGAGGTGGCCCTGCGTATGGTCGAGGTCCGGCCCCCCCGACGAGTAATACAGCGCGGGCCCCTGTGACGTGCGCAGCAACCGGGTGCTCACCGAATCGAGCGCGAGGTTGTCGTCCAACACCTCCACTCGCACGTCCGTGACACCCAGCGGCGTCATCGCGGTGTCCATCCGGATGACCCGAGCCACCGCCGTGCGGTCGAAGGCCACCGCCAGGACACCGTCGGTCACCCGGAGGCTGCTGATCCGCTTCGCATGCGGAGGCAATCCCAGCGACGCGACCTGGGACCAGGACGGCGGGTCCGTCACGCCATCGCAATCATTGTCCAGACCATCGCAGCGCGTCTCCGTGGCCTCGTAGTCAGCGCCATACGAGCGAGCGGTGCAGACCGCCTCGTAGGCTCCGTCCACCACGGCGCGTTTGGCTCCAGCGCAAACGCCTTGCGTCTTCTCACAGGGCAGCGGCTCCTCCAGGGAGCCCGCGTCGGTGCCGGCATCCACCTGCGTGCCACCGTCATCCACGGTCCCCGAATCAACGGTCCCCGCATCCGGCAGCGGATTCACTGGCGGCTCTGAATCCTCGCATCCGCCCAGCACCCCAACCGCGCACACCACCGCCCAAAGCCTTGCCCAACGCATTCGCACTTCCATCATCCCCTCTTCGGCGGGCCGGCACTCGGCCCACCCCGGGGCGAAGCCTAATCCATTTCAATGGCGCACACGTCACCCGACTCCCTTCACCCGAAACCATGAAAGGGCTTGAAGGGCCGCGAACCACGCGCTTCCTGTCAGCGCATGACGGAGATGATTCATCCGGCTCCACCGCATGGCGATCTCCACGGCCGCCGGCGTGTCCTGCGATTGCATCAGCCGGACCATCGTGGGGATGAAGTACGAGAAGGTCAGCAACCGGTCCAAGAGCGCCACCAGCGCCGCCGCGAGCCACCAGAAACGCAGCGGCCCCGTCGCTCGCGTGGCGAAGTAGAGACTGGCCAGCGTGAGCAGCGTCAGCGGCGCCGTGGTGACGACGCCCCAGAAGCGCCGGCCCACGTCATCCTGGCGCGCCGCCTCCGCGGACCAGTGCGCACCCGTGACATCGAGCCACCGGGGGAGCGAGATGCGATGCTCATAGAGCCCCGCGCCGAACGCGACGCCCAGGTTGAGCACGAAGAGCCACAACAGGATTTCCGCCCCGGAAGGCTTCAGGTTCATCATGGGGTCAGCATGCGTCCCGTGCCCCCGAACGTCTTTCGTGCCCTTGTGCTGTTTTTCTCAATCCTGCGGTGTTCTCCATGAGCCCCCGGCACGCACTTCTCGCCCAGATTGGCGCGGACATCGTCCGCTTCCAGGATGCCTCCGCGGAGTTCGACGCCACCGTGGGTCAGGTGCTCGCGCTCGGCCGCGCGGAGCTGACGTGTCTGGCGCAACTGCACTTCGGAGGCCCCGCGCCCCTGAGCGCCGTCACACGAGGCGCCGACGTGGCGCGCCTGGAGCTCGCCGGCTACGTCCAGCGGGAGGGCTCGGGAAGCAGCCGGAGGCTCGCGCTCACCGCGCATGCGCGCGAATGGATTGAAACCCTCTGGGGCCCTCTCCAGGCGGATGGCTTGCAATTGATGGCGCCGCTGCCGGACGCGGAGTTGAAGGTCATCGCCCGGTTCCTGGGCGAGGCGCGGAGGTCGCAGGACCGCCATTCCGCTCGAGTGGCGAAGCTGCTCCAGGAGCCCGGAGGGACGCGAGCGGCGCGGCGGCGCGGTGGCCTCTCCGCCGCCGCGCTCCACCGCGTGCGGCTCTTCATCGAAGCGCACCTCGCGCGGAGGATCCGGGTGGGAGAGCTGGCCCAGCGCTCGGGGCTGAGCGTCTTCTATTTCACCCGCGCCTTCCGCCAGTCCATGGGCATGACGCCGCACGCCTACGTGCAGCAGCGGCGGGTGGAGCGGGCGCGAGACCTGTTGAGCCAGACGAACCGCTCCCTCGGGGACATCGCGCTCGCGGTCGGCTTCAGCTCCCAGAGTCACTTCACCACGGTGTTCCGCCGGGTGACGGGGCTCACCCCGGCCGTCCTGCGGCGCGCGGGGCGCTGACGGATTCGCGGGCCCGGCGGGAAGATTGGCCCCGGGGGGCGTAGATGCGGATGAGCCCCCTTCCCAGGCACCCCACCATGGCCCGCCCCAAGAGTCCCCTCTTCTGGATCCTCCTCACCGTCGGAGGCGCCTGCGCGTTCTGCTGCACCGGCACCCTGGGGCTCATGGCCCTGGGGTTGTTCGCGGGGGACGACAGCGCCACGCCCGGAGCCTCCGGCACGGTGAGCAGGGCCCGTGGCGGCGGCAGCCCCGGCGAGCCCGGAGGCTTCGCGTTCGACGCGCCCAAGGGCTGGAAGACCCAGCCCGACGGGCGCTTCATCCTCGAGTGGGACGAACGGGGCGACACCCTGGGGGTGGAGGCGCTCCGGCTGCAAGCCCTGCCCGGGCTCGACGACGCCGAGGGCCGGCTCGTGAAGCTCTGGCAGGAGCGCATTGCCGCGGACTGGAACGGCGTGCCGCCAAACCCGCTGGTGATGCGGCGCTTCATGTCCAACGGGGCCCGCGCCTTCTTCACCGCGGCGGTGGTGCGCGCGAAGAACAACGACCGCAGCTTCCGCGTGAGCCTCTACCTGGTGGAGGCGGGCGACCGCCTGGAGCCGCTGTTCTTCATCCAGAGCTTCATGACGCCTGGAGGTCTGGGTGAGGCCATGTCGGCCTCGTTCTCCTGGAACACGTCCTATCTCCGGGTGGAGGAGGCGCTGAAGGGCGTGCGCGGGAGCCCCGTGGGCCTGCCGCTGGTGGACGACGCGGAGGTGGTGGGCCACTTCGTTTACGGCACCAGCTCCGCGGCCCAGTGGGTCAACGCCTATACCGGCGGCACCACCATGACGGCGGTCTCCTACAGCATCGACTACACCTTCGGCGCCAATCACGCATTCCAATACAAATACGGCGGCGCGTCCGGACAGGTGGGCGCGATGAGGTTCGGCTCCGAGGACGACCAGGGCACCTGGAGCGTGAAGCACGACGTGCTGACGCTCACCGGAGCGAAGCGGACCCGCCGGTACCTGCTCATCGGGGCGGCGCGCTCGCCGGAGGGAAAGCGCACGCTGTACCTCCTGAGGGAGAGCCAGGGCTGGTCGCTCTCCCCCGGCGCCATCGGCCAGGACGGAGAGCTGTACGTGTCAGTGGACTGAAGTTCCGCCCTGCCCGGTGACACCGCCGGAAAGCACCGGTGTTCCATCCGCCGGCCGGAAAAACCGCCGGCCCTTCCCTCACAGGAGATGGAACATGGCTGTCCTGCATCGCGGACTGCGGCTGGGTATGGCATTGCTCGCGAGCTTCACTGCCCCCGCCTGCGGGCCGGAGGCACCCCTGGCTGATGCCGCGCTGGAGGTGGGCGAGCAGGAGCTGGAGGCGGCGCGCTCGCCCCTGCCGCCCCTGAACCGTGAGGCGCTGCGACAGGCCATCGCGGGACTGCCGAACGCGGAGGTGTCCGGCGCGCTGGTCCGGGTGAGCGGCGCGGATGGGCGCTGGCTGGGAACGTCTGGCGTAGCCGACATCCGCACGGGCGCTCCGGTGCCGGCGGACGCGCACTTCCGCATTGGCAGCATGACGAAGACGTTCACGGCCACCGTCGTGTTGCAGCTCGCCGCCGAGGGGCGCGTGGACCTGGACCGGCCCGTCCAGGACTACCTGCCGCGCCTGCTGCCCGCGGGCGTCTACGCGCCCATCACCGTGCGCCAGCTGCTCAACTTCACCCACGGCCTGCCCGGCGTGCCGGTGCCGCAGAAGGACCCCGACTGGTTCTTCGAGAACCGCTTCCGGCGCTTCAGCCCCCGGGAGCTGGTCTCCCTGGCGCTCCCCCAGGGTCCCCGCTTCGCTCCGGGCACGCAGCAGGAGTACGGCAACATCGGCTACCTCGTCGCGGGGCTGCTCATCGAACAGGTGACGGGCCGGCCCTATGGGGACGCGGTGCGCGAGCGCATCCTGAGGCCGCTGCACCTGCGGGACACCTTCGTCCCCGGCAACGACGTGACCCTCCCCGGCCGCCACGCGCGCGGCTACGAGGAGGTCGCGCCGGAAGAGACGGGCTGCCCGGCGGGCGCCATCGCGTACGGAACGCGCTGCCTGATGGACGTCACCGAGGCCAGCCAGTCCGTGCCCTGGGCCGCCGGAGAGATGATCTCCACCGCCGAGGACATGGACCGCTTCCTCGTCGCGCTCTTCCAGGGCCGGCTGCTGCCGCGCAAGCAGCAGGAGGAGCTGTTCACCGTCCCGGACCTGCCCGCCGCGGGAGGCGGCCGCGCGACCTACAGCGCGGGCCTCTCCCGCTACGACCTCAACGGCGTCATCTTCTGGGGAAAGACGGGCGACCGGCACGGCTACAACAACGGGATGGGCGCCACGCGGGACTTGCGCCGGCGCCTCATCTATTCGGTCAACACGCTCCACATGGGAGGGGGCCAGCCGGACATCGCCGCGCGGATCATCGCGGCGGCGCTGCAGGGAGGTTAACCTGCCGCGCCACATTCACGGGAGGCCCCATGTCCGCGCTCGACAAGCCTGTCATCATCGGCCGTTCAAGCTCGCACTTCACACGCATTGCCCGGCTCTTCGCCACGGAGCTGGGCGTTGACCATTCCTTCCAGGTGGTGAGGGACCTCCTGTCCACGAACCCGGAGGACTACGGCGGCAATCCCGCGCTCCGGATCCCGGTCCTGAAGACAGCTCAAGGCGCCTGGTTTGGCGCGCTCAATGTCTCGCGTGAGCTGTGGCGGCGGTCGAACTCCAGGCCTCGGGTGGTGTGGCCGGAGGACCTGGACACGCCGCTGCTGGCGAACCTGCAGGAGCTCACCCTGCAGGCCATGGCGACGGAGGTGACGCTGGTCATGGAGAAGATGGCCGGCGCCGGTGAGGGCACGACCCACGCACGCAAGCTGCGCGAGTCCCTGCTCAACATGATGGCGTGGTTGGAGAAGAACGCGAGCGCCGCGCTGGCCGCGCTCCCACCCGAACGGGACCTGAGCTACCTGGAGGTCACGCTCTTCTGCCTCGTGACCCATCTGGAGTTCCGGGACGTCCTACCCACGGCCTCCTATGAAACGCTGAACCGCTTCTGTCAGCAGTTCGCGCAGCGCCCCTCCGCCAGCGCAACCCAGTTCCGCTTTGATGTCTGAGCCCCCTCGAGGGCTGTCATCCCCGCGGCGTCCTCTTCCTTCGCGCGCCCATCGCGCCTGACGCCGCGCCTCGCAGGAGGCGGCGGAAGGTGGGGCACTCCATGTGGCTTGGCGCGGGGCAGGACGCGGCGTGCCGCAGGCCGTCTCGCATCGCGCTCAGCTCGCGGATGGTCTTGTCCAGCTTCTCCGCCTGGGCGGAGAGCATCTTCCGGTCGATTCGCGGCCGGCCGTCTGGCGCGAACATGAGCGCGATCTCATCGAGCGAAAAGCCCGCGGCCCGGCCCATCGCGATCAGCGCCAGCCGCTCCAGCACCTCGGGCCCGAACAGACGGCGCAGCCCCCGCCTGCCGATGGAGGCGACCAGTCCCCGCTCCTCATAGAAGCGCAGCGTCGAGGCGGGAACGCCGGAGCGCTTCGCCACCTCCGTGATGTCCAGTGCCGTCATCCTCTTGACCTCAAGTCGACTTGAAGTGGCACCCTGCGGCTTATGGTTCTTGAAGGCAAGCAGGAGGAGCTCCCCATGGATGACACGGACGAACAGTCGAAGCTTTGGAACGGCACCGCGGGACACGCCTGGGCTGAAAACCAGGCGGTGCTCGATGGGATGTTCAAGCCCATCGAAGACCTGCTCGTCGAAGCCGTCGTCGCGGCCTCCGCGCGCCAGGTGCTCGACGTCGGTTGCGGCACGGGCAGCACAACGCTCGCCGTCGCGCGGCGGCTCGGCGCCATGGGCCACGGCACCGGCATCGATATCTCCGAGCCGATGCTCGCCACCGCCCGGATCCGGGCCGAACAAGAGGGCACTCCGGCCCGCTTCATCCGCGCCAACGCGCAACTGCATGCCTTCGAGCCCGCGAGCTTCGACATGATCATCTCGCGCTTTGGCGTCATGTTCTTCGAGGACCCCGTCCAGGCCTTCGCGAACCTGCGGCATGCCGCGAAGAACGACGCCCAACTCCTGGCCATCGCGTGGCGGAGCCCCTCGGAGAACCCGTTCATGACGACGGCCGAGCGCGCCGCGGCGCCGCTCGTGCCGAACCTTCCCGTCCGCCAGCCGGACGCGCCAGGGCAGTTCGCCTTCGCGGACTCGAACCGGGTCCACCGCATCCTGAAAGAGAGCGGCTGGTCTGGAATCGACATCCAGCCCATCGACGTGACCTGCACCCTGCCCGAGAAGGAGCTGGTCCATTACCTGACCCGGTTCGGGCTCCTCGGAAGGGTCCTCCCAGGGATGGACGAGACGACTCGCGCCCGGGTCATCGAAACGGTCCGCGCCGCGTTCGAGCCCTTCGTGCACGGAGCGGAGGTCCGCTACACCGCTGCCTGCTGGAAGGTGGGTGCCAGGGCCTGAGCGTTCAGCACGTCCCCGGATGAGCCTCCTGACGGCACCCATTCGTCAGGAGGCTCCAATCTGGAGCCGCGACGGGCGAAGGCCTCACGCGGGCCAGTTGCCTTCCATGGGATGCGGGCCATCCGTGAAGGCGCGCACCAGGTGGATGCCACCGACGAAGGCGCCGGCCCATGAGCCGCCCCTGCCGCCGAAGGACTCCTCACGGTCGCCACGCGAGCGCAGCGCATTGATGCCCACCTTGAAGGCATGGAGCCGCTCCGCGATGCGCCGGGCGAGCTCCGGGTCGTCCGTCGCCACCGAGGCCACGAGCGCGCCATTGGAGACATTGGCCTCCCGTAGCAGCTCCTCCTCGGAGTCCACCGACACCAGGACGTCGACAGGGCCAAAGGGCTCACGCAGGTAGAGCTCACTGTCACGCGGGACGCCGAAGAGCAGCACGGGCGGCAGGTACGCGCCCCGCTCCTGCCTCGCGGTGAAGGCATCCTCCGCGAGCATCCCCTGATGCAGCACCTGCGTGCCCTGCTCCCGCGCCTCGGCGATGAGGGAGCGGAGCTCCTCGGCCTTGCTCGGGGAGATGAGCGGCCCGAAGTCCACGTGCGCCCCCAGGACCGGGTTGCCGACACGCAACGTGGAGACCGCATCGACGTACGTCCGGACGAACTTCGGGACGAGCGACTTCTCGACGACCCAGCGCGTGTAGGCGGTGCAGCGTTGCTTACCGAAGTCGAAGCCCGCGCGAATCTGTTCGCCGAGCCCGTCCCAATCCGAGAAGTGCGTGACGGCGTAGGCGTTCACGCCCTCCATCTCCAACGCGTAGCGCTTGTCCGTGTCACGCAGGCGGCGGTGGACCTCGCCACCGTTGGCGCGGCCCCCGATGAAGGCGACGCCCGCGATGTGGGAGTGGCCGACGAGCGCCTCGGAGAGGTCCCTCCCGCGTCCACCGACGAGCGAGACGGGGAGGCCCGCGCGGCGCAGCAACGCGAAGGCGAGCGTGAGGGAGACGCCGCCGCCCTGGGTCGGAATCTTCGCGATGACCGAGTTGCCCGCGAGCGACTGCACGAGCACGTTGAGCAGCAGGACGGAGAACGGATAGTTCCAGGAGGCGATGTTCGAGACCAGGCCGAGCGGCTTGCGGCCGTCGAGCATCCGGTCCATCCGCTCCAGGTACCACGCGATGCCCGAGAGACACCGGTTCACGTCGTTGGCGGCCGTGGGCAGCGTCTTGCCGATGTCCCACGCGAGAATCCGGACGAGCAGGTCCCGGTGCGAATGGAGCAGCACCACTGCCTCCGCGACAGCTCGTGCGCGCTCATCGAGCGGACGGGCCGCCCAGGGCGCGAACTCCGCCGATGCCTGCTCGACGCCCGCGGCGACCTGCGCGGCGCCCAGCAGCGGCAGCTCCGCGAGGACGCTGCCATCAATGGGCGAGACAGCGTTGAACCAGGCAGGCGGCTGGACCCACCTTCCCGCGACGGGAGAGAGCAACCGGCCCTGGGATTCGAAGGCCTCCGGCACGGCCCTCCGGGCTTCGGCCAGCAGGAGGCGACTTTCAAGATGACGAAGGGGCTCGCCAACACGTTCGGTATCCAGCATGGGTGCTCCTCCTCGCGCGTCTGGTCCGCGCTGAATCAAGTGAAACCACGGCTCATGACAAGCTGCGGCATGAGCGCAATATCGTCATGCACGCCCCGTCCGTCTGGGGAGGCAGGCAGGGGCCCGCCGGACGGGATGTGCGACCCCTGAAGGCTCGGCGCGTCACACACGCGTCCTGGACAATTGCAGCCACTATTCAAGTGATTGCCATGCGTGCGGCAGGCAGCCACGCTCGTGTCACATGGGACACAAGCGGCTGATGAGGATTGGCGTTGTCGGCGGCGGGGCCATGGGGTGCGGCATCGCGCTCGAGCTCGCCATCGCTGGCAGACAGGTGGTGCTCTTCAACCGGCATGCGGGCAGCAGCGAGGCCGCGCGCGTGAAGCTGGAGCGCGACGCGGCGCTGCTGGTGGAGACGGGGCTGCTCGGCGCGGAGCAGCGCACCCTCGCGCTCGCGCGCATCCATCGCACCACGGAGCTCGCCGAGGCCGCCGTGGTCCAGGACCTGGTCATCGAATCCATCCCCGAGGACCTGGCGCTCAAGCAGCAACTCTTCAAGGAGCTGGACCGGCTCGCGGCACCGGACACCCTGCTCGCCACCAACACCACCGCGCTGAGCGTGACAGCCATTGCCCGCGACTGCGCACACCCTGAGCGGGTCCTCTCCGCGCACTACTACCTGCCCGCGCACCTGGTGCCGCTGGTGGACGTCATCCCCGGCGAGAAGACGTCCCCCGACGCGGTGGAGACGGTGCGGCGCTTTCTCGAAGAGCTGGGCAAGTCGCCCGTGGTGTTCGCCAGGGACGTCCCGGGCTCGGTGGGTCCGCGCCTGCAGCAGGCGCTCATCGGTGAAGCGCTCCGGATCGTGACGGAGGGCGTGGCCACGCCGGAGATGGTGGACCGCGTGCTCACCCAGGGCATCGGGAGGCGCCTGGGGGCCTCTGGCATCTTCGACCGGTTGGACCTCGTGGGCCTGGACTTCATCACGAACGTCCTGCGCGGCGCGGGGCGCCCGGTGCCGCCGGTGCTCGAGCAGAAGGTGGGCCAGGGCGAGCTGGGCCTGAAGACGGGCCAGGGCTTCTATCCGTGGACGCCGGACAGCGCCGCCGCCTTCGAGGAGCGCATGGCCCGCCACCTCATCACGCAGCTGCGCGAGGACCGGGCCGCGGGCCGTCTTCCCACGCCGGAGTCCGAGGAATGAGCGCCGACGTCGTGCTCGTGGATCCCGCGGCGCTGTCCGACTTCATGGCGGACGCCGTCCGGGAGTACTCGGCGTGCACGCCGGAGCTGCCGCCGCGCAGCTGGGCCGTGCTGCTGGGGCGCTTCACGGACGACGCGATGCATGTGGAGCGCGTGGGCTTCGCCACCAACATCCGCGAGACGGACGACACCGTGCTCCAGGAGTTCGAAGCGGCCATCATCCCCCGCTTCGGCGCCTGTTACGCCAACGGGAGGCGCGGCTACTGGTGTGAGCCCCGCGAGCTGCTGCGCATCACCGCCGAGGCCGAGGCCGAGGGGCTGGAGGTGCTCGGCTCCATCCACCTGCACCCGGACTGGCACCGCATCGGCCCGCCTCACGAGCGGGGCCTGCGCGTCAGCCAGGAGCCCACGCCCATGGACAGACACCTGTTCCAGGGCAGCGGCTGGCCGCTCAACATGATCCTCTACCTGGAGCGGAGAGAGGGCAGGCTCTACCACTCGCTCGGAGCGTGGGCCCCACCCGCCGACACAGCGCCTGAAGCAGGTTGCCGTGCGCTCGCCATCCGCGTGCGCACTCCGGACAAGGGCGGAAGGTAGCGGCAATGACCGTGATGGACCGTCTGACGAGGTGCGTGTTCATCGCGTTCGGCGCGAAGCTCGCGCTGTCCCGCCGCTAAAAAGAAGAGCCGCCTGGGGCAGGTGCCTCCAGGCGGCTCCTTCAACCGCGCTGCTCCACCCGCCGCCTACGTCGCGGCGTCAGGCGCCGGCTGAAGCTCCGGGGCTTCGCTGGCGGCCGCGGTGCGCGTCTTGGCGATGAGCAGGTAGATGGCCGGCACGAAGTAGAGGGTGAAGAGCGTGCCCAGCGCCATGCCCGTCACCAGCACGAGCCCGATGCTGTTGCGCGCCGCCGCGCCCGGGCCCGATACCAAAACGAGCGGGAAGTGGCCCGCCACCGTGGCCACCGTCGTCATCAGGATGGGACGGAGCCGCTCGGAGGCCGCTTCCTTCACCGCCTCGAGCTTCGACCTGCCCTCCTCCTGGAGACGGTTGGCGAAGTCCACGATGAGGATGCCGTTCTTCGCGATGAGGCCCACCAGCGTCACCAGCCCCACCTGTGAGTAGATGTTGAGCGTCGTGGTGAAGCTGTCCGTGAAGTACGGCATCATCGGGTTCGGCATCCGCAGGAACGTGGTCACCAGCGCGCCGAAGAGCGCCAGCGGCACCGAGCCTGCGAGGATGATGAGCGGATCCCGGAAGCTGTTGAACTGGGCCGCGAGCACCAGGAAGATCAGCACCACCGCCAGCCCGAACGCCGGGGCGAACGAGTCACCCTCCGTGCGCAGCTGCCGGGACTCGCCCGTGTAGTCGATGCGGTAGCCCGCGGGCAGGATGCGCGCGGCCTCCGTCTCCAGGTAGGTGAGCGCCTCGTCCAGCGGGCGGATGGCCACGCCGCTGAGCTTCACGGCATTGAGCTGCTGGAAGCGGTTGAGCGACCGGGGCGCCACCTTGTCCTTGAGGGACGCGATGGACGACAGGGCCACGAGCTTGCCGTCCGGGCCGGTGACGTGGATGTCCTTGAGCTGCTCCGGGGTGAGACGCGAGGAGCGCAGGACCTGCGGGATGACCTTGTAGCTGCGGCCGGCGATGTTGAACCGGTTGACGAAGTTGCCGCCCACGGCGGAACCCAGGTCCTGCCCCACGGTGCCCAGGTTCAGCCCCAGCTGCGCGACCTTCTCGCGGTCCACCTCGAGCTCCGACTGGGGCTGGTCCAGCTTCACGTCGATGATGGGCGGGAAGGCGAACAACCCGCTCTGCGTCGCCTTCTCCTGGAGCTGCTGCGCGAAGCCCAGCAGCTCATCCGCCTCCGCCGTGGAGGCGATGACGAACTCCACCGGGAAGTTGCCGCCGCCCGGCAGCGCGGGGGGCTGGAGGGCGAAGGTCTGGACCGCCGGAATGGTGTTCACCCGCTCCTGCGCCTCCGCCAGCACCTGCGCCGTGGTCCGCTTGCGCTCCTTGTATGGCTTCAGCACCAGCCCCCAGAAGCCGTTGCTCGGCTGGACGATCTGGAAGTTGAAGCTGGACTCCGGCATCTCCATCAGCAACTCGCTCGTCTTGGTCACGGACGGCTTGAGCTGATCCAGCGTGGAGTTGGACGGCGTACTCATGATGCCGATGACGAAGTCCTGGTCCTCCACGGGCGCCAGCTCCCGGGCCGACTGGTTGAACATCACCAACGCGAGCAGGCTCAGGAAGATCCACGCCGCGTAGATGGGCCCACGGACGAGCAGCGAGCTGTCCAGGGTGCGGGCGTACGCGGCCCGCAGGCGCTCGAAGCCGCGGTTGATGACGCCCGCGAGCCCCTTGTCCTCGTGGCCCGCCTTCAAGAGCACGGAGGACATCATCGGAGAGAGCGTCAGCGCCACCACGCCCGACAGGGTCACCGCTCCGGCCAGTGTGAGCGCGAACTCGCGGAAGAGCGAGCCCGTGAGCCCACCCTGGAAGGCGATGGGCGCGTACACCGCGGCGAGCGTGAGGGTCATGGCGATGATGGGCCCCACCAGCTCCCGCGCGCTCTTGATGGCGGCGTCCACCGGGCGCAGTCCGTCACGCAGGTGGCGCTCCACGTTCTCCACCACGACGATGGCGTCGTCCACGACCAGGCCCACGGACAGCACCACCGCGAGCAGAGTGAGCAGGTTCACCGTGAAGCCGAACACCTGCATCAGGAACACCGTGCCGATGAGCGACACCGGGATGGCCACCACCGGAACCAGGATGGAGCGCACGGAGCCCAGGAACAGGAAGATGACGATGACGACGATGATGAGCGTCTCGATGAGCGTGCTCACCACCTCGTCGATGGCGTTCTGGATGTAGTCCGTTCCGTCGAAGGCGACGCCGCCGTGGATCTGCTCGGGGAGGTCCTTCTTGAGCGAGTCCATCTCCGTGCGGATGCGCTGCATGACGTCCAGCGAGTTGGCGTTGGGCAGCGACCAGATGCCGACGAACACGGCCGTCTTCCCGTTGAGCGTCACGTCGGTGTCGTAGTCCTCGGCGCCGAGCACCACGTCCGCGACGTCCGACAGCCGCACCACCGCGCCGCCATCCTTGCGGACGATGAGCTGCTTGAACTCCTCCACCGAACGCAGGCCCGTGTTCGCGGTGAGGTTCACCTGCACGAGCGAGCCCTTCGTCTGGCCCACCGCGGCGAGCGCGTTGTTGGTGGCGAGCGCCTGACGGACCTGGATGGGGCTGACGTTGAGCGCGGCCATCCGGTCCGGCTTCATCCACACCCGCATGGCGAACGTGCGCGCCCCGAGGATGTCCGCGCGCTGCACGCCCTCCACCGAGGACAGCCGGGGCTGCACCACGCGCACCAGGTAGTCGGACAGCTCGTTCTGCTCGAGGAAGTCGGAGGTGAAGTTGAGGTACGCGACGGCGAACTGGCTGTCCGCGGACTCGATGCCCATCACGGGCACCTGGGATTCGGGCGGAAGGTCGCCGCGCACCTGGTCGACCTTGGCGCTGATCTCGCTCAGGGCGCGGTTGGCGTCGTAGTTGAGCTTGAGCCGGGCGCGGATGATGGAGACGTTCTGCGAGCTCGTGGACTCGACGTAGTCGATGCCGTCCGCCGCGGCGATGACGCGCTCCAGCGGCGTGGTGATGAAGCCACGGACGAGCTCCGCGTTGGCGCCGACGTAGACCGTGGTGACGGTGATGTCGGCGTTCTCACTGCGCGGGTACTGCCGCACATTGAGCGAGCGCAGGGCCTGGAGGCCCGCGATGATGATGATGAGGTTGACGACCAGCGCCACGACCGGACGCCGGATGAACAGGTCGGTGAATTTCATGGGTTCGCCTTCCTGCGTCCCTTAGGGGTTCACCGGCTGGGGAGCGACCTCGATGGGCGGCGCCAGCGCGTTGTTCACGACGACAGCCATGCCGTTCTTCAGCTTGAAGACGCCGCTGCTGACCACGGTCTGCCCGGGCTTCAGGCCGGACGTCACCGCGACGTAGTCACCCCGGCGCTCCCCCAGCCGCACGAACTGCTGCCGCGCCAGCAGGGCCGTCTTGCCCGCGGCGTCCTTGCCCTCGGAGAGGGTGAACACCGAGTCGCCGTAGGGGGCGAAGAGCACGGCGGTGGCGGGAATGGCCACCACCTGCTCGCTGGCGTCGGAGAGCACCTCCACGCTGGCGAACATGCCCGGCAGGAGCCGGCCGTCCGCGTTGGGCACGGTGGCGCGCATGCGCACGTTGCGGGAGGACAGCTCCACCTCCGGGTTGATGGTGGTGAGCTCCCCTTCAAAGGACTCGCCCGGGAAGACGTCCACGCGCAGGCGCACCTTCTGGCCCTGCTTCACCTGGGCCAGCGCCTGCTGGGGCAGCTGGAACTCCACGAGCGCCGGGGTGGAGGACTGCAGGGACGCGATGGGGTTGCCCGGAGAGACGAGCTGCCCCAGCTCCACCTGGCGGATGCCGATGCGGCCATCGAAGGGCGCGCGGATGGTCTTCTTGGCGATGAGGGACTTCAGGTGGGCCACCGTGGCGGAGGACTGGAGCGCCCGCGCGCGGACGGCGTCCAGGTCCGACTGGGTGTTGGCGCCCTGGGCGTTGAGCTTCTCGGCGCGCTCGCGGGTCAGCCGCGCGAGCTCCGCGTCGGCCTCGGCGCCGGCCAGTTGGGCCTGCTCGCTGGAGGTGTCGAGCTGGACGAGCACCTGGCCCTTCTTCACCGAAGCGCCGTTCTCGAAGCGGATGTCGGTGACGACGCCCGGTATCTCCGCGCTCAGGGTCACGCCCCGGAGCGCCAGCACCGTGCCCACCGCGCTCCGGGTCCCCTGCCAGCCGAAGGACTCCGCCTGGGCGGACGTGACGGACTCGGGCGGCTGCACGAAGGTCTCACCGGCGCTGATCATGGAGACGATCTGGCCCGCCTTGACGGCGGCGAGCCCCGCGAAGATCGCGAGCAGGAGCAGCACGCCGATGATCCATCGCTTGAGGCGGCTGGCGCGCGGCGGTGAGGAGAGAGGCACTTCAGGAGCGGAGGCATGCATCGTGGCACCCACGGGCTGACGGGAGCAGCCGTGTCAGGGAATGCGCCGCGCTCTAGCCGAACCGAAGTGCGTTTGCGCCCTTGAAAATCTGTTCAGGTTGTGACCACTCCCTGGGTTGGTTTCGTGCGCTCTTTTCCGAGCGGCCACGTGACGAGCCCGTTACGGGCGCGCGAGGGCGCACCGCATCGTACGTGTGTCCAGGCGCTGCGCCTGATGACCACACAGAGCAACAGCGAAGAGGCACAGTCCGTATCACCGGGCGCGTCATTCCCTTGTCGTCGCCGCGAAACAGGTTCGCTACTCCGCCTGCTCCACGGCCAGCGCACGCCGTCCTCGAAGCAGTCCCCGGCTGATTGCATAGCTTCATGTGCAGTCGTTCAACGACACACATGAACCCATCACACCGGGGGAGGTTGCGACATGGGCAGCATCATCGAGGAAGAGGGCCTGAGGAATCCCAGCTTCTACAGTGAGAGCCAGTCAGCAAGCGGCAGTGAACGGGTGGGACTGAAGCAGGAGGGCAAGGAGCAGGTGAAGCGCATCGGCGGCATCACCCGCCAGCGCGCCTTCTCCCAGGTGGACTCCCGCAAGGGCGTCCTGGTGGAGAGCCTCAACGGCTTCGCGAAGCAGCTCGAGTCCATCTCCAGTCAGGGGGACACGCAGTTGCCGCAGCAGCTCATCGGCAGCGCCGTGGGCTTCGTGCGCAAGGCGTCCGACACCCTGGAACAGAACTCGACGGAAGAGCTGCTGCGCCAGGCGCAGACGCGGATGCGTGAGCGCCCGGGCGTGGCGTTGGCGGGGTGCGCGCTGCTCGGCTTCGTCGCCGCGCGATTCCTCAAGGCGTGAGGGGGATGGACATGGATCCCTCATCCTCACGCGCTCGCGGTCAATACATGGGGCTGGACGCGGACGACGTACGGCCCCGCCCCCAGCCGGAAGGCTTCCGTGACACGGACTCGCTGGGCGAGCAGTCGCTCGGGACGATCGTGTCCGAGTTCCTCGAGCAGGGCCGGCACCTGCTGCGGGCGGAGTTCACGCTCGCGCGCACGGAGATGCGCTCCGAGGCGAAGAAGGCCGCGGCGGGCGGCGGCATGCTCGCGGCGGGCGGCGTGGTGCTCTTCCTGGGCGCCATGGCGCTGGTGGCCTTCCTGGTCATCGCGCTCGCGCAGGTGATGCCGCTGTGGGCCAGCGCGCTGCTGGTGACCGTGCTGCTCATCGCCGCGGGGGCGGGCATCGCTGCCGTGGGAGCGAAACGACTCAAGGCGGTCCACGCACCGCGCAAGACCATCCAGACCCTCAAGGAGGACAGCCAATGGGCGAGCACGACGATGCGCTCCGCGAAATCGCGGATGCACGGGCACGCATGAGCGTGCTGGCGGATGAGCTCGGCCGCCGCGCGAACCCCGAGCTCTTGAAGGCCCGCGCGAAGGAGTTCGCGCTCGAGAAGAAGGAAGAGGTGACGGAGCACGCGAAGCAGCTCGCCGCGGAGAAGCGCGAGGAGCTGAAACAGCAGGCCCGCGAGAAGGTGCTCGACTGGAAATCACACGCCAAGGAGACGGCGATGCGCAAGACGTATGAATGGACGGATGAGGCCACCCACACGCCACGAGGACTGGGGCTGCTGGGGGCGCTGCTGGGAGCAGGGGTCGGCTCCATGTTGATGAAGCGGGCCTTCCGCTCGCGCATCGAGGAGCGCGAGTACCGCGTCCGCGAGTACGAGCGCATCCCCCTGTATGAGGCCGAGCGCGAGTACTACGGCGCCCCTGGTTCAGGCAGGGTCATCCCCGTCGAGGGCTACAACACGCGCGAGGAGTCCACCAGGGACGAGGGCATGCACCTCAAGGACCGGGTGAGCAGCGCCGCGGACACCGTGCGCGGCCGGGTCCACGACGCGGCGGACACCGTGCGGAGCCAGGCCTCGCACCTGCGCGAGCGCGTGCCGTCACCCCAGGCCATCCGGGGACGCACCTCGCAGTGGTACGACCGGGCCCTCGAGGAGCAGCCCCTGGCACTCGCGCTCGGCGCGGTGGCCCTGGGCATGCTGACCGCGAGCCTGCTGCCGGTGACGGACAAGGAGCGCCAGCTCCTGGAGCCCGCCAAGCGCCGCGCCCAGGAGGGACTGGCCCAGTTGGGAGACCAGGTGAGCCAGAAGCTGGAGGGCAGCGAAGAGGACACGTCCAGCCCTGAGACCGTCTCCATGGGCGCGAGCGGCGGAATCCCGCCCCTGCCGCCACTGGAGCAGATTGCCCCGAAGGTGCACTGAAGCAGCGGCCCTTCCCGGGCCTGAAGCGCATGGGCCCGGGAACGAACGCTCCGTGAAATCACAAGCACCGAGAATGAAACATGGTGTGTATCATCTGACCTTTCCGTACTCACCAGTTAGGTCTAGCTGACAAATATTTCCCGTTTTCTTGAATTATACGGCTCGAACCCTCTAGAACAGTGACAGTCCACCCGGCGGTCCCGCGCTGGGGCCGGGAGTTGGGCTGATCCACGCCAAGAGGGGCGACGAACATGTTCAAGAAGGCTGCTGTCGTCGTGGTGAGCTGTGGTGCGTTGCTGACGGCCTGCGGTGGTGAGGCGCAGAGCGAGAACGACGAGATTGTCTCCAACCTCGTCGAAGCGGGCTTCCCGGCCAACGACATCATGGTCGTGGACAACGCGGTGTACGTGGGGCGTGACGCTCACGTGAGCCTGGAGGCGTCCCGCGAGATGCTCCAGACCGACAGCGCGACCCCGGAGCAGTACCGGACGAGCAACCTCGTCGGCACCAGCGTGACGAAGATCTGCGTCATCCCCACCTCCCAGTTCAACAGCTACAGCCGGCTCAGCCAGGGGCTCGACCTGGCCATCGAGAACTACAACAGCCAGGGGCTGCGCATCACCTTCGCGCGCGGCTCGGCGTCCGACTGCACCGCGACCATCTCCGCGAAGACCACGAGCGGCACCGGCGGCTCGGCGGGCTTCCCCAAGGGCGGCAAGCCCTACGGCACCATCAACATCGGCACCGGGCTGCAGAGCTACAGCGTGGACGTGAACGAGCACGTCATCACCCACGAGCTGGGCCACACCATCGGCTTCCGCCACTCGGACTACTACGACCGGTCCATCAGCTGCGGCTCCGGTGGTGACGAGGGCGCGTCCAACGTGGGCGCCATCCACATCCCCGGCACGCCGACCACGGCCACGCGGGGCGGCTCGGTGATGAACTCCTGCTTCAGCTCGAGTGAAAGCGGTGAGTGGACCAGCTCCGACCGCACAGCGCTGAACTACCTCTACTGAGCGTAGACTCGCCGCGGGAACTTCACCCCGCGCGCGAGTGCATTGCAGCCCCAATCCAGGGATGCTTCCCCGCGTCCGCCCCGCCCTGGGGCGGACGCCTGGGATGGGTGCCGCGTTGAGTGAAGAGATCGTCTACCGCCATGCCATCGAGGGGCTCTTCCTGCGCTCCGTGGGCGCGAGCCTCACGCCGGAGCTGAAGGCGCGGCTGCGGGCCATCGGCCTGGACCTGGACGAGAAGATCCCGCACCACACGCCCCGCCACGTCTTCGCGGAGGCGCTGGGCATCACCGCGCGCCACCTGTACCCGGACGTGGACGCGAATGAAGGCTACCGGCGGCTCGGCATGGCCGTCATCAAGGGCCTGGAGCACACGCTGCTCGGCAAGGCGCTCGTGTCCCTGTGGCCCATCTTCGGGCCCGACCGGGTGCTCTCCCGCATGCAGGAGAGCTTCGCCACGGTGAACAACTACCTGAAGACCGAGCTCATCACCCACGGCCGCGCGAACCACACCATCAAGGTGAGCGAGTGCAACGGCAACCCGGGCTACCACATGGGCATCATCGAAGCCGGGCTGACCCGGGCCGGCGCGAAGAACATCCGCGTGGAGCCCTTCGACTACAACGGCCACGCCTGTTCCTACCGCGTGCGCTGGGATTCGTGAGCTCCGGCCCCCATGGCAGACTGCGGCCATGACCCGCTCTTCATCTTTCGCAGTCGTCGCGGCGCTGAGTCTGGTGCTGGTGTCCACGGCGTGCACGGCTCCTGACCACGCCCAGGACGAGCAGGACCTTCGTCAGTTGGTGAAGGCACAGACCGAAGCCTGGAACGCCCACGACGCGACGGCATGGTCGCGGGACTTCGCGGACGACGCGGACTTCATCAACATCGTCGGCACGGTGTTCCAGGGCCGCGCGGAAATCGAAGCGCGCCACGCCGCCATCTTCGCGAGCATCTTCAAGACCAGCCACGCCGAGGTCACCGTGCGCAAGGTCCGCTTCCCCAGCGCGGACATCGCCGTCGTGGACACGACGCACGAGGTCACCGGCCACACGGGGCTTCCCCCCGGCGTGCAGAACACCGAGGACAGACTGCTGCGCACGCAGATGCGGTATGTGCTCAAGCGCACCCAGAAGCAGTGGCGCATCGTCTCCGGCCAGAACACCGACGTGAAGCCGGCTCCCAAGCCTGTGCCGTAGACCTCCCCGTCATCCACCGCTCACAGGGGTTTGCGAGCTAGGGAGCCCCCGCGGCCTACGTCCCGGAGCGCTCCACGCGGCTCCGCCAGGCGATGAAGGGGGCGGAGCGCGCCAGCGTGCGCGCGAAGGGCAGGCCATGCGCATGCAGCCACTGACGTGTCTCGTCGCGGAGCCCGGCCTGGTCGAGGAGCTCCCCCACGGTGTGCCGTGACAGGTCCTCCAGGACGGCGTGGAGCTCGGCCTTCAATCCCTCGCGAACCTCGGGGCGCGCGAGGTTGTGCGCGATCACCTGGGGCGCCAGGGGGTCGAGGTGCTCATGAGGCACCCGGCCCAGCGCCTCCGCGGCCTCGGCCTCCGTCTTCTCCAGGGTGGCCAGGAAGACCTTCAGGCGCCGTGCGCCCAGGGCACGGGCGGTCTCCTCGCTGGCGAGCCGCTCCGCGATGCGCCGCTGCACCATGGCCATGGAGCCGTCGATGACCTCGCGCACGCGGTCCTGCAAGCTGCCGCCGAGTCCGCCCAGGATGCCCTTGCCCGCCGAGGCCGCCGCGCGCGCGCCCCAGCTCAGCGCATCCCGCAGGCCCCCGGCGACACCCGCCCCGGGAGCCCCCGCGATGACCTTGCTCACCAGGGACGACAGGGTCTCCTGGAGCGTGGTGCGCACGGTCTCCCGCACCTGCTCGGACGCCACCAGCTCGTCGATGGCCTTGCGCGGCAGGTGCACCGGCTTGCCCAGGAGCGTCGTCAGGGATGCGGTGGCCTCGGCGGGGAGCCACGCCCCCAGCTTGATGTGACTCTTCGCCGCGCGCGCGAGCAGGCGCGTGCGCAAGGGGGCCACCAGCCGGGCGTGCCAGCCCGTCACCCGCTCGGGTGTCAGGGCGAGGTCGACCGCGGCGAGGACGCGGTCTGGGTCCACCCAATCCGAGACGCGAGACGCACACAGCGCGTCGAAGATCAGGTCCAGCAGTTCCAGGAGCGAGGAGTCGTCAAGTTCGGACATCGGGACGGTCCTACTACGGCCCCGGGCCGAAAGGGTGGGATGACGGCCTCCCATGGCGACCCGTGTACAGATGGGGAGCGTTGCTGTCCGGAACGCGAAGGCTCGCGGGATGGATGTGATGACCAGCCGGATAGGAAATCCCTTTCATCAGGGCGCCGTGATGGGTTTGGCCGTCTCATCTTCGACGCGAACCGCTGACGCCGGATGTCAGACCGCGTTTGTAGAAGGTCATCCCGACGATGACCGACAAACATTCTTTTCCTGAACAAGAAGCATTTCAGGATCCAATCAATACATCTGGGCGTCTTCGTCAGTTCGCAGGGCCAGCGCAAGGAACCGCCCTGCTCTCCGCGGAGCGGCTCTCCTTCGCCTTTCCCCAGAGGACGCCCGTGCTCCGCGATGTCTCCCTTCACTTGAGGGGCGGCGCGTCCGTGGGCCTGCTCGGCGCCAATGGCGCGGGCAAGACGACGCTGCTGGGGGCGCTCACCGGCACCGTGCGGGGAGCGACGGGCGGCTCGGTGCGGCTCGACGTGGGCGGGCTGCATGCCCGCCGCGCCATCGGGTTCGCGACGCAGGCCATCGCGCTCTATCCCGTGCTCACGGTGGAGGAGAACGTCGGGCACCTGGCCCGGCTGCTGTTGGGACGCGCGGAAGCCAAGGCCGCCATCAAGCGGACCCTGGAGGAGTTCGCGCTGGGTCCCATTGCCCGCACGCGCGTGCATCACCTGTCGGGTGGGCAGCGGCGGCTCGTGCACCTGGCGGCGAGCTTCGTCCATGCGCCTCCCATCCGCTTGCTGGATGAGCCCACGGTCGCGCTCGACTTCGAGGCCCGCCAGTTGGTCGTGCGCCGGGTGCGCGCGTGGCGCGAGGAAGGCGCCGCGGTGCTCGTCACCGCGCACTACCCCGAGGACATCGAGGAACTCTCCACGGAGCTGGTGCTGCTGCGGGACGGCAAGACTCGCGACCTGGGAGAGCTGGGCACCGTGCTGTCGAACCAGGCTCGCACGCTGTCGCTGCGTGGCGCGCGCCCCGATGCTTCGTGGGAGCTCACGCTCGCCACCAGCAGCCTGGAGGAGGTCCGCTCGAAGCTGAGCGAGGTCCCCTCCGATGTCCACCTGTCCGAGCTGCGCCTGTCCGGCAACAGCCTCCGCGACATCCTGCTGAGGGACCCGTCCCTGAGCGCCTTCGCTCGGGAGTCAGAGGGACCATGAATCACGACATCGCTTCCAGTGCCCCCTCCGCTCCCAGCGGCGTGACGGGTTTTGTCAACGTGGTGCGTTGCTACGCGCTGACGGAGTGGCGGGTGCTCGCTCGCGAGCGCACGGCCATGGTGTTCATCTTCATCCTGCCCGCGGTGCTCTCCGCCATCCTGGGCCCAGGTGTGTCGGGGCTCGACTCGGCACCGGGCGCCATGGGCCGGGCCACCATCGGCTTCGCGGTGATGTTCAGCTACATGGTGGTGACCTACTCCGGTCACGCGTTCTACCGGGACTTCTGGTACCACACCCACGGCAGGCAGGCGCTGATCCGCCCCTCCCGGCTCGCGTTCGCCATGGGCAAGGTGTTGCCCGCTTGCGCGATGTCGTTCGTGCAGTTGCTGCTCTTCACGGGCTTCGCGGCGGCGTTCCTCGGCCTGCCGCTCAACGGCAACGTCCTCCAGGTGGCCCTCACCGGCGCGGCGCTGGTGACGAGCGGCTCGGCCCTGGGCTTCCTCCTCTTCGCCATCACGCGCAGCACCGCCACGCTCTCCAACCTCTCCTACCTGGTGCTGGTGACGTTCAGCGCGGTGGGTGGCGCCATCGTCGCCACCGAAGCGCTGCCGGGTTGGTCTCGCACGCTCGGCTACGCCACGCCGCACTACTGGGCCCTGCGTGCGCTCAACGAAGCCACCTTCGGCGCAGGCCGCTGGAGCGTCGTGCTCCAGAGCACCGCCGTCATCCTCACCTTCACCGCTGTCTGCGCGACCGCCGCGAGCCTGGCGTTCGACTTCCGGGACCAAAAACATGACACGACCTGAACACGACTCGGCGGGCGGCCCTCGGGCGCCCGTCATCCAACGGCTGCTCGCGGACCCGCGCGTGGCGCAGGCCCGTCTGGGCAAGCGCATTGGCCGCCTCCCCTACTTCACGCGGGTGGAGTCGGCCACCGGCCCCATCACCCGCATGGAGGGCCGGGACATCCTCAACTTCGGCTCCAACAACTACCTGGGGCTCGCGAACGACCCTCGCGTCATCGCCGCCGCGCAGGAGGCCTCCGCCCGCTGGGGCGCGGGCGTGACGGGCTCACGCCTGCTCAATGGCAACCTGGCGCTCCACGAGGAGCTGGAGGACGCCCTGCGGCGCTTCTATGGCCGCACCGGCGCCATGGTGTTCTCCACCGGCTACGGCGCCAACCTGGGCCTGATGAGCTCGCTCCTGGGCCGCAATGACCGCGCCTGGGTGGACGAGGAGATGCACGCCTCCGTCCTGGACGGCGTGTGGCTGGCGCGCGCGAACATGCGGCGCTTCAACCACAACGACCCGGAGCACCTGCTGGCCCAGGCGAAGGAGGACACCGCCTCCGGCCTCTGCGTCGTGGAGGGCGTCTACTCCATGCGCGGAGACCGGGCCCCGCTGCGCCGGTTCCTGGAGGTGTGCCGCGAGACGCGCCTGGCGCTCGTCGTGGACGAGGCGCACGGCCTGGGCACCGTGGGCACGCGGGGGCTGGGCACCGTGGAGGAGGACGGCATCGTCCAGGACGCGGACTTCATCACCATCACCTTCTCCAAGAGCCTGGGCTCCTGCGGCGGCGCCATCATCGGGGACAAGGCCCAGATTGAGGCGCTGCGCGTCCTCACGCGGCCCTTCCTCTTCACCGCCGCCAACACGCCGGCCTCCGTGGCCGCGGCCCTGGCCGCCCTGCGCATCCTCCATGAGGACCCGGGGCTGGTGGCCCAACTGAAGGAACGGGTGCGCTCGCTGCGCGAGGCGCTGGTGGAGCGCGGGCTGCGGCCCATTCCGTCCGACGGTCCCATCGTCAGCGTGGAGGTGGGCGCGGACTTCGACACGCTCCAGGCGTGGAGGCTGCTGTGGAACCGGGGCATCTACGCCAACCCGGTCATCCACCCGGCCGTCCCGGCGGGCCACGGCCTGCTGCGCCTGAGCGTGATGCGGACGCATGAGGAGCAGATGGTGCGCACCGTCGCGGACGCGTGCGCGGACGTTTTCTCGGACTTGCAGCTGTCCCATGAGGGACGGGGGAAGGTGGCATCATGAAGCGCACGCATCAGCTTTCCAGTGGTCAACCGCTCACCACGCAGACGCTTCGCGCGCACGGCGTGGACGTCGAACGCATCCTGTCAGAGCTGGTCAGCGACCCCGCCTCGTGCGGCGTGCTGCTGACGGGTTCGCTCGCGGCCGGCAATGGCACGCCCAGCTCGGACGTGGATTTGATGGTGCTGGTGCCGCACCGCACGTCGCTCATCTCCACGAAGGAGGGCGTGCGCTTCAAGAACAGCCGCTTCAGTGAGGCGCTCCAATACTGCGACGGCATCGAGGTCAACATCGAGCTGGCGGAGCGCAGCCGCGTCGCGGAGATCATGACGTGGATGACGGCCATCGCGCCGGCGCTCTACAAGCCGTCCGAGCTGAAGTTCATCCCCATCATCGACGGCCCGGAGCTTCGCTTCCTGCACCGGCTGCGCGTGGGCCTGCCGCTGATGAACCCGAGCCTGGTGGCGAGCTGGCGGGACGAGTTCCTGGTGGAGCTGCTGCCCACCTACCTCACCGTGCGGCACTTCATGGAGGTCCACGAGTACCTGGAGGACGCCATCAGCCACCGCGCCGTCAGCGAGGAGTCCAGCCGGCACGTGGCGCGCATCGCGGTGGAGGAGGCGCTGGTCTCCATCCTCGCGGCCCTGGGGGTGACGAGCGCGGCGCGCAAGTGGCTGCTCATCGAGTCGCGCAAGGCGATGGCCACCGCGAGCGAGGTGGACCGGGGGCTGCTCGAGGAAGGGCTCCTGCTGCACGCGGACTGCGCGACGGGCCCGCTGGGCGGCTGCCTCACGCGCATCGAAGCGCTCCACCAGCGCATGGCCCAGCGCATGTCGGCGGAGCCGGAGCTGGCGCGCGCGGTGGAGTTCCTCCAGGGCAGCATCGACTACGTCCTCGAGCACCAGGGATGAGCGCTTCCGGAAACACGGCCCGCGCCCCCGCGAAGGCGCGGCTGGGGGACGCGCTGGGACAGCTCTACGGGGCGGAGCGCGCGGAGGCGCTCGTCCGGGAGCTGCTCCCAGCGGCGGAGGGCGTCCGCGTGCGCCCGAGCCTCGGGCACGCGCGGCCCGCGGTCATCGCCGTGTATCCGGACCATGTGCTCGACGGGGGCATGGCTCCGCTCGCGGCGCTGCGGCGCTTCCTCGAAGAGGAGGTGGGCGGCGTGGGGCCGGCCCTGCTGCATGTGCTCCCGCCCTATGTGTCGGATGGGGATGACGGCTTCGCGGTGGTGGACCACCGCGCCGTGCATCCCCGCCTGGGGACGTGGGAGGACCTGGAGCGGCTGTCGGACGTCAGCGGCGGGCTGATGCTCGACCTGGTGATGAACCACGTGTCCACGTCGCATCCGGCGTTCCGGGACGTGCTGCGTGGAGAGGGACGGCCCGGGGACTTCCACCTCTTCTCCGAGCCACGGGCCATCGAATGGGGCACGCGGGTGCGGACCTCCTCCATCCTCCAGCGCTTTGGCGAGCACTGGGCATGGTGCACCTACGGGCGCGCGCAGGTGGACCTGAACCACGGGTCGCCGGACGTCTTCCTGTCCATGGCGGGCACCCTGCTGCGGCTGGTGGAGGCGGGCGCGCGGGTCGTGCGCCTGGATGCCATTCCCCACGTGTGGAAGCGCATTCCCGGAGGGCCGCATCAACCGGAGGCGAAGCTGCTGGTGCGCGCCCTGCGCGCCGTGGCCGATCTAGTGGACCCGTCGGTGCGCCTGCTCGCGGAGACGGACCACCGCACGGGAGAGCGGTGCTACCTGGGCGAGGAGCTGGCGCAGCACGACAACCACCTCGCGGTGCCGCTGCTCGTCTTCGCGGCGGCGCTCGCGGGCGAGGGCGGCCCGCTGGTGGACTGGGTGAACGCGTCCGCGGCGGATGAACGCAGCCGTGACGGCTACGCCTTCCTCCAGACGCATGACGGCGTGCACCTGCGTCCCATGGATCCGCCGTTGGATGCCCCCACCCTGCGGCGGGTGATGGAGCGGATGGAGCGTGCCGGGGTCCGGGTGTCGTACGCGGACGTGGGGGGCGAACCCCAGCCATACGAGCTCAACAGCTCCCTGCATCGCATCTTCTCCACGGAGGCGGGACTCGACGTCGAGCGCTACCTGGCCGCGCACGCGCTGCTCTTCGCGCTCCCCGCCACGCCCTGCCTCTACTTCCCCACCCTGTTTGGACTGCCGGACGCGGTGGGTGTCGAACCTTCCAATCCCCGCGCCGCGAACCGGCACCGGTACTCGGATGGTGCCCTGCGTGCACAGGTTCGACAGCCGGTGCACGCGCGCATCCTGAAGTCCCTGCTGGGCCTCATCCGGCTGCGAGACCGGACGCCCGCGCTGCGGGAGGCCAGTGGCTGCGAAGCGCGGATGCCCGCGCCCTGGGTCCTGCACCTGGCGCGAAGCCACGCCCGGCAGCCGCTGCACGTGTTGGTGAACTTCGGCGTGGAACCCGTGTCCGTCCCCGCGCCGTCGCGGAAGTGGACGGACCTGCTCGGCGGGCGCCAGGGCCAGGGGGACGTCCTGCTCGCGCCATCCGAAGCGCTGTGGCTCGTGGAAGCCGGGAGTGGAGACCTCACATGAGAAACGCTGCCAATGTATCCGGCCTCGTGGAGGCCTTCGGCTCGCGTCCGGGGAGCGAGGAGTTCGTCTTCACGTTCTTCGACCCGTACGCCATCGGGCTCGGGCTCGCGGAAGAGGCGCTCGCGTTCCTGGAGCGCGAGGGCTTCCGCGCCGTGGACCGGCGCTTCGTCCAGTACACGCAAAGCAGCATCGAAGCGGTGTACAGCCCCAACCGCCCCATCGCGCTCGACAAGACATGGGCCGTGCCCAGCGAGGTGTACCTGCTGGAGTCCTCCTGCGCGCTCATCCTCCGCACTCCGAGCCGGTCGGCCTGCGAGGCGTTCAAGTCGCTCAAGGGGTCGGCGAATCCCCACAAGCGCTCACCGCACCACCTGCGCAGCCAGCTCCAGGCCCCGACGCGCGCGCTGAGCCTCATGCATTCCTCGGACGACACGCGCGCCATGATTGAAGAGGCCGCCACGGCCTTCGACCCCCGTGAGCTGCGCATGCTCCTGGAGTCGGAGGGGCGCCCCACCCGCCGCGCGGGCTCCGCCATCCAGCAACTGCCAGGGGCCGTCGTGGGGCGGGCGTGGCGGCCTTCCCCCATGGAGTTCCTGGTCCACCTCCGCCTGCGCCTCGCGGAGGAGGTGGAGCTGGTCGCCCCCCTGCCGGAGGAGCTGGTCTCTCCGTGGCGCGAGGCCGCGAAAGAGCTGGAGGGGCTGCGCTCCGAGCCCTCGGCGTCCCGTGAGGTGTACCTGCGCGTGGTGGCCCGCGAGGCGGCGCTGATGATCGACGCGGTCCAGGCGGGGCTCTCGCATCCACGCCGGCCCGGGATGTTCGACTACCGCGTGGAGCCGGCGCTCATCGCCACGGTGCTGGAACTGCTCCACCACCCGGCGCTGTACCGCGAGACGGACCTCACGCGGCTCATCGGTCCGCTGGGGGCGCTGGTGCGCAATGCCTACGAGCGCGTGCTCCTGCGCAGCGCGCTCCAGGAGTTCGAATGAACCCGTCACCCCGTGAGTGGCACGCGTTCGAGCACCCGGCTCTTGAGGATGAGGTCGTCGTGCGTGCGCAGGATGGAGAGCTCGGTCACATCGAGCTCCACGATGGTCGTCTCGCGGAAGCGCCTCAGCACGTCGAAGAGCTCGTCCGCCTCGTGCACGTCCAGCTCGGAGTTGAAGCGCAGGTGGTCCATCAACTGGAGACAGCCGATGTAGAAGCCCGGGTGGAGCGAGTGGCCCAGGCGCGTCTGGACCTCGGTGAGGTGGTCCACGGGGTTCGGGCCGTCCGTCAGCTCCGGGTAGACGGGGAAGTAGATGCGGCCGTTCTTCTTGCCCCAGAACCAGCCGCCCTTCACCTGGATGCGGAAGCGGGGGAAGCCCTCCAGCCGCTGCTTCACGAAGGGCACGATGTCAGCGATGGGCATCCGCTCATGCAGGCCGTTGCAGATGGTGAAGTGGTGTCTGTATTTGCGCCGCTCGACGGTCTCCCAGGAGATCTTCCGCGCCGCGGCGGTCATGGCCACGGCGTTCATGAAGCGGTTGAACTGGGGGCTCTGCGCGAAGGCGCCGAAGTCCACGAAGCCCACCAGCGAGACGCGGGGCGCGCGGTAGGTGCCCAGCCAGTCGTAGCCGGCCTTGAGGTCGAACGGCACGACCTCCGGGTGGTCCGGCCGCACCAGCGGCAGCTGCATCAAGCGGTACTCGTAGGAGAGGACATGGTCCTCGGACGGGCGGGGCTGAAGCTCATTGCCCGCGCGGCGGTACGCCAGCCGCTCATCCGTGGCGAAGGTTCTCATGCATCGAATCCACCACACGTGGGCAGAGGCCACAATGCGATGCCGCGCACGCGCCACGCCCCACGTCCGCTCGTGCGAGGTCGCCCGTGACAGCCCTGGAACGCGAAGCCGCGACGCTTCGCCCCACCCCTCCGGTTGGAAGTCCTCCTGACTGCCGCATCCGTGGCGTCGGTCCCGTGCACGCGTCCATGCGGGCCTGGGCCGAGCGCGTCCTGGGCACGCTCGCCCAGACGTACGACGGCGTGCCGCTGACGCTCGTGTTCAAGGGAACGGTGCTCCCGCGTCCGCGCACGATCCGCCTACGGCTCCAGGCGGCCTCCGCCGTCATCGCGACCTGGCGGGGCGAGTGCCGCTTCATCGTCGGGAGGACCCAGGCGGTGCGCGCGGCGCTGGAGGGATGGGACCTGGACGAGGTGGCGGACCGGCTCTCCCAGGCCGGAGACGTGGCGCGCTTCGAACTGGAGGACGACGAGGTATCCACCGAGCCCCAGGCCCCCGTGGGACGGCTCGTCCTGGGGGACAAGGCGCGCACGCTCGACATCCTGTCGGAGCTGCACGGGCCGTGGTGCATCTCCCCACCGCTCATCGTGCACAGCGGAGACTGGGCCCGGGACCGGGACGCGGTGCTCCGGCGGGTGCGGGAGCGCTTCGGGAACGACCGCGTCGTGGTGCGCTCCTCCTGCTCCGCGGAGGATGCATGGAACACGTCGAACGCGGGACGCTTTCTCTCCGTGCTCGACGTGAACGCGGGCAATGCCATGGCCGTGGGCGGCGCCATTTCGGACGTGTTCGATTCATACGGGCCCGTGGCCCGGGAGGAGAAGGTCTTCCTCCAGTCCTACGTCCACCCGGTGAGCGAGAGCGGCGTGCTGATGGCGCGGCACCCGGAGACGCTAGCCTCGTACTGGGTGGTGGCGTCGGACGTCTCCAGCGGGCGCACGGACCAGATCACGTCCGGCGCCCTGGAGAAGCCCTCCTCCGCGTACGTGGAGCACGGCGTGCCCCGGGGCCTGTTGCCGGACTCGCTCCGTCGCGTCATCAGCGTGGGACGCGAGCTGGTGAAGCTCATTGGCGTGGAGGCGCTGGACATCGAGTTCGCGCTGGCGGGCGGTGACTTCCACCTCTTCCAGGTGCGTCCCATCGCCAGGGGTTCATCGCTGCCGGAAGGAGGCGAGGTCCGCCGGGCGATGCTGCTGGCGGATGCCTGCACGGCGCACCAGGCGCTGCTGCGGCCCAAGGCCCCTGTCGTGGGCGACGGGCCCGTCTACAGCACGATGACGGACTGGAACCCGGCGGAGATGATTGGCCGGCGTCCACTCCCGCTCGCACGGACGCTCTACGGCAGGCTCATCACGGACCGGACCTGGGCGGAGCAGCGCGCGGCCTACGGATACCGGGACCTGCGTGGCACGCCCCTGCTGCGCGACTTCGCGGGGCACGCCTACGTGGACGTGCGCGCCTCGCTCAACTCCTTCATCCCGGCCGGCACCCCGGCGCGCGTGGCGGAGGTCCTGGTCTCCCAGCAGCTCGCCCGGCTGGCCAGCGCTCCCGAGCTGCATGACAAGGTGGAGTTCGAGATCGCGGACACGTGCGCGAGCCTCGGTCTGCGCGAGCGGCTTCGGAGGCTCTACGCGTCCTCGTTGGATGCAGGGGAGCTGGACGCCCTGGCCACCGCGCTGCGTGACATCACGCTGCACGGGCTTCGAGACCTGCCCGCGCAGGTGGAGCAGGTGCAGCGGCTGCGGGCGGAGCCCTTCGCGCCGGGCTTCGAGGGCGGGCTCGGCCCCATCCTCGCGCGCCTGCGCAAGCTGGGCACCCTGCCCTTCGCGCACCTGGCACGGACGGCGTTCGTGGTGACCGCGCTGCTCAAGAGCTTCGTTCGCGAAGGCGTCATGGACTCGAGCGAGCAGCGCGAGGTGCTCCAGCGCATCCGGACGGTGGCGGGGCAACTGCAAGCGGACGCGCTCCGCGTGCGGCGGGGCGAGCTGGGTCTGGAGGCGCTCGTCGCGGAGTTCGGGCACCTGCGCCCGGGGACCTATGACATCCGGGTGCCACGCTATGGCGCGGATCCGGAGCGCTACTTCGGCCCGCTCATCTCCGGAGCGGAGGAACCGTTCAGGCACGAGGCGCCCCTGCCCCGAAGCCTCCATGACCGGCTGGGCGCGGGTCTCCGGAGCGCCGGCCTGTCCATGACCAGCGAGGTGTTTCTCGCGCACCTGGGCGCGGGCATCGCGGGGCGCGAGTACGGCAAGCACGTCTTCACCAAGACGCTCAGTGGCGTGCTCGAACACCTCGCGCAGTGGGGCGAGCCGCTGGGGCTGAGCCGGGATGACCTGGCGCATCTGTCATGGGAGCAGGTGGAGACCGCCTTGACGCTGCCGCCGCTCGAAGCCCGGTCGTGGTGCCGCGACGCCGTGGAGGAGGCCCGCGAGCATGCCGCCGCCGTCAACCTCATCGAGCTGCCGGACATCCTGGTGCGCACGTCGCACCTGCTCTTCCACGTGAGCAGTGGAGAGCAGCCGCTGTTCGTCACCAAGGCGTGCGTGCGCGCGCCGGTGCTGGTCGCGGACGGGCTGCCGGACGCGGAGCGCGTGCGCGGCAACATCGTGCTGCTGGAGCGCGCCGACCCCGGCTACGACGGGCTGCTCGCGCTGGGCGTCGCCGGCATCGTCACGGCGTACGGAGGCGCGAACTCGCACATGGCGGTGCGCTGCACCGAGCTGCAACTGCCCGCCGCCATCGGCGTGGGCCGGGAGCAGTTCCGGCGGCTGTCGGGTGGGCGGGTGATGACGCTCGACTGCGGGGGCCGCAGGCTCGTCCATGAGTGAGCGCCGCGTGGCCCTCATCACCCAGCGCAGCGACCGCGTCCCGGGGCGTCCGGAGGTGCGGGACGCGCTCGAGGACTCCTGGGCCTCGGGCCTGTGGGAGGCCGGCTGGGTGCCCTTCCCCGGGGTGAACGTGGCCGCCGCGGCCGTGGCCCAGTTTGAAACCCTCCGTCCGGGGCTCCTCATCCTGAGTGGAGGCAACGACGCGCCGGGAACGGGACAGGACTCCGTCCCCGCGCGCGACGAGACGGAGTCCGTCCTCCTGTCACTCGCCGCCCGGACGCGGACGCCGGTGCTGGGCGTATGCCGGGGCGCGCAGATGCTCGCGCGCTTCGCGGGGATGCGGCTCGTGCCCGTCGAAGGCCACGTGCGCGTGCGCCATGCGTTGACGGGCCCGCTCGTCCGGGCGTGGCGGGGCCCGGCGGAGGTGGCGAGCTTCCACCACTGGGGCGTGGCGGAGGACTCCATGCCGGATGGATGGGACGTCCTCGCGCGCTCGGAAGACGGCGCGGTGGAGGCCTTCGGGAACCGGGAGCGGCGCGCGCTGGGCGTTCTCTGGCACCCCGAGCGGGCGCCCCATCACCTTTCCGCAGTCCTCGAATCCCTGGAGGCGTACGAACCGTGAAAGCCATCATCCTTGCAGCGGGCCTGGGCACCCGCATGGGGCCGCTCGCGGCGAACCGGCCGAAGTGTCTCGTGGAGCTGGCGGGAGCACCGCTGCTCGACCATCAGCTGGCTGTCTATGCGCACTTCGGCGTGGACGTCACGGTGATGGCTGGCGCGTATCCCGAGCTGACCAGGGCGGGGCGCAACGTGCGCGTCGTGGTGAACCCGGCCTACACCACCGGCAACATGGTCTCCACGCTGCGCTTCAGCCTGCCGGTGGTGTCCCGCACGGAGCCGGTCCTTGTCTCATACGGAGACATTGTCTTCTCACACGAGGTGTTGGCGCGGATGCTCGCGGCGACCCGGGACGTCGAAGTCGCCATCGATACGCAGTGGCGCCGGCTCTGGGAGCTGAGGATGGAGGACCCCACGACGGACTGTGAGTCATTGCGCCTGCAAGACGAGCGCATCGTGGACATCGGCTCGCGGGTGCGCTCGGTGGAGGAGGTGCAGGGGCAATACATCGGGCTGCTGCGGTTCGGGCCCGGCGTCCTGCACGCGCTCCTGGAGCGCTTCGACCAGCGCGTGGCGGAGGACCCGCGCTACTGGAACATCTCCATGACAGCCTTCCTCCAGGACCTCATCTCCGAAGGCGTGGCGGTCCACGCCGTGCGCATCGCGTCCGGCTGGCTGGAGGCGGACAACGCGGAGGACCTGCGCCGCTACACCGAGGCCCACGCCTCGGGAGCGCTGGCGGGCTTCTGGTCCCCCACGGCGGTCAGATGAGGCGCACCCGAGGGTCCCCGGCGTCCTGGAGCAGGGAGAAGCCAGCGCGGTAGCGCTCCTGGATGTCGGGGACGGAGGTCAGCGCGCGGACCGCTTCGTCCCAGTCCGGCCAGGTGAGGCGCTCGGAGCGGACCGCGTCACTGAAGGGCGTGTCATCCGTGAGGTGGAAGTGCACCTGGCCCACGTCCTGCCGGGGGCCCGCGTTGACGAGCACCGACGCGGGAGCCCGCTGCCGTGCTCCGGCGATGAGCGCGAAGAGGTCCGCGCGAAGCCCTGCGTGGCGCGGGTGCGCCAGGGCGAAGACGTCCGGCACACCGCGCAGGGGGACGGCGATGTGGTGGAAGGTGCCGTAGACGGGCCGTGGGTGGCGGTAGAGGGCGGCCTGCTCCGAGCGGTCCACGGAGGTGAGGGGCAGCAGCCGGTCCGCGTGCGCGAAGCCGAAGCGCACCAGGGAGCCGGAGGCAGGAGTCCGCGCCATCCGGAACGCCAGCTGTTTCAGGGTTGCCATGTACATCCTTCGATCAGGTGTCCGTCGAAGGAAGCATGCCCTCGCGGTCTGACAGTGTCAGCGTCGTGGAAACCCCTGGGGCAGGAATGCGCCCCCTTGGGGCTGCTCGGCCCCTCCACCGCACAACGCAGTGCAAGGATTTGATGCAGAGAGACAATTCCTCTCGAAAAGTCTTTTCAGGCCATTGCTTGACACTTCAACACTGTCGGTGAGAAGGTTTTAGGCGCGGGTTCCCCGCAAATCGAATCTGGGAGGCTATTCATGAAGATGAAGAAGCTGACTGTTCAGGCCGAGATGGCGAAGACGGCGTTCCCTTTCTACGATTGGCTCTGCGATTCTGACGGACCGATCTGGGCGTAATTCCCAGACGGCGGAATCCGACGCCGTGCGCTCTCCTTGAGCGCACGGCGTTGCATTGTTTTGAGCCCTTCATCGCGGGCACGTGAATTCGGTCCATCTCGTCTCCTGTGGAGTGACAATGCCCTGGCACGACTCGCTTCCCTCGCTCGAGTCCTTGCGGACTCCGTCGCTCGTCGTTGTCGAGGCAGCCCCTGGAGACGGGCGTCAGGATGTCCTGGCACGCTGGCTTCGAGAGGGAGGTTCACAGGCCGCGCGCACGTGGCACGTCACCGCGGACTTCAACGAGCAGGGGCCGTGGGCCGGCCTTCGAGGCGTGCTGTCGGACCTGCTGGGCGACATCGAGCAGAACGCCCCGGAGCTCCTGGAGCGGCACAGCTATGAGTTCTGCACGATCCTCCCCATGCTGCGGCACAAGCTGGATGCTCGCGGCTTCTCCCTCACGGACCAGGCCCGGGGAGATGAGAAGGTCCGGCACTATCCACCCGATCGCGCCTTTCGCGTCGTGCAGGGTGTCATCAATCTGCTCACGACGTGGCGAGCGCTCGCGCCCGCGGGCCGGTGGGTCATCGTCTTCGATGCCTTCGAGCATGCGAGCACTCTGGGGAAGCTGTTTGTCTCAGAGCTCCTGCGTCGACGGGGGCAGTCGCTCCAGGTGACCGTGGTCCTGGCCGTGGCGCCTGGCACGGGCGAGGAATTGATTCAGCCGCTCCAGATGCACGCCGCCGAGGTTTCGCGCGTGCGGCTCGACCTGGCGCCCTCTTCCGGGGCGCCCATGAGCCCTGACACCGCCGCGCGGCTGGCGGAAGAGCTCGAGCAGCGGATGGCGAAGGATCCCGCCGAGCATGAAGCGCATCTCTCGGCGGTGCTCAAATACTGGAAGCAGTCCCAGCGGGACGACATGTGGCGCAAGAGCCTGGCGCTCGCGCTGAACCTCGCGGTCCACCGGGGAACCTACGCAGACGCCATGCGGTACGGCGCCGGGGTCCTCGGGGAGCTGGACCTGCTCGCGAAGGAGTCCCCCAAGCTCTACCGCTCGGCCCTCTTCAGCCTGATGTATGGGTATATCGCCTTGGGCGAGCCAGCCCGGGCCCTGCAGATCGTGATGCGGCTGGACCCGGGAGTGGAGTCTCCGGAGACCTGCATCCGGCTGGACTACAACCTGGCGATGTTGCATTCGCGCTTTCTTCCCCAGCCCGACTACGACCGGGCGGAGCGCTACCTCCAGGACGCGCTGAAGGAGATCGAGCGCTCGTCGTTGCCCGAAGGCGAGAAGCACTTCGCCCATGTGTTCAATCGCAATGGGCTGGCCTACGTGCGAATGAGGCAGCGCAGGCCCCAGGAAGCCATTGAGTTGTGCAAGCAGGGGTTTGAACGGCTCAGCGAGCACCTCCACCCGGAGCGGCACAAGCTGCACCGCTCCGTGCTGCTCTACAACATCGCGCAGGTCTACGCCGGGCTGGACATGGTCGAGCAGGCGATCTCCCAGATCACGCTCGCCATGGAGATGGATCCCAACTACTCGGAGTACTACAACGAGCGGGGCTCCCTGTTCCTCAAGTCTGGCCGGCCAGACAAGGCGCTCGCGGATTTCCGAAAGGCCATTGACTGCAGTCCTCCCTACGCGGAGGTCTGGATCAACCTGGCGCAGTGCTACCGCGCGATGAACCGCCCGCAGCAGGCGGTGCAGGCCTTCTCCGAGGCGTTGGACCTGGCCCCCAACAACCTGCTCGCCTTGCGGGGTCGCGCCGATTGCCATGACGACCTGGGCCTCTCCGAGCAGGCCATCGCGGACTACAGCGCGGCGCTCGCAATCGCTCCCGCCCAGCCCGGGCTCCTGGCGAACCGCGCCATCTTGCGTTACGCGGCCGGCCAGATCGCGGAGGCAGCCGCCGACCTCGACGCGGCCATCCGCCATGCGCCGCAGATGGCGGACCTCTACCGCAACCGGGCCATCGCCCTGTTCGACCTGGGGAGGGAAGAGGACGCGGTCCGCGACTGCCAGACGTATCTGCGGATGGCGCCGGAAGCGGAGGACCGTCAGGAGATCGAAGCACGGCTCCACGCCACGCAGCGCGCACGCGCCACGGGCTGACGTCACACGTCACAGGCTCCGGTGACTGAGCCGGTTGAGTCGTATCCCAGAGCCTCCTGGGTCGTTGTTTCGCCCTCCCTCGTGGGTCTCGAATGGCATGGCGGAGCTGTGTCAGTCCGCGTGCCTGACAGGATTCGAAGAAGGGGGAACGTATGCCCGCGACCCATCACCTCGAGGTGGTCGCTGTCGACGAAAAGGGTGCCGCGCTCAAGGTAGACACCGTGACCCTGACCTCGGGCTTGGCCGTAAGCCGGGCCGTGGCGGTCTCCGGCGCTGCTCGCATCGCGTTGAGCGGCGTGAATCCCGGCAGGGGCGAGGTGTGTCTCTCATTCCCGGACCGGCCGGACTTCGTCCTCCCCCTCACCTTCGTGAAGGACGCGGACGGGCCGGTGCCCATCTTCCCCCAGCCTGCACCCCTTTGCTGCCCGGCCATCCAGCGGTCCAGCGAGAGCTCCATGGGCGCGGTGAAGACCGTCTTCACCCTGCCCCTCACACTGGCCTCGGCCCATTCCGAAGTCATCCTCGTCGCGGGCTGGGACTACAGCGGAGGCGCGAACAACGCCGCCTACTGCGACACCTATCGAGATGACCTCTATTCGGGGAGTACGCACAGGACCGGGGTGAAGACGTCCATCCCCAAACGCATCGATGCTTCCACGGTCGTCACCATCTTCGACTTCAAGTCCGGTGAACGGAGCCGGACCGTGAGGAGCGCGTCCGGGTGGTTTGAACTGGATCGCGTCCTCCAGGGGAAGGTGAAGCCGCATCTGGAGAAATACTCAGACCCTGCGAACCTGAAGAGGCGACACGACGACGATTCCATCTCCATCCGGCACGTCTACGACTCCATCATCGAGCTCGGAGCCAAAGCCCCAGGGGCCCTGAGGGAGTTCCATCTCTTCTCGCACGCCTGGGCGGGCGGGCCCATCCTCGTCGAAACCTACGAGGACGCCACGTACCGTCCAGGCGGAGCATCCGAGGCGCAGCGAGATCCAGGGGACAAGGACCCCCGCCTCAAGGACTTCGACCCGGCCAACATGCCGCGGCTGAACGACTTCAAGGCCGCATTCGCCGCCGATTCCACCGTCAAGGTGTGGGGCTGCATGGCGACCACGGCCTATCGCAACTTGATTCGAGCCACGGCCTCGGCCAGGAGCGACACCGACTCCATCTCCTACAACTGGTCGGAGACGGAACGACGAACCACGACGGCCGCGAAAGCGAAGACGTACCTTCGGGACGTCATCCTGAAGCACAACTACATGGCAAAGCTGTCCGCGGCCATTGGCGGCAGCGCGAAGGTGTATGGGGCGCCTCCAGGCATGGGCGCCAACCTCCGCGCCGTCCCCGTGGGGAAGAAGACTTTCAATTACATGTACGTGGATGGCACCATCTACCGGCGCGAATACGACTTCCTCAAAAGCGCCATGGGACTGGTGCCCGATGACACCGGCTATCTCCTCTTCTGATTCCGACATGCGGCCTGGCGTCATCCGGGCGTGGCTCCGCGCGGGGCTTGCCGCGACGCTGCTCATGGCTCCGGCCTGTCAGGAGCAATCCCGGGGCACCGCGGATTCGGAACATGGGGGCGGTGAGAAGGGCCAGGTGAAGGCCCCAGCGCTATCCGCCAGTACAAAGCCTTCGCCGGGCGCTAGCGCGGCGGAGCGGCTCAAGGCGGATACGGCTCTTGTCGAATCGGCCCGTCTTGTCTCATGTCAGGGGGACAAGGTGTTGGCGCGGATGCCCGAGCCGCTGTTGGCGCAGTTTCGGACTGCGTTGCCACGGGCCGCGGTTTCGCGGGACCCGGCCCTGACGACGCCGCCTTGGGAGTCCGTTCTCCTGGAGCTGAAGCTCCGGGACGGACGGGCGGTGTTCGGGCAGCTGGTGCGCGAGGACGTCCTCCGCCTGCGCGAGGAGCGGTGGTGCGGAGCAGGAGCACAAGGCGTTGAACTGCTTCTGGCGGACGGGCCCTCGCTGCTCCCGTGGTTCCAGCAGCACCTGGGACCGGTGCAGTCGAAGGAGCAGCAGCTTCCGCCAGGGCTTCCCCCTCCTCCCTGACGCGAAGTCCGAGTGACGTGCTCGTGAGGAATATGGGCGGGCCGCTCCACGTTGCCCACGGTTTCTCCGAGCATGACCCCAGCCCCTTCCGAGGTCTCGTCCCCCAGTGCCGAGGCCCGTCCCGTGGATTCCAGCGAGCGGCTGGTGCTTCTCGACACACTGCGTGGTTTCGCGCTGTGCGGCGTGTTCATCTCCAACGTGATGGTGTGGTTCAGCGGCAGGATATTCCTGCCGCGCGAGCAGACCCTCGCGGCGATGAACAACGCGTCGCTCGCCGACACCATCACCTGGCAGGCGTTCTCCTTCCTGGTGGCCGGGAAGTTCATCACCCTCTTCTCGTTCCTCTTCGGCCTCGGCTTCGCGGTGCAGATGGGCCGCGCCGAGGCGCGAGGGACCTCCATCACGCCGCTCTATGTCCGGCGGCTGGGGGTGATGCTGGTGATGGGGCTCTCCCACCTGTTCCTCATCTGGTACGGCGACATCCTCAGCACGTACGCGGTGCTGGGATTCGGCCTGCTCCTGTTCCGGGGGCGCTCGGAGCGGACGCTGCTCCTCTGGGCCCTGGTGTTCGCCCTGGGGTGGTCCGTTGTGGGCGTGGCCATCCTCAAGCTCCCGCAGCTGATGGCGGACTCACCGGAGGCCGGCGCGGCCATCGTCAAGGCGGCCACCGAGAAGTCCGAGGCCATCCGGGCACAGACGCTGGCGGCCTACGCGAGTGGAAGCTGGCTGGACGTGACGAAGGCGACCTTCCACTTCTTCTTCCGCGACTACTTCCCGCTGCTGCTGGCCATCACGCTCTCCACCTTTGGCCGGTTCCTGCTGGGCCTGCTGGCGGGGAAGCGCCGCATCTTCCACGACGTGCCCCAGCACCTGGGGCTGTTCCGCCGGATTTTCGGGTGGGGGCTCGTGGCCGGGGTGATTGGCAGCAGCAGCGGACTGGTGCTGCAGCAGCTCATGCTGAGGCAGGTCTTCACCCCGGAGACGCTGCCGATGTGGGTGTCCTTCGCCATCGCGCCACTGCGGCACCTGGGCGAGCTGGGCTTCGCGGCCGTCTACGTGTCCGGCATCACCCTGCTCTTCCAGCGGGCCACCTGGCAGCGAGCACTGGGCCTGCTCGCGCCGGTGGGCCGCATGGCGCTGACGAACTACCTGTCACAGTCGATCATCAGCGGGCTGTTCTTCTACGGATACGGCCTGGGCTTCATCACGAAGCTGGGACCCGCGGCGTGCGTGGCGTACTGCCTGGCCATCTTCTGCGTCCAGGTCGTGTGGAGCCACCTGTGGCTGTCTCGGTTCCGCTTCGGTCCCGCGGAGTGGGTGTGGCGGTCGCTGACGTATGGCAAGGCCCAGCCGATGCGCCGTGACGACGCCTCGGGCCAACGCACGACGGCGCCGGCATAGCTCAGCCGCCGCCGTTCCCGCCGAACTCCAGATACGAGCCATTCCAATACGAGAGGGAGTAATACGCGGCGTTGGTTTCGGTCCGCCAGGCGTTGGTGACGTAGGTGCAGCTAGGGCCCGCGGTGTGGATGCACATCCCCTGCATGTACGCGGTGCCCGCGGTGCCGGAGAACTGTCCCGTGCCCATGTCGGTGAGCGGCGGGACCCGGCTCTGCGCCGAGTAGACCTCACCGTAGAAATGCGCCATGTCGCCCGAAGTGAACTGGCCATTCCAGAGCGAACCGGGGAAGTAGCCGACCCAGGCATCGTTGAACCAGATCCACCAGTTGCCGTTGTCATAGCGGATGTACTGCTGGACCGCGTATCCGTAATAGCTGGAGAGCGGCATCCCGGGTCCATAGACGCCGTGGACCTGGACGAAGCCGGCGGCGTCGTTGAACTGGCCGTAGCTCCAATGGGAGATCATCAGTCGCGGGAAGGCGTCCCAGAACTTCCGCAGGCCCATCTCCACCAAGTGGTAGTTGGCGCCCCGGACGATGGACATCTGGGACGTCACCATGTCGCTCTGGTCGTACACCGCCGGGTTGGAGAACAGGATCGACGCGCCAACGCCGCTCTGGCTCAACGCGTCCGTGGGCTTCATCACTCCGGCGTACCAGTAGGACCCCGCCAGCGACCGCGCGTCGGCTGAGTCAGCCGTCCCATTCAGCCCGGGGGACAACGGCGGCCCGGCCTTGTGCGTCCGGAGCTCCTCCTGCGGATAGACGGGCACCTGACCCGGCGGGCAGATGGCGCGAGCACGAGGGGCGAATGCGGCCTTCTCGATGCGGGGAGGCGGCGGAGGCACGGCGGCGCGTGCGGCCTCCGTCATCACCTCGCAGCGGAACTCCCCAGGCGCGAGCGCGAGCTCCACCTCCGGGCGGACATCGCTCGTCGGTTCGCCCCACCCGCTGAGAAACATTGACAGCAACAAGCCCGCTTTCGACATGGACGGCTCCTTTCGGACATCGGCACCGGCCATCTTCTCTGCTGACTCTGACACGCCAGCCGTCAACGGCATCCCACCGCTTTGCCGATCAGCTCGGTGACGGCTTCAGGGTGGCTGATCATCGCGACGTGTGAGCTGCGAATCTCGACAGTATGGGCACGAGCGCGCCGGGCCATGAAGCGTTCGGCCTCGGGCGGGATGGTGTTGTCGTCGCGGGCGACCATGTACCAGGACGGAATGGTCTTCCACGCAGGCGGTCCGGATGGCTCATTGAAGACGGAGGCCGCGGCCGGGCGCTGACTGGCGGCACCCACCGCCGCGTCCTTCTCACGGAGGTCGGCCGCGAAGAGCTCCTGGAAGAAGGCGGGGTCGATGTATGCGTCTGCGTCCGAGCTTCCGCCCCCTGGGAACGGGCGCAAGATGAGGTGCTCGCCAAGCTCGGAGTGGCCGCCGCCGAGCGTGTTGGCCTCCGAGATGCTCTCCCCCTCATCCAGTGCATACGCGGCGATGTACACGAGCGCTTTCACGTTCGGGTTCCCGGTGGCCGCGTTCGTGATGACGGCTCCACCGTAGGAGTGGCCGACCAGGACGATGGGACCGGTGAGGGTCCCCAGGAAGTACCGAAGGTACTCCGCATCACCCGAGATGCTTCGCAAGGGATTGGCGAAGGCGTGGGCCGTATAGCCTTGTCTCTGCAACCGTTTGATCACATCGGCCCAGCCGGATGCGTCCGCGAACGCTCCGTGCACGAGGACGATGGTGGGCTTGCGACGGCAGCCGGTGTTCCCCACGTCTTCGGATGCAACGGCCTGGGAGGGAATGGCGCTGACAGCCAGCAGCATCCAGAGGGCATGGATCAGGCCCAACTGGCGCACGTTCCGTGGGGTGAAGCGCTGAGTGTTCATCGGCCTCTCCGGATGGGCCCGCGCGTGGCGCGGGACGGCGCGGAAGGTGGGTGGCCGATATCACCGCGACAACCCGGACCGGGGTCCAGGCCTGATGAACGCGTCCGGCAGGGCGCCCGGCCCCTCAGTCCACTGCGACGCGTCCCACGGCGCTCCTCGCCATGCGCAGCCACACGAGCGAGACCATCAGCCACGCCGCCGTGAGCGCGCTCCAGGACCTGGGGAGCGCTGGCCTGGACCAGCCACAGCGTCACGGCCACGCCCATCGCGAGCACCCGGGCGAGCTCCAGGGGCTCGCTCCACGCCTTCGACTCCAGCATCCCACTCCAGGCGGTCGCCATCGCCCAGAGCAGCAGGCTCAACACGACCTTCTGCCAGCCCGAGAGCGGCGAGGCATGGTGGCTCACCAGGAGCATGAACGGCATCGACGCGAACAACTGGAAGACAAGGTACCCCCGGATGCCCGGCAGCTCCCGCGAGTGGTACTTCACCTCCGCGCCCTCCTGCTTCCAGTAGCCCAACGCGCGAGGAGGCAGGTCCGCGGGTCGCCAGCCCGTGGGCATCACCCAGAGGCGCAGCCGGTCCCAGTGGCTCTTCGTGGCGACGGCGTCCGAGAAGAGCCGGGCCCATGCCTGGAAGTTGATGACCGTCGGGTCCCAGGTGTTCGCCGGGGTCGTCAGGCCGTAGGAGCACGGCTCGGTCTCCTCCTCGTAGGTGCCGAACATCCGGTCCCAGATGATGAGGAAGCCCGCGTAGTTCTTGTCGATGTACAGGTCGTTGCGCGCGTGGTGCACGCGGTGGTGTGACGGCGTGTTCAGCCACGACTCCACCCACCGGGGGAGCTTGGGGATGACCCGCGTGTGGGGGATGAACTGGAGCACCAGGTGGAAGGCCACCATCGCCAGCACCGCCTCCGGCGGAAAGCCCACCAGCACCAGCGGCCAGTAGAAGAGGAACGAGAAGAGGCGCTGGGTCACGCTCGCGCGCAGGGCCACCGCGTAGTTGAGCTCCTCGGTGGAATGGTGCGGCGAGTGGGCCGCCCAGCCGATGTTGGTGCGGTGGCCGAAGCGGTGGAACCAGTAGAAGAGGAAGTCGACTCCCAGGAAGAGCGCCACCAGCGACAGCGGCGACGTCGCGTCCAGCCGCCACGGCGCGAACTGGCCCAGTTGGGTGAAGAGGGGCAGCACCAGCAGCGCCACCGCGACGTTGACGCACTGGTTCATCACGGCTGTGCCCATGCTCGCGATGGAGTCCTGGAAGCTGTAGTAGCCGTTGCGCCGCACCACGCACCAGGCGAACTCGGTCAGGGCCAGGGCAATGACGAAGGGCGTCGCCACGGCATAGACGTTGATGGACATGCCGCCGGTATATGGTTCCCACAGCGGCCTGCGCCTTAACCCAGGTCAAGCCAGGGTCCTTCGAGCCGTGAGATTCCCCAAGCTCTTCGAGCGCCTCGCCACGCTGGCCCCGCTTCCTCCCGAGGAATGGGCGAAGGCCGAGGCCGTGGCGAAGGAACAGTCGCTCGCGAAGCGGGAGCTCTTCCTGCGGCCCGGGGACGCGGCGGACCGGTTCGCCGTGGTGCTCCAGGGCGTCTTCCGGGGCGTGCGCGTGTCGCCACGCGGAGGCGAGTCCATCAAGGCCTTCCGCGCGGAGGGAGAGCTGATTGGCGCCTACGCGGAGATGTTGCAGCGGCGGCCGTCGATGACCGCGATTGAAGCCCTGGAGCCAAGCCGCGTGCTGGTGTTCCAGGTACGCGACTTCCAGGCGCTGGAGCAGGGGCACGTGTGCTGGGAGCGGCTGGCGCGCCGGGTGGCGGAGCAGCACTTCCTCCTCAAGGAGCGCCGTGAGCAGGAGTTCCTGGAGCTGTCCGCGGAGGAGCGGCTCGTGAACTTCTGGGAGGAACATCCCCACTTGAAGGGACGGGTTCCCCAGCGCGACGTGGCGGCCTACCTCGGCATCACCGAGGTGGGGCTGAGCCGCATCATGTCGCGGCGCCGCAAGCGCGACGGTTGACTAGGCCTTGGGAAACTTGACGACAGCGGTGGTGACCTTGACGAGGTCGTAGGACTCCTGCCGGTTGAGCAGGTTCGTCCGCTGCGCGACCAGTTGCGCGCGGAACTCCACCTGCCGCGACTGGTGATCAAAGAGCGCGTAGACGACGTAGTACCGCGCCTGGCGAACCATCGTCTCCGGGTCGACCGAGAGCTGGATGTCGTCCGGGTTCAGGCTGCTGTCGACGACGCATTTGAAGCCAGCCAGCTTGTGCAGGTTCTGCGAGGCGCTGTCAGTGCGCGCCTCGTGCCGGATGAAGATGCGGCCCTCCTGGAACTTGTACCAGAGGCTGCAACCGCTCAGGTTCGCGGTGAAGAAGTACGTGAGCGTGTCGGTCGCGAGATCGATCTCACACTCCGTGACGTCACCGGACTTCCAGGGCAGGTAGAAGGCATCAGGAGACTTGCTCTCCTTGAGCGTGGCCAGCTCGCGGTCTTCCAATTCATCGAACGCCACCGCGTAGGCGCCCATGCCAGAGCCAGGAGCGGGACCGAGGATGAGCGGCTTCTGCTTCTGCCTGCCGGATGCGTTTCCCATGATGGGCATTCATAGCAGCAGGTCCGGCCGCCCCATCCACTCAATGTGGAGGCTCTTCATGAATGCGGCGCACATTCACGTGGGCATCGGTCATGCCCATTCCGCCTATGCTCGGGGCCGTGAACACATCAAGACTGAGGCCGTGCACACTCCTGGCTGTTTCACTCTGGCTCGCATGTACGGGCCAGCTCGGCCAGGACGTTCCCGCCGAAGGCCCTCCAGACTCGGGCGTGCGTCCTCAGGACGACGCTGGGACGCAGCTGGATGACGCTGGCGTCCCGGATGCAGGAAGTCCCGATGCTGGCAGCCCGGATGCGGGGACGACGCCCACCATTACGAGCGCCCGGGTCTTCTTCTCCGGACACAGCCTGCTCGACAACCCGATGCCCGATCACTTCGACGACATCGCCACGAGTCGGGGCAAGGACTTCAACTGGAACCAGCAGAACGTGATTGGCTCCCCCCTGCGGGTGCGGACCTGGGGCAATGGCGGATGGGAGGGTTATCGCTCGGGCAAGAACCGCTCGGGTGACAGCATGAACGTGGTCCAGGAGTTGTTGTCTCCCCAGACGCTGGGCCCAGGAGAGAAATACGACACCCTGCTCATCACCGAGCGGCATGACCTGCTAGGCACCGTCGAGTGGGAGAACACCATCGGCTACCTGCGGCACTTCCATGACCGCTTGATCGCCGGGAACCCGCAGGCCGTCACATATTTTTATCATACGTGGTTGGACCTGGATAAGTCTGACCCGTCTCAGTGGATTGCCTATGAGAAGAACGCCCGGGTCGCCTGGGAGTGTGTGTCTTCCAAGGTGAACCTCACGTTGCCGAAGGACGGACGGTCGGACCGCGTGGTGGCGCTCCCGGGGAGCACGGCGCTGGTCCACCTGGTGGAGCGCGTCATCACGAACGAGGTGCCCGGCATCAGCGGGTCGACCCAGCAGAAGCTCAATGTGCTCTTCAGCGACAACGTCCACCTGACGTCCCTGGGTGCCTACTACATGGCCGCGGTCCACCATGCCGCCGTGTTCCGGGAGTCGCCCGAAGGGGTCCGGGTGCCCACAGGCGAGAACGCAGCGACCGTCCAGGCCCTCCAGCGCATCGCGTGGGAGTTCGTGAGCGCCTATTACGCGCAGCCTGGCGCGGGCGAGCGGACGATGGAGGACTGCCGCACGCGAATCCCCCGGGACGTCTGCCCTGGCTTCTGGGAGATCCTCGGGAGTCCCCAGAACGTCGAAGGCTGTCAGCGCTTCTTCGGCAACGCGACCGCGAGCCAGGGTGGAAACCCCTTCGTCTGGCCTGATCCGAATTGGCAGCCGCTACCCGCTCCGTAGTCATCCCGGTTCCGGGCTGGAGGGGCGAATGGACGGCTCTCATTTCCCCTCCCCTACTCCGCGTGTTAGGAGTTGCCCGATTCCGGGAGGAGTTCATGCGTTCATCTCAGGCATTGGGGCCGCCCCTGTGCTGGGTCTTTCTCGTCATCCTGCCGTCAGTCGGGCTGGCGGCTCCAAGCAGCGAGGTGAAAGGCCATCTGGAGGCCATCGCCAGCCTCTACGAGGAGCTTGAGTTTGAAAGGGCCCTCGGCCAACTCGCCACGGCGCGACGGCAGGCGAACGGACCGGAAGACGACGTCGAGCTTTCGCTCTGGGAAGGCCTGCTCATGGCGGAGCTGAGCCGGACGGAGGAGTCCAACGCTGCCTTCATGGCCGCACTGTTCCTGCGGCCGGACGCACAGCTCCCCGTGAAGGTGTCGCCCAAGGTGTCGAACCAGTTCGAGTCGCTGCGGAAGGTGGTGAAGCGCACGCAACAGACGCGCCGTGACGCCCCCAAGCCCGCGTCGCGCCAGGCGACGGATGTACCGCGTGAAGTACCTCCGCCATCCGCACCGCCTCGAATCACGTCTCCGACCAGTGTCGAGGTGGCATCGGCCCCCATCGAGCCCCCAATCCAGGTGACCCAGGAGACGCGGAAGAGTTCCTTGCGGTCCAAGGCCTATATCCCCGCGGTCGCCGGCGGCGCGCTCACCGTCGCGGGTGGGATCTCCTGGGCTCTGTCTCGTGGAGAGCTGTCGAAGTTTCGCAACGCGGATCCATCCCTCGCGAACTTCGAGGCCATTGACCGGGCCGCCTCGCGGGGGCGGACACTGCAAGCCGCGGGCGTAGGCATGCTGGGGGTCGGTGTGCTGGGACTGGGGTTGGCGACGGGCATGTATCTGATCGGCGCTCCCGAGAAGAACCTCGCCATGCGGATGGGGACGGATGGACGATCGGCGCTTGTGTATGGGAGGTGGCCATGAAGCTGCTTTCACTGCGGGCCGTGCTGACCATGTTCGTGCTCGCGAGCGCGGCCTGTACCGACTTCGATCTGGAAAAGCAGAAGCTGTGCAAGCAATTTCCCGAACGGTGTGGCAACGCCGACGGGAGCATTGGCGATTGGACGGGCGGAGCACTGAACGTCACCTTCGAATACAGTGGCTTCGAGCGCGGGTGCGTCACGGTGACCGCCACGGACGCGGCCAACCCGGGGAACACGAGCAGCCTCGACGTAGCACTCCCCAGCAAGACGCCCGGTTCCGTGTCGGTGATGGTGTTCCGGACGAAGGGCTGGGGCCGCGCGTTGAACGTGACGACGCAGTTGCATGAGATCGACTGTTCAGACCCCTTGGTTGGGGCCGCGCAGGAGAAGAAGGCGGACGTCCCCGAGGGGGGCACGCTGGACGTGGCCTTCACGGTGAGGGCCATTGATGGAGATGGAGACGGCTACTTCAGTAGCGATGGTCCCGGGGGAACCATCAAGGGCTCCGACTGCCGTGACGAGGAGCCCGACGTGAACCCCAGCGCCAAGGAGGTGTGCAACGGCAGGGATGACAACTGCACCCTCGGGGAGTCGGACGCGGACAACAAGCTGACCTGGTACACGGACGAGGATGGGGACGGCTACGGAGGAAACATCCAGGTTTTGGCCTGCACCCAGCCTGCTGGGGCCACTGCTGTGGGCGGGGACTGCAACGACACCGATACGCAGGTCCGGCCGGATCGAGCGGAGTTCCGTTGTGACGGCAAGGACGACAATTGCAATGACATACAGGACGAGATTTTCGACGTAGGCAACGATTGCCAGGACGAGTTCGGATGCGCGGGCAAGATCGCGTGTTCCTCCACTCCGGGCCAGACTGCTTGTGTGCGAGTCGAAGAACCGGTGACCTGGTACGTGGACGGCGACGGCGATGGCTTCGCGGGCCAGTCGGTGGCGCAGCCGGCCTGTGAGGCGCCCGTGGTGGGCGGTGTCTCCCCCTCCCAGGACTGCGATGAGAGTTCTCGCTACGTCAGGAATGGGCTGCCAGAGGTCTGCGACCGGCTGGACAACAACTGTTCCGGCACGGTGGACGAGGGGTGCGGCACTCTCACCTGGGCGACCAAGACGGCAGCAGGTGGCAGCGACAACCTGAGGGCCATCGCCCTTTACGACCATGGGCAGAAGGGATGGATGGTCGGCACAAACAATCTCTTCCATTACGATTTCACGACCGGCACGGCGACGCAGTATGTGGATCCTTCCTGTTTGGATAACTGGACGGCTGCATGGGCGTCCGCGAACGGACGGCTCTTCGCCGTCTCGGACTCAGGAAAGCTAATCATCCGGCTCTTCAACACCGATCCCGCTTGTTTCGAGGTCACCGCGCCCGGATCAGCGCCGCTATATGGCATCACCGGTATCGAGCAGTCCGGATCCGAGGCCACTGTTTATGCGGCCTCAGCCAACGGCAAGATTTTTAAATGGACGCCTCCCTACAGCCAGGCCGGTGCTCTTTCTAATTTTGGCAGTATTGGCGACAACCTTCGTGCGATCGCGAGCGCCGGGTCCGAAGGCACGTTGTTCGCTGTAGGCGGGAATAGCGCTAACAAGGCGGTTGCCTACCGCTATGACACGTCAAGCTCCCAGTGGGTTTCAGACCCCTTGGGTGAAACCTTCGACGGATTCCTTAAAGGCATCCATGTGACGGACAGCCGCTTCGCCTACGCGGCAGGCGACAATGGATTGGTCTTCAAGAGGAGTGGAGGCGCCTGGACCTCCCTGCCTACCGTCTTCGAGTCCAACGGAGCAACGAAGGCCGCCATCCGGGATGTACTTGCCTTCAGTGAGAAGGGCATCTACGTCGCCACCACTGAGGGGAAGATTCATTTCTACAACGGATCCGTGTGGACCCCCGTGTACACAGGGGCATCCCCGCTGTACTCGCTCGATGGTCCTTCACCCGCTCGCATCGTGGCAGCGGGCGAAGGCGGCAACGTCGTGAGCTTCACGGCGCCCTGAGTCGCCCGAAACCAGAGGGAATCGCGCGTCGGCTCCATCGACGCGCTTTTCCCCGGGCCTTGGTCGTGGACCACTCCACCGAGCAGGCCTGGTACTGCGCCCGCCGCCCAGCAAGAGGGCCCACATTCCCGCTGTACTTATCCGGTGAGCAGCGGTAGATCGGCTCCCGCACGAGGCGAGCGGCTCGGCTTCAGAGCCGGTTCCGCCCTGGGGCTTTTGTGGGGAGTTAGTTCAGTTGGTTAGAACGCCGGCCTGTCACGCCGGAGGCCACGGGTTCAAGTCCCGTACTCCTCGCCAATAAGAAGGGCCCGGAATCGCAAGGTTCCGGGCCCTTCGCTTTTCCGCAATGGGTGGCCTGGTGGGGTGCGGTCCACCCCATCTGGCTTTGCCTTCCTGTACCTTCAGGCCCATTGCGAAGCCGCCGCCGTCAGGCTCTAGACTTCCGCCCGTCGCTGCCGGAGCCTCAAAACCAGACACAACCAGGGGGCGTGGTCCGAAGGGCCACGGAACAGACAAGCATGAAAACCGCCATTCGATGGATTGGGATGCTGGCCGCGTGCGCGTGGCTGGCCGCGTGTCAGGGGATGCCCCCGGAGGGCTCCGAAATCATCCGCATGGAGATCGCCCTGACGGGGGATGTCTGCGGCGTCACTTCCGCCAACGCGACGGTCTCCGCGCAGGACATGACGACCCTGGGCCCCGTGGCGCTCCAGGTGACGGAGACGGCCATCGAGGGCCGCATCACCCAGGTCCCGGCGGGCACGGGCCGGACGGTCCGGGTGAACGCGCTCAATGCTTCCGGCCGGGTGGTGTACTCGGGAAGCACCCAGGTGGATGTGGTCGCGGGCAGCGTCACCTCGGCCAACCTCGTCCTGCGCCGCGACCTCACGAACTGCCCCAGCACGCCGGGTACCGGTGGCATCGACATCATCGGGTCGCTGGAGACGGGCGAGCCGTCCAGCGACGGGGGCACGTCCGACGGCGGGTCGCCCTCGGATGGCGGCATCGTCCTCGACGGCGCGCAGCTGGCCTTCAACGTGGACGACGCCACGCTGACCAGCGGGGGCATCATCCACTTCTTCGACCGCACTGCCGACCGCGTCCACCGGCTCGACGTGAAGAACCGCCGCGTCCTGAGCGCCTACGCGGGCACGGCGGACGCCGTGTCCATGGCGGTGACCCCGGACGGGGCCACCACGTACCTGGCCTACACCGGCGGGCGCATGGACGCCTTCTCGAGCGACGGCACCGCCCGCTTCTTCGCCGCGGCGCCGGAGACGGTCTCCAGCATGGTCGTGGCCGGCAACCACCTGTTCACCATCGATGGCTCCGGCGCGTGGGACTCGCACTCGCTCTACCAGCGCGCCACCGGTGCGCGCGTCGCCACGGCCGAGTGGCGCTACTCCGCTCGCAGCCTCGTGTTCTCCCCGGTGAACAAGCGCGTCTATCTGCTCAACGCGGGTGTCTCCCCGACGGACGTGACGATGGTGGACGTGGACCCGGTGGCGGGCACGCTGGGCGCCGAGAAGGACTCGCCGTACCACGGTGACTACAACCTGCCCAACCCCATCCGGCTCCTGCCGGACGAGTCAGGCGTCCTGGTGGGCAGCGGCCTGTTCTTCAACGCCGCCGACCTCACCTACCGCACCAGCATGGGCCTGTCGTTCGTGGACGCCGCCTTCCACAACGGCCGCTACTACCTCATCGACACGGTGGGCAACACGACGCAGCTGCGCGTGCTGAGCAGCACCTTCGACATCCTCTCCGCGGGCTACCACCCCGGCATCGCGAAGCGGGTGTTCGTGCACGACGGTGAGCTGGTGCTCGTCACGGAGGTGCGCACGGGGCAGCTCCAGGTGCGCATCCTCGCACTGTAGACCCAAGCCCAGCGAGTGCAGCCAGAAGCCCAGCAACCCCACCGGGTTGCTGGGCTTTTTCGCGCGGCGTAGCGGTGGGCCCGTTTCCGCTACAGCGTGACGTCGACGGTGTAGACGCCATCGCCGGACGTGGCGGTGCCCGTCACATGGGTGCTGCCCGGCGTGCGGCGGACCTTGCCGGTGCCGTCGTCCTCGATTTCACCCGAGAGGGTGAGGTCCAGGGTGACGCTGCTCTCCAGGTCCCCGGTCATCTGGAAGGGCCCCTTGAGCGTCCCGGTGAATGTGCCGTCCGGGATGTCGCGCAGCTGGAGGGTGAGCTCCGGCTGCGCCGCCGTGTCCGTGCTCGAAGCGTAGGTGATGTTCACCGGGTCCTCGTCCCCGCCCGGGAGGATCTCCCCATCTGAGTACCCGGTCATGCCAATGCGCAGGCGCATGCCCTTGTTGGCCGAGCTGCCCTGGTCCACCTGCCCGGTGACGAGCAGCGTCCCGGAGAGGTCGCCCGTCGCGGACTGGGGCGCGATGTTCGCGCTGGACGCGGTGTTGAAGCCGACGAAGCCCAGCTGCAGGGCCTTGCTGACGGACGGGTCGAGCCCGAGGTACGCGCGGCGGGCCTGCTCGTCGGAGCTGATGTCGTCATCACCGCAAGCCGTGAGGCCCAGGGACAGCAAGAGGGAACACGCGACAGCGGTCACGGCACGTGGAAGGGGTGTGAGCATGAGGGTGTCTCCTGTCATCCGATGGGGCTGGCGCACGTGCAGGGCGTCGTGCCGGTGCAGGCGTCCCCGGTGATTGTCTGGCAGTCGAGCTGTGGGCAGCACGGGCTGGTGGGCGTGCACGCCTGACCGGCAGCGGAGCAGGTCGAGCCCGTCTCGCAGGTGCCGACGATGCTCCCACCCGGGATGTTGCAGCCGAGTCCGACGCAGCAGTCCGCGGGCGAGGTGCAGGCCTGGCCCTGGGGCTGACAGGCGCTGGGGGCCGAGCAGGTGCCGTTGGAGCAGATGCCCGAGCAGCAGGCGGCGCTCGAGGCACAGGCCTTCCCGTTCGAGCTGCACGTGCCCGCGTCCGTCCCGCCCGTGCCCGCGTCCTGGGTGCCCGTGCCACCGTCCGTGCCGCCACCGCCCGGCACGTTCCCGGTACGGCAGACATAGCCAAATTCGGAGGCGATGAAGCAGGTGGTGCCCGCACAGCACTTGGAGTTCTGCGGGTCACAGGGCGTGCCCACGGGATCGCAGGTCACCTTCTGGCAGGTCAGGCCGCCATCCGCGCCGGGCAGGCAGCGCGCGCCGCCGCAGCACTGGTCGGAGAACTGGCACTGCTGGTCCTGCGGGATGCAGCACGGCTCCTCGCCGGTGTAGCCCGTGGGACAGCCCGCCGGGCAGTTGTTGTTGGGGCAGCCGCCGAAGCAGCGCGGCACGCCGGCGGAGTCCACCTTGCACACGGCCTTCTGGCCGTCGCAGCAGGCCTCGCGGGCGTTCACGTCGATGATGCCGCCATCCGGCAGCTGGCCGCTGCCGCAGATGTTGCCCACCGGGTTGCAGCCATTCGGCTTGTCACAGCGGCTCTCGCGGCAGTCCACCGCGTTGGACAGCTTCTCACCGCCACAGCACACGCCGTCGTCGGTGCAGTAGTCGCCCGTGGGACGGCAGCCGCCCACCGGCTGGCACACGGTGGTCCCGTAGCCCAGGTCCACGCACGTGCGCGAACAGCAGTTGCTGGAGCCCGAGCACGGGTTGCCGTCCTGGAGGCAACCGCCCGCGCCGCCACCGCTGACCGACACGCAGCGGCCCGGGGTGCCCGTGTTCTCCTGCGAGCACACACCGCCGCAGCAGTCCGCACCCTTCATACATAGATCGTTATTGGCCTGGCACGAGTACGCCGGCTTGCAGACTCCGCCCTGGCAGTTGCTGGAGCAGCAGTCCCCAGCGCCGCTGCAAGCCTGGCCCGGCACCTTGCAGCTGCTGGTGCTGTTGGAAGGCAGCGCCGCGCACTTGCCGTCCGCGCCGCAGAGCTTCGTGCAGCACGCCTCCGCGCTGGCGCACGTGCTGCCCACGTCCAGGCACTGCAGCGTGGAGCACTTGCCGTCCAGGCAGCTGTTCGTGCAGCAGTCGATGCCGCTGGTGCAGGCCTCGCCCGCGGCGGTGCACTGGGCACTGGGGGCCGGACAGACGCCCGTGTCCGAGCAGAGGCCCGTACAGCACTGGGCGCCCGAGTCCCGGCTGCACGCCGTGCCCTCGCCGAGGCACTGGGAGCCAGGCCCCGCGTCGGGCAGGGGCTGCGGCCCCGCGTCCGTTCCGGCATCCACCGTGACCGGCGGAGGGTCCGGCGGCTTGCCGATGTCTCCACTGCTACAAGCCACGACACCGAGGGCCACACCCAGGGCCCCCAGCAACAGCCAGCGGTTTGCCTTCATCCCCTGAAGACCCCAGCCGGTGATTACCGGCCACGCTACAGCCCTGCCCACGCCCTGATGCCAGGCGGGCCCCCTCGGCGGCCCCGAGGTCGGGCCGGCAATCGAACGGAGCGGCTGGCGTACACCTCGCGGACTCCTTCCTTCGGTGAACCCATGCGTCCTTCCCTGTCCCGCCTCATGCTCGCGGCCATCCTGTTCAGCCCGGGAGGCGCGGCCCTCGCGGCGGAGGGGACGAAGATGCCCGCCACGCAATGGTTGGCCAGTCCTGCCCAGGCGGCCCGCGCGGCGCGAGTGGAGGCGGGCCTGGTCCCGGTCGTCATCGAAGGCGAGAAACCCCAGAGCCTGACGCTCCCGCAGTGGATGGCGCTGTACCGGATCCCCGGGCTGAGCATCGCCGTCGTCGACAAGCACGCCATCGTCTGGGCCAGGACCTATGGCGTGAAGGAGGCGGGTGGCACGGAGCCCGTCACCCTGGAGACGCTGTTCCAGGCGGGCTCCATCAGCAAGCCCGTGACGGCCCTGGCGGCGCTGCACTTCGTCGAGGCCGGCAGATGGTCGCTCGACGAGAACATCAACGACAGGCTTCGCTCGTGGAAGGTCCCCGAGAACGACTTCACGAAGGAGCAGAAGGTCACCCTGCGCCGGCTGCTCAGTCACAGCGCGGGGACGACCGTGCATGGCTTCCCCGGGTACGCCGTCGACGCACCCATGCCCACGCTGGTGCAGGTGCTGGAGGGCGCGGCGCCCGCGAACACCGCCCCGGTGCGCGTCGACCTCGTCCCTGGTTCGAAGACGCGCTACAGCGGCGGGGGGACATCCATCGTGCAGCTGATGATGGTGGATCAGCTCCAGAAGCCGTTCCCCCAGGTCATGCGGGAGACGGTGCTGAAGCCGCTCGGCATGAGCAGCAGTTCCTACGAGCAGCCCCTGCCCCCGGCCCTCGCCGCCAGGACGGCGACCGGGACGTATGCCAGCGGGAAGAGCGTCGCGGGCCGCTGGCACGTGTACCCGGAGATGGCCGCGGCCGGACTGTGGACCACGCCGTCCGACCTCGCACGGGTCGCCCTGGAGGTGTCCAGCGCGAAAGCGGGGAAGTCCAAGCGCGTGCTGTCGCAAGTGATGACGAAGCAGATGCTGACGCGGCAGTCGGAGTCGTTCGGGCTGGGCTTCCAGGTGGAGCCCGGCACCGACCGCTTCGTCCACGGCGGCGCGGACGAAGGCTTCCAGGCCGTGTTCTTGGCCTTCAGTGACACGGGCAGCGGAGTGGTCGTCATGGCCAACTCCGACAACGGCTTCCTGCTCTTCGACCGCCTCATCGCCAGCGTCGCGGCCGAGTATGCCTGGACCGCGTTCAAGCCCGAGCCCGAGTCGCCGTCCGCCCACGTGGATGTGCTCATGCGTCTCAAGGGCGTCGACACCGCGCTTGCCTGGTACACCGCGAAGCATCGCGAGGGCATGAAGGGCCTGGAGCCGGGGCACCTGAACCAGCTCGGCTACCGGCTGCTGGGAGACGGCAAGGGCGCGGAAGCGGTGCGCGTGTTCGAAGCGAACGTGAAGCTCTTCCCGACGGATGCGAATGCCTACGACAGCCTGGGCGAGGCACAGCTCCAACTGGGACAGAAGGAAGAGGCCATCGCGAGCTACAGGAAGTCACTCGCGCTGGACGCGAAGAATGCCAATGCGGTGAAGGTCCTCGGGAAGCTGGGTGTGCCCACCGGGAAGTGAGCCGTGCGCCGCGCATGGAGGCGCTACAGCCCTACCTGGAGCAGGAGGATGAGCCGCGAGAAGGAGTCCGTGCCCTCCCATAGCGCCGGATAGTGGTCCCAGCTGAGCGCGGCCCCCAGCGGACCGAAGTGCAGGTCCGCGAGGAGCCGCAGACCCGGCCTGGCTTCGGGGAGCACCTGCACCGGCACACCCAGACCGAGCCCGAAGCTCGGGATGATGACGACCTGGGGCGTCGCATACTGCGTGAGCGGCGTGAGGACGAGCTGCTCTCGGAAGTCCGTCTCCACCGAGAGCGAGTGCAGGAAGGACTCAGGCGCGGCGAGCTGGTAGCCGAGCCGCGCCATGAAGCGGGAACCGTCCCCGAGCCGCGCGCCCAGGCCCAGCTGCACACCGCCCGGAATCCACCGCGGCCGGGGCTTCGTCAGCGTGACGTTGAGCCACTCGGGCGCGCTCTCCGCCGTGAGGCTCCGCTCCGCCACCCACTGCTCGCCCTCGTGCCGAAGCCGCCAGTCCGTGGCCACCGGCAGCGTGCGCACGGAGGCGTCCGGGCTGCTGCCCACCTCCCACTCGGAAGGGACACGCACCGTGATGTGGAGCGTGGGGTTGCCCGCCCAGGTCCGGATGGGTCCCAGCAGATAGTCGATGTCCCAGTGCGCGACCCGCGCCGGGCCAGACGACAGCAGTGCGTGGCGCGACTGGACCGCGGGCCACACGTACCCAGAGGGCAGGAAGCGCCGCTCGAGCTGCATCAGGCCGCGCACCACCAGCTCCCCTTCCCGCCCGGACGGAAGCGTGAGGGTGAAGCCGAAGCGCTCCACCGAGGAGTACTCACGCCTTCCGAACGCATCCTCCGGCGTGGGGCCCATCGAGGCCGCCTGCCCCTCCGTCACGGGCAGAGGCTGCTCGTCGAATCGCACGCGGACCTCGCTCGTCCGGACTCCCAGGAAGGCGGCATCGATGACCTCCGCCTCGGAGGTCCCATTGCGCAGCCGGTAGCGCGCCTCGAAGCGGCAGACCGCCTCCTGCTCCGCCTCCGCGCAATCGAAGTCCAGCTTCTCGCTGAGCACCTCCGAGCGCGTGCGCGCGGTCCCCGATGACAGGGTGAAGGCCGCCGGTATCCGCGTGGAGGCGGCCACGTTGGCGGCGGCGGGCAAGGCAGCGAGGAGACACACGATGGACGCAAGGCGGACCGCCATGTCCGCCATTGTCGTCCAAATCGTGGGTCCGTTCAGCGGTTGTAGACGGCCACGCGCAGCTGGGAGCGGATCTCCATGAGGACGTCCCGGGGGGCCTTCCCGGCCTTGAGCATCTCCTCCGCGATCCGCCTCCACGCCTCCATCTCACGGGGCTTGGGCGGGCGGTAGGCGCCTTCGAGCACGTCCTTGAACGCCATGTTGACGATGCCGTCCGGGCTGGGCGTCTTGCCGAAGTCCTTCTCCGAGCGGAGCTTCTCGGAGATGGCGTACATGATGGCCTGGGAGGCGGAGCCCCCCTTCGCCATCTCCTGCGCCAGCTTCGTGTACTCCGCGTACTCGGCCTGGGTGGGCTTGCGGTTCTCCTTCTCGAAGACCCGCGCGAAGGCCTTGTCGATGGCGGCCTTGATGGCCTTGGGGTCCTCCGGCTTGCCGCCGTAGTCCTTGATCTGCCGGACCTTCTCGGCGACGGCGTACATGATGTCCTTGGGGGCGGCGCCCTTCTCCGCGAGCTCCTTGGCCATGGCCCGGTACTCGGCCTTCTCCGCCTCGGTCGTGGGACGCGACTCGTTGTTGTAGACGTACTTGTAGGCCTGGTCGATGACGTCGTCGATGACCTTCGGCGAGCTGACCGGCGCGCCACCCGTGCTCTGGCGGGCCCGCATCTTCTCCGCGACGGCGAACATGATATCCTTGGAGCTGGAGCCGGACTTCGCCATGTCCTCGGCCAGCTTCGTGAACTCCGCGTACTCCGCGGCGTTGGGCTTGCGCGAGCCTTCGAAGACCCGATCAAAGCCTTTCTCGATGGCGGACCGGATGACCGCGGGTTCGCCCGGCTTGCCGCCCCAGTCCTTGACCTGCCGGATCTTCTCCGACAGGCCATAGAGGAGGTCCTTGCCGCCGGCGCCCTTGTCCGAGAGCTCCCGGGCCAGCTCCCGGAACGCGGCCTTCTCCGACTCGGAGGTGGGGCGCGCGTCGTCAAAATAGACGTACTTGTAGGCCTGATCGATGACGGCATCGAGCTCCGCCGCGGTCTTGGGCTTGCTCGGTCCGGTCACCTTCTCGCGCAGCTTCGCGACCAGCGCGTTTTCGATCTCCTTCACGTCACAGCAGCCTTCGTTCCGCATCTTCTGGGCGAGCGCGTACAGCTCATTGCGCTCGGTCGGGCTCGGCAACGGAATGTTCTCCCCCGCCGCGCGCCGGACGGCGTCATTGACGGCCGTGTCCAACCGCTCGTTGCGGGGCGGGTTCATGGAGGGAGGAAGCAGGTCGTAGGCCGGCGGCGTCTGCTGGGGCGTGGCCGCGGTGAACGCCGCCGGCGCGGTGCTGTTCGTGGAAGCCGCCGGCGTGGTCACGGATGCCTTCAGGGCCGCCAGCAGAAGCAGCTCCGAAGAAGATGCCGGCCGTGTCGTCGTCTGCGCCGTCTGGGCTTTCACAGGAGAGGTGGTGGGAGCGCTCTGGCCGACCTTCATGGGCATACCTCGGGAAAGAAATCCGGTACTCGGGCTTTACTGATTATGGATCTGAGGCCCGCAAAGTTGCCTCAACCCGGATGTCGTGGATACCCCATAGTACCTGAGGATGTGTGTCGTTGTCGGAAACCCTGTCTGAATGGTTGGGAATATGTCTGTCAGGCCGCACTGCGTGCAGGCGGCCTTGCAATCAACAAGCGCGCGGAGTTGAGCGTGTCCCCTGCGCCCGGTTGGTATACAGTGTATACCTGCTGGTCCTGACAGGAGGAGCACCGCATGGGTGACCGATGGTTGCTGCGAGGGGCGGAGGTCATCACCTGCGACCCTGAACAGGCGGACCTGCCGCGAGGTGACGTCCTGGTGGAGGACGGGCGCATCGTCGCCATGGGTCCCCGGTTGCACGCCGGGGACTGTCGCGTCGTCGACCTGCGCGGGAAGCTGCTCCTGCCCGGCCTCATCGATGCGCACCGCCACACGTGGCAGACGCCGCTGCGCGCCCTGGGGGCGGACTGGACGGTGATGGACTACCTGGCGGCGGTGCGCGTGAAGCTGTCGCCCGCGTTCCAGCCGGAAGACCTGCATGCCGCCAACCTGGCCGGGGCGCTGGAGGCGCTGGACGCGGGCATCACCACGCTCGTGGACTATTCGCACTGCGTGGAGTCCCCCGCGCACGCGGACGCCGCGCTCACGGCGCTGGAGGACTCCGGCATCCGGGCTCTCTTCGCCTACGGCTACGCGGCGGGTCCCCAGGAGAGCACCGCGCTGCCGACCCCCGCGAGCCGAATGCAGGACGCCCGACGCCTGCGCTCCACCCGGCTGGCCTCCGACAGCGGGCTTGTCCGCATGGGCGTCGCGCTGACGGAGATGCAGGTTCCCTGGGAGCAGAGCCGGGCGGAGGTTCTCTCCGCGCGCGAGCTGGGCGTCCCCATCACCGCCCACTGCTCCGCGTGGCCCGTGTCGGGCCCGAGCGAAGTGCGGCGGATGGCGGACGAAGGCCTGCTCGGTCCGGACGTGCTCTTCGTCCACTGCACGTGGAGCTCCGACGAGGACCTGCGGCGCATCGCCGACAGCGGCGGTGCCATCGCGGTGACGCCGGAGACGGAGCTTCAGATGGGCATGGGCTTTCCTGTCACCGGACGCGCGCTGCGCGCGGGGGTCCGGACGACGCTCGGCTGCGACGTCGTCTCCAGCAACGGTGGGGACCTGTTCACCGCGATGCGGCTGGCCCTCCAGGTGGAGCGGGCCCGGGCCCATGAGAGGGACGGGCTGTCCCAGGTCCTCGCGCTCAAGGCCGCGCGCATGCTGCCGATGGTGACGCTCGACGCCGCGGAGGCCCTGGGGCTGGGACGCGTGACGGGCTCGCTGCGGCCGGGCAAGGACGCGGACCTCATCGTCCTTTCCGCTGATGCGCTGAACCTGACGCCGCTCAACCGTCCCCGCGACGCGGTGGTGCTCCAGGCGCATGCGGGCAATGTGGAATCGGTGATGGTGCGCGGACGATGGGCGAAGTTCCAGGGCGCCCTGGTGGACGTGGACCTGGCCACGGTCCGTCGCCGGGTCATCGAGGCCCGCGACGCGGTGCTCGCCCGGGTGGGAGGACCGGACTCACTCCTGGGAGGAAGGGCGGACCTCTCCGCGCATTGGGACATGGGAGGTGCTGACGGGTGACGCGACGCCCACTCAGCGCTGGCGACGGCTGGGGCGCTTCCGTGCGTCGATGCGTCGCTGGATGCCCTCCAGCATGAAGCCAAGGCTCTGCTCGAACTCCCGCTCCACGTCGGTGGCCCGCATGTGCGGCACGCTGTGGGCAAGCCCCGGGTAGTCCCTGGCGGGGAGCGCTTCGGCCGCCGCGAAGAACCGTTCGAACGGCGGCGGCGTCCCTGGTGGCCCCACGTCCCACGGCTCCTGCCGGCGGATGGCTCCGGCCAGCCAGGAGAAGAACGTGTTGTGCAGCGCCCCTGCCTCCTTCCACGGGATGCCGGCGGCATGAAGTCCGCTCACGGTCCGGTCGAGGATGACGAGCGCGGTGTGGACGACAGGGCCCTGCTCCAGCAGGAACTCCATCAGCCCCGGGTGCGCCAGTCCCACGGCACGCAGACGGCCCGCGAGCAGCCGGAGCCAGGCCACCGGGTCCTCTTGCTCCGCGGGCAACACCAGGGTCTGGAGGATGGCCTCTGCGCACAGGAGCACGAGCTCATCCCGGTTCGCGACGTGCTTGTAGAGCGCCATGGGCGTGACCCGGAGCCGTTCGGCCAGCGTCCGCATGGAGAGCTGTCGCACCCCCTGTTCCCGGACGAGCACGACGGCGGTCTGCACCACGGTGTCTCGCGACAGGCGCGGTTGACGCCCAGGTACTCCTCGAGGACTGCCCGCGCCGGAGGTCATGCGGTGGAGCATATCCCGTCCATCAGAAGCGACGGCGATCCACAAACAAATACAACGCACGCCTCCATCAAGTGCGTCAGGCTTTGTTCCAGAACATGGATTGTCGCGCCCGGGGCAGTCCATACCTCCGCACGCCCCCCGTGGCGGATGGTGAAGAACATGCTCGCATCGCACGCGTGGAGCAGACACGGATGCTGAACGACCTGATGACGGGGCATGCGGCGGTGGCCTGAGGAGCGCGCCGTCATTCACCTCCCGAGTTCGGTCGCAAGCAGGTCGAACACCCGTCGGATTCGCTTGCTGGTGTTCAGCTCGCGGTGGGTCGTCAGCCAGATGGGAAGGACCCACGGGGCGAGGCTGGGGAGGGCCCGCCGGACCAGCGGCTCGGCGTCTCCCACGCGCTCGGGGGCGACGCCCACGCCGATGCCCTGCTTGACCATCTCCCAGTGCACGAGATGGTTCCCCGCCAGCACCGGAAAGTTCCGCTGCGTCAGGCTCAAGCCCAGCTTGTTCAGCCCGTCGAGCATGGCGTCGGTCCCGCCAAATCCGATGAAGTCGGCGCGGCTCAGTGCCTTCGGCGTACGTGGGTTGCCGATGCGCGCAAGGTAGCGGGTCGCCGCATACAGCCGCATGCGGTCGTCCCTGAGCCTGGTGGCGATGAGGTCGGGCTGGGTGGGACGGAAGTTCCGGATCGCGATATCCGCCTCCCGCCGGCGCAGATCGACCGCGGTGTTGGTTGCGATGAGTTCGATGTCGATGCCCGGCTCCTCGCGCCGAAGCTTCTCCAGGAGGGGCGGCAGCAGGAAGGCCGAGGAGATCTCGTTGGCCGTGATGCGGACCAGCCCGGTGACGCTCTGTGACTGTCCGCCAGCCGCCAGCGAGACACGCCCCGCGGCGTCGCCCATGGCTCGAACGTGGTCGAGCAGCTCGTGCCCGCTCGGCGTCAGCATGAGGCTCCGGCCCACGCGCTCGAACAGCACCACGCCCAGCTCGTCCTCGAGCGCGCTCACCTGACGCCCGAGTGTCGGCTGCGCCATGCCGAGCGCACGCGCCGCCGCCGAGAGCGAGCCCTCTTCCGCGGTGACCAGGAATGCCCGCGCCCGATTCCAATCGAAGTTGACCGCCCGCCAGTCCATGCATTTTCGCATATCAGGTGAAGGAACTCAGTCAATTCCGTCGGGGGTCGCGGAGGGCTATGGGTTCGCACGAGACGACGCATCGCCGTCTTCACTCACCTTGCCCATCGTCCCGGCACCGACAGGAGAAGAGCCCCCCATGCCCTCCACCATCAAGGCCGAGCGGCTCGTGCCCGCTGCGCTGGTCGCGCTCTCGCTCGTGCCCATCCTGGCCGGTGCCGCCCGTCTGGCCGAACTGGCGGGCGGCGCCGAGCTCACGCCGCGCAACGCGAGGTTCTTCGCATCGCCCCTGCCGGTGGTGCTGCACGTCCTCAGCGCCAGCGTGTATTGCGTCCTGGGTGCCTTCCAATTCGCCCCGGACTTTCGCCGCCGACGGCCCGGCTGGCATCGCGTCGCCGGGCGGCTCCTGGTCGCGTGCGGCCTCGTGGCCGGGCTCTCGGGCCTGTGGATGACGCTGTTCTATCCCCGCGCCGAAGGCGATGGTGCGCTCCTCGACGGCCTGCGGCTCCTGTTCGGCTCTGCGATGGTCCTGTCCCTCGTCCTGGGGCTGGCCGCGATCCTGAGGCGGGACGTCGGCGGCCACCGGGCCTGGATGATTCGAGGCTACGCCATCGGTCTGGGCGCGGGCACACAGGTGCTGGTCTCCATGCCCTGGTTCGTCATCATCGGCACACCGGGCGAGCTCGCCAGGGCGCTGCTGTTGGGCGCCGGCTGGGTCATCAATCTCGCCGTGGCCGAGCGGATCATCCGTCGGCCAACCGCCACTCCCGTTCGCGCTACCGAGATGCGCAAGGGGCTGCTCGAGGTACGTGCCAGCGGCAGTGGGTGCGCGACGCGGTGAGGCACACTTGGGGAGCCTGTAACCGGACTCCGCCCTGCCGCGTATCCCTCCTTGCGACACCTGGAAGGGGCTGGAGGCGCTCTCAACGACCGAGAGTCGCCCGCCCCTCTCAACATTCCGGCCATGAGGTTTGTCCGTTCAGGACAACGCCCGGGCGGAGTCAGGCACGCCACCATCCCCTCTGGATTTTGACGCGACGTTCCACCTCCCGGGCGCCGAGATGAAACGTTCCCGTCAAAATGTACCCATTCATCCCACTCCACCGGAATCCGACCAGGAATTTCTTACAAAGTAATGGGGGTGCGGAAACTTCCGGACGGGGTTGGGGAGAATGGGAAAAAACGGTCGCCATTCCGGGCGCCGTTCCCATCGATCTCCGGAGTCCGACCATGTCCCTGCCCATCGGCTACCGCCCGCTTCCGCCGCCCCCGCCGCCCCCGAAGCCCGTCGCGCCGCCCCCGACGAAGCCGGCGACGACTCAGCAGCAGCAGCCCGGGACGCAGCCGAACGTCTCCACCCAGACGCAGGGCAATGTTCAGACGCCGTCGCGCAACGTGCTGAGCGGCGAGTCCAGCTTCGAGGCGGGCGGCTCGCGCGCCGAGGTCAACGGCACCGGCCCCGGCGGCATCAACACCAACGCCTACGTCCAGGGCCCGACGTTCAGCGCGGACGCGTCCGTGGACGCGGACATCGGCCTGTCCGGCATCGACGTGAACGTGCAGGTGGACGTGTCCGCCAACCTGGTGGAAGCGGGCGCCAGCGCCACCAAGACGGTGGAGTTCGAGATCGCCGGCGAGGAGTACTCCGTCGAGCTGGACCTGGAGGCGCTGGGCAAGATTGGCGCCGAGGGCTCCATCGACCTGGACCTGCACGTCGGCACCGACGGCAACGTGTCCCTCAACGCCGCCGCCTCCGGCTTCGCGGGCGCGCAGGCCAGCCTCACGGGTGGCATCGAGCTGAAGCACGAGGGTGACTCCCTGGCCTCCGCCAGCATCACCGCCAGCGCCAGCGCCGGCGTGAGCGGCGACGCCCACGCGGACATCGGCCTGGACGGCGGCAACCTGGAGTTCGACGTCGGCGTGGAGGCCACGGCCGGCCTGGACCTGGGCGTCGAGGTGGAGGGCTCCGTCAATCCCGGCAACATCCTCAAGGCGGTCGGCGAGACGGCCGCCGCGGCCGGTGGCGAGGTGCTGGAGAACATCGCCGAGGGCGCCATCAACGCGGGCGGCGCGGTGGCGGACGCGGCCGGCGACGTGTTCAACGGCGCGGTGGATGTCCTGGGCGACGTGGCCGGCGGCGTGAAGGACGGGCTCAGCACGGTCGGGGGCTGGGTGGGCCTCGGGTAGGCACCCGCGAGACTGCCCGGCCCTCCCAGGGCTGGGCTATCCTCACGCCCCATGGCCGTCTCCAAACAGGCATCCTCCGCGGCGCGTTTGATGAAGCAGGGCCTCCTCAAGGACGCCGCCATCGAATTCGAGCGCGCCCTCAAGCAGGACCCGAAGGACGCGGCCGCCCTGCTCGGGCTCGCGCGATTGCGCCTCGCGCAGCATGACGAACCCGCCGCGCGCGAGGTGCTCCAGCGGCTCGTGGCCCAGCACCCCACCCACCCCGAGGCGCTGAGCCACCTGGCGCGGCTCGACGCGGAAGCGGGTGACGCGAGGCAGCTCGCGGTGTTGGAGGCGCTCGCGGCCCAGCCCAAGGCGGGCTTCTTCGAGGTCGTCAACCACGGCCGCGCGCTGCTGGCGCATCATCAGTATCCCGCCGCCATCGCAGCGCTGGAGAAGGCGCTCGCCCTGCAGCCGGGCAACGCCCAGACGCTGACGTACCTGGGCATGGCGCTCCAGGGAGACAAGCAACTCGACCGCGCCTTGAAGCGCTATCTGGATGCGGCGGAGGCCAGCCGCACCGAACACCTGCCGCTGCTATTGGCCGCGCGGGTGCAGGTGCTCAAGGACCAGGTGGGAGCGGCGCTCCAGACGCTCCAGAAGGCCATCCTGCGCAGCCCTCGCGAAACGGCCCTCATCCGGGAGTTCGCCACGCTGTGCTTCGTGGCGGGTGCGCCCGAGCCGGCCATCAAGGCCGCCATCGACATCCGTCTCCAGCAGCCGGACAACGCGGACGCCATCTATCTGCACGGGCTGGCGTCCTTCGTGGCCGGCAAGGACGCGGACGCGGACCGCATCCTGCGCGAGGCCCTGGCCAAGGTGCCGGACAACACCATGGTGCGCATCGCGCTGGCCAAGGTGCGCCGGCGGATGGGCGACGACGCGGAGGCCCAGAAGCTGCTGGAGGCCGCCCACGCCAGCGACCCGTCCGACGTGGGCGCGGCGAATGACCTGGCCGTGCTGCTGATGTCGAAGCCCGGGGGCGCGGCCAACGCCCGCACGGTGCTGGCTCCAGCGCTCAAGGCGCACCCGGACGACGCGGGGCTGCACCTCAACCAGGCCCTGGCGCTGGCGGACACAGACAAGGCCCAGGCCCGCACGCACGCGCAGAAGGCCCAGGCCAGCAATGACAAGCACATCCGCGAGCAGGCGGACCGGCTCCTGGCAGCGCTGAAGGGCAAGTAGTCCCTCACGCGTGGGGCCGCTGTCCTCTTCGCGGCCCCGCGCCTGGTGGCACTGCGGTGACCATGGGACGTCACGGATTGTTGGCGAACTCGACCGCTTCGACCGCATGTCGGGAATAGATTCACACAGGGTGAATTCACCTTGGAGCGGGTTTGGCGCAGGCGTGGTTGCCCCCTCCAAGTACGGTTCCCCATATGCTCTCTCCCACCCGGATGCCGCTGTCGCTACGCGTGCTGCCCTGGTTGTTGCTTGCAATGCCGGCGGCCGCCGCTGCCCAGCACAAGCCAGGTGACGTCGTCATCGAGCGCGTCGCCATCAAGACGGAGTCGGGCTCCAGCGGGGTCTACGAGGTCGGCACGCTGTTCGTGCCCGAGAACCGGACAAAACCCGGGAGCCGCCTCATCAGCGTTGGTTTCGCCCGCATCAAGGCGCCCCATCCCACTGGCGCGCCTCCGGTGTTCTGGCTGCCGGGAGGTCCCGGACTGAGCGTGCTTGGCGCATTCAGTGACGACGACGCGGCCACCCGGACACAAGGCCGCCTGCAGCACTGGTTGAGCTTCGGCGCGGTGGGCGACCTGGTCGTGATCGAACAGCGCGGCTATACGCGCCGCGGAGAAATGCTCGAAGTGATGAGCGAAGCCCTGCCCTTGGAACAACCCGGTTCGGTGCGCACGGAGGCATTGGCCATGCGCGCATTGGCCAGGAAAGCCATTGCGGAGAACTCCGAAAAAGACCTGTCCGGTTATGACATCACCGAGTTCGCCGCCGACGTGGATGACCTGCGCCGCGCGCTCGGCTACAAGAAAATCAGCTTGTTCGGCGGCAGCTTTGGCTCGCAGTGGAGCCTGGCGGTGATGCGGCTCCACCCCCAGAGCGTCGCGCGTGCCGTGCTTGCGTGTGTGGAGCCATTGAACAACGGCTATGACATGCCATCACATGTGTTCGCGGCATTGCAGCGAATCGCCTACGACGCCGACCGCGATTCGGGGCTCGCGCCCTATCTGCCATCGGGCGGAATGATGGAGGCGGTCCGAGCCCTCCGTCAGCGCTTCGCGGAAGCACCGGTCCGGGTCCAGGTCCGCGACGACGCCGGACAGATGCGGGCCGTCGTGTTGGGAGTGGAAGACCTTCAACTGGCATTGACTTCACATACGGCGGAGGGCGAGCAATGGCCGGCCTTCATCCTGTCGCTCTATCATGGGCATTACGAGGCCTGGGCGCGCGAGGTCATCGAGCAGCGTCAGGCGGGCAAGACGAAGCTGATTGGCCCCCTGGCCGACAGCAGCCTGGGCACCACCGCCGCGCGTGAGCATCAGCTGCGGACCGACCCGGCCGTCGAGTTTCTGGGGACCTGGAACTTCGAGTCGAACATCGCCTCCGCGTCCGATTGGCCCACCCGCGACATGGGCGACGCATTGAGGGCGCCGGTCGAGAGTGCGATTCCGGTCGTGTTCGTGAACGGCGACTGGGATACCTCGACGCCTGTCGAGAACACCCTCGGCCTGCTGCCGTATTTTCCGAACGGCCACGCCATCCTCGTCCACCGAGCCGGCCACGATGGCGCGTTCTATCAACTCCGCGAGGAACCGGCCGTGAGGAAGGCGCTCTACGAGTTCCTCAAGACGGGCAAGCAGGTCGGCCTCCCGGTCGAGGTGACGCTGCCCGTTCCCAGGTTCGCCTTGCCGTCGTTCGCGCCACCCGCGCGCGGCGAGCCATCCGGACGCTAGGGTTGCCGGTGACAAGGACGCGCGCCGCCGACCCGTGAAGGAGGTGGAAAGGCGTCCACCTTCGCGCGAGCTGGCGACCACGCCCGGACATGACCAGGGTCATCCTGCCATGGCAGGGCTTCGCTCAAAGGGGGACAATCCATGACGCGCTCCTTCGCATCCACCTTCTCATCCATCGTATTGCTGCTCACCAGCGCGGCCTGCGGTCCCGGCCCGTCCGACGACGCGGCGCCGACGGTGCCCTCCTCCGCCATCGAGGTGGGCACCGCGCGCCAGGCACTCGCCAGTTGGAGCTCCGCCGCGCCGATGTCCACGGCCCGCTTCGACCACGGCGCCACCGTCCTGCCGTCGGGCAAGGTGCTGGCGGTGGGCGGCACCAACAGCTCGGGCCTGGGGCTCGCCTCCACGGAGCTCTACACCCCGTGACCTGAGGCGAGACGGGCGGGTATCCAGTCCATCCAGGGAGCAATCAATGGCAACGCGAATCCTGGCTTCTCTCGCTGTCGCGTCCGTCTTCCTGAGCGCCAGTCCTGCCAACGCCGGCTTGCACCGAGAATGGCTGGGAGCCGCGCTGAGAATGTAATCAACGCAGGGGGCCACACGGCTCTCTGCGCACCCTCTACTTCTGCCGTGAAATCGGCTCGGGTGGGAGACGCGCGGAAACCCCTCCGACGATTACAAGCGAGGCGACGAGGCTCATTCCCTGGGCCTGTGGCGCGCCGACCTGAACCTCCTCATCCGGGAGGGGAATCCCAATGGCGCCGTCGGAGCGCAGCACGGCGAGGAGGGGTGCATCGGCGCGGGGTGGATCAAGATCTTCACCCTCAAGAGCCACGACTACAGCGCTGACACAGGCCTCATCCAGACGTTCCTGCCCGCGCTGGAGGTCAAGAACGGCCGTGTCGTCGCTCCGAAGGGCCAGGCCACGCCGGGGATGTACGTGGTGTTCCCGTACAACTACGACGACAACTCCGAGAACAGCCGGGCCATGGGCACCGACCTTCGCACCGATCCGGCGATGGTGGTTCGAGGAGCCCAGCGGCTCACGGCAACGCTCGTCCGCTGGGCCACGGCCTCTCGCAGCGGAATCGTCGCCGTTCCCAAGGACGGCGTCGACGTGGACGACGTCCACGCGTACGGCGATGACCGCGAGAAGAGCTGGGACTTCCGCCCCTATGTCCGCGGGGGCGACAACCGGCTCGCGTGGAAGCGACAGGTCTGGGGCGTGAATCCGGGCAAGCGGCGGACCCATACGTTCCTGAAGGGGCACGAGCAGGCACCGCGCCGCGGCCACAAGCTCTACTCCATCAAGACCGGCGTGCAGTACGTGGGGCTCAAGGACCAGACCTCCACCAGCAAGGATCTGCTCGAGGAGAACAGCGCCCACGCGATGCTCCGGTCGGATCTCATCTCGGAGATGACCTCGAAGTACAAACACTACTCACTGGAGACGCGGTATCAGCTCGAGGTCCTCTGCGTTCAGATGTACCTGGGCAAGCAGGACCTGTCCGGCAATGGCGTGGACGCCGACCGCTGGGACGGGTTCCAGGTCCGTGAGCTTGGAAGCATGGATGGGGAGATCTGGTTCCCGGCGCTCTCCATCCCCACCTCGGGAAAGACGTTCGCGAAGCGGTGGGCCCACAAGACGGACTTCTCCTGGAAGGACTTCTGGGGAAAGAACTTCGCGGAGAAGCTGGGGCGCGCGAAGGCGGAGATGCTCGTGCTCTTCGGCCTGCAACACATGACCGCGAACTCGCAGAACATGCTCATCGCCTTCCCTCGGGACAAGGGCGGCTACAACGCCAGCACGGATGCGAAGGCCATCATCCTCCGCGACATCGGCGACACGCTGCTCAACGACCACTTCTATAAAGTCCTCCAGAAGGTCCAGGAGCCCTACAAGCATCTGTGGTCCCACGAGGTCGCGAGCCCCTTCGGCGTCACGCTCTCAAGCAGCATCGGCCAGTACTTCCAGCCGCTCATCACCCGGTTGGGGACGACCATCGTCTTCTTCTTCGAGCCCTTCATGCAGGGCGACCTGGCCAAGAACAACAACGACGCCCAGACGTGTCTGGTGACCTGGGGCCTCATGCACAACACCGGCTTCGTCCAGTACCTGTGCGACAAGCTTGGCTATGACGAGGACTGGCAGGAGGAGCCGACAGGGCCGGTGCCCAGCGAGCAAGAGCTCCAGGCGATCATGCAGGACTTGATCAACTACAGCGGCTACGACAAGCGGAACACGGTCAAGTACACGAGCCTGGTGAAGACGGTCCTCGGTCTCCACTCGAAGGTCCGCTGGATGTTGATCGAGTCCATCGAAGACGTGCATATCGATGGCAACGGCCAGCGGAACTATGTCGTGAACGACTACGGCAAGAAGGTCGTGGACGCTCACGACCTGCTCATCGGCGCGGAGATCCAGCAATACATCAAGAGCGCGACGGGGCAGAAGGCGCTGCTCGACTTCCACAAGAAGGCGCACTTGGGAATGGTGCGCTGACACCCGCGAGCTCGACGAAGGCGGGCGGGTGCGCTTCGGCGGCACTTCGCTCAAGAGCTTCGCCGTGAACCCCTCGGTCGGCACCCGGGTCGAGGTGCACGGCATCGCGCCGGGCTACAAGGGCGTGCCCAAGGCGGTGATGGTGACGCCGCTCGTCGTCGCGCCCGCGGCCACCGATGTGCCCAAGGCCGAGCAGAGCCGCGCGCAGAAGAAGACCCCATGGCCGACCTTCGTGCGCGAGCACCCGCGCTGGAGCGACGCCGCCGAGACCTGCGTGCCCTGCGCGCGCAAGGCGCCTCGCCCCGAGCTCCCCGGGCACCCGCTGTTCGCGCCCTGGCCCCGGCGATTGCTTCGCGCACGGCTCCGTCGCCTGGCTCGACGAGCCGCGCTGGCCGAGCTGCGGCGTCCGCGCTCGACCGTCACTGGGTTTCCTTGGATCTCCATTCCTCCAGGGTGGCGGTGAAGCTTTCGAGCCCCGGGGCCGAGAGGGCATGTCAGACCGGTGAGGTGCAATCTCCCCGGCGGTGGCGAGCGGCTCTGGGGAAGGCGGACCCCTCTGAGCCGCGGCGCCACGACATGAAACCGTGGAGGCTTGGGACTTGGAAACCCCTGGACGCAGATTCGGAAGCGCCGTGGTCATTGGCGGCAGCATGGCGGGGCTCCTGAGCGCGCGGGTGCTCGCGGACCACTTCGACAAGGTGACGCTGGTGGAGCGGGATGTCCGGGTGGAGGGGCCCGCCGCGCGCAAAGGCGTTCCGCAAGGGCCGCACATCCACGTGCTGTTGGACACGGGCCGGCGCATCCTCGACAAGTACTTCCCGGACCTGTTCGAGCAGCTCCAGGTCCAGGGCGCCGAGTTCATCGACTCGAGTGGAGACCTCGCCTGGCACCACTTCGGGGTGTGGAAGCTGCGCCACACCAGCGGCATCCCCGGGCTGCTGTGCACCCGGCCCCTGCTCGAGTGGAACGTCCTGCGCCGGGTGAAGGCGCGGCCCAACGTCGCGGTGCGCGAGGGCTGCTCCATTGAAGGGCTCATCCGCGACGAGAAGGGCACGGGGCGCATCACGGGCGTCCGGGTCAAGACACCCCAGGGCGAGGAGTCGTGGGAGGCGGACCTCGTCGTGGATGCCAGTGGCCGGGGCTCGCGGATGCCTCAGTGGTTGGAAGCCATCGGCTACGCGCGCCCGGAGGAAGAGCAGGTCATCGTGGACCTTTCCTACACGACGTGCCTGCACGAGCCGCCGCCCCACTTCCAGAAGGAATGGAAGGCGCTCTTCCTCTATCCAAGTCCTCCCAAGGCCTGGCGCGCGGGTTTCATCTCACACGTTGAGGGAGGCCGGTGGCTCGTCACCCTCAATGGCTACTTCGGGGAGCACGCGCCCACTGAGTACGCGGGGTTCCTCGAGTACGCGCGCTCACTGACGCGTCCGGACCTGTACAACTATCTGAAAGAGGCCACGCAGATAGGGCCCATCTCCCAGCACAAGGTGAAGGACTGCCGGTGGCGGCACTACGAGAAGCTGCCCCGCTTTCCAGAGGGGCTGGTCATCCTGGGAGACGCCGCGTGTGCCTTCAACCCCCTCTACGGGCAAGGCATGTCGGTGGCGGGGCTTGGCGCCGAGCTGCTGGACACCTGCCTTCGCGAGCAGGCTGAACGAGGCGAGCTCTCGGGCCTGGCGCAGCGCTTCCGCGAGCGGCTGCCTGAAGTCATCCGGCTCCCGTGGCTGTTGGGCACGGGCATGGACCTGCTGTATCCGCAGGCCGTCGGGAAGCGGCCCTTCGGACTGGGCTTGCTGCACTGGTACATCCTGCGGCTGATGGAGCGCACGTCGACCGACGCGCACGTCCATCGCCAGTTCTACCGGATCCTGCACCTGCACGCGGGGCTGGAGGCGGTTCTCCAGCCCTCCGTGGCCTTGCCCGTGTTGGGCCATGGCGTCATGTCGCTCCTCCGCCCTCTCGAGCGGCTGGCGAACACCGAGACACGGCCTCCCCCTCTCACGCCCCCGCGTCCAAGCCCTGTCCCGGTCCAGAAGTCCACGGGGTAGCCGCCGCGGCCCGGGCCCTCGATGCGTCAGGAGGTCGCGGGGGCCCTGATGGCGTACGACTTCTTCGGCTTCTCCTGGGCGAACGAACTCGCGCACCACACGAACCTCCACGCGTCCCCGGGCCGGCCCTTCTCCGCCGAAGCCGCGGCGCAGGCCAACCCGGACACGCCGGCACGCACAACAAGCAGGGCAATCCGCTGGGCTCCTCGACTTCACGAAGAGCCCGCCGCAGGGCACGCACGGCTTCACGCTGTACACCGACCCGACGCCCAGCACGGCGGACGCCTTCGCATGCGTCCGGGGCGTCTCCGCCCAGCGCCACCAGCAGACACAACCCCGCGGCCACTGCCCCCATCGTGATGCCCCCTCTGGTCGCGGGCCGCGCCTGGTGACTGGAGACATCAGGCAGTGACGGCGGTCACCAGGCCACGCCACGCGACTCCACGCTGGCGCGCCTTCAAGCTCAAGGAAGATCAAGGGATTGCGCGTGCCCCCGGGCCTCCGGGGCCTTGGCACGCCCGCTGCTATGGGTGGACTCAACGCTGAACGCGGTTCCAACCCTCTTCTTCCTGAAACGAGTTCCCCCATGAAGATCTCCGGTCGCGGCTCCTCCAACGCCATCCGCCGTCCCCCCGCGCAGGACCTCCCGTCCGCCAAGCCGAGCGCACCCAAGCCGAGCACGCCCAACGCGCCCCAGAAGCCGGACACCAAGCCGAACTCGCCCAACTCCACGCTGAAGCCGGACACCAAGCCGAACTCGCCCAACGCGCCCCAGAAGCCGGACGGCAAGCCGAACTCGCCCAACGCGCCCCAGAAGCCGGACTCCCGGTTCTCGAAGACCGACCTCTTCAACTCCGCCATGCAGGTGCCGGATGCCCTGCTCTCCACGAGCTCGCTGATCAACGGCCTCCAGGGTCCGGGCGGAATGCCCCCCTCGATGCTCGGCGGTGCCCAGCTGCCGGGTGGCATGCCCCCCTCGCCCGCGATGCTCGACGGCCTCCAGGGGCCGGGCGCCATGCCCCCGCCCGCGATGCTCGACGGCCTCCAGGGGCCGGGCGTCATGCCCCCGCCCTCGATGCTCGGCGGCGCCCAGCTGCCGGGCGCCATGTCTTCCTCGCCGGTGATGCAGTCGCTCCAGACGGACGGCTTCTCGCCGGCCGGCTCCAGCAAGACCGAGAGCATCGGCAAGCTGCTGGAGGGCATCACCTCGGTGATCAGCAGCATCACGGAGCTGGTGCAAGCCGCGACCCAGGGCGTGCAGGCGGTCTCCCAGGGCGTGCAGGGCGTGGCCCAGGGGGTGACGGGCGTGGTCGGCGCCGTTGGCAACGCGGGCGGCTCGCTGCTCGGTGGCGCGCTCGGTCAGGCCCACGCGGACCCGACTGCCGGCATGAGTCAGGCGCCCACCATCGAGTAGGCCGACGGCACCGCGCCTCGGAGGGAAACAAGAAGCCCCTTTCCTGCACGGGCCGGAAAGGGGCTCTTCGTCATCACGAGGTCCCGACGCGGGTCACTTCGCGTCGACGCTGGACTCAAAAGAGTGGGTAATCCCGTGTAACCGTCACGGCGGGGCCGCCGTACCTCATGGTCAAAGGAACACGGACCATGATCGACGGGCTTTTCAGGCGATTGCTTCCCCCTCCTCCGCCCCCTCCTCCCCCGAAGAAGGAGACCCCGGCGCCGCAGTCCGCCCAGAAGCCTGCCGGGTTCACCGGGCAGAGCACGTTCGAGGCGCCGGTCCGGGCTCCCGTGGTGCTCACCCCTCCCGCCACTCCCAGGCCGGTGGCCACCACCGTCGCGGCCCGGCCGGAGGGGACGGCGACGCCAGCCCCGACCCCTACCGCCACTGGCGGCGCGCCCACCGTGCGTGAGGCATCGCGTGCCATCGAGGCGGCCTACACGTCCGGAGGGGCCAAGGCCGCCGCCGCCGAGCTCCGCGCGCAGACCGAGGCCCTGACCCACCCTGCCCAGGTCGACAAGCTGATTGCCGCGTCGCAGCCCACCATCGACCGCATCTCCACGGACCTCGCCAACGGCGTGAAGAACGACAGTGTCGACCACGACACGAACCGGGACGTGCTCCGCGACCTCGACGCGACGGTCAGCCGCGCCGGCCAGGCCGGGCGGGACGCGGTGGCCACCTCGGTCGCGAAGAAACTCTCCGAGGCGGTGCCCCAGGGCTCGGCTCAGCTGGGGCGGTTCGATGACGCGCTGGTCGAGCTGGCCAAGGACGGTGTGGGAGGAAAGCTCTCCTCCGCGGTGGGGGAGAAGCTGATCAACGACTTCGGCCGCGTCGAGGCGGGCAATGCGGTGCGCGACACGTCGGTGGATGCCATCAACGAGGTCCGCGCCGACTACGAAGCCAAGGCGGAAGAGCTGACCCAGGTGGAGACGCGGCTCAACACGGAGCTCGCCCAGCTGGGGCCCGCGCTGACGCCGGAGGAAATCGAGGCGTACAAGGAAGCCTTCTGGGAGCGGAAGGACAACGCGGACATCCGCGACGCCGCGCGCGCCGCGGGAGACACGCTCTCGGAGACGCTCACCGCCAGCACCGCCGAACTCGAGGCGCTCGCGGCGCAGGGAGACCCGGGCGCGAAGAAGGCGCTCTTCGATGGCTACAAGTCCCTGGCGGAAACGCCGGACCACGCGGATGAGGCCCTCCAGTTCGCCGGGCGCATCAACCAGGACGCCGGGCTCGCCAAGGCGCTGCGCAAGGAGTACGGCAGCGACTTCGAGCAGAAGCTGTCCGATGAAATCCTCGCGCCGGCGGTGCCGAACGCTCAGGCGGAGGCCATCGCCGAGGCAGGCGAGGGCGGCTTCGACGTGGCGATGAAGGAGTTCAGCTCCCTCGTCAAGGGGCTGAAGACGGGCCACTCGCTCGTGAACATCCCCGGCGACGTCCAGCAGATGCTGACGGACATCCGGGACATCCGCGCCGGCACCTTCACGCAGGACCAGGTGCAGGAGATGGTGGACGCCTGGGGCAACGAGTCGCCGCTGGGCAGGTCGCTGGCGGTCGCCACCCTCGGCCTCGGCCTCTATGACCTGCCCTCCCAGCTCGCGGACGGCGAGTACCTGGAGGCCCTCAAGAACACCCTCACCTCGTCCGCCGACGGAATCGAGCTGACCTCCGGCATCCTCAACACCCTGGGCAAGACGGGTGCGGCCACCGACGCGGCGAAGTTCGGCGCGAAGTTCGTCCCGCTGCTCGGGCTGGGCGCTGACGCCATCCAGGCGTACCAGGACGTCCAGGCGCTGCGAGACGGCGTCTCCGCGGGCGACGTGTTCAACCTCGCCGGCTCGGTGGTGTCGCTGGCGGGAGACATCGCCGGCTTCGTCCCGGTGGCGGGGACCGCGGTCGACGTGGTGGCCACGGTCGCGGGAGAGGCGCTCCGCACGGTGGGCGGCCTCCTGAACGGCGACCTGGGCCCCGACCTCGAGGACTTCTCCTTGGACGAGGTGACCGACATCCTCCAGGACACGCTCGGCCTGTCGGAAGCGGAGGTGCAGTTGCTGGTGGGGAACACGAGCAGCGGCTACGGGGAGCGGATGCAGGCGCTGGGCCTGTCGCCATTGCAGGTCCGGGAGCTGCTCACCCAGACGGAGCCGCCGCTGTTCGCCTTCTCCGACGACCTCGGGAGCTACGAGCCGATGGGCGACGCCCGATTCCTCTTCGAGACGGTCGCCGCGTTTGGCCTGAGCGGGGACGCGGCGTTCGAGTTCATCCAGGAGAACGGCGACGCGCTGTCAGCGTTCGAGCAGGTCGACCAGTACGCCCTCCCGGAGTCATCGCTGGGGGCCGCGATCTCCTCCGGCGACTTTTCCGCCTTCCGCGAGGAGGCGCTGCGGCTGCTACCGGATGACATCGCCGAGGACCTGGAGCCCTACCTGGACGCGACGCCGAACACCGCATTCTTCGAGGCCTGAGGCTCGAAGGCGGCTCCGGGGAGCGTGGCCCCGGAGCCACCTGCGTCTACTCACTTGGACCGCCTGCATGGCGGCGTGAAGCGCGGCGCCTGTCAGGGCTGCTCGCACGACCAGACCGAGGACGCCAGCCACAGGGCGGCCCGGGACACGTGGGTGTACACCTCCGCCACGGGCGTGCCGCCCTGCGCCGTGCACTTGGCGATGGCATCCGCGCGGGCATTCGCCAGCGCGGTGCCGGAGTCATAGCTCTGCCCGCTGCCCGTGACGTACACCACCGCGGCCAGGGCCGCTCCGGAGCTGGTCAGCAGAAGCGTCAACACAAGGGCGATGGAGTGCTTTTTCATGTTCCCGAAATATCGTGTTTTACGGCGAAGGTAGAGAAATAAGAGCTATGTCGAGGGGACAGGGGGTGCCAGGGTGGGCCGCGTCGCCTGGTCGCGGGCCCTGAAAAGACGAAAGGCGCGGACCCGAGGATTTCTCCAAGGTTCCGCGCCTCTTGAATGATGGTCGGGGAGACAGGATTTGAACCCGTGGACGAAGGATGCCCTAGACCCGCGACGGCGCACGCCTTTCGCTGAATCGTGAGTGGATCCGGTCACTTCGAGTCCACGGGTGAGTCCTCGGCAGTCCCACCTGTCACCCGGAGTCCCCTCCAGTCCTGGAGACATTTTGGAGACGGAGCCAGGGGCTCACTGAGCCCCTCCATGGGCGAGGCGTGAGGGGCTGGAAGCTGCCGCCACCTGGTCCCGAACCAAGGCCGGGGAAGCGGTCCAGGGTTCGCCCCTCCTGACGCGCTGTCCTGGTCGCGCCTCGAACCACCCGAGCAGCCAGGGGCTCCACGGAAGCCCGTGGGAGCCCCTCCGTAGCGTGAGCCCTGACGAGGTGTGGCTGGGGAGGGGCAGGTGGAGGAGCGCGGGGTGTTCGCCCTACAACGTCGGCGAGCGCGGAGGCAGGGCATCCGTCATGGGCAGGTCGGGGCCGTCTCTTTCATCCAGTTCTTCGGCTCGGCGCTTGCAGGTGACGCCGCACTTCCACTTGCTGGTGCCGGACGGCGTCTTCGTGCCGGGGGAGGACGGCGTGCGCTTCGAGGCGTTGCCGCCACCCACGCAAGCAGAGGTGGAGCGGTTGCTGAGGGTGGTGCGTCACAGGGTGCTGCGCCTGCTGGAGAAAAGAGGGGCCCTGCCCGCGCAAGGGCCTGAGGACGCGCGGCACAGCCTCTGCTCCGGCCCGGCGCCCAGCCCGCGTCTCACCCTCCAGCGGCCCTTCTTGGCCCCTCTTCACCAGCCCGCCGACCTCAACAGGGCTCCTAGCCGTCCTATACTTGAGGCCTCTTCGCCTTCTCACCGTTCCTCGTGCTGGGCGTGGTGGGCTTCGTCCAGCGGTGGCTCCGCCGCAGCCTGGAGCCCTACGAGGTCGTCTTCGCCCTCATCTTCGTCCTTCACTGGGCGGTCATCTCCTCCTTCTTCATCTGGTGGGCCGGCCACTCCAACGGGCCGCGCTTCTTCACTGACGTCCTGCCCTACCTCGTCTACTTCATCGCGTTCCCCGTGCAGTCGGTGCTGGAGGCCCCCTCACGGCACCGCGTCCTCGCGGGCGCGCTCGTCGTGACGGCCGTGTTCAGCGTGTTCGTCCACTGGCGGGCCTCCCATTCCTACGACGTGCACAACTGGAACTCCTTCCCGGTGAACGTGGACAGGAATCTCTCGCGCGTCTGGGATTGGAAGGACGCGCAGTTCCTGCGCGCCTTTCCCTAACGTCGGTGCTGTAGGCCCGGGCCTCTACCGGCGCTTCGCCCTCTACCAGGTCTTCGCCGCGGCGAGCACCTCGTTGAAGTCCATGCCGTTGACCCGCATCACCGCGAGCCAGTTGATGGGCCCCACGACGTCGAAGACGAGGCCCTTGCCGCCAGAGGCTTCGACGATGCTGGCCCCCGATGTGTTACCCGTGCCGACGCCGTAGACGATGCCCGAGCCCGCGAGCTCCACGCTCGCGAGACCCGCTCCGAAGTTGTTGTCTCCCACGGACGCCGCCACGTGGTACCGGCCATCGGGAACCTGGAGCCGGAACCTTGCTCCGGTCTGCATCGTCAGCACGAAGCTGGCCAAGCGCGCATCCTGGGTGCCCTTGCGGTCGCCTCGAGTCTGGAGACCGACCGCGTCCTGCCAGCCCCAACCGCGGGTCGCGTTGAAGGCGGAGTCGTCGGCCACCGCCCAGCCCGTCACCATCGGCGGTCCAGGAGGCTGGAAGTTCAGCGCGATCAGCTCCTGGGTCGCTCGCGGGATGACCTCGAGGGTCGCCTGGGCATCCACCGCCCCGACCTTCGCGTGGAGCGTCGTCGTTCCCTCCGACACGCCCCTGACCGTGCCGTCGGCCACCGTGGCGATCGACGCGCCGTCGGAGCTCCAGGTGGCCTCGCAGGTGACGTCGCGGGTGAAGAGGTCGGCGCCGCGGTGGTAGGAGCCGACGGCCGTGAGGCCCGCCGTCCCGCCGCGAGCCACCGTGAGCGCCGACGATGGCTGAATCGTCAACGCATCGAGCACGACGTCGCCCGTCATCGGCACCACTTCGATGACCCGGGCGCCCACCAGCCCGCGCCGGGTGAGGGGGTCGGTGTAGCTGGCCTGCAGCCGGGCCCGGCCCGGGTTGATTGCCCGGAAGGTGCCGTCCTCATCCAGGGTCGCCACCTCCGGGTCGAGCGAGCTGAACGTGATTCCCGAGGTGGGGACGACCGAGGTTCCGTCCTGGAACACCGCCGTCACTCCCAGCTTGCCGGTCGAGTTCGCCTCGACCTTCGCGTCAGGCGCCGTCACGTCGATGCGCCGCAACAGGCGAGCAGGTCTCGGATCGAGCCGGTAGACGAAGACATGGGTGTCGACGGTATTGACCACCACGAAGACATTCAGGCTCGGCACGTAGCGGAACCGCCCGAACGTCCCGTTCATGTTGGCCGGTCCGGGCACCACCGTGCCCAGCGCCGCACGCTTCGTCCAGACGCGGGTGTCGAGGTTCAGCGTGTAGATGTCCCCGCCCCCGTTCCATGCCACGAGCTGATCGGTCACCGGGTCGTAGTCGACGCCGGGATTTCCCACCGCTTCAATCTCCCGCGCGCCCGTGGTCGCCAGCCGCGTGCGCTTCGGAACGAACTTCCCCAGCGCGTCGATGGTCCAGGTGTCGGTGGAGCCCTGACCGACCTCGACGTACAGCTTGCGCCGGGGATCGACGACCGCGTTCTTGTAATAGCCGAGTTGGTCCGCCTCACCGCGGATGGTCCACCTGCCGGTGGCGGGATCCCAGACCGACACCGCCTCCGCGCCGGAGTGGTACCAGAGGACGCGGGTGTTGGGATCGTAGGCGGAGTTGGCGCCGGTGCGCGTCCCGAGCTGTGGCAGCTCGGGATGATTCTCCCAGCGCCGGGTGTCGAGGTTGAGCGCTGTCTGAGGCCAGCCATCCCAACCGATCGCGAGGAACCGGTCGAAGGGCGGAGGCAGGTATTCGAGCCCATCGTAGGTGTGGATGGCGCAATTGACGCCCAGCGCCCGGTCGGGACACTCCGCTCCGGGGCTCACCGGATCCGGGTCGGTCAGGCGGGTCCACGCGCCCGTCCGCAGATCGAAGCCGTAGATTTCGTTGCCGTAGTAACCGTTGTGCCCGCCGCCGGTGATGTAGAGCCGGTCGCGTTGGGTGTCGAGGGCACCACTCGACCAGTCGTTCATGATTCCGCTGATGCCCTCGCCCCAGCCGAGCCACGGATGCATCGCGGGGGAGAGGGCCGCGGCCCGCAGGTTCGAATTCGGGAACTCGTACCAGTGCCCCGGCGCCAACTCGGAGAGCGCATCGGGGGGTGGGTCCGGAATCGTCACCGTCACCGGATTGGACGGAAGACTCTCTCCCCCTTCGTCGGTGAGCGCCGTGACGGTGTACGTGTACGTCTCGCCCGGGACGACCGGGCGGTGGGCGAAGGCTGGCCGCTCGACCTGTCCGACCTGCCCCGCCCCCAGCAACACGCGGTAGCGCTTGACCGAGGCGGTCGTCGACGGCGCCCACGTCAGGGAGACTTCGAAGGCGGAGACGCTCGCCGCGACGAGTTGCGTGGGCGCGGCGGGCAGCGCGCGCCTCGGAGCGCAGGCGCCGGCACCTGCGTCGGCACCTGCGTCGACACCTGCGTCGGTTCCCGCATCCGCTTCCGCGACAACTCCGCCGTCATTCGACGAAGTGGAACCGCCGGAACAGCCGGCTGAGCCCAGAATCAACACACCGAGGACAAGGCTTCGAACGAGCGAGGGAGGGGGCATCTGTGTCCAGTCCTGTTGGGGGGCACCGCGGTACTGACTCAGCTCCTCACGACGCCGTCGAAGACGCCGTAGCCGCCCGGGATGAAGAAGTCCTTTCCGGGCACGAGCCCATAGGCGCGGAGCACCGTCGCCGCGACGTCCTGCGAGGTCGGCGTCCGCGTCGCGATGTCCCCGGACTCCTCGACGAGCCTCACCGGAATGCCCATGGGCGAGCCGTCCATCCTCTCGTCGTAGCCGCCGATCATCTGGTTCCCCTGGATGCCGCCTCCCACCAGGAGGGCACACGTCGCGGGGTGGTGGTCGCTGCCCACCTTGGGGAACGTCCGCCCGAAGTCGCTGTAGACGTACACGAGCGTCTCATCCAGCAGCGAACGCGACGGGTCCGAGCGGCTCGGCGTCAGGCTCATCTCCAGGCACATGCGCCCCACCATCTCCAGGGCGATGCGCAGGTACTGGGCATGCACGATCTGGCCGTTGACGAAGTGGGAGTCGAAGGTGAAGCCCTCGATGCTCGTTGCCCGCAGGTTGACGGTCGACACCAGGTCGGACTTCAGCAACTGGAGCGCGAACGCATAGTCCCCCATCGACGGCATCGTGCCGCAGGCATCCGCATAGCCGGTGCAGGCCATCCAGTCCTCGGGATACGCGGGGTCGGCCTTGAGCTTCTCCCAGGCGGGCGTCTTCTCCAGCACCGACAGCATGTCCCGGCGAATCGTGCGACTGGCGCCCTTGTACGTGTCGTAGAGCTGCTCCAGGTACCCGTCCGTTCCGGCGCTGGAGGTGCCTCGCTCGCGGCGCACCGCCTTGAGCAGGGCCGAGTCCACCGCCGTCGCGGGAACCGAGCCGGACATGGGCGTGCCATCGAAGGCGAGGTCCGGCTCGTCCTTGCGCGCGCGCAGGCCGTGCCACGTGCCGTCTCGCCGGTCGGAGAGCGTGGGCTCCACGCTCGCGCTGGAGGAGAGCAGCGTCGGGTTCGCCAGCGCGGGCAGCCCGAGCGCCATCGGCAGCGGCCCCCCCAGGGCGACATTGGGCAGGGGCCGGTCCGGGAAGCGTGACGCCATCGCGTTGGCCACGACGGCCTGCACCGACGGAGCCCGGAAGGTGGAGCCGGCGACACCGGACATGCTCGCGATGAGGCCGCTCGCGTGCGCCGCCGTCCCCTGGTCCGCGCCCACCAGCAGCACCGCCTTCTCGTAGAGCTTGTAGGCCGGGTTGGCCCACACGTACCCCTCCGGGCGGTAGACCTGGGCGTTGCCGACGACGGGGTTGTTCCCGTTCCTGTCCGCGGGATTGGAGCAGTTCCAGTAGACGGGCACGCGCAGCTTGCGCGCGGGCCCGGGGGACATCAGGTCCACCGGAGAGCGGTCCAGGTGCTCCACCTGCTCGGGGTTGTACCCGTAGGCGTAGTTGCCTCCCTGCGCGGGAGGGATGAACTTCTGGATGCCCGCGCGGGTCATCGGCGCGAAGAAGGACTCCCAATGGAGTCCGCCCACCAGCCAGATGGCCAGCATCTTCGTGGGCCGGCCCGACGCCGACTGCGCCATCGCCGACGGCAGGCCATACCGCGCCAGCAGCCCGACGTGCGCGGCCCCGAAGGCCGCTTGGAAGAGATTGCGACGAGAGAGCTTCATGGCGGGCCTCAGTAGAAGATCCAGTGCGGGTGGCGGATGAAGTACGAGCAGACCCCCACGTAGGCGGGCTCGGTGTCAGTCGGCGTCGCGAGCGGCACGAAGACGTCCGTGTACAGCTCGTCCACCTGCGCGTCGGTGAAGCGCTCTCCCAGGAAGTGGAGCGACCAGCGCTTCAGCGTGGCCTTGACGTCGGCCGGGTCCGCCGTGCGCGCCGCGCCATTCGGGAACAGCGCCGTGTTGTCCTGCCGGGCCAGGGCCCTGCGGCACCAGCGCTGGGAGACCTGCGTCAGCGTCAGGGCCAGCGTGGGCGAAGGGGTCCGGTCCGCGGAGACCTGGTTCATCACCGAGCCTCCACCCAGCCCATGGTAGCGCTCGCCGCTGATGTACTGCCGGGGAGCGGGGATGGCGTCCGGCGACTGGAGCGGGAGGTACTCCTCGCCCCGGGACTCCGCCATGTCGAAGCCGAACTCCTTCGCGTTGACGAAGAAGTCGTCGTACCCCAGCCCGAGCTGCTGGTAGAGCGCGCGCTGCATCTGGTCCGCGCTCATGCGGGTGATGCGCGGGGCGTCGCGGTCCGGCCGGGCATCACGCTGCTGCGTGCCGAGCCCTTGAATCCAGGTTCGCACCGCCTCCACGGAGAGCTTCGCGGTGCCCTCCGAGACGAGCTGCGCGTAGGTCTTCTGGCCGATGGGCATCTGCTTGAAGGCGCCGGTTCCCCGGCCCTCCAGCAGCCGCAGCAGCTCGCTTCCGTCGGGGTCGCCGGCCTTCACCAGCCGCGCATCCGCGACGAGCAGGCCCTGGAAGGCCTCCACGGAGGCGAAGTAGCCGCGCGCGCCCTGCGCATGGCAGCCCTCGCAGTGCGGTTTGAGGCCCTCCATGACGCGCAGGGTCTCCGAGGTCGCCGGCGTGCCGCACGCCGACTGTGTCTGGGAGCGGGGGGTGGACAGCGTCACCTCCGAGCTACAGGCGGCCATCCAGGGGAGTACGAGGAGCCATGCGTAGCGGTTCATGTCAGCGCCCCCTCTGGAAGAGGTCCGACTGCGTGAGTGCCTTGATGTACGGGCGGGCCTTGCGGCCCCCGGAGATGAAGCGCGCCACCTGGTCCTCCAGGTAGCCCGCCTCCTTCGCCGGGTCGATGTCCCGCCCCATCACCTGCGCGTGCAGGTGACGCACGACACACCGGTCGAACGAGCCCGAGGCGACGATGAGCTTGGCGAAACCCAGCGGCCCCACCGTCCCGTCACTCGTCTGGCCCAGCAGGGTCTGCTCCGCCGGGAGGAAGTCGATGAAGACGGCCTCCGGATTCGCGTCGGCCTGGGCCTGCGTGACGGGTGTCAGCAGCGTGTCCGGCATGTACCAGCGGTTCCAGTGGCTGAACGGGTCCGAGTGATAGGGGTACTCGCCGGTGCGCCACCGCGCGGGCCAGTGCCACACCTTGCCCACACCCGGCATCGGGTAGGTCGCGCCATGGCCCTCGAAGCCGTGCCCCACCTTCGCGAAGCGCTTGAAGTGGATGGCCGCGGGGTCCAACCGGCGGTGGCAGTGCTGGCAGGTCCCCTCCGTGCCCGGGTCCCTCTTGTACTCGTTGAACTCCTGCCCCTGCGGCGGGGAGAGCTCCTCGCAGGCCAGCATCTCCAGCGCCCGCGCGCCGCGCACGCGCTCGCGGGGATAGGCGCTGAGGAAGCCGAGGCTGGTGAGCATGCCCGCGGCGGGGATACCCTTCATGGCCGTGGACTGCGTGCGCGGATCGTACCGGTAGTCCCGCTCCTCCAGGAAGAAGGGGTTGCGGGCCGGCACGGAGTACTCGCGCCAGGCCGTCGGGTCGCCCTGGCGGTGGTCGGGGTCGACCGGTGCGCTGGCGAAGCGCGACGGTCTCCACCAGGAGTCGTCCTCGAGCAGGTACGTCAGCTCGCCGGCGAGGCCCTGCATGACGTAGGCGGCCTGCAGGCGCGTGGGGCCCACGGAGTAGTTGCCGAGGATGAGGTCCGTCATCGGCCGGTCGTGCCAACCGAGGTGCGCGAACAGTCGGGCGGGTTCCTCGGCGACGAGTCGCCGCTGCCCTTGTGGACTGTGAAGCCCGTAGTCCTCCCAGCCCGGATAGCTCCCCGTGTCGGCGTGGCAGCGCGCGGCGGCGGGCCCGCAGCCACAGTTCGCGACGGGGCCCGCGGTGGCGCAGTTCACCGTCACCGGGAAGCCGCTCGCGTCGTAGGTCTGCCCCGTGGGCGACACGCTCGCCGCGAAGCCCACCAGCACCGTCGTAGCGCCCGGGGCCCACCACGGCTCGAGGGTGCGCTCCTCCGCGGGCGTGCCATCCGGCTTCAGGCCGTGACAGGCATCCTTGTCGTCGCGGAAGTACTTCCACGCTCCAGCCTTCGGCGTGCCCTCGGGGCACCGGACAATGGAGCGCTGCTGCTGCAGGCCATACTCCGGCGGATCCGCCGTCGGCCCCACGGGCGGGATGTTGAACCAGTCGCGCGCCGTCTCGAACAGGGTCCGGTAGAAGGTGGGCTCCTGGAGCGTCCGGTCCACGAAGGCGGAGACGTAGGCGCGCTGCGCTGCCTCGGTCCCGGCGGCCTCCAGCGCGGCGTACTCTTCATCCGTCGGAGGCTCGCCTCTCAGCGCCAGCGCGCTGCGCCGCAGCAGGCGGCTGGGGACGAGCACGTCGGCCGGCACGCCCGCGTCGGAGCCATCCTCGGGTGGGGGCTCGACGCAGCCGGCATCCCCGCCATTCGGAGTGGGTCCCGCGGGCCCGATATTGCCGGAGCAGCCCAGCCAGAAAAGGAACGGGAGGAGCCACAGCAGCGCGCACGCGTCTCGCGCGGTGGCCAGCCCTGGAGGAGGGAGCTTTCGATGGGGCATCCGCAGCCCGTTGGCAAGGCATATGCCATGGGCCATTCACGCTAACGCTCGGAGTGTGCAGGGGGCGGTTTCCAGGCTCCTGCGCCGTGGCGGAACGGGGAGTGTCCACCACAGCTTGAGGTCCGCGCGCTACACCTGATGTGCACAACTGGAACTCCTTCCCGGTGAACGTGGACAGGAATCCCTCGCGCGTCTGGGATTGGAAGGACGCGCAGTTCCTGCGCGCCTTTCCCCAACCTGTCGGGCGCTGACAGGGTGGTGCTCAGCGCTTCAGCCGGAAGGTCGGCGTCCCCACCGCCAACGCCGTCCGGATGGCCTGCACGCCGCCCGCTGTCTTGTCCACGCCGTAGGTCGTCGTGCCCTGCGTGATTTCGAGCCGGCCCGCCGACGTGAGGAAGCCCACCCACTCCACGTTCCCTCAAGCGGGGGCGGAGCCGGGGCTGGAGGAGGAGAGCCCGGCCCTGGCTGCGACAGTGGAGTCGGCGAAGGAGCGCTCGCCGCGTTTGGATTGGGCGGGGACGCGGCGTTCGAGTTCATCCAGGAGAACGGCAACGCGCTGTCGGCGTTCGAGCAGGTCGACCAGTACGCCCTCCTGGAGTCGTCGCTGGGGGCCGCGATCTCCAGCGGCGACTTCGCCGCCTTCCGCGAGGAGGCGCTGCGGCTGCTCCCGAATGACATCGCCGAGGACCTGGAGCCCTACCGGGACGCTGCGCCGAACACCGAGTTCTTCGAGGTTTGAGGCTCGAAGGCGGCTCCGAGGAGCGTGGCCCAAAAATGAAAACGGGCTGAAGATCCGAAGATCTCCAGCCTGCTTCATCGTTTGGTCGAGGAGACAGGATTTGAACCCGTGGACACACGGGGTGCCCCAAACCCGCGACGGCGGACGCCTTTCGCTAAATCGCGAGTAAATCCGGGCACTTCGAATCCACAAACAAGTCCTCGGCAGTCCTATCTGTCACCCGAAGTCCCCTCTAGTCTTGGAGACATTCTGGAAACGACATCAGGGACTCATGGTGATTCAGGGAAGCTTGTATGAACTCCCTAGAACGTGTGACTTGGATGGATGTGATTGGGAAGACAGGAGCAGACGGAATGAATGCCCCCTGTTTTCTATCTCTCGAGAGAGAAAACTCAGCAGATGTTGTGTCCATAAGGGAGTTGCACACAGAGAGTGGTCCAACGCAGCGTCTGGTCCCTTGATTTCTGCCAAGACCAGATGTCCTGGCAGTTCTCTCGCCCGAAGAGCAGACTGCTAAGCGCTGGTCCTCCCCAATGGAATTTGAGGGGCCTTATTGCCCCCTATCTTGGCCAGTAGAGTTCCCTCATTGGGCGAGCCAAAGACGTTGCACAGTCATCGCATCAGCGCGACGCAGGGATCCAAGAAGCACAGATCCTCCATGCATCTATGAACCTCAACCGCCTTGAAAGCACTCTCATGCCTTCGAGGCTGTGCCAAGTGACGCAGAAAGGCGTTCCAGAAATGCTTCCTGCTCTTGCCCTACAACCTTCAGGCGTTTCCTCAGCATGCTAAACACCTGTGGGAGATTGTTGGTTCGGCCGCACACCTCAAGAGCAGTCTTCAAGTCATTCGCAACAAGAGCGCTATGGAGTAGCAACATCACAGCCCAAGAAGGCAACGCAGGCCTATCAAAAAGCCTATCAACAATCCCCAAAACAGAAAGGCTTCCCGTTTTCAAGTGAATCTGGACAACCTCAAAAGACAGTTTCTTGCCATTATCTACCTTACTCAGAACAGCAGCCGCCACATCTTCGCGTTGCCTCCCAATAGCCCTATGGAGCAGCTTCTTTGCGGTCGACAGCGGCAATGTGGGCACCCCTCTGAGTTGTTCAAGGAAGCTTAAGATTCCTTGTTCATCACAAGCGTCCAACGCCGATGTCAAAATCAGCAGCAGCACATCATCTTGCGAAGTTTCGCCACCTGCGGCACTGCTATACAGGCGAAACTTCTCAGCATTGCCAGCAGCTGCCGCATCTTTCGCGGAATTGCGCAACAGGAAAGTAATCCTTGCGCTCTTTTGTGCCAATTCACTCAAGCGAGCAAAGTCGTTTATCTGAGCGGCACGCTCGATAATCGCACTAAGAACATCATCGGCAAGACCATCGAGACCTACGGCACCAACAACAAAATCCAGCACTTCGCTGCCTTCTTGGTCCAGGCTCTGCCGAGCAACATCTGAGACAGCCTCTCTACCTCGGATTGTTGTTGCCCAGATCTCTTTTACACCCGCAGCATCACGAATGGCCACGGCACGCTCTACGTGACACCTAGTCAAATAATACGGAACCTCTCCGTTCCTAGGAGTGTGTTTTTCAGCCCAGCTTAGAAACTCCGCAGGTCGGTGTTGGGCTAGATAGTGGGCAAGCACCCGCTCACAGCTCTCAATTGCCCATTTAGGGCCACTGATGAAGTCAAGCCCTTCCTTCAAACTATCGATAGCAGCCGCAATATTGCCAATGGCCTCAAACTGCCGTGCCACGTACAGGAAGTACAGCTTTGGATCTTGCATACCTCGGTGCAGGTTTGGCCTTGCCATCGCAAGATAAGCCAAGGCAGTTTCCGCATCGGTTCGGGCTCTATGTGTGGCGATGTCTACCGCCAGGGCAACAGGAAGAGTGATCTCATCATCAGTAGTTCCTTGGCGTCTTAGCACTTCCGAAATGATTCGCTCGGAGGCCTCAATGTTATTCCGTTCATACTCAATAAGGGCCCAATCGAATCGCAGATGGTTCCATTGTGGCTTGAGAGCCAGCGCCTCACTGATCAAGGCGATTGCCTCTTCGTCGCCCAGAAACTGACGTATAATCGGAACACAGGAACGAAACTGGTTCTGATTTGGGTGTGCCATCTCGAACACTTGGTAAAACTGCTCGTATCTTCGGGTCCTTCTCGAAGTTGGAGCTTGGCGAACGAGTCTATGTTTGCGCCTTCTTGTTTCTGCTCCGTATCGATAGTCGCCAACGCCAGCAGAGAGTAGGAATTCGACGAGCTTTTTGGCGTCCTCTGGATTCGAGATCAGATTTCGCTTCAAAATCTTAGGGCCAAGGCGCGCAGCGAAATTCTGGACGCGCTTCACTGGCCTTCTAACATTAGCCATCTTACCAAGTGCACTCAGGCATGCATCGAAGTGGGCGCCAGGTGTGCGGCACAGATGTTGGACCAGTTCGTTTGCTATGATTCGATGTCTCGGCAGAAGATCAAAGCCCAATGGCGTATCTTCATACGACACCACCAACTCGAGCGATGGAAAGACATCGCTTTCGAACGAAAAGCGGCTGTCGGCTTCCGAAATGAGCAGTGCGACCTTATCAGGCGTTCGGAATCCCAGGCCGGAAAATATGCAGACAGCCATATACAACGCACTAGCTCGCGTGCCAACAATACCATGAAATTCGTCTATAACGATATCACGGAAGCGCTTCCCTTGAGTCGCTTCTAGCAAGCCAACCAGAAGTTGATTGTTCGCTTTGACAGTGAGGGCATCCAATTGCTGGTCCTCAGAGAGGTCTTGCAGGCTCCCTAGGGCATCGTGCTTTTTGAGTCTACCGATTAGTTGCCTTGCCTCGTAGGCATCAAGACGAGGAAGGAATGCAGACTCATATGACTTTGCGCCTCGCAGGTGGGCAATGGCGCTGTTCCACTCATTGCGCCGCGCAGCACCAATGATGAACGTGGTATTTCCTGAATACGAAAGCTCTCGCGACAGCGCAAATATCCTTGCCGCTTGATATTGCGCGTCGTCAAAAAAAACAAAGACTGGCTTCGGCAAGTCGGCCGTCAATCGCACAACCTCGTCGATGTCGAAATTTGCATCGGTCACATGCCGAAGTGCGGCGTGTCCGTGCCCTGCAATGTCGTACATCAGTCGTCGCAGAAAGGTCGTTTTGCCGGAGCCACCCTCGCCAAACAATATTAGCGGACCAGGAGCAATGGCCTCACTGATGACATTGGCGAGAAATTCATCATACTGGATGAAGTTATTTCCGTAATCAATTCTACGCCGGACATCAACATCCAGCCTTAAATCCGACCATGAAGGCGGATGTCCCATGAAAAACCGCTTAGGAAGTGCACTCCCTGCATCTTGACTTGGGGTAACACGCTTGAATCCGCGTGGGCCTGGATGCTCTCCAACCAGATCGGTTGAAAGTTGAAACGACCAAAGGTCTGCTACTTTCTGTATGTCAGCATGACGAGCTGGCGATTTCTTGAGCAGGGTCTCGAATAGTCCTTGGTTTATCAATCCTCGGCGATCAAGCATGAGAACAGCCTGATGCGCAAATTCCGTCGCAGGGCTCCCCGACCCCGGCAGTTCATTGACGATGCTGCCGCCGTAGTAGTCGTATAGCGTACGGCGAAGTTCTTGGTCGCTCGTAAGCCCCAACAGCAAGTCACGAAGATTTGCTATTCGATTCATTTCCCATGCCTTGTCGGACTGACCGCTGCCTTCCGCGGCCTGGATTTCCGCCTATCCTGGTGTTTCGCTCGATTCATTATTCATAAGGCAAGGGAGATCGACTCAATCAAAGCACGAACATAGGCAGCCGCAGCAGCGGCTGCGTAGCCCTGCCAAACATCACCCTTCTTTTCATCGCAGTAGTCACAGATCCCTCGTACAACCAAGTAGCCAGCTCGCCCCGAAATCCAGCTCGCGTCCGCTATCCCTGAGGACTCCATTTCAACAGCACGAACTCCGAAATTTTTCTTGATGCTGTCTCTAGCAGTTGGGTCCTTCAATAGCTGATTGGCTGATGCGATCGGCCCATGGAAAACCATCGGCTTCCCCTCCCTTCTCCTTGAGTTGGGCGGATGCTGAATCGGGTTTCCACGAGCATCGACATTGTCGGCTGGTCTCGCTGCACCTTCAAGCAGTTCGGTCCGGCCAACAAAAGCTTCCCATGGCCTATAGCCTTTCAATTCTTCTACTTTCAGCAGACTCACTGCCTCAAGGAGTTCGGCATCCGGGGGTCTTGGCGGGTGGCGATATTCAAAACGTCTGGGACCTTTCTTCTTTATAAAGTCGTACTGCACCACGCCGTTTCGATCAGAGATAACTATGTCACCGAAGTGAACGTGCTCCTCTGGCGCTTCAATATTCGGTATTCCACCAGCTATCCCACACATGACAATATGGCGAACCTCTGGAAAGTGCTCAAGAAGTTGAGCTGCTCTAACAGAAGCATTGTTGTTACCCATGTCAGCCAAGAGACCAAGCGCGACTATATGTGTTCCTCCGCCTGAAGCAGGAATCTCTCCTAGCGAATAAGTCCGCCCCGCCCCTCTTCCATCTGCGGTCCATCGCGAGTGGCTCTCAAACATGCACTCGACTGCTGCGAACTCTTTCGGCAGGGCCGCAATGATTCCGATTTTCACCGATGCACGTTTGCTCCCGAACCCAGTGTCTTTCTTTGTCGGAGCGCTCAGCATCGACTCTCCTGTGTTATATATTTCTGCAGCACGGGCCGGCCTAGCGTCTGCGAGCGACTGGAAAAGAGCAGGTGTAATAAGTCCGTGGCGGGCTAGGAGTTCGGTTGCTTGAGCGGTCAACTCAGCATCGCTGGAAACTAGTCCAGGCAACTCCCTGACGATTGGCTCAGTAGCCGTGGTATCCTTGAGAAATCGTCGAAACTCGTTGCCATTAAATAGTAGGAGTAAAAGTTCTTCGAGTTTCTTGGTCGGGCTTGGCACTTAGAGCAGTCCTCATTTGAGAGCGGGGCGGCTATCGGCAAGCAGTACTCTAGCGTGTTCACACTAGGAGCGTGTCCGCAAACTAGAGCCAGAGGCGGATGGAGGCGATGAGGACCATCGCCAGGTAGTTGGCAGCGCGCTTCTTGTAGCGTGTCGCCACGCGCCGGTTCTGGTTCAAACGATTGAAGAGACACTCCACGCGGCAGCGCTTGCGGTAGCCGCGTGACGGAAGGCGTGAAGCCGAGGTTGGTTGGAGCGAGTGGGGCTGACCACCTGCAGGCGGTGCGCATGGCACCATGCGCGCAGGCTATTGTAGCTGTAGCCTTTATTCCTACGAGGGCGTCTGGTAGTCGGCGCGGTGCCCCCGGCGTATGCACACGCGGGACGCCTCCGCCTGCCATCAAAGCCGGGAAGGCTTGCGTCTCGTGACGCTGGCCGCCGTCAGTGCAAAGACGAGAGGGCGGCCTTTGCCCTCGGCCCGGACGTGAAGCTTGGTCGAGAAGCCTCCCTGGCTGCGCCCAGGCGCTTCGGCTTCCCCCCTTTTGCCGGCGTCCCCCGGGCGCCCGCCGCATGCTGGTGGGCTCGCATCACGCTGGCGTCGACGTAGTGCAGCGTCCAGTCCAGCCGCCTGTCCTCATGCGCTTCAGCCTGCAACTGGCGCAGGATTCGCGCCCAGATGCCCGCCTCCTGCCAGCGGTAGAAGCGGCTGCTGAGCGTCTTCCAGCTTCCGAAGCGATCCCAGGGCAGTTCTCGCCACGGCACGCCCGTGCGCAGCACTCAGCAGATGCCGTCCAGCACGAGGCGATGGTCCTTATTGGGACGTCCCCTGGCCGGCCACTGTGGTGGCAGCAGGCCGGCCAGTCTTTCCCATTGCGCGTCGGTCAATTCTCCCGGCTCATACCTCCTCAACGCCGGGCGCCCTCGACCTATTTGGCGGACATGCTCTAGGAGCAGACCGGCACCACAACCTCCCCAGCCCGTGCGCCATGACGCCAAGCCCGGCGGAGATCCGGACGCTGGAGCCCAAAAATGAAAACGGGCTGGAGATCCGAAGATCTCCAGCCCGCTTCATCGTTTGGTCGGGGAGACAGGATTTGAACCTGCGACCCCTTGGTCCCGAACCAAGTGCTCTACCAGGCTGAGCCACTCCCCGATATCCGGTGCTGCGCCAGGAACTGCCCTCGGGCCCGGCGAAGCGTGGGCGGATCTATCCGAGCCGCTTCCTTCAGTCAACGGACTCTTTCGCCTCCCCCATCCCTCCCCCTCCACAACCCCCGCGCCCCCTCGACTGTTGTCCTACCTACCCTTCAGGACGGGACAATGTTCACCCTCTTCACAAGATCCGGGCCTTCCTGTACTTCCAAGCTGTTGCACGTTGATCCGCCCCTGTTCCCCCACAGAGGACCATGACTGCTCCCACTGTCCTCATCTCGGATGATGAGCCCCTTGTCGTGTCCGCACTCGCCCGGGAGGCCAAGCGCTCCGGCCTCGTCTGCGTGTCCGACACCACCTCCGAACATGTGATGGAGCTGGCCCGCAAACACCGGCCCGCGGTCATCATCCTGGACATCAATCAGCACCAGGACGGGCGGGACCTGCTCGCGCAGCTGAAGAAGGACCCCGTCACCCGCGACTGCAAGGTCATCATGCTCAGCGGCGTGGAGGATCAGTTCACCCGCCACGTGTGCTTCGAGCTGGGCGCCGACGACTACGAAGTGAAGCCGTGCGACCCCACCTTCATGACCCGCATCGCCCGCATGGCCGCCGCCGCCGTGCGCCCTCCCGCTTCGCCCGAAGCCGCCTGACTCACGCCGGCCGGAGCGAACGGATGGCCTGCGCGTAGTCCTTCGCGCCAAACACGTAGCTGCCCGCCACCAGCACCGTCGCTCCCGCGTCCACCACGCGCTTCGCCGTCTGCGCGTTGATGCCGCCGTCCACCTCGATGTCCACGTCCTTCAGCCCCCGCGCGTCCAACATCGCGCGCAGCCGGCGGACCTTGTCCACCGTGGACTCAATGAACGACTGCCCGCCAAACCCCGGGTTCACGCTCATCAAGAGCACCATGTCCACGTCCCCGAGCACCTCTTCAATCGCTGACAGCGGCGTGCCCGGGTTCAACACCACCGAGGGCTTCGCCCCCGCCTGACGGATGGACTGCAGCGTGCGGTGCAGATGGGGGCTCGCCTCCTGGTGCACCGTCAGCACGTCCGCGCCCGCCTTCGCGAACGCCTCCACGTACTTCTCCGGCTCGACAATCATCAGGTGCACGTCCAGCGGCTTCGTCGCCACCCGCTTGATGGCCTCCACGATGACCGGACCCAACGTGAGGTTGGGCACGAACCTGCCATCCATGACATCCACGTGAATCCAATCCGCGCCGGCGGCCTCGATGGCGCGGACCTCCTCACCCAGACGGCTGAAATCACAGGAGAGCAGCGACGGAGAGATGCGGACAGGGCGGGTCATGGCGGCGCTTCATAACCGCTTCCGGAGGCCCCTGGTACCTCCGCCCGGCAGGACAGAGGGCTGGCGGACAGAGGTGGACCCAGCAGGTGGGGGGGCCGGGCGGCCGATACAGCCCGCGTGCTACAACTTGGCGCGCCCGCGGCCATCCGCCGCATCCCACGGAGCCCGCCCCGGTGCTTCCCCAGTCCGTGCCCGCCTCCCCCAACCTGTCCCGCCGGCTCGCGAAGCTGACGTCCATCCTGGATGTCGCCAAGGCGATGAGCGCCGAGCGCGACCTGGACCTGCTGCTGCCCCTCATCCTCTATGAGGCCACCAAGGTCGTGGAGTCGGACCGCTGCTCGCTCTTCATCCTGGACCGCGAGCGCGATGAGCTCTGGAGCAAGGTGGCCCAGGGCTCCAAGAATGAAATCCGCCTCCCCTCGGGCAGCGGCATCGCCGGGCAGGTCGCCCAGACGGGCGCCGTCATCAACATCCCCGACGCCTACGCCGACCCCCGCTTCAACAGCTCCTTCGACGTCTCCAGCGGCTACCGCACCCACACCATCCTCTGCGTCCCCATGCGCGACGCCAACGGGGACGTGACGGGCGTCATCCAGGCCCTCAACAAGCGCGGCGGGCAGGTGTTCGACGCGGAGGACGAGGAGCTGCTGCTCGCCCTGGGCGCCCAGGCCGCCGGCGCGATTGAAAACGCCCTCCTCCACGAAGAAATCAACCGCCTCTTCGAGGGCTTCGTCTCCGCGTCCGTCGTCGCCATCGAAGCGCGCGACCCGACCACCGCCGGCCACTCCGGCCGCGTCGCGGACCTCACCGTGTCCCTGGCCCAGGCGCTGGAGCACCACACCACCGGCCCCTATGCCCAGACGCGCTTCACCGCCGTGGAGCTGCAGGAGCTGCGGTACGCGTCGCTCCTGCACGACTTCGGCAAGGTGGGCGTGCGCGAGAACGTGCTCGTCAAGGCGGAGAAGCTGTATCCGCATGAGCTGGAGGCGCTGCGCGCCCGCTTCCAGCTGGCTCGCAAGGACCTGCAGTTGCAGAGCTCCCGGCGCCGGCTGGCCGCCGTGGAGGTCCGCGGCCTGGCGGAGCTGCCCTCCATCCATCAGGAGGAGGACGCGCGGCTGGGCCAGGAGCTGGCCCAACTGGATGAGGTGATGGGCTTCCTGCTCACCTGCAACAAGCCCACGGTGCTCGCGCAGGGCAACTTCGAGCGGCTGCTGGAGCTGGGCAAGCTCACGTTCACGGATGCGCACGACCATGGGCAGACGCTGCTCCTGCCCCATGAAATCCAATCCCTCTCCATCACCCGCGGCACGCTCTCCCCGGAGGAGCGCCGCGAGATCGAAAGCCACGTCGAGCACACGTACCGCTTCCTGTCCCAGATTCCGTGGACCCGCGCGCTGCGCCGCGTGCCGGAGATTGCCTACGCGCACCACGAGAAGCTGGATGGCACGGGCTACCCTCGCGCCGTGCCGGAGATTCCGGTGCAGTCCCGGATGATGTCCATCTGCGACATCTACGACGCGCTCACCGCGAGCGACCGGCCCTACAAGAAGGCCGTGCCGCACGCGCTCGCGTTGGACATCCTCAAGAAGGAGGCGGGGTCCGGACAGCTCGACAAGGACCTCTTCACCATCTTCGTCGAGGCGGAGATTCCCCGCCGGGCTCTCAAGAAGAGCCCGGCGTAGGGCGCTGCATCAGGCGCTGATGGTGTGCAGCCGGAGGCTGTTGATCTTGCCCGGCTGGCCCACCGGCGCGCCGAACACCACCACGATGCGGTCGCCCTTGCGCGCGAGGCCGCGCGACACCAGCTCCTCCTCCACGCGGCGGAGCATGGTCTCCGTCTCCTGGATGGGCTCCAGCACGCGCGGCACCACGCCCCAGAGCAGCGCCAGGCGGCGGCGCACTTCCTGGTTCGGGCTGAACGCGACAATCGGAACCGTGGGCCGGTAGTGCGCGAGCAGGCGCGCCGTCACGCCGGACAGCGTGAAGGCCGCGATGAGCGTGGCGCCGCTGGCCTTGGCCGCCTCGCACGCCACGCGCGCGATGACGTCCGGGAAGTGCAGCGGCAGGCCCAGCGGGGCTTCAATCACGCGCGGCTGGAGCTGCGCGCGGGCGGAGGACTCGGCCGCCAGGATGATGCGCTCCATCATCTGCACGGAGTCCAGGGGGAACTTGCCGCTCGCCGTCTCACCCGAGAGCATCAGCGCGTCCGCGCCGTCGTAGACGGCGTTGGCCACGTCGCTGGCCTCCGCGCGCGTGGGACGCGGGTTGTCGATCATCGAGTTGAGCATCTGCGTGGCCACGATGACGGGCAGGCCGCGCAGGTTGGAGCGCCGGATGATGTCCTTCTGGACGGCCGGCACTTCTTCCGGGGGAATCTCCACGCCCAGGTCGCCGCGGGCCACCATCACGCCGTCCGTCTTGTCGAGGATGGCGTCCAGGCGCGCGATGGCCTCCGGCTTCTCCAGCTTGGAGATGATGGGCACCGTGCGGCCCACCTCCGCCATGGCCTGGCGCGCGGAGTCCAGGTCGGACGGCTGACGCACGAAGGACAGCGCGATGTAGTCCACGCCGGCCTTGAGGCCGAAGATGAGGTCCTCGCGGTCCTTGGGCGTGAGCGCGTCCGCGCGCACCGCCACGCCGGGCAGGTTGATGCCCTTGTTGTTCTTCAGGATGCCGCCGTGCACCACTTCCGTCTTGATGAGCTGCTTCTTGTCCGTCTCCACGACGCGCAGCTCCAGGAGGCCGTCATCCAGGAGGATGCGGTCGCCCGGGTTCACGTCCGCCGCCAGGTGCGGGTACGTGGTGGACACGATTTCGTCCGTGCCCTTCACCGTCTCGTCGGTGGTGATGTGGAAGGTGGCGCCGTGCTTCAGCTCCGTGCTGCCGGTGACGAAGCGGCCGGTGCGGATCTTCGGACCCTGCAGGTCGCCCAGGATGCCCACCGCCTTGCGCACCTTCAGCGAGGCCGCGCGCAGCATGTCGATGTTCGCCTGATGCTGCTCGTGGCTGCCGTGGGAGAAGTTGAGCCGGGCCACGTCCATGCCGGCCTCCAGCAGCGCTTCCAACATCTCCGGGGTCTGACTGGCGGGGCCGAGGGTGCAGACAATCTTTGCTCGTCGCATATGAGGCCGAACATCCGGCCCCGGCGCGTTTCGGTCAAGGAGTCACGGAGCGCGACCGAGCAGGTAAACCAGTAAATGTCCAGGCTGCTCGGCGTGCGCTCAACCGCGCAGCAGCGCGCCCAGGTTCTCGCGCTCCCAACGCAGCGCGGCGGCGTAGTGCGGGTACGTGCGCTCGCGCTCGCGGAAGGCGCGCGGGTGGTGCACGCGGCGCCCGGTGCGATTGCTGCTGGGGAACAGCTGGTGGAGCATCTCGTGGAAGACGATGAACTCCACGAAGAAGGCCGGCACGTCCGGCTTGTCCAGCGCGGGGTGGATGCGAATCTCGCGCGTCTGGTGGTCGTAGACGCCCAGGCGGATGGACTTGCGGCGGCGGCGCGGGGGCATGCGGCCCCAGCCGATGCGGGCCTGGATGGCGTTGCCGAAGTAGGCCTCGTTGACGCCGTTGTAGAGCGCGCGCAGGTCGAAGCAGCGGCCCAGCGGATTCAATTCCGCGTCGGAGTCCCGGCGCAGCTGGCGGATGAGCGGCTGCTGGCCCCGGATGTATTCGTCCAGGAGGGCGCCCGCGGCGCGGTGTCCCCGGCCCGCGTAGTCCGCCACCGCGCGCACGATGACTTCCGGCGCGTCCAGGAACATGTGGTGCAGCCGCAGCTGGAGCACCTGCGAGCCGCGGCGGAAGGACACCATGGTGGAGCGGTTGTCCGTCACGGCCAGGCGCACCGGCATGCCCAGGTTCGCGCTCAACCGCCACGCGAGCGACTCCGCGCGGGACCAGAGCTCCTCACGCGACGCGGTGAGGACGCGCGGTGCTTCCTCCGCGACGCGGTTGCGCGGCGGCAGGGGCGCGGGTCCTTCCGGCGCGCGCTGCGCGGGAGTGGCGGCGCGTTCCGCGGACGAGCCACGCGGGAACAGGGACATCTGGCGGAAGGCTTCGGGCGTCACGCGGGGGGCATCGTACCCGGCACTTCCCGAACCTCAAGGCCAGGGGCTGGATGCCCGTCCGCCTGTCGACCTGGCCCACACGCCGAGCGTGAGACCCCGGGTTGAATTCGTCCCACAAGCCCTGTCCTTCAGGACAGGGGGCCCGGGTCGCCATGGCGCGACTTGAGCAGCCGCTCCAGGCGCTCCGGCTCCATGCGCACCACGAAGGTCTTCTCCCGGGCATAGGTCACCTGCCCTGGAGCCGCGCCCTTCTGCTTGCGGACGAACTTCACCGGCATGTAGCTCACCTCGCCGCGGGGTTCGCCCTTGGCCCCCGAGTGGTGCAGCGCGAGGTGCGCCGCGTCCAGGAGCACCTCCTGCGCCACCTCCGCGTTCTTCTCCAGCGGCACCACCACGTGGCTGCCCGGCAGGCCTCGCGCGTGCAGCCACAGGTGCCAGGGACGGGCCACCTTGAAGGTGAGCTGGTCGTTGTCCTCCGAGCCGCGCCCCACCCAGATGCGCGCGCCGCCGTGGCCCACGTACTCCTTGAAGGGGAGGCCCCCCTTCGGGCCCTCTTCCCCTTGGGTCACCTGGAGCACTTCCGCCTGCGCGAGCAGCGCGGCGTCATCCATGGCCTCAATCTGCGTGAGCGCCGTCTGCGCGTGGGCGACCTCGCGCGCCAGTTCCGCCTCGCGGTGGCGGGCCTGCTCCACGCCGCGCAGGAGGCGCCGGTACTGGTGGAAGTGCCAGTCCACCTGCTCCTGCGGCGTGCGCGTCGGGTCCAGCTTCACCTCCACCTCCTCCACGCCGGCCTCCGTGTAGACGGGCAGGACGATGAAGGGCTGGGACACGCCGCGCTTGAGCCGGTACAGGTTCTGCGTGAGGACCTCGCCCACCTGGCGGTGCTTCTCCGCCTCCGGGCCCCGGGCCGCGTCCGCGCGCACCTTCTCCAGCGTTCGCGAGGAGCGCTTCAGCCGCGCCCGGTACGGCTGCGCGAGCCGGCGGCGGATGGTGTCCGCACGGCTGGTGCGGTCCTTCTGTCCGAGCACCCGCTCGGCGGCCTGCAGCCTGGGCAGCGTGTCTTCTTCCTTCGGCTCCAGACGCGAGGGCTGCGCGCGGCCCTTCGCGAGCGCCTCCGCGGACACGGGCTCCGGGGGCGACCACTGCGCTCCGGGATAGAGGTTGCGCCGCTGGCCGAAGCCCTCACCGGAGAGCATCAGCACCCGGTGGTTGTCGCTGAGGAGCAGCAGGCCTCCGGGCGCGCCAATCTCCATCACCAGGCGGCGGCGCACCTCTTCGCGCTCGAACTCCAGGACGATGGCGCGGCTCTCCTCCAGGTAGCGCGCGGCCTGGAGCTTGAAGCCGGTGAGCTCCTGGCGCAGCCAGCGCTGGAAGGGGGCGGGCTCTCCTGGCGTGGGGAAGCGATCTTCCGCGACGGACAGGCGCGACAGCTCGCCTTCGGCGCAGAGGCACAGCACCACCGATCTGCCGGGGACGCGCAGCTCCAGGTAGGCCAGGCGGGGCAGCGGGCACCACGCCTTCTGGGCCACCGCGCCCACCAGCCGGGCCGCGGCCTCCGCCACGACCTCCTCGAACTCCACCGGACGCAGCGACATGGGCCCCTCCCGGGCGGACACACGAGGAGACGTAAACCCCTGGCCCGCAAAAGAAAAACGGCCCGGCGGGTTTCGCCGAGCCGTTCACCGGACGTCAACGGACGCCCGAAATGACACCGCTACTTCAGGCTTCCGGGGTGACCGGGGCCGCGGGGGCCGCAGCCTTGCGGCGGGAAGCGGTCTTCTTCTTCGCGGCCTTCTTGGCGGCCGGCTTCTTCGCGGCGGCCTTCTTGGCCGTACCGCGCTTGGCGGCAGGGGCCTTGCGGGCGGTCTTCTTCGTCGCGGTCTTCTTCGTCGCGGCCTTCTTCGCGGTCTTCTTCTTCGCGGCCATCGGAATCCTCCGTTCAGTGTTGAGGCCCGCGAGGACGCGAGCCCTGCACCCACTTCGAACTGAACGTGAGTGCTTGAAATGAATGGTACGGGCGACATGCCAGTGTGTCAACGCATGGTGATGTATTGCAGTGCGCGGCGAGGCCGATTTTTGGCCTCCGGGCGCTTCGAACCGTTCGTGGCGGTCATTTCGGGGGTCTGGCGCGTCGCGTGCGAGGCCGAATTTCCGGCTCCGGACGCACTTCGAGGGTCCGCGCTACAGGTCTGGATGTCCGCTGCCGTGCATCCGGCGCGCGCGCATCGCGTCGCTTCACGTCGTGGAGGCGGCGGCCTACGGTGCCCGCCCGCATGAGCTCCCCCGCGCTGACCTTCCCTGAGTCCTTCACCTTCGGCGTCGCCACGTCCGCGTACCAGGTGGAGGGCGGCATCGAGAACGACTGGGCCCAGTGGGAGCGGCAGGGGAAGTTGAAGGAGCCCCACGTGCGATGCGGCCGCGCGGTGGACCACTGGAACCGCTACGCGGAGGACTTCGCCCTGGCGAAGGCGGTGGGGGCCACGGCGTTCCGGCTGTCGCTGGAGTGGGCGCGCATCGAGCCTACGCGCGGCCGGTTCGATGGCGCGGTGCTGGAGGGCTACCGCGAGCGGCTCTTGAAGCTGCGCGCGATGGGCCTGCGGCCCGTGGTGACGCTCCATCACTTCACCCACCCCACGTGGTTCCACGCGTCCACGCCCTGGCACCTTCCGGAGAGCCTGGAGGCCTTCCGCCAGTACGTCCGCCGGTGCGCGCCCCTGCTGGAGGGGCTGGACGCGCTCGTCATCTCCTTCAACGAACCGATGGTCCTCTTGTTGGGTGGCTACCTCCAGGGCCTGATGCCGCCGGGCATCGCGGACGGGGCGAAGACGATGGCCGCGCTCGGGAACATGGTGCGCGCGCACGTCATCGCGCGGGAGGAGCTGGGCCAGCACCTGGGCCGGGTGGAGCTGGGCATCTCCCAGAACATGCTCGCGTTCGCGCCGGACCGCTGGTGGCATCCCCTGGACCGCTCGCTGGTGCGGCTGGCGGCCCCCGCCTACAACCACGCGTTCCACGAGGCGCTGTCCTCCGGCCACCTGCGCGTGTTCATGCCGGGCGTGGCGTCCACGGACGTGCGCATCGAGGGGGCGCGCGACTCCGTGGAGTTCGTGGGCGTCAACTACTACACGCGCGCGCACCTGCGCTTCATGCCGCGCCCGCCCTTCATCGACTTCAAGTACCGCGACCCGGACGGGCGCGGGCTCACCGACATCGGGTGGGAGCAGCGGCCCGAGGGCTTCCTCCAGCTCCTTCAGGAGGTGAAGCGCTACGGCAAGCCGGTGTGGGTCACGGAGAACGGCATCGACGACCGCAAGGGCACGGTGCGGCCGGAGTACCTGCACGCGCACCTGCGCCAGGTGCTGGCCGCGCGCGAGGCGGGCGTGGACGTGCAGGGCTACCTTTATTGGAGCCTGCTGGACAACTTCGAGTGGCTGGAGGGTTGGGGCCCGCGCTTCGGCCTCTACCACGTCGACTTCGACACGCTGGAGCGCCGCCCCACCCCGGCCTGCGACTACTTCCGCACCGTCGCCACCGGGCGCGTGCTGGTGCCGCCGGGCCCTGGCGCCGCTCAGCCCAGCGCCGCGCGGTAGTCCACTTCCGGCTCCTCTAGAGGAGCGGTGGGGTCCGTGTCCGCGCCCGCGAAGAAGCGGCGCACGCTGTCCTCCACCGCCTCCGGCGAGTCCAGCCCGTTCACCTCCGAGCGGAAGTGCGCCGCGCCCTGGAGGCCATGGGCGTACCAGGCCAGGTGGCGGCGGAAGGAGCGCACCGCGCCCAGCGCGTCCCCGACGAACTCCGCGTGGGCCCGGGCATGCTCCAGCACCAGCTCGCAGCGCTCCTCCGGCGTGGCGGGCGGGCCGCCCGAAAGCTCGCGGAAGAGCCACGGGTTGCCCAGGGCGCCCCGGCCAATCATCACGAAGTCGCAGCCGGTGCTGTCCAGCATGCGGTGGGCGTCCGCCACCGTCTTCACGTCCCCGTTGCCCATGATGGGCAGCTCCGGGAAGTGGCGCTTGAGGTCCGCGATGTGGGCCCAGTTCGCCTGTCCGGAGTAGCCCTGCTCGCGCGTGCGCGGGTGCAGGGCGAGCCCCGCGCACCCGGCCTCCTGGAGCGCCTCCGCCACCTTCAGGTAGTTGAGCGTGCGCGCGTCCCAGCCCGAGCGGATTTTACAGGTGACGGGCAGGCCGGTGGCCTCCCGGATGGCGCGGACGATGTCGGCGGCGCGGGGCACGTCGCACAGGAGGCCGCTGCCGGCGCCGTTGCGCACCACCTTCTTCACCGGGCAGCCCATGTTGATGTCGATGACCTGCGCGCCCGCGGCCTTGCCCACCAGCGCGGCCTGGGCCATGGCCTCCGGCTCGCCTCCGAAAATCTGGAGCGAGTAGGGCTTCTCCACGGCAGGGTCGTAGCGCAGGTACTTGAGGGTGCGCTGGTTCTGGCGCATCAGCCCCTGGGCGCTGACCAGCTCCGTGGGGCAGAGGGCCGCGCCCAGCCGGAAGGCGATGACGCGGAAGGGGCGCTCGCTCACGCCGGCCATGGGCGCGAGGATGTAGGGGTTGGGGAGCGTGTAGGGACCCAGCTTCAGCATGCGGAAAGACACCCTATACCCGCGGGGGGAACAGAAGTGCGCGGACCCTGAGAACGGCCCTGCGCGAGTGGGGGCCAACGATTAAGGTCCCCCTCCATGTTCCGTTTTCGGCTCGGGAGCGTCCCCGTCCACGTCCACACGAGTCACCTGCTCTTCTCCGCGGTGTTCGCCTACCAGTCCCTGCCCCTGCCGGGCCGGCACTCGGGTTCCGGGTGGCTGGGGGACCAGCTGGCCGACGCCTCGTCGCCCGGGCACATGGGCGCGGTGGTGAGCTACGTGCTGGCCTGGATGTTCATCGTCTTCGTGTCCGTGCTCGTCCACGAGCTGGGGCACGCGGTGGCCTTCCGCTTCTTTGGCTACCAGCCGAGCGTGGACCTGGTCTTCATGGGCGGCGTCACCCGGCCCAACACGGACTCCCCCCTGCCCTGGCACAAGGACGTGGTGAGCAGCTTCGCGGGTCCGCTGGCGGGGCTGACGCTGGGCGTCCTGTGCTGGGTGGTGCTGATGCAGGTGCGGGGCCGCTCGGAGGTGGCGGACTTCTTCCTGAGCAACTTCTTCTTCGCCAACATGGTGTGGGCGGTGCTGAACCTCCTGCCGGTGCCTCCATTGGATGGCGGGCACATCAGCACGGCGCTGGCGACGCGGATGTTCGGGCGGCGGGGCTTCATCGTGTCGCACGTGCTGGCCCTGGGCCTGTGCGTGGGCCTGGTGCTGCTCAGCATCAAGACCGGCGCCCTGTTCATGGGCGTCCTCTTCGCCATGTTCGGCTTCCAGTCGTTCCGCGTGCTGTCGGACGTGATGCGCGCGCGCAACGAGGCGAAGGAGGAGGAGGACCCCAGCGCCCAGGACCTGCGCGAGGCGCAGCAGGCGCTGCGCGAGGACCGGCTGGACGACGCGTGGCGGCAGGGCAACCGGGTGCTGGAGACGGAAGGCCTGTCCCCGAACCTCACCAGCCGGACCCATTACCTGCTGGGCTGGGTGGCGCTGAAGCAGGGCCACGGGCGGCCCGCGCTGGACCACTTCTCCCAGGTGCAGGGCCAGCCGGTGGAGATGCACGCGGTGGCGGCGGCGTTCTCGCTGGTGGGGGATGACGCCCGGGCGGTGGGCTACTGGAAGCAGGCGTGGGGCGAGTCGCAGGACCGCACCGTGATGCACGAGTACGCGGGCGCGCTCATCCGGCTGGGCCAGGTGAACGAGGCGCTGCGGCTGCCCGGCGTGGACCCGGCGTCCGCGTTCCGGTGCGCGGAGCGGGCGCTGTTCATCCGGGGCGCCTACTCGGAGGCCGCGGCGGTGAGCGAGGCGGCGCTTCGCCACGTGCCGGACCCGGGCATCGCGTACGACGCGGCCTGCGCCTTCTCACGCGCGGGCAACGTGGCGGACGCGGTGCGGCTGCTCCAGCGGGCCGAGGAGCTGGGCTTCAAGGACGCGGCCTATGCCGCCTCCGACGAGGACCTGGCGCACCTGCACGGGCACCCCGCCTTCGAGGAGTGGCTGGCGAGGCTGCGGCCGGCCGCGTCGTCCTGACGGGGCGACTTTCTCCCGCGTGGCCCCTTTGGGGCCCTAGAATCCGCGCCTGCCCGTGAGCCCTTCGTCCCCTCCCGTGAAACCTGGTGCCGCGCCCGTGCGTACCGGGGAGATGCCGGTATCCCCAGGAGCTCCCGGGGGGGCCTCCGGCGACCCGGACGAGGTGTTGATGGAGCGGTTCTGCCAGGGAGACGCGCAGGCGTTCGACGCGCTCTTCCAGCGCTACGCGCGCCCCGTCCAGGGCTACCTGGCGCGCCTCACCGGCAGCCCCGCCACCGCCGAGGACCTGGCGCAGCTCACCTTCCTGTCCCTGGTGCGCGCGCGAGGCCGCTATCAGCCCGGGGCCCGCGTCCGGCCGTGGCTGTACGCCATCGCCACCAACGCCGCGCGCGACCATGCGCGCCGCCACCGCCGCCCGGAGGACCTCACGCCGGAGGGGGAGTTGCCCCTCACCGCCGTGGCGGACACGCCGGAGCCTCGCGACCTGGGGCTGGAGCGCGCGGTGCAACACGCCCTGGCGCAGCTTCCCGAAGGCCAGCGGCTGCCCATCCTCATGCACCGCTTCGAGGGCATGGGCTTCGCTGAAATCGCCGAGGCCCTGGGCCTCACCGAGAGCGCGGTGAAGGTCCGCGCCCACCGGGGCTACGCGCGGTTGCGCGAGCTGCTCGCGCCCCTCCAGCAGGAGACCTCCCGATGACGCCCGAGTGCGAACGCGTCCTGGACCAGATGGACGGCCCGTTGCCTCCGGACCTGGCGTCACACGCGGCCGGGTGCGCGGACTGCCGGGCCCTGCTGGAGGGCTTCCAGGTGCTGGCGCCCCCCGCCTCCGCTCCGCCCGCCGTCCCCATCAATGAAGCGAAGCTCGAGCAGTCGCGGCGCCAGTCGCTGACGGAGCTGGCGGCGCACCCTTTGCCCACGCCGTGGTGGAAGGAGGTGGCGGTGCTGCTCGCCACCTATCTGGGCGTGGGCGTGCTGGGGTTGCTCTGGGTGGGCCGGCACGGGCTGATGCTCAACTCCGCGTCACCGATGGCGGTGGCGCTGGTGGCGCTGCTCATCGTCGTGGGCGTGGGCGGCGGAGCGATGGTGGCCCTGGCTCCAAGGCAGCGCGCCTGGCCCTTCACGCTCGTGGCCGTGGGCGCGCTCGTCGTGGCGCTGGCGCAGCTGACCGGGCGCTCGGGCGTCCAGGTGCGGCCGTTCCTCGCGGGCACCCTGGGGTGCATGGGCGCGGAGGTGGCGCTGTCGGTGGTGCCGCTGGCCCTGGCGCTCGTCCTCCTGTGCCGCTCCGCCTTCCAGCCCGTGCGGGCGCTGGCGGCGGGGCTGTCCTCCGCGGGTGTGAGCCTGCTGGTCCTTCACGTGCACTGCCCGGACGGCAGCGCGGGCCACCTGATGCTGGGCCACGTGCTGCCGTGGTTCGTGCTGGCGGGCGTGGCGGTGCTCATCCGCTCGCGCCTGCCGTCACGCTCGTTCGCGCCCTGAGCGCGGGCGCCCCTACTGGAGCCGCGACAGTGCTTCCTGGGGGAAGGCCCGCGCGTCCACCTTGGCGTGCCACTCCTTGATGCGGCCGTCCGGCCCGATGACGACGCCTACGCGGCGCGCGTTGGGGGCCGAGGCGTCATCCGCGGCCCCGTAGGCCAGCCCCACCTTGCGATCCACGTCGCACAGGAGCGGGAAGTTGAAGCCGAACTTCTGGGAGAACGCCTGGTTCTCCTCCGGCGTGTCGAAGCTGATGCCCAGGATGGCGGTGCCCTTGGACTCGTACTGGGTCTTGTGGTCGCGGAAGGAGCAGCCCTCCGCGGTGCATCCCGGGGTGTCCGCCTTCGGGTAGAACCAGAGCACCACGTTCTTGCCCCGGTAGTCCGACAGCCGGTGCGTCTTGCCCGTCGAGTCCTGCACGGTGAACTCCGGCGCCACGTCTCCCTGCTTGAGCATGTGCGATGCCTCCTTCATGGGGTGGAAATCCGGGGCGTCGTAGCACGCTCCGGGGGCAGGGGGCCGGGCACCGCTCGGGCGATGTGTGGAGTGGAGTGCAGGCGGACGGCGCCGAGGTGACACCTTCATCAAGAGGCTTGAAACCCACCGGCCTCCTCCATTTAGTAGGTGCACCAAATGAACACCTCCGACGAACCTCCGCCTGCTCAGGTGCAGCGGATGGCCGCGCTCACGCTCTGGGCGCGACAGAACCTCTCACGCCTCGTCTATTTCCTGCTGGGCGCGTCCAACCGCATCCGCCTGCCGACCCCTTCCGTGTTGCCCATCGCGGGCGCGGTGGTCGGGCTCTACAGCGGTCTGGCCGCGGGCATCTTCTCCAACCTCATTGGCGTGATGAGCGGCATCACGTTCAGCGCCGCGGAGCTGACGGCGACGCTGAAGCCGCAGCGGCTGCGCACGTTGATGGAGTCACTCTCCTCCGCGCGCTGGCATCTGGAGTACGCGCTGGTGGGCGTGCCGCTCGCCCTGGGCGCGCTCCTGCTGGCGCGGGTGATCGAGCCCGGCGGTCCGCGCGATGAAGTGAAGCGCCGGCTGCGCCTGCTGGCGCTGCTGACGCTGGGCGCGCTGTCGCTCTACTACCCGCTCGTGGGCCTGGCGGCCGTGAACGCCGTGTTCGGCCACGCGCACAACCTGGCCTCGGCGATACCGCACCTGCCCTGGTGGCTGATGCTGCTCGCGCCCACGGTGGGCGGCCTGGCGGTGGGGCGGCTGTTGCGCGACCGGCCGGAGACGCACGGCCACGGCCTTCCGGAGGTGGTGCGCGCGGTGAAGAGCGGCGCCAACGTGGTGCCGGCGGACCGCGGGTTGCTCAAGCTCATCGCGTCCGCCATCACCATTGGCAGCGGCGGCTCCGCGGGCCGCGAGGGCCCCATCGTCTATGGCGGCGCGGCGTTCGCGTCCAGCGTGGGGCGCGTGCTGGGCTTCAGCCGCAAGGAGCTGTCCATCCTGCTGGCGTGCGGCGCGGGCGCGGGCATCTCCGCGTCCTTCAACGCCCCCATCGCGGGCGCGGTGTTCGCGATGGAGATCATCCTGCGCGAGTTCGAGCTGCGCGTGTTTTCCCCCATCATCCTGGCGAGCGTGGCGGGCACGCTGGTGAGCCGCGGCGTGCTGGACGAAGCGCCCCTGCTCAACCGGGTGAACTACGAGCTGGTCAGCGGCTCGGAGGTCTTCGCCTACGCGGCGCTGGGCATCGGGTGCGGGCTGCTCGCGTTCGCGTTCGTGAAGCTGCTGCACGGCGTGGAGCACTTCTTCCACGGCGCCATGGGCGGAAAGCTGTCCCCGTGGCTGGGCAGGAAGCCGCTGCCGGTGCGCGCGGCGCTGGGCGGCCTGTGCACGGGCGTGCTCGTGTTCCTGAGCCCCACGGTGTGGGGCAGCGGGAACGACTACATCAACCTGGCGGCGGCCGGGCAGCTGCCCTTCTTCTTCCTGGTGACGGCGTGCGTGCTGAAGCTCGTGGCCACGGCGCTCACCATCGGTTCAGGCGGCTCGGGCGGCACGTTCTTCCCGGCGGCGCTCATCGGCGCCATGGCGGGCGGCGCGTTCGGCACGCTGGTGCACTACTTCTTCCCGCACGCCACGGTCCCCAGCGGCGCGTACGCCATCGTGGGCATGGGCGGCGCGGTGGCGGCGCTCACGCGCGGTCCGCTCACCGGCATGATGATGCTGTACGAGCTGAGCGGCAGCCACGAGATCATCCTGCCGCTGATGGTGACGTGCACCATCGCGTCCGCGGTGTGCCACTTCCTCACGGAGCGCACGGCGCCCAAGGTCCAGAGCGACGAGGACCTGCTGGCGGCCACGCACGTGCGCACCCTGATGACGGAGGTGCCGGCGGTGCCCGCGGGCACGCCGCTGCGCGCGCTGACGGACCAGTTGCTCACGTCCGAGGCCGGCACGCTGCCGGTGCTGGACACCGGGGGCAACCTCTACGGCACGGTGCAGGTGGAGCAGTTGCGCGAGGTGTGGCGCGACGAGTCCATGTACCCGCTGCTCGTGGCCAGCGACATGGCGCGCAAGCTGCCCGCGCTGGCGCCGGACTCGGACCTGGCGCATGCGCTCCAGGTGATGGACCAGGAGGACGTGGACGCGTTGCCGGTGGCGCCCGTGCTGGGGCTCTCCCCGGGCGGGCTCATCACCCGGGCCGCCGTCCGGCGCTTCCTCTTCGCGCAGCACGCGCGCGCGCACTCGACGGGCAACTACCCCGTCACCCCCTCGGAGGCGACGCACTGAGCATCGACCGAGCCTCTGGGGGCAGGGCGCGGTCGGGGTGGGTCTGTCAGGAAACCCGGGGAGCGGGCATCCTTGGGCGCCATGTCCGACCCCGCCCTGTCCGCCCTGCGCTCCGAGCTGAACGCCACCTTCCACGACGCCCGGGTGCGTCAGATGGTGGAGCTGGGACGCAAGGCCCGGACGGACCCGGCGGCGCAGGCGCTGCTGGACGCGCTGTCTCGGGGTGACGCCTTCGAGCGGCGGCTGGCCCTGGCCGCCCAGTTCACGCGCCGGGATGGCGCGGCGGTGCTGAAGGCCACGGCGGACGAGTCCTTCCGGGTTCGCGCGCTGGCCTTCGAGCTGGTGTCGCTGGCCTGTGACGATGCCCAGGCGCTGGAGGCGCTGCGCATGGCGCACGGGATGCGCCGCGAGCAGGCCCTCATCCACCAGCTGCGCAAGCGCAAGCGGCACGCCGTCATCGACGCGTTCCTGGACGGGCTGGCGGAGCAGGGCGAGCACGCCACCTTCGCGGACACGGCGCCGCTGGCCTCCGAGGCGAGCCTGCGCAAGCACCTGGCGCGGGCGCTGGAGCGGCCCAGCTACCGGTTCTGGGCGCGGCTGGCGCGGCATGCGCCGTCCGTGCTGGGACAGGTGCTGCTGGAGCAGCTGCGGGCCGTGTCGGGCGAGCCGGACCCCGTCACCCGGCAGAACCTGGCGTGGGGCCTGGGGTGGCTGGCGGAGCGGACGCCCGACGTGGCGGAGACGCTGCTGGCGCTGCTCTTGGAGCGCGGCATTCCGCCGGACGAGCACGCCGTGCGGACGCTGGTGAAGCATCGCCCCTTGCGCATGGTGGCGCTGCTGCGACAACGCTCCCCCGCGTTCCTCCCGCACCTGCTGTTCGCGAAGTCCCTGGCGTCGCTGGATGCTGAGTCCCTGAAGTGGATCGTCCAGCGCGACCCGACGCTGCTGGGCCGCGCGGAGGACGTGCTGAAGGAGCTGCCGGAGCCGCTGCACGCGACGCTCACCGAGGCCTGGGCCGCGTCCGTGGAGCGGGCGCCCGCGTGGGGCACGCCGCTCATCGCTCGCATCGCGGACCCGGCCCTGCGCGAGAGCGTCTACGCGCGCTGGACCGTGGGGGCGCGCACCCGGGATGGCGTCATCGCGCCGGAGTACGTGCGGCACCTGCCGGTGGAGCTGCGCGAGCGGGAGGCGCGCCGGCACCTGGACGAGGTGGTGGCGCTGGGCACGCGCGCGGAGGCGCGGTTCGCCTATGCGCGCTTCCTGCCCTGGGATGAAGCGCTGGGCGCGCTCCGGGGCACGCTGGGGCACCCGGACGCGGCGATGCGCGGCGTGGCGTTGAGCGCGCTCCTGGCGCTGCCCGGCCTGCGCCCGGACGAGCCCGCGTGGGTGGCTCCCGCGCTGGCGATGGTGCTGGCCCGGAAGAACGAACAGGACCCCGTGCGCGGGGTGATGCTCCAGGCGCTGACCGAGTGGCCCCGGCGGATGTGGCGCGCCGAGCACACCGAGGCCCTGGGGCGGATGCTGCGCGACGCGCTGGACGCGGCGGACCTGTCCATGGGGACGGCGCAGTCGGCGGAGCGGCTGCTGGTGCGGGCCTTCGGCGCGGACCCGGCGTGGGGCGCGCAGTGGCTGGGCACCTTCCTCAAGGAGCGCGGCCGCATCCTGGACGGAGGGCTGGGCCACCGGTTGACGGACGACGAGGTGCGCCGGGCCGCGCCGTACCTGCTGGCGCTGGCGAAGGTCTGGGCGGAGCGCGAGCGCGGCGGTCCCCTGCTCCAGCTCGCGGCGAGCCTGGGCAAGCGCGCGGCGCTGGTGCCCGGCCTTTCGGACTGGCTGGTCTCCGTGCGCGACACGGCGCCGGACAACCGGCTGGCGCTGGCGTTGAGCGCGTGGCTGTCGCGGGAGGACCGGCCGCGCTTCGAGTCGACCCTCGCGGCCACCCTGCGCCGCTGGCGGGACCGGGGCTGGGACGAGGAGGTGGTGGCGCTGGCGGCGGCCGAGAAGGACGGGCTTCCGCTGCACCGGGAGCTGGTGGAGGAGCTGGAGCGCGTGGCGCTGCGGCTGGGCAAGCCGTCCGGCAACGCGCTGTGGGTGCTGCGCTCCCGGGCGGTGGAGGACTTCAACCGGATGCTGCCCACGCTGCTCAAGCGGGACGAGAGCGCCATCGCCATCCCCGTGGTGCGCGAGTTCCTGCACCGGCGGCGGCAGGACCTCCTGGGGCCGTACCTGAGCGCGCCGGTCATCACCGGCCAGTTCGCCACGGGCGTGACGCACTGGCTGCTGCCGTTCGACTCCGGGTTCTTCCGGTGGACGGTGGAGCAGAACCGGGCGTATTCGCGCGCGCTCTCGAAGCTGTGCGCGGACATGGAGCGGGACACGCCGTCCGTGCTGGTGGCGGTGACGCGGATGGCGGCGCTGGACTGGGCGCCCATGGACTCGCTCCTGGCGCTGGCGAACGACAATCGGCCCGCGGTGCAGGAGCGGGCCTTGCGGGTGATGGCCCGGTGCGATCAGGGCCAGGGCGTGCCCACGCTGTTGGCGGCGCTGGAGGATTCGCGCGCGCGCATCGCCATCTACGGCCTGCGCCGCGCGTTCAACGGCATGCCCGTCACGCGGGTGCTGACGCTGCTGGCGGAGGTGCCGCTGACCAAGGTCACGGTGGCCAAGGAGGTGGTGCGCCTGCTGGGCGAGCTGCGCTCGGACGCGGGCTATGAGCGGCTGCTGGAGCTGGACGCGAAGCCGCTGCACCGCGACGTGCGCATCGCGCTCCTGCGTGCGCTGTGGGACCACCTGGACCGCGAGCCCACGTGGGCGGTGTTCGAGCGCGCCGTCACCGGCGAGGACGCCATCATGGCGTCGCGCGTGGGGGACATCCCGGCGGACCGGCTGACGGAGGCGCTGGATGCGCGGCTGTCCGCGCTGCTCGCGAAGGTGCTGGCGCGGCCGGAGCCGGATGCGCGCATCGACCTGCTGCGGCGCGCGGCCTGGCTGTCCGTGAAGGACCGGGAGCGCGTGTTCCTCTCCGCCTGTGGCGCGCGGCTGGCCTCGCCGTATGACGACGAGGTGCGCGCGGCGATGGGCGCGCTGGTGTACCGGGCCGACGAGCGCGACGTGGAGCTGTTCGAGCGGATGCTGGAGGCGGTGGCCCGGGATCGGCGCGCGCTGAGCGTGGCGCTGGACACGCTGCTCCAGCCCCGGGACCGGATGCGGCCCGTGCCCCTCAGCGCGGTGCAGGGACTGGTGACGGGGCTGCTCACGAAGGACCCGCGTCTGGCGACGCTGCGCGTGCGCTGCGCGGCGGTGGCCCTGGCGCCGCCGGCCTTCGCGAGCCACCTGGACACGATGGGCCAGGAGGGCTGGCTCCACGCGGACGCGCTGATGGCGGCCCAGGTGGCGGTGTCGAACCTGCCGGTGGACATGATGGAGACGGTGGGCGGCCGTCTGGCGCACAGCCCCAGTCCGGAGGCGCGGCGCCTGGCCCTGCACTGCCTGGTGCGAGACGCGGGAGACGGGCGCGGCTGGACGGAGGAGCGGCTGGAGGCGCTCGCCATGTTCCAGCGCGATGACTCCCCGCTCGTGGCCGGCACCGCGCAGTTCGTGTTCCCGCCCCGGGAGATGGTGGAGGCTCCGGAAGAGGCGGAGTAGCTCCCCCCGGAGCGGTGCTCCAAAACCTGTCCGACTGTCGGACAGGTTTCCGTGGCCTGGCGGCTGGGGGCCTCGGGTCGCGCTGCGCCAGAGCTTGCCCGACTGTCGGACAGGTTTTCTCCGCTTGGCCGGTGCGGGAGCCCCTCGTCGCTGTGTTCCAGAACTTGTTCGACTGTCGGACAGGTTTCCGTGGCCCGGCTGGAGCGGAAGCCCTTCGGGTCGCGGTGATTCAGAACTTGTCCGACTGTCGGACTGGTTTTCGCGGTGCGCCGCCGGCAGGGCGGCACGTCCGTCTTCCCCGGCTCCGGACGCTCAGTTCAGGGAGCGGACCGGGGCCCTCCAGGCGGCTCCGCGCTCCGCCTCGCTCGCGTATTGCTCCAGTTGGAGCGCCCGGTGGGCCACGGTGTGTTCGGCCAGGACCCTCGCTCGGGCTCGCATGCCCAGTTGGCGCCGGTCCGCTTCTGGCATCGCGAGCAGGTAGCGCAGCACGTCCTGCTCCGTGCGGGCGACCATCACCTCTTCGCCCAGCGCGAAAAGGTCCTCCAGCCCCGGCCAGGCGTCGCAGATCAACGCCGCTCCGCAGGCGGCGGCTTCGAACAGGTTCGCTCCCGACGTGTGCTCGGCCTGGGAGAGGGCCAGCGTGAAGCGCTGCGCACCGAGGAAGCCCGCGTGCTCCTGGAGGGACGGGGCCGCGAGCCTCGCCACATTGGCGGGCCAGGCGGCATCCACCGCCGACAGCGTGCCCGCGAGCACGAAGCGCCCCTCGGACCAGCCTCGCGCGGCGCCCAGCAGCCACTGCTTCATGAGCCCCCGCCGCTCCGGCGACGCCGGCCCCGCGTACCCCAGGTCCCAGCGCGTCCGGCCGCTTCCGGGCGCGAAGTGCTCCGCGTCCACTCCCGGCGGGAACACGCGCGCGCGGGCCACGCCCCACTTGCGCTCCAACTGACGGGGCACCGGGCCCCCACTGGAGCAGAGATAGAGCCGGTAGCCCGTGAAGAGGTCCGGCGTCATGCAGGCGGGGTCCTCGCGCAGGGCGTGCCGCGCCAGCGTCCGGGGCGTGTCCCGGTCCCAGAAGACGGTGAGGCCCCTCGCCGTGTTCGTGGCCCAGCGGCTCACGTCCGCGACCTGCGGCACGTCCGCGTCCACCAGCACCAGGTCCGCGCGGCGCACCCTCGAATGGAAGCGCGCGTGGAGGTCCGCCAGATCCAGATACGATTCCTCCCCGCGTGCCGTGCGCTCCAGGAAGAGGACCGCGTGTCCGCGCCGCCGGAGCGCCTGCGCGAGCTGTCTCGGGGCCGTGGCCGCCTGTGCTTCGGCGGGGGCCCGGCACACGGGGCCCAGGAAGACGATGTCCATCCACTCGGGCCTCCTCACGCCCCCAGCCCGGCGGACGGAGGGCGCCCCGCGCGCGGCATGCCCCAGGGCTATCGCTCCCTGCCCGGGGCGGACAAGCGAGCAGGCCTCGTGCCGCGTGAACTCCTCAACGGCACGGCCGGCGTCCAGCCCGCGCGTGCCATGAGGACGTCCGCGAGTGGACCGTGCCCCTGCCCCGGAAGCCAGAGCGACCCTGGCTACTTCGTCGCGGGCGCGGCCTGCGTCGGAGGCGTGTTGCCCGCCGGGGTCGCCGCGGGCTTCGCGGCGCCACCCTTGCGCAGGGGACACGCGGCGATGGCGCCCGAGACGTCGATGGCGTCCTTGCCCTCGCTCACGTTGAGGACCTTGCGATCATCGCCCACGACGAACGTGTAGCGCTTGGACACCGTCAGCACCGGCATCTTCACGTCGTACGCGCCCACCACCTTGCCGTCCGGATCCGGGATGAACACGAAGGGCGCCTTCAGCTCCGTCTTGAAGCGCGCCAGCGTCTCCGCGTCGTCCGTGGAGAAGGCCAGCACCTGGCCCTGCGCCTGCTCGATGTCCTTGTAGCGGTCGCGGTACGCGGTCAGCTCCTTCGTGCAGCCGCTGGTGAACGCCTTGGGGAAGAAGGCCACGATGACGGGCCCCTTCTTCACCATCTCCGACAGCGTGTAGGTCGTCCCCGCGGTGTCCTTCACCGTGAAGTCCGGGGCGGTGTCACCCACCTGGGGAATCGCTGCGCTGAGCCATCCGACGACGAGCAGGGAGTTGAGCATGCCCGGGACTTAACGGGCCCCGGACACCGCGACAAGCTCCCAGACTCCCCAGGCTCCTACGACGAGGCCATGCGGGCCCACACGGCGGCGGCGGCCTCGCGCGACTGCTCGGCCACCACCGTGGGGTTCACCGACAGCGGCCTGCGCGCCCACACGCGCCACACGCCGTCCACCATCACCGCCTCCACGTGGCGGCTGCCCAGCCCGTGCACCACGTGCCACGCCAGCGTCTCCGCGGTCAGCGGCGTGGGCGACAGGTAGTCCAACACCAGCAGGTCCGCGAGCGCGCCCTCGCGCATGGGGCCGATGGCCGCCTCGAACACCTGCGACGCCAGCCGGTGGCCGTTGGCCAGGTAGCGCAGCACGTCGATGGGCTGCCCCGCCTCGCGCGAGCGCAGGTACGCCGCCTGCGCCTCCGCGAACAGGTCCGGCGACGTGCCGTCCGTCCCCAGCGACGCGCGCGCCCCGAACTTCAGCGCGGGCGCGTAGCCCACCTCCTGGCCCTGGTTGGAGCGCGGCGTGTGCAGGAACCACGTCCCCGTGGCCAGCACCTGCGCCAGGTCCGCCCACGCCAGGTGGCCCACGTGCGCCGCCATGGCGCGGGGCGACAGCAGGTTGCTGGTGAGCAGCCGCGTCACCGGCGAGTTGCCGTGGCGCTCGGTGGACAGCCGCTCGTCCAGCGGGTCCTCCGCGAGCGGGAAGTGCAGGCCGGTACCGGTGGTGTTGAGCGCCTCGCCCAGGCCCTGGAGCGCGTCGTCGCCCAGGGTGAAACAGGGGCCCGCGCCCACCTGTCCCCGGAAGCGGCCCCGGGCCTTGCGCGCGAAGCTGACCGTCTCCTCCAGCCCCTCCTCGCGGCCCACCGCGCCCATGCGGTCCGTCACCGCGTAGGACAGCACGCCGCGAACGCCCACCTCATGGAGGCCGCGCGCCGCGCGCAGGAGCGAGCCCGTCACCGCCTTGGGCGAGGCGTGCAAATCGAACAGGGTGGTGGTGCCGCACTGGATGGACTCCAGGCCGCCCGCGGTGGCGGCCACCTGCACCGCGTCCAGGTCCAGCGCGTTCTCGAAGGGCCAGCGCACCTGCTCCAGCATCCCCTGGTAGGACGTGGGCGTCGGATGGACCAGGCCGCGCGACAGCACGGTCGCCAGCCGGTGGTGGGCGTTGACGAGCCCCGGGAAGACGAGCTTGCCGGACAGCGCGACCACCTCGTCGTCGGGGCCGGGCGACAGGTCCTCGCCCCGCGCCACGATGCGCTCACCTTCGATGCGCAGGTCCACCCGCTCCACGGACGCAGGTTCCAGCTCGACGACGAAACCACCCTTGAGGACGGTGCCCAACATCCCTCCCTGCATCCGCGACGGTACGCGAGGTTCGTGAAGGCGGCCCCCTCCCCTTAGGGGTCACGCGTGAGGCCGGGGACGTTAGCACTCCCGGCCCGTCCTCCGTCATCGGCTCCACACATCCGTTCACCCACACCCGTCGTCCCGGCCGGTCCAATACGGTGGGCATGCGCCGGGCGACTGACGCCAGGCAGGCAGGCGGCGCGTCATGACGTTGGGCGCCGGGGGCGCGGGCCCGTACACTGCGGCCACCTTGGTGTCGGAACCCGGCGTTTCCTGGGCAGGCCGCTACCGCTTGAGCGCGCGCATCGCGACGGGCGGCATGGCGGAGGTGTATCTGGCGCGCGCCATCGGCCTGGACGGGCAGCGCGGTCCGGCCGTGGCGGTGAAGCGGCTGATGCCGCACCTGGTCGCGGACCGGCGCATCGTGCAGATGTTCCTCAACGAGGCGCGCATCACCGCGCAGGTGCGCCACCCCAACGTGGTGTCCATCCTGGAGCTGGGCATGGAGGGCGGGGAGCCCTTCATCGCCATGGAGCTGTTGGAAGGACGCTCGTTCGCGGAGGTGCGGCAGGAGGCCGCCGAGCGCGGCCAGCGCGTGCCCCTGGGCATCACCCTGCGCGTGCTGGTGGATGCGTGCCGGGGGCTGGATGCCGCGCACCGCGCCGTGGACGAGGCGGGCCGGCCGCTGAAGATCGTCCACCGCGACTTCACGCCGGACAACATCCACGTCGGGGCGAACGGCGCGGTGAAGGTCATCGACTTCGGCATCGCGAAGGCGGACGCGATGGGGGCGGGGACGGAGCCGGGGACGCTGAAGGGGAAGTTCTTCTACATGTCGCCGGAGATGATCGCCGGCCGCAGCGTGGACCACCGCGCGGACCTGTTCGCCGCGGGGGTGATGCTCTACGAGCAGCTGTGCGGCCGGCGGCCCTTCACCGGCATGTCCACCGAGGAGGTGCTCACGCGCATCTCCGAAGGAAAGCCGAAGCCGCCCACCGCGTTCGACCCGTCCGTGCCGCAGGCGCTGGAGACGGTGTGTCTCAAGGCGCTCGCGAAGGACCCGGAGGCGCGCTTCGACAGCCTGCAGACGTTCATCGCCGCCATCGAGATGCTGGGCGGGCCCGCGGAGGTCGCCGCGCCGGCGCAGGTGGCCGCGTACCTGGACACGTTGTTTCCGCCGGACCGCGACCCCAAGCGGCTGGCGCTGCGCAACGCGAGGCTCGCGGATCCGTCCAATTCGGGCGCGGATGGAGCCCCCGGCATGGACGTGCTCCCGCCGTTCGGCGTGCAGGGCATCCCGTCCTGGCCCGTGCCTCCGCCGGACATCGCTCCGCCGGCCTCACGTCCCCTTCCGCCCGTGGGCACCCACACCGTGTCGATTCGCGGCGCGACCCGGCCCGTGACGGCGGAGATTCCGGCATCGACTCCGGGCAACCCGGCGAAGGGCTCCGCTGGCATCCAGGCCCCGGTGTCCCAGAGCCCGGTGTCCGCTCGCGAGCCTGCGTCGCGTGGCGCTCCCCGGTCGCGCAGGGCGCTGGCCATTGTCGCGGGTGTGCTCGCGCTGGGCGGACTGGGCGCGGGGGCCACATGGTACCTGCGGCGTCCGGACATGCCGCCACCCGCGAGGATCGCCGCCGCCGAGGCCGCGACGACGGCGGAGGCGAAGGTGTCCGCGCTGGACGGGCTGGGCCAGGACGTGCGCGCCACGGCCGGGGAGCTGGCTCGCGCGGGCACGCTGCTGCTCGACGCGGGCGCCCACCCGCAGGCCCTGGCGCTGGCGGAGGCCTATACCTCGCGCTTCCCGAAGGAGGCGGAGGCGCACCTGCTCGCCGCGCGCGCCGCCACCGAGCTGCGCATGGGCAAGCGCGCGGAACGCGCCATCGAAGAGGCCACCGCCCTGGCCCCCAAGGATGTCCGCGCGCCGCTGGCCCTGGCCGACCTGCGGGCCCGCCAGGGGGATGTGCCGGGTGCGCTGACCGCGCTCGCGAAGGCGTACGCGCAGGCGCCGGGCTCCGCCAAGGTCGCCCCCCGCTACGGCCAGCTCCTGTCCCAGGGAGGCCGGCTGGACGAGGCCGCCACCGTGCTGTCCGCCTGGACGCGCCAGCACGACGACGCCGAGTCCCTGGCGGAGCTGGGCTTCGTGCGCTTCCGGCAGGAGAAGCTGGACGACGCCACCGCCCTGCTCAAGCGCGCGCAGCGCAAGGCCCCCTCGCTCGCGGTGGCCCACTCCTACCTGGGGGCCGTCCTCTTCCGGCAGGGCGACCTGCGCGGCGCCGAGCGCGAGTACCGGGAGGCCGAGCGTCTGGCCCCGGACGATCCCCGCGCCCTCACCGCGCGTTGCCAACTGCACGTCCACGAAGGCGATACCGCCGGGGTGGCGGAGGTGAAACGTACGCTGGCGGAAAGGTTCCCGGACCGGGCGGTGGCGCTCGCGGCGGAGTGCGGCACCGGGACCTAGCTTCCCGCATGCGCCTTCGCTTCCTCGCCTTCGCGGCGTCCTGCCTGCTGACCGCCACCGCGTGCGGCGCCAGCGCCTCGCCGGATGACGGCACCGGCGACCCGCCCGGCACCGGGACGGAGCGTCCGTCCATTCCGTCCGGGGACGTGGCCCCCGCGGACCGCACGGCCTGCTCGGGCTTGACCGTGATGCCCGGCACCTACGACTGGACGGTCGAGCACGGCGGCAAGACCCGCGCCTTCCGCGTCCACGTCCCTGCCGGCTACGACGCCACGAAGCCCACGCCCGTCGTCCTCAGCTTCCACGGCTTCGGCTCCACGGAGCAGGAGCAGGAGGCGCTGACCGGCTTCTCCACCCTGGCCGACGCGGAGGGCTTCATCGCGGTGTACCCGCGCGGCCTCAACTTCCCGGAGATCTACGGCCGGGGCGAGGCGGACACGCGGGGCTGGAATGGCGAGGCGTGCTGTGGCCCGGCGCAGATCGCCAACGTGGACGACGTGGGCTTCGTGGACGCGCTGCTCGCGGACCTGGACACCCGCGTGTGCACCGACCCGCGCCGCGTCTTCGCCAATGGCTTCTCCAACGGGGGGTTCTTCTCCTACCGGCTGGCCTGTGAGCGCGCCCAGCGCATCGCCGCCATCGCGCCCGTGTCCGGCATGGAGGGCGTGACGGACTGCCGCCCGTCGCGTCCCGTCCCCGTGCTCCATTTCCACGGCAGCGCTGACGAGACCATCTTCTACGACGGAGGCAGCAACGTGCTCGGCGGCAGGCCCTACCCTTCCGCTTCGGAGTCCGTGCGCCGCTTCGCGGAGTTCAACGGCTGCACCGGGCCCCAGCAGCAGACGTATCAGCAGGGCAACAGCACCTGTGTGGCGTATACGGGCTGCCAGCCGGAGAGCGCCACCGCGAGCCTGTGCACCGTCACCGGCGGCAAGCATGCGTGGCCCGGCCAGCCCTTCTACAATGGCGGCACGACGGACCTGGACGCGACCCTTCAGATGTGGCGCTTCTTCCAGGCGCGTCCCCGCCCTTGAAGGAGGCAGGCCACGCAGCCCCGCGTACTCATCATCAACGCCGATGACCTGGGCTACGACCCGGGCATCACCCGGGGCATCCTCCAGGCACTGCGCGAGGGTGTCGTCTCCTCCGCCACCCTGCTGGTGAACGCACCGGACTCCGAGTCCGCCGCGAGACAGGCCCGGGGGCTCGCCATCGGGTTGCACCTGAACCTGGACCGGGGCGCCCCCGTGGCCACTGGTTTTCCGCGCGAGTGGCGCACCGTGGAGGGAGGCCTCGACGGAAGCCGCGTGGACGGGCTGCCCGCGGACGTGGTGGAGGCGGAGGCGCTCGCGCAGTTGGAGCGGCTGGAACGGCTGCTGGGCCAGGCCGCCACGCACCTGGACGTGCACAAGCACCTGCACCGGCATCCCCAGGTCCTGGAGGGACTGTCACGCGTCGCGAGGCGCGCGGGCCTGCCGGTGCGCTCCATCGACGCGGACATGCGCGACGCGCTGCGGGCCCGGGGCGTGGCCACGAACGACCACTTCGTGGGCGAGTCTGGCGAAACGGCGTACTGGACGCCGGAGCGCTTCGCCCAGGCGCTGAAGGCACTGCCCACCGAAGGCGTCACCGAATGGATGTGCCACCCGGGCCACCTGCCCGAGCTCGTCACCACGCGCTATGCCGCGCAGCGTGAGGTGGAGCGGGCCACCTTCGTGGACGCCCGCGCGCGTGAGGCCCTGGAACAAGCGGGAGTGAGCCCCACGGACTACCGCGTCCTCCGCGCGGGCAGCTTCACACGGGCGTGACGAGCGGCAGCTCCGACTCCACGGGTGTCAGCGTCCGGCGCTTCTCTCGCGTCAGCACGGTGCGCACGCCCGCGAGCAGCTCCTCCGGGCGGTACCGCCGGGGACACAGCGCGGCGTTCTCCTGCGCCCACCACGGCCGCTCATCCCCCGCCAGCAGGATGGGCACCGGCCTGGCGCGCGGAAGCGTGGCGAAGGTCTCCAGGAAGCTGCCCACCGCGGACTGCGTGGCGCTCGTGGACAGGACGATGAGGTCCACCGGCAGGTGCGTCGCCTTGCGCAGGGCCTCCGCGCCGCTCTGCACCGTGAAGACCTCGAAGCCCTCGGCTCGCAGGGTGCGCTCCGCCGTGGCCTCCTGATTCGAGTCCTCGTCCAACACCAGCACGCGCCGGGGCAGCCTGCGCACCTCGTGCGCGGGCATGCGCGGCAGATCCAGCAGGAACGTGGAGCCTTCGCCCTCGCGGCTGCGGAGCGCCAGCGCGCCGCCGTGCATCTTCACGATGGAGTGGCTGATGAACAGGCCCAGCCCCAGCCCGCCGAAGTTGCGGTGCGACACGTTGCGCGCCCGGTAGAAGCGCTGGAACACCAGCGCCTGATCCGCCCCCGGAATCCCGATGCCGTGGTCCTGCACCTGGATGCGCGCGGACTCCGCCGTGCGCCCCACCCTCACCGCGATGGGCGCCCCCGCCGGGCTGTACTTGTGCGCGTTCTCCAGCAGGTTCACCAGCACCTGCTCCAGCCTGTCCCTGTCGCCCAGGACCCAGACGCCGTCGTGCGGCACGTCCACCGTGAAGGGGCGCTCGAAGGCGTGGCGGAAGTGGTCCACCACCTCCGCCACCAGCTGCCCCACCTCCAGCGGCGACGAGTCCAGCGCCAGCCGGCCCAGCTCCAGACGGCTTGCGTCCAGCAGGTCCTCGACCAGCCCGGCGAGCCGGTCCACCTGCCGCTTGGACTTGAGCACGCTCGCGAGCGACACCGGCTGCCCCGCGGCGATGCGGCGCTCCATGGAGTACAGGCCCAGCTTCAGCGGCGTGAGCGGCGTCTTCAGCTCGTGCGACGCGATGGACATGAACTCCTCGCGCACGCGCAGGGCGGACTGGGCCTCGCGCAAGAGCCGCGCGTTCTCCACAGCCACCGCGAGCTGGCTGGCCGCCGCGCTCCACATCTCCAGTTCGCGCACGGAGAAGGACGCGCCCTGTTCCTTGTAGATGAGCAGCAGCCCCACCGTGCGGCGCGGCGCGCACAACGGCACCGCCGCGAACACGGAGCCCACCGCGTCGCCGTAGCCGCGCTGGATGCCCAACTGCGGCTGGCGCAGGGCCAGGGCCTGACGGTAGGGGTCCTCGGACGGGTCGAACGCGTCCTGCGGCGCGTCCAGGCCCTCCAGGTCCGACACCGCCATGCGCTTGAGCGTCGCGTCGTCCTCCTCGTAGAGGAACACCTCCGCGCGCCGCACCTGCGCGCACCGCACCAGCGACACCACGGCGGCCGAGCAGACGCGGTCGACCTCCAGCGACTCACCCACCGCGCGGGCAATCTCCCGCACGGCCTGTGAAAACGCGCCCTCGTCGTCCACGCCGGACGGCTCCACCACCAGCCACGCCCCGGCCGTGCCGTTCGTGTGGGTGGGCTTCACCTGCACACGCACCTGCCGCAGCGTGCGGGTGATGACGTGGCCGGAGTGCGCCCGGTGCTCGCGGATGGCGCGCTCCAGGGCGTCCAGGCTGCGGCCCGGCTCCAGGGCCTCCAGCAGGGTGCTGCCCGGAGAGAGCGTCACGCCCGTCTTGGCCGCGAAGCCCTCCTCGCACCATTGGACGCGCAGGTCGGGCCCCACGCGCATGAGCGCTTGGGGCAGGCACGAGAGGACATCCTCGACGTCATTGGGTGGCAGCATGAGGGGCGGGACGCGCTCGCAACAGGGGTCGCCGGAGGGAGATAGGAATCCCCGAGCATGATCGCCAACCACCCCCGGACGTTCTCCTGTCCCAGGGGGTCGCGGCACGTTGGAACCCGAACAGAGCCGGCGCCGGGCAGCCAGGGAGGCGACATCGTGCAGGGCGGTGACACGCGCCGAACGTGTGCTACACGACAGCGCATGCCCTCTCAGCCGTCCAAGGAAATCCAGACCTTCCCCAACCCCGCCGCCGATCGCGACTACGAGATCGCCTTCGACGTGCCGGAGTTCACCTGCCTGTGCCCGCTCACCGGCCAGCCGGACTTCGCGCGCTTCACCATCAAGTACGTGCCGGATCAGCTCTGCGTGGAGCTCAAGAGCCTGAAGATGTACATGTGGTCCTACCGCAATGAAGGCGCCTTCCACGAGAAGGTGACCAACACCATCGCGGACGACATCATCAAGGCCATCCAGCCGCGCAAGCTCACGGTGGTGGGCGACTTCTTCGTGCGCGGCGGCATCGGGACCATCGTCACCGTCACGCACGACAAGAAGAAGCAGGCCTGAGCCGCCGTGCCTCTCAGCGGGTGAGCTGCTCCAGGAGCGGCGCCCACTGGGAGTGGGACAGGTAGAGGCCGGTGCCCGCCGCCGCGACGCCGGCGGTGAGCGCGGCCAGCACCCACTTGAGCTTGCCCGGCGCGCGCGTGGGCTTCTTCGTGGCGAAGACGTCCAGCACGCCCAGCTCCTGCTGGGTGAGGTGGGCCAGGGCCTCCGTCTCCGTGAGCTTCTCGCGGTAGCGCAGGAAGGCCACGAGCAGCGCGGGGTGGGACACGCGCACCTCGTGGGCGAGGAACAGGTCCAGCTCGCGGCGCATGGCCGCGGCGTCCGGGAAGCGGGCCTCCGGCTTCACCGACAGCGCGCGCTTCACGATGCGCGCGAGCGGCGGCGGCACGTTCGGCGCCACCTTCTGGAGCGGCGTGAACTTGCCGTCGCGGATGCGGGCGAAGACCTCGCCGGCCGTCTTGCCCACGAAGGGGCGGGTGCCGGAGAGGGCCTCGTAGAGCAGCACGCCCAGGGAGAAGATGTCGGTCCGCGCGTCGATGGGCGCGCCAGTCACCTGCTCCGGGGACATGTACGACGGCGTGCCCACGGCCATGCCCTGCTGCGTGAGGGCTTCGAGGCTCACGTCCTTGGCGATGCCGAAGTCCATGAGCTTCACCTCACCGGACTTGGTGAGCATGACGTTCGCGGGCTTCAGGTCGCGGTGGATGATGCGGCGGAAGTGCGCGTGGTCGAGGGCGCTGGCGATGCGCGCGCCGATGACGGCGGCGACGTCCGGGGGCAGCGGGCCGTCCTTGATGAGGCCGTGGAGCGTGGGGCCGTCCACGTACTCCATGACCATGAAGAGGCTGTCGTTCTTCTCCACAAGGTCATAGAGCGTGACGATGTTCTGGTGGCGGAAGGCGGCGAGTGCCAGGGCCTCCCGGCGGAAGCGCGACAGGGCCTCCTGGTCGCGCTGGCCCTCGGGGAGCAGCTCCTTGATGGCGACCTCGCGCTGAAGCAGCTCATGCAGGCCGCGATACACCAACGCCATGCCGCCCCGGCCCAGCTCGCCGAGCACGCGGCAGGCGCCAATCTTGCGGTGACGGATCCTCTCACTCTTCTCTGCGGCGGCGACGGTCACGGGTCGCAGGGTATCGATTCACGTCTCATGCGTCGATGGGCCCTCCCTGGCCGGGTGGGTTCGCACAGGTGTGATGGAAAGGCGCGGTGTCGCTGTCTCGCGCCAGGGGGCCTACCTGGGGTGGCGCGACTGACGGGAGGGAGACACGGGGCTGCGACGCGGGCCGCATGGATGGCCTGCCTCACGGAGCGCTCCGTCTCCCGTTCCCCTCCGCCCTGCACCGCCCCACGGGCGTTCCCATGCTTCTTCCATTCAACGTGCCTGGGAGGACGCCATGACGGAACGGGACGCATACATCCAGAAGATGGAGGCCGAGCAGCGCGAGGCGACCGCTCGCTTCCGTGAAATCGAAGCCCAGGCGGACCTGGCCGACAGCGAGGACACGCTGGATGTCCTCACCGGCGCCCGTGCCTTCAACGACGACGTCAACCGCGAGCTCCAGGCGCTCCGCCGCGCCGACGAGCGCGACTGGGAACGCCTCAAGTCCGGCGCGGAGAAGGCCCGTGGCCGCTTCCGCGAGCACCTGGACCACGCCGGCACCCGGTGGGAGGCGCTCCGTGAAGGCTACCAGCGCCAGCGCGAGGCCGAGCTGAAGGAGCTGGGCGCGCAGATGGACGGCTGGATCGCCGCCCACAAGCGCACCCGGGCCGAGGACTCGCTGCTCACCCGCGAGGAGCTGGACTTCATCACGCGCGGCCTGAAGACCTCCGGCGAGATGCTCAAGAACCTGCGCCACGCGCGCGGGCATGTCTGGAAGACGGCCCGCGATCAGTACGAGGCCAACTGGCGCGAGCTGCAGGAACGCTCCCGCCGCATCCGCGCGGACGGCGCCCAGGAGGAGGCCGGCGCCTCCCCCTCCTGAGACCCCATCTTCACCAACGCCACACGGCTGTCACACGACTACGCTAGGAACCGCCCCCACCTGGAGGGACACGGCCCGGAAGGACCGTGCCCCTCCAGGCGTTTTCGTCCGCGAGCCCATGGCCCTTCCCGCCCGTCCCTCCCCGACTCCCGTCCTCGCCGCCATCGATGTGGGCACCAACGCCGTGCGCCTGGAGCTGGCCCGCCCGGACGCCGAGGGCTCGCTCGAGACCCTCCACCAGGAGCGAGACCCCATCCGCCCCGGCGAGGGCGTCTTCAACACCGGCGTGATGTCCCCGGAGACAGCCGACCGCCTCCTGTCCACCCTGCGCCGCTACGCCGCGCTCTGCCGCCGTCACAAGGCCCAGGTGCGCGCCGTCGCCACCAGCGCGCTGCGCGAGGCCCGCAACCAGCAGGACATCGTGCGCCGCGTGCACGAGGAGGCCGGCCTGGAGCTGGAGGTCGTCAGCGGCAAGGAGGAGGCCCGCCTCATCTGCCTGGGCGTGCTGCACCGCAAGCCCGCCAACTCCCGCTCGCTCCTCGTGGACATCGGCGGTGGCAGCACGGAGGTGGCCATCGCCACCGGCGAGAAGCCCGACGAGCTCTGGAGCCTCTCCCTGGGCTCCGTGCGCCTCACGGAGGTGTTCGACACCGCGCGCGCCGTGACGCCCAAGCAACTGCGGCTGATGCGCAGCTTCGTGGAGGAGACCCTCCACAAGACACTCCCGGAGAAGCTCCCCGCCCTGCCCCGCGTGGCGCTGGGCTCGTCCGGCACCATTGGCGCCGTGGTCGGCTTCGCCGCCGCGGACAACGGAGGCAATGCCACCGTGCGACAGCTCACCCAGACCGTGGAGGCCCTGGCGAAGATGCCGCCGGAGCGCCGCCGCAAGCGCTTCGACCCGCGCCGCGCGGACATCATCGTCTCCGGCGCCGTCATCCTGGAGGGCGTCGCGAAGCACCTGGGCGTGGAGTCCGTCAGCGTCGTCAACCGCGGCCTGCGCGACGGCCTGCTGGTGGACCTGCTCTACCGCCAGGACGAGTCGCGCGAGGACCACAGCCTCGCGGACGCGGCCATCGTCATGGGTCAGCGCTTCCGCTTCGACGAGAAGCACGCCCGCCAGGTGGCGCGCCTGTCCCTGGCCCTCTTCGACGGCCTGGCCTCGCTGCACCAGCTGCCCCTGTCCGTGCGCCCACACCTGGAGGTCGCCGCGCTCCTGCACGACATCGGCACGGCGGTCAGCTACGAGCGCCACCACCGCCACACCTACTACCTCCTCCACAACGCGGACCTCCCGGGCCTGGCGGACCGCGAGCGTGAAATCATCGCGCGCGTCGCCCGCTACCACCGGCGCTCGCCGCCGGAGCTGTCCCACTCCGGCATGGCCGGGCTCACCCCGTCCGAGGCGCGGCGCGTGCGCAAGCTGGCCACGCTGCTTCGGGTGGCGAACTCGCTGGACCACAGCCATCACCAGCCCATCCGCGACTTCAAGGTGACGGATGGCCGCGAGGCGGTGACGCTGCACCTGCACGCCCGCCACCCCCTCGACCTGGAGCTCTGGAACGCCGAGCGCGAGGTCGCCTCCTTCCGCAAGGTGTTCGGCAAGCGGCTCGCCTTCCAGGTCCACTCGGCCGGGCGCTAGAGCCGTCTCCCCGCCCGCTCTCCAGCGGAGGGAGCGCGGCGCACGTCCTGCCCCGCTCCTCTTCCGTGGCCAGAGTCCAGACGAACGGGTCCCGTGTGCCTTCACAAAGGCGCCGTGGGCCTTCACGTCTTTCGAGGCCCTGGCGGGGCAAGGAGCGGAACATGAAGGCAGTCGTTTTCCATGGCATCGGGGACATCCGGCTGGACGACGTCGCGGAGCCGAAGCTGAAGGAGCCCACGGACGCCATCATCCGGCTGACCGCCAGCGCCATCTGCGGCACGGACCTGCACATGATCCGCGGCACCATGCCCGGCATGAAGCCCGGCACCATCCTCGGCCACGAAGGCGTGGGCATCATCGAGGAGCTGGGCAAGGACGTGCGCAACTTCAACGTGGGCGACCGCGTGGTCATCTGCTCCACCATCGGTTGCGGCAACTGCTCGTACTGCCGCGCGGGCTACTATGCCCAGTGCAACGACGCGAACCCCAATGGCCCCGACGCGGGCACGGCCTTCTTCGGCGGGCCGGCGATGACGGGCCCCTTCGACGGCATGCAGGCGGAGAAGGCGCGCATCCCGCACGCGGCCATCACCATGGTGAAGGTGCCCGACGGCGTCACCGACGACCAGGCCATCCTGGTCTCCGACATCTTCCCCACGGGCTACTTCGGCGCGGAGATGGCGGAGATCAAACCGGGTGACACCGTGGCGGTGTTCGGCTGCGGCCCGGTGGGCCTGTTCGCCATCGTGAGCGCGAGGCTCCTGGGCGCGGGGCGCATCTTCGCCATCGACTGCCACGAGGACCGGCTGGCGCTCGCGAAGGCCCAGGGCGCGGAGGTCATCCACTTCGAGGAAGAGGACCCGGTGGAGACGCTCAAGCGCTTCACCGGCGGCATCGGCGTGGACCGCGCCATCGACGCGGTGGGCGTGGACGCGCAGCACGCGCACCACGGTCCGGCCGCCAAGAAGGCCAAGGCGGAGAAGCCCGAGTTCAAGCGCGAGGTGGAGCAGGTCGCGCCCAAGCAGAAGCCGGACGGAGACAACTGGGTGCCCGGCGACGCGCCGTCGCAGGCCGCGCAGTGGGCGGTGCAGTCGCTGGCCAAGGCGGGCACGCTGTCCATCATCGGCGTGTACCCGCAGACGATGAACGCGTTCCCCATTGGCGAGGCGATGAACAAGAACCTCACCCTGCGCATGGGCAACTGCAACCACCGCAAGTACATCCCCAAGCTGCTGGAGCTGGTGCGCTCCGGCACCGTGGACCCCACGGCCATCCTGAGCCACGTGAAGTCCATGGCCTCCGCCATCGACGCGTACCGCAACTTCGACCTGCGCAAGCCGGGCTGGGTGAAGGTGGAACTGGAGCCGGGCGCCACGCTCCAGTGACGCGCGTCACGAATCCAGGATGAGGCACGTGTCGCCGAACTCGTGCCCCAGGTAGCCCGCGCCTTCCGCGTGCGCCGAAGCCCGGAGCAGCAGCGGAAGCGGCGCGAAGGCCTGGAGCAGCGCATGGTGGCTGCTCCCCGAGTCGTGCACGCCGGTGAGCAGCCCGTGCACCACCCGGGGCACGTAGCCGGGCCCGAGCAGCAGGTCCGTCACGTCCTCGCCCGGCACCAGCCTCCCGTGCTGAGTCGCGCGCCCTTCCAGCGCGCGCACCACGGTGGTGCCCACCGCCACCACACGCCCACCGTTCGCTCGAGTCTCCTCCACCAGAGACACGGTGCGCTCGGGGATGTCCGAGCGTTCGGGCCGGGGCAGCGCCGCGTCCAGCGCCGCGTCGCCCGTGGAGGAGAGCCCCGCCGCGTGCGTGAGGGACGCCCAGCGCACGCCGCGCGCCTTCAGCCGCAGCAGCACGGACGCGGTGAGGGGCAGCCCCGCGGAAGGCATCTCCGCGGCCCAGGGCCGTGAGGCGTAGAGCGTCTGCACGTGCCACAGCGCGAGCGGCCCCGCGGTGTACGCGTACTGCACCGGACGGCCCGCCGAGTAGAGGGCCTGCCAGAGCGCCGCGCCGGTCCGGTCGAAGGCCACGCGCAGGAGCCGCGGAGATGGGGGCAGCACCTCCACCACGCGCGCGGTGAGTCCGCCGACGTCCAGGCGCGCGCCCACGGGGAGCTCCGGCGGTGGGGGCCGGTCCTCGGTGCGACGGCGCCAGTCCCCCGCGCCGAAGAGGACGGCGGTCCAGGTGTCGTCAGGTTCGTGGGAGAGGAGCCGCAGCTCGATGGCGGCGCCCGTGCTGGTGCGGCCCGTGAGGGAGCCGGGCAGCGTGGCCGCGTCGTTCATCACCAGCAGGTCGCCTTCGCGGAGCAGTTGGGGCAGTTCCGAGGCGACGGTGTCGGTGAAGCGTTCGCGGTGGGGCTCCACGTGCAGGAGCCTCGCGGTGTCGGGGTGTTCCCGGGGCCAGCGTGCGGCGTTCATGCGGCCTCCCATCTGGCGGCCTCGAAGCGCTGGCCGGACGCGGTGTCGCGGGCCTCCACGAGCGCGAGGATGCGCGCGGCCACGTCCTCCGGCTTCGCCAGCGTCGCAGGGTCGGCGTCCGGGAGCGCGTCTCGGTGCATGGCCGTGTCCATGTCACCAGGGTCCACGGTGAGCAGGCGCACGCCGCTGCCCTCGAACTCCGAGGCCCAGATGCGCGTCAGGTGCTCCAGCGCGGCCTTCGACACGCTGTAGGCGCCCCAGCGGGGATAGGCGGACACGGCGGCGTCGGAGGTGATGTTGAGGATGAGCCCCCGGCCCCGGACGACCATGCTCCCCGCGACGGCCTTCGTCAGGCGGAAGGGCCCCAGCAGGTTGACCTCCAGCACCTGCGACACGTCCTCGCACGCCGTGTCGAGCAGGAGCGGCAGGGGCGTGGGCCCCAGGGTGCTCGCGTTGTTGATCAGGACATCCAGCGGGCCCACGAGCGCGGTGGCCGCGCCGACCAGCGGGTAGATGGCCTGCTTGTCCCCCACGTCGAAGGCGAGCCCGTGCACCGCCAGGCCTCGTGCCTTCAGGGGCGCCACCGCCGACTCCAGCGCCTTCGCGTCGCGGGCCACGCCCACCACCCGCGCGCCCCGAAGGGCGAAGGCCTCCATCAGGGCCCGGCCCAGTCCCCGGCTCGCGCCCGTCACCAGCACTGCTTGATTCCGCATGTCCATGGCATGTCTCTCCTTGAGGCATGGATAGCGGATGGGTGCCGATGCGATGGCATGGGCGCCAATGCGTTGGCAGAATGCCAGCGTATGAGCGAAGAGGACCTTCCAGGCAGACTGGCACGCAACCTGCGGACGCTGCGCGAGACGCGAGGGGCCACGCAGGTGCAGCTCGCGAAGCTGGCGGGCGTGCCCCGGGCCACCTGGGCGCATCTGGAGTCTGGAGCGGCGAACCCCACGCTGTCGGTGCTGCACCGGGTGGCGGGGGCGCTCCAGGTGTCATTGGAGGAGTTGCTGGCCCGGCCCAAGGCGAGCGCCCGGTACTACCGGCGAGACAGCCTTCCCGTGAAACAGCGAGGCGCGGCCTTCCTGCGCAAGCTCCTGCCGGATCCGCTGCCAGGCATGGAGTTCGACCGGATGGAGCTGCCGCCCAGGGCGCGCATCACCGGCGTGCCCCACACCCCGGGCACGCGCGAATACCTGGCCTGTGAGTCCGGCACGATCGCGCTGGTGGCCAGCGGCGAGCGCTTCGTGCTGGAGGCCGGAGACGTCGTCGTGTTCCGGGGAGACCAGAAGCACTCCTACGAGAACCCCGGCGCGCGCACGGCGGTGGGCTACTCCGTCGTGCTGCTCGCGCCGTCGCTGTGAGCATGTCGGACCGGGGTGGAAGCATTCGAGGTGCTCCCCGGAGATAGACCATGCGCGTAGGTATCGTGGCGCTGTTCGCGGCCTTGCTGATGGTGGGCTGCGCGGGCGTGGAGACCTCCTCCACGAGAGGGCGCTCACGGACCTTCCGTCAGGGCACCTCGCAACCCGTCCGAATGCCGACGGGGACGGTGATCCTCGCACCTGCCGGGAAGGTTTCGCGCGAGGCCCTGGAAGTGGGCCTGCTGGACGTGGACGCCTTCGAGAAGTTGCTGGTCCGCGCCGGGCTGGCGGACGTGGACGAGCTGCCCCTGCGCCGCAATCCCTTCACGCCAGATGACGCTGTGGAGGTGCTGGGCCGGCTGATGGAGAGACCGGTGACGCTCGGCACCTTTCCGCCGCGCATGGTGGCGGGGTTCCTGCTGCGCGAGGTATTGGAGCGCGGGGAGGTCTCCCGCGAGGAATTGGCACGGCGGGTGACGCGCTTCGCCCGCGAGCAGGTGGCGGTGCTACGTCCGGACGGCTACCTCGCGTGGGCGCTCAACGGGCGCACGCAGTAGAAGGTCAAGTCCATCGAATGGAGAAACGGCGCCTTCCGCGCGGGCACCTTCGAACTGGGGCGCTTCTACAGCGGCAAGGGCGGGGTCTTCCGCCCGCTCGATGCGCAACTCCGAGTGTCGGACTCAAGGCCTCTGGCCGAGGTGTACGACGACGCGGATGTCGTCAGCCGCTCGCTGGATGGCGCGGAGGACGCCTTCGTGGAGCTGTACCACGCACTGGGCCAGGTCCTCTCCCGCCCCGCGGACAGCATCGCGGGACTGCGCCACCTTCCCGCGGGCATCGTGGCGCTCATCGCGTCGTCGCCCGAGTACTGGGAGCGCTTCCAGTACATGACGGCCGGCGAGCAGATCCGCGAGACGGCCCGGCTCTCGACGAGCGTCGTTGCCATCTGGGGCGCGACGTCGGCGACGACGCGGACACTGAAAGGACTGGCCTCGGGAATCGACACCACGGTGCCCGTGCTGTCGCTGTCAGCGGAGGGAGCGCTGGTACTGGAGCGCGTCTCGGTCCCCGTGGGGCGCACAGCGGCTGTGTTGAGCAGCGGTCCCGGTGCAGCCATTATCGTTCAGCGAGTCGATGATTCAGACGCAGGAGGCTCATCTCCAAGCGGGCCCAGGGGCTATTCGTCCTTCAAGTCGTTCAAGCGGGCCATGGGACCCGCCGGGAACGGGAAGGAGTGGCACCACGTCGTGGAACAAACCGACGGGAACGTCGCGCGCTTCGGGCCCCAGGCGCTCCACAACACGGAGAACGTCATCCCGCTCGACAAGGCACTTCATCATTCGGTGAGTGCATTTTATTCTTCGTACAAGTATCGGATTACAGGTTCGACGTCGCTGACGGTGCGCCAGTGGCTGAGCACCCAATCATTCGAAGCTCAAGCTGCTTTCGGGCTCCGCGCAATCGATAACATTCGGAACAGACTATGGTGATGGACGACCTTCAGAAGATCGTCGAGAAATTCGCGAGGCATACGGCGGCCCAAACCGAGGCCATCATGCGAGGAGATGCGAGAGCGGGGAACAAACACGCGAAGGAATCACTCGCAGCATTCAATCGACTGAGGGCCCATGGAGATGCAGGGCGGGACGCGCTCGCAACCCTCTTCACCCATCCGAGCATGGATGTTCGAACGGCAGCGGCTGCTCTGCTCCTGCGGTATCGCACCGCCGAAGCGAAAGCCGTATTGGAGGAGGCGGCGAAGGGTAAGGGGCTGATCCCCTTCGAAGCGCAGGAAGCCCTGAAGCGCTGGGAGGAAGGAACCTGGTCCCTGGACCCCGCCTGAGCCAAGGCCGCCCGCTACGCCCCGCCGCCCTGCCACGTCAGCATCCCCATCACGCCCACGTCGCGGGCTCCTCCCGCGTGGAGCCTCCAGGGCACCGCCACTCCGAACTCCAGGGACTTCAGTGGGCGCGCGAGCAGCCCCGGTGACAGGAGCAGGGTGGAGGTGCCGTCCTCGTCCCTCCAGCCGGCCTCCACCATGGGCCGCAGCGGCCCCAGGGCCAGCACCGCTCCTGCCGCGAAGTCCGGATGCAGCTCGCTTCCCAGGCCGCGCACCCCGGGTAGCTCCTCCGCCTTCAACTGGAGGTTGAAGCCCACCGGCCCCACGTCCTGATACGCCAGCAGGTATGGTTCGAAGCCCGGACGGAAGCGGTCGTCCCGGAAGTCTCGCGTGGCCTCCAGGTCCATGCCCAGGCTCAGCGTGAAGCCCCGCCGGCTGTCGTTGATCAGCGCCAGGCCGATGCCCGCCTCCGCCGTGTCCAGCCCTCGCGGATCCTCCGGCGTCGTCAGCGCCACCTTCGCTTCCAACTGCACGCGGTCGCTCAGGCCATACTCGCCGCGCACCGGCAGCTCGAAGCGCGTCTCATCATCCTGACGCGTCCACTCCAGCCCCGTGCCCAGCTCCACCTGCCCGCGCTGCTGCGGCGGAGCCCCGTCCCCGAGAAAGAACTCCTGCACCCGCCCCTGCACCCCTTCCGCCGCCACCGCCGGCACCGAGAAGAGGCCCAGGAGTCCCACCGTGACGAGCCGCCGTCCGTTCGCCATGCCCGCACGGTGGACACGGCCCTCGTGCTCCGGGGCCTCTCCGCCGTGCGCCCCACCGCCCGGCCGCCCGCTCGCTTCGGGAACAACCCGATGCGTTGGCGCTCCGCGTGGGGGCTTGCGTCACCGTGCGTGAGGGTGGCAAGCCTGCGCTCCCACTTCTTCGAGAAACGACCATGCCCCTCCCCTCCGCTCGACACACCGTGGCCCTGCTGGCGCTGGGCCTCACCGCCTGTGGCGGCAAGGACGTCCGCCCCGGCGATGAGAATCCCAACCCCGTCACCGACCCCTGCGTGGAGAGCACCACCGCCGACCCGGCGAGCGGGACATGCGCGCCCCTGCGGTTGCAGTGCGCGAAGGACCTGAGCGGCTTCAAGACGGACCGCTACGTCTGGCGCGACCGCGACTGCCGCGTGCGCTCCGTGTCGCTCGTGCGCAACGACGCGGCGGACCCCGCGGGCTGGAACGGCGGCTACATCCGCCGCTACACCTACGAGGTCGCGGGCGCCGAGCGCGTCTGCGACGGCCAGAACCCGCAGGTGCCCGGCTGGGGCATGGTGACCAGCCACCTGAAGGAAGGCCAGACGTGGGGCGCCTGGACGCAGGACGTGCGCGGCACCGGCCGCTTCGTCTTCAAGGGCGCGCACCATGCCCTGCACGAGCTGAAGTGGCCGCTGTCGCTGGATGGCCGCGTGGTGCAGGTCACCGTGCAGTACCTCTTCGCCACCGGCCGCGACCACCCGCTGTATGCCATCACCCACGACGCGTCCGGCTTCCCCGCGAACCAGATTGAAGCCGACGTGCGCTCGCCCTACGGCGACCTGGGCTTCGACGGCAACGCCAACACGGACATCGCCGGCCTGGGCTGGGGCGACCGCTACCGCTTCGTCACGCTGTCCTCCCCCGTGACGATGAACACCGGCTGGGACTACCGCGAACCCAACGTCGTCCCCTACACGCGCATGTGGACCGCCGCGCCGGACGCGGAGATGGGCGCGGTGCAGACCCAGACGTGGGAGCAGAAGCCCGCGGGCGGCTACTGGCTGTATCCGGAGTGGGGCACGCGCCACGCCAACGGCCCCATGCCCGTGGACTACAACTGGCCCTACCAGCTCAACCAGTACGAACTGCCCTCCGTCACCAACTCGCACCGGCTCGCGTGGGGCAGCAACTTCGGCGCGGTGGGCCTCTCCCAGTACCCGCGCCTGGGTGACGACGGCGTGATGCTCTCCGGCCACCCCTACCAGAGCTACTCCGTCTTCATGGTGCTGGGCACGCACTCGGCCAGTCCCGTGCTGTCGCTCGTGTCGGAGGTGGAGGCCTGGCAGGGCGTGAAGCTCACCGCCACCCAGGGCACCGTGCGCACGCGCGGCCCGGGCGGCGTGGGCCGGACCGACTCCGTCCCCTACGACGTCGCCGGCTACAACCCCGTCTACGCCACGTGGGAGGCGGACGCCGCCTCCAACCGCGTGACGCTGGCGTTCGACACCGCGGGGCGCACGCTCGCGCGCCCCATGCTGGTGGTGCACGGCTACACCGCCACCACCGCGCCGGCGACAGTCACCCTGGAGGGCCAGCCGCTCACCGCGGACACGGACTACTTCGCTTCCGTGGACGTGGAGGGCAAGGCGCTCTGGCTCACGCTCCAGCGCGACCTGAAGGGCACCGCCACCCTGAAGGTGGAGTAGCCCACGCATGGGACGGGCCCCTGGCACCCTCGCGAGTGCCCGGGGCCTTCCCTGTCAGCGCTTCACGCTGGACCGTCAGTCCGCGTCGCCGCTGCCGCCGTAGCCCTGCGGGGCATTCGAGCGCAGCCGCTGCCACTCGGCGCGGGCGTCCTGCTCCACGCGCTTCTGCTCGTCCACGCGGCGCCGGGCGTCCTCCACCTCGCCCTTGGCCCGAGCGACGACGGACATGAAGTTCGCCTCGGACATCTCCTTGGCGCGCACGTCCCCGCTCTTCTCCAGCGCCTTGAACTGGGCCAGGTTGAGCTCGGATTCCGCCACCCTCAGCTCGGCGTCGCGCAGGTCCTTCTCCGCCTTGGCGGTGTCCGTCTTGCGCTCGTGCCAGGCCACCTCGGCGTCCGCGGCGGCGCGTCCCGCCTCGGCGCCCTGGAGCTTGGACTGCGCCTGAGAAATGGCGCCCTGCTGACCGGTGGCCTCCGCGGCCTTCACCGCGGCCTTCTCCGCCTCCATGCGGCTCTTGGCGGCGTCGCCGTTGCGGCGGGCCACTTCCGCGGCGCGCTCGGCGTCACGCACCGCCACCTCGGCGCGCGTCACGTTGTCCGCGGCCTTGGTGCGGGCCAGCTGCGCGTCACGCACCTCGCCCAGCTGGTCCTCGGGGATGCGCGCCATCATCGCGTCGTCCACGCGCGCGGCCTTGGAGCTGCTGCACCCGGCGCTGAACGCCAGGGTCGCCCCCAACGCCAGTCCCATCACCCAATGACGCTTCGTCCTGTTCTGGAACATGCTCTCAATCCCCCGTCCAAGAAGATGACTGGGAAAGAACGTAGACACGCCCCCGTCACGCGACAGGGGCCACGGACGCCGCCGTTCCCTCTGGAATCCACCCGCGTCCGGGCAGGCCGTGGAGCAGGCAGGCTCGGTCCCTTCTCCTCTCCGCGCCGTTGCCGCCCGGCACTTTCGTCACGGCGGATGTCCCAACCCGGACGCGGTGCGTGTCTCAAGGGCGCGCGAACGACGCGCCACCAGGGAGAGGGACGACATGAAGCGAACCGGATGGGGATTCGTGCTGGGAACGGGCTGCGCGCTGATGGTCGCGGCCTGCGGCGCCGGGCCCGAGGATTTCGATGACCTCGAGGGCACGGAGTCCGTGAAGATGAGCATCTCGCTGGCGGGGGACGCGTGCGGCGTCACTTCCGCCGCGGCGACCGTGAGCGCGCCGGACCTCCCGCCCTCGTACCCCCAATCCCTCTCCGTGGGGAACGGCTACATCGAGGGCTACCTGAGCAACATCCCCGTCGGGCCCCGGCGCATCGTGGACGTGCGGGCCTACAACAGCGCGGGCAAGGAGGTGTACGCCGGCAGCGCGGCCGTGGACGTGTACCAGGGCTCCGTGGCGTACGCGCAGCTCCAGTTGAAGCGCAACCCGCAGAACTGCCCGGGCACCGGAACGGGCGACATCTACATCATCGGCACGCTGGAGGGCACCGGCCCGGGCTGGGACGCGGGCTACGACGCGGGCCCCGGTCCGTCCTACGATGCGGGGCCCATCTACGACGCGGGCAGCGCGTTCGACGCGGGTTAGAGCAGGAGCCATCCATGGGGAGCTCGGCCCGGTCCATCACCACGGCCCTCGTGCTGGGCTCCCTCATGGGGTGCGCCACGGCGCCCTCGATGAACACGGATCTGGAGAAGGGCCCGCTGGGCTCCAGGACCCAGATGAAGACGCCCCTCGACGCCGACAGCGGCCCCCGCGTCGAGGAACTCGAAAATCCGAGCACCCGGCCGTTCGACCCGACGAGGTACCTGCGGATCCATGGACGGGGCAAGACCCGGCGGCTCGTCACGGACGAGACAGGCCGCCGGCCCCTGTGCCGGCGGATCAGCGACAATGCGCCCGAGGGCTGTCCGGAGCTCGATGGCCTGGCCTGGCTGGACCTCCTCTCCGCCCGGCTGAGCGCCCAGAACATCCGCCCCGGGGCGTGGCCCGCCCCCGCCGTCAAAGCGCGGAAGGACGGCCGCGAGCCGTGGACCTTCTGCGTGTCCCTCCTGGACTGGCAGTACGTGGACGCGACCATCGCCGCCATCGACGCGCTGCTCATCGAACAGGACATCACCACCGACGTCTGCATCGTGCTTCACGGCGTCGAGGACTGGGAACATTGGTAGTCCTCAGGAGCCCCGGCCGTAGAACCACGCGGTGAGGGCCAGGCGGGTGGCGTGGGCGGGCATCACCTCGTGCTCCAGCCGCTCGCTCAGGAACACCACCAGGCGGTCCAGCACGGGCGCCACCTCCACGGGGGCACCGGCGTCCTCCGGGAACAGGCGCAGCACGCCGCCATGCTCCGGCTTCCAATCGGCGTTCGCGTACCAGATGGCGGTGAGCCGGCGGTTGGACCGGCCCGGGAACGCGTCGCGGTGGCGGGCGTAGCGCGCACCGCCGCCGGGATAGCAGGCGAGCTGTACGTCGAATCTCCCCAGCCCCAGGTACGCGCCCGCGGACACGGCCTCCCCCAGTAAATGGAAGCGGTGCCACAGGGCTTCGAGTTCGGGGGCGGCGCCGGGCAGCACCCACTCGATGTGGTCACCACGCACGGACGTATCGACCGCATGGTCCGCGCCGCGCCGGATGCCCGCGGGCTTCAGCATCCTGGCTTCGACTCGCGCGAGCGCCGCGGCCCTTGCCGCCAGCGCTCGCGCCTCACCAAGGAAGGCGTCCCGCACGAAGAATCCCTGGGAACCCAGAGCCTCCGCCTCCACGTCCGTCAGCTCCATCCTGCGTGACTCCTTCGCGAGTCCCTGTCCGGAAGCCCGCGTCCGACACGCTGCACCAGGACGCCCCCGTTCCGGAAGCGGGTAGACTTTCCCCCATGGCGAAGAACGTCACGCGAGCCCTCTCCCTCCTCGCCGCGGTCGCGCTCGGCGCGCTGGGGGCCTGGGTGCTGCTACGCCCCACGTCTCCCCGGCTGCCGGACACGGCGGCGGTCGTGGAGCAGATGCGGGAGGTGGCCCGGCTGGAGACGCTGGACGTGTCCCTCTACAAGAAGGTCACGTTCACGCCGGAGCCGCAGGCCACGGACGCGCTGTGGAAGGACGTGCTGCTCTGGGCCAGCTACACGCTCCAGAACCCGCACGGCCGCGCCATCGTGTTCGCGGACGCGCACCTGGGGTTCGACTTCCAGCGCTTCGACTCGAGCCACCTGCGCGCCGTGGGCACGCGCGTGGACGTGCTCCTGCCGCCGCTCCAGGTCACGGTGGCCCTGCGGCCCGGGGAGACGGAAGTCATCGACTCCAACCTGGACAGCGCGCAGACGGCGCAGCTGTTGGAGAAGGCGCGGCTGGCCTTTGAAAGAGAGGTGCGGCAGGACCGGCGCCTCCAGGAGAAGGCGCGACAGTCCGCGGAGCGCTCGCTGCGGGGGCTCCTGCTCACGCTGGGCTTCCGCGAGGTGCGGTTCGTGGAGACCTTGCCGGTGGGGAGCGCGGGATGACGGAACGTCTGGAGTTGATTCAAGGAGACATCACGCGCATCGCGGCGGACGCGATCGTGAACGCGGCGAACTCCGGCCTGTCGGGTGGCGGAGGCGTGGACGGTGCCATCCACCGCGCGGCGGGGCCAGAGCTGCTCGCGGAGTGCCGCACGGTGGGCCGCTGTCCCACGGGCGAGGCGCGCATCACGAAGGGTTACCGGCTGCCCGCGGCCCACGTCATCCACGCGGTGGGCCCCTCGTGGTGGGGCGGCGACCGGGGCGAGGACGAACTGCTGGCCTCGTGCTACCGGAGCACGTTCGCGCTGATGGAGCAGCACGGACTGCGCACGGTGGCGTTCCCCGCCATCTCCACGGGCGCCTACGGCTTCCCCATCGAACGGGCCGCGCCCATCGCGCTGCGGGAGATCCGCGCGGCCCTGGCGCGGCGGCCGGAGCTGGAGCGCGTCACCGTGGTCCTCTTCAGCGAGCAGGACCTGAAGGTGTATCAGCGGGCGCTGAACGCGTAGGTCACGCGCTCCGCAGTGAGTCTCCGTCCAGCACGAACGAGCCGGGCACGCCGTCCGGGACATGCCCCAGCGCGGCGAGCCTCCGCACCGATTCACCGTCCGGGTCGCGGCACAGGAGTGCCACCTCGCGCCGGCCCAGGCTCACGCGCAGCGGGCCTCCGCCCGTGGCGGCATCCAGCCTGCGGCGCTGGGCCTTCGTGAGCAGCCGTGCGCCGTCATGCCCGTCGCCGCCCGCCACCGCCCAGACGCCGGAGAACGCCTCCGCCAGGCGCACCTCGCCCTGGTCGATGACGACGGGCCGCACGTCCGCGGGCCGCAGCTCCAGGTTGTGCCACGCCGCCGCGTCCACCGCTTCGAGCGTGAGCCCCGCGTCCTTCAGCGCGGAGGCCGGCAGGTAGCGCACGAACTCCGCGTCCTCCAGCACGTAGAAGACCTCCAGCCCCGCGGCCCCGGACGGAACAGCGCGCCCTGGGTTCCCGCCACGAAGCCCTGGGGCCGCAGCACCGGGCGCAGCGCATCCAATGACACCCCCGTGGGCCCCACTCCCGAGGACAACCCGCCCAGCCTCGACGCCAGCGCCTCCACGTGCGCGGTGAGCCCCTGCGTGCCCGGTGCCTCCTGATACGAGGCATACAGCGAACCCACGTCCACGCGGCCCACGCCCCCCGAGGCCAGCTTCACCAGCAGGTCGCGCCCCTGACGCCGGAAGGCCACGCCCGCGCGGCCCAACGCGGCGGTGAGCGCGGCGGTGAACTCCGGGCGCAGCACCTGCTCCTCCGGCGCGGGCGGCGGAGGCAGGTCCGCGGCCTCCAGCTCCGCGCGCAGCAGCTTCGCCTCCGCGTCGAAGGGATCCCGCTCCACGGCCTCCGCCACGTACGCGCGGGCGCGTGCCCCCTCGCCCTGCCGCAGCGCGAGCACGGCCAGCACCTTGAGGGCCTCCGGATCGCCAGGGCTCAGGACCAGCGCTTCGCGCAGCTCGGCCTCCGCCTCCCGGTGCCGCTCCAGTCCCAGCAGCGCTCGCGCGAGCCCCAGGCGCACCTGGAGGTCCTTGGGGAAGTCACGCCGCAGGGCCTGCATCAACGGCAGGGCTTCGCGCTCCGCGTCCGCGTTGACCAGCGCATGCGCCACGGTGAGTCGCAGCGTAGGCCCGGGCGTGCGCGCGGCCTCGTCACGCAGCGCCTCCAGCTCCGCGCCGCTGAGCACTTCACCCGCCTCCACCTTGCGGCGCAGGCGCTCCAGTTCCACCGGGGAAATCACGCGCGGACTCTACTCCCTCTGGAGTTCAGGCCCGTCAATGGGTTGCGTCGTGCTCGACCGTCTCCTCCTCGCCCCGGGTCTGGGAGAGGAAGTCGTCCAGGGCGCCCACGTCGATGGGCTTGCGGAACACGGCATCCACCTGCGCCAGGCTCGCGCGGTTCTGGCCCCGCACGTCCATGCCGGTGACGATGGCCAGCAGCGCATGCGGCGAGCGCTGCCGCAGCTCGCGCGCCAGCTCCCAGCCCGTCATCTCCGGCATCACCGCGTCCAGGAGCGCGGCGTCGTAGGGCTGCTTCTCCCAGATGCGCAGGGCGATGTCCGGGCTGTGCGCCACCTGCACCTCGTAGCCCTCCTCTCCCAGCACCTCCGCCATCATCCGCGCGTTGTCCAGGTCGTCGTCCACCACCAGCACGCGGCGCGCACGCCCGGGCATGCGCGGCACGCCTCCCGGGGCCATCTGGGGCACCGTCGGCGACGGCGGGGGCACGCCGGCCGAAGCGTCGCGGAAGCGCGGCAGCCGCACGATGAAGCTCGCGCCCGAGCCGTCGCGCCGGTTCTCCACCGTCAGCTCTCCGCCCCAGCGCTGCACCTGCGTGCGCGCCACCGCCAGGAACAGCGAGAACTGCGGCGCTCCCGGGTCCCGGCGCAGCGGGTCGAACAGGCCCGCCAGCTCATCCTGCGCGTAGGGCCGTCCCCCGTCCTCGATGCGCAGGTCCAGCCAGTCCTCACCGAAGGGACGCGAGCGGACCACCAGCATGCCGCCCTCCTCCATGCGGTCGCGCGCGGACAGGAGCAGGTTGACGATGAGCTCCCGGAAGAAGCCCGCGTCCACCTTCACGCCCCACGGGAAGCCCAGGTCCAGCTCCGTGTGCACCGGGTGCTGACGCTGCTCCAGCTCTCCTCGCGCCAGCTCCAGCGCCTCGCGCACCGTCTGGTCCACCGGCACGTTGGCCAGGCGCTCCTCGGTGCGCTGCACGCTGAACTCCTGCAGCCGCGCCACCAGCTCGCCGATGTTGCGCACCGTCTTGTCCAGCGCGTCGACGTGCTCGGGTTTGTATTCGCGTTGCAAGAGCGTGATGCGCAGCCGCAGCACGTTGAGGAAGTTGTTGAGCGCGTGCGCGGCACCGCTCGCCAGTTGCCCCAGCGCCTGCTGCCGGGTGCGCCGCAGGAGCTGTCCCTGGAGCCTGCGCACCTCGCCGTGCGCGTTCTCCAGGGCCTTGGTCTTCACCGCGGCTTCCGTGCGGTCGCTGAAGGTCTGGATGACGCCCGCGAGGACCTGGTCCTCCTCCCACACCGGCGTGGCGCTCATCTCCAGTGTGGCGTCCCCGCCGCCGGGGCGCTCCACCTGCATCATCACGCCGCGCACCGGCCCCTTCTCGCGCAGCGCGCGCAGGAAGGGCATGTCCTGCACCTTGAAGGGCTCGCCCGTGGGGTGCCGCGCGTTGACCTGGGTGAGCACGGGGCCCAGCGAACCCGCGGCGCGCGCGCCCACCACCGCGCGCATGGGCACGCCCATCAGGCGGCTCACCGGCGGCGAGGCGAAGGACACCATGCCGTCCGTCTCCGCCAGGAGGATGCCCACCTCCACGTGGTTGAGCACCGACTCCATCACCGCCGCCTCGCGGAAGCGCACCTCCTCCGTCTTGAGCACGCGCGCGTAGGAGGCCTGCGCGGACGCGTCCGCCTCCCACACCAGCTCCGACACCAGCTCCGCCACGTCCGCGTGGATGACGCCTCCGTTGCGGCGTGAATAGACGTAGAGCAGCACCTCCTGGAGCGACTTGAACTCGCGGGTCAGGTCCTCGGGTTCGAAGTTCTGGTCGTACCGGAAGGCCCCGTGCGAACGCACCACCTCCGGCCACAGCCGCACGGCGTCCTCGCCCCGGTTCTCGAGCAGCCGGGCAAGCTCATCCAGCAGATGGCGCAGCGGCGCGCGCAGGTCCCGGCCGGGGACCTCCACCTCGTACGTCTCCGCGCGCAGGCGCTTGGACCACAAGCGCGTGATGCGCTCGCCCTCGTCCGAGAGCAGACCCGACAGCGCGGCGATGGCGTCTTGGGAAGAAGGCACGCTCAAGGGCGCACGATGCGCACGCCCCCCGCGCCCAGCCACCCGTCCCCCGTCCTCTCGCGGTGCGGCAATGTCAGGCGCTCCACACGAACGCTCCATCACGGGCCCCGAGCGCCCGCCTGCCCGGCCGCCCTGGCAGCGGCGAGCGGTCGTCCCCACCTTTCCAGGCACGGATGAGCGCGAAGGAGCACAGGAAGAACGATCTGGAGCAGCCGGAGGTCTCCCAGCAGGCCATGGCGCAGCTCTTCCGTGGCGAACTGAGCCGCTCGGACACGTGGCGTACGCGACTGGACACCACGACGAACTGGGCGCTGACCACGACGGCGGCGGTCATCTCCTTCGGCTTCGCTTCGCCGGAGAGCTCGCACGTCACGTTCCTGGTGGGCATCTGGATGGTGGTGTCCTTCCTGCTCATCGAGGCCCGGCGCTACCGCTACTACGACCTGTGGAACCGCCGCGTGCGCCTGCTGGAGGACGGCTGGTGGGCGCCGATGCTGCGGCGCGAGCCGGTGGACCCGGATGCGCTGCGGGAGCTGGCGGTGGAGATGTCCCGGCCACAAATCCAGCTGTCGCTGGTGTCCGCCATCGCGACGCGGCTCAACCGCGCGTACGGGCCCATCCTCATCGTCCTGTTGCTGACCTGGTTCTTCAAGGTCTACAGCCACCCGCGCCCACCGCGCGACTTCGGGGACTTCGTGGAACGGGCGCACGTGGCCTGGATTCCGGGGCCGGTGGTGATGGGCGCGCTGCTGTTCCTCACCGTGACGGCGGCGTACCTCTTCACCGCGTCCTTCTTCATCCGGGCGCCGCTGGGCGAGCTGCGCACCCGGCCGCGTGGACGCAGGGCCGCGCTGTGGGAGTCCTTCTACCGGCCCTACGCCATCCAGCGCCGCAAGCGCCCGCGCACCACGACGGGCGGACGCCCCAACGCGCCGCGCCCGCCAGCACCGTTCGAGCACTGAGCGGGTCACCCCCGTCCCCCTGCCAGGCGGCCGGACGGACCACCCGGGCTGATGGGGGCCATGCCCAGGGGTGAATCCCGGCTGCTTTCGCCCTTCCGGCCCTCCCGGATTTGTGGTGTGAACCGCCCCCATGGCGAACACGCGCACTGTGACGGTCATCAACGGCGACGGCATCGGTCCCGAGGTTTCGGCGGCCACCATTCGCGTCCTGGAAGCCCTCAAGGTCCCCCTGGATTTCGAGTTCAAGGACGCGGGCACGGAGGTAGTGGCCAAGTTCGGCACCAACCTGCCCCACGAGACGGTGGAGGCGGTGCTGCGCAGCGGCGTGGCGCTCAAGGGCCCCACCGGCACCGTCGTGGGCGGCGGCCTGCCTTCCGCGAACGTGGGCCTGCGCAAGCGGCTGGACCTGTACTCGTCCCTGCGCCCGGTGAAGAGCGTCCCCAACGTCAAGACGCGCTACGAGAACGTCGACCTGGTGGTCGTGCGTGAGAACACCGAGGACCTCTACGCGGACCTGGAGCACATCGTGGTGCCGGGCGTCGTGGAGGCCATCAAGGTCATCACGGAGAAGGCGTCCACGCGCATCGCGCGCTTCGCCTTCGAGTACGCCAAGAAGAACGGCCGCAAGAAGGTGTCCGCCATCCACAAGGCGAACATCATGAAGCTGTCGGACGGCCTCTTCCTGGACTGCTGCCGCAAGGTCAGCCGCGAGTTCCCGGAGGTCGCCTACGACGAGGTCATCGTCGACAACCTCTGCATGCAGTTGGTGAAGGACCCGACCCGCTTCGACGTGATGGTGCTGGAGAACCTCTACGGCGACATCGTCAGCGACCTGTGCGCGGGCCTGGTGGGCGGCCTGGGCATGGTGCCGGGCGCCAACATCGGCGAGCGCACCGCCGTCTTCGAGGCCGTGCACGGCACCGCCCCGGACATCGCGGGCAAGGGCATCGCGAACCCCACCGCGCTGATGATGTCCGCGGTGATGATGCTGGAGTGGCTGGACCTGCGTGAGGCGTCCCAGCGCATGGCCAACGCCATCCAGAAGGTCTACGGCGGCGAGGCGAAGGTGCGCACCGGCGACCTGGGCGGCAGCGCCACCACGCGCGAGTTCACCGACGCCATCATCGCCGCGCTGTAGTCCAGCGCACGCGGTGCTTCGAAGGGGGCGGGAGGTTCTCCTCCGGCCCCCTTCCTGTTTTCAGCCGACGGTGACCTTGCGGACGCCCCGCGCTTCCAGGAGCGCGGGGAGCCGTTCGCGCTGGTCGCCCTGCAACACCAGCGCGTCCTCCTCCACCACGCCCCCGCAGCCCAGGCCGTTCTTGAGCGCCTTGAGCCAGGTGTCCAGCTGGGCGGCGGGCAGCCCCAGCTGCTCCACCACCGTCACCTCCTTGCCGCCCCGGCCCTTGCGCTCCATGCGCACCACGGCGCGCGCGGGGCCCTTGGGCTCGGGCTTCTCCCGGGGCGCGGGCGGAGGCGGCCCCACGGGCAGCGCCTCCCGCTGCGCGGACAGGGCGGCGAAGGGGTTGTTGAAGGGCCCCGGCGGCGGGGCCTCGTCCTTCTTGTCGCGCTTGCCCATGGCTTCTTCGTGCTCCGTGGTCCCTTACGGGTGGGCGTGGCCCTCGTGGCCGGGGGAGCCGGTGCCACGCGAGCGCGGCGGCGGCAGGGCGCTGAAGCCGGGGGCGTCCGGGTTTCCGCTCGCCAGCACCAGCGCGTAGATGAGCGGCGCGGACGGGGGCACCTCACGGCCGTTCACCAGCACCAGCGGCGTGCCCTGGATGTTGTAGCGCATGGCGTACTCCACATCCTGGCGCAGCTTCCCGATGGTCTCCGGCGCCGTCATGCACCCCTCCAGCTGCGGGCGCGCCACGGAGCCGGAGCTGGCGATCTCCATCACCTTGTCCGTGTCCAGGAAGGCCTGCGCGGCGAAGAGCTTCTCGCGCAGCTCCCAGAAGTCCTTCGCGCCCTCCAGGCACACCGTGGCCCGGGCCGCGGCGCAGCGCACGCTGAGCGCGTCCGGACCGCGGTTGGGGATGGCCGGGTTGCACTGACCATCCAGCGGGAACTGCCGTGCCTCCACGGACAGCATGCCCTGGGGCGCGTGCTTCTTGATGAGGGCCAGCTCCTCCACCAGCGACTTGCAGTGGGGGCACTTGCTGTCCGTCCACTCCAGCACCTTCACCGGCGCGTTGGGCGCGCCGTAGAGGGCGCGCGGCGGATAGGCCGCGAGCTTCGGCGTGGCCGAGCGGTATACAGCGAGCGCGTCCGACAGGAACTGGCGCTGCTGCGGCTCCAGGCTGGCGATGAACTCCGGCAGCGTGGAAGGCGGCGCGGGCGGCGCGGGGGTGCTGCTGGAGCTGTCCGGCGTCTGCGTCTGGGAGGAGGCCACCGGCTTCAGGAAGTCGCCGGCCTTCTGCGCGTGCGGCGTGGCCCGGCCGGGCATCAGCATGGCCACGAAGGCGACGGCGCCAATGCCGATGGTCCACTTGAGCGTGTCGCCCCACTCGCCCGCCTGGGGCAGCAGGGGTCCGGGCAGGCCGCGCCAGGCCACGCCCGCGAACGCGAGCACCAGCACGTAGGTGCCCAGACACGTGGGGCACACCACGCCCACGCTCGCGCTGACGCTGGCGAAGACGGCGACGGAGACGATGCCCGCGAGCGCCAGCAGGCGCAGGCCGCTGGACGCCGGACGCACCGAGCGGCCCGCCTTCGCCCACGCGAGATACAGCGCGGCGAGCCCCACGGCGGACAGGCCCCACACGAGCCCCAGGCCCGCGATGGGGATGCCCAGGGTGTCGTGCACGGAGCTGGCGAAGTCCGAGTTCCAGACGGTCTCGCAGTTGACGTGCTCGTTGATGCCGCAGCTGGTGGCGCCACCGGCGCGCAGCGTGAGCAGCTCCATCCATTGATAGACGGCGAGCGCACTGGTGAGGAGTCCCAGCACCAACAGCGCGAGTGCGCCGCGGGTGGGAACGGGGGCGGCCGGGGTCGGGGCCTTCTTGCTCATGCGTGCTCCGGAGGGGGGGTCATCAAGACGAGGAGGCGGGCGTTGTCCGGGCCGTCATTGACGACGCCGTGTTCGGTGCCCGCGGGGGCGAAGAGGGTGGAACCGGGGCCATGCGCCGCTTCCTCGTCGCCAATGCGGAAGCGGCAGCTCCCCTCCAGCACGAGGTACACCTTGTCGGACGTGGCGTGCCGGTGGGGCTTCTGCGCCTGGCCCGGGGCCAGACAGTAGACGTCGAGGAAGAAGCGACCCGACTGGAAGACGGTGTGCTTCTGGAGCTTCTCTAAAGAGAAGCCCTGGAAGGCCGAAAGCTGCTTCACATCCATCGTGGCATCCGCTCCTGCGCCTCTATATAGCGACGGGCATGGAACCGCTGACGCTGCATTTTGTTCACGAGCGGGTGGGTGCCCGCTTCATTCCGGTAGGTGGCCGTGAAGTCGTGGCCGGGTATGGAGACGTGGGCGCGGAGTATGGCGCGGCGCGCGACGCCGTGGCACTGCACGATGCGTCCTACCGCGAAATCCTCCGGATAACGGGGGAGGATCGCGCCTCCTTCCTCCACGGCATGGTGACCCAGGAGGTGAAGAACCTCCCGGTGGGCTCGGCCGCCTATGCCGCCTTCCTCACGGTGAAGGGCGCCATGGTGGGAGACGCACGCATCCTCAAGCGGGAGGACGACCTCCTCCTGGACCTGGAACCCGGACTGGGAGTCAAGGTGCGGGAGTTCCTGGACAAATACCTCATCTCCGAGGACGCGGAGCTGCACGACGGCACCCCGGACCTGGGCTGGCTCAAGCTGCTCGGCCCCCGGACGGCCCAGGTGCTGGCCGCCGTCCCGGGCGGTCCCCTGGAGCCTCCGGCGCCCCTGTCCAGCCACAAGGCCACGCTCGCCGGCCAGGAGGTGTGGCTCTTGGGGACGGCGCTGCCGGGCGGGCTGTCCGGCGTGGACGTGCTGGTGCCGCGCGCGGGGCTTACGGCGGTGTGGGAGGCGCTGGTCCAGGCGGGCGGAGCGCACGGGCTGAAGCCGCTGGGGTTCGACGCGCTGGAGCTCGTCCGGGTGGAGGCGGGGGTGCCGCGCTACGGGCAGGACATGGTGGATACGACCATTCCCCTGGAGGCGAACCTCACCAACGCCATCTCCTACAACAAGGGTTGCTACATCGGGCAGGAGGTCATCGCCCGGGCCACCTTCCGCGGGCACATGAACCGCAAGCTGGCGGGGCTGCTGCTGGGTGAGAAGGACGTGGCGCCCGGCACGGAGCTGCGCCGGGGTGAGAAGAAGGTGGGCTGGGTCACGAGCGTGGTGACGTCCCCGGTGAAGGGTCAGCGGGTGGCGCTGGGCTACGTGCACCGGGACTCGCTGGAGCCGGGCACGGAGCTGACGCTGGGCGAAGGCGCGGGCACCGTGACGGTGGCCGCCCTGCCCTTCACTGCCGCGTAGCCTGGGACAGCGCCTGTCGCACCGCCGCGCGCACGGGCGCGGGCACCTCGTCCCCCGGGATGCGCCGGCACAGGGACACCGTGCGCTTGAGCGAGTCGCACGCGGCGGCGCAGCGCGGGCAGCGCGACAGGTGGTCCTCCAGACGCACGCAGGTGGCCTGGTCCACCTCCCGCGCGGCGAACTCGGTGAGTTCCTGAGCCAGCTCGGGGCACGCCGGGGCCTGCTCCCGGGCGCCCTCCCCCATCAGCGTGGAGAGGTGTTCGCGCAGTTGGAGCCGCGCGCGGTGCAGCCGGCTCTTGAGCGCCCGCACCTCGATGCCCACCACCTTCGCCGCCTCCTCCGCGGAGAGCCCCTCCACGTCCCGGAGGATGAGCACCTCCCGATGGGCCTCTGGCAGCGCGAGGATGGCCGCCTGCAACACCTCTCCCATCTGCCGCGCATGGGAGACCATGTCCGGGGTGGCCTCCTCCGCGGCGACGTGGGTGGCCGCGGGAGAGTCGAGCGGCTGGAACTCCTCGGGCGCTCCGACGCGCTTGCGGCGCAGGCGGAGGCAGTGCGTGCGGGCCACCTGATACAGCCACGTGGACAGCTCCGCGTCGCCCCGGAACACGTGGATGCCCCGGAAGGCCGCGAGCAGCGTCTCCTGGAGCACCTCCTTCGCGTCCTCCTCCGAGCCGCACATGCGCAGGCCAAAGCGATACACCTGCTTCTCGTGGCGGGCGAGGACCTCATCCAGCGCCTTGTCGTCGCCAGCGCGCGCGGCCTCCATCAACTGCTCATCGGTTCGCGTCGGCATTCGTCCAGCCCTTCCTCCACGCTCGTGGTCCTTGAGCCAGGGACATGCCGGCGAACATGGCGGGCACGAAGACGAGCAACTGCGTCGCACCGGTGGCCAGCGACGTGAGCGCGGGACCGGGGCAGTAGCCGCCGAGGCCCCACCCCACGCCGAAGAGGCCCGCGCCCACGAGGAGCTTGCGGTCCACCCCGCTGGCGGAGAGGGCGGGGAACTTCGCGGCGAACAGGGGCCGCTCGCGCCGGTGGATGAGGGGCCGCAGCGCCGCGTGCACGGCGATGGCGCCGCCCATCACGAAGGCGAGCCGGTAATCCCAGTCCCCCGCGATGTCGAGGAAGCCGAGGACATTGGCCGGGTTCGTCATGCCGCTGATGCCCAGGCCGAGGGCGAAGAGCAGACCGCCGAGGAATGCGCTGAGGTTTGAACGCATGGAGGCGCTCCCTAGAAGACGTGGCGGTGCAGGAAGACGGTGAGGACGCCGGTGGCCATGAAGGTGAGCGTGGCCGCGATGGAACGGACCGAGCCGCGGCTGATGCCGCAGACGCCATGTCCGCTGGTGCAGCCGTTGCCCAGCCGCGAGCCGAAGCCCACCAGCAGTCCTGCGATTGCCAGCAGGGCCACTCCGCCCGCGCCCGGGGACGCCGGGGCCGCGAAGGACATGGGACGCAGCCACGCCAGCAGCAGGCCGCCCGTGAGCAGCCCCCCGAAGAAGAGCACGCGCCAGGAGATATCGCCGCGTACGGGCGCCAGCAGCGAGCCGACGATGCCGCTGATGCCGGCCACCCGGCCATTGGCCAGCAGGAGCAGGGAGGCGCTCAGCCCGATGAGCGCTCCGCCCAGGAGGGGAGGGAGGAAGGAGGAGATCATGTCCCGTGAGAGCCAGATTCGGAGGTGGAGGATTCAGCCAGGGGAAGGCCCTGAATCCTTTTCTTCATCCCCTGGCTCTCACGGGCAGGAGGTTTCGACATGATTTTCCGCCAGCTTTTCGACTCGGAGTCCTCGACCTACACCTATCTGCTGGGCGACGAGGCCTCGCGACAAGCCGTCCTCATCGACCCCGTGCTGGAGCAGGTCGACCGGGACCTGCGACTGGTGGGCGAGCTGGGCCTCACCCTCACCCACGTCTTCGACACCCATGTGCACGCGGACCACGTCACCGCGTCCGGCGTGCTGCGCGAGCGCACTCGGGCCACGGTGGTGGGAGGCGAGGGAGGTGCCGCTTGCGCCGACGTCCAGGTGCGCCACGGCGACGAGGTGCGCGTCGGGGGGCTCGCCTTCCAGGTGCTCGCCACCCCGGGCCACACGGACGACAGCGTCAGCTACCTGCTGGGCGGCCGCGTCTTCACCGGCGACGCGCTGCTCGTGCGCGGCAACGGCCGCACCGACTTCCAGAACGGGAACGCGAGCCAGCTCTACGACAGCCTCACGCGTGTCCTCTTCCGCCTGCCGGATGAAACGCGCGTCTACCCCGCGCACGACTACCACGGTCACATGGTGACGAGCATTGGCGAGGAGAAGCGACACAACCCGCGCGTCGCGGGCAAGAGCCGGGAGGAGTTCATCGCCATCATGGAGAGCCTCCACCTGCCCAGGCCCAGGAAGATCGACCTGGCCGTCCCAGCCAACCGCGCCTGTGGGTACACGGCGCATTCACCGCAGGGGGCCTGAAGTCCCCTGCCCCTCCCAACAGGAGTGAGCCATGACACCCCGCCCCTATCAGGACCTCACGCCCTCGCAGCTCGACACGCTCGGCCCCGAGGTGCGACGCATCGACGTGCGCGAGCCGGACGAGTTCACGGGCCCCCTGGGCCACCTTCCCGGAGCGGAGCTCGTCCCGCTGGGCACGCTGGAGGCGGCTGCCGCGTCGTGGCCGCGGGAACAACCGCTGCTGCTCATCTGCCGCTCGGGTGGGCGCTCCGCGAAGGCCGCGCAGGCGCTCGCCCAGCGTGGCTTCCAACACCTCTACAACCTGGTGGGCGGGATGCTCGCCGTGCGCGAGCCACGCGCGCCCCAGGGCTGAAGACCAACACCATGCCCATCCTCGGCTTCTCCCTCGCGGCGCTGATTGGCCTGTCGCTCGGCCTGCTCGGCGGCGGAGGCTCCATCATCACCGTGCCCATCCTCGTGTACGTCCTGGGCTTCGGGGCCAAGGAGTCCATCGCCATGGGGCTGGCCGTGGTGGGCGTCACCAGCCTCTTTGGCGCGGCGGGCCACTGGCGCAAGGGCAACGTCCAGCTCCGGGCGGCCCTCGTGTTCGGGGCGGTGGCCATGGCGGGCACCTACGCAGGGGCGCGTCTGTCCGCCTTCGTCTCGGGGAGTGTGCAGTTGCTGCTCTTCGCCACGGTGATGCTCGTGGCCGCCCTCTTCATGTTCCGCAACGGCCGCAAGGAGGCCGCGCGCGCGCCCGAGCCCCACAAGGCGTCCTTCCCCGTCATGGCCCTGGCCGCCCTGGGCGTGGGCGGGCTCACGGGGCTCGTCGGGGTGGGCGGCGGCTTCCTCATCGTCCCGGCGCTGGTGCTCCTGGTGGGCCTCCCGATGAAGCAGGCGGTGGGCACGAGCCTGCTCGTCATCGCGCTCAACTCCTTCGTGGGCTTCGCCGGCTACCTCGGCCACGTCGAGGTGCCCTGGCTCTACCTGGGCATCTTCACGGCCATCGCCGTGGCGGGCATCCTCATTGGAACCTGGGCCACCCACTACGTCTCGCAGGCGGCGCTCAAGCGGGCCTTCTCCATCTTCCTCGTCGTGATGGGCGCCTTCATCCTGTTCAAGAACCGGGAGGCGTTGGCGCGGGGTGGCGCCGAGCCCACGCCGAGTTCCTATTCGCCGTGACAGACTGTCCGTCCTGACCGGGAGGACGGGCTGATGAGGCATCTGGCGTTGTGTCTGGCCATGGGTTGGGGGTCCGCCGCGTGCGTGGACCCCAACGTGTGCAACCACCCGTTGGACTCCGTCTCCTACGCCGTCTCCGACAACACCTGCGGCCCGGTGGCCACCGGCACGCTGCGGGTGTTCTCCGTGGAGGACGTCTGCGAGGTCCAGGTGGAGGTGGACCCGGGCCTGGGCCTCCCCGCCACGGCCTTTCCCCGGATGCCGAGCGGCCGCAGCTCCGGCGACTACCTGGGCGGCGAGCTGTGGAGCCTCCAGCACGACCGGTTCGACCCGGGGGACGCGGGGCCCCTGCCCTATCTGATCCGCACCTGCACCATCATCCGGCAGGCAGAGCCCGGTCCCCGGACGCTCCTGTGCCGCGACTCGATGGAAGACGGCTCGCAGCCGGAGTGCACCGCCGTGCTCACCCGGCAGTGATTGCCGGGCGTTCAATTCCTTTCAGAGCCAGGCCTGCCCGTCTGCCCTTGGGGGCATGGACAGCGCGAGGATGGGCTTGCCGTACTTCACGGCAATCACCCCAAGGACCCATCCATGCGTCTGTCATTCATCGCGGCAGTGCTGTCGGCAGGCTTCTTCGCGGGCTGTGGCGGAGTGGAGCAGGGGGCGCAGGAGACAGAGGTGACGGCCCTGGCCCCGCCGCCGTGTGAGCGCGCCTGCATCACGATGTACAACTACTGCATGCGGAATGCGACGACGCCCGAGCAGCAGGCGTGGTGCGTGGAGGACCAGGACCTCTGCTTCCAGGGCTGCGACCTGGGCGCGGCGCCAGCGCAGGTCCAGGCGCTGTCTGGGTGCCAGGACGCCTGCGACAGGGCGTACCTGTACTGCGCGAGGACCGCGACGACGCCAGAGGACAGGGCCTTCTGTATCGAGGATCGCGACGACTGCTATGGGACCTGCGGCTGAACTTCAGGTCGACGCGACCTCTCCGAGCAGCCACACCTCCGTTCCCGCGGGAAGGTCCTGCTTGGAGAGCGTGCGGAAGCAGAGCACGTGCCGAGGCCGTCGTGACCGGAACGAGCCGAGCGGGATCTGCGCCAGCGCGACAGCCCGCAGGACGTCGCCTTCCGGCCGCCGCAACGCCACACGGATCTCCATCTGGCCCCGCTCTCCCAGGTCCACATCGGGAGCGACAAGGATTCCGCGCCCCTGGATGTCGAAGGTGTCCTCGACCACCAGCAGTCGTCGTGCACCGGGGACAGGAGCGACCGGCGCGTTCAAGGGCGCTCCCGGGGAAACATTCCCCGCAGGTCTCGCAGCACCGCTCGCGGCCCTTGCTTGAACAACGTGATCAACATCGCCAGGGCGAACAGCAGCAGCATCAAGACGATGGGGCCCAGCACGATGCCCCCGACGAGGCCCACCGCCGCCCAGCCGATTCCCGAGCCGAAGCCCCAGACCGCCCCTGTCACGCCTCCGATGGCGGCCCCCACGAGCATGATGGGTTCGATGAGCGTCATGGGGGATTCACGTCGCGGTCATTGTCCAGACGAAGAAACCCCACCGCCCGCGTCCCTGAATGGGAGTGAGGGGTGGGGCTTCCTACAGCGAACGCGCGAAACTACACGCGGCCTTCGGCCTTCTGCGCGCGCTCGATGCTCTCGAACAGGGCGCGGAAGTTGCCGCCGCCGAAGCCCTGGTCGCCCTTGCGCTGGATGATCTCGTAGAAGAACGGACCCGCGTCCGCCTGCTTGTAGAGGCTCGCCGCGTCCTTCATGAAGATCTGGAGCATGTAGCTGCGCTCCTTGTCACCGTCGATGAGCACCTCCAGGTCGCGCAGGACGTTGATGTCCTCGTCGATCTTCTTGATGCCCATGCGCTGGATGCGCTCCGGCAGCGCGTCGTAGTACGAGCCCGGCGTGGGCATGAACTGGATGCCCGCGTTCTGCCGCATGTCCTTCACGGAGGTCAGGATGTCCTTCACCGTGATGGCCAGGTGCTGCACGCCGTCACCGCGGTGGTCCTCGTTGAAGATATTGATCTGGCTGGCCTTGAAGAACGGGAACTTGGGCTCGTTGTTCGCGAACTTCACGCCGCTCTTCGGATCCCACATCACCTCGGACTTCAGGCCGCTGCCGTGGTCGCGCTTCTGCTGCGACGCCACGTCCTCCGTGTGGAACTCGATGTGCCAGAACTTCTCGAAGCCCATCACGTGCTCCATCCACAGGAGCATGGGCTTCATCGTCTGGAAGTTCGACGTGACGTGGTCCAGCTTGTCGAAGCCGTACTTGTTCTGGCCGCCCTTGGGCTGCGCGTGAACCTTGAAGCCCGGGTAGATGGACTTGTAGTTGTCCCGCTGCAGGAAGCGGAACGTGGTGTCGCCGAACGGCGTCGTGATGGAGAAGAACGACAGCTTGCCGCCCGCGTCGTCCGTGAAGCGCTGGATGTCCGTGATGAACGTGGCGCCGCGCTGATCCAGCAGCTTGAACGCCTTCTCCACGTCCTCCACCTCGAAGTTCAGCGTGCCCACGCCGTCCGGGTGCTTGCGCAGATAGCGCCACGCGCGGCCGCCCTCGCCGACAGGCTGGCTCACCACCAGGGCAATCTCACCCGCCTGGAACAGCGCGGACTTCTGCTTGCCGTGCGCCTCCAGCTCCGGCCCGGACACCGCCACCTCCGCGAAGTCCAACCCCTTCGTGTAGAACTGGCGGCTGCGCTCCAGGTCATGCACGTACCAGTGGATGCTCTCCAGGGCCTTGATGCCCAGCGATTCCTGCTTGGCCATGTCGCTGACTCCTCGTGGTGATGAAGAAGATGTTTCGTGACTACGCCGGCTGCGCGTCGGGCTGCCGGTCCGGCTGCGCCGCCTGGAAGGCGGGGAGTTCGTTGCACGCCGCTTCAATCCGCAAGAGCGTGGGATAGGGCTTCAGGTCTACACCGAACCGGCGGGCCCCGTAGAGCTGGGGAACGAGCAGGACGTCCGCGAACGACACTGCGTCTCCCACACAATAACGCCCGGCCGTCGCCTGCACCGCCGCCTCCAGCGCCGTCAGCCCGTGCACGTTCCAGTGCGCCGCCCAGGCCTTCTCGTCCGCCTTCAGCTCGTTCTTGATGCGCAGCGTTACCGACGTGTTCTGCAGGGGCTGCATGCCCGCGTTCACCATCTCCGCCAGCATGCGAGCCTTCGCGCGGAGGTACGCATCCGTGGGCAGGAGGGCGGGCGAGGGCACGCGCTCCTCCAGGTACTCCAGGATGGCCATGGACTCGGACAGCTTGCGCGCCTGCCCGTCCGCTTCCGTCCACTCCAGGGTGGGCACGCGGGCCATGGGATTCACGGCACGGTAGCCCGAGGAGAACTGCTGGCCGCCATCCTTGAGCAGGTGCACCGCCAGGTACTCGAAGGGCAGCCCCTTCCAGTTCAGCGCGATGCGCGCGCGCCACGACGCGGAGGAGCGCCAGTAGCCGTGCAGCTTGAGGTTCTTCATGGCGCCTTCACCACCGTCTGGGAGATGCGGCCAAAGAGGCTGTGCCCCTCGCCATCCAGCATCTCGATTTCGATGGTGTCCCCGGCCTTCATGAAGGCCGTGCTGGGCTTGCCCGCGTCGATGGTCTCGATCATCCGGCGCTCGGCGAGGCAGGAGATGCCGCGCTCGCGGTCCTCGTTGGACACCGTGCCGCTGCCCAGGATGGTGCCCGCGGTGAAGGCGCGCGTGCGCGTCAGGTGCTGGATGAGGTCGCGGAAGGAGAAGTGCATCTCCGGGCCCGCGTCCGTGTCGCCCACGAGCTGGCCGTTGAGCGTGCTGCGCATGCGCAGGTGCACGCGGCCCTCCTTCCACGCGGGGCCCAATTCATCCGGCGTCAGCGCGAAGGGGCCGAACGCGGTGGCGGGCTTGCTCTGGAAGAAGCCGAAGCCCTTGGCCAGCTCCTCCGGGATGAGGTTCCGCAGGGACACGTCGTTGGCGATCATCACCAGCTTGATGTGCTTGTCCGCGTCCTCGGCCTTCGTGCCCATGGGCGTGTCACCCAGGACGACGCAGACCTCGCTCTCGAAGTCCAGGCCCCAGGCCTCGTCGCGCAGCGGGATGTCCTGCGTGGGCGCGAGGAAGTCGCCGGAGCCGCCCTGGTACACCAGCGGATCCGTGCGCAGCGTGGCCGGCGGCTCCGCGTTGCGCGCCTTGCGCACCAGCAGCACGTGGTTGATGTACGCGCTGCCGTCCACCCACTCGTAGGCGCGCGGCAGGGGCGCGTGCAGCGCCTTCACGTCCAGCGGGCGGCTCTGCACCGCGCCGGCTTCCAGTTGCTGCGCCAGCGCGCGCAGCTGCGGCTCCTTCGCGTCCCAGTCATCCAGGGCCGCTTGCAGCGTGAGGGCCACGTTGGTGGCCAGCGCGTAGGCGGAGTTGTCCCGCTTGACGACGATGAGCCGACCGTCGCGGGTTCCGTCCTTGAGCGTCGCGAGCTTCAATTCCGCGCTCCCTCGGCGGCCTGTGGGGGAGGAAGGGGGAGGCCGCCTGACCCGACGGGCTTTTCCGCCGGGCCACCAGGCGAGTCAAGCACGCCCGTTGAACGCGGCGCGGCATCCTTCCTCCCTCCAGCAACGTTGCTGGCCGCTCGCATTCGCGTGGCTGTCGGATGAAGAACGAAGCGCTGCCCTTTCGCACGCCGGGACGTCGTGGAAACCCACGAGTTCGCCTGTTGGGCCGCCTGCTCCACGAACGGACAGGGGGCACCGGGGGACGGGGGCGGGAAGTGGACGCGTGCCGACTGTTCAAATCCCGAGCAGCGCGCGCACGGCGCGGGTTGCTCCCCCCTGGCAGGGACCCGGGCGGAAACCCAGCTTGTGGAAGAGGGACATCCGGCCGACCACGCCGCCGGGCGACGCGGTTGGGGGCTCGCGAGGGCACTGAATGGCGCAAGGCTTCCAACAGGCCGGCGACACCCCAAGGGAGCCACACCCGGGCCAGCGGCTGGGCAACCGCTACGAGCTGCGCCAGCGGGTGAAGGCCGGCCGGGGCATCTCCACCTGGCATGGGTTGGACCTGCTCACGCACGAGCGCGTGCTCGTGAAGGTCACCGCCCTGTCCGCCTTCGTCCCCACGGCCCGCCACCGGCTGGAGCACGAGGCGGAGGTGCTGTCGCGGCTGCACAGCTCCGCGCTGGTGCCCGTGCGCCACCTGGGCACGTTCGACGAGCTGCTCTACCTGGTCACCCCGTGGGTGGATGGCGAGACGCTGGAGGAGCGCCTGCGGCGCGGCCCCCTGTCGCTGCCGGAGGCCATCGTCCTGGGCCAGCGCCTGCTGAAGGCGCTCGCGGAGGCGCACCGCGAGGGCGTCCTCCACCGCGACGTGAAGCCCTCCAACATCCTGGTGCGCGACCACCCGATGGCTTCCGCGTGGCTCACCGACTTCGGCCTGTCGCGCAGCGAGCGGTTGGACCCGTCCCTGCGTGACCTTCCCGTGGGCACCGCCCGCTACATGTCCCCGGAGCAGGCGGGGGTCATCAACCGGCCGGTGGAGGCGCCGTCGGACCTGTACGCGGTGGGCCTGGTGCTCTTCGAGGCGCTGTCCGGCCGCCCCGCCCTGGAGGGCGCGACGGTGGGTGAGGTGCTGCGCCTGCACCTCACCGCGCACCCGCGCCTGCGGCTCGTGGGCGTGGAGGTGCCGCTGGCGATGGAGGAGCTCATCGCTCGCTTGAGCCAGACGGATCCGCTCGACCGCTACCAGTCCGCGGACGCCGCGCTCGCGGACCTGAACGCGCTGGAGGCCGCGCTGTCCCGGGGGGAGGCGGAGCCCGCGCTCGTCACCGGCGCGCACGACCACCGCCAGAGCCTCACCGAGCCGTCCTTCGTGGGCCGCCGCGAGGAGTTGATGACGCTGGAGCGCGAGCTCGAGCGCACGCACGAGGGCGGCTCGCGCGCCGTGGTGGTGGAGGGCGAGTCCGGCGGCGGCAAGAGCCGGCTCTTGGAGGAGTTCTCCGCCCGCGCCGCGGGCCAGCGCGCGTGGGTGCTGCATGGCCAGGCGCAGGACCAGGCAGCGCAGCGCCCCTTCCAGCTCTTCGCGGGCGTGGCGGAGGGCATCGCCGCCGCCGCGCGCGAGGAGCCCGCGCTGGGCGCGCTCCTGCGGGAGCGGCTCGCGGGCCAGGAGGCCGGCCTGTGCACGGTGCTGCCCCCGCTCACGGAGGTGCTCCTCCCGGACGCGCGGACGCCGCGGGCCCAGGGGCTGGGGCCGGAGTCCCTGAGCGAGAGCCGCAGCGTCTGGAGCCTCACCGCGCTCTTGAGCGCGCTGGGCACGCCGGACGCGCCCGCGGTGGTGGTGCTGGAGGATTGCCAGTGGGCGGACACGCTCACGCTGCGCGCGCTGGAGGCCTGGTCGCAGGGCCGCCGCGCCGGGGACGGGCGGCTGTTGCTCATCGTGTCCTTCCGCAGCGAGGACATCCACGCGGACCACGTGCTGAGGCGCCTGGCGCCGGGCGCGCACCTGAAGCTGTCCGCCTTTGGCGCGGCGGAGGTGGCGCTCCTGGCGGAGTCCATGGCCGGCGTGCTGCCGCAGGAGGCCCTGGAGCTGGTGACGCGGCTGGCGGAGGGCAATCCGTTCATGGCCTCCGCGGTGCTGCACGGGCTGGTGGAGGACGGCGTCCTCATGCCCGGTCCGGACGGCTGGCGGGTGCAGCCGGAGGCGATGGCGCACGCGCGCTCGTCGCGCCAGGCGGCCACCTTCCTGGTGCGGCGCCTGCGCCTGTTGCCGCCGGAGTCCCTGCACGTGCTCAGCGTGGGCGCCGTGCTGGGCAAGTCCTTCGACGCGAGGGCGGTGGCGGCCCTCTCCGGCACGCCGCTGGAGGCCGTCACGACCGCGCTGGAGCCGCCGCGCCGCCGCCACATGCTGTGGGCGGAGGGCACGCGCTCCACCTTCGTGCACGACAAGCTGCGCGAGGTGCTGCTGGACCTGCTCTCCCCGGAGGAGCGCCGGGAGCTGCACCGGCTGGCCGCGCGCGCCGCCCAGCAGTCCGTGCCCACCGACCCGTTCGAGCTGGCCTACCACTTCGACGCGGCGGGTGAGAGCGCGCAGGCCCTGCCCTACGCGCTGGTGGCCGCGGAGCAGGCGCGCCAGCGCTTCTCCCTGGACAGCGCGGAGGTGAACTACCGCATCGCGGAGCGCGGCGCTTCCGGCGCGGACGCGCACACCCGCTACCGCATCGCGTCCGGGCTGGGCACCGCGCTGATGATGCGCGGCCGTTACGACGAGGCGCAGCGGCAGCTGGAGGCCGCGCAGGCCCTGGCGCACGACCGGCTGGAGCAGGGCCGCACGCTGGGCCACCTGGGCGAGCTCGCCTTCAAGCGCGGCCAGACGGTGCAGGCCAACGCCTACCTGGAGCAGGGCCTGAAGCTCCTGGGCCGCTGGGTGCCGCCCGGCACGCTGACCACCGGCGCCAGCGCGGCGTGGGAGATCCTCATGCAGGCCGCGCACACCGTGGCGCCGCGCCTGTGGCTCGCGCGCAAGTCCCTGGCGCGGGGCGAGGAGGACCTGCTCGCGGTCAACCTCTACAGCCGGCTCGCGTACGGCTACTGGTACCAGCGGGGCCGCGCCGCGGTGCTGTGGGCGCACCTGCGCGACATGAACCTGGCGGAGCGCTACCCGCCCACGCCGGAATTGGCGCAGGCCTACTCCGCGCACTCGCCCGCGCTCACCACCCTGCCCTGGTTCCAGCGCGCGTATGCCTACGCGGAGAAGTCGCTGGCCCTGCGTCAGCAACTGGGCGACGTGTGGGGCCAGGGCCAGTCGCTGCACTTCTACGGCCTGGCCCTCTACGCCTCGTCGCGCTTCAAGGACTGCATCGAGCGGTGCCGCGAGGCGGTGCGTCTCCTGGAGCGCACCGGCGACCCGTGGGAGGTGAACAACGCCACCTTCCAGATCGCCATGTCGCTCTACCGACTGGGCCGCCTGAAGGAGGCCGCGGCGGTGAGCCAGAAGCTGCACGCGGCGGCGCTCGCATTGGGAGACCGGTACTCGCTGCGCCTGGGCCTGGAGGCGTGGGCCAAGTCCACCGGGGGCCGCATCCCCGCGGCGCTGCTGGAGACGGAGCTGGCGGCGCCCACCGCCACCGACCCGCAGTCCTTCGCGGGCGTGCTCCAGGCGGAGGCCCTGCGCCTGCTGCGTGAGAACGAGCCCGCGCGCGCCGCGGAGGTGCTGGAGCGCGCCGAGCGCGTGGTGGAGGACGCGCACCTGCGTCAGGAGTACGTGGCCCCCATCACCCCGTGGCTCGCCACCGCGCGCAGGCGGCTGGCGCAGCAGGCCAGCCCCCTCAATCCCAAGCAGCGCGACCTGCTCATGAAGGAGGCCGACAGCGTGGCGAAGCGCGCCCACGAGGTCGCGCGCACCTACCGCAACAACCTGCCCCACGCGCTGCGCGAGCGCGGCCTGATGTGCGCGCTGCGCGGCCGGCCCGCGCGGGCCCGCAAGTACCTGGACGAAGCCCTGCGCGTGGCCGAACAACTGGAGATGCGCCAGGAGCGCGCGCTCACGCTCCAGGCCCGTGGCGAGGTGGGCCGGGTGCAGGGCTGGCCCGGCGCCGCGCGCGACCTGGAGACGGCAGCGCGCGAGCTGGAGGCCATGGAGGACGGCCTGCACCGGGAGGCGGAGCACGCCACCGCCGGCGTGGAGACGCTGTCGCTGGTGGACCGCTTCCCGCGCGTGCTGGAGGTGGGGCGCAGGCTCGCGACCGCCCTGTCGCGCGAGGCCGTCTTCGAGACGGCGCGCCAGTCCATGCAGGAGCTGTTGCGCGCGGAGCGCTGCGCCGTGGTGGACCCGCGCGCGGTGGTGTCCGAGGAGGACGCGAAGAGCCAGGGCCTCAGCCGCACCGCGCTCGCGCGCGCGCTGGAGACGGGCCGCATCACCGTGCTGGGCCAGGGGCTGCCCGGCGGCATCAGCGAGAGCATGGAGCTGCTCGGAGTGCGCTCGCTCCTGTGCGCGCCGCTCCAGGTGCGCGGCAAGACGGTGGCGTGCGTGGTGGCCAGCCACCGCAAGGTGGGCGCGCTCTTCGGCGAGGACGAGGAGCGCCTGGCGTCCTTTGTGGCCATCCTCGCGGGCGCGGCGCTGGAGAACGCGGAGAACTTCGAGCGCGTCGCCGCCCTCTCCGAGGAGCAGGGCCGCCTGTACCGGGAGGAGCAGGAGGCCGTGCGCCGGCGCGACGACTTCCTGTCCATCGCCGCGCACGAGTTGAAGACGCCGCTCACGTCGCTGCAACTGCACATCCAGGGGCTCCAGGCGAAGGCCAAGGGCGCGCCCATGCCTCCGGAGAAGCTGACCGCGAAGCTGGAGTCCGCCTATTCGCAGACGCAGCGGCTGGGGAAGCTGGTCAACGACCTGCTGGACATCTCCCGCATCGCGCAGGGCCAGCTGCACATCAAGCGCGAGGACGTGGACCTGGTGGCGCTGGTGCGCGGCCAGTTGGAGCGAAGCCGCGAGGCCCTGACCCGCGCCGAGTGCGAGGTGCGCTTCCACGCCAGCGAGCCGCGCCTCATCGGCCACTGGGACGCGCTCCGGCTGGAGCAGGTGGTGGGCAACCTGTTGACCAACGCCATGAAGTACGGCGCGGGCAAGCCCGTGGAGGTGACGCTGGACGGGGACGCCACGCGCGTGCGGTTGGAGGTGCGCGACCACGGCATCGGCATCGCGGAGGAGGACCGGGCGCGCATCTTCGAGCGCTTCGAGCGCGCGGTGTCCGTGCGCCACTACGGCGGCTTCGGGCTGGGCCTTTGGATTGTCCGCGAGATCGTCCAGGCGCTGGGCGGCAACATCGACGTCGCCAGCGCCCCGGAGCAGGGCTCCACCTTCACCGTCACCCTGCCCCGCTCCGGCTCACCTGTGCACTAGCGGCGCGTCACTTCCAGGTAGATGACGTTGTCCTGCGAGTCGCGGAACAGCCGCACGTTGTCCACCAGCTCCAGCGGCGTCTCCGACAAGAGGTCGCGCATGCCGTCCTCGTCCCGGTAGGTGAGCCACCAGTCCATGAAGGCCTCCATGTAGCCCGTCTCCGGCGGGTGCACCGCGAAGTTGGCCACCAGCAGGCGTCCGCCCGGGCGCAGCATCTGGAAGAGCAGCGCGGTGAGGCGGGCGGCCACGGAGTCCGACAGGTAGTCGTACAGCCCGGCGGAGTACGCGAAGTCCAGGTCCTTGAACACCGCCTTGCCCGCGAGCAGCGAGCGGACCGAGCCACACACCGGCCGCACGATGCCCCCCGGGTGCAGGCGCGAGATCTCCGCCAGGCTCACCGGGTCCTGGTCGAACGCGATGAGCTCCTGGAGCTTCCGCTCCACCACCGCGCGCGACGACTCCGCCTCCCGCAGGTGCCCGCACGCCACCGACAGCACGCGCCCGTCGGGCCGCCGCCCGGCCGTCTCGTCCATCATCCGCGCGAGCAGCTCCCGTCGCTCGCGCACGCTGCGCGCGGACGGCTGCCCGTGCATGTAGCGGTAGATTTCGCGGCCCGCGTGCAGCTCGTCCGCCGCGTGGTCCATGTAGAGGTAGTCGATGAGCGCCGCGTCCCCCGCGTAGCCGCGCGGCCGCTCGAAGGCGTGCCGGGTGAAGGGGCACTGGTGCAGGAAGGGGCGCATGGGGTGCTTGCGCGCCAGCTCCTGGCAGAAGCGCTTCCACACCTCCGGGCTCCACTGCCGCCGCCGCTTGATGAGCCCCCCGTGCAGGGCCGTCATGCCGGCATGCAGCGTCTCATCCGGCCCCTGCACCATTCGCGAGTGCAGGCTGTCCAGCCACTCCCGCGCCTCCATGAACGCTTCCTCCGCTGGAGGCTCGTCTTCGCGGGGGGCATTCACCAGGACGAGGTGGTTGGCTTCAGGCGCGACCGGCAGAGCCGCGCCGTGGACCGACAGGATGGGCTGGCGCATAGGCATCATCCTGACAACCTGGGAGCAGGGGTCATCCACTTCCCGAGCCTCCGCCTTTCGCCAGGTCCCGCTCCGGCCAGCCGGCCGGTCCCCCTGCACCGCCCGGCCCATACCGGCCGCACGTGGCGTGACGCCCCGGGTCCGCGGGGCCCTCCGGGCACGGTTCTACCCGCAAGGTCCGACAATCCCCGCCCCGGGCGGGGGTTTGCGGGGGGCGCGGTATCCGGCGACAGGCACTGCGGTTAGGATGGCGCGCCCCGCCTGGAAGAGAGCCGCAAGCCGCGCATGAAGATTGAAATCGCCCACCTGCCCCACGACATCATCGAGATCATCTATCCGTCGGAAGTGACGCCGAAGGACGTGACCGAGTACGTCGAGCAACTGAAGAAGGACATCACCGCCCGCGGGGGCGCGGAGTGGTCCGCGCTGGTGGACCAGTCCCGGCTGCGCGTGATGCCCGCCACGGTGGTGGGGGAGATGGCCCGGCTGAACGCGTACGCCCAGCAGCGCGGCATGAAGCGCTCCGCGCGCGTGGTGAGCGACCCCGGCAGCGGCCTGCAGGCGTGGCGCATGACCAAGAACGCCGGCCTCACCATCCCCGCGAAGACCTTCGAGACCCGCTCCGAGGCCCTGTCCTGGCTCGAAGCCCCCGACGCGGACTGAGCAGCAGAACCCCTGACATCCCCTCCCCCCGGTCCTTCCATGCGACCGCACGGGTCCGTCTACGTCTTCCAGTGACACCCCCTTTCTTCGCTGTATCTGTCGCCGTACCCGTCAGGAGTCACCCCGCATGTCCGTGTCCGCCCCCGCCCGCCGCGCGAAGCTGCTCGGCACCCTGTTCTGCACCCTCACCGCCCTGGCCTGCGGGCCGGCCCCCGAGTCCGGTTCTCCGGAGCAGCAGCCCGCGCTGAACGAGTCCAGCGCGCCGGTCGTCTACGGCACCGACGACCGCTTCGACGTCTACGCGCACCCCAGCGCGGCCCTGCGGGAGCGGGCCCAGCAGTCCACCGTGGCGCTGCTGTTCCCGGAGGACATCGACGACTCCAACCCGAACAACGTCGTGCTGAGCGACGTGACGCTGGACGACTGGGAGAACCTCTGCACGGACCAGCGCTTCCGGAACGACCCGGCGCCGGCCTTCTGCTCGGGCACGCTCATCGACGATGACCTGGTGCTGACCGCGGGCCACTGCGTGGAGACGGCGGCGGACTGCCGTGACACGCGCTTCGTCTTCAAGTTCTACAAGACGGCGGAGAACACGCTGGAGACCCTCACCAGCCAGGACATCTTCTCCTGCAAGAGCATCGTGACGCGCAAGCTGGTGGAGAACGGCGACCGCTACGTGGACTTCGCCATCCTGCGGCTGGACCGCTCGGCGGCGCCGCGCTTCACGCCCGCCCCCATCCGCCCGGGCAACGACGCGCTGGCGGTGGGCCAGAACGTGGCCGTCATCGGCAGCGGCAGCGGCATCCCGTTCAAGATCGACTCGGGCGGCTCCGTGCGTGAGAACAACGCGTCGTTCAAGGACTACTTCATCGCCACCACGGACACCTTCTCGGGTAACTCCGGCTCCGGCGTGTACGAGACGGTCAACAACACCGTGGCGGGCATCCTGGTGTTCGGCGACGAGGACTACGTCCCCCGCTCCGGCGCGGGCTGCAACGAGGTCAACGTCTGCCAGGAGACTGCCTGCGGCGGCGAGGGCATCATCTACGTGAACCAGGCCATCTCCGCGTTCTGCGCGGCCAACACCAGCGTGCGGCTGTGCAACACCACGCCGCCCCCGGCGACGAAGTACGACTTCACCGCGGCCAACACCGCCAGCGCCACGCGCAACACCCTCAACGGCACGGTGACGCTCAAGGCCGGCGACAAGCTCACCGTGGGCACCTGCGGCGTCACCGGCGCGGCCCTCACCAGCGGTGACTCCTTCCTGCGCCTGCGCGGCCCGTCCGGCACGGAGGTCGCCTCCAACGACGACGGCTGCGGCAGCGGCTACGGCTCCAGGATTTCCTACACGGCCAGCGTCGCGGGCACCTACGAGGTCCGCGCCGGCTGCTACCAGGCCGGCTCCTGCGCCGGCACGGTGGCCTGGGAGATCGTCTCGGGCGGCACGACCACGCCCACGGGCGGCACCCAGGCCTTCAACGTCAGCGACACCAACAACGCCACGCGCAACACCCAGAACGTGAGCGTGGACGTGGCCCCCGGCCAGACGCTGACCTTCGGCAGCTGCGGCGTGGGGAGCGCGACGGGCACGGGTGACACGGTGGTGCGCCTGTTCAACGCCGCCGGCCAGCAGGTGACGTTCAACGACGACGCCGCCGGCTGCGGCTCGCTGTCCCGCGCGACCTACACCGCGCCGGCGAGCGCGGGCGGCAGCTACCAGATTCGCGTGGGCTGCTTCGGAAGCGATGCGTGCAGCGGCACGCTGGCCTGGACCCTCCAGTAGCCTCCCGCTTCTTCTGTCTTCCTTCCGGGCCCGTCCCTCCCCACCGTGGGGGGTGGCGGGCCCGGTGTCTTTCCGGCTCCCCGCCGCCCCACCAGGAAGGCAGGCAGGAAAGACAGGTGGAGGAGGTACGGGCCTCGCGCAGGCGGGGAACAACCGCCGCCTTAACTTGAACGCGTGGAACCACCGGACGCCCGACAACTGGAGCTCTGGCGCCGGGCATGCCGGCTGTCATCCGCCCTGGCGGGGCTGACGCTCGTACTGAGCGCGGCGGTGCTCCTGGGGTGGGCGGTGGGGAGCCTGACGCTGACGCAGCTCGTCCCCGGCCTGCCGGAGATGGTCCCCCTGACGGCGTCCGCCCTGATGCTCACCGCGGGCGCGGAGCTGGCGCTGGGAGGACGGCGGGCCGCGGCGCGGCGGATGGGCGTGCTCATGGCCCTGACGGTCGCGCTGTGGAGCGTGCTGCTGCTGAGCACCTACGTGGGGGACTCCGCTCGCTGGGACGCCCTCTTCCAGGCGCTGGGCGGGCGCACGTCACCGCAATCCGCGTCGCTGCTGCTGCTGCTCGGCCTGGCCCTGGCGCTCCGGGATGCCCGGAGCCGGTGGGGGGCGCGGGCCTCCCAGGGGATGGCGCTGGGGGCCCTGTTCCTGTCCTTCAGCGTGCTGGTGGCCTACTCGTTCCAGGAGCCTCGGTTCTACTGGTTCTCCGGCCGGGGGGGCATCGGCATCGCGCTGCACACCGACGTGGCCCTGCTGCTGCTGTCCCTGGGAGCGCTGCTCCTGCGTCCACGGCGGGGCGTGGTGGGGGCGTTCCTGCACACGGGCGCGGGCGGCATCATGGCCCGGCGGCTGCTGCCCGCGCTGCTCGTGCCCCTGGTGGGCGGCGTGGTCGCGAACCAGATGCTGCGCCACACCCGGGTGGATCCCCGCCTCGCCTGGTCGCTGCTGGAGATGACCCAGGCGGCGGTGCTGACCTGGGTGGTCTGGCGCGCGGCCACGCGCCTCAACGCCCTGCACGCCGAGCAGCTGCGGGCCGAGGAGCGCACCCGCGAGGACGCGCGGACCCAGCGGCGGTTGGCGGAGGAGAACGCGCGGCTCTACTCGGAGGCGGTGGCGGCCTCCCGCGCGCGAGAGGACGTGCTGGCCGTCGTGTCCCACGACCTCAAGAACCCGCTCTCCACGGTGCGGATGGGGACGGGCCTGCTCACGCGGCGGCTGGACACCCTGGAGGGAGGGGCGGCGCTCCAGCGGCAGGTGGCCGCCATCGACCGGGCGGCGGCGCACATGCAGGACCTCATCACCCGGCTGCTGGACGCCGCGCGGCTGGACGCGGGGCAACTGCTCATGATGGACCGCCACCCCGAGGCCGTGGAGCCGCTCGCCCGCGAGGCGCTGGCGATGGTGGAGCCCCAGGCCCAGGACAAGGGCGTCCGCCTGGAGCACCGGCTCGCCCGGGGGCTGAGCGCCTTCTGCGACCGCCCGCGCATCCTCCAGGTGCTGGCCAACCTGCTGGGCAACGCCGTCAAGTTCACCCCTCCCGGAGGCACCGTGACGGTGAGCACCACGCAGGACGCGGGAACCGTGCGCGTGAGCGTGCGCGACACCGGCCCCGGCATCCCCAAGGCCCACCAGGCCCGGCTCTTCCAACGCCACTGGCAGGCGCGCGACACCGCCCACCAGGGCAGCGGCCTGGGGCTCTACATCGCCTGCGGCATCGTCACTGCCCACGGGGGCCATCTTTGGGTGGACAGCGACGAAGGAGCAGGGACGACGTTCACCTTTACCTTGCCGGAGTCCTCCCCCGCCCACCCGGCCCTTGACACCTTGGAGGGCGAGGTCTAACGCAAGGCGGCATGAGCACACCCCGCTTCCCGCCGTCGCCCCGCCGCCCCGTGAACAACGAGGGTCCGCTGCGAGTCCTGCTGCTGGAAAACATCCACGCCTCGGCCCAGGAGATGCTGAAGGCGGAGGGCTTCGAGGTGGAGCGGCTGTCCGCGGCGCTCAAGCCCGAGGACCTGGCGGAGCGGCTCAAGGGCGTGCACCTCCTGGGCATCCGCAGCAAGACGACGGTGCCGGAGGAGTCGCTGAAGTACGCGGACGACCTGCTGGCGATTGGCGCCTTCTGCATCGGCACCAACCAGATTGATCTGCTCGCCTCCAGCGTGCACGGCGTGCCGGTGTTCAACGCGCCGTTCAGCAACACGCGCAGCGTGGCGGAGATGGTGCTGGCGGAGGTGGTGGTGCTCACGCGCCAGCTCTTCGACCGCAGCCGCGAGGTGCACGCGGGGCAGTGGCGCAAGGTGGCCACGGGCAGCCACGAGGTGCGCGGCAAGACGCTGGGCATCATCGGCTACGGGCACATTGGCTCGCAGCTGGGCGTGCTGGCGGAGGCGCTGGGCATGCGCGTCCTCTACTACGACGTGATGACGAAGCTGCCCCTGGGCAACTCGCGGTCGGTGCCCACGCTGAACGCGCTCCTGGCGGAGTCCGACTTCGTGACGCTGCACGTGCCGGCGCTGGCCTCCACGCACCTGATGATGGGACAGGAGCAGCTGGCCGCCATGAAGCCGGGCGCGTGCCTCATCAACGCCAGCCGCGGCACGGTGGTGGACATCCCGGCGCTCGCGCAGGCGCTGCGCTCCAAGCACCTGGGCGGCGCGGCGGTGGACGTGTACCCGGAGGAGCCGGAGGGCAACTCGGACGGCTTCGTGACGGAGCTTCAGGGGCTGCCCAACGTGGTGCTCACGCCGCACATCGGCGGGTCCACGGAGGAGGCGCAGGCGTCCATTGGCAAGGAGGTGGCCACGTCGCTGCTCAAGTTCGTGAAGGGCGGCGCGACGACGGGCGCGGTGAACTTCCCCAACGTGGAGGCGCCCATCAACCCGGGCACCCACCGCATCATCAACGTGCACCGCAACACGCCGGGCGTGCTCCGCGACATCAACCGCATCGTGTCCGACCTGAACGCCAACATCCACGCGCAGGTGCTGAGCACGGACGCGAACGTGGGCTACCTGGTGATGGACCTGGACCAGGACGTGTCCCGCCAGGTGTGCGAGGCCATCGCCGGGCTGGAGACGGACATCAAGACGCGCATCGTGTCCTAGACGTCCAAAATCTTCCCCGGGTTGAGGATGCCCGCGGGGTCCAGCGCGCGCTTGAGGGTGCGCAAGAGCTCCATCTCCCCGGGCGCGCGCGTGTAGTCCAGGTAGTCCTTCTTGAGCAGGCCGATGCCGTGCTCGGCGGAGATGCTGCCGCCGTGCTTGCGCACGAGGTCGAACATGGCGTGGTCGGACTGCTTCGCGTGGGCGAAGAAGTCCGCCTTCTCCACCGCGTCCGGCTTCATCACGTTGACGTGCAGGTTGCCGTCACCGATGTGGCCGAAGAGGCAGATCTCCCAGCCCGGGTAGCGGCTGGCGAACACGGCATCCAGCTCCGCGCAGAACGCCTCCAGGTTCGCCACCGGCAAGGAGATGTCGTTCTTGTGCAGCACGCCCGTGGCGGAGAGGCTCTCGCTGATGGACTCGCGCAGCGACCACAGCTCCTGCGCCTGCGCCGCTCCTTGCGCCTGGGTGCCGTCGGTGACGAGCCCGCGCTCGAAGAGCGAGCCGAGCCACGCCTCCACCGCCGCCGGGTCGCCGCCCTCGGACTCCAGGAGGACGTAGCAGCCGCTGGGGGCCTCGAAGGGTGAGCGCAGCTTGCGGTGGCGCTGCACGCGGGCCAGGCACTTGTCGGTGAAGAACTCGTAGGCGGAGAGCACCAGGGGCGCCTGGCGCGCGTCGCGGAACAGCCGCAGCACGGCGGCCACGTCCGGCACCGCGAAGAGGAAGACGTCCTGCTTGCCGGGCAGCCGCGTCAGCTTGAGCGTGGCCTCCGTGATGATGCCCAGCGTGCCCTCGCTGCCGATGAAGAGCTGGCGCAGGTCCGCGCCGGTGTTGTTCTTCTCCAGCGCGCCGTTGAGCTCCAGCACCTGCCCCTGCGCCGTCACCACCTGGAGGCCCAGCACCCACTGCCGGGTGAGGCCGTAGCGGATGACCTTCACGCCGCCCGCGTTGGTGGCGATGTTGCCGCCCACCGTGCTGCTGCCCTTGGACGCGAAGTCCACCGGCCAGGTGAGCCCGTGCGGCGCGCAGTGCTGGTGCACGGCCTCCGTCACCGCGCCGGCCTGCACGCGCACGGTGTTGCCCAACAGGTCCACGGGCTCCATGCGCGTCATCCGCTGGAGCGACAGCACCACCTCGCCGTGCATGGCCACCGCCCCGCCCGCCAGGCCCGTGCGCCCGCCGGAGGGCACGATGGCAATGCGGTGCTGGTGGCACAGCGCCACGAAGCGAGCCACCTCGTCCGTGGTGCGAGGAAAGGCCACCGCACCCGGAGCGGGGGCGTATACGCGCGTCCAGTCGCGGCCGTACTCCTGGAGCTCCGCGGGCTCCCGGGTGAGGAAGTCGGCGGGGAAGGACTCGGCGATGGCGCGGAGGAAGTCGGCGGGCAGCGCGGCGGTGGACATGGGTCCAAGGCGTATTGCAGCCCCTGGGGCCTGACAAGCCCGGTGCACGGCTCCCGACGCATGCCGGACTGGAAAAGAGCCAAGGGTTCCAGGCCTCTCCGTATAGGGCTCGGACGCCGCGCCCCCGTCGCGGCCCTTTCTCCCGAGGAACCCCATGTCGTCGCTCCGCGCACTCGCCCTGCTGGCTGCCATGACCCTTGCCCCGGCTTCGGCCTTCGCGGAGCCGGAGGACGCCACCTACGGCGTGGCCTACGTCTTCACGAGCGTGGATGCCTATACGACCGGCACCAACCACTTCGTCGTCACCGGCGTCCTCCAGGGAGAGAGCGCGCCCCGCACCATCCGTTTCGCCCCTTATTCAAGCGGCTTCCCGGACGCGGAGCGGTGTGACCGGCTGGCCCTGCTGACCATGACCCGGCCCGGGCGCTTCCACTTCAGCTACTTCCAGGAGTACTTCAACTACCACCCGGTCTGTACGTTGACCCGTCTGTAGCCCGGATCCGTCCATGAAGACGCGGGTGCGCATGATGCGGGCATGGGTGTGGCTCGCCCTGGGACTCCAGCTGGGCTGCGGTGGCGGCAGCGTGGGTCCCCGGGACCTGGACGGGGACGGCCATCCGGCGGAGCTGGACTGCGATGACTCCAACCCCACCGTGTGGCGGTCCGTCACGGGCTGGGCGGACACGGACGGCGACGGCTTCGGCGACACGGCCGCGCCCGTCACCTGCGTGGGCGACACGACGAAGGGATGGACACAGCAGGCGGGCGACTGCGCGCCTGGGGATGCCACCCGCTGGCGCCTGGTGCCAGGCCTGTACCCGGACCTGGACAACGATGGGGCCACGGGCCCTGGGCCGTTGACGGTCTGCGTGGGGGCCACGGTCGCCGGCTACCGGGAGCAGCCGGGCGCGCCGGACTGCGATGACGGGGATGCGGAGGTCTCCGCCCTGTCCGCAGTGTGGGCGGACGCGGACGGAGACGGCGTGGGCGCGGGGATGGCCATCGACTGGTGCCCGAGCCGGGGGCGTCCGCCGCCCTCGGGGTACGCGCTCATCGAGGGCGACTGCGCGCCCGGGGACACGAGCCGCTGGAGGATGCTCCCCTTCACGTCCCGGGACGCGGACGCGGACGGCTTCGCCGTGGCGATGGCGGGCACGGTGTGCTCGGGCGAGCAGTTGCCGCCGGGCTACGACACGGTGTCCGACCCGGAGGACTGCGACGACCGCGACGCCCGCCGCACGGTCCGGGTCGAGCGCTGGTTGGATCCAGACGGGGACGGCTACGGCGACGGGGCGCCGGTGCTCCGCTGCGTGGGTCCTTGGGAGTCCGCTCCGGGAGAGACCTTCCAGGGCGGGGACTGCGCGCCGGGTGACGGCACCCGCTGGCGGGACCTGTATTACGCCTCGCGGGATGAGGACGGCGACGGGCGCTTCTCCCGCTCGGCGGGCGCGGTGTGCAGCGGCTTCTGGTTGCCCCAGGGCTACTCCTCCGCGGAGCGCGACGACGACTGCGACGACAAGGACGCGGCGCGGTTCTTCGCCTGGAGCGTCTACGCGGACGAGGATGGGGACCGCGTGGGTTCCGGCGCGGCCGCCACCGTCTGCGCCGGGATGACCCTGCCCGCCGGATACGCCACGCAGGCCACGGACTGCGCGCCCCAGGACGCCTCCGCATGGCGGATGCTGGGCTTCACCCACCGCGACGCCGACGGCGACACGTACACCGTGGCCCAGAGCGGTGAGCTGTGCTCGGGCACGGCCCTGCCCGCCGGCTACGGCACGAAGCCGCTGTCCGGCGAGGACTGCGACGACACGAACGCCGCCGCGTACCGGAACGTGACGGCCTTCGCGGACACGGACGGGGACGGCGTGGGCGCGGGAGCATCAACGGTCCTCTGCACCAACGGGAAGGTGCCCGCCCCCTGGTCCGACCGTGGCACGGACTGCGCCACGGAGGACGCCACGCGCTGGCAGGAGTTGGTGGCCCTCCACGCGGACCACGACAAGGACGGCGTCACCGCGCCCATCTCCGCGCAGCGCATCTGCTCGGGGAAGGCGTTGCCCGCGCCCTACTTCCTCAAGGCCGTGGGCAATGACTGCGACGACGCGGACATCGCCCGCTACCGGTGGAGCTACCTCTACCGCGACCAGGACGGTGACGGCGTCGGGGCCACGCCCCGGGAGATGATGTGCCTCGGCGCGTCGGCGGTCGCCGGCTGGTCGAAGTACGGGGATGACTCGGATGACAACGACGCCACCGTCCAGACGGACGAGGCCGCGGAGGAGGAGCTGAGCCTCATCCTGGACCTGTAGTCCCTACGCCGGGCGATGACGGCCAGGACCTTCGTGGCCGTCCTCACCGTTGCGGTGCCAGTAGGACGCGGCCTTGACCCACTCCGCGGGGTGGCCGCGCTCCTCGATGACGTAGGTCCGCAGCTCGCGCACCCACTCCGCCTCGCCCGCCAGCCACACGAAGCCATCTCCTGGCGGAGGCGTGAACTTCGCCAGCTCGTGCCGCAGCAGCGCGCCGTCCCCCAGCCCCGGCTCTCCGCGCACCACCCAGGTCGGGTGCCAGGAGGCCTTCGTGACGAAGGTCTGCTGCTCGGACGCGTTCGCGACCACGGCCACGGTCGTCACGGGCACACCCGGACGCAGCAGCTCCACCCGGCGGCCGAGCGCCGGCAGCGCGCTCTCATCACCCACCAGCAGGTACCAGTCGAAGTCATCCGGCACGAGCTGCGAGCCCTTCGGTCCGCCGATCTCCAGCGTGGAGCCGACCTTCGCCCCGGCCGCCCACTCCGTCGCGGGGCCGGAGCCGTGCAGCGCGAAGTCGATGGTCAGCGTCTGGCCCCGGTTGTCGTAGGCGCGAGGCGTGAAGTCGCGCATCACCTGCTCCCCCGCCTGAGGGAAGAACAGCTTGATGTGGTCATCCGGCGACGGGCTGTGGAAGTCCGCCAGGTCCGGCGACGCGAAGTGGATGCGCCGCATGCGAGGCGTCACGGACTCCACGCCGCTGACCACCAGCCTGCGCCGCCGCAGCTCGTGGCGCACGCGAACGATTTGATGCAGCTCCTGGGTGCTCATGAGCGGAGCCTCTCGATCTTCTGCGCGGCCTCGTCGATCAACGCCGCCACGTCGAGCACGACCTTCTTGTCGACGCCGGGCGACAGCGTGTCGAACAGCACGCTCTTCAGGTTCTGCATCGCGCGACGAACGGGAGCCGCGTCCGTGCGCTCGCGAAGCTCTCCGGCCTCGCCCAGCCGCCGCAGCAGGCCCTCCACCGTCTTCGCGTTCTCCGCGAGCAGCGCCTTGCCCTGCGCCGTGATGGCGAAGAGCTTGCGCTGCGTGTCCGTCGTGTCCGGCTCGCCCACCAGCTCCATGTCCTTGAGCAGGGTAAGCGTGGGGTAGATGACCCCGGGACTCGGCGCGTACACGCCCCGGCTCAAGCCCTCGATGGCACGGATCAGGTCGTACCCGTGCCGGGGCTCCTCGTTGATGAGGTGGAGCAGGACGAGCCGCAGCTCGCCGCCCTCGAACATCCGGTGCCGCCCGCCGCCAGGGCCGCCATGCCGTCCCCGGTGGCCCTCCCCACGCTCATGGTGATGCCAGTGCTCCGGGTCACCCCGGTCTCTTCCGTGTCTGCCGCGCATGTCGCGTCCTTTCAGGGGGTTCAAGATATCTTCCAGATGGGTCTGAGATATATCTCAGCATTATCTGGCGCAACCCGATTTGAGCCGCCAGGCCCGCCCGCCTGCTCCAACCCCCCGAAAAGACAAGCGGCCCGGGCAACAGGTGCCCGGGCCGCCGAGTGTCTTCCGCTTCTGACCGCTGGAGCCGCCGTTACGGGTGGCTGGCGGGGTCCGCGGGGTTGGTGCCCGCGGTCCGCTCATCCCCGTCCAGGAAGCCGTCCAGGTCCCGGTCGATGCCCACGCGCTGGCCGGAGCCCGGCGGCGCGCAGGTGTACGTCAGCACGCCCTGGTTCGCGGCCACGCCCGAGCGCAGCGACACGGACGGCACCAGCGGCAGCGCCGCGCGGTCCGCCTTGAACTGCCCGCTGCCCAGGTAGCGGAAGCCCATCTCGTACGTGCCCGCGCGGCCCTTGGCCACCAGGTCGCACTCGCCCGCGTCCGCGCGCGCCATCAAGAGGTCGATGCGCGTTCCCACCACCGCCGCGTTGGTCGCGGTGAGCGTCACCTGCTGGCCCACGATGGGCGCCAGGTTGGTCTCGAAGGCGAACATGTATTCCTCCATGTCCTTCTTCGCCTGGAAGCCCGCGGGCGTGTCCGGGATGCCCACCTGGTTGAAGATGGGGTGGAAGTCGAAGCCGCTGTTGAAGAGGAACAGCGTGGGGATGGCGCCGTCGCTGTTGAAGCCCGTGCCGCGCACCTGGTCACCCAGGAACGGATCCGCCGGCGTGTTGCCGAAGGGGAACGCGGCGCCGAACATGCCGACCTTCTGGTACATGTTCCGCAGGTGCGGGACCTTGGGGAACAGCGGCTCCGCGTCGAAGGAGCTGCGGCCATCCGTGCCGAAGAAGCCCTTGAAGGGGCCCTCGCCCGGGTTCGCGTTCACGTCCACGCGGTGGCAGGACTCGCACGAGCCCGGGAAGAAGCTGGTCGTGTTCGTGAAGAAGTCCTTGCCCGCCGCCTGCGAAGCCGTGAGCGAGTTGTCCAGCTTGCGGATGGGGTTGGGCGGGTAGACGACCTGGAGGATGAAGTCGGAGAACTTCTGCATCTCCACTTCCGTCAACTGCGAGCTGCGGCCCAGCAGGTCCTTGAACGCGGGGTTGAACTGCTTGAAGGCCGCGACCTCGTCGAAGGTGCCGCTGTTGGGCTGCACGCTGGGCGCGCTGTCGCCGCCGGTGCGGTCTCCACGCCAGTGCATGGGGCCCTGGTTGGCCATGCCGCGCAGGCTCTGCGTGGACAGGGGGCCCTTCATCGGGTGGAAGGACGTGTCCTGACCGAAGGTGGGGTCGGTGCCGAACTCCGGCAGCACCGGCACGATGGGGTTGTAGCTCGCCTTCACGTCACCGTCCGGGTTGCCCAGGTCCCAGGTGGTGCTGTCGAAGTCACCGAAGATGTGGCAACTGCCGCAGGACGAGTCGCCGTGGCTGGAGCTGTTGCGCGCGTCGTAGAGGAACGGGCGGCCCTGCACCACGCTGACCGGCTCCGGGTTGAACATGGGCAGGTGCGCGACCTCCGTCTTCGTCGCGGTGTTGACGACGGAGATGGCGTTGTCGAAGCGGGTAAGCACGTAGAGGCGTCCCCGGGCCTCATCCAGCACCAGGCCGGTGGGGCCGCCGCCCGTCAGCGCGACCTGGTTCGCGGTGGAGGGCGTGAAGGTGCCGGACTCCAACTGGGACGTGGCGTACACGCCCAGCTTCGACGAACCGAACGCGGCGACCCAGAGCGTGGCGCCGTCGGACGTCACGGCCATGCCCGTGGGCTGCGCGAGGCTCTTCTCACTCTCCGCGTTGGGCGTGGCCGCGCAGCAGGCCGCGTAGTTGATGTGCGTGTTGAGGTGGCGGGGCGTGACGGAGGGGGCGCTGGGGCCGCCGAGCACGGTGATGCGGCTCTCGTGCAGGTGACCGCGCAGGGTGTTGCCCGTCAGGGTGCCGGGGCCCTCGAAGCGCAGGTCGTTTCGCGCCTCGGTGTTGCTCACGTAGACCTTCCCGCTCACCGGGTTGACGGCCATGTTGAACAGGATGGTGCCCACGCCGGCGTAGGTGCCCGCGGCGCCGGACACCTGCACGGGCGGGTTGGCGTTGGCGGAGATGGCGAAGACGTCCTTGTCCGGCAGGGAGAAGCGGACGTAATCGGTCCACGGGCGGTTGAGCACGTCCACCCAGTCCTCGCCGTTGTACTTCACGATGACGGAGACCTCCGGGGCGGGGATGCCCTGGTGGTTGACGTTGGGGCCGGGGACGCCGCCCACGGACTCGCCGCCGTTGGGCACCAGGCTCTCATGCACCACGGTGGTGCGGTTGCCGGAGTGGAACGCGGCCGCGTACACCCGGCTGCCGTCCGGCGTGGCCGCGAGCGCGCGAGGCGTGTCACCGAACAGCGTGAGCCGGGTGAGCGGCGTGCCACCCAGCGTCGTGCCCAGGTTCTCCGAGTCGAACACCCAGACGTCCGCGCGGCCCACGCCCGGCGTGGTGAGTTGCGGGTCGAACCCGGCGTTCTGGCCACGGTGCGCGGCGGTGATGAACGCGCGCTTCTTGCCGGTGCCGGCGAAGACGATGTCACGGGGCTCGTCGCCCACGAGCAGCGTGCGCGTCACGCTGCCGCCCTGCCCGTTCGTGTCCACCTTCACGACGCTGACGCTGTCGGACAGGTGGTTGACCACCCAGACCTCGTTGTTGGTGCGAGCGGCGACGGCCACGGGCTCCAGGCCCACGGGCACGGAGCCCTTGTGGGTGAGGCCGCTGGTTCCCACCTGGAAGATCTCCAACCGGTTGTCCGGCGTGTTGACGGCATAGAGCCACTGGCCGTTGGGAGACAGGGCCAGGGGACGCACCTGGCCACTTTCAAAGACGGTGAAGTGCTGCGCCTGCGACGGGCTGCCCATGGCGAGGCCCAACAGCAGCGTCGCCGCGGACGCGGTGCGCTGGAAGGCACGGCGCACCGCCGGGTGTCTGGCTTTCATGGATGTCTCTCGGGGAAAGGGGGCTGGGGACCCCTGCTTCACTGTAGCTGTGGCGTCTGACATTGAGGGACGGGTGGACCCGGACCCGGTGGAAGCGCCGCGCGGCGCGACGGCTCCATCCCTGTGTACGCAGTGAAGGGCGTTGCCTGGTCGGCGTTCCCTTTTACCGGGGCCAGTCGCGCAGGAGCCGGTCGGCGGCATCCTGCTGGTCCCACTCCACGCGGCCGGTCAGCGTCAGGCCCCCGCGCTCGATGCGGATTCGCCGCCACACCGGGGCGCCCGGCACGTAGCGCGCGTCCGTGCGGGACCAGGCCACACCGCCGGTGGCCTCCACCATGCGCAGCACACAGGCGTCGAACTCCGCCTCCGGAAGCCAGCGCAGGGCGTCCAGCACCAGGTCGGAGTCGAAGCCGCTCAGCGCGGAAGGATGACCGGTGACGGCGCGCAGGGACCGGGAGCCGCGCCCCTCCGGGATGAAGGACAGGCCCTGGGGCCCCAGCACGCAGAAGCCCTTCTGCTTGCCGAGCTTCGCGGGGAACACCGCCACGGTGTCCAGGCGCACGCCCGCCCGCGCCGCGCCGCGCAGGGGCGGCTGACGGTGGAGCTCGATGAGCAGCGCCAGTTCGGACGCCTCCCAGAGCGAGCGCGCGCGCCAGCGGCGGTCACCGGCCACGCACACGTCCCAGGCCCGCTCCACCCAGACGCCGCCCGCGCCGATGCTTCCCAGCCGCACCTCCTGGAGCGCCCCGAAGAGCGGCTTCCACAGCAGCCGCTCGCTGGTCAGCCGCGTACGCCCCGAGCGCAGCAGGTCCCAGGCCGCGGGTGCCATGGCAATCACCAGGAAGAGGAACCCCGCCAGATTCTTCATGTCGGGAGGCGCCAGGAGGACGACCGCGAACGCCAGGATCCAGCTGACCGCCAGGCGCCAGCCGTAGTGCGCGGGCAGCTCCGAGCGCAGCTGTCTCGCTTTGTCCCGCCGCTGGTACCCCTGCGCGAAGGCCTCGTGGACGACCACCTCGCCGGGCTTCAGCGCCCACTGCACCTCCTGGCGCACCAGCGCATCCAGGCGCGTCAACGCCACCTCCAGCGACACGCCTTCGGGCGCCACCGTCAGAACATCCAGCCTGCGCCGGGCCAGCCGCGTCAGCCGCTCCCGCCGGGCCGACAACTCCCGCGCCGCCTTCCACACGGGCGTGTCGTCCGGCCAGGCCTCCTGCGCCGCGCGGCGCTGAACCCGGTCCAGCGCCTCCTCCACCGCCTGTGATTCCGCCACGAGCGCGGGCACCAGCTCCGGACGCCGCGTCAGCGCCCGCCGCCACCGCCGGCCGGAAAGCGCCTTCTCCAGCTCCGCGTACGGGCGCCGCGCCGCCGCGAGGACCTCCGCGCGGCCCTCCAGCTGACGCTCGACATCGGCCGCCGTGAGGCCTGACGGGACAGCGCTGGAACGTGACCGCTCGGGCATCGCGCGGGACAGCATAGCCCCGCGCGAAACAGGCCGCCGGATGCACGCCCCCACCGTCACTCCACCGGCGGCTCCAGTTCCAATCGCTCACACTGACGCAGCATCTCCGCCGCGTCTGCGGGTTCGTCGGGCGAGGGCGGCAGCGCCTCCGACCAGGGCAGGGACGGCCTGGCCGGTGTTCCCATCGACTCCTTCAGGAGCGCGATGAGGTCCTTCGCGGGGTCCCTGGGAAATGACGTCACCTCCTGCAACGGCCGGGGCGCGACGGGCGGCAGCTCTTCGCACGGAAGCGCGGCGGCCTGGAGCAACCGCACGGGCGACGGAGGAGGGGCCACCACCGCCACGGGCTCCGGGGGCAGCAGGTCATCCGGGTCGAACCCGAAGGGCACCCGGGGCACTGCCTGGAGCGACACGGCCTCGCGCTCCACGTCCGGGACGTCCCCCTCCTTCGGGATGCACCTCAGCGTGTTCAAGCGGGGCGTGGGCGCTTCCGAGAACGGCGGCGGGGACACCGGCATGTCCACCCGGGGAGGCCACAGGGGCACCGGCAGCAGCACCACGGCTGGCTCGCGCAGGGGCAGCGAGCGCACCCGCGCGCCTCCCAGCTCCGCCGCCGCCTTCGCCACCGCCGCCGCGTGCTCCGCGAGCACCCGCTCCGCCCAGGTCTTCACCCACCGGGCCAGCGACAACACCCAGGCCAGGTGCCGCCGCTCGCGAGGCCGCGCCTCCACGGCCCCGGATGGCGGACCCGCGAGCATCGTCACTCCTCCTTCACCGGCATCCGGATGATCAACGGCGAGGTCCCCGTGGCCAGCACCTCCGACTCCACCGACAAGAGCTCGCCCTCCGCGCGCACCTCCAGCCGGCCCAGCGACTCCCCCGGCGGCACGTGGGGGAAGTGGAAGTGCCCCTGCGCGTCCGTGCGCGTGCTCAACTGCAACGACGGCAACGCCACCCACGCGTCGCGAATGGGCACGTCACCGGGCCCCACCACCCGACCCAGCAGGGGGGCCTGCGCGGACGGCCCATCCACCAAAGACAGACATCGCACCTCCGCCAGGGGCTGCTCCTTGCGCACCTGCACCCGCAGGCGGAAGGCCGGACGCGGCACCGAGCGCAAACCCGCCCACAGCGCCGCCGGCACCGGGCTCAGGTCCACCTCCAATTCCTTGTCGCTCATGGCCGCGAACACCAGGTCGCCCAACAACCGGTGCGCGCGCTCGGGTGTCTCCGCGCCCACCGTCACCAGGTAGCAGACGGTGAACTGCAACCCGCCCCGCTTCCCCGCCCGGGTCAGGGGCGCCGGCCCCAGCTCCAGGAGGTAAAGACAGACACCCCGGTCCAGGGCCTCACGGTCGGGCACGCCCAGGTGCACCGGCGAATCCGTGGCAATCCGTCCCACCCACGCTCTCATGCGCAGATCGACTTCGTCGATCATCCTTGGCCCCCCGGTTCCGGCCCTGAATGCCACGCCACCGTTTTCTTTCATCATACGCTCTCATCCGGTGGTTTGGCTGGACATCACCCACGGGATTGAACAGGACGTCGTTGATTTGACAGGCATTGCACGCATTCCCAGGTCTTGAGGGACCACGCAGCGTGTCGGGAACCGGGCAGTCCCTCCACCGCGGGTCGTGGCATCCCGGAAAGCCCGTACGGGTTTCGCGTGAAGCACTTCATTTCCCGCTCGCCTTCCGCGAAGAATGGCCGCTGGGCCGGCATTCACCGTGGAACTTTCGTCATGACGATGGACTCCCCTTCTTTGAGACGACGACACCCTTCCCTTCTCTCCTCCGGCATCGCCCTGGGGTGCCTGGCGGTGTTGGGCACCGCCACCCCGGCGCTCGCGCAGGACGACGACTCGCCCCACAAGGTGGGCCTGCTGCTGGACGCGGGCGCTCCGCACGGCATCGGCCTGTCCGCCGTGGTGCGCCCCACGAACTGGCTGCGGCTGCACGCGGGCCCCACCACGAACACGCTCAGCATCGGCGTGCGCGGCGGCCTGAGCATCCTGCCGATGGACACCTTCATCGCGCCGTCCTTCAACGCGGAGGCCGGGCACTACTTCGGCTCGGAGTACAGCGAGGTGCTGGACTGGCTGGGCCGTGAGCCGAGCGCCACGTCCGAGGCCATCCGCGACGTCACCTACAACTACGTGACGGGCAGCGTGGGCCTGGAGGTGGGCACGAAGAGCCGCTTCAACTTCTTCCTCAACGTGGGCCTGAGCTACGTGGCGATGACCGTGCCGGACCCCACGCCGCTCATCCAGGACGCCTCCGGCGACGACAGCGTCACGTCCGGCCCGCTGCACCTGCGCGCCACCATCCCGTCGGTGAAGCTGGGCTTCATCGTCTACTTCTTCTGAGCCAGGAGCCCTTCCACCATGCGAACGCAATCCTTCCGCACCCTCCTGCTCGCTGGCGCCGTGGCCCTGTTCGGCACGGGCTGTGAGTCGCTCTTCACCGTCGAGGTGGAGGCCGAGCGCATCTGCAAGAACGAGAACGACCTGTCCTTCCCCGCCTCCCCGCCCATCGCCGGCTCCGTGGAGCAGTCCTTCACGATCCCGCTGGGTGACTTCGCCAGCGCGCTGCCCGAGGACGCCGACGTGGAGACGGAGCTGCGGCTGAAGCTCTTCGACGCCACCGCCAGCACGGACATCAGCGGCATCGAGCGCGCCAGCCTCTCCGTGCGCAAGCCGGGCTCCGCGGAGTACGTGCTGCTGGGCGAGTTCCGTCGCACCGGCAACGGCGGCTCCACGAACAAGCTCACGCTCACCAGCAGCGGCGCGGTGGACGTGCTGGACCTGGCCAAGCAGGAGGAGCTGGAGTTCCTCTTCCAGGCCACCGGGTCGCCCCCCACGCAGTCGTGGACCGCGGACGTCGAGGTCTGCGTGGGCGCCAAGGCGAGCGCCAACTACTTCGGCCTGCTGTTCTGAAGCCTCCACTCCCGCCCCGGCGAAAAGCACGCCGCCGGGGCGGCGGGCCGGCCGGAAGTTGGACGGGGACTCGCGGCGCCCTTAAGTGGGGAGGGTGGGACGCAAGCGGGCCGTGGGCGGCATCGAGATTCCGGGATGGGCGTGGCTGGTGCCGTGCGCGCTGGTGCCCGTGGTGCTGCTCAACCTGGGCGTGGCGTGGCTGGGCGAGACGCAGGTGTCGCCCCTGTCCTTCTCCTTCCTCCAGACGAAGGCGCGCGCGCTGGGAGCCTACGTGGCGCACCGGCCCGAGTGCGTGCTGGACGGCCACCCCCCGCTGGAGCCGCTCATCGAGGACACGGAGCGCCGCCACGGGATTCCGCCGGGGCTCCTGAAGGCGCTCATCCAGGTGGAGTCGGAGACGCGGGTGCACCGCATCTCGCCCGCGGGGGCCATGGGGCCCGGGCAGCTCATGCCGGACACGGCGGCGCAGATGCGGGTGGAGGATCCCTTCGACCCAGCGCCGGCAGTCAACGCGAGCGGGCGCTACCTAGCCGAACAGCTTCGAAGGTTCCGCGACGTGCCCCTGGCGGTGGCCGCGTACAACGCGGGCCCGGGGTCGGTGAACGGACGCGTGCCGCGCAACGGGGAGACGGAGTTCTACGTGGCCAAGGTGCTCGCGGCCTATGAGCACACGCGGCCGAAGGCACCGGTCGTGGCGAAGCGCCCGGCGGTCTCCGCGACTCGGGTCAAGGCAGCCGCGGTGAAGGCTCCCGTCGCGCGGAAGGCCCGTCCCCAGGGGGATGGACTTCAGGGTCGGGCTCCGGGTGGGGCCTCCGCCTCACGGCGCAGCACGAAGAAGTAGGGCGGCATGTCCCGCGCGTCCATCAGCCCCAGCAGCGTGTCCCGGTCCACCTTCCGGAACACGTCGAGGATGGGCCGGTCGTCGTAGATCATCGTCGCGCTGAGCCGCCCCCGGAACTCCAGCATGCGCAGCCGCGCCTTGAACTGGTCCGTCCCGACCGAAGCCTGGTGCGGCGCCACGGGCCCCGCGGACTCCGGGGACGGCCACTTGCGCGGATCCACCGGGAACACCGCCTTGCGGTCCTCCGTGTGGAAGAGCAACGGGTGCACGCTCTCCGCGTCGACGAACTGCTTGCCGTACCAGCCGGTCGAAGCGAGCAGCCCGTCCAACGGGTGTCCCGTCTGGAACTCGCGCCCCTGCCACGTGCCACGCATGAACCCGACGTCCACCGCGGGCAGGCTGTCGAACAACGCGAGCGCCTCCTCCACGCGGACGCGCCCGGCCTTCACTGCTTCGTCGAACGTCATGTCGTTCCTCCTCCTGGCATGCACAGCACCGGTTTGACCGCCACGCGCGACTCCATGTCGTGGACCGCGTCGTTGATGGCTTCGAAGGGATACGCGCGGCTCAGCTTCTCCAGCGGGAAGCGCCCCTCCGCGTTCAGCGCGACCAGCCTGGGGATGAAGGCCTTGGGGTCCACGTTGCCCTCGAGGATGCCCACCAGCCTCCGCCCCAGGAGCAGCGCCGTCATGGACAGCGAGACCTCCGCGTCCCGGCCAGGAAGCCCGAGCAACCCGCACGTGCCCAGCGGACGGGTCACATCGAACGCCTGCCGCAACACCTGCGGCGATCCGACGCACTCCAGCGCGAAGTCCACGCCGCCCCGCGTGAGCGCCACCACCGTCTTCGTGAGCCCGGGCTCATTCGCCAGGAACGTGTCCGTGGCCCCCAGCTCACGCGCGAGCTCCAGCCGCTCCGCGCTGAGGTCCACCGCGAGGATGCGAGAAGCACCCGCGACCCGCGCCGCCATGATGGCCGCGAGCCCGACGGAGCCCGCCCCGAAGACGGCAAGCTGCTGCCCTGGCTGGAGTTTGAACGCCTCCAGCACCGCCCCCGCTCCCGTCTGGAACCCGCAGCCCAGCGGCGCGACCCGCTCCAGCGACACCGAGGCATCCACCTTCACCGCGTTGTGCTGATGCGCCAGCACGTGCGTGGCGAACGATGACTGGTGGAAGAAGCTCGAGCGGACGGGCTCACCGCGCCACCGCATGGGGAACGAGCCATCCGGCCGCGCGCCGGAGAAGTTCCCCGCGTAGGCCCGCTCGCAGTACGGAAAGTGTCCGCCCGCGCACGTGCGGCAGCCGCGGCACGAGAAGTAGCTGAGCACCACCGCGTCGCCGGGCTGGAAGTCCGTCACGCCCTCCCCCACCGCCTCCACCACGCCCGCGCCCTCGTGGCCCAGCACCGCGGGCAGCGGGAAGCGGCCCGCGCCGGCCCGGTACGTGAGGTCGGTGTGACAGATGCCACTCGCCGCCACCCGCACGCGCAGCTCGCCCTCTCGCGGCGCATCGAGCTCGACCTCGTCGATGACGAAGGGACCGCCTACTTCCCGCAGCAGCGCGGCTCGCACTGGAAGACCCATGGCCACATACTATTGGCAGTTCGCCAATAAAGTCACATCCCCCGGGCCTTTTGGGGGCTCCCGTGCCTTTTCAGGTCAGCGCCAGGCTGCTTCCAGCTTGCGCCCGTGCAGGCCGCTGGCCGCGCCCGTGTCCAGCCACAGCTCCACGTCGCGGTGCAGCTGGAGGAACGACGCGGGCCACCGGGGCGTGAGCGGGCCGTGCACCATCGCCGTCACCGCCGCGGCCTTGTTCACGCCGAACGCGAGCACCACCACCTTGCGCGCCTGGAGCACTGCCGCCATGCCCAGCGTCAGCGCCGCCATGGGCACCTTCGACGGATCATCCCCGAACGCCATCACGTGGGACAGCCGCGTCTCCCGCGACAGGCGCGCGCGGTGGCTCGTCGCCGTCAGCACCTCGCCGGGTTCGTTGAAGGCGATGTGCCCGTTGGGACCCACGCCCAACAGCAGCAGGTCCAGCCCTCCGGCTGCCGCGAGCGCCGCGTCATAGCGCGCGCATTCCGCCTCCGCGTCCGGCGCGCACCCGTCGAAGAAGTGGATCCGCTCCGTTGACAGATTCACATGCCGGAACAGGTGCCGGTCCATGTACGCGCGGAAGCTGCCCGCGTCCTCGGGCGGCAGGCCCAGGAACTCGTCCACGTTGAAGGTCGTGGCCCGCGACAGGTCCAGCGCCCCCCGGGCCGCCAGCTCCACGAGGTTCCGGTACACGTTGAGCGGCGAGCGCCCCGTGACGAGCCCCAGCACCAGCTCCGGCGTGTGACGCACCGCCTCGGCGATTCGCGCCGCGCAGGTGGTGGCCGCCTCCTGCTCCGTCTGGAACACCCGTAGGTTCATGGACGGGTCAGCATACCCGCCCCGGTCGCCGGTCCCCCAGCCGCCCGGTGCGTGGCGCCGCGCGGCAAGGCCCCACGCCTGGGGGAATTACACGTGAACACGTCCGGCGATTGACAACCCAGGTCCCCCGCACGCCCGGGGACCGGGGAAGGTTTCCCACGGGCGTTCCATGCAATCCGTCCTCACGCGTGGAGGCCGGGTCGGGCTAGAACCGGACCCATGAAAGTCGCCGTGCTCACCGGCGGGGGTGATTGCCCCGGCCTCAATGCGGTCATCCGAGCCATCGTCCGCCGTGCCAGCGAGCACGGCTTCGAGATGATGGGCCTGCGGGATGGATGGAAGGGCCTGCTGGACGACAACCACTTCCGCCTCACGCGGGAGACCACCTCCGGCATCCTCCACCGGGGTGGCACCATCCTGGGCACCTCGCGCGTCAACCCGTTCAAGGTGGAGAACGGCCTGGAGCGCGTGAAGCGCGCCATCGAGCGCAATGGCATCCACGCGGTCATCGCCATTGGCGGCGAGGGCACCCTGTCCGCCGCCACGCGCATGTCCCAGGAGGGCCTGCGCATCGTCGGCGTGCCGAAGACCATCGACAACGACCTCAACGGCACGGACTTCACCTTCGGCTTCGACACCGCGGTCCACATCGCGACGGAGGCCGTGGACCGGCTGCACTCCACCGCCGAGTCGCACAAGCGCGTCATCGTCTGCGAGGTGATGGGCCGGCACGTCGGGTGGATCGCCACCTACGCGGGCATCGCCGGCGGCGCGGATGTCATCCTCGTCCCGGAGATTCCCGCGGACCTGGAGGCCGTCGCGCAGCACCTGCAGCGCCGCAACGCGGGCGGGCGCACCTTCTCCATCGTCGTGGTGGCGGAAGGCACGCGCATCAAGCTGTCCGCGGACCAGAACGAGCAGCTCGTCACCACGGGCGCCCTGGACGAAGCGGGCCGTCCGCGCCTGGGCGGCGTGGGCAACATCGTCGCCGCGGAGATTGAACGGCGCACGGGCTTCGAGACGCGCGTCTCCGTGCTGGGCCACATCCAGCGCGGCGGCGCCCCCACGGCGCACGACCGCGTGCTCGCCACCCGGTTCGGCGTGCATGCGTGCGACATGGTCGCCCGCGGCGAGTTCGGCAAGATGGCCGCCCTGCGCGGGAACGAAATCGTCAGCGAGCACCTGGCGGAAGCCACCCGCGAGCTCAAGCGCGTCCCCGAGGAGTTCTTCAAGGTCGCCCAGGTTTTCTTCGGCTGACATTGACGTGATGCGCCATGCCTGCCCCCACTTGGAGTGGCAGGCGTGACGCCACGCATCCGGTAGCATCCGCCCGTCTCCCCCTCTCCCGAAGGGATGGTGCCGATGCTCACCGGTCGCATGATGGACTTCCCGCTCACCCTGACGCACTTCCTGGAGCGCGCGCGCTCCTACTACGCCGCGCAGGAGATCGTCAGCCGCAAGCCGGACAAGTCCCTGCACCGCTACACGTACGCGGACTTCCACAAGCGTGTCTGCCAATTGGCGAACGCGCTCACGCGGCTGGGAGTGAAGCCCGGGGACCGCGTGGCGTCGCTGAGCTGGAACCACCACCAGCATCTGGAGGTCTACTTCGGCGTGCCGGCGATGGGCGCGGTGATGCACACGCTCAACCTGCGGCTGCACCCCAACGACCTGGGCTACATCGCGCGCCACGCGGAGGACACGGTCATCGTGGTGGACCGCTCGCTGCTGCCGCTGGTGGAGAAGTTCGAGAAGGCCGCCGGCAGCATCAAGCACGTCATCGTCATCCCGGATGACGGGCCGGTGCCGGAGGGGCGGCTGGACTACGAGAAGCTGCTCGCGGCGGAGTCGCCCACCTTCGAGTTCCCGCGCCTGGATGAGAACAGCGCGGCGATGCTCTGCTACACGTCCGGCACGACGGGCAACCCGAAGGGCGTGCTCTTCAGCCACCGCTCCATCGTGTTGCACACGCTGGTGTGCTGCCTGCCGGAGGTGTTGGGGCTGAAGGAGTCCGACACGGTGCTGGCGGTGGTGCCCATGTTCCACGCGGCGGCGTGGGGCCTGCCGTTCGACGCGCTGCTCACGGGCGCGAAGCAGGTGCTGCCCGGGCCGCACCTGGATCCGCAGTCGCTCCTGGAGCTGATGCAGAACGAGAAGGTCACGGTGGCGGGCGGCGTGCCCACCATCTGGCTGGGCATCCTGGCGCAGTTGGACCGCGAGCCGGGCAAGTGGGACCTGAGCCGGATGCGGCACATGGTGATTGGTGGCTCGGCGGCGCCGCCGGCGCTGATTGACGGGTTCCGCAAGCGCCACGGGCAGAACGTGCTGCACGCGTGGGGCATGACGGAGATGAACCCGGTGGGCACGCTCGCGCGGCTCAAGGGCGATTTGCACACGGCGTCGCCGGAGACGCAGTTGGATGCGTACGCGTCGCAGGGCTACTCCGTGCCGTTCGTGGAGACGCGCCACGTGAGCGACACGGGGGAGATTCTTCCCTGGGACGGCAAGGCCATGGGCGAATTGGAGGTGCGCGGGCCCATGGTGGCGGCGTCGTACTACGGCGACGAGGGCAAGGACCGGTTCACGAAGGACGGGTGGTTCAAGACGGGCGACGTGGTGACCATCGACCCGGCGGGCTACCTGCACATCACCGACCGCAGCAAGGACGTCATCAAGTCCGGCGGCGAGTGGATCAGCTCCGTGGCGCTGGAGAACGCGCTGATGGCGCACCCGTCCGTGCTGGAGGCGGCGGTGTTCGCGGGCCGGCATCCCAAGTGGGACGAGCGGCCGCTGGCGGCTGTGGTCTTCAAGCCGGGGCAGCAGGCGACGAAGGAGGAGCTGACGGCGCACCTGGAGAAGCAGTTCGCGAAGTGGTGGCTGCCGGATGACATCCTCTTCGTGCAGCAGATTCCGCGCACGTCGACGGGGAAGTTCCTGAAGATGAAGTTGCGGGAGGATTACGGCGACCACCTGATGAAGGCGTCTGCCGCGTCCTGAAGTGGTTGGAAGGACCGACGGGCAGCTGACACTGGGAGTCCGTGGCTCGCGCACAGGCGGGGCTGGGGGTAACGTGGGGGCGTGATGCCTTCCGTCCAACAGCTCCGCCCGTTCGCCTACGCGCCCGTCCAGGCGTTCCTGCAAGCCTCCGGACCGGTGGTGCTGATCCAACAGCCGCCGGAGCCGGTGTTCCAGCAGGTGGCGTTGCGGCTGGCGGAGGCGCGCACGGTGGGCATGGCGCACCGGTCCCGGCTGGTGGACCGGCTGCTCGTGATGCTCCAGGCGTTCGACTCCCTGGAGGTCCACTTCCTGGGGCCGGAGCAGGACGGGCAGGAGTTGAAGGTGGGGCGGACGGAGGGATGCGCGCTGATGGTGCACGACCCGTCCGTGTCCAAGCAGCACGCGGTGCTGCGCTGGCACGCGGCGCAGGGCACGTGCTCGGTGAAGGACCTGAAGTCGATGAACGGCACCTGGCTGAACGCCGCGGAGCTGGGCGAAGGCGAGGAGCGGATGCTCGCGGACGGGGACGCGCTGGCCTTCGGGGATGCGCAGTTCCTGTACCTGCGAGCGGAGACGCTGCACTCGCACCTGCGGCTCGCGAGCCCGGGTGGAGGGATGTGACTACTCCGCAGGAAGCTCGCGGTACGTCACGTCCGCGGACCCAGTCGTTGCAGGGCTTCGACGAAGCGTTCGCTGACGACGCGAGGGTTGGCCCCGTCGATACCGAAGACGTCGAGGCCCTCCGGAATGGAGGAGCGCAGCAGCCAGCGCTTCGGAGGCAGGGAGAACGACTCGGGCTTGCCGCAGAGGTCACACGCGGGCGTCTTCCATTCGCCGATGCAGTCGGGATGCAGCCGGGCCATGGGCCGGGCTTCCAGCTCATAGAGCGCTGGCATCGTGCTCCGGCGGGACCGGAGCTCCATGCGGACCGCGATGATGCCCCGCAGGCCTTCGGCCTTGAGCAGTTCCACCGCGTCCTCGCGGAGGAGCACTCGCCATGCGGGCCAACAGGTGATGGGACCGAACCTGCCTCGCGCCGTTCCGACCATGGGCCCGAACGAGCCCCCCGCTCTCACAGGAAGCTCGGGAGGAACAAAGGGGCGAATGAGCGTCACCAGCCGGTTGTATTCCGCGACGGACATGGGCCCCTTGGAATCAGCCAGCACCGGCTCGTCGACAGCGGAGAGGTCCACGGATGGAAAGGCATCCATCCATGACCAGGGGCCGAACCTGGGACAGTTCACGCCGGACAGGTGCCATCGGTGCTCGGCCCGGTACTCACCGCTCCATTGCGGCTCCACACCGTCAGGCGGGCCACGAACTTCGAAATAGCGCATGGCTCAATCCTCGAAGGGTACGGGCAGCAGGTCGACCTGCTGCCAATACGTCATTGGAAGACCGAAGAGTTCGTATTTTCGAATCATCCATGCGGCGTGCTCGAAATGATCCGGAATGTCAGCCTCGGACCCTTGAAGTTCGATGAAGGTATTCCAATCTCGATTCCAGGGCCCGCCCAACGCGCCACGATGGATGCGTGCGTGAACTTCCGCATCGATCATCAAGACGTACTTGTGGATCTCAATACCCTTGTCCTCGAAGTGCTTCTTGAACGCCTGCGGGAAGATGTGGTGCCGCTCCTTCGGCCGCTTCGCCCACTCCTGTTGCGCCTTCTCGCGGCGAAGCTCACTGGGCAGCTTCTCCCGCCGGTGCCAGCGGAAGACCATGACGGGCACCGCGTCTCGCGGCAGGCCCTGCGCGCTTCCCCACGTCCGCTGTGGCCTACTGCCGGGCGCGACGAAGATGGGCGCCACCGGCGTGGCCCCTCGCGTCCGCACGATGCGCTTCGGTGCCAGGTCCTCGCAGCGGAACAGCGCGCAGACGTCGTCGTCGCAGACCTGCGTGAGGCACTGGTCCTCGGCGCTGGCTTCGCACTCCGTTCTCACGGGTGCGGAGGCGCACCCCAGCAGCAGCACCAGCCACAGGCACACGACGCGGAGACCGGCTCCAGAGTCTCGTCTCATTTTCCCGTTATTTCACGTTAAGTTCCGTGAAGCCCAGGAGGCGAGCAGCCCGGTCACGGGGCACGGCGCGCGGTCAGGGGGTCCGTTATCCTGGGGGCTCCTCACGACACCGAGAGCGCGCACACCATGGGAAGGCTGTTGGTCCTGCTGTTCGTCTACCTGGGCGCGTACCTTGTGCTGCGCAGGCTGTTGCCCGCCGTCACCCGGGGCTGGCGCCATGGCGTGCTGGTGGGCCTGTCTGTCTTCGCGTTCGCAGCCTGGACCGTGCCCGCGGTCACCGGCTACGGCCTGCACCACACGCCTCCGGCCCTGGTGCCGGTGAAGCTGTTCGCCGTGGTGTGGAGCATCGCCGCGCTGCTGGTGATGCTGATGGGCCCGCCGTTCCTCATCCTCAAGCTGCGCGCGGAACGGAAGCGGCAGGCCGCGCCTCCCGGCGTGGACCTGGAGCGCCGGAGCCTCCTGGTGAAGGCCGGTCAGGCCATGCCCGTCCTTGCCATCAGCGCCAGTGGCGTGGGCGTCGTGGGCGGCAGCCTGGGCTTCAGCGTTCGCGAGGTCGAGGTGAAGCTGCGTGGCCTCCCCGCCGCGCTCGATGGCTTCCGCATCGGGCAGATCACCGACGTGCACGTGGGCCCCTTCATCTCCCCCGAGTACCTGCGCGGCGCCGTGGAGGTGATGAACAAAGCGGGCGTGGACCTCCAGGTGATGACCGGTGACCTCATCGACGACGTGAATCAAGTCGACGAGACCATGGCCGCCCTCGCCTCCACGACGGCCCGCCACGGCATGCTCGCGGTGCTCGGCAACCACGAGCACTGGCGCGGGCTCGATGAAGTCCTGGGCGGCTATGAGCAACTGTCACAGCGGGGCGCGCCGGTCCGGCTGCTCGTGGATGAAGCCCATGTGCTGGAGCACGGCGGTCAGCGCGTGCGCGTCGTGGGCGTGGACTACCCCATGTCCGGTCCCAGCCGCGCCGGACGCGACCGCCGCTGGCAGCGCTCCGCGGAGACGGCCTTCAAGGACGGCAACCCGGACGACGTGGTGCTCTGCCTCTCCCACCACCCGGACTTCTTCCCCTACGCCGCCGAGCGCGGCGCACGCCTCACACTCGCGGGCCACACGCACGGCGGTCAGGTGGCCTTCCTGGGAGTGCCGCTGTTCGGCTTCGCCTTCAAACACATGCTGGGCCGCTACCGCTTCAAGGACAGCCACCTCTACGTCTCCGGCGGCACGGGACACTGGCTCCCCTTCCGCATCGGCGTCCCGCCCGAGGTGACGCTGCTCACGCTGCGCAGCGCCTGAGTCCTCCGTGGGTGAAACGGGGTCCACGTACGTCCAGGTGTAACCGGCCGCGCACGCATTTCGTACCGGTGAGCAAGGAGAGTTCCTCATGCTCACGAAGCTTCTGTCGCGCCCCCTGCCGCCGCCCCCCGCGCCCAAGCCCGTCCTCAACGCCCGTCCCGCGGCGCTTCCGACGCCGGCCCCCATCCAGAACACGGCGGTGCGTGCGTTCCAGGGCGCCAGCGGCTTCGAGCCGCCCCGGCCTCCGAAGCCCTTCCTGCCTCCGCTTCCGCCTCCGCCTCCGCCCCTGTCGCCCGGGGACCTCGGGAAGCTCATCAACCCTCGAGGCGCCGCCGTGGCGGAGGCCCTGGAGACGGGCAACCCGGTGCCCTTCACCAACACGGACGGGAAGACGGAGCAGGTCTCCGTCACGCAGCTCCCCCCTGGCTTCGCGGGCGGCGGTGACGACGTCTACGTGGTCACCGTGGGGAACGACCGGTTCACCGTGAGGGTCGAGGAGGGCGCCGACGTGGACACGGAGGACGTCCTCGCCCAGGTCATCGATTCGTACAGCGAGACGCCGGAGGACCTCCGGGGCTCGCTCGAGCGCGTCGTCATCAAGAAGGATCCGGATCCGGACAACGCCGCCGCTCGGGCGGGCGACGGCACCATCACCTTCTATGACGGCGGGGCCAACGTCACGGACGACATCTTCCATCACGAGATCGGCCACCTCATCGGCCGGCAGGTGGAGGACGCCAACGACAACTTCCTGTCCGGCATCCTCGAGAAGCTCGCGGGCGAGCCCCCGCCCATCCCCGACGGCTGGGCGGAGGCCGCCGCCGCGGACGGCAACCACCTCAACGACTACACCGAGGACAGCTTCAACGACTCCGGCGTCTACACGGAGGACTTCGCGGAGGCCTGGTCCGAGTACATGCGCGCGCTCGACGGCGGCCCCGAGGCCCTGGCCGCGTTCGAGCAGATGTACCCCGAGCGCTCCGAAATCCTCGAGGACATCTACCCGCCGCCGGCCTGAGCCCGCGCGTCCGCGTCGAGCCATCGCAGCGGCGTGTCCCGCCCCATCGCGATGAACGGCGCCCAGTAGTGCGGATGGGGCTGAGCGACTCGCAGCTCGCGCATCGCCTCACGCAGCGCAGTGGCCAGGCCCTCGCCGCCGAGCAGGTGGCGATAGTAGGTCTCCATCAGCGTGCGCGTCGTCGCGTCGTCCACCTTCCAGAGGCTCATCACCACCGTCTCCGCGCCCGCCACCAGGAAGGCCCGGCGCAGACCGTAGACGCCCTGGCCCCGGCGGACCGCGCCCCGGCCCGTGTCGCATGCGGACAGGACCACCAGTTGAGTGCCCCACAGGTCCAGCCCCGCCAGCTCCAGCGCCGTCACCAGCGCGCTGTCGGAGGCGTTCGTCTTCTCCGTCTCCCCCGCGAGCAGCAGGCCGGAGCGCAGCAGCGGATCCGGCGGGCGCGCGGCCTGAGGGTCCTCGCCCAGCGCTCCGAAGGTCGCGACGGCCCGCGTGTTCTCCGGCGCGGCGGCGTCCTCCAGGAAGAAGCCGTGGGTAGCCAGGTGGAGGATGCCCGGCGTGCGCAGGTGCAGCAGCCGCTCCTTCGTCGCCTTCGGTCCCAGGAACAGCTGCGCCTGCGGGAACAGGCGCTGGATGGCCTCCGCCTCCTCACGCGAGCCCGGCAACGGCACCGGCGCCCAGTCCCGCGCCACCAGGTCCTCGCGCCGCAGCGACGGCGAACGCTCCGCCACCACGGGCGCGCTTCCCACGGAGGCTTGCAGCCCCGTGTTGAAGGCCGGATCCGCCAGCACCACCACCGAGGACGCGGGCCGTGGCTGCTGCGGCCGGGGCAGCAGGTCCTTGCCGGACGTCACGTAGGTGAAGTCGTAGCTGTCCACCAGGTACTGCCGCCCGTCGTGCAGCGCCGCGAAGGGCACCAGCGCCAACTGACCATCCGGTGAGAGGAAGAGGCGGCGGGCCTTCCCCAAAAGCGGGAGCAGCGGCTGGAACGCGAGCCGGTAGAGCGCGTGGGCGGAGTCCTCGAAGGCCGCGTCCCGGCGGGCCAGCGCGTCGCGCAGGCTGGAGGCCGCGGCTTCGATGGGCGCCGCGGGCCCCAGGTCCAACGCGCGGATGTTACCGTCGGGCAGGAGCACCAATGCCAGACAGCGGAGGTGGGCCGTGCCCGTCCCCAGCACGAGGGGACGGTCCTCGTAGGTGATGAACTCCACGAGGGCGCCATCGTCCGGCAGGGCCCCAGCGACACGGTCGACGATGTCACCCGGCGCGGGCAGCGCGGCCAACGCGCGCAGCGGCGCGGAGCGGCTGGCGAGCGTCGATTCCAACGCATCGCCCTGCTCGGTCAGCGCCGTGAGCTGCCGCTGATACGAGGACGGCGTGAGCGTGCCGGGCCCGTGCAGCGAGAGGCTGGCCAGTTGGGTGCGCAGCTTGCGCAACCGCTCGAAGGTGCCGCGCTCCTCCGCGCCCAGGCTCCGGTAGACCGCTCGGGAGATGTCCGCGGTCTCTTCCACGGAGCGGCCCTTGAGCAGCAGCGCGGCGCTCAAAGCCAGACGCCGGATGTCCGCGGAGCCCGGGTGCGCGCGCACGAGCGCGTAGAGCTGCTCCTCGTCCGCGCGCAGGTGCTGGAGGAAGCTGGCCAGCCGCGCCTCGGAGAACTCGAGCGCCTCGCGGCGCAGGCGCTGCTCGGAGACTCCGAAGGCGCGCGTGAACAAGGGCACTGCATCGTTGAGGCGGTGCTGCGCCAGACGCAGGAGCGCCAGGTTGTTGAGTGACGCCGCGAGATCCGGATGGTTCCGGCCCAGCACGGCCTCACGGATGGCCAGCGCGCGCTCGTAGAGCGGCTCCGCCTGGCGGTACTTCCCCTGGTCCCGATAGAGCGTGGCCAGGTTGTTGAGCGAACCGGCGACATCCGGATGGTTCCGGCCGAGCACCTCCTCCCAGATGGCCAGCGCGCGCTCGTAGAGCGGCTCCGCCCGGTCGTACTTGCCCTGCTTCCGGTAGAGCGTCGCCAGGTTGTTGAGCGAAGCCGCCACGTGCGGATGGTGCTTGCCGAACGCCTTCTCCCAGATCCGGAACGCCCGCGCATAGAGCGGCTCCGCCCGGTCGTACTTCCCCTGCGCCTGATAGAGCGTCGCCAGGTTGTTGAGCGCGGCGGCCAGGTCGGACGGGCTGCCGTCCGTCGCCGCCTCCCGGATGGCCAGCGCCCTCGCGTAGAGCGGCTCCGCGCGGTCGTACAGCCCCTGGTCCTGATAGAGATTGGCCAGGTTGTTGAGCGAGTCCGCGACCAGCGGATGCTTCTTGCCCAGCGCCTCCTCCCGGATGGAGAGCGCGCGCAGGCCCAGCGGCTCCGCCCGGCCGTACTGGCCCTGGTCCTGGTAGAGCGTGGCCAGCGTGTCGAGCGAGTCCGCGACGAGCGGATCCTCCTTGCCCAGCGCCGACTCGCGCAGCGCGAGCGCCCGCACGTAGAGCGGCTCCGCCCGGCCATACAGCCCCTGCTCCCGGTAGAGCAGCGCCAGGTTGTTGAGCGAGTCCGCGACGGTGAGGTGGTGCTTGCCGAGCACCGTCTCCCGCAGGTCCAACGCGCGCGAGTAGAGCGGCTCCGCCCGGCTGTAGAGCCCCTGCTGCTGATAGAGGTTGGCCAGGTTGTTGAGGGACTCGGCGTAGGCGGACTGGTTCTCGCTGAGGGTCACCTCCTGGCTGGCGAACGCGCCCATGCGGCGGCGCTTGTCCATGCTGAACAGGTTGTTCGTCCGCCGGGACATGGCGTGCCCGTGGTCGTAGAAGCCCCCGGCCTGACGGTCCGTCTCCATGTTGGGGGAGGCCGCGAAGCTCAGCAGCGAAGCCACCGTGACGGCCTTCGCGGCGTCGTCGTTCACCACCGCTTCGCGGATGGCCAGCGCGCGCTCGTGGGCGACACCCGCCCGGGCGAAGTCCCCCTGGAGGCGATACACCTCTCCCAGCAGGTTCAGGCAGTAGGCCACGTCCGGATGCGAGCCCCCGAGCACGGCCTCCCGCAGCGCCAGGGCCTGCTCACCGGGCGCCACGGCCTCGGCATAGCGACCCGCCTCGTAGAGCGTCGCGGAGCGGTCATAGGCCTCGCTCGCTTCCGTCAGCCGGGGGTCCGAGGGCTCCCGCCCCACCGGCATGATCGAGGCACACCCCAGTGCCATCATCACCATGCACCCGAGAACCCACCGCATTCCGACTCCTCCTGGGGACTGGGATGACCCATCCGAGTCCCCCTTCCCGACTTAGAGACAGGGACCCCAAGAATCATGCAGGAACGTGTGCGCGGAGCACTTCCTACTGGCCATACCCCCGGAATTGCTGGAACACGCGCTCCATTTCGGCGTCGTCCAGCACCACGGGCTCGCCAATCTGGAGCGCGCGCCAATACATGGCCGCCAGCGTCTCCACCTCCACCGCCAGCTTCCAGGCCGCCGCCAGGTCCACGCCCAGGGCGACCATGCCGTGGTTGGCCAGCAGACACGCCTTGCGGCCCTCCAGGGCCACCATCATGTGCCGCGCCAGCTCCGGCGTACCAAAGGTGGCGTACTCCGCGCACCGGATGTCCGTGCCGCCCGCGGCGGACACCATGTAGTGGAAGGCGGGGATGCCCCGGCGCAGGCACGCCAGCGTGGTGCTGAACATGCTGTGCGCGTGCAGCACCGCGCCCACCTCCGGCCGCGCCTGGAGGATGTCCCGGTGCAGTTGCCACTCGGTGGACGGCTTGCGGTGGCCCTCGTGCGAGCCGTCGAAGCGCATGAGGACCAGGTCCTCCGGCGTCATCGTCTCGTAGTTCATCCCGGACGGCGTGAGGAGGAAGCCGCCCTCCACCCGCTGGCTCAGGTTGCCGGACGTGCCCTGGTTCAGCCCGGACGTGTTCATCCGCCGCGAGGTGGCCACCATCGCCTCGCGCAGTGCCTGGTGGCCCCCCGCCCCGCTCACTTCGCGGGGCTCCGCTGCGCGCGCCGCTCCGGGAAGAGGGACAGCATCCCCTCCTCCGTCGCCGGACACACGCCGCGCTCCGTGATGAGCGCCGTCACCAACCGCGCGGGCGTCACGTCGAACGCGTAGTTCGCGGCGGGGCTCCCCGGCGGAGTGATCCGCACCGTGGCGATGTCCCCCGAAGGCAGCCGGCCCGTGACGTCGCTGAGCTCCGTGCCGTCGCGCTGCTCGATGGGGATCTCCTTCACGCCGTCCTGGATGGTCCAGTCGATGGTGGGCGACGGCAGCGCCACGTAGAACGGCACGCCGTTGTCCTTCGCGGCCAGCGCCTTCAGGTACGTGCCGATCTTGTTCGCCACATCCCCGCGCGCCGTCGTGCGGTCCGTGCCGACGATGCACAGGTCCACTTCCCCGTGCTGCATCAGGTGGCCGCCGACGTTGTCCGCGATGACCGTGTGCGGGACGCCGTGCTGTCCCAGCTCCCACGCCGTCAGCACCGCGCCCTGGTTGCGAGGACGCGTCTCATCCACCCAGACGTGCAGGGGCAGGCCCGCGTCGTGCGCCAGGTACATGGGCGCCAGCGCCGTGCCCCAGTCCACCGTGGCCAGCCAGCCGGCGTTGCAGTGCGTGAGCACGTTGAGCCGCCCCTTGCGGCCCTTCTTGTCCCACGCCTCCTGGAACAGCTTCAGCGCGTGCTCGCCGATGGCGCGGTTGATGGCCACGTCCTCGTCGCACAGCGCCGCCGCCTGCCGGTACGCCGCCGCCACGCGCTCGGACGGCTTCAGCGGCGCGAGCACCTGGCGCATTCCATCCAGCGCCCAGTGCAGGTTCACCGCCGTGGGCCGCGTGGCGCGGAGCATGGTCAGCGCCTTCTCCAGCGCGCCGTCGGACGCGTCCTGCCGCATGGCCAGACACACGCCATAAGCGGCCGTGGCGCCGATGAGCGGCGCGCCGCGCACCAGCATGCTGCGGATGGCGTGGCCCGCTTCGTCCGCCGTGGACAGCTTCACCTTCACGAACGCGTGCGGCAGGCGCGTCTGGTCGATGACGCCGACGCTCCAGCCGTCGGACTCGACCCAGATGGAGCGCATCGGAACGCCTTGGACTTTCATCGCCGTGTCTTCCTTGTTCCGTGCGCTTCAGCGCTTGAGGACGCGGCCCGCCACCGCGGAGAGCTTCTCCACCATGGCCGGGTCGCGCGCGTCGGGCGACGTCATGATGGCGTGCTCCAGCGCCGTCTGGCAGCCGGAGTGGCACGGCGTGGAGTGCTGGCCCACGAGCGGCGCGATGTTCTTCACCAGCCCGCGCGCCTTGCCCGCGTTGCCCAGCAGCACCGCGACCACCTGGTCCACCGTCACCGCGTCGTGGTCCGGATGCCAGCAGTCGTAATCCGTGACCATCGACACGCTCGCGTAGCAGATCTCCGCCTCACGGGCGAGCTTGGCCTCCGGCATGTTGGTCATGCCAATCACGTCGCAGCCCCACTGCCGGTACAGCTTGCTCTCCGCCAGCGTGGAGAACTGCGGGCCCTCCATCACCAGGTACGTGCCGCCGCGCACGACCTTGATGTCCAGGCCCTCGCACGCGGACATCACCGCGTCGCCCAGGCGCGAGCACGTGGGCTTCGCCATGGACACGTGCGCCACCAGCCCCTGCGAGAAGAAGCTCTTCACGCGCGCGAAGGTGCGGTCCACGAACTGATCCACCACCACGAAGGTGCCCGGCGGCAGGTCCTCGCGCAGGCTGCCCACCGCGGAGACGGAGAGGATGTCCGTCACGCCGCTGCGCTTGAGCGCGTCGATGTTCGCGCGGAAGTTCAGCTCCGACGGCGGGATCTTGTGCCCACGACCGTGGCGCGGCAGGAACACCACCGGCTGGTCGCCGATGCGCCCGAAGCAGAACTCGTCCGACGTCTCACCGAACGGCGACGACACCCGGCGCCACGAGACATCCGTCAGGCCATCAATCTGATACAGGCCGCTGCCGCCGATGATGCCCAGCACGGGCTTGTTGGAACTCGACATGGATGGGGAGACTCCGCTCCGGGATGAAGAATCGATTCAGGACACGTGCGCGAACGGGTCGAGCGACGTGAAGTCTTGGAACACCGGGTGCCCGTGGCCGGGCGGCAGGGCCACCTCGCCCCGGTCCAGGGCCGCGGTGCGCAGGCCCGCCTGCTTCGCCGCGTCCAGCTCCGCCGTGTTGTCGGAGAGGAACAGGATGTCGCCGGGGGGCAGCTCCAGCGCCTGGGCAATCTTCGTGTACGACGCCGCCTCCACCTTGGGCCCGGTGGTGGTGTCGAAGTAGCCGGAGAACACCGGCGTCAGGTCCCCCTCCACGCTGTAGCCGAAGATCAGCTTCTGCGCGGCGATGCTGCCGGAGGAATAGACATACAGGCGCATCCCCTTCGCGTGCCATTCGCGCAGGGCCCGGGCCGCGTCCGCGTGGACGTGGCCCTTGAGCTCACCGCGCGCGTAGCCGTCCGCCCAGATGAGCCCCTGGAGCGTCTTGAGCGGCGTGGCCTTGCGGTCCTCGTCCAGCCAGCGCTGGAGCAGCGCGACGGTGCCCACGTCGCCCAGGGCCGGCTCACCCGCGAGCGTGCGGGCGTCCGACAGGCACTGGCGCACGGCGGCCTCCTGCCCGTGCGTGGCGACGTACTCCGCCAGGTGCTTCCGCGCGAAGGGGAAGAGCACGTCCTTCACGAAGGCGATGGAGCTGGTGGTGCCTTCGATGTCCGTGACGACGGCCTTGGGGGCACTCACGGCGCGTACTTCGGGAAGCGCTCGGCGATGGTCTCGCCGGTGAAGTGGCCCACCCAGCCGTCCGGGCGGATGAAGAAGCGGATGGCGGCGAACCGGGGCTTCTCGCCCATGTCGAACCAGTGCTTCATGCCTTCCGGCACGCTGATGAGGTCGCCGCGCGTGCACTCCACCTGGAAGACCTTGTCGCCCGCGTGCAGGTAGAAGCAGCCGCTGCCCTCCACCATGATGCGCGACTCGTCCTCCGTGTGGGCGTGCTCGGAGAGGAACTTCGCGCGGGCGGCCTCCACGTTGGGGGCGTCCGGCTTGATGCGCGCCACGTCCACGGTGTTGTAGCCGTGGGCCTTCATCTCCGCGTCCACGATGTGCTTGTAGGCCGCGAGGACCTCTTCCTGGCCCGCGCCGTCCGGCAGGTCCACGGAGGCGTTCACGCGCTCGAAGCGCACGCCCGCGGGCTTGAGCTCGCGACGGATGTCCTCGGCTTCGGTGAAGACGCCCAGCGGCGCCTCCGGCTGGTGGTCGTTGTAGACAATCAGCTTGCTCATCGCCGCACCTTCATCTTCTCGAGTTCGTACGTCAGCAGGTGTTCCAGCGCCACCACGTGGCGCCGGGCCTCGGCCATGCTCCGGCCCCAGGTGTAGAGCCCATGGCCGGCAATGAGATACGCGACCAGGTCCGTGCGTTTCGCGAGCATCGCGGTCACCTTGTCCGCGAGCCGGGGGATGTCCTGGTCGTTGGGGAAGATGGGGATGGACACCGCCGTCTCATGCGTGCGCGTGTCACCCAGGGCCTTGAGCAATTCGAAGTCCTGGAGCACCAGCTCGCCTTCCGGCAGCCGCAGGTTCGACAGGAGCGCGGCCACCACGGAGTGCGTGTGCAGCACGGCCTGCACCTCCGGCCGGTCGCGATACAGCTGAAGGTGAAGGGGCGTCTCCGCGGACGAGCCCTTGGGCGGCGGCGCGTGGATGTCCGCGACCAGGATGTCCGCCTCCACCAGCTCGCCCTTGTCCACGCCGGAGCGGGTGACGGCGCAGGTGCGGGCATCCAGCCTGCGGGAGAAGTTGCCGCTGGTGGCGGGCACGAAGTTGCGCACGCTCAAGAAGCGGCCCACTTCGACGATTTCACGGGCCGCTTCGGACAGGGTCGCGGCGGGGGCCGGTTCGATGCTCATCCATCCCTCGGGGGAGCTTGAGGACGCGATGAAACATCGCGTTGATGACACGGAGCATAATCCGGCGATCGCCGGTAGGCGCAAGGGAACGCAACGCAGGACGTCATGCGTCCTGTCACCCCTGCCGGGCCGCTCAGGTCCCGTCGAGCGCGAACGTGGCCAGCCGCGCGAGCTCCTGCTGGCCATTCCCCTCCAGCACGTCGTTGTGGTGGGCGCCCGGCACGGTCACCACGCGGGCCTTCGGGAAGCGCTGGCCCAGCGTGCGGCCCATGTCCACGGGGACCACTTCGTCCTCCTCGCCGTGGATGATGAGGACGGGGATGGGGATGTCCTTCGCCTTGTCGAGCGACTGGAAGCGGTCGCGCATCAGCAGCGCCGTGGGCAGGAAGGGCACGGTGCGCTGGCCCATGGCGACCATGGACGTGTACGGCGACACCAGCACCATGCGTGCGCCGTATCCGCGCCGGGCCATCTCCACGGCGACGCCGGTGCCCAGGCTGCGCCCGCTGAGCACGATGTCCTCCGGCTTCACGCCCTGCTCGCGCAGGAACTGGAGCGCGGCCTCCGCGGACGCGTACAGGCCCGCCTCCGACGGACTGCCCGGCGACGCGCCGTAGCCCGGGTACTCCACCGCGAGGAAGCCCAGCCCCACGTCCCCGAGCGCCTGCCCCAATCTCTGCTGCCACAGGAGCTGCTCGCCGTTGCCGTGGAAGTGCACCACGGTGGGGGCTCCCGGAGGCGCGGGCAGATAGAAGCGGTCCACGTTGAGACCGGTGGCCAGCGGCACCACGCCGAAGCCCGGCTGGTCGCGCAGCTTCGAGGGCTCCGTGCGGGGCGCGGGGTAGATGAGCGAGCGCTGCGCGGCGAAGAGGACCGCGCACAGCGCGAGGTACAGCATGCCGGTGATGAGGACGAAGGCCATGAGGAGTCGGCGAAGGCGTTGCACGCTGGCACTCCATCACACCGCGCCCCGCCGGGGCGACAGAAGGCTCAGTGCAGCATCGCTCCGAAGAGCGACAGGCCCAGGTTCACCGCCGACGCGATGACCAGGCCCGCGCCCACCAGGCCCGCCGCCGTGAGGGCCATGGGGTTGCGGTCCGCGATGCGCAGGCCCTTGTGCAGGGTCTTCTTCAGCATCGTGCGCTGGCAGTGGACGTGGATGCGGCCCTCCAGCGCGGCCTGTAGCTGCGCCACCATGTCATCCACGGACTCGAAGCGGTCCTTGGGGTCCTTGCTCATCCCCTTCTTCACGAACCACATCAGCTCCGCCGGCACCGGGCCCTGCGCGGTGTTCTTGTGCATGGACCCCATGCTCAGCTCGCGCGTCTGCACCGCCGACATGATGTCCGGCACCGACTGGATGCCCTCCAGGTAGTGCGACAGCGACAGGAGCTCGTGGAAGAGGACGGACAGGCTGTAGACGTCGCTGCGCGCGTCCATCGTGTCGTGCTCGCCGCGCGCCTGCTCCGGGGACATGTAGAGCGGCGTGCCCACCACGGAGCCCAGCTCCGTGTGCAGCGGCCGGGCCGAGTGCAGGTCCGTCGGCGCGCCCGCCGGGAGTGCCCGGACCGCGGACGAACCCACGCGGCGCGCGAGGCCCCAGTCCAGCACCGTCACCTCGCCGAAGGGGCCCACCATGATGTTCGCGGGCTTCAGGTCGCGGTGGATGAAGCCCTTGCCGTGCGCGTACGACACCGCGTGCAGCACGCCCAGGAAGATCTGCACCCGCACCTGGAACGGATAGCGCACCAGCGCGTCCAGTTCCGAATCGCGCAGCCGGGCGATGATGGACTCCAGCGTCTCGCCCTTCAGGTGCTTCATCAGGAAGTAGTACCGGCCCTGCTCATCCACGCCCACGTCGTGCACGGGCGCGATGTTCGGGTGGTCCAGCATGCCCACCGTGCGGATCTCCTCCACGAAGCGCAGCACGCGGTCCAGGTCCGCGCCCGGGGGCAGCCGCTTGAGCGCGACCTCCCGCTCGATGTCGTGGTCGCGGATGAGCACCACCTCGCCCATGCCGCCCTGCCCCAGCGGGCGCACCTCTTCAAAGCGCTCGCGCTGAAGAGGGATCACGCTGGGCTGCTGGCCCTTCCATTCCACGCGCGGCAGCACGGTGTTGCGCCGCTGGGTCGTGGATCCACCGGGCGCCAGCGTGGGCGCCAGCGCGGCGGCTCCAGAGTTCGGAGAGATGAGCGTGTTTTCCAGGCCGGCCGCGAGCGATTGACTCATGGGACGCCAGGAATAGCAGGCACTCCCCGCGCGCGCCCACTTACGCGCAGTCCGTGACGCAACCGCCCGAAACCACTAGGGCAGCGGGCGGCCAGGCGTCATTCCTTCGGGGTGAAGGGCACGTCCAGCACCGGCAATTTCGTAGCGCCGGGCAGGTCGTAATGCCACCACTCCATCCGGTTGCGCTTGAAGCCGGCGCCCTCCATGGCCTTGCGCAGCACCTCGCGGTGTTCGCGGGAAGCCGGGGTGCCGCCGGTGTAGCCGTGGTGGGCCGCGGGGGTGAAGTCGTCGAAGGGGGTGGGCATCTCCACCTCCGCCCCGTCCTTCGTCACCAGGGTCAGGTCCACCGCCCCGCCCCGGTTGTGGTTGGAGCCCTTGCGCGGGTCCGCCACGTAGCCGGGCTTGGGCAATATCTTCCACATCTCGTACTGCACCGCGCGCGGCCGGTAGCAGTCGTAGACCTTCAGCCGGTAGCCCTGGGCGCGCAGCACCTCCGCGGCCTGCGTCAGGCGCTTCACCGAGTCCGGCAACAACAGACACCGCGCGCCGTCCGGGTACACCTGCCGCTTGAGGAAGTTGTCCTTCGTCGCGTAGCGCAGGTCCAGCACCAGGTCCGGGATGACGGTGGCCGCGTCCACCAGCTCTGCTTTTGGAGCCTTGGGCGGCGCGCCTCCGAGCAGCGCCAGGGTCAGCGCGAGGCCTGTCGCCGGCAGCATCAGCGCACCCCGTCCGTGTACACGGTGGGGTCCGGCACGCCCGCCTCCTGGAAGCCCTTGGCGCGCAGGAGGCAGCTGTCGCAGCGGCCACACGCGCGGCCCTGGGCGTCCGGGTCGTAGCAGGAGTGCGTCATCCCGTAGTCCACGCCCAGCTTCACGCCGGCCTGGATGATCTGCGCCTTGGTGAGGCCGGACAGCGGCGCGTGCACCTTGAAGGTCGCGCCCTCCGTGCCCGCCTTGGTGGCCAGTTGGGCCATGGCTTCGAACGAGCGGATGAACTCCGGGCGGCAGTCCGGGTAGCCGCTGTAGTCCACCGCGTTGACGCCGATGTAGAGGTCGGTGGCGCCCACCACCTCCGCCAGGCCCAGCGCCATGGAGAGGAACAGCGCGTTGCGCGCGGGCACGTAGGTGACGGGGACGTCGTGGGACATGGCGTCCTCCGTGCGGTCCTTGGGCACGGGGATGTCGTCCGTGAGGGCGGAGCCGCCCACCTGCCGCAGGTCCACCGTCACTACGCGCACGTCGCGCACGCCCATGGTGGCCGCGACCTTCTTCGCCCGCTCCAGTTCGACCGAGTGGCGCTGTCCGTAGGCGATGGACAGGCACACCGGCTCGAAGCCGTCCGCCTTCGCCATCGCCAGGCACGTCGTTGAGTCCAGGCCTCCGGACAGGAGCACCACCGCACGCTTCGCCATTCCATCCTCCACTTCGGGGCGGCGCACGTTACACGACAGGGACAGGCCCCGGGTGTTTCAGTCGATGCGGTCGCCACTCACCGTGTACACGGTGGTGCAGGTGGCCGGGTTGCATTTGCAGCTCGCCCCCTTGCCCGGCAGGAAGATGTCCGTGAGCGTGCCGCACGCGAGCGACACGTCGTAGCCGTTCTCCGTGGGCGCGGGGATGTCACCCTCCGGCACGCCGCCGTCCAGGCGCTTGCAGTCGCGGGCCACGTTGCGCGCCTGGCTGTCGCTCAGGAGCATGACGTTCATGGCCTCTTCGATCTCGGAGTCCTCGCAGCCGGTGCCGCACGAGTCGCGGCGCGCGATGGCGCGGTGGGTGGAGGACACGCTCTGGCCGGTGTAGCCCGCGTCGCGTGAGAAGCCCTGCACGGTGAAGAAGCCCGTGCCCGCGTCGGTGTCGCGGGAGAAGGTGCCCTCGAAATAGAAGCTGCCCGCGTCGTCCAGCTGCGCGAAGTCGCGCGAGCCCGCGTCACACGTGGTGCGCGCGGCGTCCAGCTTCGCCTGGAAGCGGAACGTGCCCATCACCTGGTTGCCCGGGTAGACGGGGTCGGAGAAACAGCCCACCGCCACGGCCAGGGCCGCCGCGGGGAAGAGCGCCACTGCCAGTCGCTTCAGGTGCATGACGCGCTCCAGGTTAGGCGTCCAGCGACGCCAGGGCCAATTGCCGGAAGGCCTCGCTGCGGGACAGCACCGCACCCACATCCACGCCGGCCGGGTCACCGCCACGCACGTCCGAGTCCAGCCGCGCCAGCACGCGCCCCGCCGCCAGCGACGCGGGCATCGCGCGCCAGGCCGCCACCGCCGCGTCCTCCCACGCCAGCACCGCGCCGGGGCGGGTGAGCTCCACGCCCTCCGAGCCCAGCGCCAGCGCCAGCGCGCACAGCCAGCCCAGCTCCACCGCGCCGAAGCAGCCGAGCGCGCCCGCGCCCAGCACCAGCGCGTCCGGCGACGTGAGGTACGCCTCCACCCCGCCGCGCGGGTCCACGGACACGCGCACGCCTTGCGCGCCCAGCGACTCGAGCACCGGCCCCAGCGCGACGTGCAGCCGCGCGAGGCTGGCTTCCGTCACCGGCACCAGTCCCTCCGGCTCCGGGTGCTGGAAGTCCTGCGCGGGGCGCTCCAGCCGGGACACGGGCGCGCGAGGCGCGGGGGCATCGCTGCTCACGAGCGCGGCGCCGATGCCGTCCGTGCGCTCCGCCTCCGGACGTCCCAGGGCGCGCAGCGCTTCCGCGTACAGCGTCCAGCCGTCCACGTCCGGCCACTTCTCACGCAGGAGCGCGGGCCAGAAGCGCACCGCGAGCACCGCGCCGTCCGGGACCGGAGAGAAGCGCTCGGTCACCCAGCGTGTCAGCGCGGGCGAGAGCTGATTCGCGTCCGCGAGCCGCTCCGCCAGACGCACCGCCGGGCCCACGAGCTGCGCGTCCAGGTAGCCGCGGAGGATGACCTCCAGCTCCGCGGGGTCCTGCGTGAGGCGCTCGCGCAGCCGCAGCGCTTCGCCCACCATGCCGCGCGCCTCGGCGAACTTCACGCGGCGGGCCAGCCGCTCGTCCGTGTCCGGGAGCTGCTCCAGCTGCGTGGCCGCTTCGGCCCAGCGCTGCTGCGCTTCGTAGGCGTCCGCCAGGCGCTCGCGGTACGGCGCCCATGCGTCGGACCCCGCGAGCTTCGCGAGGGTGTCCGCCAGCGTGAGGAACACCGTGGACTCGCGCGCCTCGTCCACCAGCGCGAGCAGCGCCTGCACGGCGGCGAGGCTGTCCGCGTCGTCGGAGAGGGCGGCCTCGAAGGCCTCGCGCGCCTCGGCGGGCTGGGCCAGGGGGCCTTGCAAGAGCTCGCCGCGCTCCAGGTGCAGCAGCGCGCGCGACTTCGCGTCGTTCGTGTCCTGGGCGATGAGCGCCAGCGTGCGCTCCGCGGACTCCAGGCGGCCCAGCTCGCGCTCCAGGGCGTAGCGCTCGCGCAGCAGCTCCTCGCGGCGCGCGGGCCAGCCGTCCGCGGCGAAGGCCAGGGACTCCAGCCGCGCGGGCTCCGGCAGCGCGCGCACGCGGGTGAGCACCGCTTCGGCCAGGGCTTCCGGCTCCAGGCCCAGCTCCGGCAGCAGGAGCATCAGGCGCGCGCCGAGGCCGGGCTCTCCGCCCAGCTCTTCCAGGGCGCGCAGGCGCGCGAACACCGGGGCCGGACGGGCGCGCAGGACCTCGTCGCGCAGCGCCACGGAGAAGGCGGCGTCACGGTCGTAGGACAGGGCCGCCAGCTCCAGCAGGCCTTCCCACTCCGCGTCCTCGCGCAGACCGTCCGCGAGCGCGGTGGCGTGGGCGGGATCCGCGTCCGGCATCGCGACCAGGGCCCAGAGGGCCACGCGCGTGCGGGCCACATCGCCTGCCTGCGCGGCCATGGCCAGCGCGTCGGTGTACTCGCCCGCGGCCATGGCGGGCGCGAAGCCCACGTCCAGGGCGCGCGCGAAGGCACCCAGGCGGGCGAAGCGCTCGGCCAACTCCGACGCGGACAGCATGTCCGGCGCGTCGGTGGCGATGCGCTCGACGACCTCCAGCGCCTCGCCCATCTCGCCCGCCTTCTCCCAGAGGCCGGCGGCCTCCAGCAGCAGCGGGGGACGCTCCTCCGGCGCGGCGAGCCGGGCCGCCTGCAACAGCGCGCGGGCCGCGCGGGGCGCGTCTCCGGAGGCGCGGTGCAGGTGCGCGACGAGCAGCGCGGCGCGCAGGTCCGGCTCCGTGGCGACGGCGGCCTTCGCGGCCTTCAGCGCGTCTTCGAGCAGACCTGCCTTCTCGAAGGCACGCGCGGCGGCGACCAGCAGCGACACGCGCTGTTCGCCCGACGCGAGCTCCGCGCGGGCCACGCGGACTTCGGCGCGGCGCGCGTGCGCGTCACCGAGCAGCGGCTCCAGTGCCTCCAGCGCGTCGGCGTAGCCGGCACTGGAAGCGCCCCGGGCCACCACGGCCTCCAGCGCGTCGCGAGCGGCCTCTTCACGGCTCGCATCCTTCGCCAGCTCCGCGAACTCCAGCCGGAGCACCGCGGACTCGTCCGCGTCGTCCGTGAGCGGAATCAGCCGCTCCAGCGCGGCGAGCAGCTCCGTGGACTCCTTGCGCGCACGCAGGCCGTCCACCAGCGCGCGCAGGGCGGCCGGGTTCTCCGGATCCGCTTCCGCCGCGCGGCGCGTGAGGGCCCAGGCCGTGTCCGCGTCCGACAGCGACTCGTTCGCCACGGACGCGGCGGCGAGCAGCAGCTCCGCGGCGCGCGAGCCTCCCGCGGCCTCCGCGCCTGCTTCGTAGATGCCCAGCAGGTCGCCATGGCGGCCCAGGGCGCGCAGGCCCTCCACCGCGCGGTCGATGACGCCCGCGTCCGCGGGGCGCAGCCGCGCCAGGGGCACCAGCGCGTCGATGGCTTCACGCGGATCGTCGAAGAGGTCGGCCGCGCGGCGCAGCAGCACCTCCTCCGTCGCCGCGTCCTGGGCCCTGCGTGCCAGCTGCAACGAGGCCCGGTACAGGCCGGGGCCGTTGCCCGTGCGCGAGTGCACCTCCGCGAGCAGCGACAGCGCCTCACCGCCGCGCGCGCCCTCCGGCTCCAGCGACACCACCGCTTCGAAAGCATCCGCCGCGTCGTGGAACGCGCCCGACGCGAGCGACGCATGGCCCAGGCGCAGCCACGTGCGCACGCGCACCGGCACCGGCAGCGAGTCCCCGCCCAGCGCCAGCACCCGGCGGTCATACGGCTGCGCGGCGGCGGGGCCTCCGCCCTGGGCGGCCAGCTCGGCGCGCGCGCAGAGGGCGTCCACGTCACCGTTCGCGCGGCCCAGGTAGTCGTCGAAGGCCTCCGCGGCCTTGAGCGCTTCGCCCGCGTCCAGCAGGCGCTGGGCCCGCTCACGCAACAGGGGCAGCGCCTCCGTGGGGGCCACGGCCTCCGCGCGCTGGCCCAGCAGGTCCGCCAGCCGGCGCACGTCTCCGGCGGCGCGCTCGCGCACGTGCTGGAAGGCCTCGGCGTTGGCGGGGTCCAGCTCGAAGGCGCGGTCCTCGCAGAGGATGGCGCGCTCGCGGGCACCCTCTTCGCGGAAGGCGCTCGCGGCGGCGAGGTAGCTCGCGGCGGCCTCGGCGGGCGTCTGGCGCTCGGCGCGACGGAGCATCAGCTCGGCCAGGGCCTGGCGCTCACCGCTCTCCTCGAGGAAGGCGCGGTGGCGCGTGAAGACAGGCTCCCGGAACGGATCCGCCTCCAACAGGATGGCGTCGAACTCGGCGGCGTCCGCGGGGCGGCGCACCTGGTGCAGCAGCTCCGCGGCCTGCGCGGTCAGGTTCAGGTCGTCCGGCTTCGCGGCGCGCGCGGCGATGAGCGCGGCGGCGGCGGCCTCCGGCTTGTTCGCGCGGTCGCGGTAGAGGACCGCGGCCTGGAGCAGCAGCGCCGCGTGACGGTCGGCGTCGATCTCCGACTCCGCGCACTCCTCGTACCAGGCGGCCAGCTCCGCGAGCCGGCCCTCGCGCTCCAGCAACTCCGCGAGCAGGTTCTCGGCTTCCGTGAGCCAGCGGTCCTGGCGCAGGGCCTGGCGCAGGAAACCCTCCGCCTTAGCCGTGTCCGCGAGCTCGCCCAGGTTCAGGCGGGCCAGGCGCAGCAGCACCGCCGCGCCCTCGCGCGTGCCCGTCATCCGGGGCAGCCCGCGCTCCCACCAGCGCGCCTCGGCGGCAGCGTCGTCGCGGCGCTCGGCCAGGGCCGCGCCCATGCGCGCGGTGTCCAGCTCCGCGGCCAGGCCGAAGGCGCGCTCCAGCGAGGCCTCCGCCGCGTTCAGGTCCAGCTTCACGTCGCGCAGCAGCTCCGCGCGGCGGCGTTCACACGCGGCGGCTTCGGCGTTGCGTTCACCGGCGGCGAGCAGGTCACGGGCGTTGGCGAGCGAGCGCAGCGCTTCGTCCGTGCGGCCCATCGACTCCGCGAGCCGGGCCTCCTCGTCGTAGGCCGCGAGCGCTGCGTCCACGTCACCGGCCTGGAGGCTGAGCGCGGCCACCGGCTGGAGCTCCGTCAGCAGCTCCGACGTGCGGCCTGTCTCGCGATACAGGGCGACGAGCCGGCGGCGCAGCGGCAGGGGCTCCTTCGCCATCTTCGCCGCGTGGGACAGCAATGATGCGGCGATGCCCGCGTCCGCCAGCGCCTCGCGCGCACGCTCCGCCAATGACACCAGCCGCGCGACGGTGTCCTCGGACGGCGCCAGCACGCGCGCGTGGGCGACGCGTACCTCGAAGGCACCGCGCGGGTCGTCGCGCTCCAGCAGCGCGGAGAGACGCTCCACGGCGCGCTCGCACAGCGGACGCTGCGTGAGCAGGTACCGGTACGCGGCCACCGCGCGCTTCACATCGCCGGACTGCTCGGCCAGGTCGCCCAGGCGCAGGCTCATGGCCTCCGCCGCCTCCGGGGCCGAGCGGAAGTCCGCGGCCTGGACCAGGGCCTCCTGCAACGGCAGGGCTTCGCGCACGACACCGCGCAGGTAGAGCAGGTCCGCCAGCGTGGCCAGGTCCTCGCCCTTCGCGGGCACCCGCTCATGCGCGCGACGCGCCAGCGCCAGGGCCCGGTCCAGTTCCTGGGCCTGCCGCGCGTAGGTGACGCCCTCGCGCAGCAGCGCCGCGGCCTCGGCGGCGTCTGCGTCCTCCGCGGCGGCCTCCAGCAGGCCCGCGGCCTCCAGCAGCTCTCCGCGACCGGCCACCAGCGACACCAGCCGGCGGCGCACCGCCGCGTCCGCGGGGGCCAGCCGCAACGCCTGGCGCAGCGCGGCCTCGGCGGGCGCGCCCTGCCCCAACCGGTCGAGGTAGAGGCTCGCGAGCTCCGAGTACAGCGACGCGGCGGCGGCGGGCGGCGCGTGGGGCGCCTCGGCGGCGAGCAGCTCCGCGAGCCGGGCCCAGTCCTCCAGGTCGCGCAGCACGCGCTGCAACGCGAGCGTGGCTTTCTCGTGGCGCGGCGCCAGACCGAGCGCGGCTTCCAGGTCGCGCGCGGAGGCCTCGCGGTCCCCCTGGCCTTCGAGCAGCTCGGCGCGCAGCAGGAGCGCTTCCACGCGGCGGGCGGTGGGCCCCTGGCGCGCGGCCTCGGCCAGCGCGGCGGCTTCGTCCGCGGGCTTGCCTTCGCGGCGGGCCAGCTCGGCCAGTTGGAAGAAGGCATCGCACCGCGCGTCGGCGGGCGGCTCCAGCGTGATGGCGGCGCGCAGCGCGTCCCCGGCGGAGGCGCGCTCGTCCTTCTCCAGCAGCACGGTGGCCAGGGCCAGCAGCCGCTCCCGGGCGCGGGCGCCCAGGGTGGCGTCGGCGGCCACGGCGCGGCGCCATGCATCCAGCTCCGCGGGCGCGTCCGACGCCTCGCGCGCCAGCTCCGCCAGCATCAGCAGCAGCGGCGCGGGACGGCGCGACAGCTTCGCGGCCTGGGCGCAGTCGTCGCGCGCGGGACCCGTGCGGCCGGCGCTCCGGTGCAGCATGGCCCGGCGCGCGAGCAGTTCGGCGCGGGCTTCACCCGACGCGGCGGACACCAGCGTGCCCAGCAGCTCCAGCCGCTCGGACTCTTCTTCCGGCGTGCCCGTTCCGGGCGGAGGCAGCAGCTCCAGCAGCGACTGAGCCGCCCACGCGTCCTGCGGCTCCTCCGCGAGGAGGCTGCGCAGCGAATCCGCCGCGGCGCTCGCGCGGCCCAGGGAGAGGCACAGCTCGGCCAGCTCGCGGCGGGCCTGACGGCGGGCATCTCCGGCGAGACGCGGCCACAGCTCCACCAGCAGGTCCGCCAGGGCCTCGCGGGCGCCGGCCTTGCGGTGCAGCGCGGCCAGCTCCAGCCGCGCGTCCAGGTCCTCCGGCGTGCGCGCGCTGAACTCCGCGAGCAGGCGCCGCGCCGCGTCCGTGCGGTTCGCGCGCACGGCGGCGGTGGCGGCCTTGCGCGTGAGGGCCACACGCTCCGCCTCGCGCGGGGCATCCACGTCCGCGGGCGGCAGCGCCAGCACCGCCTCGAAGTCCTCCAGCGCGGCGCGGGCATCCGTGGCCAGCCGCAGCTCACCCCGGCGGATGCGCGCGGGCGCGAACGTCGCGTCGCGCTCCAGCGCCTCGGCGAGGAAGGCCTCCTCGCGGCTCGTGCCCGCGGCCAGCAGCGACGCGCGGAAGAGCAGCTTCGCGCCCGCCCGGGCATCCGGCACCAGCGTGGCGCGCCGCGCGTACAGCCGCGCCGCCTCCAGCTTCTCGCCGCGCTCCAGCTCCAGCTCGGCCAGGGCCTCCAGCACCTCCGCCGCGAGCGGGCCCTCGGGGCTCGCCTCCAGCGCGGAGGCCAGGCGCATCAGCGCGGCGGCCTTCTCTCCGCGTTCCAGCAGGGCGCGAGCGCTCTGGAGGAACAGCGGCGCCGCCTCCTCCGCCCGGTCCGCGCCCGCCAGCGCCTGCGCGCGCGTGGCCCACAGCTCGGCCAGCGCCTGCGTCTCGCCGGCCTCCGTGTAGAGGGCCTCCAGCCGCGTGGCGAGCACGTCATCCAGCCGCCGCAGCGGGAACGCCTGCGCGTACGCGGCGATGGCGCCCTCGCGGTCACCCAAGAGCTCGCACGCGCGGCCCAACCGGGCGCGCACGTCCGCCAGCTTCTCCGGCGCCGCGGTGCGCGGCAGCGTGGCCAGCAGCGACTCCAGCGCGCGCCGGGCATGCTCGGGCCGCTCGCAGCGCAGGCTCAGGTCCGCCAGGTCCAGCAGCACCGCCGCGTCCGGAGCGAGCCGCGCGGCCTTCTCCAGCGCCACCAGCGCGTCGCCCACGCGACCCAGCCGCGCCTCCAGCACGCCCGCCAGTTCGCGCAGCGCCGCCGCAGCCAGCCGCTTGTCGCCCTGCGCTTCCGCGACGCGCGCGCGGTCCTCCAACGCCGTCGCGAGCCCCGCCAGGTCGGAGCGCTTGCGCTGCAACGCGCACAGCTCGCCCAGCGCCGGCAGGTCGTCCGGCTCCGCGCGCAGCACCTCCTGCAACGCGTGCACGGCGAGGTCCAGGTCGAAGGCCAGGTCGCGCGCGGCCACCGCGAGGCGGCGGTACTTCTGCGCCCGCTCCTTCGGCTCCGTCGTCAGCCGCGCCAGCGCCGCGAGGCAGCGGGTGAGCTGCGCGCCGTCGCGGCGGGCCTCGGCCAGCGCCAGCAGCGACTCCAGCGCGGGCCGGTGGTCGCCGTCCGCCTCCAGCGCGAGCGTGAGCAGCTTGTCGGCCTTGTCCGCCTGCTGGAGCTTGCCCCGGTACAGCTCGCCCGCTTCGGCCCACAACGCGGCGCGGGCCTTCGGCTCCTCCTTGAGGGCGGCGGCCTTCTCCAGCGCCTCGGCCAGCTCCTGCGAGCGGCCGGTGACGCGGAAGTACGGAATCAGTTCATCCAGCGCGACGGCATCGCGCGGATCCAACGCGAGCGCCGCTTCCAGGTGCTCGCGCGCCCGCGCCGGGTCGCCCAGCTTCGTGCGCGACAGCCGCGCCAGCGCGTGGTGGCTCTCGTGCGCCGCGTGACGGACGCTCTCCGAACGCGGCGCGGGCCCCGCCAGCTCCAGCGCCTGCTGGTAGCCGCTCAGGGCCTCCTGCAACCGGCCCAGGCCTTCGGCCACGCGCGCGGAGGCGAACAGCGGCTCCGGCTCACCGGGCAGGAGCGACACGGCCTCGCGGTAGCGCAGCAGCGCGTTCTCCGGCTGCTTCAGGCCCTCTTCCCACACCCGGCCCGCGAGCAGGTCCGCCTGTCCCACGCGGTCCAGCTCATGGCGAGCCATCGAAACTTCACGCAGCCGGTCCAGCGCCTTCAACGCGCGCAGGTGCTCACCGCCGCGGTGGCACAGCTCGCCCAACAGCAGCAGCGCGTCCGGCTGGTCCGGCGACAGACGCAGCGCGGCCTCGCAGTGCAGCCGGGCCCCCGCGATGTCGTCCTCCGTCTGCGCGCACAGCCGCGCCAGATGCACGTGCGCGTCCGCGGCCTCCAACGGGTCGCGAGCCAGGGCCGCGAGCCGCCGGTACGCCCGCACCGCGCCAGCCCGGTCGCGCGCCTGATCCGACGCGCGCGCCAGCGCCTTCAACGACGGCAGGTGGTCCGGCTTGAGGCCCAGCAGCTCATGCAGCGCCTTCACCGCCACCTGGGGCGCGGTGTCGCGCGAGGAGCGCGCGGCGGCCTCGGCGGCGAAGAACGCGGCGGCCTCTTCCGACGTGCGACGGGCCAGCGCGCACAGCGCCAGGTAGCGCTCCGCCGCGCGGGCACCCTCGCCCCGGCGCTCGCGCACCACGGCCTCGCCCCACAGCGCCGCGGGGCTGCGGTCACGCCGGCGAGACAGCGTGGCCGCCACGTCCAGGGCCAGGTCGTGCGCCTGCGGATCCGCGACGAGCAGCGCCAGCAACCGCTCCGCCGCGAACGGGTGCGCGTCCTGCGCATCACCGGCCTGGAGGTACGCCTGCCGCGCCTCCGCGAGCCGTCCCTGCGCGACCAGGCCCTCCGCGTCCGCGAACGCCCGAGCGCCCTCCAGCGCCAGCATCAGCTCCTCGTCCGGCGCGGCGGGCGGGGGCAGCCCTCCGGCGGCGAAGCGCAGACGCAGGCCGGTGCTGGAGACCTCCGCCGCGGACAGGCGCGCGGTGTCCAGCGTGGGCACCTTGTAGCCCCGGCTCAGCGCGGCCAGCTCGCACAGCGCGGGCAGCACGCGGGTGGAGAAGCCGGTGGCGCCGCGCACCTCCACGTCCGGCAACAGGCCCAGCGCTCCCACGGCCTCGGACAACAGGCCCGGCAGCTGCACGGACGGCGTGGCGGAGAAGCCATACAGCCGCACGTCGTAGACGTAGACGGCCAGCCGGTCCCCGTCCGCGTCGAAGGCGATCTTGAACGTGAACGGCGTGCGCTCCGGCGCCGGCAGCCGGCCCTGGCCCTCCAGGTAGCCGGGGCGGAAGTGCAGCCGCAGCTCCTCGATGCCCGCGAGCCGCCCGGCCAGCTCCGCCACCTTGCGCGTGACGAGGTCCGCGTCGACCGTCAGCTCCAGGAAGCCGAAGAGCAGCTTCTTGCGCTGGTAGCGCGTGGCGCCCGCGCTGACGTTGAACGGGAAGCTGACGTCCGGAATCTGGAGCGCGAAGTCGGCGATGCGCAGCCCGGGCTGGACCTCCAAGGCCGGAAAGCCCACGAACGCACGCCGATCCAACAGGCGAAGCTCGGGGGCGGCGCCGGAAGCAGGCGCGACGGGCTTGGGGGACTCGCTATCGGTGGCCATCGGTGGAGGCTGGGGAGGCTACCATGACCCCTAAGCCCTGGAATTTTTAGGCAAACCCTTGGCTGGGAAGCAGGCGGCGGGGCACGGCGTACCCAGGCGTTGTCCAGGCGATTCCGTCCTGGAGGAACGTCATGCGCCCTGGGAGGAAGCCGTGCAATATGCCGCGCCGTGCTGGCCCCCGACGCACTGGTCCTCGATGGTCGTTTCCGGGTTCTCAAGCCCCTGGGCTCCGGGGGCATGGGCGAGGTGTACCTGGGCGAACAGGTCTCCCTGGGCCGCAAGGTCGCCATCAAGGTCCTCCACCACGACCTCCACGCCCAGGCCGGCATGGCCGAGCGCTTCAAGCGGGAAGCCCGTCTCCTCTCCGCCGTGGAGCACCCGGCGGTGGTGCGCATCGTGGACTTCGGCCAGTCCGGCGACGCCGCGTGCCTGGTCATGGAGTTCGTGGAGGGGCAGAGCCTCTACGACGCGCTCCAGGGCGGCCCGCTGCTGGCGCCCCGCGCGCTGGCGCTGCTCCAGCAGTTGGCGGAAGGGCTCGCGGCCATCCACGACAAGGGCATCATCCACCGCGACCTGAAGCCGGAGAACGTCCTCATCTCCCCGTCCGCGCGAGGGGAACAGGCGCGGCTGCTGGACTTCGGCATCGCGCGGCTGGTGGAGCCGGAGGCGGGCAGCGCGCTCAGCCAGGTGGGCGTGGTGCTGGGCACGCCGGAGTACCTGTCCCCGGAGCAGGCCGTGGGCGCGAAGGTGGACACGCGCAGCGACCTGTACTCGTTCGGGGTGCTGGCCTACCGCGTGCTGTCCGGGCGGCTGCCGTTCGACGGGCCCACGCCGCGCCACTTCCTGTCGCAGCACGCCTCGCACGCACCGCTGCCCCTGGATCGCGCGGCGCCGCAGCTGTCGCGCTACGTGGGGCTGCTGTCGCTGGTGATGCGGCTGTTGGACAAGGACCCGGCGAAGCGTCCGCAGACGGCGAACGAGCTGGCGGACGCGCTGGGCCTGGCGCACGCGGCGCTGATGGCGTTCACGCCCAGCCAGGGCACGCCCATCGTCCACGCGAACATGACGCCGTCCTCTGGCACGGCGGCCTTCGGGGTGGATCCGGCGGCGCCGGCCGTCCCGGGTTCAGGCACGGCGGCGTTCGGCGTGAATCCCGCGCCCGCGGGCCCGGGCTCTGGCACGTCGGCGTTCGGTGTGGCGCAGGCCGTGCCTTCGGTGACGGCGCCCCCGGTGCAGGCACCGCCGCGCACGGGCACGGCGGCGTTCGGCACCACGGGCCTGCTGTCGGGTGCGCTGGGCGCGGTGACGGGCGGCTCGCCGGTGACGAAGGCGCAGAACGTGACGGTGATGCTCACCGACATCCAGGGCTTCACCGACCGGATGAGCCGGCAGACGCACGAAGAGAACGCGCGGATGCTGGACACGCACGACCGGCTGCTGATGCCGCTGGTGCGCGAGCACGACGGGAAGCTGGTGCAGAAGCGCGGCGACGCGCTGCTCGCGGTCTTCCGCGCGCCCTCGGCCGCCGTTCGCTGCGGCATGGCGATGCAGCAGGCGCTGTGGCGTTACAACCAGACGGTGCCGGAAGAGCATCAACTCCACGTCCGAGTGTGCCTGCACGCGGGCGAGGTGCTGGTGACGAACGACGCGGTGCTCGGCGAGCCGATGGAGGTCGTGAAGGCGGTGGAGCACGTGGCCGCCGCGGACGAGGTGACCTTCACCGAGGCCGTGAACATGGTGCGAAACCGCGCCGAGGCCGCCGCCGAGCCCTGCGGCGCCATTCCCCTGCCCGGGCGCAATGAGAAGGTGCAGCTCTACCGCGTGACACGCGCGACGGAGGGCTCGCCGTTCGGCGCGGCGCTGGGCATCCCCGACTCCGGGACGAAGCCGTCACCGCTCGCGGGCCTGCTCACGAAGGCGCGCGAGGGACTGGCCTTCCTGCGTCAGCGTCCGCGCGTGATGGCTGGCGCCGTGGGAGCACTGGTGCTGCTGGGCGCGGGCGTCGCCTGGACGGTGCACGCGAATGATCCGCGGGTGCAGGCGCGCGGGCTGCTGAAGGACGGCAAACCCAAGGAAGCACTCGAACGATTGGGCCAGGCAGACGTGCCGAAAGGTCCGGAGACGACGCTGCTGCGCGCGGCGGTGAAGCACGCATTGAACAAGCACGAAGACGAGCACAACCTCATCCTGGGCCTGGACGAGGCAGGCCGGGCCGCGCCGGAAGTGCTCCTCCTGGACGGGCTGGCGGAGGACTATGGGGATAACGAGCGGGACACCTCCGCACGCCAGGCCCTCGACGCCCTGCCGGTCCCCACGGTGCGTTCCCACCTGGAGTCCCTGGTCCGGGGAGAACCCTCGGCGAAGCAGTGGGGCGCGCTGCGCTACCTGGACGCGAAGGACCAGGCGGGCCTGGACCTGGTGGGGCTCTACTCCGCGTCCCTGGCGTCCAGCGATTGCGTCGTTCGCACGAAGGCAGCCTTGCGACTGGGGAGCCTGGGCGACCCCGCCGCGCTGCCCGCCCTCACGCGCGCGGTGGAGCAGGCCTCGCGGGAGAAGGCGGCGGGCGGCAAGGCCTGCAACCCGCAGACGTTCAACCGGACCCTCGAAGAGCTGAAGAAGAAGTCCGCGCCATAGCGTGGCTCTCCGGACGCGCGTGTGTCACGCAGGCCGCGCGTTCCCTGTGGATCCGCTGTGCATCCCTCTTGCACTCGCGGCGGGCCTCTCTCGCGGTCCCCTCTCTGGAGCCCCATGAATCCCCTGCGCTGCGGTCCCCTCCTGCTCCTCCTCACGGCCTGTGCCTCCACGCCCTCCGTGTCTCCCTCCCCTTCCCAGGATGAGTTCGTGCTCGCGAAGGACGTGCGCGTGCGGCGCATGGCGCCTGGCGTGTGGATGCATGTCACGGAAGCGGGCGGGGACTGGGCGGGTATCACCGCGAACGGGCTCCTCGTGGAGGACGGTGACGCGTCCATCCTCGTCGACACCGGCTGGACGCCGGAGCACGCCCAGGCGCTGCTCACCTGGGCCCGTGACACGCTCCACCATCCGGTGCGCGCCGCGGTGGTGACGCACTTCCACCTCGACCGGACCGGCGGCATCCCCACGCTCGACGCGCAGGGCATCCCCGTCCACGCTCGCGAGGACACGGCGCTGCGCGCGGGCAAGCAGGGCAACCCCGTGCCCTCGAAGCGGCTGGCGGATGCGCAGGACTTCGGGCCGCTGTCGGTGTTCTTCCCTGGCGCGGGGCACTCGCCCGACAACCTCGTCGTCATGCACCCGGCGTCAGGCATCCTCTATGGCGGCTGCTTCATCAAGGACGCCCACGCGAAGACCCTGGGCAACCTGGAGGACGCGGATGTCGCCGCGTGGCCCGAGAGCATCCGGCGCGAGCGCGAGCACTTCCCCAACGCCCGCATCATCATCCCCGGCCACGAGCAGCCCGGCGGACCGGAGCTGCTCGACCACACCGAGGCCCTGCTGAAGCGCTGAAACGCGCGGTGCCTCAGTCGTCCCGGCGCGCGTGGCCCTTCTTCTTGCCACGCCCCGGGCCGTCCCAGTCGTCGTCATCCCAGCCGCGGCCGCCCTTGTCCTTCACCTTGTCGTTCACCTTGATGAGGTTGCGCGAATAGGCGTCGTAGTCCAGGTGCAGGTGGCCCTTCTCGCCCCGGCCATCCACGCGGAACTTCACCTTCCACACGTCGTTGCCGGTGAGGTGCGCCTCCTGCAAATCGCAGCGGTAGCCGCGCGCACGGCACTGGTCGAACCCGCGCCGCACCGCTTCGTCGTAACCCATCGCCACGGGACGCGAGGGCGGAGGCGGCCGGTGCGGACGCGAAGGGCGCGTCTCCGCCACGATGCAGCCGGACGACAACAACAGGCTTCCCAGGAGCAGGGGCAGTCTCATGCGCGGGATGACGCCACACCCGCGTCTGGATTCAAACGCGCTCGCGGTGCGAGCAGGCCCCTGCGACTGCCGTGAGACTACAAAGCTCCAGGCGAGGCGAACGCGACGAACAGCTCACCCGCGAGGTACGCGCGCATCCCCTTGCTCGCCGGTCGGATGAAATCGTTGAGCAGCGCACCGGAGTTCAGCTTGTGCACCGTGGGGCGCGCCAGGTTCATGCGGCTGCGCGCCACGCCCTTGCCGCCCCGGTGGATGAACGTCACGGTGCCGTCTGGCGCCACGGACTCCACGACCGCGATGTGCGTCATGCCGTCGTTGCGCTTGCCGTCGCGGTTGCGGTCGTACGTCTCCTTGAAGAACGCCAGGTCGCCCGGACGCGGGTTCAGCCGGTGCACCGCGCCCACGGCCTGCGCGCGACGGAAGATGCCTGTCACCGCGTTCTCGCCCGCGAGGAAGCCGTGCGCCACCAGGTCGATGCCGGCCTGCATGTACGCCAGCCGCACCAGCCCCGAGCAGTCATTGGGCACCGAGCGGTCCAACCGCCGCGCGCCCACCAACTGCGCCGCGCGCGCCACGATGCCGCGCGCCAGCTTCGACGGCGGAGGCAGCAACTCGTCCCAGAAGCCGCCCGGCCCCTGCGTGGGACCGGTGAAGAGCGCCGCGGCCTCCAGCGCCGCCGCGATGACGCCCGCCTCCTCCGGCACCGGGTGCGGCTCGGCATCCAGCAGGGCGGCCAGTCCCTCGCTGCCCTCCGGCATCACGAAGGCCAGCGGCGGAGGCGCTTCGGCCTTCACACCCAGTGCACCATCCGCGCCCACCGGCGCGACGCTTGGGGCTTCAACCGGGGGCCGCGCGGAGGGCGCGACCGGAAGTTCCACCGCCATGCGAGGCGCGGCGTCCGGGACGTGCGCACAACCCACCAGGCAGCCCAGCGACATCAGGGTGACGAGCGACGAACGGCGCAGCAGCAACAAGTCCTCCGGGGGTGAATGCGGGCGCATTCAACCCCGGATTCGTTTTACGTCAAACAGCGATCATCCCTCCCAGGTCGCGAGCAGGTCGCGCACCCGCCCGTACTTCTGGAGCAGGGTGGCGCGGTGGGCGCTGAGCACCACCATGAATCCCACCACGAGCAATCCCAGCATCGACAGGAACAGCGCGCCGATGCGGTGGTCGCGCATGCCGAAGCGCACCAGGTTGGCGGCCACCGCCGTCACCAGGAACGCCGAGCCCAGGTACACGTAGGAGCGGATCCGCAGCGCGATGCCCGCCCCCACGCCCACCAGGCAGAGGAACACGCACAGCAGCATCGCCCCGCCGTCGTTGAAGAGCAGCGGCTTCCACGCGCCCGCCACGTAGATGCCCGTCACCGCCAGGGCGCGCAGTTGCGCGTAGGCGTCCATCGACAGGCTCTTGCGGAAGACGCGCAGGAGCAGGAGCAGGGAGAGGCCCGCGGGGATGACGTAGTACTGCGGCTCGCCGGAGCCGGTGCCCAGCCACACGAGGTACAGCGCCGTGTTGAAGGCGGCGACGGACATCGTCGACGCGAGGCCCCGCTGCTTCGTGAACGCCCCGAGCGCCGCGAAGTGCGCCGCGTAGCCCACGAGCAGCGCCACCGCGATGAACGGCTGGTTCCACGGCACCGTCAACAGGCCCGCCAGCGGGAAGAGCCACGCACCCGCCACGGCGGGACGCTGGAAGGCCTTGAGGCCCGAGCCCTCGCGCCGCACGAAGAGGTACAGGCCGATGAAGACCGCGCCGCCCATGATGGACACCAGGCTGTCCGCGGCGTCGGGCCGCGCGTTCAGGCCGATGAAGCGCACGCAGAAGTAGCCCAGCGCCACCGCCGCCTGCGCGAGCCACGCCGCGCCTTCGTCCTCCTCGCGCGCCGCGTGGCGCACCAGGGCGAACAGCAGGAACACGAGTCCGCCGCACGCCACCCACGCCTCGCGCGCCGCGCCGCCCGGCAGACGCACCGACAGCACCGCGAACAGGACCTCCGTGAGCGCGATGATGGAGAACGCGCGCCCCATGCGCCCGCGCACCGCCTTGCCCGCCACGGACAGCACCAGCGTGGCGAGCAGCGCCGTCGCCGCGCCAAGGTACGGCAGGAGGAACTGCGCGCCCCGGCCGGTGGAGTGCGTCGCGCCGTAGTGCAGGAGGAAGGCGTGCTCGGCGAAGAGGGACGCCAGCCAGCCCACCCACTCGCGGTCGCGGCGGCGCAGCACCACCACCCACGCCGTGGCCAGCACGAAGAACACGCACAGCGGCATGCCCGGGTGCGTGAGCGAACGCAGGCCCGCGAGTGACAGCAGCGCCAGCACCGCGCCACCATTGTGCAGCGCCGCGCCCGCCTCCACGCCGCGCTTGTCCAGCGCGAAGCCGGCGACGGCCAGCAGCAGGCCCGTGCCCGCCACCACCGCGGGCGCCCACAGCGGCGGCACGGCGGCGACCAGCACCAGGCCCAGCAGCGCCGTGGCGGCGTTCATCATCAGGCGCTCGCGCGTCACCATCAGCGTCAGCGACGCGGCGCCAGCGACCAGCGCCACGGACAGGGGCAGTTCGCCCGGCCCCGCGTCCACCAGCCGCAGGCCCACGAGCAGCGCCACGGTGCCGGCGCCTCCGGCCCACAGCGGCTCGCTCCAGGTGCCCTCGATGCCGGGCGTCAGGCGCGCGGTGACATTCGTCAGCATGCGCTGCACGGCGCCGGACTGGCACAGCGCGGACAGCAGCGCGGAGGCCAGGCCCACGAGCGCGACGAGCACCGCACCCTCCGGGCGCCACTCGCCCACCGCGAGGGTTCCCGTCTGGCCCAGCGGCGCCAGCGCGAACGCCGCCACCGCCGCCGTGAGCAGCCAGCGCTGCGACAGCAGGAACGCGGACACCCCGACCACCATGCCCAGCACGGCCAGCGCGCCAGGGGTCGGCGACACCAGCGTGGACATCGCCGCGATCGCCAGGGCCGAGCCCGTGGCGGAGGCGCGCAGCGCCGTGTCACGCGGGCTCCGGAAGAAGGAGGCCAGCGCCCGCGGTGCGTGGTGATCCGCCAGCGCCAGGGCCAGCAACAGCCCCGTGGCCCAGGGACGCGCCTCCGGGATGAACATCAGCAGCAGGGACGCGCCGATGACGCGGACAGAGGGCAGCGGGCCCGTCATGGGCACCAGCGCGAGGGCGCAGAAGAGGGCCGTGCGCTGGCTCAGCTCCTGTTCCGGGACCAGCAGCGCCAGCCCGCCCAGGCACATGAGCGCCACCTGCATGCTCATCGACAGCTCGTGGCGAGGGCGCTCCTCCCGCGAGCGCAGGAGCAGCGAGGCCATGGCCGGCACGTGCTCCACGACGCGCACCACCAGCAGCGGGAACAGCGGCAGCAGCGCGGTCCACCCGAAGGGAGGGTGCCACGCCATCAGGGTCACGACGGCGTAGGGCACCATCAGCGCCGCGGCGAAGGGCCGGTGCAGTGAGCGCGTCCACAACAGCGGCAGCAACGCCGGACCGATGAGCGCGAGCTGCGTGGCGCCGCGAAGCTCCGACAGCGCGTGCCCGTCCCACGACAGCGAGGCGTCCGCCAGCACCACCATCGCGCCCAGCGTGGCGACGATGCGGAAGGACTCGCCACCCGCGGCGATGCGCCGCACCGCGGGCACGTCCTCCAGGAGGGCCAGGACGCTGAGGAACGTGGCGAGCCCCAACAGGGCCAGCGGGCCGGATGCGTGCAGCGCGAAGAGGGCCTCGATGGAGGCGATCATCAGCCCCAGCGTCACGGGCAGCGTGCGCGCGGTGAAGAGCGCCGCCAGCGCCGCGCCCAGCAGGAACAGGGTCTGGTCGCTGGAGCGGGCCAGGGCCACCGGCAACAACGGCAGGATGAGCGCGAGGATGCCCGCGGTGGTGGTGCTCGCGCTCTTGCCCTTGCGCGCGGCGACGATGGAGCCCACGAGCGAGCCGGTGACGAGCAGCACCAGCGACAGCCCCGGAGACAGCCCCCACACCGCGTAGACGTGCGGCACGTCCGGCAGGAGCGCGAAGCCCACGAGCACGACCGCGAACGGCCGCACACCGGGGAAGCCGCGCGAGGCCACCGCCACCGTCGCGGCGGCGGTGAGGAGCACGGGGCCCATGAAGACCTGGCCGGTCAGGCCCCACACCACCGCGAGCCCCGCGTACAGGAGGGCCGGCACGCCGAGCCGCTTGAGCAGGCCGCCGCGCTCGCCCAGGAGCGCCAGCACCAGCGCGCCGCCCACCATCGCCGCGACCAGCGCCTGCGTGGAGTGAGCCGCCGCCAGCTTCGGCAAGATGGCGCCCGCGAGGAAGGCGCCGTAGGCCAGGAAGTTCTCGTCGCGCAGCCGGTACGCGGCCAGCAGCACGCCCGCGGCCCCCAGCGTCATGCCCACGACGGGCGCGGCGACAGGGGTCGTGCCCAGCGCGATGGCGAACCCGGCCGTGGCGATGACGCCCACCACGGCGGAGATGAAGCGCCGCGTGCGCTCGTCCGTGAGGCGCCACACGAGGACCGCGAGGCCCAGGGCGAGGATGCCGGACACGACGGCCGCGGGGGCCGCGCCGTAGACGCGGAAGGCGCTGAAGGGCAGCAGGCCGAAGAGCACCGAGCCCACGGCGGACAGCGGGAAGCGCTTGAACAGCAGGCCCGCGCCCAGGGACAGCACGGCCAGGGCGAGCGTGGCGAAGAAGGAGGGCCGCGAGTCGGGCCCCACGTGGGAGTAGATGGCGAACACGGGCGCGGCCCAGGTGGTGGCGCGCAGCAGCACGTCCGCGATTCCCAGGGACCGCGCGTCACCGGTGCGCTCGCCGCGCTTCTGGGAGAGGTACGCGAGCACCAGGCCCGCGAGCACGAACGGGACGGCTGTCAGCGCGCCGTACTGGAAGGGCAGCGGCGCCGAGGGCGGGTAGCCCATGCGCGTCTTGATGGCATTGATGAGGAGCGTGAGGGCGTGCGGAATCAACTGCGCGCTGGACGCATAGCTGAAGTACGCGCCCGCGTACGCCGGGTAGAGCCACGGCAGGCGGTTCACGGGGCCGCGCGACAGCGACACGAGCGTGCTGGTGAAGATGGCGGCGGTGAAGAAGAAGGCAGGCTTGGTGCCGACGATGGCGCCCGCGAGACAGGCCACCTGGAGCGCGATGGTCATGACCGCGAGCGGATCCGCGGCGCGCTTCTCATCGAGCGTGCGGAAGCGCAGGCAGGTGGCGAGCAGGAACGCCGCGAAGGGCGCGTAGGTGCCAGGAGGAACGGAGGTCCCGGCGGCGCCCAGGGCCAGGTGCAACCGGATGGCGAACATCGCGGTGAGGAACAGGGGCGCGGCGATCGCGAAGGTGAGCGCACCGCCCTTTCGGGGGGTCTCGGTGGCCTTGCTCGACAGCAGGAAGAAGAGGATGCACGGCAGGGTGTTGAGCCACACCGCCGGGACACCCACGCGCGCGGCCACGGGGGCCAGGCCCATGATGAGCGTGACGCCGACGAGCCCCAGTTGGATGAACGGGCGCGAGGGCGCGTCGAAGGACTCCACGGGCTTGCGGGCGAACCACGCGGCGACGCCGGACCAGGCGAAGAGGAGCGGCACGAGCAGCAACGGGCGCACGCCGTCCAGATGGAGCGCTTCACCGAAGCCCAGGGGCCCCAGCGCGACGCCGCCGAGCGGGGCCACGGCGGAGCCGATGAGGCCGAGGATGTGGCCCGGCTTGCGCAGGGACTCGCGGCGGGCGAGGTAGCCGCCCCACACGGAGAACCCGACGGAGTAGCCCACGGTCATGAGGAAGACGGTGAGCGAGCGGGTGACGGACGTCATCCCGTCCCAGGACTCGAAGACGAAGTAGAGCGTGCCGGAGAGGATGAGGAACGCGCCGATGAACCACGCGATGCTCTCGTAGAGGAACGGCCGCCACACGCGGCTCCACGTCGAGGTCTCCTCGATGATGCGAGCGGTGCGGCTGTTCGGAGCGGGAGGCTCCACGAACGGTTCGCCCGGGTTCGGAGGCAGCCGGCGGGCCGCGGAAGCGTGCTGCGCGCGGGGTTCGGCGGAGACACGACCCGCGTTCAACCGGCGAGCCGCGGAGCCATCCGACAGCGAGGCGATGCCCAGGCACGCGATGAGGTCGAGCGAGTTGAAGTGGAAGGAGGCGCCCGTCGCGCCAGGAGTCGCGGAGGCAGCGTTCTCGGAGGCAACAGCGTCGGAGGCGTCCGCGGAGGCAGCGGCGTCGGAGACAGCGAAGTGAGCGTCAGGAGCAACAGCGTCCGAAGCGGCGGCGTGAGCGTCCAGTGCGACAGCGTTGGAAGCGGCGGCGTGAGCGTCCGGGGCGACAGCAGCGTGAGCGGAAGGGTCGCGCTCGACGGAGGCATCGAAGCCAGTGGGGTGAGCCACGGAAGCGGCGGTGTCCGCTGCGGCGATGACCTGGACATCAGCGCTCACGGCCTGCGCGACAGGGGCCTCCTCGACGGCCGCGTCCACGGTGGGAAGCGTCACGGGACCGAGGGCGACAGCGCCCTCCCCCATCGTTTGAGGTGCTACGGCCTCGTCGCGAAGCTCGACGGGCGCGGACGACGGCGCGTCGATGGGCGTCTCGGTGAGGACGGAGAGGAGGACGCGGGCCTGGCGCTCGTAGCGCTCGGTGAGGCGGCGGCCGACGATGGGCGGCACGTCGTGGACGTCCCAGCGGCGCACCTCGTCCAGGAGGAAGTGGACATGCGCGAGCTCGGCCTCGATGGCGGAGCGGGCGCGGGCGGCGAGACGATTGCCACAGACAACGCACTGGGACGCGCTTCCCAGGCGTTCTTGCCGGCAGGCAGGACAGTACATGGAACTTCCCCCTCTACAACGACCGTGCCACGGAGAATGCCCTGGAAAGGCGTGGGATTGAAATCCACCGGGGTGCATCAGGCGCGTGGCGGTTGTGCAGGGCGCTGCACAGGTGCACACCGGGCGCCGCTGGCCGGAGGGCGTGAGTCATGGGACCGTGGAGGTCATGAGCACGGAACTGACTTTGAGGCCCATCGAGGCCCGGGACGACGCGGCGATGGCGGCGGTCATCCGAGCGGTGATGCCGGAGTTCGGAGCGGACGGTCCGGGGTTCGCGATCCACGACCCGGAGGTGAACGCGATGAGCGCGGCCTACAGCCGTCCCCGGCACGTGTACTTCGTGGTGGAGCATGGGGGCCAGGTGGTGGGAGGCGCGGGCATCGCGCCGCTGGACGGAGGAGCGCCGGACGTCTGCGAGCTGCGGAAGATGTACTTCCTGCCCAAGGCCCGGGGCCACGGCATGGGTGAGCGCTTGTTGAGACACTGTCTGGAGTTCGCGCGAAGCGCCGGCTTCAAGCAGTGCTACCTGGAGACGCTCGCGGGCATGGATCAAGCCCAGAAGCTCTACCGCAAGGTCGGCTTCGAACCGCTCTGCGCCCCCATGGGCCGCACCGGTCACTTCGGCTGCGACCGCTGGTACGCGATGAACCTGACCCCGCCCGCCTGACCGCCCTCCGGCCCGGCAGGTACGCCCGGCCAGTCACATCCTCCGGACCCAACTTCCCAGGTCAGGAGGCCCGCATGGCGGCCAAGAAGCAGACGACGACAGGTCCACGTCGGGCGCCTCGCGCCCAGAGCACCCGCACCGCGCACGCCGTGCCGTCGGACACGGACAAGCTCCCGTTCGACATCGAAGAGGTCCTCCGCCGCGTGCGCCATGAGGTCCGCTCCTTCGCGGACGCCGCCATGTTCGAGCTCGCCGCGAAGGGCCACGGCTCCCTCTTCGAACAGCTCATCGCGTGCATCCTCTCCATCCGCACGCTCGATGAAGTCAGCCTCCCCGCGTCCCTCCGGCTCCTCGGCCGCGCGCACACGCCCGAAGCCCTCGCGCGCCTCACGCCCGCGGAGATCGACGCCCTCATCCGCCCCGTCACCTTCCACGAAGGCAAGGCCCACCAGGTCCACGCCATCGCCGTGCGCACGCGTGACGCGTTCAACGGCCAGCTCCCCGCGGATCCGGACGTGCTCCAGTCCTTCAAGGGCGTGGGCCCCAAGTGCGCGCACCTGGCGCTCGGCATCGCCTGCGGCCATGAGGTCATCAGCGTGGACATCCATGTCCACCGCGTCACCAACCGCTGGGGCTACGTGAAGGCCTCCACTCCGGAGCGCACCCTCGCCGCGCTCGAAGCCGTGCTCCCACGGCCCTACTGGGTGGAGCTCAACCGGCTCCTCGTCCCCTTTGGCAAACACGTGTGCACCGGCTCCCGCCCGAAGTGCTCCACCTGTCCCGTGCTCCCCTACTGCCGGCAGGAGGGCGTCACCTCCCACCGCTGAAGCCTACCGGTCGTGCCCCGCCCACTGCGTGGCCCGCCGCGCGAACCTCCGCCACGGGTTCGTCCGGCCGCCGTTCTCCAGGGATATCTCCTTCGAGTGCCGCACGTCCTTCTCCCAGCACGCCTCCAGCTTCGCGGCGATCTCCCGGTCCTCGAACACCAGCGACCCTTCGCTCAACTTGTTGAGCGACAGCGAGTCCAGGTTCGTGGAGCCCACGACGCACAGCCAGTCATCCACCAGCATCGTCTTCGAGTGCAGCATCGCCGGCTGGTATTCCCAGATGCGCACCCCCGCCGCCAGCAGCCGCTCGTACGTGGACCGCTGCGACGCGCGCACCACCGGCACGTCGTGGTTCGGGCCCGGGCCCATCACCCGCACGTCCACGCCCTGCCGGACCTTCACCTCCAGTTGCTCCAGGATGTCGTTGGGCGGCGTGAAGTACGCATTGGCGATCCACAGCCGCTTCGTCGCCGCGGCCACCACCAACCGCACCATCCGCTCCGCCTCGGTGATGCCCAGCCGCCCGGCGCTGTCGATGAACGCCGCGCACCCGCCTCCGTCCGCCTTCAGCTCCGGGAAGCACTCGCGCGGCAGGAACCCTCCGCCCGACTCCAGCCAGTGCTTGGAGAACGTCACCTGGATGCGCCGCACCTCCGGCCCCTCCACCCGGATGTGCGTGTCGCGCCAGTTGTCCGGCTTCAGCCCATCCCCCTCCCACACCTTCCAGATGCCGAAGCCGCCCGTGTACGCGATGCGCCCGTCCACCACGACGATCTTCTGGTGCGACCGGCTGAGCAGCCGCCCCAGCACCTTGCCCGCCAGCAGCCGGTAGTAGTGCACCTCCACGCCCGCGTCCGTCAGGCGCTTTTCAATCTGCTGATCGAAGTCCTTGTCCCCGGTGGTCTCCTCGCTGCCCACCGGATCCACCACCACGCGGCACTGCACGCCCGAGCGCGAGCGCTCCATCAGCGCCTCCACGAACCGGTCCGACAGCTCGCACGGCCGCCAGATGTAGACGAGCATGTGCACGCTGTGCTTCGCCGCGCGGATGTCCTCCAACATCCGGTCGAAGACCTGGCTGTTCTCCAGGAGGTGCATCTGGTGCCCCGGCGTCAGCCCCACGCCCGTGGCCTGGTAGAGCGCGAACGAGAAGCCCTCGGGCCCGGGGGGCAGCTCGAAGGGCCCCTGCATCTCGTGCTTGCGCGTCTCGTCGCCACCGTCGAACCCATGCGCCCCCGGCTGGGGCAGCAACTCGTCCGTAAGCTCGCTCATGGTCCTGGCAACGTAGGGACGCCTGCCCTCCCCCGGGAGTCGCCGCCCCCCTCCCACTCCGGCCGGTGAACAGGACCCCATTCCGTCGTTGCCGGAGCCTTCCACCGTGGCGACACTGCCCGGATTCCGTCACCTCGCCTGGAGAGTCCGCATGCTCGACGCCCCATCCCGCCCCTCCGCCCGCGAGCTGCTCTCGCTCTCCAGCCTCGCCCCGCTGGTCCCCATGCTGTACGTCGCCTGGACGGACGGCGAGCTGACGGGCGACGAGCTCCGCGCCCTGGGCGCCGCGGCCCGCGCCCAGCCCTGGCTGGACCTCAAGTCCAGCTCCGTCCTGGCCCTCTGGGTGGATCCGCTGCGTCCGCCCCCGCCCCGCGAGCTGGCCATCGTGCGTGAACACATCCGCGCCACCGCGGAGAAGCTGGCCACCAGTCAGCAGCAGAACCTGGCGGAGCTCGGCGTGCAGTTGGCCCAGGCGCTCGCGGGTGAAGCGCCCCTGAGCATCCCGCCCGCGGAGCTGGCCAGGGCCCTGGCCTCCATCGAGGCCACCCTGGGCGTGGACGGCAAGGAGGCGGTGCGCTCGCTGGTGCCCAAGGCGTCCCGCGTCCCGAAGGCGGAGCCCCGCTCGCACGCGGCGTCCTTCGACCCCGTGGCGATGACGGCCGTGCTGGAGCGCACCTACTCGGACGTGCGCCAGCGGGTGCGCGGTTGGTTGGAGGACGCGGACTTCCGTTACAAGGAAGGACTCAGCACCACCGCCTACCGCGACCAGGTCTTCGACTGGCTCAAGCACCTGGCCAATGACGGCCTGGGCCAGCTCGCCTTCCCCAAGGGCCGCGAGGGCGGCGGCGACCTGGGCGCGTTCATCGCCGCGTTCGAGACGATGGCCTTCTTCGACCTGAGCCTCGTCATCAAGGCGGGGGTGCACTTCGGCCTGTTCGGCTCCAGCATCCTGTTCCTGGGCACGAAGCGGCACCACCAGCAGTACCTGCCCAGGGTCGCCTCGCTGGACCTGCCCGGCTGCTTCGCGATGAGCGAGCTGGGCCACGGCTCCAACGTGCGCGACTGCGAGACGGTGGCCCGCTACGACGCGGCCACGGGCGAGTTCGTCATCCACACGCCGTCGGAGACCGCGCGCAAGGAGTGGATTGGCAACGCCGCCCGCCACGCGCGCATCGCCACCGTGTTCGCGCAGCTGGAGGTGGACGGAGAGCGCCTGGGCGTGCACGCGCTGCTCGTCCCGCTGCGCGATGAGAAGGGCAAGGTCCTGCCGGGCATCCGCATCGAGGACTGCGGCGAGAAGATGGGCCTCAACGGCGTGGACAACGGCCGGCTGTGGTTCGACCACGTGCGCGTGCCTCGCGACAACCTGCTCGACCGCTACGGCCAGGTGACGGAGGCCGGCGAGTACACCTCCTCCATCACCGGCGACTCCAAGCGCTTCTTCACCATGCTGGGCGCGCTGGTGGCGGGCCGCGTGAGCGTGGCGTGCGCGTCCCTGTCCGCGGCCAAGAGCGCGCTGACCATCGCCGTGCGCTACGGCGACCTGCGCCGCCAGTTCGGCCCCCAGGGCGCGCCCGAGGTCCGCCTGCTGGACCACCAGTCGCACCAGCTGCGGCTGCTGCCGCTCGTGGCCAAGGCGTACGCGGTGGACTTCGCGCTGGAGTACCTGGTGGACCGCTACGTCCACCGCACGGAGGACGACGCGCGCGAGGTGGAGGCGCTCGCCGCGGGGCTCAAGGCCTACGCGTCGTGGAACGCCACCGCCACCATCCAGGAGTGCCGCGAGGCATGCGGCGGCCAGGGCTACCTCACCGCGAACCGGTTCGCGTCGCTCAAGGCGGACACGGACGTGTTCACGACCTTCGAGGGCGACAACACCGTGCTCATGCAGCTGGTCGCCAAGGGCCTGCTCACGGGCTACCGCCAGCGCTTCGAGGACGACCGCGTCTTCGCCGTGCTGCGCCTCATCGTGGACCAGGCCGCCACGGTGTTCACGGACCGGAATCCCATCGCCGGCCGGCGCACGGACACGGACCACCTGCGCGACAGCGACTTCCAGTTGCGCGCCCTGCGCTTCCGCGAGGAGGCCCTGCTGGCTTCCGTGTCCAAGCGCATCCGCAAGCGGCTCACTGCGGGCGTGGAGGCCTTCGAGGCCTTCAACCAGGTGCAGGCGCACCTGCTGGCCCTGGCGCACGCGAGCGTGGAGCGCATCGTGCTGGAGCAGTTCCTGCGCGGCGTGGCGGACGTGAAGGATGAAGCGCTCAAGCCGGTGCTGGGGCGCATGGCGGACCTCTTCGGCCTGTCCTGCCTGGAGTCCGCCAGCGGCTGGTTCCTGGAGCACGGCTGGCTCACGGCGCCCAAGGCCCAGGCCATCCGCAAGGAGCGCGTGAAGCTGTGCGAGGAATTGCGGCCGGACGCCGTGGGGCTGGTGGACGCGTTCGGCATCCCCGACACCCTCCTGGCGGCGCCCATCGGGCTGGGGCGGCTGGCGCCCGGCGGTGAACGGTTCGACGACACGGCGGCTGACAGCGCCCGTGCGCGCCCGGCAGATTCCCGCGCGTCATGAGGACCTGTGTGTCGTGGGTGGTGTTGGGGCTCGTGGGGCTCACCGGTTGCGCGACGGTGTCCCCGGCGGAACGGGCCCGGCAGGTGGGCGAAGCCAACAAGGAGCGCGCCCGCCTGTTCACCGAGGAGATCTACAACCAGAAGCGCCTGGAGCGCATCCCGGAGTACGTCGCGGCCGACTACGTGGACCGCTCCGAGGGCGCCCCCCGGGACCTGCGCGGCCCGGAGGTGGTGCGAACGCAGGCGGAGCAGGGGTTCACCCTCTTCCCGGACCTGAAGTTCGAGCTGCTCCACGTGATGGCGGAGGACGACTGGGTGATGGTCCGCTGGCGCGCGACGGGCACGGACACCCAGGGCCCTCCCACCCAGGACGGCAAGTCCCGCCCGCTCACGTTCCAGGGGGACTCGCTGTACCGGCTGCGCGACGGACGGCTGGTGGAGTCGTGGGACATCACGGACCGGCTGGATCCGCTGCTCCAGCGCGGGTTCAAGATCGTCCCGCCTGAATCCTGAGAGGTCCTGACCCGTGGGCGCGCGGAACGGCCACGGGTCGGGCCCGACGCCGCCGGAGTCAGGAAAAACCGGGGCGTAGCGGGATGTCTCCCCATTGACACTGACGCACCGGACCCATCAGGGTCCGGGGATGAGGATGAACGCGGGACCCATGCGGGCCGCGGACAAGGCCCGACAGAAGGCCTTCCGCACGGCCTTTCCCTCCTACGGCCAGCGGCCGTCCTGGGGCGGCAGGTTGTTGCGCCTGTTCGGATGGGGCCTGCTCTTGCTGGGTGCGTTCCTGCTGGTCGTCGTCATCGACGGCTGGCGCGCGTTCGGCAAGGTGCCGGAAGGGGTCCGGCTGGAGCGGATGACGCGCTCGCCGCAGTGGCTGGACGGCGGCTTCGAGAACCCGCAGCCCATCCTGAACAACTGGGAGCGGACGCTGTCGGACCTGTTCAGCTCGAGCGCGGACAGCACGCCCCGGATGCCGGTGGTGGTGGACCGCATCGACCCGAAGCGCTTCGCCACGCCGCCCGAGGACGGCCTGCGCGTCACCTGGATGGGGCACTCGTCCACGCTGGTGGAGGTGGACGGACACCGCGTGCTCACCGACCCCGTGTGGGGCGAGCGCACGTCGCCCCTGGGGTGGATTGGCCCGAAGCGCTGGTTCCCCGCGCCCATCGCGCTGGACGCGCTGCCGCCCATCGACGCGGTGGTGATTTCACACGACCACTACGACCACCTGGACCACGCCACCATCGAGGCGATGAAGGACTGGGACACCACGTTCGTGGTGCCGCTGGGCGTGGGCGCGCACCTGGAATACTGGGGCGTGCCGGCCCACCGCATCGTGGAGCTGGACTGGTGGGAGCGCACGAAGGTGAAGGGGTTGGACATCGTGTGCACGCCCGCGCGGCATGCGTCGGGCCGGTTCCTCCAGCAGAACAAGACGCTGTGGGCGGGCTGGGCGCTGGTGGGCTCCAAGCACCGCGTCTACTACTCCGGCGACACGGGCCTGTTCCCCGCGATGGAGGAGATTGGCGCGAAGCTGGGGCCGTTCGATTTGACGATGATCGAGACAGGGCAGTACGGCGCGGGCTGGCCGGACTGGCACCTGGGGCCGGAGCAGGCGGTGCTGGCCCACCGGCTGGTGCAGGGCCGGTTGTTCCTGCCGGTGCACTGGGGGCTGGTGACGCTGGCGTACCACGGCTGGACGGAGCCGATTGAGCGCTCGCTGGTGGCCGCGAAGCACGACGGCGTGGGCATCGCCGCGCCCCGGCCCGGGCAGGACTTCCTCGCGCTGGCGCCGCCGCCCGTGGAGCGCTGGTGGCCGGACCGTCCGTGGAAGACGGCGGAGGAAGCGCCCATCGTGGCCAGCCAGATTCCGCCCAAGCTGCGGGAAGGGCACCCCGCGCTGCCGCTGCTTCCGGTGCCCGCGACCGTGAGTCCGCAAGGCGCGAAGCCGAACGCACCAGCCACCGTGAATGCACAGGCCCCGAATCCGCAGGCCGCGAAGCCCCAGACCGCACCGCCGAGCGCGAGTCCTCCGGTGATGAACGCACCACCCGCGGCTCCGCAGGGCGCGGGCCCGACCGCCACGACGCCGACGACGGCTCCGCAGGGCGCGGGCCCGACCGCAGCGACTCCGTCGGCCGCACCGCCGAGCACGACGCCTCCGTCGCCAGCTCCGCAGGGCGCGGGGACGACGCCCGCTGTCCCCGCGACCGTGGTGACTCCCGTGCCCAATCCGGCGGGTGTGGGAGCCGCGGTCGCGACGCCGCATGAGTGACGCACGGCGGGCCGCGCTGCACGGGGCCTTCAAGGCCACGGGCTATGTCGTGCGCCCGCACCCGCTCGTCGGTGACCGCAAGCACGTGCTGCGCGTGGATGCCTTGCATCCGGAGCTCGACGCAGCGCTCAGCGCTCGTGGCTTCACCAGTTGGGCCTTCCTCACCGCGTGGAATCCCCGCGCGCACGCGCGTCCGCTCCGCACCAACGCGCGCCTCCAGCAACGGCTGCTCGCGCTGCTCGAAGCCCGAGGCCACCCGAGTGTGTCCGCCGTGGGCGTGGCGGAGGACCGTCGCTGGTTCGAGGAGAGCCTCTTCGTCCCCGGCCTGTCCCGCGATGAGGCCGGACGCATGGGCCGGCTGTTCGACCAGGAGGCCGTGCTCTGGGGCTCCGTGGGCGGCGCCGCGGAGCTGGTGATGTGCCGGGAGTCCGCGCGCTCCTGAGCCCGTGCCCGGTGTCGGCCACGTCACATCCGACGGACCGACACGCATTCGGAACCCGGCCCTCACCTCCGCGCCACGAGACGATGCCAGGGTTCCCTGCCTCGCCGGGCCCACCCTGCCCCAGGAGTCGTCTCGATGCAGCCCTCCGTCCCCCGCGCGCGTGATGCCGCGCGTCCCAGCGTCTTCCTCCTCGCCGGCGCCTTCGTCACCGGCCTGCTGCTCGCCTTCCACGGCGGCTGCGGCAACAACGAGTGCACCAACGCCTTCGACTGCCAGGAGCAGAACCCCGCGCCGGAAGGCCAGGGCTGGACCTGCGTGGACCACGTCTGCAAGGCCGTCACCTTCCCGCCCCCGGCCAACAACACCGACGCGGGCACCGGCGACAACGACGGCGGCACCACCGTCGCCGTGAAGATCATCGCCTTCAACGACTTCCACGGGCAGTTGGAGCCCGCGGCCGGCACCGGCGGACAGATCCACCAGGCCCTGCTGCCGGACGGCGGCGTGGACACCACCAGCCGCGTGAACGCGGGCGGCGCGGTGTACCTGGGCCGCTACATCGCGGACCTGCGCGCGAAGAACCCGAACTCCGTCGTGGTGTCCGCGGGTGACCTCATCGGCGCCACGCCGCTGCTCTCCGCGCTCTTCCACGACGAGCCCACCATCGAGGCCATGAACGACATCGGCCTGGACATCAGCGCCGTGGGCAACCACGAGTTCGACGAGGGCGGCACGGAGCTCCTGCGCATGCAGTCCGGCGGCTGCCACCCCGTGGACGGCTGCCAGGACGGCACCGGCTTCTCCGGCGCGAAGTTCAAGATCCTCGCGGCCAACGTCGCCACCGGCCCCACCAGCACCCTCCTCCCGCGCTACGACGTGCGCACCTTCGAAGGCGTGAAGATGGCCTTCATCGGCATGACCCTGGAAGGCACGCCGAACATCGTCACCCCCACCGGCATCCGCGGCCTGGAGTTCAAGGACGAGGTGGAGACCGTCAACGCGCTCGTCCCGGAGCTGAAGGCGCAGGGCGTGAACGCCATGGTCGTCATCGTGCACGAGGGCGGCGTGCCCGGTCCAGACTCGCTCTACAACGAGTGCAAGGGCATCACCGGCCCCATCGTGGAGATCGCGTCGAAGCTGGACCCCGCCGTGAGCGTCATCGTCAGCGGCCACACGCACAACGCCTACAACTGCATGCTGAGCGGCAAGCTCGTCACCAGCGCCGCGTCGGTGGGCCGGCTCGTCACGGACATCGACCTGACGCTGGACGCGGCCACGGGCCAGGTCGTGAAGGCCCAGGCCCAGAACGTCATCGTCACCCGCACCGTGACGCCCGACCCGGAGGTCGGGGAGCTCATCACCCGCTACAAGGGCCTCACCACGCCGCTGGAGAACCGCGTCATCGGCTACATCGACCAGACGCTCGCGCGCGGCAACATCCAGTTGGACCCCACCGGCCAGTCCACCATGGGCTTCGTCATCGCGGACGCGCAGTTGGAGGCCACCAAGGGCGCGAACGTGGGCGCCGCCCAGATTGCCTTCATGAACCCCGGTGGCGTGCGCGCCGACCTGGTGCGCGACCCGGCCGACCCCAATGACAAGGGCGCCGTCACCTACGGCGAGGCCTTCACCGTGCAGCCCTTCGGCAACAGCCTGGTCACCCTGACGCTGACGGGCGCGCAGATCGAGCGCGTGCTGGAGCAGCAGTTCCAGCTCGCCAGCCCCCGCATCCTTCACCCGTCCGCGGGCTTCACCTACGCGTTCAGCGCGTCCGCGCCCGCCGGAGCCAAGGTGGACCCCGCCAGCATCCAGCTCAACGGCGTGACCATCGACCCGGCCGCCAGCTACCGCGTCACCGTGAACAGCTTCCTCGCTCCCGGCGGCGACGGCTTCACCGTCCTCGCGGAGGGCACGAACCCACTGGGCGGCGCGGTGGACGCGGACGCGCTGGAGGCGTACCTCACCGCGAAGAGCTCGGAGGCCGCGCCGCTCCCGGCCCCCGCGCTGAACCGCGTCACGCGGCTGCCGTAGCCCTCACTGCGGACCCGAGCCGCCCGTCGCGGGGCTCGACTCGCTGGGCAGGGAGGTCCTGGAGGTGGGCGCGAAGGTGGGGTTGATGTCGATGCGCCGCGACCCCGTCACGCGCTGGGCCAGCTCGTCGAAGTCCAGCTCCAGGAACTTCCCGGAGCCCTCCTCCGGGAGGGCGAAGCGGATCCGCCAGTAGTTGGGGCGGATCCGCACCGCCTCACCACTCTCCGCCAGCACCAGACCGTTCTGCCGTGCGTACTCCGCGCCCGCGTCGACGACGTTGCGCTCCCCCAACTGGTCCTGGACCGACTGGGAGCTGGGGGGCACGGGCAGACGTCCCGTGGGGCCGGTGGCACAACCCACACCCGCCAGGAGGGCAGGCAACAGAGCGGCGGCAAGGAGACGGGGAAGCATGTCCAGACATTGGACACGCACCCGTCAAGCTGCACCGTGGGGCGGCTTGCGAAGCCGCCACCCATCGGATGCCTGCCCGGAGCAGCGGCACGGGGCCTGCTCCTCCGGTCGCGGCTGGAATGGAACCTACTTGGGCGCCGGCACGCCCGAGGCGCGCTCCACGACCTCGTCGATGAGGCCGTACTGCCGGGCCTCCTCGGCGCTCATGAAGTAGTCGCGCTCGGTGTCCTTCTCGATGCGCTCGATGGTGTGGCCCGTGTGCTTCACGAACAGGCCGTTGAGGTACGTGCGCAGACGGAGGATCTCCTTCGCCTGGATGTCGATGTCCGTCGCCTGGCCCTGCGCGCCACCCAGCGGCTGGTGGATCATGATGCGGCTGTTGGGCAGGGCGTAGCGCTTGCCCTTGGAGCCGGCCAGCAGCAGCAGCGCGCCCGCGGAGGCCGCCTGGCCCACGCAGATGGTGGACACAGGGCATTTGACGTACTGCATCGTGTCATACATCGCGAGCGCCGCCGTGACGGAGCCACCGGGCGAGTTGATGTAGAGGTTGATGCCCTTGTCCGGGTCCTCGGACTCCAGGAACAGCAGCTGGGCGACGATGAGGTTGGCCACATCGTCGTTGATGGGCGTGCCCAGGAGGATGATGCGGTCCTTGAGCAGACGGCTATAGAGGTCGTACGCCCGCTCGCCGCGGTGCGTGGTCTCAATGACGAAGGGGACGTTCATGGCTCCCGTACCCTAATCGTCCCCCTTCCCGCGCGCTCCCCCCTTCTTGCCGGAGCGTGCGCTGTCCCACGCTTTGACCCGAAGTGAAGCGGCCGCCCTTGTTACCGCCGGGCAGCGTCCCAACACATCCCCCGCCGACACGCACCCACCGTCCGTGCGTCCGGCGTCTCTGTTGGGGGAAGTCATGCGTTGGAAGCAGTCGTTGAGCACGTTGGCCGTCTTTCTCTTCTCACTGGGCACGAGCACGGGTTGCGAGTCTCCGGCTCCCGCGTCCGGAGCCGAGCCGCTCCCCACCGAGGAGGTCCCGAACGAGCCCCTCCCCCAGCCCGGTGATACGCCAGTGGAGGAGGAGCCCGGCCCGGTGGTGCAGCAGCCGCCTCCGGTGAAGGAGGAACCCGAGCCCGTCGAGCAGGAGCCCGAGCCCACCGAGGAGGTCATCGCCGCGCCGTTCCTGGTGAAGGACGTCACGCCCGGGCTCCTGGCCGCGCTCCCCGCCGCGCGGACCGAAGGGTACGTCCCGTTGGGGAACCGCTGGTTCTTCACCGTGGATGACGGCGTCCACGGCAAGGAGCTCTGGGGCACGGACGGGACGCGGGAGGGCACGGCGATGGTGACCGACCTGCTGCCCGGCGCCGAGGGCTCCGACCCCGAGTCGCTCGTGCGCATGGGAGACCGGCTGTACTTCACCGCCCGGATGGTGCCGGGCCTGTACGCGCTGTGGAGCTCGGACGGCACCGCCGCGGGCACCCGGCGGGTGACCCTGCTGAGCAGCCACGCCCAGAACGTCGCCGTGGGCGATGGCGTCTTCGTCTTCAAGGCGAAGGCCGTGGCCGGCTCCGCGTGGTGGAGTGACTGGTACAGCCTGTGGCGCTCGAACGGCACGCCCCAGGGGACCTGGCAGATAGGGGAGTACGGCTTCGCGGACCGGGTCACCGCGATTGCCCCGGTCTGGGAGGGCGGCAGGATCGACTTCATCGTCCGGCTGTTCGAAGGGGGCGCCCAGTTGTGGCGGACGAACGGCACGGACCCGGGCATGCGCCAGTTGGTGGAAATGAGCGCCCCCTGGGAGCCCACGCTCATGACGCGGGTGGGCGGCCGCTACGTCTTCTGGGCACGCGGCAGTGAGACGGGCCCCTTCACCCTGTGGAGCACGGACGGGACGAAGGAGGGGACGGTCTCCCTGAAGTCCGTGCGCTGGAGCAGCTCCACGGAGGAGCAGCCCATGGAGCCCCTCACCGTCATCGGGGACACGGTCTACTTCCGGGGCTGGGACGCCGAAGCGGGCCAGGAGCCGTGGAAGACGGACGGCACCCCCGAGGGCACCGTGCGCATCGCGGACCTGCGGCCGGGCGCCGCCGACAGCCACCCCGTCTTCACCGCCACGTTCGCGGGCAGCGCCTGGTTCACCGCGCTCGAGGGGACGGACACCGTGCTCTTCAAGACGGACGGCACCCGGGAGGGCACCGTGCGCGTGACGCCTCCGGGCGCGCGGCTGGACGCCGAGGCGAAGCCCCAGGCCACGCCCTCGGGTGTCTTCTTCTCCGCCTTCAGCACCGCCGGGGGAAACCAGGTGTGGCGCACGGATGGCACCGCCGGTGGCACGTTCCCGGTGAGCGCCGCGGATCCGCGGGGCCTGCCCTCGCTGGGCGGATGGGGCGGGGACCGGATGTACTTCACGTCCGCGGACGGCGTGCTGCACTCCACCCGGGGGACGCCCGGCACCACGGACACCCTGGCGCCGCTGACGGCCGCCCAGGCGAGCTCCTTCGACGCGCGCTCCGAGACGGCGGACGTGGACGGCACGCTCTTCTTCACCGTGCCCATCCCTCACGGCGCCGGTCCGTCCGGCCTGGCGCTGTGGCGCTCGGACGGGACAAGCGGGGGAACGCAGCGGGTGGAGGGCACCTTCGAGCACGAGCCCACGCACCTGATGCCGCTCAACGGCGGCCTGCTGTTCCTCGACGGGCGCGACCAGACCACCCTCTGGTGGATGGACCGCGCGGGAGGTGAGCCGCGGCGGGTGGGAGACCTCGGGGGCAACAGCCCCCAGCTCGTCTCCACGGGGAAGTACGTCTGGTTCGTGCGCGGGCAGCACCCGGCCCTGCAGGAGCTGTGGCGCACGGACGGCACGGTGGAAGGCACCCTGCGCGTGGTGGACCGCATCGGACGGGGCATCTACAGCGACATCCGGCCCATGCTCCGGGCGGTGGGGGACACGCTCTATTTCACGACGGTCCAGGACGTCCATACGCCGATGCGGGACACGCTCTGGAAGTCGGACGGGACGCGCGAGGGCACGGTGCGCGTCCACGTCTTCCAGGACACCCTCGGCTGGAACTCCATCCGGAACATCTGGCCCGCGGGCTCGCGCGTCTACGTGGACCTGATGAAGGACGCCTCGACCCACCATGTGTGGGTCACGGAGGGGACGACGGAGACCACGCGCTTCGTGGCGGAGCTGCCCTTCACCAATGTCCCCGGCTCCGACTCCGCGGTGCTGGGCGACACGCTGTTCCTGTCGCTCGACGCGGACCTCACCGTCCCGAAGCTCTGGAAGACGGACGGGCAGACCTCCGAGGTCGTGCGCCAGTTCGGCAAGGGTCCCGTCACTTCGGGGCCCGCGACCTTCACCGTCCACGACGGCCAGCTGCTGTTCTGGGCGTCGGATGGCACGAACGGCTACGCGCTGTGGAAGAGCGACGGCACGGCGGCGGGCACGACGCCAGTGGAGAGCGCCCCTGCGTCCAACGCCGGCGTTCGCACCCCGTTCCCCGGTCCCCTGGTGGCGCTGCGCCCGGGCGGTCCGCTCCTCTTCGTCGCGTCGGACGGCGCCACGGGCACGGAGCTGTGGCGGACGGACGGCACGGCGGGGGGCACGGAGCGGGTGACGGACCTGGTCCCCGGGACCCGGTCCTCGGCGCCCGCGAACCTGGTGGTCTCGGGTGACAACCTCTTCTTCTCCGCGTGGACCCCTGAGTCCGGGCGTGAGCTGTGGGCCCTGCCGCGCCAGGCCCCCGAGGCTCCGGCTTCGCGGTAGGCCCCAAACCCAGACGTCGAAGTGAAGCGAGGCCCCCGGCCCGGCGCGAGCCCCGCGCCAGACCGGGGGCCTTCGCGCGTCGCGCGAAAGGGTTGGACCGTGCGCTGCCTCACGTTTGAACCCGTGTGAAAAGCCGTCCCCTTGTCGCGAGCCAGGACCGTCCCGACACATCCCCCGTCGACGCGCATCCACCGTCCATGCGCGCGACGCGGATGCATTGGGGAACGTCATGCGTTTGAAGCCATCCCGGAGTGTGCTGACCACCTTCCTCCTCACGCTGGGCGCGAGCCTCGGATGCGGCTCGCCCTCCGAGCCCCCCGGGCCCGGAGCACCTCCAGAGACCGCGGGCCCCCAGGAGCCCGGCCCCGCGCCGGAGCAGGAGCAGCCCGGTCCGGTGACGGAGGCGGAAGCGCCGCCGCCGGTCCCGCTCCTGTTGAAGGACATCCTGCCCCGGGCCCCGAGCGTCCCCGAGCTGAGCCCCGGCAACTTCGTCGAGCTGGGCGCGACCCAGTTCTTCACGATGGATGACGGCATCCATGGGCCAGAGCTGTGGCGGACGGACGGGACGGCTGAAGGCACGGCGATGGTGGCGGACCTGATGCCGGGGGCGCTGGGCTCGAACCCGGCCGCGCTCATCCCGATGGGGAACCGGCTGTACTTCGTGGCCCGGACACTGACGGACCCGCGCATGCCCGCGAAGTACAGCGGCGGCGACCTGCATGGCCTGTGGCGCACGGACGGCACCGCGCGGGGCACCGAACAGGTGGTGGCCCTGGGCAGCTTCGCGTCCTTCATCACCGAGCACCAGGGGGTCCTCTACTTCGAGGCCCCGACCGTGGACGAGCCCCACCGCGCCCACCTGTGGCGCAGCGACGGCACTCCCGAAGGCACCCGGAAGCTGCGCACGGGCGGCCTCGGGCTGCGCTCGGTCTCGACTCCGGCCTGGGTGGGGGACTCCCTCTTCTTCCCGGCCACCGGCCAGGACGGCGGCCCGGAGCTGTGGAAGACGGACGGCACGAAGGCGGGCACCGTCCGCGTCGCGCGCTTCCTGAACGGCGAGGGCCCCGCCGCGCCCCGGCACCTCACCGCGCTGGGCGGCAAGGTCCTTTTCTGGGCCTATCGCGAGGGGCAGAACTTCCCCATCCCATGGACGTCCGACGGCACGGAGGCGGGCACCGCCCCGCTGAAGGACCTCTTGATGAGCCGCAGCTACCACGCGCAGCCCGCTCACTTCGTCGTCCTGGGGAACACGGCCTTCTTCAGCGCCTGGGACGCCGAGGGCGGACAGGAGCTGTGGAGGACGGACGGCACGCCCGCGGGCACAGTCCGCGTCAAGGACCTGTGGTCGGGCCCCGAGGGCAGCAACCCCGGTGAGCTCATCGTGCGGGACGGACGCGTCTACTTCAGCGCGACGGCGCGTGGATACGCCCCGGGCGTGTGGCGGACGGATGGAACGGAAGCGGGGACCGTGGTGCTCGCGCCCATGTCGGGTGGGGATCCGGCGGTGCTGCGGTCCTGGTCCGTGCCCCCCGACGGTTCCGGGCGGGTCATCTACAGTGACTCCTTCCAGGAGGGAGGCCACCGGGTGTGGCGCACGAACAACACCGCCATGGGCCCGGATCCGCTCATCCCTGCCTCGGACACCCATGAATTCAACCTGAAGGGCTGGGGCCTGGGCCTTCAGTACTTCACGTCCACGGACGGGACGCTCTGGGCGACGGATGGCACCGCGGAGGGAACCCGCGTGCTGCGGCGGTTCTCCGCGGACCACGAGGACGTCTACGCCGCGGAGTTCACCGAGTCCGTGGCGCTGGACGGCGCGTACTACTTCACCCGGCCGCAGAAGCTCCTCTTGAAGCCGGGGCAGGAGGGCGTCGTCCCGGTGCTCTGGCGCACGGACGGCACGCCGGAGGGAACGCGTCAACTGAGCCGCAGGGCCCCGGGTGTCTTCGAGCACGAGCCCACCTCCCTCACCCCGGTGAACGGCCAGCTGCTGTTCGTGGACGAGCACGACCGCAAGACGCTCTGGACCCTGGACGCCCGGACCGAGGAGGTCCGCCCGCTGATGGACCTCCCCTTTGGCGACGAGACGTTCTCGCTCACCTCCACGGGCACGCAGGCCTGGTTCGTCCGCAAGCTGTCGACCTCCCTCCAGGAGCTGTGGCGGACGAACGGCACACCCGAGGGCACGGTGCGCGTGGCGAGCACGCCCAGGACTTCGTCCCGAGGCTGGACACCGCGCCTGCTCACCCCGGTGGGCCAGACGCTCTACTTCGCCGCGCACGACGACGCGCAGTTGCGCGACTCGCTGTGGAAGACGGACGGCACCCCCGAGGGCACGGTGAAGCTCAAGTCCTTCGCGGGCCTCCCCGCCGGGGTGGAGCTCCTGGCCCTCTACCCGGTGGGCTCGCGCGTGTACTTCCGGGTCCTGGCGGAGACGCACCAACTCTGGGTCACGGACGGCACGGCCGAAAGCAGCCGCTTCGTGTCAGCGCTGCCCGGCGACAGGCTGTTCTATCCGGGCCGGATGGAATGGGCCGCGGTGGGTGACACGCTGTTCCTCGCGTTGGAATCCACCGGCGGCGAGGCCCCGAGGTTGTGGAAGACGGACGGGAAGAGCTCGGGAGTCGTGCGCGCCCTGCCCCAGGCGAACGTGCCCGCGCCGCCCACGCGCCTCACCGCGAACGGGGACCAGTTGCTGTTCTGGTGGACGGACGGCGCGAGCGGCTTCGAGCTCTGGAAGAGCGACGGCACGGAGGCCGGCACGGCGCCCGTGAAGGATCTCCACCCCGGCGCCGCGGGCAGCGTGGGCATCCCCGGGCCGCTGGTGCCGCTGGGCCCGAAGGGGCCGTGGGTGTTCGCGGCCTCGGACGGCGCCACGGGCGTGGAGCTGTGGCGGACGGACGGCACCGCGCAAGGCACGAAGCCGCTCGCGGACGCGCTGCCCGGCCCCATGTCCTCATCCCCCGCGAACCTGGTGGTCGCGGGCGACAGGCTCTTCTTCTCCGCGTGGACGCCGGAGACGGGCCGCGAGCCCTGGGTGCTGCCCCTGCGCTGACGCCAGCGAAAGCCTATCGGTTCGCCGGAGCGTGTCTGTCCAAGGCTCCGGCGGATTTGATAGGGATTCCCCGCCACGCTGGACCCGCCATCGCGGGTCCAGCGCAGAGGGGGATGCATGACGTCGAAGTCCGTGAAGCTGCTGCTGGCGGGTGCGCTGACCCTGGGGATGGCCTGCGGCGGGGAGAGCACGCCGGAAGGTCCCCGGGACGCGTACCCCGTCTGGGATGGACAGACGGGTGACCGCCCCGGGAAGAGGACGAGCGCGCCCCGCGACCTGGTGGACCTGGGCTCCACGCTCCTGTTCACCCAGGATGACGGCGTCCACGGCCGCGAGCTCTGGACGACCGACGGCTCCGCGCAGGGGACCGCGATGATGCTGGACCTGCTGCCCGGGTTCCCGGGCTCCGAACCGGACACCTTCACGCGCGCGGACAACGACAGCGTCTACTTCGTGGCCCGGACGACCTACGCGCTCGACACCGTGACGCCCCGCGGCCCGGACACCTTCGCGCTGTTCCGCACCCGGGGCACCGCTGAGAGCACCACCCTGCTCCTCGCGCTGCCCCGCCGCCCGGGCTTCCTCGTCGCCGCGAGCGGCGGCGTCTACCTGTCGGCGCCGGACTTCACGGATTCTGGCGAGGACGCGGCCTCGCTCTGGTTCAGCGACGGCACGCCCGGGGGCAGCCGGAAGGTGGCGCTGCCCCCCGACGCCCGCCTCTCCATGAAGGATTCGAGCGCCGCGACGCTGGGCAACGCGGTGCTGGTCACCGCCCGGACCTCCGTGGGGGGCTGGCAGTTGGTGAGGGCGGACGGGACGCCGGAGGGGACGCGGCGGCTGGCGCTCCTGCCTCCGACCGGTGTTGGAGAGACCCCGCGGCGGCTCACGACGCTGGGCAGCCAGGTGATCTTCTGGGCGGAGGCCCTGGGGGGCCTTCGCAAGACGGTCCTCTGGCACTCGGACGGAACGGAGGACGGCACCGTCCCGTTCGCGGACATCGCCCCGGACCGCGACCAGGACGGCTTCTTCGTGCGGGACGGCATGGCGTTCTTCAGCGGAGAGGACCCGCTGACCGGCAGCGAGCCCTGGCGGACGGATGGCACGACGCAGGGCACCGCCCTCATCGCCGACATGATGCCCGGCACCGCGAGCTCCCACCCCACCGCGTTCACGCGCCAGGGCTTCGACGTCTACTTCACCGCGCGCACGGAGGCCGGGACGCGCCTGTTCCGCACCCTCGGGGCCGAGGAGAACACGACGCGCGTGAACGTCTGGGACGGCGGCGCACAGGAGACGCCGCAACCCACCGGGGGACGGATGGTCGCCACCGTGGATGCCCTCTTCTTCCTCGCCACCACGCAGGCGGACACGTCGCTCCGGCTGTGGCGCGTGGGAGCGACCACCGCCGCGGCGACGGCCGTGTCGGGGCCGCTCTCCGTGCCCATGGGCCTGGAGATACCGGCGCGAGGCGTCCTCTATCTCAGCAGCCTGGAGGACGGGCTCTGGACGCACAATGGCATGACCGGCCCCGCGACCCAGGTCGCGCCGCCGTCTCCCCTGCCCGCGGATTCCTGGGAGGGCGCCACGGAAGCGGTGGACCTGGGAGGCACGCTGTATTTCACCCAGCGCGACCCGGCCCGGATGGACATCTGGCGGCTGTGGAAGAGCGATGGCACGGCGGCGGGAACGGTGCAGGCGAAGCCTCCCGTCGCTGGCGAATACGGCCAGGTGCGGTTGTCACCGGAGCTGCTCACCGTCGTGAACGGGCAGCTCCTGTTCGCCGCCATGGCTCCGGAGCTCCAGGTGCCCTACTCCCTCTGGAGCTACGATCCGGCGTCCGGGAACGCCACGCGGCTCGCGACCTCGCTGGGCCGCTGGATCACGGCGACGGATCCGCGGTTGTTCACCTCCCACCCCGTCAAGGTGGGGCGTCAGGCGTACTTCATGGTCGCCAGCAAGGACGGTGGCAGCCCGGACGAGTTGTGGAAGACGGACGGCACGAAGGCGGGCACCGTGCGGCTGAAGACCGGCCTCGAACCCTCCTTCGCTGCGAACTTCATGCCCGCGGGCTCACGGCTCTTCATCGCGGTGAACAAGAGCGCGACCCGCGCGGAGCTGTGGACCAGCGACGGGACTGAAGCGGGCACCGTGCGGCTCACGGCCCCGGAGGTCCATCAGCCCATCTTCGGAGGTGCCGCCATGGGCGACCAGCTCTTCTTCTGGAGCGGAAGCGGCGGCGAGCCCCCCGCGCTCTGGAAGAGCGACGGCACCCCCGAGGGCACGGTGCAAGTGGGCGTCATGCCCGGCGCCCGTCCGACGCCGATGGATCCCGGCGTGGCCCTGGGGGACGCGTTCTACTTCCCCTGCGGCTTCGGCCAGGGCGCGCCCCAGCTGTGCCGGACGGACGGACAGGTCATGAACGCGATGACGGGCACGTTCGGGCCGGAAGGCACGCCCCTGTGGCCCAACCACCTGACGGTGCAGGACGGCCACCTGCTCTTCTGGGCCGCGACCCCCACGAACGGCTACGCCCTGTGGCGCGCGGAGCCGGGGAGCGCCCCCACCCTGCTGATGCAGGCACGGGCAGGGATGAGCGCGGTGGCCACGCCGGGCCCGCTCGTGCGGAGCAGGCCCGGGGGCCCCTTCCTCTTCGCCGCGTCGGACGGCGTCTCCGGCCTGGAGCTGTGGAAGACGGACGGCACGCCCGAAGGCACGGTGCGCGCCGTGGACATCGCGCCGGGGCCCCTGTCCTCCGCACCCGGTTGGCCCATGGTGACCTCGGGCGACCGCGTGTACTTCCCGGCCTGGACGCCCACCCAGGGCCGGGAGCCGTGGGCCCTGCCCCTGCCGTGAGGCGAAGGGACTAGAGGTTCCCGGTCATCTTCTCCGGGCGCACCCACTGGTCGAACTGCTCGGCGGTGACGAGCCCCAGCTCCACCGCCACCTCCTTCAGCGTCTTGCCCTGCTTGTGGGCCGTCTTGGCGACCTTCGCCGCGTTGTCGTAGCCGATGTGCGGGTTGAGCGCGGTGACGAGCATCAGGCTGCGCTGGAGGTTCTCCTGGAGGCGCGGGAGGTTGGGCTCGATGCCCACCGCGCAGTTCAGGCGGAAGCTGCGCATGCCATCCGCGAGCAGGCGGCAGCTCTGCAGGAAGTTCTGGATGATGAGCGGCTTGAAGACATTGAGCTCGAAGTTGCCGGACGCGCCGCCCAGGGAGATGGCCACGTCGTTGCCCATCACCTGGGCGGACAGCATGGTGAGCGCCTCGCTCTGCGTGGGGTTCACCTTGCCCGGCATGATGGAGCTGCCCGGCTCGTTCTCCGGGATGTTGATTTCACCAATGCCCGAGCGCGGCCCCGAGGACAGCCAGCGGATGTCATTGGCCACCTTGAACAGCACCGCCGCCAGGCCCTTGAGCGCGCCGTGCCCCTGCACCAGGGCGTCGTTGGCGGCCAACGCCTCGAACTTGTTGGGCGCGGTGACGAAGGCGTGGCCGGTGAGCTTCGCGATCTCCGCCGCCACGCGCTCGGCGTAGCCCAGGGGCGCGTTGAGGCCGGTGCCCACGGCGGTGCCGCCCAGCGCCAGCTCCAGCATGTGCGGCAGCGCGGCTTCGATGTGGCCCTTCGCGCGGTCCAACTGCGCCACGTAGCCGCTGAACTCCTGGCCCAGGGTGAGCGGCGTCGCGTCCTGAAGGTGCGTGCGGCCAATCTTCACGATGGACTGGAAGGCCTGGGACTTCTGGGCGAGCACGTCGCGCAGGGCCACCAGCTCCGGCAGCACGTGCTTCACCACGGCCTCCACGGCGGCCACGTTCATCGCGGTGGGGAACACGTCGTTGGAGCTCTGGCCCTTGTTGACGTCGTCGTTGGCGTGGACCTTGCGCCCCTCCCCCCGCTCGCCGCCCAACAGCTCCGAGGCGCGGTTGGCCAGCACCTCGTTGCAGTTCATGTTCGTCTGCGTGCCGCTGCCCGTCTGCCACACCAGCAGGGGGAACTCCTCGTCATGCTGGCCGGCGAGCACCTCGTCCGCGGCCTTCACGATGGCCTGGGCCTTCTCCTTGGAGAGCGAGCCGTTCTCCTGGTTCACGAGCGCGGCGGCCTTCTTCACCAGCACCAGCGCGTGCACGAGCGCCAGCGGCATGCGCTCCGAGGAGATGGCGAAGTTCTGGCGGCTGCGCTGCGTCTGCGCGCCCCAGAGCCGGTCGGCGGGGACTTCGATGGGACCAAAGGTGTCCTTCTCGATGCGAACATTCTTCGTGCTCACGGGGCTCTCTCCAGGGCAGGAACGCTGTCTGCGCGCGATTAACACCGCCGCGCCGCCGCGGCAGGACAGAGTGAAGAACCCGGCGTTAGTGTCACGTCGTGAGCACCGCTGGAATCATCAAGGCCCTCTTCCTCGCCCAGGAGCGAGGCACGCCCATGCGCCGCGTCCCGGAGGCCCGCGCCGTGGAGCAGCACGGCTTCGAGGGCGACCGCCACCAGCGCAGGGCGGTGGGCCACAAGCGCCAGCTCCTGCTGTTGGACGAAGCGCAGCGCCAGGCGCTGGACGTGCATGAAGGCGCGCTCAAGGAGAACGTGCTGGTGGAAGGGCTGCCCCTGGACGCGCTGCCCCCGGGACAGCGCCTGGCGCTGGGAGGCGAAGTGGTGGTGGAGCTGACCGAGCCCTGCGTGCCCTGCTGGAAGCTGGACGCCCTGCGCCCCGGCCTGCTGAAGGACAGCTGGGGCAGAAGGGGTCAGCTCGCGCGAGTGCTGAAGGCAGGCACCGTGCACGAAGGCGACACCGTGCGCCTCTTGGACGTGAACCCGGACGCCCCGCGCATCATCCGGCCCAAGCTGCCCTGAGCCGTCACCGGCTCCAGAGCCTGCCCAGGTTCAGGGGCACCGCATCGAAGGGAACAGCATTCACGGTGCCGCTTCCAAGGTGGGCCTCGTGCAGGCGCCACTGGCCTTCCTGGAGACGGTGGATCTCCAACCCCTCCGCCAGCGGGTCGATGAACCACAGCCACTCCACGCCCGCGCGTGCATAGACGCGCATCTTCGGGCCCCGGTCCCAGCGGTAGGTGGACGGGGACAACACCTCGCAGATCCAATCCGGAGCCAGGGAGAAGACAGGTGTGTTTGGAATGCGAGGCATGCGGTCGCGGCGCCATCCCGCGAGGTCCGGAACCAGCGCATCCCCCGTTCCCGCGAAGCGCAGCTCCGGTTCATACAGGATGACCCATCCACCGGGCCCATTGCTGCCCTCGTCGAACGGTCCATCCAGCCATCCACCGAGCTTCGTCGCCGCTCGCGCGTGGGGAGACGCCGGCCTGGGACTGACGACCAGCTCCCCTTCGATGATCTCCCCCACCTTCGTCGGCGGCACGTCCTCCAGGACGGCGTACGACACCGACTTCCCCTTCCCGCTCCCGTTTCCATCGCCCATGCGCGCAAGGATGCCCCCTACCCCTGACATCCTCAAGCCAGCGGCCGACCCGGTGCCGTCACGGGGAGGCAGGAAGACAGGCCCGTGCAGTGCTGTCTGCCCTGAACCCGATTAAAACAAGCTTTGCTTGAATTATTCAAATCACGCCTGCCTGGGTGACGCCGCCAGGGCGTCCGTGACACACTTTTCTCAATCGTTCTCACGGCTCCTGGGGGCGCCTGCATGTCCATGCAATGGCTGGGTTTGGCGCTGGCGGCCTGGGGGCAGCTGCCGCCGGACGGCGTCGCGCAACTGCACAAGGTGGATGGCGTCATGCCCCACCTGCGGCGTCTGGCCGAGGACCCGGAAGTGGTGCGCGCCCTGCGCGCCCAGAACGCGCGCCGCACGCCGCTCGCCACCATCCAGCAGCTGGACGCGGACTGGATGGCGACCCCGTCCCTCACGCCCCACAAGCAGCACGTGCTGGACGGCCCCTGCACGGGCGCGCTCCGCCGCCTGCGCGAGCGCCTGGGCCCGGCGATGGCGGAGGCCTTCGCCATGGATGACCAGGGCGCGCTCGTCTGCGCCAGCCGGCGCACGTCCGACTTCTGGCAGGGCGACGAGGACAAGTGGCGCCTCACCTACGCCCAGGGCCGCGGCGGCCCCGCGCTGAGGGAAGCCCCCTTCTTCGACGAGTCCTCCCAGGCCTACGTCATCCAGGTATCCCTCCCCGTCCGCGACGGCGCCCGGGTGATTGGCGCGCTCACCGTGGGCCTGTCCCTGCTCGACCTGTGACACCGACCGCCCACCCTGGGTCTTCACGCATGCGACTGCTGTCCGGATTGAAGTTGCGGGGCCGCCTCACGCTGTGGATCTGCCTGCTGCTCGCCGCGGCCCTCATCCCCGCCGTCGGCGCCGGAGTCCACACCATCCGCCGCAACCTGGAGCAGCAGGTGCACGGCGTCCTCCAGGTGGAGGCGGACGGCCTGCAGGACCTCATCGAAGCCTCGCTCCACGAGCGCGAAGCGAACGCCCGCGCGTGGACCGAGGACGCCATCGTGCGCGGCGCGCTCCTCTTCGACACCTACGCCAAGAGCGACGCGGTGCTCGCGTCGCTGAACGGCCGGCACACCAGCTTCGCCGGGCTGGTGCTCTTCACCCCCGACGGACGCGCCGTCTCCGTGAGCCGGCCGGAGCTGCGCCAGGCCTTCGCCGGCCGCGAGCAGGAGGTGCGCGCCGCGCCCTGGTTCCAGACCGCGCTGGAGGACCGGCTGGACGCTGGCGTCCTCACGGGCGCGCTCACGAAGAACGACCCCTTCCTCGGCCGTCCCGTGATGCCCCTGGCCCTGCCCGTGCTCAGCCCCATCTCCGGCGCGCGGGTGGGCGTGCTGCTGGCCGCGTATGACTGGAGCCAGCTGGAGAAGGTGGTCGTGGGCGCGCTCCAGCGGGCCCAGGACCGGGGCCAGAAGAGCTTCACCCTGGAGATCCTCGCCCCGGACGGCGCCCGCCTCTTCAGCGCCCGCGCCGAGGGCACGCCGAACCTGGAGAACGCCGTGCGGGCCGAGGTCCACAACGACGCCGCCCACCGCTTCGCCGCGAGCCAGGACTGGCGCTTCGTGGCGGCGATGGAGTCGAACGAGGCCTTCCTGCCCCTGCGGCGCTTCCTGCAACTGAGCCTGCTCGCGGGGGCCCTGCTCCTGGGGCTGGCCGCCCTGGCCGCCTGGGCCCTGGCGCGCGGAGTGACGCGGCCCATCGCGACGCTGAGCGAGCTGGTGTCCCGCGTGGTGCGCGAGGGCGACCTCACCCAGAAGGTGGAGGCCCACGGCCACCAGGATGAAGTGGGCGAGCTGGCCTCCGCCTTCTCCCGGATGATGGACCACCTGCGCGAGTCCACCACCAGCCTCCAGCAGGCCACCCGCGTCCTGGGACAGACGGTGAGCGAGCTCACCGAGGCCACCGAGCAGCAGGAGCGCAACCTCATCCGGCAGGGCACCGCCATCCAGGAGACGCAGGTCACCGCGAAGGAGATCCAACAGACCTCGCAGCTGGCCGCGGAGCGCTCACAGGCAGTGCTCGCGCTGGTGGCGCGGGCGCGTGAGGCGGGCGGCTCCGGGCAGACGGCGCTCGGCGCCAGCCTGGACGGCTTCGAACAGCTGCGCGACCACGGCGAGCGGCTGGCCGAAGGCATCTCCTCCCTCAACGAGCGCACGCAGCAGATTGGCGGCATCACCCAGACGGTGAAGGACCTGGCGGACCAGTCCAACATGCTCGCGCTCAACGCGGCCATCGAAGCGGCGCGCTCCGGCGAGCACGGCAAGGGCTTTGGCGTGGTGGCGCGCGAAATCCGCAGCCTCGCGGACCAGTCCATCCAGGCCACCGGCCGGGTGCGCGACATCCTGGACGCCATCCGCGGCGGCATCCACGACACCGTGGCGCTGTCAAAAGAGGGCCAGCGCCGCTCCGAGGCGGGCCTGGCCCAGGTGCGCGAGAGCGGTCAGAGCCTGCGCGCGCTGACGGACATCATCCAGGACAACGCGTCCGCGGCCCAGCAGATCGCCGCCGCCGTCATCCAGCAGAACGCCGGCATCGCGCAGATTTTCACCGCCGTCACGGACCTGTCCCGGATGATGGACGACACCCTCCAGGCCATGCACGGCACCCAGCGCATGACGCAGGCCCTGCGCGGCGCGGCCGAGCGCATGGAGTCCGTGGCCGGCGTCTGGCGCGTCCAGTAGCGGACGCGCCAGCGGCACGCGGCGACGTCAGACGCGCTTCTCCCAGCGGGGCGTGTCGTCGTCCACCGGCGTGTTCGCGACCTTGGACACCCAGTCCAGCGTCCCCTGCAGCGGCGCCCGGCCCCAGGCCTTCGCCGGGATGAACGCCCAGAGCAGCAGGTAGAGCGCCGCGCTCATCCCCGCGGACGCGAACAGCATCAGCACGAACGCCACCCGCACCAGCGAAACGTCCACGCCCAGCTCGCGCGCCAGCGCCGAGCAGACGCCCAGGAGCGCCCGCCCCTCGCCCCGGTGCATCGGCACCGTCCGCGCACGGCAGTGCGGGCAGCGCGGCGCCTCCCCGGACAGCTCCTTCGAACAGGCCCTGCAGCGTGTCGTGACGTCCATGAGGTGACCTCCCAGTCAGGCCCCCGCTTGGCACGATGGGGGTCCCATACCTACCTACGGACCCCACCGCCCGCGATTGCACCCGCCCCTGGGTGTCGTGATTCCGGGGGTTTCTGGCCGGCTGCGTCAGTGGATTTACAGATTTAATCCAGGTGATGTTGACAGCCTTACAGGCAAGCAGCTTCTAATTCACCAAGGCTTCCCTTCCCTAGACGGGAGGGACATCTTTCAGCCCGTTGAGCCGCTTTTACAACGCATCTCGTCAGGAGCCGACATGGACGCGCGCACCTCCCAGACTCCCCCGGCCTTCGGCCCCGGCGTGACCGTGGAGGGCACCTGGCACCCGGACTACGCGGAGGTGCTGACGCAGGAGGCCATGGCCTTCGTGGCGAAGCTGGTCCGCACCTTCGGTGAACGCCGGGAAGCACTGCTGGAGCGGCGCAAGAAGGTGGCGCAGGGCTGGCGCAAGGGTGAGCGGCCCCACTTCCTGCCGGAGACGGCGGACATCCGGAAGGGCGACTGGACCGTGTCCCCGGTGCCCGCGGACCTGCAGGACCGGCGCGTGGAGATCACCGGTCCGGTGGACCGCAAGATGATCATCAACGCGCTCAACTCCGGCGCCAGCGTGTTCATGGCGGACTTCGAGGACGCCAACAGCCCCACCTGGGACAACGTGGTGCGCGGCCAGCTGAACCTGCGCGACGCCGTGCGCAAGACCATCTCCTTCACGGCGGAGAACGGGAAGCACTACGCGCTCAACGACAAGCACGCCGTGCTGTTCGTGCGCCCGCGCGGCTGGCACCTGCCGGAGCGCCACGTGCGCATCGACGGCAAGCCCATCTCCGGCTCGCTCTTCGACTTCGGCCTGTTCTTCTTCCACAACGCGCGCGAGCAGTTGAAGCGCGGCACGGGCCCCTACTTCTACCTGCCCAAGATGCAGAGCCACCTGGAGGCCCGGCTGTGGAACGACGTGTTCCAGCTGGCCCAGAAGGAGCTGGGCATCCCGAACGGCACCATCAAGGCCACGGTCCTCATCGAGACGCTGCCCGCCGCGTTCGAGATGGACGAGATCCTCTACGAGCTGCGCGAGCACTCGGCCGGCCTCAACTGCGGCCGCTGGGACTACATCTTCAGCTTCATCAAGACGCTCCAGTCCGACGCGTCCGTGGTGCTGCCCGACCGTGGGCAGGTGACCATGGACAAGGGCTTCCTCAACGCCTACTCGCAGCTGCTCATCCAGACCTGTCACCGCCGGGGCGCGCACGCCATGGGCGGCATGGCCGCGTTCATCCCCATCAAGGGGGACACCGCCGCCAATGACGCGGTGATGGCCAAGGTCCGCGCGGACAAGCTGCGCGAGGCGAAGAACGGCCACGACGGCACCTGGGTGGCGCACCCCGGCCTCGTGCCGGTGGCGAAGGAGATCTTCGACGCGCAGATGAAGGGCCCCAACCAGGTGGTCAACAAGCGCGAGGACGTGCGCATCACGGAAGGCGACCTGCTCCAGCTGCCCTCCGGCACGCGCACGGAGGAGGGCCTGCGCCACAACATCCGCGTGGGCATCCAGTACACCGCCGCGTGGCTGGGCGGCCTGGGCTGCGTGCCGCTCTACAACCTGATGGAGGACGCGGCCACGGCCGAAATCTCCCGCGCCCAGGTGTGGCAGTGGATTAACCACGAGGCCACGCTGGAGGACGGCCGCAAGGTGACGCCGGAGCTGTTCCGCGAGCTGCTCGCGGAGGAGATGGCGCGGATGGGCCGCGAGGGCGCCGTCGAGCGCTACGGCCAGGCGCACATGGAGAAGTCCCGCGCCCTCTTCGAGCAGCTGTCCACCGCGCCCGCCTTCGAGGACTTCCTCACCCTGCCGGCCTACGAGGCCCTCGACCCACAGTCCTGACGCTCTTCAACCGCTTCAACGAAGTCTTTCCAACCCTTCACCGCAGCCCGAGGAGTCCTGGCATGTACGACGCGACGCCGACCACTTCCGATGCCTCCCCTCACGCGAAGCTCCATGCCCAGCGCTTCGAGGGAATCAAGCGCAACTACACCGAGAAGGACGTGGAGAAGCTGCGCGGCTCCATCCGCGTGAGCTACACGCTGGCGGAGCTGGGCGCCCGCCGCCTCTGGGAGCTGCTCCACACGGAGGACTACATCAACGCGCTGGGTGCCCTCACCGGCAACCAGGCCGTGCAGATGGTGCGCGCGGGCCTCAAGGCCATCTACCTGTCCGGCTGGCAGGTCGCCGCGGACGCGAACAACGCCGGCCAGATGTACCCGGACCAGAGCCTCTACCCGGCGGACTCCGTCCCCAGCGTGGTGAAGAAGATCAACAACGCCCTGCGCCGCGCCGACCAGATCGACCACGCGGAGGGCCGCAAGGACCGCAACTGGTTCGCGCCCATCATCGCGGACGCGGAGGCCGGCTTCGGCGGTCCGCTCAACGCCTATGAGCTGATGAAGGGGATGATCGAAGCGGGCGCCGCGGGCGTGCACTTCGAGGACCAGCTGGCCAGCGAGAAGAAGTGCGGCCACATGGGCGGCAAGGTGCTGGTGCCCACCAGCCACTTCGTGCGCACGCTGACCGCGGCGCGCCTGGCGGCGGACGTGATGGGCGTGCCCACGCTGCTCGTGGCCCGCACGGACGCGGACAGCGCCAAGCTCTTGATGAGCGACGCGGACGAGTACGACCACGCCTTCATCGACAAGGCGGCGGGCCGCACGGGCGAGGGCTTCTACCGCATCAAGGGCGGCCTGGAGTGCGCCATCGCGCGCGGCCTGGCCTACGCGCCGTACGCGGACCTGGTGTGGTGCGAGACCAGCACCCCGGACCTGGCCCAGGCCAAGGCCTTCGCCGAGGGCATCCGCAAGCAGTTCCCCAACAAGATGCTCGCGTACAACTGCTCGCCGTCCTTCAACTGGAAGAAGAACCTGGACGACAGCACCATCGCGAAGTTCCAGCGTGAGCTGGGCGCCATGGGCTACAAGTTCCAGTTCGTCACCCTGGCGGGCTTCCACGCGCTGAACTTCTCCATGTACGAGCTGGCCCGTCAGTACAAGGACCGCGGCATGGCGGCCTACAGCGAGATGCAGCAGTCGGAGTTCGGCGCGGAGAAGCACGGCTACACCGCCACGCGCCACCAGCGCGAGGTCGGCACCGGCTACTTCGACCAGGTCGCCGAGGTGATCTCCGGCGGCAGCGCCAGCACCCTGGCCCTGCACGAGTCCACCGAGGCCCACCAGTTCTAGGCCCGGCGGATCAGCCCCAGGCTCGGACGTCCTGAAAAGGCAATGAAGGCCGCGGCGTCCCAGGGAAATTCCCTGGGATTTCGCGGCCTTCGCCGTTCGTTCGGCGAAAGAGACAACTTCCCCGGCGCCACGGCGATAATGGGGAGAACGAACTTGAAGCCCCACAGGCACGCCTCCGGGTGCGCCGTGCAGACCGGGGCCTTTTGACGGGAGCCGCCATGAACCGCATCACGTCTCTCTCCGGTCCTCGGGTGCAGCCGGCCACGACGAACACCGCCTCCTCCGTGTCGGGCAGCCGCTTCGGCTCGCTGATGTCGGGCGCGGCCGCGCAGCCCAAGGTGGGCGCGCAGCTGACGGGCGGTTCGGTGGTGTCGTCGGCGCTGGCGCAGATGGGGGCCACGCCGCACGGCGGGCTGCTGAACGCCTACACCGCGGGCGCCACCTCCACGCCCATCAACGTCTCGGGCAACCAGACCCAGCAGCAGCAGGCCGCGGCCTCGCAGACGGGCGCGGAGCCCAAGAGCGAGGAGATGCAGGCCATCGAGGACCTGGCCATCATGTCGTCGGTGTCCATGTCCCAGTCCATCCTGCACATGGGCGGCATGAAGCTGGACCTGGAGCGCGAGTAGTCCCCTCGCCCCAGGCCGTCCTTCACAGCATTGATTTCAAGAAGCCCTGGGGGAGACCTCAGGGCTTTTTCTTGTCGCTGTCGTCGCTGTACTGGTCGCGGATGCCGGCGTGCCGGTGCCGCGTGTCGTTCCAGGGCTTGTCCACGTCGGAGCGCTGGCCGCCGTTCTGCCCGGTGACGTCGTTGAGCTCGTCGGCGCGGCCTTCCGCGGGCACCCGGTCGCCGTCCTCGTCCGGGTCCTTCTGCTTGCTGGGGTCCAGCGGGATGCCGGCGCTCTTCTTGAGGTATTCGTCCTTGGGGTCCATGCCGTCATTCCTCCCTTGAGCCCTCAAGGTGGTGACGGGGCGCCGTTCCGGGAGCGGCCGGGCGGCCGGGCCTCCCCTTCCTCAGTTGAGGTACTGCGGCTTCTTCGCCGCGGCCGGCGGCTGGGCCTTCATCATCTCCAGCCCCTGGCGGGTGAGGACGAAGCGGACGACGCCGGAGCCGCGCTCGGTCTCGATCTCGGCCTCGAAGGCGGGCCCGGCGATGCCGCCCAGGGACACGTCCTTGCGCAGGTTGTTCACGCGGCCGGAAATCAGATCGCCGGCCACCTCGCGCGAGCCCTCGCCGCGCGTGTACAGCTCGAAGGCGGCCTCGTGCAGCGTCATGGCCAGCGCCGGGGTGAGGGGCTGGGAGCTGAAGAGCACGGAGATGAGGAGCCAGTAGGGCGTCTGTTCAGCCATCGCTGGAGTGTAACGGGTGCGGCTAGCGGGCGCGCGGCTGTCTGCGAGCGGCGATGGCCTCCGCGAGCACGCCCTGTGCCCTCCAGTGGCCATACAGGCGGCCCTGGGACGCGAGGAAGTCCAGCCGCTGCCGGGTGCGCTCATCCAGCCGGCCGGGGGCCGCGTCGCGGAAGGGCGTGCCGGGCAGCGGCATGAAGGTGTGGCCGTGCACGCGGGCGCCCAGGTCGGACAGCCGCTGCATGAGGTCCAGCGTGGCGTCCACGTCCGCGGGCTCCTCACCGGGCAGGCCCAGGATGAAGTCCACGTTGGGCACGAAGCCGCCCTCCACGGCGAGCCGCGCGGCGCGCACCACGGTCTCCACGTCGTGGCCGCGCCGGGTGGCCTGGAGGATGCGCTCGGAGCCGGACTGGCCGCCGATGATGAGGTTGTCATTGGCCACGTAGCGCTTGAGCAGCGCCAGGGACTCCGGCGTGACGTGCTCCGGGCGCACCTCCGAGGGGAAGGTGCCGTAGTAGATGCGCCCGTCCGGGGCCATGGCCTCCGTCACGGCGGCGAGCAGCTCCTCCACGGCGGCCAGGTTCACGGTCTCGTCGGGGGTGCCGTAGGACAGGGACGTGGGGGTGATGAAGCGCAGGTCGCGCCGTCCCGCGCGGCGCAGCTCGCGGGCCCAGTGGGCGATGTTGGCCACGGTGCGGTGCCGGAAGCGCGCCTTGGACATGAAGGGCGTCTGGCAGAAGCGGCAGGCGTAGATGCAGCCGCGGGTGATCTCGATGGCGCCGAACTTCACGTGCTTCGCGGCGAACGGAGGGAAGTCATCCAGGCGCACGCCCTCGCCGTGGCCGTGCTGCACGAGCTTGCCGTCCTTGAGGTGCGCGGTGCCGTGCGTGGTGCGCGGGTCCTCGCCCTTGAGGACGCGGGCCAGGAGGGCGCGCAGGGTGTGTTCGCCCTCGCCCACGGCGACGAGGTCGAAGCCGGCCTGGAGCGTCTGGAGCGTCTCGGCGGTGGCGTGCACGCCGCCCGCGATGCAGAGGACGTCGCGGCCCTCCAGCCGTTCGCGCACCCAGTGGAGCTCCTCCACGGAGGGGCCGAAGCTGGCGGAATAGAAGGACCACGCGGCGACGACGGTGTCGCCCGCGTCCACGCGCTCGCGCACGGTGGTCAGCAGGTCCTCGCGGTTGCGAGGGAAGTGCAGTGACACCTCCGCGAGCGCGGGGTCCGCCTCCACGGCGCCAGCGAGCACGGTGAACGCGTACTTGCCGGGGTACTGGTAGCTCAGGACGAGCGAGACCTTGCGAGGCGGCTGAGACATCACGGCCGCGGATGATGCCACAGCGCGGTCAGAGGAAGCGGCGCTCCCACTGGCGGACCTCTGCTTCGGTGAAGTCGCCCCAGGAGCCCTGGTGCGCGTAGAGCCACGGCTCCAGGACGCGGGCCAGCTCGCGATACGCGGGCAGTGTGTCACCGGCCTCCAGGTCCCCGGCTTCGGGAACAGGCCCCAGTGACACCAGCGCACGGTCCGGAGACAGGGACTCGACCCGGGTCGAAGGCGAGTGCAACCGGGAGCGCAGTCCCTCCGCGCCACCCAGTTCGTTGAGCACCGGCGGCCCCAGGAACGTGAGCCACGCTGGCCCCCAGAGCCGTGTCCCCAGTTCCAGCGCCAGGGTCTCCAGTCCTGGCAGCAGAAGGCCAGGATGCCGGAATCCCTTCTCCTTCATCACCGGAGTGGTGGACTCCGCCCAGCCCCAGGCGTCGAAGGACAGTCCCACGTAGCCAGAGTGGAACGGCAGCTCTCGCCCCAATTCGAAGGCCAACGCACGCACCCATTCCGGGCCTGGATGCTCCAGGAACTCGACGGGGAGCCAGAACTCCGCGGCGAAGGTGCCATGCGGTGTGAGCTGGAAGAAGGGTTGTTGAGGCAACCCTCGGCCCCGGTACTTGAACCGGATCCCCGTCACGGAGTTGGGTTTCTCGCTCGCCTCAATGCGCCCGGTCGCCGGGTGCATCAACTCCCCGCGCAGGAATGCGTCAGCCTCTTCGGCCAGGGGACTCCAATCGCCGTGGCGGTCCACGTACCACTCCAGGGAATGGGGCTCGATGGCACGCCGGTAACGTTCCAGAGCGCGGCAGAGTGGCAAGGCCAGCTCCTCGTGGGGCCCGCCCATGTAGAACGCGATGCTCACCGCCTCGCGCAGGACGACGATCGACTCACCTTCGATGTCGAGGGTGACACGGCTTTCTGGATAGCGAGTGGCCATCACCTGACCCCCAAATTCGGAGACACGAGACGAGGAGCAGTGTCCCTGCCAAGGAGCAGTAAGTAGACCTCGCCCTGCTCCTTCTTCGCGAAAGGATGTCCTTCAGGATAGGTGTCCCACCTGGGAGGATTTGTCACGGGACACGGGAACTTGAAGTCGTAGACCCGCTGCGCCTGGAGCGGATTCCCGAATGCATGCAGTACCACATCCGGTGCGATGCTCCCCGAGAGCAGGTGGAACAGGCCGTCCCGCAGCCATTGCGCCACCTCCTCCGGCGCCAACCACCGCGTCCGCCCGGTCTTCGCGTCCCGCAGATAGCGTGGCTCCAGGCTGAACCGTCCTGCATCCGTGGAGCCCAGCGCCCGCTGCACGCACTCCAACGCGGCCGAATGCTTGGCCTCTCCCAGTTGCATGGCCCGGGTGATTTTCCTGCCATTCGCGTCCACCACCTTCTCCCGACACACCGCGGGAGAGGTCTTCCCTCCTGGCCCCAGCAGCCGCTCGTTCACCTCGAAGTTCGCCTGCTTCGCGCACTCCACCAGCACACGCTCCACACGGGCCACCTCCGCCGCGTCCCACAGGCGCATCACCGCCGCGGCCTGACCTGCCCGGGCCGCCGCTCGTGACAGCCACGGCAGGATGGCGTCCTGCCCCACCTGGGACGCGCACGCCGGATTGCGCAGGCATCCCGACGTCGCGGAGTCCATTGTCGCCTGGGAGTAGCTTGGGGGCCTGCGCACCTCCGGGCCCGCGCACGCGGTCCACAGCAGGAGGCAGCACAGCCACCGCATCCAACGGGGAGGAGTCATTCCGCGCCTCCTCGCATGGAGGCGCGGGCTCCTTCAACCCACCTCCCGCCCCGGACACACCAGAGCGGGAGGGTCCTTCAACCGCGCTTCAGCTCCGGCGACGGCGCGCCCGCGCCAGACCCAGCAGGCCCAGCAGCGAGAACGCGGCCAGGGAGCCACCGCTCGCGGAGCAGCCGCCGTGGAAGTTGGCGTCGCCCTCGTTCTCATCCAGCGGCGAAGGCTTCACGCCCGTGTTCGTGCCCGCGTCCACCACGGGCGCGGGGTCCACGGGCGAGCCCGCGTCCACCACCGGATCCGGATCCTCCGGGCTGCCCGCGTCCACCACCGGGTCCGGATCCTCCGGCGAACCCGCGTCCACGGTCGTGCCCGCGTCCACCGGCGTGCCCGCGTCCACCACGGGCTCGGGGTCCGGCTGCACCACCGGGAACACGTCCTCGCGCTTCGTCGCCTGGATCATCCCGTCGTGGTAGACGACGCCCACCGGCTTGATGGTGTCCGCCCGGTACAGGCCCAGCTTCAGGTAGTTGTTCTGGCCGGAGAACATCGTCTTGGCGTAGGTCTTCTTCAGCACCTGGACGCCGTTGTGCCACAGCTCCACGTAGCCCACGGACGAGTCCGGGGACCACTTCACGTGGAAGATGAACTCCTGCCACGCGCCGCGCTTGAGCGCCGTGCTCCACACCGTGCCGCTGTCGTTCAGCGTCAGGCGGATGAGCTCGCCCTTCACGAAGAACTCAATCGGCGGCGACCCGCAGCACCCGTCGTGGTGCCACTGCGTGAAGAGCTGCCACGCGTCCACGCTGGGGAAGTCGTTCGCGAACATCACCTTCCAGCGGTACCAGTACTCCGAACCCACCTTCTCGTTGCTCAGGTAGACGAGCTCGTTGCGGTTGCCGCTGGAGTTGATGGGGTCATCGCCCTGCTTCACCGTCGCCTTGAGGGCGTACTTTCCTTCCGACACCGGACTCGTCACCACCTGGAGCCGGTCCGAGCTCACCATCTGTTCCGTGCTGTATTGGGAGCGGTTTCCCGTCTCGAAATCGCCCCGCCAGACGATTTCCGCCGCAGCGAGGCTCGGGAGCAGACAGGCCACGAGCCAGAGGTGCAGTGCTTTCAATGCTGAATCCTTGGGGGAGGTGGAAGGGGAGGGGCTGATGCTTTGACAGCAAAGCTTTGACAAACATTACCCCAAACCATTCCCTCACTTCATTCCCCCACCAAACCATTCCAAGACGCCTGACAACACAGCATGCAGCCAGACAGGCCCTCCCCTGGATTGAGACATGTTTCACGTCAGGACCGGGCCGCCCGTACCCACCGAGCGGTCGGCGGAGCGATGTCCTGAACGCAACGCGTCATTGACAGGGGAGCATCCAAGAGGCTGACGGGACGGGGGCGTGGTGTAAGGTCACGGGCCCTTCCGGCGCTCCCTTCCCGGGGCGCCCTTCAGTGTGCCCCATGCTCGTGCTGCGAGACGTCCAGAAAACCGACTTGCCCGGCCTGAAGCGTCTTGCCGCGGTGCTGAACACGGTCAACCTGCCGAACAACGAGGAGACGCTCGAGGCCATCATCGACAAGTCGGTGAAGAGCTTCGCCGGCAAGGTGAAGGACCCGTTCGAGCGCGAGTACCTCTTCGTGCTGGAGGACGTGCGCAACAACCTCATCATCGGCACGTCGATGATCATCGCCCAGCACGGCACGTACGACGCGCCCCACATCTACTATGAGGTGAGCGAGCGCGAGCACTACTCCGCCTCGCTGGAGCGGCACCTGCGGCACAAGGTGCTGTCCATCGCGTACAACTACGAGGGCCCCACGGAGATTGGCGGCCTGGTGGTGGACCCGCCCTACCGCGCGACGCCGGACAAGCCCGGCAAGCAGCTGTCCTTCGTGCGCTTCCTCTTCATCGCCATGCACCGGCGGCTGTTCCGGCCGCGCGTGCTGGCGGAGCTCCTGCCGCCGCTGCTCCCGGACGGGCGCAGCCTCCTGTGGGAGGCCTGCGGGAAGAAGTTCACCGGCCTCACCTACCTGGAGGCCGACCGGCTGAGCCGCCAGAACAAGGAGTTCATCAAGGAGCTGTTCCCCGCCTCGGACATCTACGCGTCGCTGTTCCCGGACCGCGTGCAGAAGGTGCTGGGCGAGGTGGACCCGGCCACGCGCGGCGTGCAGCGGATGCTGGAGCGGGTGGGCTTCCGGTACGTGGAGCGCATCGACCCGTTCGACGGCGGCCCGCACTTCGAGGCGGACACGGCGGACATCTCCCTGGTGCGCCGCTACCGCACGATGAAGCTGGCGGAAGAGGACTTCGAGCTGGTGGGAGACGACGTGCTGGTCGCCGCCGAGCGCGAGTCCGGCCGCAACCGCTTCCGCTCCGTGCGCTGCCAGGCCCGGCTGGACAACACCGTCATCCACCTGCCCGCCCGCGCCAAGGAGATCCTCGAAGTGAAGCCCGGCGCGAAGCTGTCCGTCATTCCGTTCGAGTAGCGCGCACCACCCGGAAGTCCCCGCGCAGGAGCGACAGCCAGCGCTCCCCTGCCTCCAGCGCAGGGCCCTCCGGCGGCACCAGCGCCAGCGCCAGGTGCGTGTCCGGGCGCACGGGGTCCAGGGACGTGGGGTCCAAGTCCAGCGTCCCGCCGCCCTTGAGCGCCACCCGCACCCAGGCGTGCGGCCGGGCGGGGCCGCCGTCCACCACCAGGAGCCCGTGCACCAGCCCCACCCGCTGGCCCTTCTCGCGCGCCAGGGACGCGTAGCGCAGGGCGTGGGCCAGGCAGCCTCCGGCCTCGCCCTCTCCGCCCCGGTTCCAGTCCGCCTCCGAGGGCCCCTTGTCCGGGAAGGCGGCGTGCACCTTCGCGGACAGGGCCCGCGCCGCCGCGGACGTCCACTCCGTCATGCCCTCGAGGCGCCGGGGGACGGCCGGCGCGCGGGGCCCGTCCCTCCGGGCCGTGACGAGCGCCAGGGGCCCCGGGGCGTCTCCCTCCACCGGCAGGCCGTCCGAGAAGAGCTCCGGTGGCGGCTTCAGCCGTTCCCCGGGGGCGGCCCGGGTGAAGCGCGAGTCCCCCAACTCCAGCACCTGGAGCCAGCCCTCCCGGTCATAGGTGGCCCGGAAGGCAACGCCCAGCATCGTGCCCTCGGCGCGCGTGGGGCCGCGGGACGTGACGCAGTGAGGACCGATGCGCGCGGGGGAGGACAGCTCCTCGCGGGCCTCCACGCACCCTTCGGGTGGAGGGCCCCGCCAGACCCAGAGCGCCTGGGGCATCACGTCGCGCTCGCGGTCGGTGTCCGTGATGCGCCCCCTGCCGTCCACGTGGAGGATGGCCGAGCGCCCCAGCATGCCCGCACGGCCCGAGCGCAGGTGCAGGTGCTCGCTGGCGTACGTGAAGCTCCCTGGCTCCAGCGTCAGGGTGACCGTCCCCACCGGCACGCCGCGCCACGCGAAGATGAACCGGGCCCGCGACACCTCCGTGCGGACCGGCGCCGGGGGTCCGGCCTCGGCGCCCGTGCTGGCGGGGTTTACGGGGAGCGCCAGCATGGTGATGGCGAGCAGGGCCTTCATGTCTCATGAAGCATGCGTCGAAATCAGGACCGGCGCGAGAAGGCGGGTTAGCGTCCACCCCGTCCATGGGCGCCAAACGGTACCTCTTCTCGTTCGGGCTGGTGGCGGCCCTGGTCTCCGCCCTCATCCTGGGCTTCGTGCTGTGGTGGGTGACGGGCAAGCCGGATGACACGGCCGGGTGGGCGGTGCTGCTGCTCGGCGTGCCGTTCCTCTGGCTCATCGGCAGCTACCTGTCGTGGTTCCGCTTCGCGGCCATGCGGCGGCGCGAGCGGCGCGACCTGATGTCCCGGCTGGCGGAAGGCGACCTCACCACGCCCATCCACACCGGCTTCGAGGGCCAGGAGGACCTGCGCCGCCTCATCCTGTCCCTGCGCCGGGCCATGTCCCAGGTGCAGCGCGTGACGAGCAACCTGCACCGCACCGGCAACGGCGTGAGCGAGCAGGCCCGCATGCTCCTGGAGGCCGCGCGCCGTCAGGGCGGCGCCGTGGAGCGCACGCTCACCGCCGTGGGCGGCAACGGCACCAGCCTCCAGGTGGCCATCAAGCGCGTGCAGCACATTGAAACCTTCGCGCACGAGACGACGGGCGCCCTCTTGGAGATGACCGAGCGGCTGCACCAGGTGGTGGACGGCCTGGAGACCGTCAACGACTTCAGCCAGCGCACCAGCGGCCTCACCCAGGCGATGACGGAGCGGCTGACCCACATCGCCGCGTCCGGCGACGAGCTGGGCCGCTTCGCTTCGGAGGCGGAGGACTTCGTCGCGCTGGTGGAGGGCGGCATCGACGCCGTGCGCCGCCGCGCCACGGAGACCAACAGCATGGCCATCGCCGTCACCGCCACCGCCCAGCGCGGCGAGGCGCTGGTGGGCGACAGCGTGCAGGGCATGTACCGGGTGGAGGAGACGGTGCGCAAGGCGGCCGAGCTGATGGAGATGCTCGGCACGCGGTCGCTGGAGATTGGCCGCATCGTGGACGTCATCCAGGAGATCGCCGACCAGACGAACCTCCTGGCCCTCAACGCCGCCATCATCGCCGCGCAGGCGGGCGAGCACGGCCGCCCCTTCGGCGTGGTGGCCAATGAAATCCGCAGCCTCGCCGAGCGCACCACGCGCTCCACGCGCGAGATTGGCACCATGGTCACCGGCATCCGCGACGCGGTGGAGACCGCCGTGGCGCTGGTGCAGGAGGGCCGCGAGCAGGCCACCGCGGGCGTGGCCCTGGGCGACCGCGCCTCCGAGGCCCTGAGCGAGATCCGCTCCATCACCCAGCGCACCTTCGCCGCCGTGGAGGCCACGGTGATGGAGACGCAGCGGCTGGAGGCGCAGGGCGCCACGGTCGTGGAGGCCAGCAAGCGCGTGGCCCGGCGCGTGGAGGACATCACGCGCATGGCCATCGAGCAGTCCGGCAACGCGCGGGACCTGGTGCGCCAGATTCAAGAGATGTCGCGCGTGGGCCAGAGCGCCGGCCAGAAGGCCGAGGCCCAGGCGCGCACCGGCCGCGACCTGTCCGAGGCGGTCATGCGCCTGAGCGCGGCCATCGAGGAGCTGAGGGCCGCGCACCAGGTGCTCACCCGGGGCGACGCGTCCATCCGGGAAGAGGTCGCGCAGGTGCGCGAGGACGCGCGCCGGGTCATCCGCATTGGCGACGGGCTGGACCGCACGGTGGACCAGTTGGGCCACGAGACGGCGAGCCTGGAGGCGGAGGTGTTCCGCTTCCAGCTGCCTCGGGCCCGCGTGGGCGGCACGCTGAGGGTGGGCCTGCATCAGTCAGGCTCGCTGCGCGCGCGGCAGACGGTGGATCCGCTGTTCTCCGTGGAGAACCAGATGACGGAGCTGACGGCGTGCCTCTTCTCCTGCCTCGTGCGGCTGGAGGACGGCATGCTGGTGCCCGACCTGGCCGAGCGCTGGGACGCGGATCCGTCCGCGCGCCGCTACCGCTTCTATCTGCGCCGGGGTGTCACCTTCCACGACGGCGCCCTGCTCACCGCGCAGGACGTGAAGCGCCACCTGGAGCGGCTGATGGACCCGGCGCTGCGCTCGCCGGACCGCAGCCTGCTGGAGGACGTGGAGGGCGCGCGCGAGTACGCCAGCGGAATGGCTCGCGAGGTGACGGGCATCGAGGTCCTGGACGAGGGCACGCTGGAGATCCGCCTGCGCGAGCCGAAGGCGTTCTTCCTCCAGCTCATGGCGCTGACCGCCACGGCGGTGGCGAAGATGGACCCCGCGGGGAAGCTGGTGGGCACGGGGCCGTTCCGCGTCGTGGGCATGCAGGCGGACCGGATGGTGCTGGAGCGCAACGCCACCTACTGGCGCGGCGGGCTTCCGCTGCTGGACCGGTTGGAGTTCGTCCTCACGGAGACGCGCCCGCAGGCGGTGCGCCAGTTGCTGGACGGGCAGGTGGACCTCGTGTCGTTCCTGCATGTGGAGCACACGGAGGCGCATGGGCTGGACGCGCACCAGGTGGTGACCAGCACCACGCCCTCCACGGCGTTCCTGGGGCTCAACCTGACCGAGGCGCCGTACAACGACGTGCGCGTGCGGCGGGCACTGCGCGCGGGCATGGACATCCCGAGCGTGGTGGCGCAGTTCCACCCGGGCGCTCGCGCGGCCCGCACCTTCACGCCGCCGGAGCTGCTGGACGGGGCACAGGAGCTGGGGCCCACGCCGGTGCCGGACCTGACGCTGGCGGAGCGGCTGTTGCGCGAGGCGGGCGTGCGGCGCTTGCAGCTCACCCTGCACCACGCGGTGGGCCGCGACACGTCCGCGGAGGACGCGGTGCTCTTCCGGCCGTTGATCCAGGCGGGGCTGCTGGAGCTGCGGCATGAGCAGATGCCTCCAGAGGAGTACCTGGCACGCCTGCGCGAGGGGAAGGTCCCGGCGTTCCGCACGCTGTGGCTGGCGGACTTCCCAGACCCGGACGCGTTCCTGCACTTCCTGCTCAACTCCAGCGCGCAGACGGTGTACCCGCTGGGCTACCGCAACCCGGAGCTGGACCGGCTCACCTCCGAGGCGCGCGTGTCCATCGACCCGGAGCTGCGCTCGCAGCTGTACCGGCGCGCGGAGCTGCTGGCGCGCGAGGACTGCCCGCTCATCCCGCTGTACCACGACCGCACGCACGCGGTGGCGGTGGCCTCCGTGCAGAACCTGCGGCTGCACCAGACGCCACCGCAGGTGCGCTTCGAGGACCTCTGGGTGGACCCCTCCGCGGGCGGCTAGGGCACGGCACGGCGTGTGCCCGCGGGACTGGCGTTGCGCTGGGGCCAGCCCCGGACTTCGGTGCGTCCACCGAGGGGATAGGACTCCAGCCACCAGACGCCGTCGCGGCGCAGGGCCACGTGCAGCAGGTCTCCGGCGAACACCGCGCCCGCCACCTCCACGCGGCCCGGCAGCGAGCACTGGTTGAGCTTGTTGCCGAAGGCGATCCATTCGAGCCACGCCTGGCGCTGACCGTTTGGCAGCTCCGCGTCCGCGAGCACGCCCAGGGTGTTCTGCTCCAGCAGCGCGGCTTCGTGGAACGCACCGGGCAGCAGCGGCGAGGGCAGCACGTCCACCTCCGTGAGGAAGTGTCCATCGTCGGAGCTGAACGAGCGCAGCACCGTGCGCAGCTCCGCGCCGATGCAGGGAGTTCCGTCCGTGCGGTCGCACGCGGACGCGAACGCATGACCGATCGTGCCTCCGGGGGACATGAGCACCGGCTCGGCCAGGGGCGACAGCGTGCGTGTGCCCGCGTCCCAATCCAGCGCGGTGAGCACACCTCCATCCGTGTCCACGAAGGCCTGCGTCCCCACGAGCAACCGTCCCGACGCGAGCGCCAGTGACGGAGCACCGCCCGGGACACCCGCATCGAGCGGTTCGAAGCTCAGCGACGCGATGCCTCCGTCCGCGCTCGCAGCACCGAACGCCATGAGTGCCCCGCCGTCCGTGCTCACTTCAGGCGTTGCCCAGTCCGTGAAGGCCAGCCGTCCATCCCACGGCGTGTAGAGGTACGCGCCGCGCGTGTCGTCCACGGCGAGCCTCGCTGCTCCGCCGCCGTCCTCCTCGGGGCCCATCGCCAGCGGTGCACCCGCGTCCGCGCTCAGCAACACCAGCCTGGCGTGCAGCGGCTCCGTGCCCGCGTCGTCGCTCCATGTGACGTACGTCAGCACGTCCCCTTCCTTCGTGAGCGCCACCCTTCCCGCTCCCGTGGTGCCGGGCATGACCTCCGGTGTCCCTCCGTCCAGCGCCGCATCCGCGAACGCCAGCGACGTGCGCCAGCGCAGCTCCCCCATGCCTCGCGGCGCGTATGCCTCCAGCGCTTCCGGCGCCAACACCACCACTCCCGCGTCCGATGCCGCGAGCAGCGTCCTCGCGCCTCCGTCCTCGTAGGGCGACTCGTAGCGCAGCAGTCCGCTCTCCGTGTACGCGGCGAGCCAGCAGCCCGCGTCCTCACCGCACACCGATACGTAGACCGTCCCGTCGTCCACCAGCAGCACCGGCCCGCCGTCCTCCGCGATGGGCGCCCCGCCCAGCTCCGCGCTGAAGTCGGGCTCCAGGTCTCCCGCGTCCGGGCGCACGCACTCGCCCGCGTTGCACTTGCCTTCGTCCTGGCAGGGCGTGGCCGGCGCGCAGACGAAGCCGTCCGGCGGCGTCACCGACTGGCACGTGCCGCTGAAGCAGACCCGCGCCGCCTTGCAGCTCACCGCGCCGCAGGGGCTGAAGTCCGCCACGTCCACCTCCTGGCAGCCCGAGTTGCGGTCGCACACGCCCACCTTGCAGGGGTTGCCCGGCACCGGGCACGCGACGTTCGCCGTCACGCAGCCCTGCGTCGGCGAACAACTGTCCACCGTGCATGGGTTGTCGTCATTGCACGTGCGCGGCTGTCCCACGCAGACGCCCGCCTGGCAGCGGCCGTTCTCCTGGCAGCGGCTGCTGGGGATGCATGACGCTCCGTCCTCCAGCGGGGACTCGATGCACTGGCCGGAGTCCAGGTCGAAGCGCGAGTCGCGGCACTCGCCCTGCGGCACGCACGTCAGCGGACGCACGCCCACGCCGGTGAGCTTCACCTTCGCCGTGGTGCGCCCCGCGGTGAGCACCAGCTCCCCCTCCACCGGCGTGTTGCCCGCGGAGAACAGGATGTCCACCGTGCCCGTGCCGCTGCCCCCCACGACAATCTGGGACACGACGACGAAGAAGGGCGCGTCCGTCACCGCGTCCACCGTGACGCCCGCGCGGCCGGTGGCCACCAGCGTCAGCGAGCGGCGCACCTGCGTGCCCTCCAGCACCCGGCCGAAGTCCACCACCTCCTGCTGCGGCCGGAAGCTGGCGCTCGCACCGCCCACGTTGGGGTCGTCGCCACAGCGGCACCCTCCCACCAGGACGAGCACCAGGAGCAGCCACCAGCGAGCACGGGCGCGGAACATGCCCCGACTCAACCCCGCCACCCCGGGCCCGCGCAACGTGCGCCCACCCTGGCGGGTCGTCCCCGCACATTTCCCTGCCCGGCCGGGCCCGCTACGGTTCCACGGCGGACTCACGCCGCCGCGTCAGCGCCCGCACACCGAACGCCAGCGCCGCCACCCCGAGCAGCCCGATGACCGCGTACTGGTAGCGAGACACCAGCACCGTCAGCCGCTCCAGGTTGCCGCCCACCGCCATGCCCAGCGCCAGGATGAGCCCGCTGTGCGCCAGCGCGGAGATGGCCCCCAGCACCAGCGCGTTGAAGCGCGGCATGCGCGCCGCTCCCGCCGCGATGAAGATGACGCCCCGGATGCCCGGCAGGAACCGGTTCACCAAGAGCAGCCACGGCCCCGCGTGCCGCATCCGCGCCTGCACCTGCTCCAGCCGCGCGTGCGTGAGCCCGAAGAAGGAGCGCCCCGGCTGCTCCTCGAAGCGCTTCGCCAGCCACTTGCCCACCGCGTAGTTGATGAACGCGCCCACCACGCTGCCCGCCGTCACCACCGCGAGCACCAGCCACCAGGGCTTCACCCCGCGCACGGCGTAGACGCCGCCCATGAGCACGATGGTGTCCCCGGGGAACGGCGGCACCACGTACTCCAGCATCGCCGCCACGCCGAGCACCAGGAACCCGAACGGCCCCAGCGTCCCAATCAGCTTGTCGACGTGCTCGATCCACATCCGCGCGGTGCCCTCCAGGGCCAGAAGCCCTCCGCGCGAGACTTAAGTCGTCTCCCCGCCCGGCGGAACCCGTATCCACCACCACCCGCGCGGCGGTGAACACGGGCCGGCCTTTGTCCCCCTGGCCTCAGCCGAGCGAGACGCCTCCATCGGCCGTGAGGACACTTCCCGTGACGAACGACGCCTCGCCGCTCGCGAGGAAGACGGCCGCGTTGGCGATCTCCTCCGGGTTCGCGACCCGCTGGAGCGCATGCAGCCGGGCGGCGGAGGCACGCTGTTCCTCGGAGCCGTTCCAGAGCCGGAACATGGGCGTGTCCGCGCCGCCGGAGACGAGCACGTTCGCGCGGATGCCCCGCGGGGCGTACTCCGCCGCGACGGTTCGCGTGAGCCCGATGAGGCCCGTCTTCGCGGCGGCGTAGCCGGACGTCCCGGGGATCGCCTTCGTGTGCCCCACGAAGGTCCCGATGTTGATGACGCTCCCTCCGCCCGACTTCAACATCGCGGCCACCTCGTGCTTCGTCGACAGGAACGCGCTCACCAGGTACCCGTCGATCCACTCCCGGAACGACGCCGTGTCCAACGTGTGCGTGAGCCCGCCGCCGAACGTTCCCCCCGCTGCGTTGACGCCCACGTCGAGCCTCCCGAACGTCTCCAGCGTGAAGCGGACCAGGGCCTCGACGTCCTCCTCCTTCGTCACGTCCGCGGCGCGGGCCACCACGTGCCCTCCCGCCATGCGCGCTGTCTCTTCAAGCGGCTCCACACGTCTGCCAGCCGCCACCACCCGCGCGCCCTCCCGGGCCAACGCGAGCGCCGTCGCACGGCCAATCCCTGAACCCGCCCCCGTCACCAGGGCGACCTTCCCTTCCAATCGATGCGTCATCCGACGGTTCTCCCGGACACGGGCCCGCTCATGAGGTCGCGCCCGCGGGGCCCTCTCGCCGCGGCGCACAGTCCTCGTAGCGCCGCGGGGCCAGGGCCCGCGCTCCGGTTCTTGCCGTCGAAATCACAAGCCCCGCGCGGCGGTGCGCACGGGCGGAAGCGGACTCAGGCCTGCCGGGGCGAAGCCTCGGGCTTCGGCAGCACCGTGCCGCCGTACTGGCTCGCCGCCAGCGTGCCGCACGCGGCGCCAATCTCCTTGCCGCCCGAATAGCGCCGCGCGATGGGCGCCTTCAGAATCTGCAGGTGGTCCCGGAACGCGCTCAACTCCTCCGCCGTGGGCGGCAGGTACTTGCCCGTCGGATCCGTCACGTCGATGAGGTCCACCTTGATGGGGATGCCCTCGAACGCCGCCTTCAGCGCCTCCGCGTCCTCGCGCTCCAGGTTGAAGCCCTGGATGGCCACGTAGGCAATCATCGCCCGCTCGCGCCGCGCCTCGCTGTACTCGCGGATGGCTTGAATCAGCTCCGGCAGCGGGTGCGTCTTCTCGATGGGGAGCACCTTCGCGCGCTTCTCCGGGATGGCGCTCGTCACGCTGAACGCCAGGCGGAACGGGTGCCCTTCCTTCGTGTAGCGGCGAATCGCGGGCACGTGCCCCGCCGTGGAGAACGTGATGGCCGTGCCGGAGATGGAGAACCCCGCCGGGTGCGACAGGATCTGCGCGGCGCGGATGGTCTCCTTGTAGTTGAGCAGCGGCTCGCCCATCCCCATGAACACCACGCCGCCCACGCGCCGGTCCGCCTCCGCGCGCACCTGCATCACCTGGTCCAGAATCTCCCAGGTCTGGAGGTTGCGCTGGAAGCCCAGCTTGCCCGTCATGCAGAAGTCGCACGCCAGCGCACAGCCCACCTGGCTGGACACGCAGACGACGTACTTCTCCTCGAAGATGGGGATGCGCACCGCTTCGATGCGGCCGCCCAGCGGCGACTCGAAGAGGTACTTCACGAAGCCGTCTTCCGCCTGCCGCCGCTCGACCACCTTGAGGGACGGCATCTGGGCCTGGGCGCGGAGCAGGTCCGCGACACGGCGCGGCACCTGGGGCGCCAGCGCGACGGCATCCACCGTGGGACGGGCGTGGGCGAAGACGCCCGCGAACACCTTGCGGACCGCGGTCGCGGACGGCTGGGCCGGCGCGAGCGCCGCTTCCAACTCCGGCAGCGACAGTTGTTTCAGGTTCACGAGCAGGACTTGATCTTCGAGCGCAGGAACTCGGTCAGCTTCGCTGACACTTCCCGGGGCATCTTCAGCGCCATGGCGCGCTTGCACAGGCCGGGAGTCGCCCGATAGGTGCTGAGGAATTCCTCGCAGGGCTTGCAGCCCGACAGGTGCTCCTGCAGGTGCCGCGCCTCCTCCTCTGGCATCTCACCTTCGAGAAACTCCAGCAGGAGGTTGATGGAATCTTTGCAGGTATACATCCGAACCTCGGCTGGCTGCGGCTCCCCTCGTTCCAGTTCGAAGATGCCGAGGCGCCCTGGGGGTTTCACACCCCGCGATTGTCCCGGTTGTAGAACAGGTCGATGGCCTCTCGCAGCGCGAGCCGTGCCCGGTGCAGGCGGCTCTTGATGGCGGGGATGGAATCCCCCGTCACTTCTGCGATCTGTTCGTAGCTGAGGCCGTCCACGTCTTTCAAGAGGAAGACTTCCCGGTAGCCCTCCGGCAGGCGGTCGGCCGCCTGCTGGATGGCCTGCCCCAGCTCCGCGTCCAGCGCCTTCTCCTCGGCGTCCCGGCTCCAGTCCGTGACGGGGTAGTCCGCCAGGGTGCCCCGCTCCGTGAATTCAGGGGCCTGGAGCTCCGCCTCCGCCGCCTGGGCCACCCGGCGGTGACGCAGGCGCATGAGGGCATGGTTGGCCGCGATGCGGTGTACCCAGGACCCGAAGGCCGCCTCGCCCCGGAAATCCTTCAGGTGTTGATAGGCGGACAGGAAGGTGTCCTGGGTGATTTCCGCCGCATCCGCCTCCGAGCGCGTCATCCGCAGCGCCAGGCCGTAGACCCGGTCCTGGTGCAGGCCCACCAGGGCCTCAAAGGCGGACACGTCGCCGTCCTGGGCCCGCGTCAGGAGCCGCCGGTCTTCTTCCTGCCGGTCTTCTTCCTGGGGAGCCTCTTGGGACATGGCGTTTCCCACCCAACCAGTCGAAACGTTCCGCGTCAAGGCCGACGGCGAGGCCGCCGGGAGACGAAGCGGCTGACGTGTCCACTGTCCCGGTCCCACAGCCGGAAGGGTTCAGCGGCCCACTCCCCGGCGTACTCCACGCCGATACGCGGCCCCCGCTCCACCCGCGCGTCCGGCACCGGCGTCCCCGGCAGCAGATGCAGCCCCTCCGAGTCCAGCTTCAGGCCGTTGTGGTTCAGGTTCACCCCCATCACCCGGCACAGCTTCCCCGGCCCGTCCGTCCGCTCGCCGGGCGGGATGCCCTCCACCGGCTCCACGCCCCGCACCAGCACCGCCGCCGCCACCCCGGGCGCGTCCGTCACCACGTTGAAGCAGTGGTGCATTCCATAGATGAGGTAGACGTACGAGCGCCCCGCCGGCCCGAACATCACCTCCGTGCGCGGCGTGCGGCCCTTGGACGAATGGCAGGCCAGGTCGTGCTCGCCCAGGTAGGCCTCCACCTCCACGATGCGGCCCACGCGCTGGCCCCGGACGCCGTCCACCACCAGCAGGGTGCCCAAGAGGTCGCGCGCCACCTCCAGGGTGGGCCGGGCGTAGAAGGACAGGGGAAGCGGTTTCACGGGGGCGGTCCTTCCCGCCTCATGGGGGTGTTCGTCAACCATTGAGCGTCTCGGGACCGATGGCGGGCCCGACAAGCAGGCGGGTGTGCACCGCGCCGCGACAGCAGTTCACACCGGCCCGGGGCTGGGGCAGATTGCGCCGCATCATGTCCACTCCTGGCCGGCTCTCCGGTCTCCTGCTGCCTCTCTTCTCCCTGCGCTCGCGAACGGACTTCGGCATCGGTGATTTCGGTGCCATGGACGGACTCTTCTCCTGGATGAAGGCCGCGCGTCAGCGAATGCTGATGGTGCTGCCGCTCCTCCCCACCGCGCCCGGCGACCCCAGCCCGTACGCCACTCGGTCCGCGTTCGGGCTGAACCCGCTCTTCATCGACCTGAACCAGGTGCCGGAGTTCCAGGCCACCGGCGGCGAGGGCGCGCTCAGCGACGCGCAGAAGCAGCAGCTGGCGGAGGCCCGCGCCGCGGCGCGCGTGCGCTACGACCTGGTGTTCCCGCTGAAGGACGCCGCGTTCGCGCGCGCGTTCGACCACTTCGAGAAGCACGAGTGGGCCCCGCGCACGCCGCGCGCCCAGGAGTTCCAGAAGTGGCGCGAGGCGCAGGGCGAGTGGCTGGAGAGCTACGCCCTCTTCACCGCCATCAGCGAGAAGGAGGACCGCCGTCCCTGGTGGCAGTGGCCCGAGGGGCTGCGCACGCGCCAGCCGGACGCGCTGCTCGCCATCCAGAAGGAAGGCCTGGAGCGCCGCGTGCGCTACCACGCCTGGCTCCAGTGGCTGGCGGAGGCGCAGTGGAACCAGGTCCGCGCGCAGGCCAAGGCGAAGGACGTGCTGCTGTGCGGCGACGAGCCCTTCATCATCGGGCAGGACAGCTCCGACTGCTGGGCCCACCCGGACATCCTGCGCCGTGACGCGCGCCTGGGCGTGCCGCCGGACGACTTCTCCGCCACGGGCCAGGACTGGGGCCTGCCCTACTTCGACTTCGCCGCGATGGAGAAGGACGACTACGCGTGGCTGAAGAAGCGCGCGGCCAAGGCGGCCAGCTACTACGACCTGCGCCGCGTGGACCACGCGGTGGGCTACTTCCGCCAGTGGATCCGCGACGAGAAGAACCCCACCGGCTACTTCGTCCCCGGGGACGAGCCCACCTGGCGCCGCCAGGGTGAGAAGCACTTCCGGCTCCTGTCGGAGGGCGCGGGCATCGTCGCCGAGGACCTGGGCGTGATTCCCCCGTTCGTGCGTCAAATCCTGGCGGACCTGAAGCTGCCCGGCTACCGGGTGCTGCGCTGGGAGCGCGACGACAACACCTACCGCGACCCGCACCAGTTCCCCGCCGTGTCGCTGGTCACCACCGGCACGCACGACACGGAGCCGCAGGCGGAGTGGTGGGAGCAGGCGCAGGAGCACGAGCGCCAGAACGCCGCGCGCGCGTGGCCGGAGTTCCAGGGCGTGGCGCTGACGCGCGAGTTCACCCCGGACATCCACCGCGCCACGCTGGCCGCCGCGCTCAACGCGGGCTCGGACCTGTGCGTGCTGCCGTGGCAGGACGTGCTGGGCACGCGTGACCGCATCAACCTGCCCGGCACCATGGGCGACGCCAACTGGGCCTACCGCATCGCGCAGAACACGGACGCGCTGCTGACGGAGCCGCAGACGAAGGACGCCGCGGAGCGCCTGGCGTGGCTCACCGCCTCGTCGCGCCGCTAGCGTGAAACATCCGCCCCGGGGCCTTCCGCCCCGGGGTTTCTGGACGACGGCCCCTGCCCTACTGGCCGTTGTCCTCGATGCACTTCACCTGGCCGGGGAAGCCGTCGAACACGGCGCAGCGGCGGCCCGCCTTCGCGCACTCCAGCCGTTCGCAGATGTTGTCCACCACGCACAGGGGCGGCGAGCGGCCGAACTCCAGGAACAGCTCCGCGCAGAAGCGGAACGGATCCGCGCACCCGAGCGAGCCGCAGTACGGCGTGTCGGAGAGGTTCTCTCCCTCCTTGAGTTGGACCACTTCGTCTTCGCTCACGCCGCAGCCGGTGGCGAGCACCAGCGTGGCCGACAGCAGGAGTGCGATTCGCCGGACCATAGGGGCCCGAATCTGACGCACCCCGGGCCCGGTTGCACGCGCCACGGCGGAACCCGGGGGTTTGGCGGACACTGACCCCGTCCCCGAGGTCGTGGAATGCGACACTCGCTGCACAAAGAAACATTGCGAAACGCGTCAGGGGCTGGCCATCCGCTAAGAAACGTGACGTGGCCGACGTCCGACTCCTCCGATTCCGCTCCGCCGTGCCCCTCGCGCTGGCCGTGCTGCTCACGGCGTGCGCCACCACTTCCAATCAGCCCACCGGCCCGAAGGTGAAGTCCCTGGATATCGAAGGGGCGAAGCAGGTGGACGACGGGGACATCAAGGACCGCATCCTCACGTCCTCCACGCCCTGGTACGCGTTCTGGCCCTTCGGCAAGGCGCACTACTTCGACACCAACGCGTGGCAGGCGGACCTGCGCCGCATCGAGCGCTTCTACCAGGCGGAGGGCTTCTACCAGGCGCAGGTGGAGTCCAACGAGGTCATCCCGGATGGCGACAAGGCCGTGCGCCTCAAGGTGGTGGTCAACGAGGGCGCACCCACCGTCATCGACCGCATCGAAACGCACGGCCTGGAGTCCTTGGGCGAGGGGCCGGACCAGCCCTCGCAGCGCGAGCGGGAGCGCATCCTGGAGGAGCTGCCGGTGAAGACCGGCGACGTGTTCCGCGAGGAGACGTGGACGACCACCAAGGAGCTGGTGCTCCAGCGGCTCAAGGACCTGGGGTACGCGGAGGCGGAGGTCGGCGGCGAGGTGCGCGTGGACGTGGCCACGCAGAAGGCCGTGGTGGACCTGCAGATCGCCCCGGGCCTGCGCTACCGCTTCGGCAACATCTTCATCGCCACGGACGCGAACCCGCAGGTGCCGCCCCGCCGCATCATCGAGCAGGCGCAGGGCGCCGTCATCAAGGGCGCCTACTTCAGCGAGGCGGCGCTGGCGGAGGCACAGGCGCGCGTCTTCCGCATGGGCGTGTTCGGCGCGGTGAAGGTGAACCGGGGCGCGCCGGACCGGCAGAACGCCACGGTGCCGGTGGTGGTGGACGTGCGCGAGTCGCCCTTCCACTCGCTGCGGCTGGGCGGCGGTATCGGCGTGGACGCCGCGCGGCAGGAGGGCCGCATCCTGGGCGAGTGGACCAACCGCAACTTCCGCGGCGGCCTGCGCAGGCTCACGCTGCGCGGACGCCTGGGCTACGCGTTCATCCCCAACGTGCTGGCGGCCCTCCGCGATGACAAGGGCTCCGATGATGATCCCGTCTTCACCTTCACCACGGAGTTCGAGCAGCCGCGCTTCCTCTTCCGCGACCTGGCCCTGCAGGCCTCCGTCACCGCGGAGAAGGGCCTCCAGCAGGCCTATTCGTTCTACGGCGGCTATCTGAAGACCGGCGTCATCTGGACGCCCCACCCGTCCTTCTCCGTCTTCCCCTCGTACAACCTGCAGCTCTACCGGCTGACCGGGCAGGTGAACCTGGAGGAGGGCGTCCCGCCCATCACCCTGGGCTGCAAGACGACGGAGGAGGTCTGCGACCAGGCGCTGAGCTTCCTGGAGATTGCGTTCGCCTGGGACCGGCGGGACGACCGCACCGAGCCGCGCGACGGCTACTACGTGGGCTTCTCCATCCAGAAGGGCGGCGGCCCCTTCTTCGGGCAGTACACCTACGTCCGGCTGCTGCCGGACCTGCGCTACTACCACTCCATTGGAGAGAACAAGGACCTGACGCTCGCGGTGAAGCTGCGCGGGGGCACGCTGAACCCGGCGGGCGGCGGCCAGAGCTCCATCGTCACCCGCTTCTTCTCCGGCGGCGCCACCGCGATGCGCGGCTTCAACGGCCAGCGGCTGTCCCCCATGACGCCGCTCGCGCCGACCTACAAGGAGGACGACGACGGCAACGTCCTGTTGGACGCGAACGGCAACCCCATCCTGGATTCCTGGGACACCGTGCCCGTGGGCGGCAACAGCCTCTTCGAGAGCTCCGTGGAGCTGCGCTACATGCTCACGGACAGCCTGATGCTCGCCATCTTCTATGACTCCGGCCTCGTGGGCACGGAGGCGCTGTTCGACAAGAACGGCCCCAAGTTGTTCGGTCCCGAGCACTACCACGCGGTGGGCGCCGGCCTGCGCTACCTCACGGTGGTGGGCCCCATCCGACTGGACATCGCCCGGCGCTTGAACATCGGGCGGGGATTGCCCGTCAGCGATCCCGGATACATCTATCCGTCCTCTGGTGGATGCCTGGGCTTCGGGCGCAAGTTCGGTCAGACCTCGACATCCGCTGATGCAGCGTACGCGGGTGCCCCGGAAGGGCTCTGCGCGGTCCATATCTCCATCGGAGAGGCGTTTTGAGCGAACCCACGACCCCCGCCCCCTCCGCCCCGCCCCACCGGCGCAAGCGCTGGGGACGGCGGCTTCTGTGGGGACTGCTTGGCTTCCTGGGGCTCATCGTCCTGCTGGTGGCGGGCGTGCTCGTGTACGCCACCAGTCCCGGCGGCTCCGCCCGCATCGCCCGCTTCGGCGTGGACCTGGCGAACAAGCAGTTCGCCGGCCGGCTGGAGCTGGGCGGGTTCGACCTGGACTTCAACGGCGCGGTCCTCACCGGCATCAAGCTCTACACGCCCGAAGGCGACCTGGCGGCCGAGATTGCCCGCGTGGAGGCGCGGCTGAACCTGTCGCCGCTCTTGGGCCAGCAGGTGGACCTGACCAAGGTCCGCATCGAGACGCCCCGCCTGTACCTGGTGCAGGACGAGCGCGGCCTCAACCTGATGCGCGCGCTGGAGCCCCGGGAGCCCAAGCCCGAGGAGCCGCCCACCGAAAGCAAGAGCGCCCTGCGCATCAACCTCAAGGACTTCGAGCTGAGCCACGGCTACGTGGACTTCCAGCAGGAGCTGCCGGACGGCGGCGAGCGCCAGGTGCGCCTGGAGGAGCTCGGCGCCAAGGGTGAGGGCCACTACGCGCTGGCGGACATGGACTTCGCCGCGGACCTCCAGGCCACGGGCGGTCTCACCCGTCCGCTGAAGGGGCCCGTTCGCCTGGTGCTCAAGGGCCAGGGCAAGGACGTGGTGCGCCAGGTGGACGCGCAGCTGGGGCTCGCGGGCATCGAGGCGGACCTGGGCGCGAAGCAGACCGGTGAGACGGCCGCGGCCGTGGAGCTGCGCCGGCTGGCCGTGCCGCCCGAGCCGGTGAAGGCCTTCGTGCCCGCGTACCCGCTGGTGGTGCCCATCGAAGCGAAGGGCACCGCGTCCATGGACGGCGACCTCGCGAAGGCGCGGCTGGGCGCGTCCGCGGGCAAGGCCACGCTGGACCTCACGGGCGACGTGAACCTCAAGACGTTCCGCACCTCGGAGACCACCGTGAAGGCGCGCGGGGTCAACCTGGCGGAGCTGATGGAGAACGGCATCCCCACCAACATCGCCGCGGACCTCGTCGCGCACGGCGGCGGCGACAGCGTGGAGACGCTGGACGGCGACGTGGCCCTCACGGTGACCCCGTCCGAGTTCCGCGGCCAGTCGGTGGGCCCCATCGAGATGAAGGCCAGCGCCAAGGACGGCCGCTACAACGTGGCCAACCTGCGCGTGATGATGCCGGGCGCGGCGTTCGTCGCGTCCGGCGAAGGCACCGCGAAGGCGCTGGAGGCCCGCGGCAGCCTGTCCGCGGGCAACCTGAAGCTCCTGTCGCAGGCGTTGGACAAGCTGCTGCCCGGCGGCACCGTGCCGCCCATGTCCGGCAGCGGTTCGCTGGAGCTCCAGGTGCGGGGGCCGCCGCGCTCGCCAGGGGTGAAGGCGGACGGCAACTTCGTGGCGCTGAACTACGGCGACATCGCCATCCAGGACCTGTCGCTCAAGGCGAGCGTGCCGGACGTCACCCGCCCGCTCACCACCGACGCCACCGTGCTGGTGAGCGAGCTGAAGACCGCGGGCAAGACGTTCCGCGACCTGTCGCTGGCGCTCACCACCGACCAGAACCGCGAGCTGAAGGCCAGCGTGCGCGTGGACGGCGACGCGAAGCTCGCGCTGGGCGTGGAGGGCACGGTGGACGAGGACAACGAGGGGCTGGCCATGCGCGCCTTCTCGCTGTCCTGGCCGGAGGCCACCTGGACGCTCCAGCAGCCCACGCACCTGGCCTTCGGGGGCGGGCGCATCGCGCTGGAGCCGCCGCTGGCGCTCGCGTCGGGGCCGCAGACGTTGAAGATCGCCGCGGTGAAGGACGGCGAGCGCGTGGACGCGCGCATCGACCTGGGCGCCTTTGACTTGTCGAAGCTGCCGCGCATCGCGGTGCCGGAGGACCTGGGCCTGGGCGGCACGCTGTCCGGCCATGTCGCGGCGAAGGGCCGCATGGCCCGGCCGGACGCGGACGTGGACCTCACGCTCGCGGATGGCAAGGCGCGCGGCTACGAGGGCCTGGGGCTCCAGGTGAAGGCGCAGTACGTGAAGGACCGCGCCACCGGCACGCTGGGCGCGGAGCTGAACGCGGCGCGCGTGTCCTCCAAGTTCGACGTGCCCGTGCAGGGCGTGCTGCGCCGGCGCAACGAGCCGGTGTCCCTGACGGTGAACCTGGAGCGGCTGGACGTCGCGGAGGTGCTGAAGCTGGCGAACCAGCCGCCCGGCCCCTCCGGTCAAATCACCGGCACGCTGGTGGTGAACGGCTCCGCGAAGGACCCGCGCCTGGACCTGAAGGTGGTGGGCGCGGACATGCGCTACCCCGGCCGGCCGGAGGCGCTCTTCGCGCAGGCGCTGGGCTTCGAGCTGCACGCGAACTCCGACGCGAACGACGCCACGCTGGGCGCGCGGCTGGACGTGAAGGGCGTGGCGCCGCAGGCCTGGGTCCTGGTGAAGACGCCCTTCACGCTGGGCGCGGTCATCGCGAAGCCGCCCACGCCCGCGCAGGCGCTGGAGGCGCCGCTGCACCTGGAGGCGCTGGTGGCGGAGCTGCCCCTGAAGCTGCTGGAAGGCGCGGAGGGCGTGGACAAGCCGGCCGGCACGCTGACGCTGAAGGCGGACGTGAACGGAAGCGCGCTCGCGCCGCAGGGCCGAGTGGAGATGCAGGCCAAGGGCGTCACCGCCAACGGCCTGCCGCCCCTCAACGGCACCGCCCTGGCGCTGGCGGGCAACGAGGACGTGAAGCTGACGCTGGACGTGCAGCGCCCCAACGGACCGCTGGCCACGCTGGAGGCGCGCGTGCTGGCGCCGCTGGCCGCGCTCCAGGACCGCGAGGTGGTCAGCCGCGTGCCCTTCCGCATGAAGGGGCGCGTGGGGCCCGTGCCCCTGAGTGAGATTCCCGGCATGGCGGTGGAGCCCGCGCAGGGCAACCGCGGGCCGCAGGGCGTGCTGTCCATGGAGCTGGTGGCGCGCGGCACGCCGGAGGCTCCGGAGCTGGAGCTGAACGCGGGCATGCAGGGCCTGGGCGTGGCGCAGACGGCGCTGGGCCAGGCGCGGCTGCACTACTCCTACTCGCAGGCGAAGTCCCTCTTCGACGCGATGCTCACCGCGCCCGGCGGCGGGTCGCTGCTGCTGGGCGGCACCCTGGACCTGGACCTGTCGCTGCCCGCGTTCCAGTCCGCGCAGGGGCCCGCGAAGAAGGCGGAGCGGGCGCCGGTGGAGGTGTCGCTGCGCGCGCGCCGCTTCGACCCGACGTTCCTCTCCGGCATCTCCCCGTACGTGCGCTCGCTGGGCGGCATCATGCAGGCGGACGCGAGCCTGGGCGGCACCGTGGGCGCGCCCACCTTCAAGGGCGACCTGCAGTGGAAGGACGGCCGGCTGGGGCTGATGGGCTTCGGCGAGTACCACGACATCCAGCTCGCGCTGAACGCGTCGCAGGAGCGCATCGACCTCAAGAAGCTCACCGCGAAGTCCGGCAACGGCACGCTGGAGCTGACGGCCACCGCGAACCGCCAGGGCAAGAGCGGCGAGTTCGTGCTGGAGGGCAAGGGCCACACCAAGAACCTGCCCATCGTGGTGGAGGACCAGCTCATGGCCCTCCTGACGCTGAACCTGTCCATGAAGGGCAGCCTCACCGAGCGGCTGGTGAACATCAGCGAGCTGTCCATCCCGGAGGCCCACGTCGAATTGCCGGAGGCCAAGCGCAAGGACCTCCAGCCCCTGGAGCGCCCCGTGGACGTGGTGATGGTCCGCAACGGCGTGCCGGTGGACAAGCGCAAGAAGAAGGAGAAGGCGCCCACGCAGGTGGCCACGTCGCAGAAGGCGCAAGACCCGCGCAACGCTCCGGACTCGCCCGGCATGCCCGGCAACCCGGAGCCCACCGTGGGCAGCGGCGGCGCGGGCGGCCCCACGTCTCAGGCGGAGGCCGAGGCCCTGGCGGAGGAAGGCGAGGAGGAGGAGGCGCCGCAGCGTCAGTTCTGGGTGAACATCAACGCGCCCCGAAACCTGTGGGTGCGCGGCACGGACCTCAACGTCCAGTTGGGCCTGTCCGAGGGCTTCCGCGTCGAGTACGCCAACGAGGCGCGCATGTTCGGCGAGGTGATGGTGCTCCTGGGCCGCGTGGACGTGCTGGGCCGCCGCTTCGACGTGCAGCGCGACAGCCAGGTGCGCTTCACCGGCCCCGTGCTGATGCCGTACATCAACGTCACCGCCGAGCACCGCAACGACAACGCGAACGTCACCGTCTTCGTCACCGTGCGCGGCCAGGGCAAGGAGGTCACGCTGAAGACGACGAGCGAGCCGGCCCTGCCGGAGTCGGAGATCTACACGCTGCTCGCCACCGGCCGGCGCACGCTGGAGCGCGGCTCCGGTGCGTCCATGAATGCGGGCGCGCAGGCCGCTTCCGTGGTGGGCTCGTTCGTCGCCAACGAGGCGCGCAAGGCCATCGCCGCGAAGCTGCCCCTGGACGTGCTCTCCATCGAAGCGGGTGACAACGGCATCGCCGGCACCAAGCTGGAGGTGGGCACGTACGTGACGGACAAGATCTACGTGGGCTACACCGGCCGCGTGGGCGCCAACCTCCAGCGGGGGGAGAACGCCAACGCCGTGCGCTTCCAGTACCTCTTCAGCCCGCGCTGGAGCCTGGAAGGCATGTACGGCGACGCGCGCTCCGGCGGCCTGGACCTCATCTGGACCAAGGACTACTGACCGCCCGGACGCGTGAGTCCCGTCCGGGCGGCGGTGTGACGCTTTACAGCGAATACGCCGCGTAGCACGTGCCCACGGGCCCCACGCCCGTGGTGCCCGCGCCCGGCGCGTCCCGCCACACGCCCTCCGCGCCGCACTGCTGCCAGAGAGTGGTGCTCACCTGCACGCAGGTGCGCACGGGCACGCCGCGGCCCAGGCGCGTGGAGACGCAGTACGGGAAGGACACGTTGCAGTTGGACGGCTTCGTGGTGGTGCCGCCAATGAAGACGCCCTGCGAGCACTGGCGCCACAGCGCGTCCGAAGAGCTCTGCACGCACGAGCCCTCCGGCACCGTGGCGTCCACCGTGCCGGAGTAGCAGCCCTCCGCGGTGGTGAGCGTCCACGGGTACGCCGTCTTGTAGCGGTTGTAGATGGACGCCATCAGCGACGAGCCGCCCACCGTGGTGCGGCCACACTGGATGGCGTAAGCGCCCACCCAGGGCGTGTACGTGTAGAGCGCGGCGGTGGCGTGGTTCACCGGCTTCACCGAGCACGGGTCGGACGTGGACTTCGTCACGCCCGTCTTCCAGCCGGAGATGGTGGCGCGCCCCGCCTCCAGGTCGGTGAGGTAGCCGCGCATCTTCTTCGCCGCGCACTCCACCTGCTTGCCGAAGCCCACGTATTGCGCGTCACAGCCGCTGGTGTCCGGACAGCCACAGCCCGTGGCCTTGCTCAGGTTGGTGGACGTGCCGCTCTGGATGAGGCTGGACTCGCCCTGGATGCGCGCCAGCATGTAGAGCGGGCTGATGTTGCTCGCGCGCGAGCGCTCCACGATGAGCGTCGCCGCCGTCTTGCCGTAGGCCGGGTCCGTGTAGCCCGCCAGGTACGAGCCCTGCTGCTGGAGGAACGCCTGCACCTGCGCCGGCGTGATGCCTGTCCCACCCGTGACGTCCGAGTCCTCCAGCAGGCGGTGCATGTCGTACTTCGTCGTCGCCTCCTGGAGCACCTGCCCGGTCAGCTCGTCGATGACAGGCTCGGGGGTTTCATCCAGGGGACCGCAGCCGGCCGCCAGCAGCGCGGGTACCAACAGCACGTACAAACGGAGCTTCATCACGCACACCTCGGGGGAAGGCCGGCCGGGGGCCGGTGGGGCGAGCGTGACTCAAGACTTCCTGGGAAGGGTGGGAAAAGCTCCCAGCGGTGAAGGGCATGGGGGGACGGGGGCGGAGTAGAGTTCTGGACATCATGCGGACCCCTGCCCTGTTTCGTCGGAAGTGTTGGCCGTTCCTCGCCGCGAGCCTGCTGGCCGTGGCGGGCTGTTCGGATTCGAGTGAGCCGGGTGATGAGCCCGGGCCGGGCACGGATGGGCCCGGGGTGACGCCGGGCGACGGCTCGGAGTGCCTGGGCGCGAAGTTCCTCACCACGCTGGGCAAGAACACGGTGCTGGTGGGCGCGAAGATGGAGGACGACACCGCGAAGGCCGCGCCCTTCGACGTGCGCTACCTGTACCTCGCGGCGGGCCTGTTCGATTCGAAGGACGCGTGCAACTCGTGCGCGTCCGGGTGCACCTCTGACGGCGCGTCTTGCGCCAACGACGCAGGCGGCTGCGGGTGGTGGGGCTGCTGGCAGTACGACCAGGAGCCGCCCGGTGCCTACCTGCGCGACTTCATCAAGTCCGCGCAGCAGAACGGGCAGATTCCCTTCATCACCTACTACGAGGCGTATCAGGCCAGCGGCTTCGCCGAGGGAGAGGCGCAGCTGAAGGCGCTCAACGACTCGGCGTTCCTGGGGCGCTACCTCGCGGACTGGCGCTTCCTCTTGAAGCAGGTGGGCCAGGAGAAGGCGCTGCTGCAAATCGAGCCGGACATGTGGGCCTACCTCCAGTTCTTCCCCAAGGACGGCAAGGCGCAGTCAACGCCCGTCGCGGTGAAGGCGGCGAACCCCACGGACTGCGGCACCCAGGAGAACAACGGCGCGGGTCTGGGCAGGTGCATGATCGCCATGGTGCGCAAGTACGCGCCCAACGCGAAGGTGGGCCTGCACGCGAGCGCGTGGGCGACGAAGACGGACGTCTCCGGCAACACGGACGCGTCGTTCGACGTGGCGGGCGAGGCGAACAAGGTCGCGGACTTCCTCCTGTCGGTGGGCGCGGGCGACACGGACTTCGTCACGGTGGAGGCGTCCGACCGCGACGCGGGCTGGTACCAGCAGACGACGGGCAGCGCGGTCTGGTGGGATCCGGAGAACCGCAAGCTGCCGCACTTCCACCAGGCGCTCACCTGGGCGAAGGCGGTGTCCACGCGGCTGAACAAGCCGCACATCTGGTGGCAGCTCCCGGTGGGCAACATGTCCCTGCCCAACTCCAACCAGAAGTGGCGCGACAACCGCGTGGACTACTTCCTCACCCACCCGGGCGAAGTGGCCGCGGCGGGCGGCGTGGGCATGCTCTTCGGCGCGGGCAATGACGAGCAGACCACGCCGGAGACGGACGGCGGCAACCTGGTGAAGCGCGTGAAGGCGTACAAGGACGCGGGTGGCCAGGCCGCGTGCGTGAAGAACTGAGCCGCTGAAGCGGTGCCGTGCGCCCGGGCCCGAGTTCAGGCCCGGGCCCGCGTGCGCTTCCTGGCCGGAGCCTTCTTGGCCGCAGGCTTCTTGGCGGCGGTCTTCTTGGGCTTCGCCTCCTTCCGGGCCTGGATCTTCTGGATGTACTGAGCGGCATCCGGCGTCTCGCAGGCCGTGTCGCCGTGGTCCACCTCCACCCGGCCCAGCCGCTTCGCCGTCGCGAGCGCCGCGGTCTGGACCGCGCCTCCGGTGGAGCCCACCGCAATGAGCGCGCTGTTCATCGCCTCGCGGACGCGGTTCTTCGCGCCGGGCAGCTCCTGTTCAATCCGCTTCACCCACGGCAGCAGGTCCTCCCCGGCGAGCACCTTCGTCTTCATGAGGAGCGCGGCGAGGCTCTGCCACCCTGCCCGCCCCACCCATTCGGACTTCGACTGTGTCCACGTCAGCGCCTTCGCCGCATGCGGTGAGCGCAGCACCACGTTCGTCACGAAGACGTCCGTGAGCGTGTGCCAGTCCAGCCCCTTCGCCCAGGCGTCCAGTTCCTTCCAGGGCATCGCGGGCGCGTCCACGACCATCGTCGCCAGCAGCCGCGCCTCCGTGTGGCCCGACGCCCAGAGCGCGCGGGCGAGCGCCGCGTCCGTGCCAACGCGCTTCTTCAACACCGTCAACGGACCGAAGTTCACACCGGACAGCGGCTGTGGAGCGCCGTGGCGCAGATAGGTCTTCCGCGTCTGCTCCGTGCCCAGCCGCTCCAACTCCCGCATCGTCTCTTCCAGGGTCATGTCGCCCGGGATTCTGCCAGCACTAGCTCAAACGAGTGACTGTCACTCCCCGAGTGCCTTCTCCAACTTGCGGCCCGTGAAGGGTGGAGGTCTCACCTGCGAGGGGGAGCGATGACCAGCGCTGAGTACCTGTCCGATGTGGAGTCCCTCGACGCCATGGACCCCTGGGAGGGCGCGGATGCCCTCCAGGAGCTGGAGGACCTGGCGGATGAGTTCAGCGAGCTGGAGGGCTTCGAGGCGGAGGGCTTCGAGGCGGACCCCTTCGAGCCGACGGGCTTCGAGCCCACGGGCTTCGAGGATGACGGCTTCGAGGAGCTGTTCGCCGAGGCCGAGGCCGAGGACGCCTTCCTGGAGGAGGACGGCTTCGAGGGGTTCGAGGCAAGCCCGACCAGCGGCCTGTTCGTGCCGAGCACGAGCAACCGGCTCGTGTCCGGTCCCGCCGCGGTGACGCTCGCGCGGACGCTCAACCCCTTCGTGCTGGAGTCCATGGACGCTGATGACGCCGAGGCCTTCTTCCGCCGCGTCACCCGGCGCATCCGCAGCGCCGCGCGCGGCATCGCCCGGGGCGTGCGGCGGGCGGGCCAGCTGGGGGCCGCGGCGCTGCGCCGCGCGGGTCCGCTGATTGCCCGCGCGCTGCCGGTGGTCCAGCGCGTGGCGGGGCTCGCGGGGCCGTGGGGGCGCGTGGTGGCGGCGGGCATTGGCGCGGCGCAGGGGCTGCTGCGCGGACAGGGATTGCGCGGTGCGCTCGCGGGGGCGGTGGGTGGCCTGATTCCAGGCGTGGGCGGGCGCATCGCGTCCTCCATTCTGCGCGGCGACGGCGCGGATGATGACGCGTCGCTGGATGCGCTGGCGGACATGGCGGATGCGCGGCAGGTGCCGGCCGCCGTGGCCCTGCCCCTGGGCGCGGGGCTCGCGGCGCGGGTGGTGACGCGGCAGGCGGTGCCCATGAGCACCGCGCTCGGTGGCGCCGCACAGGGCGTCCTGCGCGCGCGTGCGCGTGGCGTGGAGCAGCTCCTGCTGCGGCTCTGCCGTCAGGCGCCGGGCACCGCGGGCCGGCGCCTGCGGCTGATGCGCCTCATCGCCCGGCTGGCGGCGGGGAACCTGCGCCTGCGCGGCCCGAGCGGCGCCATCACCGCCCTGCCGAGGGTGGTGCAGGGCGCGGGGCGCCGGGTGCTCACGCGCGCGGTCCAGATGCCCTCGATGGGCGTCGTTCCGCCGCGCCTGGCCGCGCGGCGGGTGCATGCCCGGCGGCATGTGCTGCGCCGCATCCCCATCGCCGCGGTCAGCGCCGCGAGCGTCCGGCGCGCCTAGGTCGCACCACTCACGAAGTCTTCAGGACAAGGAGGAGTACCCATGCAACCGCAGCCTTTCGAAGATGAGTTTTCAGGCCAGGGCGATGAGATGTCCGACCTGTTGGCAGAGGGCGAGGAGGGCTTCGAGGAAGAAGGCATGGAGGACCCCTTCGAGGGCGAGGGCTTCGAGGACAACCCCACCACCATGGAGGACCCCTTCGAGGACAACCCCAACCCCATGGACGAGGGCTTCGAGGCCGAGGGCTTCGAGGACAACCCCACCACCATGGAGGACCCCTTCGAGGGCGAAGGCTTCGAGGAGAACCCCACCACCATGGAGGAGGGCTTCGAAGGCGAGGGCTTCGACCTGGACAACCCCAACGCCCTGGACGACGCCTTCGCGGACGCGATGGACGCCCAGGACGAGGACGAGTTCCTCCGCCGCCTGGCGGCCGGCGCGCGAAGGCTCGCCACCGTGGCCGGGCCCACCTTCCAGCGCATCCGCCGCAGGGCCATGCCCATCGCCATGAGGCTCATCCGCCAGGCCGCGCCCCGGCTGGGCGGCATCGCGGGCCAGGAGATTGGCCGCACCATCGGAGGGCTGCTCCGCGCGGATGCCATGGACGCCTTCGCGGACGCCGCAGGTGACTACGCGAGCGACGAGGACATGGACGCCTTCAACCGCGTGCTGGGCGGGCTGGCGGCGCGGCACGTGGTGCGCTCCACCCTGTCTCCCGCGCGCCGCCGGCAGTCGCCCCAGCAGGCCCGGGCGCTGGGACGCGCGGTGGGCCAGATGACGACGCAGCTCGCCTCGCGCATCAGCCAGCGCTACGGCCCGCGGGCCCTGCCGGCGGTGACGCGCGTGGTGCGGCAGGTGACGCGGCTGGTGCGCCAGCAGGGCGCGAGCCCCCAGGCGGTGCCGCGGATGCTGCGCCGCATCGGCGCGCGCGTCATCTCCAACCCGCGCGTGGTGCGCCGCCTGGCCCGGACGAGCCCCGCCGTGCGGCAGCTCCGGGCGCGCGCGGGCCTGCGCCGCATGGGGCAGCGCGGCCGGATGAATCCCATGATGGGAGGCTACGGCCTGCGCCGGCTGCGGACCGTCACGCTGCGGGGGCCGGTGCGCGTCATCGTGCGGTGAGTCGGGGGACGTGAGGGGCAAGGGGGAGGCGGGCACATGGCGGACGCGCTTCAGCAGTTCCTGCGGGCCAAGGTCCAGAGCATCACGTTCCGGGCGGGGCGGCTGTCGCGCCTCACGCCGCAGGACGTGGGCATCCGGCCCCGGGACGTCCCCTATGCCCCCTCCGCCGCGCACTTCGCCGCGGCCAACGCGCGCCTGGGCGAAATCGACCGGGACGTGCGCCGCGCCCTGGCGCGGCTCAACGGCCAGCTGCGCGACGCTCCGCTCAGCTCCGACGAGGTGCTGGAGCGCAACGCGCTGCTGGAGCGCGAAATCGACCGCGCCCGCCGCGCCTACGGCCTCTTCTTCGACGTCTTCAGCCAGCGGGGCACGCGGTTCGCGCCGGCGCTGGCCGCCTGCGACGCCATCGCCGTGGACTGCTTCCAGGCGGTGCGGCAGGCCGCGCCGGGCCTGCTGCACAGCCCGATGCTCAAGCCGCTCACCTACCTGGAGCATGGCTTCTCCCCGGCCACCTTCCGCAGAGGCGTGTTGCTGAGCCGGCTGCTCGGGGAGCGCAACCCCTTCCCGCTCATCCGCGTGCCCTACGAGCGCGTGGAGGCCCCGTGGGGCATGGGCGTCATCCTCCACGAAATCGGCCACAACCTGCAGGCCGACCTGGGCATCTGGCAGGAGACGCAGGTGGCGCTCCAGCGGCGGGTGCTGCACGCCACCGGCAACCCGTGGCTCACGCGCCTGTGGGGCCGCTGGCACAAGGAGATCTTCGCGGACCTCATCGCGTGCCTGCTCGGAGGGCCCGCGTCGGTGCACTCGATGAAGGACTTCCTCGCGTACCCGTCGTCGCGGGTGCTGACGTTCCATCCGCTCAGCGCGCACCCCACGCCTTTCCTGAGGGTGTTCATCCAGGCGGAGATGCTCCGGCGCATGGGCTTCCAGCGCCGGGCCAAGGACGTCTGCGACAACTGGAACCGGCTGTACCGCGCGAGGCTGCCCTACGCGCGCATCCCACGGCTGCTCCTGTACACGGCGGCGCGGCTCATCCCGCATGTCGTGGATGAGATTGCGTTCCAGCCCCGCCGGGGCCTGGCGCAGCGCGCGTTGGTGGACGTGGTGCCCTTCTGGCATTCGGACCAGGAGCGCATCGACCGGGCCGCGGAGTCGTTGGCGCGCGGGCACATCCCGCCGGGGCTCCCGCCGCGCCACGTGGTGAGCGCCAGCCGTGAGGCGCTCGAACGGAGGCTGGCCTCACCCGAGCGCATCTCGCGCACGGTGCTCAATCATCTGGTGAAGCTCGGAACGCGCAACGCGCGGACGCCGGGCATGGGCGTCACCCTGGCCGCATGACAGGACCTCAAGGGAGGGACGATGTACGAGAACGTGAAGGGGAGAAGCCCCGCCGCAACCATCGAGTTGGCCTCGAGCGCGAAGTCGAAGTTCGACGAGTTCCTGCGCCGTCAGCTCGGCGTGTCCGACGCGCGTGACCCCAAGGCGGTGGTGTACGCGCTGCGCAAGCTCTACCCGACCACGGCCGCGCGCCTGGACGACGAGAGCCGGGGCCAGCCCATCCGCGTCTCGGCCACGCCCGAGCCGGCCATGACCCCGATGACCGGCATGCTGGACTCGCCGGGCCAGCGCCGCTTCCGCCAGGAGCGCAAGGCGCTGGTGGACGACCTGGAGATCGCGGTGAACCTGGCCTCCAACCGCGACTTCAAGGCGCCGGTGTGCGGCTGGCGCGACTCCATCCTCGCGGAGCTGGACGAGGGCGAGGCCGCCGCGAACCTGGCGGTGGACCCCGTGTCGCGCGACCGGGCCTTCTATTCCATCCGCAAGCTGGGGGACACCGCGCGCGTGGCGCGCCTGGTGGGGATGATCAACCCCACGGTGGTCCAGGAGTTCGGCCGGCTCGCGGCGACCATCGACGACAACGCCACGCTGCTGCGCATCCTGGCGGGCGAGGCGCTCTTCCGCGCGGGTTTCGACAAGGGCGGCACGGTGTTCCAGGTGGCGCTCCAGGACCTGCGCCAGCGCCGCGAGGCGCTCATCAACTCGCTGGAGCAGCTCACCGCCACCTCCATCCAGGAGGGCTATGACGACTGGGGTGACGGCCAGGCGTCCTACGGCAAGCTGTTGGATCAACTGCGCGCCCGGGGGCAGTCGGACCTGCGCGCCATCGTCCGGCCGGATGCCATGTCGCGGCTCCTGGACGTGCTCCTGAACCACGCGCCCCGGCAGAACTCCGAGGACATGCGCGGCATCGCGTCCGCGGTGCCCGTGGAGCTCATCCAACTGCGGCGCCTGCGGGACGTGGCCGGCAGCTTGCTGGACACGTCCACCAACGGCTTCTCCAACTCCGGCGGCACCAGCCGTGGCGTCGCGCTGAACGCGAAGGTCCAGGGCGCCTCCGCGCCCCTGGCCGCCTTCGTGGAGGCGCTCACGCTCTTCATCGACTCGTTCGACCGGCCCAACGCCGGGGCGCGGCTGCTCAACCTGGTGCTCCCCGTCCCGCTGACCTTCCGGGACCTGACGGGCAAGGAGCAGGAGCTGAACGACAAGTTCAAGGAGCGCAACGACACCCAGGAGCTCATCGAGGACCTCCTGATGGACCCCAGCACGTCGGTGGAGTTCTGGAAGGAGCTGGCCCGGCTGGACCGCAAGCTCTACCACATCGACCGGATCATCGACCTGTTCCTGCTGGACTACGACGAAGCCGTGGTGCCGGGCGGCAACCGCGTGGACCTCCACGAGGAGATGATTGAACAGCTGGACGACAACGTGGACGTCTTCAACGTGAGCCCGGCGTTCCTCCGGGAGCAGTGCGGCCTGGAGGAGGACTCGCTGGAGCTGGCGAAGACGCTGACCCAGGAGGCGCCCGGCCAGGCGGAGGAGATCGAGGACGACCGGAACCACAAGTACGGCTTCCCCGAGGGCGCGCACTGCAACACCGGCGAGCCGTTCACGGTGCCGCCGCCGATCCGCGTCTCGCTGGACCGCATCGAGAAGGACCTGGAGCCGCGCATCATCAACCCGGGGGCCACCGTGGAGCACCCGATGGAAGCGGAAGGCGGCGAGCGGGAGGTGCCTCCCTCCGCCACGGTGGGCAACGGGGCCAGCATGGACGACGTGGCCTCGCTCATCGAGAAGAGCCGGGCGCGCATCATGACGGACGTGAAGCAGCAGCTGGAGGCCCAGGGGCCGGAGCTGGCCCGTCAGCTGGAGCAGGCGTTCTCGGATCAGCTCAAGGCCGTGGAGCGCATCATCGCCGGCAAGGAGCGGCACGGCGCGGACAGCCGGCCCGCGCCTGTCAACGGGCACGCCAAGACAGGCCACACGCGCCGCCATGTCCGCCACGCGCGCAAACCGTGAGCCTGGCGCGCACCGGACTGGAAACCCTTTCCTTCAACGTCATTGACCCAGGTGGCATGCCATGAGCATCGGTACGGCAGAAGCCCTTCAGCGGCTGTTCTCGCAGTGGAAGCGGGAAGTCCTCGCCAACGTCACGTCGGATGAGCAGCGCACGGAGTTGCAGAAGCAGCTCGCGCTCCGGGAGGAGGAGCTGCTCGCCAGCGCCTCCGACGGCTCCACGGCGTCGCTCTTCTCGGACCTGATGGGGATGGGCAAGGAGGGAGCGCCCTCCTTCGACTCCATCAGCCGGCCGGTGCTCGTCCAGGACTTCGACGAGTCCGTCATCGAGACGCAGCTCCACGCGACCGCGGAGCTCTATTACATCTACCAGCACGAACGGATGAAGGTGTTCCAGGTGGCGGGCGTGCTCCTGCGCCTCTTCCACGACGGGCGCATGCGCATCCAGCGGGGCCCCGGCGCGCGGGCGCTGTACCTGATGGAGAAGCACCAGCCGCTGCGCTACAAGCCGCGCGACCGGCAGCTCGCGTACCGGCGCGCGTTCAACTACGGCAGCCTGGCGGCGCCGCCGGGCGCGGTGATGTTCCGCAACTTCCACCGCGAGTTCGTCGCCTTCGTGTCCGCCATCGCGCAGTACTTCCGCGACCTGCTCATTGGCGAGGTCATCCGCGGCTCGCAGCAGCTGAATGAGCGGCCCTTCGCGAGCCAGGCCACCATCCAGCGGCTGGGCACGGACATCCGCTGGCAGATCGACCGCGCCACCTACGGCAACATCCTGGCGCTCACGGTGGAGGTGGGCGAGTACCTCAAGACCATCCTCGACGCGATGGAGACGCCGGACATCAAGAAGGCCTTCGACGCGAACACCAAGTGGGACGTGATTGAAGTGGTGTCGCAGCGCTACCTGGGCGGCACGGGGGAGATTTCGCAGCGCTCGAAGATGGCGGACGCGGGGCGCCTGCTGCTCAACTTCATCGCGGACAACCCGTTCAAGACGCGCGACTTCAGGGACTTCCAGACGGAGGTGATGCCGCTGGGCCCGGTGGCTGAAGAGTGGATCGCCGCGTACCGGATGACGCCGGATGGCCGCTCGTTCCGCGGTGTGACGCCTGTCCTGCGTCAGACGCTGGGCATCACCAGCCCCGCGCCGGCGCTTCGCTGAAAGAAGGGAGGCGCGCATGGACATCCCGCTGCATCCCCTGATGGAGGCGGGCACGAGGGCCGCCTCGGCGCCGCGCACCAACGTGTCGCGGATGGTGGCCTCGGCGGTGGCGGGCCAGGTGTCGCATCCCATCGTGCGCGCGTCGCCGTACCGCATCGGCCGGGATGGGGTGCCCCGGCTGGTGCCGGGCAGCGGCGGAATCGTGCTCAACCGCCGCGTGGGAGACCGCGCGGTGGGGCTGGCGGCGGACCACATGGAAGCGGGTGTGTCGCTGCACAACACGGGGAAGGACGACGTCGGCCAGCGCGGCGGCTCCAACCGGGCGCTGATGTTCTATGCGTGCGTGGGCAACCGCGCGCGCGTGACGACCGGTCCCGCGAGGGGCGCCGTGGGCACGGTGGTGGGCAAGCACGGCGGCATCAACCACGTCATCGTGGACTTCCCGCCCGCGGTGAAGCGCCGGTTGTGCATCGGGGACCGCGTGCAGTTGGACGCGTACGGCCAGGGGCTGGAGCTGCCGGACTTCCCCCAGGTGCGGGCGCTGAACCTGTCGCCCCGGCTGCTGCGGCGCTGGGGCATCCGGACGGAAGCGGGGCGGCTGGTGGTCCCCGTGACGCACACGGTGCCCGCGGAGCTGATGGGTTCGGGGTTCGGGCGTTCCGAGGGCGTGCTGGGGGACCTGGACATCCAGCTGTCGGATGCGCGGCTGGTGCGCAGGCACCGGCTGGACGCGCTCCGGCTGGGGGACCTGGTGGCGGTGTGTCCGTTGGACTACCGCTTCGGGCCCTCGCGGCGGGCGGGGGCCATCACGGTGGGGGTGGTGGTGCATTCGGACAGCAAGGTGGCGGGGCACGGGCCCGGGGTGACGCCGCTGCTCATCTGTCCGGCGGAGTGCGTGCGGCTGGTGCGCCGGCCCCAGGCCAACGTGGCGCTCGTGCTGGGGCTGCGGCGGAGCGTGGCGCCGCCGGCGCGCGGGCCCTCACGGGGTCGGTGGTAGGGACACCGCGCCCAGGCAGCGCGACACCATGGCCGCGCGGGTGTCCACGCCCAGCTTGACGAAGATGCGGCGCAGGTGGGCCGCCACGGTCCACGTGCTGATGTGGAGCTTCGTGGCGATCTGCTTGTTGCCCCAGCCGGCGCAGACGCACGAGACGACCTGCAGCTCGCGCGAGGTGAGCAGCCGCACGTCGGACGCGGGCCTCGTCGCCGGAGGGCTCGCGGAGTCCTCCGCGGGCACCAGGTGGTAGCGCTGACCGTTGAGGATGAGCTCGCCGGCCAGGGCGCGGTTCCGCGCCTGGGGCTCGGCCGGGGCGTTGGGGTCGGGGACCACGAGCAGCACATGGCTGCCGGGTGGAAGAGGCGTCCGCATGGCGTGGGCTAGGCGGGGTCCGCCAGCTCGGGAGACGTGAGGATGCGCCAGACCTCGGAGGCCTCGCGCGAGCGGCCGGAGGCGCGAAGGTCCTCCGCGAGGTGTTCTCCCGCGGCGGGTGGCTGCGGCCGTTCGCGAGCAAGCGTCACGAGCCGCGTGACGCCGCTCCGGCCGAAGCGAAGCTCGGAGTGGAAGAGCAGCGCCAGCGCACGGGCCGAGGCGAAGAGGCCACCGGGCGCGTCCACGGCGGTCTCCGCCTGCGAGCAGGAGTCGAGCATGGGGCGGAGCACGTGCGTGACGAGCGTCTCGAGCTGCGCCCGTTGAGCGCCGCGCTCCCGGCCGGCCCGGGCGAGCGCCGCGACCAGCCGTGGGTCTTCAGCGAACGGGGCCGTGGAGTCGAATCCCAGCCGTCCCAGGCGCGCGTCGAACGCCTCGGGGTCCTGCTGCTTCCAGTGGGCGAGCGCGGCGATGAGCGCGGGTCCTGACAGGGGCCAGGCGCCCCATCGGGGTTCTCCGCCGGACTGGGGCTCGGAGGTGACGGAGTCGAACGGATGTCCGAACCAGGCGAGGACGAACTCCAGGGCGCGGGCCCGGGGTTCCGTGAGGCCCAGCTCCCGGAGTTCCTCACGCGAAGGCGCGCAAGGGCCACGCACCGCGACGGTGCCGCGATGGATGGGTCGGCCGCCCTCGCTGCCCAGGACGATTCGCACGCCATCCGGGAAGGTGACCACGGGCCCCTGGAGCTGGAGTTCCTCACGGGCCGCGCGGAAGGGAGAGTCCTGCACCTCCGCGGCGCGGAACTGGGACTCGGTGAAGAAGTAGGTACCGGCTCGGAGGTGGACGTCCTCCATTAGGGACGCGCGACCCGGTGCCGGCACGGGCGCCCTGAAGGGGTCCGCACCAGAGCGCGAGTGAGGGTTTGCCTCACGGGCCGAACGAGCAGCAGCCGCCTCTGGCGCGAACGGGGCCACAGCATTGTTCGAATGGCGTCTCGCCTCACGATGCGAATGAGCAGCATCTGCCCCTGATGTGAGCAGATCCTCTGCAGCGCCCGAATTGCGTCTCGCCTCACGCCCTGAGCGGGCATCTGCCGCCCCTGGCGCGAACGGGTCCGCATCAGCGCTCGAGTGGCGCCTCACCTCACGCTCCGAGCGAGCAGCAGCCGCCCCTGGCGCGAACGGGTCCGCATCAGAGCTCGAATGGCGCCTCACCTCACGCTCCGAATGAACACCCGCAGCCTTTGACGCGAACGATTCCGCCTCAGCGTTCGAATGGCGCCTCGCCTCACGATGCGAACGAGCACCCACAGCCTTTGACGCGAACGATTCCGCATCAGCACTCGAATGGCGCCGCACCTCACGCTCCGAGCGAGCAGAAGCCGCATCTGGCGGCGCGAACGGATCCGCGTCGGCGCTCAAGTGGCGATTTGCATCCTGGGCCGAGCGTCTCGATGCCATCGACATGCGGGGCGCCCGTTCGCTGAACGGCTCCGACTCAAGGCGAAGCGCCTCGCGAACGGAATCGACGCGGGGCTGCTGCTCGCCGAATGGAGTTGCTTCACGCCGACGCTCCTCACGGGCTGCACGGGGAGAAGCCGTGGGACCGTCTTGCGTCATCCGGGGTCGGGGCGCGGACTCCGCGAGCGAGCCGTGGTTGGGACGCGGAGGACGCATGCCATCACGAGCCCGACGGGAGGAGTCGGTAGGGCCGTCCTGCATCCCCCGGGAGCGGGACGAGGGCTCGTCGAGCGAACCGCGGCCGGAACGGAGAGGCTGCATGCCCTCACCGGAGTGACGAGAGGAAGCAGAGGTTCCCCCCTGTGGCATCCGGGTCCGGGGCGCGGATTCAGCGAGTGAGCTGGAACCAGCTCGTGGAGGACGCATGCCGTCACGTGCGGCGCCAGGGGCGTCCGAGGCAGACGCAGCACGGGACCTCGACTCCGAGAACGGCGCACTGTCAGGACGCACAGGGCGTCTCTCTCCCCTGGCCGCTAACGGGTCGGAGTTCGGACGAGGAGGACGCAGCGGCGAATCCGCTGTCTCCGATGATTCGCCTTCCCGCGTATAGACAGGAGGCCTGGAACCGCGACGCGAAGGACGCATCTCCTCCCGGGCCGCGCGGGAGGAGGCAGAGGGCTCACCCTGCGTCATCCGGCCGCCTGTGCCGGAGTCATCGAGCGGATCATCACCCGAGCGAGCAGCGGCTCCGGCAGTGCGCTGCCGTGATTCCGGCGGGCCCTCCCGCGAGAAGGGAGCATCCCGTTCGAGGTCGGAAACCCAGCGGTCCAGGAGCGACATCACGCCCTGGGAGGCAACGGGCGCACGGTTCCGCTTCCGCCCCGATTCATCACCAGCCACGGCAACCTCCCCTGCGAACCATCCTGCCCACGCACAGTAGGAATCACCCTCGCGCAGGGAAGTTCGACCCGGAGCCGGGCTCCACGGTTGAGTTCAGGATGGAGGGGCCTCGGCGAACCGCCAGGACGACAGTGCCGTCATCCCGGAAGGCTGTCCTCACGCCAGCTCGCCTGCTCTCGACGTGCGCTCAGAACAGGCGCGAGTACGTGGACGGAGCCCCAGGCCGTGGCGTCCAGCGCTTCGCATCGCGGGGCAGCCACAGGAGCTGGAAGGCCTCGGCGCGCCCTTCATAGCGAAGGGTGTGCTCGCCCCGGGACAACGTGAACTCAGGAGTGGTGATGCGCTCGCCATCAATGAACAGCGCGCCGGCATCGAGCGTGCTCGCGGGCTGGACGAAGTACCGGTCGGCGCGAACCGCGAGGAAGTGATCCTCCAGAGCGCCGGAGTCCGAGGGCACACGGTAGCGCTGTCCCCACAGGAACAAATCACCGTCGTAGGGCTGGTAGTGCGCATCAAGGAAGCGGCGCAGCGCAGGAGGAAGACCGGAGGTGCGCAGGTCATCCACCCGCAGCACACAGCCCTGCTCCACCAGCGCACGGGGCATCTCGTTGGACAGCAGGTCCACGAGTGAGCCGCGCAGATACGCGTCCGTGTAGAAGTAGAAGTGAGCGTGAGGCCGGCTCACGTAGCCCCCCGAGTTGTCGTAGACGACATCCTCCGGTCCCGTGAGCGCCGCGATGCGAGCAAGCACCTCGCGCTGCCGAGCATTGCCGCCGCCGTCCAGCAAGGCCTCCACCCGCGCGGCCTGGACAACGAACAGGCCGCCCAGCCCAGCAAGTCCCAAGGTCCGCACAGCCGGGGTGCGCAATCCAGAAACCACGATGAGGGTGCCGCGAGCGGCGAGGGGCGCAAGCACGCCCAGAAAGGGCAACAGGCTGTACGGGAACGGCGCGCGCTGGAGCGCATAGGCGCCGAAGGTCGCGGGCACGGCCACGAGCAGGAGCAGGTCGGGGGTGCGCGGGTGCTTCCGCAAGCGAAGGAACGTGGCCACGAACCCGACGGCAGAGAGGAGAAAGAACGCGGGTTGTGCCCCCAGCGCCGGCACCAGGTATTCGCGCCAGGAGAAGCCCGGGTAGTGCCGCTGGTGTTCGGAAGCCCAGACGAAGCACCACCGCCACCATGCGCCCCACGAGTTCGTCACCGTGAGGTAGGCGGACACCGAGCCCGCCGCAACGACGATGCCCGCGAAGAAGGCGCGAGGCGCGGCGATGAGCGCGGGCGAAGCGTTCCTGCGCGGCAAGAAGTCCACCAGGAGCACCGCGGCCACGAGCCCGCCGAAGAAGAGCGCTTTCTGGGAGCCCCACGCGGAGGCAACGAGCAAAGCACCCGCGAGGAACGACGAACGGACGGAGCCGGGCTGCACGGACAGCGCGGCGAGTGCGCCCAGGAAGAGCGCGGCGGTGAGTGCATCCGGACGCACCTCGGAGGCGAAGTGCAGGAAGCCAGGGGTGCAGAGCAGCAGCACCGGCGCCAGAAGCGCGGCGATGCGTCCTTCGCGCCGGTTGAGGAAGAACACGGAGGCACAAGCCCCCGCGAGCGGCACGAGCATCGCGGCCCGAAGCGCGAGCACGTTGCGCGGATCATCTCCCAGCAGCCGGAACAGAGGCGCCAGCAGTTGGTACACGAGAGGGAAGTGGACCTCGAAGAAGTCACGGTAAGGCACCTGCCCGTGGGCCATGAGCCACGCGGCATGGGCGTACTGGAATTCGTCGATGCTGAATGCCTTGTGCAGTGCGAGGCGCGACGCCTGGAGCGCGAGCACGCCCAGGACGACACCCAGCCCCCACCGCAAGGCCCGGGGCTCCGTCATCGACGCCGTCATACCGCGAAAGCAAGCCCAGCATCAGAAGCAGGAAGGGACACGGCCCGCCCCGAGTGATCCCCAACCTGTCCAACAGTCCGACGGGTTCCAGCAGCCCAGATGAACCAGCAGCCGACCGGAGCCGGAGCCTCCAAACCTGTCCGACTGTCGGACAGGTTTTCCACCTGCGCAGGTGGACTGGGAGTTCCCAGGCCGAGGTCCTCAAACCGATCCGACTGTCGAACACGTTCCGGCTACCAGGTGAATCCAAAGCCCCGAGCCGAAGTCCTTCAAACCTGCATGACTGGTCGGACAGGACTCCCTGTCCAAATGGACCGGAAGCCGCTGAGCCGAGGTCCTCCAAACCTGTCCGACTGTCAGACAGGTTTCCACGGCCCAGGCGAACCGAGGGTTTCCGGGACGAGATCCTCCAACCCAGTCCGATTGTCGGACAAGCTTCCTCTACCCAGGTGGACCGGCAGCCTCCGAGCCGAGGTCCTCCAACTGTTCTGACAGTCGGACAGCCGACTCCGGCCGCCCAGATGAACCAGCAGCTTCCAACCCGAGGTCCTCCAATTGATCCGACTGTCGGGCAGGTTTCCGCTGGGCCCAGATGAACCGGCAGCCCTCAAGCCAAGGACCTCTAAACCGGTCCAACTGTCGGACAGGTTTTCGCGGCCCAGGTAGACCAGCGCCCTCCGAACCGAGGTCCTCCAAACCTGTCTGATTGTCGGACAGGTTTCCGCCGCCCAGGAGGACCGAGGGTCCCTAGCCAAGGTCCTCCAAACCGGTTCGACTGTCGGACAGGTTCTCCACTGCCCAGGTACCTGGAGGCTTCCCAGCTGAGGTCTTCCAATCCGGTCCAACTGTCGGACTGGTTTCCGCGGTCCAGGTAGCCCGGAGCCCCATGGAGCCGAGGTCCTTCAAGCCGGTTCGACTGTCGGACTGATTTCCGCGGCCCAGGTCTCTGGAGGATCCCCAGCGGAGGGCCTTCAAACCGGTCCAACTGTCGGACAGGTTTCTGCGGCCCAGGTGTCTGGAGGATCCCTAGCGGAGGGCCCTCCAACCAGTTCGACTGTCGGACAGGTTTTCCGCTGCCCCAGTGGACAAGCAGGCCTTGAGATGAGGTCCTTCAAACCTGTCCGACTGTCGGACAGGTTCGTGGGGCGCGCCGGCTGCCGGGCAGCCCCAAAGGGGTTCTCCCTTGTGGGCAACGTGGCCCTCAGTGGACCTGGCGCCGTGCGCGTGCTCGCGCGCCCGCGCACGTCGACTCAGCGCCCTGTGCGACGCCGTGCCCTTGCCCGCGCGGCCTCCAGTGCGGAGTCCACACCCGCGGGCTTCGGAGGCTCTGGCTTCTGCTCAGCGGGTTCCTCCTGGACAGGCCTGGGCGGCGTCGCGGAGGGCTTCACGTCGTTGCGCGGTGCTGCCGTGGGCTCACGTGCGCTGGCTTCCTTCACGGGCTTTTCCCGCACCGCCCGCACCCTCGGCGCGGAGAGGAACCTGCGCACCGCGACCTCCGCCAACATCGCCGCCAGCGCGAACGCGACCAGCCAGGGCGCCAACGCCACACGGCCCTCCGACTCCGGCGCCTCCGCGAACAGGCCCGTCATCGACAGCCGCTCCTGCCCTCCGCCCACCGCCGCCAGCGCTCGCAGGGTCTTGAGCCCCTCCTTCGCACTGCCCGGCTCGAACTCCGGCGCGTATGGCAGCGCCACCGGTGGCGCCCTCAACACGCGCCCGCCCCACTTCACCACCGGATGCCAGGTGCCGCTGCCCGTCAGCGGGTACTCGACCACCAGCCGGTCCTCGTCCTCCCAGTGCAGCGGCTTCTCCACTCCCGAGCGCCCGTCGCCCGCCAACAACACCGCCGTGGGCAGCGCGCCCGGCATCGGCTCTCCCGGCGGCAGGTCCAACGTCACGCGCAGCAGGTTGCCCTGGCGCTCCGAGCGCACCACCGCCTCCTCCTTCGGCGTCGGCCTCCCCATCGACCAGCGGACCACCGCCTCCAGCGTCGCCCTCAGCGCGCCCCATTCGCGCAGCTCACCCGTGTACCTGCCGTCCACCTCCGCCGTGAACGCCACCGTGCGCCCCGCGCCATGCGGCCACAGCGCCAGCACCGGCGCGGCGTTCGTGTCCAACGTGCGCAGCGCCACGTTCGCCCTGGGCTTCAGGTAGGTGAGGTTGTAGCCGCCCACCTGCGGCAGGCCCGTCGTCGGCAGCGGCCCCAGCAGCGGCAGGTCCGGCGCGGCCTCCAGCGACGCGGGCTCGTCCACGAACGTGGCCCTCGCCACCGCGAGCGTCTCCTGGCTGAAGATGCGCGGCAGGCTCATGGCGTCCTCCGCGAAGTAGATGCGTCCGGCACCGCGCCGGGCCACCTCGCGCAGCAGGTCCGCGTCCGGATCCGTGGGCTTGCCCAGGCCGATGACCGACACCGTCACGTTGGCCGCTCGCAGCGCCGCCAGCGTCTCCTGGTAGTCGCCCGGCTCCTCGGAGTCCGCCGCGTCGGAGAACAACACCACGTGCCGCGTGGGCTTTTCGCTGCGGAGGATCTCCTTGCTGCCCGCGCGCAGGGCCGTACCTACGTAGATGCCTCCGCCTCCGCTGAAGCCTCGCGCCACCTGGTCGAACGGCAAGCCCTTGCTCACCGGACTCAAGGGGAAGATTTCATGCGGCTCCGTGTCCACCATGTGCACGGAGGCTTCGTCGTTCGCGTTGAGCAACGTGAGCGCCGCCGTGACGCCCTCCGCCGCCAGCTCCATCTTCGTGCGCCCGTCCGGCACCTGCATGCCCATGGAGCAGCTCGAGTCCATGAGCACGCTCATCGCCACCGACGCGCGCCGCTGCTCCTCGCGCATCTCCAGCGACACGGGCAAGAGCGGCTCCAGGGGCGAGCGCCGGTAGCCGCCCTCGCCGAAGCTCGACCGCCCTCCCGTCATCACCAGCCCGCCGCCCGCCTGGTCCACGTAGTCCGCCAGCGCGTTCAACCCCGTCTCGCCCAGCGCGTTGGCGTCCACGTTCTCCAGCACCACCACGCCCACCCCGTCGAGCGCCTCCAGCGACAGGTGGAACGGCGCCTTCACCTCCAGCGCCATCCCCGTCGCCGCCAGCGCCTTCGCCAGCGTGCCCGACGGCTGCGCGGTGAGCAGCAACACGCGCGGCGGCCCCTCCACGCGCAGCACGCCCACCCCCACGTCGTTCTCCGGGACGCCGTCTCCGGGCACCTCCACCGTGAGCCGGTAGTGCACGAGCCCGGGCTCCTCCAGCAGGTCGCGCAGGGGCAGCAGGTTGGGCCCGGGCTTGAAGTCGTACGGCCCCTTCACCAGCACCTTCCCGTCGCGCTCCAGGCGCACGGTGCCGGTGACAGCCGAGGTCGCCTGCACCACGGCGGAGAACTGGAAGGGCTCGCGCACGGAGACCGTGGCGGGTACGTCCAGCGACACCACGGCCACGTCCAGCGCGGGCTCCGGCCGGGACACCTGCCGGTAGTCCACCGCGATGCCCCGCGCCGCCAGCCGCCGTGTCGCGCCCCTTGCATCCGCTCCCGTGGCCCGGCCGTCGGAGACCACCAGCACCCGGCCCGTGCGCTCGGGGGGAATGAGCGCGCCCGCCGCGTCCAGCGCGGCCGACAGGTCCGATGCCTCCGCGTCCACCGGCCGCGTGAAGCCGCCGAACCGCCCGGACTCCGACAGCGGAGACTCCACCCGGGCCTCACGGCCGAAGGTGATGACGCCCACGCGGTCGCCCGGCCGGCGCTGGGACTCCACCAGCGAGATGAGCTCCTGCGCCACGCGGTCCACGTCCAACGGCATGGAGCGTGAGCGGTCCACCACCACGGCCACGTCGCTGCCCGCGTTCGCCAGCCGCAGCTCCGGCCCGGACAGCGCGCCCACGCCGAGCACCAGCAGCGCCCACCGCAGCACCATGGGCGGGCCGGGCCTCCGGCCGTAGCGCCACAGGAAGAGGCCCAGCGGCAACAGCAGCAGCCACGCCTGGGGAAGGGTGAAGGTCATGCCTTCCTCGTGACGTAGAAGTCCGCCAGCAGCGCGGCCAGCAGCACCAGCAGGAGCCAGCGGGCGCGCTCAGGGCCGCTGTTCCCATCCGAGTCCTCGCCCACGTCCTTCGCGGCCAAGTCCACGCTGCCCCGGCCACGCAGGTCCGACTCCCGAGCGTCCAGCGCCAGCACCTCCAGCGAGTCCACTTCACGGCCCTCGCGCTCCAGCACGTAGCGGCCGGGGCGGGTGGGCGCGGGCAGGCTCAGCGCGCCCGCGCCGAACACGGGCTTGCGGCCCGAAGGCCCCTTCAGCGCGTAGCGTGCACCGGCCTCCGTCACCACGGAGAGCGCTTCGCCCAGGTTGAGCTGACGCCGGGGGAAGCCCTCGCGAAGCCGCCGTGCTTCGCGCACCACGTTGCCCAGCAGCACGGGCCAGGCCGGGGTCCGCTGGAGGTTGGAGCGCGCCAGGTCCACGTTGAGGTGCAGCCGTCCGCCCTCCTCTTCCGACACGAGCACGGCTTCGCCCGCGGTCATCAACGGGCGGCCTGGAGGGTTCGCACCCGCCGTCCACCGCACGCCCGCGAGCTGCACGTCATCCATCAGCGTGCTGCCCTTCTCCGTGAAGAACGGTCCCACGAAGGTGCGCAGCGGTCCTTCCGCGCCCAGCGTCACGCGGGCCTCCGCGCGCGCGGGGCCGACGGACAGCACCGGCGCGCCGGGAACAGGAGTGCCGTGCGCCACATCGGGAGACACCGCCAGGAAGCGCTCCAGCGCCTGCTTCGATGCGGGCGACAGGCCCTCCGTCAGCCCCACGGCCACCGGCATCACGGGGGACGGAGGCAGGCGCACGTGTCCGTCCTCGGGCAGCGCGTCGTCCGGCAGGGACACCTCCACGTCGCCGGCCTCGCGGAACGTGAGGCGCACGGTCGCGGCGCCCTCTTCCGGCAACGCGATGCGCTCCGTGCGTTCAGTGCCTTCACGCGCGCCGGGTCCAGGAGCCGCGCGCACGCGTGCTTCAATCTCCGAAGGCCCCGCCCCGAAGCGAGCGACCCGCAGCGTCACCGTGGCCCGGCCACCTTCGTCACGCCGCTGCGCGGAGACCAGCGCCACATTGCCCTGGGAACGGCCCAGCGCCGTCCAGCGCACGGAGGGCGGCACGGTCGTGTCCTCGGAGGGCGGAGCGTCGGTGAAGAAGTGCACGTGCTTGCCCGGGCCCGCCAGTTCCTGTGCCCACAGGAGCGACGCCATGACGTCATGGTCCGGACCGCGCGCCTCGAAGGACTCCAGCGCGCCCAGGGCACGCGACGCATCGGCCTCCGGTCCGGCAAGGACCAGGGGCGCCACGCCACTCGCGAGCACCGTGACGTGCGTCGCGCGTTCCGACTCCACCCGCTTCGCGGCTTCCGTGCGCACGTGCTCCAGCACCGTCTTGCCATCCGGAGTCCGCGCGGACATGGACAGGCTGCCATCCACGACGAGCACCAGGTGACGGCGCCGGGCGTTCTCCCCCAGCCGCACGTCCGCCAGGTACAGCGCGGCGGCCAGCACGGCGAGCGCCTCCAGCAGCAGTGAAGCCTCACGCGTGAAGCGCTCCCACCGGGGACCGCCCTCGGCGCGAGGACGCGGCGTGCGCCACAGGAACAGCGCGCTCACCACGACCGGCTTCTGCCGGCGGCGCAGGAAGTACGCCGCGACCAGCGGCACCAGCGCGCCCAACGCCAGCAGTCCCCAGGGAAGCCCGAAGCTCACGCCCCGCCTCCCGCGATGAACAACGCGCGCAGGGGCCCTGCCACCTGCGCCCGTAGTCCTTCCGCCGCGTTCACGGTGAGCAGCGTTCCCCTCGCCCGCACCGCCGCGCTTCGCAGCGCACGCTGATGCTCAGCGAAGCGGCGGGCGTAGGCGGCCAGCACTCCGTCCGTCAGCAACTCCTCCAGCGCCACGCCACTCTCCGCGTCCACCAGCCGCGCGCCCTCACCGCCCGTAGGCTCCAGGTCCTCCGCGTCCAGCACCTGCACCAGGAACAGCGCCGACGCTCCTCGCGACAGCCGGGCGCACAGCGCCTCCAGGTCCGTCTCGAAGAGGAAGTCGCTCACCACCACCCGCAGGCCACACGGCCGCAACGGCGGCAGCCGCCCCAGCGCCGACGCCAGGTCATCCCGTGCCTCGAACTCCGCCCCTCGCAGCGCCGCGCGGCACGCCGGCCCCTGCACCCGCTCCGACCGCGCTCCTCCCCACAGCAGCGTCGGCGTCAGCCCCTGCCGCCCGCCCACCTCCACCGTCAGCAGCGCCACCTCGCGCGCCCCCGCTGCCTTGCGCGGCGACAGCCCCATGCTGCGCGAACCATCCAGCAGCACCTCCACGCGCGGCGACACCTCGTCCTGCCGCACGCGCAGCACCAGCTCTCCCGTGCGCGCCACCGCGTTCCAGTCCAACTGCCGCAGGTCATCCCCCGGCTGGTACGCGCGGAAGTCGTGCAACTCCATCGCGCTGCCCGCGGACGTGGCGCGCACCTCGCCCACCCGTCCCCGCTGCGGCAGTCGTGGCAGCGCCAGGCTCAGCCCCGGCGTCAGGCGCGCCACCTCCGCCTCATCCAACATCGCGCTCACTGCTGGTGGACCCGCCGCTCGCGTTCAGCGAGCACCCGGTCCGCGGCGAACGCCGCCAGGAACGCCACCAGCCCCACGCACAGGAGCAATTCCGGCGGCAGCTTGAGACCGCTCGGGTCGCTGTAGTCGTACTTGCCGAAGTTCAGCGTCCCCAGCACCGGGTTGAGCAGGTTGAGCAACTCATCGCGCCCCTCCAGGTTCAGGAACACCGCCAGCAACGGCGGCACACCGGCCCCCAGGATTCCCACCAGCACGTAGATCAACCGCACAGACACCGGCGATTCGAAGCGCCCCGAGCGCGGCATCCGCCCCAGCAGCAGCGCCAGCGACAGGTACAGCACCCCATAGAGCGCCAGCACCGCCTGCGACATCCCCATCCGCAGGCTGCTCGTCGCCCCATCCGACAACCACAGCAACACTCCGCACCCCACCGCCCACCCCACGAGCAGCAACACCGACAGCCGGAAGCCGCGCAGCGCCCCGGGCCGGAACAGCGTCCACGTCCGGGTGCCCGCGCGCAGCGGCCGCGACTGCCCGTCCACGTCCGTCGCGATGAAGAGGGTCGCGAAGATGAGGTGCAGCCCTCCGAGGATGCCCATCACCCCGGGAATGTCGTCATCCCGGTCCCTGAGCCACCACACCGCCGTCATCCCCACGAACGACAGCACCACCTGCACCACCAGCGCCCGCCGGGGATGGCGCGTGTAGTCCTCCGTCACGAGCGACAGCCGCGACACCGCCGTCTCGAACATCAGCCATCCGTCCGACACCAGCAGCCAGAGCACCGCGCCCAGCCCCAGGAAGAAGTTCCGGTCGAACGAGAACCCGCTGCTCCGCTCGTTCGTCACCACGAAGGTGAACGTCAGCGCCTGGAAGAACGTCACCACCAGCACGCCCACCAGCGCGAGCCGCACCGCGGCCCGTCCCATCCGGCTGTCCGCCAGCGTCGCCGCGCACACCGACACGAGCGTGAGGAACACCAGCCACATCCCGCCCAGCATCAGCACCGTCAGGATGGTGGGCAGGTCGATGCCGTTGAGGAAGTAGCTGAACAGCAGGAACGGCCCCACCGCCGACGCGTACAGCACCGCCTGCACCAGGAAGGACGCCACCTTGCCGCGCAGGATGCGCCGGGGCCCCAGCCCCGTGAGCAGGAGCAGCGACCACGTCTCGTCCTCGCGCTCGCGCGCCAGGGACCGGTACGCGTTGAAGGGGATGAGGCCGAAGTGCACCAGCGCCAGGCACACGAAGAAGGAGAAGAAGTACGACCGCCCCTCGCGCGTGTACGTGCTGTCGTGCGTGTTCGCGAACGCGATGAGCGACAGCACCAGGCACGCCGCGAGCAGCAACCCGAAGCTCACCCAGAAGACGCGCGTGCGCAGCCCCTGCCGCACCTCCTTCACCACCAGCGGGTTGAGCCGGTCGCCCCACTTCTCCCACCGGTCGGACACCGCGGCCGGGACACCCGGCGAGGGGGCGGACTCGGCCGCGCCCGACGCGGGACTCGCTTGCGTGCTCACGCCACCCTCCCCTTCGTCACCGTCATGAACGCGTCCTCCAGGTTGCGCTCGCGCGGGCTGAACGCGCACACCGGCAGCCCCTGCGACACCAGCGCCGCGAGCAGCGCCGCCGCGGCTGCTTCCGCCTGCGCCGGCCCCGCGTCCGCCTCCAGCTCCAGCCGCACGCGCAGCGCGCTGGCCTCGCGCGCCACGTCCTTCACGCGCGGCTGCTCCAGCAGCGTGCGCTCCGTGCGCGACCAGAGCGCCTCGGCCTCGTCGCCCTGCGCCGCCAGCCGCACCGTCAGCTCCATCACGCGCGACGGGCCCGCGCTCTGGCGCAGCAGGTCCTCCACCTTGCCCTGGGCCAGCAGGCGCCCCTGCTCGATGATGACGCAGCTGTCGCAGATCTCCGCCAGCTCCGTGAGGATGTGGCTGGAGATGATGACCGCCTTGCCCTGATCCGCCAGCGCGCGCAGCAGCTCCCGCAGCTCGATGCGCGCTCGCGGATCCAACCCGTCCGCCGGCTCGTCCAGCAGCAGCAGCCGAGGGTCATGGAGCAGCGTGCGCCCCAGGGCCACGCGCTGACGCATGCCCTTGGACAGCTCCGTGGTGAGCTTGTTCGCCAGCGGGCCCAGCCCCGTGAACTCCATCACCGAGTCCACCCGCTGCTTGCGCTGCGCGCCCCGCAGTCCGTACGCGCGCGCGAAGAAGTCCAGGAACTCCTTCACGGTGACGTCGTCGTAGGTGCCGTAGCGGTCCGGCATGTAGCCCAACAGCGGCCGGCCCGGTCCGGCGCGTCCACCAGCGACGTGCCGTCCAGCAGCACCGTGCCCGCGGTGGGCACGTCCAGCGTGGCCAGGATGCGCAGCGTGGTGCTCTTGCCCGCGCCGTTGGGTCCGATGAAGCCCAGGATGCCGCCGGCCTCCAGCGAGAACGACACGTCGTCCACCGCTCGCAGCGCGCCGTAGTCGCGCCGCAGCCCCTTCACCTCCAGCAGGCTCATCGTCGTGCCTCCTCGACCTGACCGCGCACCAGGTGCATCGCGGCCTCCAGCTCCACGTCCAGCGCCGCCGTGGGCGTGAAGCCGCGCCCGCCCAGCCGCGCCACGAACGTGCCGTCCTTCAGCGGCTGCTCCAGGGCAAGTGCCGCGCCCGGGAAGCGCATGCGTGGCTCATGCTCGAGCCCCCACAACAGGTCCTCCCCTTCCGCGTCCTTCGGAGTGGCCAGCCCCTCCGCGCCGTCCGCCAGCTCCGGCAGGGCCCAGAGCTGGCCATCCAGCTTCAACAGGCCGCCCTTCAGCGGAGCTCCCAGCGCGTTCTGCACCTGCACGCCGCCGTCCGCCTTGCGCGCCGTCAGCCGCGCGCGCGAGGGGACCACGGCGACCTCGCCCCACTCGCGATAGCTGCGCGAGGGCAGGAAGCTGTTCTTCACCACCAGCCCGTTCGTCCAGTCCAGGACGCGCGGCGGATCCTCCGGACCCGACGAGGACTCCGAGGCCAGCAGCACGCTGGAGGCGGGCATGCGCACGCTGTCCTCCGCGAGGTTCGCGTACCAGGCGTTGAGGCCCACCGTCACCGCGCGGGACCGCTCGCGGTCCAGCAGCGTGAGGCTGTAGCGCGCGGCGTGCACGCTGAAGCCGTCCACCAGCACGGACCACGCCACCAGTCCCAGGCTCGTGAGGAGCGCCAGCGTGGGCACGGCGATGAGCACCGCCAGCGGTCCCTTGCGCCGCGCGAGCATCCACCCACCGGGCCCCACCGCGAGCACGAAGAGGAAGATGAGCATCAGGAAGCGGCCCACGGGCGCGCGGGCGCTCGACAGCAGAGGCAGGCGCCCATCGCTGAGCAGATCATTGCGCTCCCACCGGGGCGGCGGACCCGCGGGCACCACCGCGGCGGGCGACCGCTCCGTGTCCTCCCAGAGGTTGAAGCCGCAGCCCGGGTTCTGCTTCCGGCAGTCGCGGAACTGGCGCACGTAGCCGAAGCCGTAGGGCGACAGCTCGTCCTTCTCATTCTGGAGCAGCGGGAAGCGCAGGCGCGGATTCGCGGGGGGCTGGTCGAGCACCAGCTTTCCGCCCGTCACGGCGAACGTCTCCAGCACCGCCCAGACGTCGTCGGGCACCTGGTCCGCCGGCACCGCCACCAGCACCGCGTCGTAGCCCGCGTAGGCCGCCAGCTCGCGCGGCGCGGTGTGCGGATCCACGAAGCGCGTGGCGACGAGCGGCTCCAGGTTCTCCGCCGCGCGGGTGAGGCCGGTCGCGGCCTCGAAGGCCTTCACGTCGCCCAGCACCATCACGCGGGCGCCCCGGTAGCCGTCCAGGTAGAAGCTCTGGGCCGCGGTGTCCATCCCGGGCGAGTCCAGGCGGAGGATCCCCGACTGCAGGTCCGAGGGCATCAAGAGCCACGTGACGGTGCGCTCGCGGGGGCCCAGCTCCAGCGAGCGCTCCATGATGCGATCCTGCGACTGGATGGACAGGCGCACCGGGCGCGGCTGGCCGCCGTTGTTGTGCACCGTCACCTGGATGGGCGTGTAGCCCCGGTTCGGCACGAGCGTGACGGCGCGCAGGGTCGCCTTGAGGTCGCCCTGGGTGGGCAGGCTCTCCGTCGTCTCCACCACCTCGCGGTAGCCGCTGCCTTGAGGCTCCTTCTCCTCCCGCATCGACGCCGGCAGGGAGGTCGCGAACGCCGCCGTCGTCCAGAGCAGGGTCCCCAGGAGCACGGCGAAGGACAGGGGCGCGCGGCTAACCACGGGGCACCTCGGGGGTGGCCTTGAGCAGCTCGCGCACCACGTCCGGCGCGGTCACCTTCTCCAGCGACGCCTCGTAGGCCAGCACCAGGCGGTGGTTGAGGGCGGCGGGCGCGGCGGCCACCACGTCATCGAAGCCCACGTTGGGCCGGCCCTCGAGCAGCGCGCGCGCACGGCCCGCGGCGGCCAGGGCCAGCGCCGCGCGAGGGCTCGCGCCGAAGCGCACGAAGCGGCGCACGGGCTCCGGAGCGGAAGCCTGGCGCGGGTCGGACGCCTCCACCAGCCGGCCGATGAAGTCCGCCACCGGCCCGGGCAGGTGCACGCGGTCCACCGCGGCGAACAGGCGCGACAGGCCTTCGGCGTCCAGCACCGGCTCCTGCGCGGGAGGCGCGCCGCGCACGCGCGTGGTGAGCAGGGTGCGCAGCGTCTTGGCGCCCACGGGCGGCACGAGGATGCGGAAGAGGAAGCGGTCCAGCTGCGCTTCGGGCAGCGGGTACGTGCCTTCGAGCTCGATGGGGTTCTGCGTGGCGAGCACGAAGAAGGGGTCGGGCAGGGGCCGCGTCTGGCCCAGCACCGTCACGGACCGCTCCTGCATGGCCTCCAGCAGCGCGGACTGCGTCTTGGGGCTGGAGCGGTTGATTTCGTCCGCGAGCACGAGGCTCGCGAAGAGGGGCCCCTCGCGGAAGACGAAGTCGCGGCGCGATTCGCCCTCCAGCACGTAGGTGCCGGTGATGTCGCCGGGCAGCAGGTCGGGGGTGAACTGGATGCGGCGGAAGGGCAGCGACAAGAGCCGCGCCAGGGCCTTGCACAGCTCCGTCTTGCCCAGGCCGGGCAGGCCCTCCAGGAGCACGTGGCCCCGGGCGAGCACCGCCGTCACGACCTGCTCGACCACCGTCTCCTGGTCGAGCATCACCTGGTTGAGCCCGGCCTTGAGCCGGGACGCCACGTCCGCCGCGCCCTGCGCTTCGGCGGGACTCAGAAGCTCCGCTGCCACGTCGTTTCCCCCTTCTGGACTACGGACCACCGAAGTACCGCTTCACCAGGTCGCGGTTGCGAGGCAGCAGCGGACCGGAGGTCGGTCCCGCCGTCGCATCGCCCTTCGCGCCCGTGCCCTTCGCGCTGGACGGCCCCGCCTGCCCCGTCCGGGCCTGCGGATCCGCCGCGCGAAGGCCCCACAACTCCTCCGCATCGCCGCCGTTGCCGTCCGGCAGCGGCTGGAACGCGAGCCGGTTCGGATCCATCTCCGCCTCGCCACCGAAGACGACTGGCTGGCTCTCCCCACCCCGGCTCACGCCCGCGCCCTCGCCCTTGCCCTGCCGCGTGTTCCGGCTCGCGTGCTGACTGCCCTGCTCTCCCTCTCCGTCGCCCTCTTCCCCTTCGCCCTGCCCGTCCTGGCCCTGCCCCTTCTGGCCCTGGCCCTTCTGCCCCTGCCCGGACTGCTGCCGCCCGGTGGGACGCCGGACCTGGGCGCCACGGTTCCCTCGCGACGCGTTTTCCTCGCCGAAGCGCTGGGCCAGGGACTGCTGCCGGCGTTCCAGCGTGCGGCGCAGGTCGGCGATCTGATCCGGTGAACCGGAGGCCTGGGCGCGGGCGGAAGCGCGAGCCTGGGCCTCGCGGGCCGAAGGGTCGCCAGAGCCCTGCTTGTCGCCGCCCTGCTCGCCCGTGCCCTGCGCCTGCGAGCTCTGCTGCTCGCCATCCTGTTCACCGGCGCCCTGGCCCTGGGAGTTCTGCCCGGACGCGGAAGCTTCCTGCTCACCGTTGGCGTCGTCCTCCGAGGTCCCGCTGGCGCGAGCATCGAGCGCCATCAGCGCCTGCTCCAGCGACTCGCGCTCACGGGTGGCGGCCTCCGCACCGCCAGCGGCGGCGAGCGCGTCCTCCAGTTCAGCGGCGGCCTCGGATGCACGGTTGAGCTCGGCGGCGGCCTCGGAGGCGCGCTCGGCGAGCCGCTGCTCCAGGGCATCCGCGGCCTCCCAATCCGCGGAGTCGAAGCGGCCCTGAGCGACCTCTTCCGACAGCCGGCGCAGCTCCTCCTCGACGTCGGGGCCCAGGGGCTCCTCGCGGGCCAGGGCCTCGGCCTGCGCCTGCACGGCGGCGACCTGGGTCGCGGCGGCTGCGTTGATGTTCGACGTGCGCAGGGCCGGCAGTGGAACGAGGAACCCCACCGCGAGGAACACGAGCGCCCCCAACAGCGCGCCCACGGGCCGACGCCAGGGGACCTCCGGAGGCTTCACCTGCTGCGCGAGCTGGTTGAGGCTCAGCTCCCACTCCCCGACAGGGCGCTCCAGCCGCGTGAGCAACAGGCCGCCCGCATTGGCGGACCGGTCCGCGAGCACCGCCGCGTACTCCAGCGACACGCCGCGCGAACGGGCACGCACGAACCACCATGCCAGCCCCGCGATGACAAGCGGAGGCACGGCCCAGACGGCCAGGTCGCGCAAGAGCAACCGGGACACCACGCAAGCGGTGGCCATGGCCCAGAGCGGAGCGATGCCCGCGCCACTCCAGGCCACCCCGTTGAGCCGCCGCTGCACGCGCCGGATGGGCGCGAGCACGAGAGACTGGAAGCGGCGTTCGTCACTGGCGGCCATGCGTGGAAGCCAGTGTCGGATACCCGGCCCACCGTTCACAAGCGACGCCCGGGAACGGTCGAATCCCGCCGTGGACGGTCGCCCTCCTGACTCCAGCTGTCGAGAAACCGCGAAACCCGAGCAGCCCCCCAAAGGCGGCGGTTAGTGTGCCGCCCCCCATGAACTTCCGATTCCTTGGTCGCAGCGGTCTGAAGGTCAGTGAAATCTCCTTTGGCAACTGGCTCACCCACGGCTCCCAGGTGGAGGAGGACGCCGCGGTCGCGTGCGTGAAGGCGGCGCTCGACACGGGCATCACCACCTTCGACACCGCCGACGTCTACGCCGGCACCAAGGCGGAGGCCGTGCTCGGCCGCGCCCTCAAGGGCCAGCGCCGCGAAGGCTATGAGCTGTTCACCAAGGTCTACTGGCCCACCGGCCCCGGCCAGAACGACCGCGGCCTGTCGCGCAAGCACATCATCGAGTCCATCCACGGCTCCCTGCGCCGCCTCCAGACGGACTACGTGGACCTCTACCAGGCCCACCGCTTCGACGCGGAGACGCCCCTGGAAGAGACCATGCTCGCGTTCGCGGACATCGTCCGCCAGGGCAAGGCGCTCTACATCGGCGTCTCCGAGTGGACCGCCGAGCAGATCTCCGCCGGTGCGAAGCTGGCCCGCGAGCTGCACGTGCCCTTCATCTCCAACCAGCCGCAGTACTCCATGCTCTGGCGGGTCATCGAGTCCAAGGTCATCCCCACCTCCGACGCCGAGGGCCTGGGCCAGATTGTCTGGTCCCCCATGGCCAAGGGCGTGCTCAGCGGCAAGTACCTCCCCGGCAAGCCCCCGCCCGCGGACACCCGCGCCGCCAACCAGCAGGGCGCGCAGTTCATGACCAGCTTCATGACCGACGACGTGCTCACCCGCGTCCAGCAGCTCAAGCCGCTGGCCCAGGAGGCAGGCCTGTCCATGGCGCAGCTATCCATCGCGTGGGTGCTCCAGAACAAGAGCGTCTCCTCCGCCATCATCGGCGCGACGAAGCCGGAGCAGGTGCTCGACAACGTGAAGGCCACCGGCGTGAAGCTGGACGCGGAGCTCCTGCGCCGCATCGACTCCATCCTCGGCCCCGTCGTGGAGCGCGACCCCGCGCAGACCACCAGCCCCCACCGCCGGCCCTGAAGAACGCGCTCACCCACCCTGCGGGGCAGGCGCTCCAACGCCCGTCCCGCCGGGTGCCCGCCATATGACATCCGCGCCCTGGTTTCGGCGCGCCCGTCCCATGGCACGCGACAGCCGGGTGAACTCCACCCCGTTCCATTTGACTTTTGAGTCGGGGGGAACAAGAGACTGCGCCGCGCGTTAGAGCGGTCCCACTCTTGAACCGGGCATTTTCCACATGACGTCCTTCTTCCTCCTGGCCCAGGCGGCCCACCCCGAACTCGGATGGTTGAGCAGCAAGCTGCTCGGGGTGACGTTGGGCAGCGCCGAGTGGGTGCTCTGGCTGCTCGTGTCGCTGTCCATCCTCTCCATCGCGGTGATGCTGGAGCGCGCCGTCTACTTCTCGCGCCACCGGCTGGCCAACTCGGAGGCCCTGGCGGTGCGCCTGGCGCGCGGCGAGTTCGACGCCGTCGCCGGCGAGGTGAAGAACCAGAAGGGCATGGAGGCCGCCGTCATCCGCGAGGCCCTGGCCTCCGCGTCCCAGGGCCCCGACACCGTGGAGCAGGTCATCGCGTCCACCGTCGCCCGCGAGCGTCCCCAGTACGAGCGCGGCCTGTCCATCCTGGGCACGCTGGGCAACAACGCCCCGTTCATCGGCCTGTTCGGCACGGTGCTCGGCATCATCAAGGCCTTCAACGACCTGGGCGCCATGAACGCCAAGGGCGGCGCCATGCAGCAGACGGTGATGGCCGGCATCTCGGAGGCGCTCGTCGCCACCGCCGTGGGCCTCGCCGTCGCCATCCCCGCCGTGGTCGCCTTCAACATCTTCAACCGTCAGTTGAAGACGCTCACCAGCCGCACCACCGCCCTGGGCCACGCGCTCGTGGGCGCCATGAAGGCGCGCAAGCCGGGCGCCGCGGGAGGCAACTAGCCCATGGCCGGCGGCGCGAACGACAGCGACGAGGAAATCAGCGGCATCAACGTCACCCCGCTGGTGGACGTGGTGCTGGTGCTGCTCATCATCTTCATGGTGACGGCCAACTTCATCGTCCGCGAGACGGTGGAGGTGGACCTGCCCCGCGCCGCCAACGGCGGTGAGACGGTGCAGGGCCTGGTGAACGTGGTCCTCGACAAGGAGGGCAAGCTCTACTTCGACGGCGCGGAGGTGACGGAAGCAGACCTGTCCCGCCGCGTGACGGAGGCCGTGGCCAAGGACAAGGACACGCGCGCCATCATCAGCGCGGACCAGACGCTCGCCTACGGCCGCGTGATGCGCCTCATCGACGTGGTGAAGGGCCAGGGCATCGCGAAGTTCGCCCTCAACATCGAGAAGGACGCCGCCCCCGCACGGGCCGCGCCCGCCACGCCCTGACACGAGGCTGAGCGACGATGAGCCAGGCGGTCCTCGACCCTTCTCCCCTGCCCCAGCGCGACCGCTCCACGCGGTTCCTGCTCGTGTTCGTGCTCGTGTCGCTCGCGCTGCACGGGGTGGGCTTCGGGCTTCTGTCCACCCTGGAGGGCCGCAAGCTCGCGCCCATCCAGAAGCCGGTGGAGCTGGTCATGGTGGAGGTGCAGAAGCCGCCGCCCCCGCCGCCTCCGGAAGAGAAGCCGGAGGAGCCCAAGCCGCCGCCTCCGCCGCCCCCGAAGGTGAAGGTGAAGCCGCCGCCCATCAAGGTCGCGGAGGCGCCCAAGCCCCCGCCGCCCACGGAGGCCCCGCCGCCGCCCAACGACACGCCGCCGCCGCCGTCCGCGAAGCCGCCACCGTTGGTGGTGGGCATGACCATGTCGTCCACCACCAGCGCGGGCTCCTTCGCCGCGCCCGTGGGCAACACCGCCTACGGCAAGGCCAACGGCCCCGCGAAGGCGCCCCAGGACGTGAAGGGCTACTCCGCGCCGAAGTACGTGCCCGTGTACCAGGTGGACTCGGAACCCTCCGTCGCGTCCGAGGTGAAGATTCCCTACCCGGACGAAGCGCGCCGCGCGGGCATCGAGGGCACCGTCACGCTGTCCATCGCCATCGACGCGGAGGGCAAGGTGAGCAACGTGAAGGTCATCTCCGGGCCCGGCTACGGCCTCAACGAGGCCGCGCGTGACGCCATCCGCCGCTTCCGCTTCAAGCCCGCCATCAAGGGCGGCGAAGCGGTGGCCACGGAGATGAAGTACTCGTACACGTTCCTGCTGGACTGAAAGGCGCCGCGCCCTACTGCGTCTTGAGCGCGCGGCGCATGATGTCGCGCAGCGCCGCCAGGTCCTCGTCCGGCATCGCGGCGATGAGGGGCGGCGGCGCGCTCAGCCGCGCCATCAGCCGGCCGCGCAGCTCCGCGCCGGCCTCCGTCAGCACCAGCATCTTCACGCGGCGGTCCTGCTCGCTGCTCTTGCGCTCCACCAGCCCGCGCGCCTCCAGCCGGTCCACCAGCCCCGTCACATTGGACGCGTCACACGACAGGTAGTGGGCGAGCGTGCTCATCGCGAGCGCTCCCTCGCCCAGCTGCCTCAGCACGTGCGCCTGCACGGGGGACAGGTCGAACTCCGCCGCCAGCGCGGGGAAGTTGCGCATGTGCGTGTGCAAGAGCTCGAAGAGGAGCGTCCACGCCTGCTCCGGCAACCCACTTCCACCCTCCGACAGGTCGGGAGTGGCCGCCGGGCGGCGCGTCACCTGCTCGCTGGGACCGTCGCTGAAGCCATTCATAGTGAATTTACGTTAATTCATCGGACACACATAAACAATTGACATCATCAACCATTGACCGCTACTACATTCCGCATATTCCAACATCCGACAGTGCGGATTACTTCAACGCCGCCCTCAGGTCGGGTAGAGGACGCAACGCAGTCGTCCATAGGACGGATCCGCCTCGCGCTTCCGCGGGTCGGTGAGGAGGTCGAGCGGTATGAGTACCTTTCTGGCGCTGTCCCTGTCGGCCACCCTGGCCGCGGCGCCCGTACTGACGCTGGATGAGGCCCTGGAGTCCGCCCGCCAGCAGAACCTCGATTTGAAGGTCGCCCAGGAGCGCTTCGAGCAGGCATCGCTCGCGACGCGCAAGGCCTGGTCGGGCTACCTGCCCACCATCACCGCCGGGGCTTCCATCACGCGCAACAACGTGGCGGCCGTCATCCCCGCGGGCCCCATCGCCCCGGTGGACATCACCATCCAGCCGCTCATCCAGAAGGGCGCGCAGGTGGAGGCGCGGCAGGCCATCATCGCGCCGCAGCTGTGGGCGGGCATCGCGGCCTCCTACAAGTCCGTGCAGCTGGCGGAGCTGAACACGCAGACGGCGCGCCGGCAGGTGCTCTTCGGCGTGGCGCAGGCGTACTACGGCGCCGCGGCGCAGCAGGAAGCCCTGCGCGCGCAGGAGCGGCTGCTGGAGCTGAACCAGGCGCGTGAGAAGGACACCCAGGCCCGGTTCGACGCGGGCACGGTGACGCGCGTGGCGCTGCTTCGCGCCCAGCTGGACCGCTCGCGCGCGGAGCAGGACCTGGTGCGCGCGAAGAACGCGCTCGCGGGCCTGAAGCTGGCGCTGGGCACGCTCATCCAGCGCGAGCCGGACTTCGACCTGGCCCCGCCGCCGGAGCCGACCGTGCCCGCGCAGGCGTCGCCGGATGACCTGGTCAACCAGGCCATCCAGGAGCGCTCGGACGTGCAGGCCGCGGAAGTGGGCCTGAAGCTCAGCCGCATCAACAAGACCGGCGTCATCCTGAGCTACCTGCCCACGCTGGGCGTGACGGGCGCGTACCGCATCGCGAACGCGGCGGGCTTCACCGGCCAGAACGAGACCTGGGCCATCACCTTCGGCGCCAGCTGGACGCTGTTCGACGGCGGCCTGCGTGAGGCGAACCTCTCCGAGGCGTCGTCGCGCGTGCGCGAGGCCACCGTCACCCAGGCGCTGGCGCAGGCCCGGGTGAAGGAAGAGGTGCGGCGCTCCAAGCTGGACCTGGAGAACGCGCTGGCCAACCGCTCCAAGGCCGAGGAGGCGCTGGAGCTGGCGCGCGAGTCCAACCGCCTGACGGACGTGAGCTTCAAGGCGGGCGTCGCCACCTACCTGGAGGTCGCGGACGCCAACACCGCGCTCACCAACGCGGAAGTGGGCTTCGTGTCCGAGCGCCTCCAGGCGTCGCTCGCCGCGCTGCGCCTGCTCAACTCGCTGGGCTCCTTCGAGTCCGGTTCGGTGAAGAAGGACGCGGCCGCCCTGGGCGCGGAGCCCGGCGCCGGCGCGCCGAAGTCCGAGCAGCCTGCCCAGCCGCAGCCCGCGCAGGAGCAGCCGGCCCCGCAGCAGCCCGCGCCCCAGCAGTAGGCGCGGTGTGACGTGACGTGGAATTCCCGGCGCCCCGCATCAGGGCGCCGGGTCCCCTGCCCTCCCGGGCGGGAAGCAGGTGCTTCGTTGTGGGGGTCCATCACCGGCCCCACCCTCCTCTGTAGGACCCGTTTCCACGAGGAGGGAACCATGGCGGATGCATCCTGGGGCAACTGCAAGAACTGCCGTTTCTTCGCGGGCAACAGCGACGAGCCGAGCGACGACGCGACGCAGAGCTGCAACCAGCCGGAGCTCAAGCAGTTCGCCCTCATCGTCTCCGGCAACAGCGGCTGCAATGCCTACGAGGCCCGCACCGGCGAGATGATGCCGAGCTACGAAGAGCCCGCGCCCATGCACTGAGGACCCGCGAGCCCCACCGGCCCTCAGGTGCCGGTGGCGTCGCGGACCTGGGGCAGCGCCGGCTCGTGCTCGTGCGCCGCGTGCGCGTAGTAGATGCGCTCCATGAGCTTGCGCTGGTGCACGAGCGGCTTGTCGTACTTGTCCAGCCGCATGCCCTTGTGGCTGTAGGGCGTGTCCGCCACGGTGGGGATGAAGCGCGCGTCGTCGCGCACCTCCCACCAGGTGAGGCCCAGCGCGGCCTTCGCCGCCACCGGGAGCAGGGGCCGCAGCGCGGGCACCGTCGTGCGCAGGAAGGAGAAGACGTGCAGGCGCGTGGTGCGCGTGGTCTCCGGCACGAAGAAGATGTGCGCCTGCGTGATGAAGGGGCGCGGCGCTCCCGAAGGCTGGACCCAGCTGACGGTGTAGACGCTGCGCACCGGGTCGAAGCGTGTCACCCAGTCATTGCGGAAGAGGTCGCCCTTGCCCACCGCGAGCAGGCGCATGATGGGCGCGGGCCGCTGCGGGGCGCGGTAGTGCACCTCCGTGTGGTCCTCGTGGTTGTGCGCCTCGAACTCCACCTGGCCCGCCTGCGCGCCGCTCCACCCCAGCCGGGTGTGGACGAAGGGCGTGTGCTCGTCCTCGCTGAAGTTGTCGAGCGCCACGTGCAGCGGCGCCTCGAACAGCGTGGAGAACGTCCCACCGAAGACGTAATCCCCGCCCGCGAGCTCCGGCATCGCGGACTCGGGCGTGTCCGCGCGCGCGAGCCAGAGGTAGCCGTGGCGCTCCACCACCTGGAAGCTCTTCGCCTCGCAGTGGCGCAGCTCCGGCTGGCTGGGGTTGGTGCCGTGGCCTCGCGCGTCGAAGCGCCAGCCATGGTACGGGCACTGGAGCTGGCCCTCCTTCGTCACGATGCCCTTCGACAGCGGCGCGAAGCGGTGCGGACACGCGTCCGACAGCGCGGCGGCCTTTCCAGAGGCGTCCCGGAAGAGCGCGTAGGCGTGGCCCGCCAGCTCCACGCGGACGGGCTGGCGGCGGAGCTGACGGGAGGGGAGCACCGGATGGAAATGCCTGACGACGTCGGGGGTAGGCTCCATGGCGCGCGCAGTATAGCGGTCTGTCGCTGCGGACCCAGGTGGGTGGCATAGACTGCCCGGCCGTGAATGCTCCCGCCCCTCCCCGCCGCCGCATGCATTGGTTCGCTGTGGGAACCATGGCCGTGCTGCTGGCGCTCGCCACGGGAGCGGGGCTGTACGTGCGCGGCGCACTGCCGGCGCCGGTGCCCCCGGCGGCCGGGCCCTTCGGCTACACGGACTACGCGCAGGCGCTGAACCATGTGCGCCCCAGCGGGGACCTGGACTTCGAGGGCCTGAAGCGCGACCGCGCGGCGCTGGAGCGCTTCGTCGCGTCGCTCGCGGCGGTGTCGCCGCACCGGCAGCCGGAGCTCTTCCCTTCGCCCGAGGACGGGCTGGCGTACTGGATCAACGCGTACAACGCGCTGGTGCTCATGCAGTTGGTGGAGCGCTACCCGAGCGGCGTGGAGGCGTCCTGGTTCGGCCGCTTCTACTGGGGCCGCGCGTGGCCGGTGGGCGGCGAGCGGCTGACGCTGTACGCCCTGGAGCATCACATCCTCCTGGGCGAGTACGCCGACCCGCGCGTGAACTTCGCCCTCTTCCGGGGAACGCGCGGGGGGCCCCGGCTGGACGGCGCGCCCTATCAGCCGGAGTTCCTGGACGCCCAGCTCAACGACGCCAGCCGCCGGTACGTGGGGGACGCGCGGAACGTGAAGCTGGAGGACAAGACCGTGCGCCTGGCGCACCTGTTCGAGGAGCGGAAGCAGGAGCTCCTCGCCGCGCTGCCGGAGGGCCGTGGCGGCAACGTGCTCCAGTTCGTCTGGGCCTTCCTGCCGGACACCTGCGAGGAGCGCCCGGGCTGCGACACGCGCGGCGACCTGGACCGGACCTGCGGCCCCGACCTGGACCGGTGCCGCATCGAGTTCGTCCCCGAGGACACCTCGCTGCCCGACGCCGCCAGCACCGCCGAGCAGCGGCGCTGACACAGCCCCTTCTCGGCTAGCGTCCCTCCATCGCGGAAGGAACACGCGGGAGGCGCCGGGACATGACGATGGGAGCGGTGTGGCTGGCGACGTGGCTGGCCCTGGGGAGCGCGGACATGAAGTGGGAGCCGCAGGCGAGCGGGACGACGGTGCGGCTGCGCGGCGTGAGCGCGGTGGACGGCCGCGTGGCGTGGGCCAGCGGCGACAAGGGCACCGTCGTGCGCACCACGGACGGAGGCAAGACGTGGACGCGGGCCCTCGTGCCGGATGCGGAGGCGTTGGACTTCCGCGACGTGGATGCCTTCAGCGACCGCACCGCCTACGTGCTGTCCATTGGCGCGGGCGACAAGTCGCGCATCTACAAGACGACGGACGGGGGCGCGCACTGGACGCTCCAGTTCACCAACACCGTGCCCGGGGCCTTCTTCAACGGCATGGCCTTCTGGGATGAGCAGCACGGCATCGCTTTCAGCGACCCGGTGGACAGGCACTTCGTCGTCATCACCACGGAGGACGGCGGCGCGACGTGGAAGCCCGTGCCTCAAGGGGCACTGCCGGCCGCGCTCGAGGGTGAAGCGGGCTTCGCCGCCAGCGGCACGAGCATCGCGGTGTACGGCAAGTCCCATGTCTGGTTCGGACTGGGTGGCTCCATCGCGCGCGTGTTGCACTCGGCGGACCGGGGCAAGAGCTGGGGCATCGCCCCCACGCCGCTGGCCACGGGGGAAGGCGCGGGCGTGTTCTCGCTCTACTTCTGGAGCCCCCAGGCGGGCATCGCCGTGGGCGGCAACTACAAGCAGCCGGAGGTGGCCACCGGCAACGCGGCGCTCACGCTGGACGCGGGCAAGCGCAAGTGGACCGTGCCGGAGAAGGCGCCCGGGGGCTACCGCTCCTGCGTGGCGCCGCTCACGCGCGAGCGGAAGATGTGGCTCGTCGCCGTGGGCCCCACGGGTTCGGACGTGTCGAAGGACGCGGGCAGAACGTGGGAGCCGCTGGACACCACCGGCTTCCACGCCGTGTCCACACCGCCGCGCACGAAGGACACGGCCTGGGCGGTGGGGGAAGAGGGGCGCATCGCGAGGCTGACTCCCGGCAAGCCTTGACCGGAGGCCATGGGCGCGGGGAGCTGCATCCCCGCGCCAGGTGCTTCACTTCACCAGCAGCGCCGCGCCGATGATGCCGCTGTCATCGCCCAGCTCCGCGTCGGCGATGAGCAGGCCCTCGCGCGACACGCGGGACGACCACTGCTGCACGCCGTCCAGCACCAGCCGCTTGATGCCCGGGCAGTGCGTCAGCACGCCGCCGCCCAGCACCAGCCGCGAAGGGTTGAGCACCGTGACGTAGTTGGCCACCGCGACCGCCAGGAAGTGCGCCGCGCGGGCGTGGACCTCCTTGGCCTTCGCGTCACCCGCCTCCGCCGCCGTCTCCAGCGTCACCGGGGTGATGATGTCCGGGTCAGCGTTGGTCAGCCGCTCCAGCACGGGCGAGCCGCCGGACGACAGGAGCTCCTTCGTCTGCGCGATGAGGTTGTGTCCGCCCGCGTACGCCTCCAGGCAGCCGTGCTCACCGCAGCCGCACAGCCGGCCGCCGGGCACCACCTTGATGTGGCCCAGCTCGCCCGCCACGCCGCCGCCGCCCTGCACCAGCCGCCCGTCCGCGATGATGGCGCTGCCCACGCCGGAGCCCACGAACACCACCAGGATGTCATGGGCGCCGCGACCCGCGCCCGCGTGCAGCTCGCCCCACGCCGCCGCGGACAGGTCGTTCACCACCTTCACGTCGAAGCCCAGCCGCTTCGTCAACATCGCGGCCAGCGGCACGTCGCGCCAGCCCAGGTTGGGCGCCACGGAGATGACGCCCGTGTCCTTGTGGATCTGCCCCGCCGCGCCCACGCCGCAGCCGTCCACCTTCACGCCGGACTTCTTCACCGCCTCTTCCGCCGCCTGGGCGATGGTCTCCACCACGCCCTGCGGCTTGCGGTCCTGCACCGCGACCTTGGCGCTCGCGAGGATTTCACCCTTCCCGTCCACCACCGCGGCCCGGGCGAACGTCCCGCCCAGGTCGATTCCCAGCGTCGGCATGTCCAGCTCCTCCGTTACGTGCGTGCGTGCGTGTGCTTCGCGTGGAGCGTCAGCGGCTCAGGCTCCGACGTCCTTCTGCGCCTGGGCGACCGTCCTGTCGATGAGCGCCTGGATCTCCTTCACGCGAGCCTCCGTGCTGGCCTCGTAGCGCAGCACCAGGATGGGCTGCGTGTTCGACGCGCGGATGAGGCCCCAGCCGTCCTCGAACGTCACGCGCACGCCGTCCACGTCCACCACCTTGTGGCCCGCGTCACGCAGGATCTCCGTGGCGCGCTTCACCATGGCGAACTTCTTCTCCTCCGTCGTGTCGAAGCGCAGCTCGGGGCTGGCGAAGGTCTTCGGCACGTCGGAGAGCAGCTGCGACATGGACTGCTTCTCCTGCGTCAGAATCTCCAGCAGGCGCGCGGACGCGTACACCGCGTCGTCGAAGCCGAAGTAGCGGTGCTTGAAGAAGATGTGGCCGCTCATCTCGCCGGCCAGCTCCGCGTGCTCTTCCTTCATCTTCGACTTGATGAGCGAGTGGCCCGCCTTCCACATGATGGGCTTGCCGCCATGCTTCGCGATGTCGTCGTACATCGTGTAGCTGCACTTCACCTCGCCGATGATGGCCGCGCCCGGGGACTCCTTCAGCACGTAGCGGCTGAAGAGCACCATCAGCTGATCCCCCCAGAGCACGTTGCCCTGGTCGTCGATGACGCCGATGCGGTCGCTGTCGCCGTCGTAGGCGATGCCCACCTCCGCCTTGACCTCCTTCACCTTCTTGATGAGGTCCTGGAGGTTCTCCACCACCGTGGGGTCCGGGTGGTGGTTGGGGAAGTCCGCGTCCATCTCGCAGAACAGGGGCACCACGTCGAAGCCCATGCTCTCAAAGAGGGGCACCGCGATGGCGCCGCCCGTGCCGTTGCCCGCGTCGATGACGATCTTCATCCCCTTGCGGCCCACCTTCACCGTCTGGCGGATGAAGTGGTTGTAGGGCGTGATGATGTCGTAGGGCGTGACCTTGCCGGGCTTGCTGGAGGTCGCGAAGTCCTTCGCCTCGATGAGGCGGCGCAGCTCCTTGATTTCGGGGCCGTGGAAGGTCGTCTTGCCGGCGCCAATCTTGAAGCCGTTGAACTCCTTCGGGTTGTGGCTGCCGGTGATCATCGCCAGGCCGTCCACGGGCAGCGTGTTCGCCGCGAAGTAGGTCAGCGGCGTCGGCACCACGCCCACGTCGTAGACGTCCAGGCCGGTGGCGGTGAGGCCCTTCGCGAGCGCGTCGCGGAAGCGCGTGGAGGACTCGCGGCAGTCGCGGCCCACCACGATGGAGGTACCGCCCTTGCGGCGGATCATGGTGCCCAGGCCCAGGCCCAGGAGCTCCACCACCTCGATGGTGAGGTCCTTGTCCACCAGACCTCGGATGTCGTACTCGCGGAAGATGTGCGCGTTCATGGCAGTGTCCCCACCCTCGACAGGAACCGGGAGGGCGTAACGGAAGGCGTCGGACACTACACGAGCGGGCCCGGGGGCTGCACACACCCGAACGAGCCCGGCTGACTGTTGAACGCCCGGCCCTTCCAGGCAGGGCGAAACCTACCCCCGGCGGGGGCTGATGGCCCCCATCAGGCCATGGCCCCGGGGGACGGGGCCCCGGCTCCGGCTCCGGCGCCTGCTGGCACCCGCCGCAGCAGCGACTGGTAGTGCTTCAGCCAGGACGTGTTCAGCGGGTCCAGCTTGAGGGCCTCCGCGTAGCGCTCCAGCGCGGCCGGGACGGCCCGTTGGACCTCCAACGCGTGACCCTGGGTGAAGAGCGCGCGGGCCTTCCGCTCCACCTCCGGCCGGGCGGCGAGGAAGGCGCTGCGCAGGGCCTCCATGGTGGGCTCCGGGACGCCCGCGGCCACGCAGCGGGCCAGGCCCCCCAGGTTGCCCCGGGTGGCGTCGTAGCCCACGCGGGAGAGCGGATCGCCGAGCATCCGCTGCGCGGCCAGCACGCGCACGCGCAGGGCGTCCAGGGACTGGCGCTGACCGGTGGGCAGCGGGCGGTTCTGGAACGCGACCAGGCGGCGCAGGGCGGCCTGGGCGCGGCGGTGGATGTCGCCGAAGTCCGCGTCGTGCTTCGCGCCCAGCAGCGTGTAGGGGTCCCGGGCGACGGCCTCCGCGCGGGACAGCATGCGGGCAAGCTCCGCGTCGGGCGCGGGCTCCGCGTCCTCCATGAGCGCGCGGGAAAGCAGCCGGCCCAGCGCGGGGAACTCGTCGGAGAAGTGGACGAAGACGCCCGCGGGCACGTTCCAGGTGCGCGCCTCGTCGAAGGTGACGTGGCGGACGACGTCGCAGGCGCCCAGGGCCGTCTCGCCCCGGAAGGACACCTCCACCGCCAGCCGCGCGGCGAGCGGGGGCAGTGAGCCCTGGCACTCGGCGAAGAGGCCTTCGGGGGCGACGTCGCTCACGGAGACGGACTGGAGGACCTCGCCCGGCGTGAGGCCCAGGCGCACGCGCAGGTCCGAGGGAGCGTCCGTGCGGGGCGCGGAGGCCTCCAGCGGCGGCACGGCGGGGTTCACCAGCGGAATGGGCGCGGCGTCATGAACGACGTCCACCAGCGGAATGGGCGGAGGCGACGGAATGGACGCGGGCACCACCGAGGGCGCCAGCGTCATGAACGGGATGGCCGCGGCGCCCAGCGTGGACGTGGGGTTCACCGCCGCCTGCGCCGTGACGTCCAGGGGCGAGGCCGGATCCACCAGCAGGATGGGCGCGCCAGCCTGGAGGGCGTTCGGCTCGACGATGCCGAGCTTCATCGTCTTGGCCGGCGCGTGGGACGCGGGGCCTTCCGCCGGCAGCTCCGGTTCGGCGGACTCCAGCAGCGCCACGGCGGAAGCCCAGAACGCGGCCACCTCCGCGCGCATGGTCCCCTCACCGGAACGGGCGTTGGACGGCGCGCCATCCGCCGCGCGCAACGCCGCATCCTCCACGGACGTGGCGGCCATGCCCCACTCGGGCACGTCCTCCACGATGTCGAAGTCGTCCGCCGCGTCATGCGTCTCGGCAGCCGTGGCGACCACCTCCGTGTCGGACACAGCTTCCGGAGCATCCGCGGCCGCGTTGCGCACCGGCGCCTTCATGCCCAGCGCCTCCGCGAGCGCGACGCGGAAGGCCCACGCGCTGTCGAAGCGCTCCTCCGGCTTCGCGGCCAGCGCGCGCAACAGCACGGTGGACAGCGCGGGCGGCACGCTCGCGTTGATGGCGTGCGGCGGGAACAGCGTCACGTCCGCGGAGCGCCCCAGCCCGAACGGCAGCCTTCCTGTCACCAGCAGGTAGCCCGCCACGCCCATCGCATGCAGGTCCCCGCGCGGACTTCCACGCATCCCCGCGCACTGCTCGGGCGCCATGAAGGTGGGCGAGCCTACCGTCACGCCCTGCGCGCGCTCCTCCTGCGACAGGGCCGCCTCCCGCACCGCGCCCGCTCCGAAGTCGCGCACCCGCACGCGCCGCTCGCCCTTCGCGTCGCGCGTGACGAACATCGAATCCAGCGTGAGGTCCCCGTGCACCAGCCCGCGCGCGTGCGCCGCCTCCAGCCCCGCGAGCGCCTGATCCAACACCTCGCCCACCTCGGCCGGCGACAGCGGCAGGGGCATCGCGCTCAGCGACTCACCCTCCGGCGCCTCCTGCAGCACGCAGGGCAGGCCTTGCGGACCGGGGCGCACGTCCAGCACGCGCGCCACATGGCGGTGCACGACGTTGCGCTGCGCCAGCGCCTCCGCGATGAAGCGAGCGCGCACGGCGGGACGGGCCGCCAGGTGCGCGTGCAGCACCTTCACGGAGAAGCGGTGCCCGGTGGGCACGTACTCCGCCAGGTACACCGACGCCACCGCCCCGACCTCCAGCCGGCGCTTCAAGAGCAGCGGCCCGTGCCGCTGGCCCTCCAGCGAATCCCCCGGCACCGGAGGCCGGCCAGCAACGGAGCACGCCTCCCCATCCCGGTGTTCGCCCACGCAGCGCTTGCAGCCCATCGCCATCCCCGCCTGTCGCCCCGGAAATGGGGCGGACCCGGGGTGGGCTTGCAACCCGCGCGCCTCATGCCCGGGGACCCGCCTTCGTCCAGGCCACGACACTCCAACACCCGCGAGTGCCAGCAAACCCCGCAAAACGAACCGGGGCGCCCTGTAGAAACGACAGGGAGCCCCGGGAAGAAATGTGTGGGGTGAAACAGGAGGCGAAGTCGCCTCAAGGCCTACAGCAGCTTCTTGCGCTTCTGGGCCTTGAGGACCTCGACGACCTTCCGGACGTCCTGGCTCTTGTCCTTGGGGACCACGAGCACGGCGTCACCGGAGTCCACCACCACCACGTCGTGCATGCCCACGACGGACAGCGTGCGCTTGTCGGACAGCACCACGCAGTTGGTGCAGTCCACCAGCACCGCGTCGCCGGAGACGACGTTGCCCTGCGCGTCCGCGGGGCGCACTTCGGGGATGGCGGCGAAGGAGCCCACGTCGGACCAGCCGAAGTCGCCGTCCAGCACCGCGATGTTCTCCGCCTTCTCCATCACGCCGTAGTCGATGGAGATGGAGGGCAGCTTGGGGAACACGCGCTTGAGCACGGCCGGGAAGGTGCGCTTGCCCGCGGCCTTCTGGAGCGCGTCCAGGCCCTTCTGCATCTCCGGCATGTGCTTCTGGAAGGCCTCCAGCATCACGTCCGCGCGGAAGACGAAGATGCCGCCGTTCCACAGGTAGTCGCCGCCGGCCACGTACGCCTGCGCCGTCTTGAGGTCGGGCTTCTCCTTGAACGCCTTCACGCGGCGGCCGCCGCCGTCCAGCGCGTCACCGACCTGGATGTAGCCGTAGCCCGTCTCCGGGCGCGCGGGCTTGATGCCCAGCGTGACGATGTGGCCGCCCTCCGCGATGCGCGCGGCTTCCGCGAGCGTGCGCTGGAAGCCCTTCACGTCCCCGACGTGGTGATCCGACGGCAGCACCGCGAGCACGCCCTTGGGGTCGCGCGCGGCGACCTGGAGCGCGGCGAGCGCGATGGCGGGCGCGGTGTTGCGCGCCACGGGCTCCACCAGGAGGTTGCCCTTGGGCAGCCCCTTCACCAGCTTCGCGGCCGTCTTCGCGTGCACGGGGCCGCACACGATGAAGGTGTTCTTCACCGGCGCCAGTCCCTTGAGGCGCTGGGCGGTGTCGGTGAGCAGCGGCTGCTTGGAGGCCAGCGGGAGGAACTGCTTCGGACGCGCCTGACGGGACAGCGGCCAGAAGCGGGTGCCGGAGCCTCCGGCCATGATGACGGGGTAGAGGGCCATATACGGGTGCGAGCTCCTAGGGGCACGCCGGCCCATGGCCTGGCGCGCACGGCGGCGCACCATAGCGCGTCGCGCCAGCGGAGGAAGGGGGCTGCTCGCCGCTCAGGCGGGCAGGACCGCGATGGCCTCCACCTCGAAGAGCATCCCGTCCAGTGCCAGCCGGGGGACGGGAATCAGCGTGCAGGTCGGCTTCATGCCGCCGTTCCAGGCCGCGTCCAGCTCGGGGCCGATGATGCGCAGCTTCTCCTCCGTGTGGTCCACCACGAGCATCGTGAGCTTCGCGACATTGCCGACGCCCGCTCCCACGGACTCGAGCGCCGTCCGGACGTTCCTGAACGCCTGCCTCACCTGGAGGCGGAAGTCGGGATCGAGCGCGCCCGTCTCATGCTCTCCCCCCTGCCCCGCCAGGAAGACCAGCCGGGTGCCAGGCGAGGCCTGCGCCACGTGTGAGAAGCCATAGGGCGCCGGGTCGAACAACCCCTTCGGATTCGTCAGCACCACGGTCGGCGTCTTCGAGGAGTCTGAGCTCTGTCCCATGATTCAGCGTCTCCCATCCGGCCCGACGAAGTGAAGGGGGCCCGGCCGCCTGCCCCCCGAGGGATGGGGCGCGACAATGTGGGCAGAGTTTTGACCCGCCCCCGAAAAGCCAGTCTCATGCCCCGGCGTTGAGCCTCAAACCCACATCCACCGGATGGACGCTGGCCTTCACCGTGCTGCTGGCGGTGGGGTTGTCCCTGGCGCCATTGCCGGAGAAGTACCGCCCCCTCCCCAGCCTCCGTCAGGAAGGTTCGCTCGGGCCCAAGCTGGCGGCGATCGCGCTGCCCGCGTCCCTGCGCGGCGTGAAGGCCCCGCGCCCGCCCGCGGATGGACTGGCCCCGGACGCCCCGCCCGCCGCGGTCGCGGAAGCGGACACCGCCGCCAACGACACGGATCCGCAAGCGGGTCCGCAGGTGGGGGAAGCCCCGGCCGTGCCCGGCATCGGCCTGGAGGAGCTGAGCGCTCCCACGCTGGCGGCCGCGCGGGAGCTGGAAGCGCTGCGCGAGCGCATGGGCGCGAAGCATGTGGACATCGAGCTCAACTGCAGGAAGACGCGCGCGGACGGGACCTGTGAAGAGGACGGCCTGGCGCCGTTCATGAAGGCGCTGGGCGACCTGCGCGCGGATGCGCGGCGCACGCCGGTGCGGGTGGTGCACCTGGGCGATTCGCTGATCGCCTCCGACTACGTCACGGACGTGGTGCGCGACCGGCTCCAGGAGCGCTTCGGTTCGGGCGGTCCGGGCTTCCTCTACATCCACCGGCTGGCGAGTGCCGGCCGCGCCACGCGCGCGGGCACCGCGAACACGGACGGCTGGAAGATGGAGCGGCTGGTGGACACGCACTGGCCCAAGGACCGCGTGGGCTGGACGGGCGTGGCCTTCTCCACGAGCGGCCCGGCGCAGTCCACGCGCTACTCCGTGGAGGGCGCGCGCGAGGCGGAGCTGTTCTTCCTGGCCCAGCCCGCCAACGGCTCCGTGCAGGTGGCGGTGGACGGGAAGAACACGCAGCGCATCCAGACGCGCGCGTTCGGCCCCAAGGCGGAAGCCGCCTTCGCGCGGCTGAAGATTCCAGAAGGCGCCAAGACGCTGACGCTCACCGCGAGCGGCAAGACGGAGCTGCACGGCGTCTCCGTGGAGTCGGGCACGCCGGGCGTCGTCTACGACACGGTGGGCCTGCTGGGCGGCATGGCGGAGGTGTACCTGCGCGCGCAGCCCCAGGCGTTCCGCGCGCAGCTCAAGCACCGTAAGCCGTCGCTGGTGGTGTTGATGGTGGGCGGCAACGAGGCGTTCTTCCTCTCGCGCGAGCGCACCACGCTGGAGGAGGTCCGCTCGCAGATGAAGCAACTGGTGTCGCGCGTGCGCACGGCGGTGCCGGAGTCCGCGTGCCTCGTCATGTCGCCCATCGACGCGGGCGTGCGCACGCTGAGCGGCGAGGTGATTACCCGCCGGCACTCGGCGGAGGTGGCGGAGGTGTTCCGCGAGGAGGCGCGCGCGGGAGGCTGCGCCTTCTACGACACGCTGGCGGCGATGGGCGGCGAGGGCTCCGCGCTCAAGTGGCTGGAGTCCGGCCTGATGCTGGAGGACCTGGTGCACCCGCGCGTGCGCGGCTCCAACCTCCTGGGCCACCTGTTCGACCTGGCGTTGCAGCGGGCCTTCGCGCGCACGCATCCGCCGCGCGTGCCGGGCACGGACATGACCGGCCTGCGGGACGCGACCCCGGCGCTGCGCCGCACGTTCGAGTCCCTGGCCCGCCGGGAGTCCGGCGCGAAGCTGCGCGTGGGCATCACGCAGCTGGGCGCTTCGCACACGGCGGCGCACTCCTTCTCCGACAAGGTCCGCGACGCGCTGACGAAGCGCTTCGGTGACGCGGGCCGGGGCTTCATCGCGGCGGGCAAGCCGTCGTCACGCCTGGAGGCGGCGCACGTGACGCGCACGCTGGACGGCGCGTGGACGGTGGAGGACGCGAAGAGCACGCCTGGGGGCCTGTGGGGGCTCACTGGCATCCGCGCGGTGGGCGCGCCCGGCGCGAGCCTGGGCATCTCCTTCTGCGAAGGCTGCGCGGAGGACAAGAACCGCCAGGGCCGCCTGGACCTGTACGCGCTGGACGCGCCGGGGGCGGCGGCGCCTGAAATCACGGTGGACGGCGAGGAGATTCCGCCGGAAGCCCCGCCGCCGGAACCGCTGACGCAGCCCACGGTGCGCATCCGTTCATTCCCGGTGACGGGCGTGGCGCACTCGGTCCAGGTGAAGGTGCCGGAGGGCGACGGGAGCGCGACGGTGCTGGGCGCGTCGCTGGAGTACGACGTGCCGGGGCTGGTGTACGACGCGCTGGGGTTGCCCGGCGCCACGGCCTTCACGGCGCGGGACATGGATGCGCCCGCGATGGACGCGCAGCTGACCGCGCGCCGGCCGGACCTGCTGGTGTTCTGGTACGGCACCAACGAGGCGGAGCTGCCGGGGCTGGACGCGGCCGGGCTGCGCCAGGACTACGCGGCGTTGATTGCGCGCATGCGCAAGGCGACGAACGCGGAGTGTCTGATCATCGGCCCCACGGACCGGCTCCAGCAGGACGCGAATGGCCGGTGGGACGAGGCGCCGTCGCTCGCGAAGGTGCTGAACACGCTGCCGCAGGTGGCGAAGGATGCCGGCTGCGCGTACTGGTCCGCGCGCGCGGCGATGGGCGGTGAGCGTTCCATGCAGCGCTGGCAGCGTCAGCCGGAGCCGCTGGGCCACGCGGACGGGGTGCACCTGACGCCGCAGGGTTACGCGGTGCTGGCGAACGCGTTCGTGAAGGACCTGATGGCGGCGTACGAGTCCACGAAGAAGGGCGGCGAGCCGACGGCCTCCGCCGCGGGAGCGCCCTGAGCCGTGCTGTCCCACAGCCTCCAGTACGTCGTCTTCGTCATCACGGTGTTCGCGCTCTACTGGGCGGTGCACCGGTACTACTGGCCGCGGATGCTGTTGCTGCTGGCGGCCAGCCTGCTGGTCTACCTGTCGTTCCTCGGGGTGCCCCTGAGCGCGTTCAGGGGCAGCATGCCGCCCGGCGAGCTGGTGGTGAAGCTGGTGCCGCTGTTCATCTTCCTGGCCGGGGTGACGGTGGATCACCTGCTGGTGAAGGGGATGGGGGCCACGGAGCGGCCGGGGCTGCGCAAGACGCTGGTGGTGCTGTCCATCGTCTCCAACCTGGGGCTGCTGGCGGGCTTCAAGTACCTGGAGCTGCTGCGCAGGACGGTGGCGTCGCTCCTGGGGCCGTGGGGCGTGGAGGTGCGGCCGGAGCCGTTCCATCTGCTGTTGCCGGTGGGCCTGTCGTTCTTCGTGTTCCAGTCCATCAGCTACACGGTGGACGTGTACCGGGGGAAGGCGAGCTCCGAGCACTCGTTCGTGGAGCACCTGCTCTACATGCTGTTCTTCCCGCGCGTGTTGAGCGGTCCGATTGTCCGCGCGTCGGAGCTGATGGCGCACTTCCGGGAGGTGCCCACGCTGTCATCGGATGACGGGAACAAGGCGTTGTTCCGCATCGCGGTGGGCTTGGTGAAGAAGCTGGTCATCGCGGACGTGCTGGGCAGCGGCATCGTGGATCCGGTGTTCGGCAGTCCGCACGCGTACTCGTCGGCGGAGTGCGCGGTGGCGGCGGTCGCGTACACGTTGGAGCTGTACTACGACTTCTCGGGGTACTCGGACATCGCGATCGGGGTGGCGTCGCTGTTCGGCTTCAAGTTCCCGGAGAACTTCGCGCGGCCGTACCTGGCGAAGAACCTGTTCGAGTTCTGGAACCGCTGGCACATGAGCCTGTCGTCGTGGCTGCGGGACTACCTGTACATCCCGCTGGGCGGCAACCGGCGGTCGAAGCCGCGCGTGTGCTTCAACCTGATGATGGTGATGGTGCTGGGAGGCCTGTGGCACGGGGCGGACTGGCGCTTCGCGGTCTGGGGCGCGGTGCACGGCGTGGCGTTGTGCGGGGTGCGGTGCTGGTGGTGGTTCAAGGGCAAGGAGCAGGAGCCCGGCCCGGTGCGAGTGGCCATCGGGATGTTGGCCACGTTCACGCTGGTGGTGTTGACGCGAGTGGTGTTCCGGGCGCCGGACATGGCGCACGCGGGTGAGTTCTACGCGCGGATGCTGGCGGGAATCCCAGGCCTGGCGAACGTGGGCCCGCTGGTGTGGAGCATGCTGGCCATCGCCATCCTGGCGCACACGCTGCCCATGAAGCTCTACGACACCGCGGCGCTCGTCTTCCTCAAGCTGCCCGCCCCCGCGAGAGCCGTGGTCCTGGTGCTCCTGGGCCTGGGCATCCGCCAGCTCTCCACGCTGGAGACCCGTCCGTACGTGTACCTGCAGTTCTGAGTGCGCGCGCTTCGCTCAGGGCATGTACGGATACCGAGCCAGCACCTTGCCCTCGGGTGAGACGGCATACAGCTCGAATTCGTCGAACGCGAGCATCGTGCCCGGCGCCCAACCGCACTTGTCGGGCCGTGGGTTGATGCGGACGAAGTAAATCCCCCGCTCCTCGCCCACGATGACCTCCATCCCCTTCGCGGAGAATGCACAGCTCTTGGCGTACTCCTTGGGATAACGGGAGAGCCTCCGCTGCAACGCGGCGTGCGCGGCAAGGACCGCGGGCCCGTCCAGGGTCGCCAGGGGTTGAAGGTCGTCGGGCCACTGGATGCCTTCCGCGACAATGGGCTTGCGCGCGGTGTCAGGCACTCCCGCATCCGTGCCCGTGGTGCCAGCGGGAAACGCAGGATTCCTCACGACGGAATGCGCTGGCCGGGGCGTCGACTCCGTTCCTCCGTCCTGGAGAAGCGACACGAGGAGAAGCAGGGCGTGGGGTCTCAGCATGGGCGTCTCCTCGAGTGGAGCCGTGAACCTTCTACCACTCCAACACGGGGATGCATTCCGGAGGGCCTCCTCGGGGGCTGAGAGGTCCGGGAGGCGTTCCCGGCTGGCAGGTCGATACCAGCTCCCAGTCCCTGCGTTGCTCATGCCACCGGTACATCCGGCCAGCCTGATTCCACTTGTAGAAGCGGGGCGAGTCCCGATGGCCTGTCGCGAGCCATCCCCAGGCCGGAACCAGCTCACCACGAGAGTCCCTGATCAGCTTCCCGCTGGGTGTCGCGCCGTAGGTCACGACCACCCATCCGCCCTGCTCCAGCCGCATCGCGGGAAAGACCTTCAGGTCGCGGCTGCTGACAGGAGTTCCGCAGGGATGGTTGTGAGCGAACCCGAAGATGGGCACATCGGCTCCGAACTCCTCGTCATCCACGCCGCCATAGGCAGGCCGACAACCGGCTTCCTCTCCCACGAAGCTCCGAATGGGCCAGGAGACACGCCAGTCTTGCGGCGTCTTGTAGATGGAGACGCAGTATTCGACGGCATCCCGGCGCTGGCGCCTCGTGTTCGGATCACAGGCATCCACCGCCCCTGGCAATGCCATCAGCGCCTTCAGGGCCGGAAGCACCAGGTCATCGGGAATGGTCGCCGCATTCGAGAGGACAACCGGAACGTCCGGGTGCTTCCAGGGCCCCGGCACGACCGCCAGGTTGGGGTCGTCATCCAGGTAGGGCAGCTCCGTTCGCAGGTAGTACAGCCTGGAGCTCGCACAGGCCAGCAACGCGCCAAGAGTCAAAAGAGGCATGCGCCGCACGGGAACCCCCACGGCGCCGATGCTACCGCAGTGCTTCAGTTCACCTGGAAGGTGAACAGGGTCACCCGGTTGTCCGTGGTCAGGCCCACGCGGTACCGCCAGGTCGCGGTGCCGAACTGCACCAGGTACGTGTAGATGCGGTCGTCGCCCTTCGTCTCACGCTTCGCCAGCACCAGCGGACCCGCCGGTCCCAGCTGCTGCAGGATGGACTGGAAGAGCGGACCAGCCTCCGCCACGTACCAGTCCGGAACGTAGGCGAACATCGACGGCTCCCAGGCGCCCTGCCGCGTCTTCTCCAGCAACTCCGTGAGGAATGCCGTGACCTGCGGCTCCGTGTCCGGAATGGGCGCCAGGGGCGGCACCGCGAGCGCCGGATTCACGATGGCCGCGATGCCCTCCACGAACAGCATCGGGTTCGACTTGTCCAGATTCGCCAGCACCACGATGGACAGCTCGTCCCCCAGGAAGCGGGCGTAGGCCGTCCGGAAGCCCTGCCACGCCCCCGTGTGCTGGTGCAGCGGCTGACCGTTGCGGTCCAGCACCTCCCACCCGAAGCCGTACGGCCAGGGCGCGCCACTGTTCAGCTTCGCTGGCGACAACATCTCCTTCCAGCTGCTCCGCGACAGGACGTCCCGCTTCTCCACCGCCTCCTCCCAGGCCAGCATGTCCTTCAGTGAGAAGTAGAGCGAACCGTCTCCCGTCGTGTTCAACGACGGCGACACCCAGCTCTGGTTCTTCACCACGCCCCCCACCACCTGGTAGCCCGCCGCGCGGTTCGGGATGACGTCCGACTCGCTGATGCCTCGCGCCGTCTTCATGCCCGCGGGCTTGAAGACCTGGCGCGCCAGGACCTCCTGATACGTCATGCCCGCGACGCGGTTCACCAGGATGCCCAGCAGCACGTAGCCGGAGTTGCTGTAGCTCCACCGCAGCCCCGCCGGAAACTGTAGCGGCAGCTGGTAGATGAACTCCGCGAACTCCTGCTCCGAGTAGTCCTTGCGCTCGTCGAGCAGCCCCTCCAGGTCCGCGATGCCAGACGTGTGCGTCAGCAGGTGGCGCACCGTGATGGGCCTCCACGTCGTGGGCGCATCCGGGAAGTACTTCGTCACGCTGTCGGACAACGCCACGCGCCCCGCCTCCACCTGGAGCATCACCGCCGTCGCCGTGAACATCTTCCCCAACGAACCCGACTGGAAGAGCGTGTCCGTCCCCACCGGGACCTGGTGCTCCAGGTTCGCGAATCCATATCCCTTCGCCAGCACCACCCGGCCGTGGCTCACCACCCCCACGGCGAGCCCCGGCACGCCCAGCCGCTTCTGCTCCGCGCGCACGAACGTGTCGATGCGTTCGCGCAGCGACTCACGCCCACGGAGCGCGTCCTGGGCCTGGACGGGATGGGCCACCAGCAGCCCCATCAGGAAGACGACGGACCACACGAGCGACATCAGGGATGGGCGCATGGAGATTTCCGACCTCCGGCCCTGCATGAGCCGGTCGTGGCATCTCTTCAGGAGTCCCCGGCCGCGCGAACGATGCATCCCCCGCGATATGAACGGCTCGCCATGAGCCGCGCGCCATCCATGGGCCCTCCCCCGCCTCCGTTCCGCTTCCGCCGGCGACTGCTGGCCGTGATGCTGCTCGCGGGCCTCATTCCACTGGCGCTGCTGGGCGTCCTCGCACAGGGCGTGCTGGAGCGCGTGCTCTCCATCTCCATCGCGCCCGTGGAGGCCGTGCTCGACGACGTCTCCGGTGAGCTGACCCGTCGCGGGCTGCCGCCGGATGCGCTCGACGAGGCCCGCTTGAACCTGGCGCAAGCGGAGCTGGCGCGGCGGGCCCTGGTGCGCCGCGTGCCCGTGTTCATCGCCGGAGTGGGCGCGGTCGCCGCCGTCGTGCTGGCCGTGTCCGCCGTGCTCCTGGGCCGCGTCCTCACGCGCCCCATGGCCACGCTGTTGGAAGGCATGCGGGCCTATTCGCGCGGAGACCTGTCCGTCCGTCTCCCCGTCCCCGAGCCCGCTCGCGACGAGCTCCAGTTCCTCCTGGGCCAGTTCAACCGCATGGGCCAGGAGCTGCTGGACCAACGCGAACACCTCAAGGCCGCTCAGCAGATCGCCGCGTGGCAGGACGTGGCGCGGGCGCTCGCCCACGAGCTGAAGAACCCCCTGACCGCAATGAGGTTGTCGCTCGCGCGTCTGTCCCCTCGAGATGCCGACACCCCGCCAGACCCGACGCGCCTCGCCGAGGCGGTGGCGCTCCTCCAGGAGGAGGTGGAGCTGCTCATGCGCATGACCCAGAGCTTCTCCACCTTCGCGCGCCTGCCGGCCCCCCGCTTCCAGGACGTCGCGCTGCGCCCACTGCTCGCGGAGGTGTGCGCGCTGTACGCGGGCACGTCGCCGGTGCCCGTGGTGCTCGACCCCGGCGAGGAGGTGTCGCTGCGCGCGGATCCGGATGGACTGCGCCGCCTCTTCGGCAACCTGGTGAAGAACGCCACCGAGGCCTCTCCACCGGACGCCCCACCCGTCCACGTCGCGCTGCACGAAGCGGCGGACGGCCGCGTGCACGTCACCGTGAGCGACGGAGGCAGCGGCGTCACGGGCGTGCTGGAGGGCCCTGCCCTCACCCGAGGCCTGTTCAGCACCAAGCCCGGCGGCAGCGGGCTGGGCCTGCCCATCGCGCAGAAGATTGCCCACGAGCACGGCGGCACTTTGAGGTTGGAACCTGGCATCCAGGGTGGCACCCGGGCCCAGGTGGTGCTGCCTCCCGACGCTTCCCAGGTGGCCGCATGAAGACCGGAACCCGAATCCTCATCGTCGACGACGACCCCGGCGTCCTGCGGGCCGTGCGTGGATTGCTCCAAGACGGCGGCTTCACGCCCGTGGAAGCCCGCTCCACGGCGGAGGCCTCGCGTCTGCTCGAAGCCCCGGACGCGCCGCCCGCGCTGATGCTGCTGGACCTGCGCATGCCGGGCGAGACCGGGCTGGAGCTGCTGGCGCGCCTGCCCAAGCCGCTGCCCGTCCCCGTGGTGGTCCTGTCCGGCGAAGCCTCCCCTACCGAAGCCGTGCAGGCCCTGAAGCTGGGGGCCACGGACTTCGTGGAGAAGCCCCCGTCCCCCGAGCGGCTCCTCACGGCGCTGCACAACGCGCTGGCCCTCGGAGCCCTGCGCGAGGAGCGCGAACGCTTGCTGGACGCGCTGGCCCAGCCGGGGAACCTGGTGGGCGAGAGCCCGGCCATGGAGTCCCTGCGCCAGCTCATCGCGCGCGTGGGCCCGAGCGACACGGCGGTGCTGATCACCGGCGAAACGGGCACCGGCAAGGAACGCGTGGCGCAGGCGCTGCACAAGGCCTCCGGACGCAAGGGCCGGCTGGTGGCGGTCAACTGCGCGGCCATTCCCTCCACGCTGCTGGAGAGCGAGCTGTTCGGCCACGAGCGAGGCGCCTTCTCCGGCGCGGTGGCACGGCGCGCGGGCCGCTTCGAACAGGCGCAGGGCGGCACGCTGTTCCTCGACGAACTGGGGGACATGCCGCTGGAACTCCAGGCCAAGCTGCTGCGCGTCCTGGAGACGCGGCAGGTGGAGCGGCTGGGAGGAACGCTGCCGGTGCCGGTGGACGTGCGCATCCTCGCGGCCACGCATCAGGACCTGGGCCGCGCGGTGAAGGAAGGCCGCTTCCGGCAGGACCTCTTCTTCCGGCTCAACGTGTTGCCACTGCACCTGCCGCCACTGCGCGAACGTCCCGAGGACCTGCTGCCCCTCGCGCGCGTCTTCGCGGCGGAGCTCGCGGGGCCCAAGACGCCGCTCGTGCTCGCGCCAGGAGCGGAGGCCGCGCTGCGCGCCTACCCGTGGCCCGGCAACGTGCGTGAGTTGCGCAACGTCATCGAACGGCTGAACCTGCTTCGCGGCGAGGGTCCGCTGGAGCTGGGACCGGACACGGTGGCGGCTCCCACAGGCGCGGCACCCGCGCCGCGCAAGACACTGGGAGACAAGAGCTACCGCGAGCACGTGGAGGACTTCGAGCGGGACCTCATCCGCGCCGCGCTCCGCGAGGGCGAAAGCATCGCCGGGGCCGCGCGCATCCTCCAGGTGGACCGGGGCAACCTCTACCGGCGCATCAAGGCCCTGGGTCTGCCCGTGTCCTCGTGAGCCGCGCGATGTCACGGCCACAACCGCCCGACACATCCGGATGTGTCCATGACATCCGCCCGTCTGCTCGCCCTCCGTCGTTCCGGGCACTTGCCGCGAGGCCCCGCCTGGAACGGAGCATGCTCCTGCCGCCCTCCATGAACCGTCTCGCACTGGCGCTCTGTTTCGTCTCGCTCGCGGCCCTGGGCCAACCCGCACCGGATGCCGACACCTCCGGCGCATCCGCCGGGGTCCCCGCCTCCCATCCCGCACCGGATGCCGGCGACTCCTCCGCGCCTTCGGTCAGCAACGCGGCCCGCCCCGCACAAGAGGGCAACACTTCCGACCCTTCGGCCGCCATCCACACGGCGCCTGAGCCATCGGAGAACTCCAGCGAATCAACATGCCCGGAGAGCTTCAGCGAGGACGATGGCGACCTCTCGGACTCCACGGTGCTCGGAGCCATGCAGGTCGAGGTGGACGGCCGGGGACTCACGCCCACGGGCCTGGAGTTTCGCGGGCTCCAGCGGCTCACGGAGGCGCAGGTCCGCAATCTCGTGGGCGCACCGCCCGCGGACGCATCGCGTCCCCTGACGGCCTCGCAGGTGCAGACCCTGCTGCATCGCCTGGCGCGCACCGGCCTCTTCGCTCGCGTGGAGCCCCGCGTTCGCGTCAGTGACCAGGGCCCGGCCCTGCTCGAAGTGACGTTGCAGGAGAACCCCACGCTCACGTCGGTGGAGTTCGCAGGCCTTCAGGACCTCCGGCCCGACGAGCTGTGGGGAGCGCTGTTCGAGCGTTCCTCCGACTCGGACGAGGACGAGGACGAGGACGAGGACGAGGTCACCACGCTGCGCGTCCACACGCGCCACGGGAAACTGAAGGTCGTCAGCCCGTGCCCACCGCCGCGCCCGCCCCGGGCGTGGCTGGCGCGACGGGAGGACGGAGCGTTCCGCCCCGGCATCATGCTGGGAGGCCTGGACGCCGCGCTCGACCGCGTCCTCACGACGCTGCGCGAGGGCGACGGCTACCTGCTCGCGACGGTGTCCGCGACGCTGTCCCCTGAAGGCCGGCTGGTCGTGACGGTGGACGAAGGCCAGTTGGAGTCCGTGGAGGTGCGCGGCGTGGACGACGTGATGGCCACGCGCGTGCGCGAAGCCCTGGGCCTGGAGCCCGGCGACGTCTTCCTCCGCAGTGATGCCCGCCGCGCCATGGAGCGCATGGAGTCCCGGCTGCCCTTCCTGCGCGCGGTGGACAGCGAGGACCTCCAGGACGAACGCACGAGCGTGCGCATCGTCGAGGAGCGTGAGGCCGACGGCACGCGGACCTACCGCACGCGGGAGGAGCCCCGCCGCAAGTCGCGGCGCCACGAGCGCGTGGAGTTCGAGCTGGGCTGGGACCGGATGTTCGACGGCTGGCGCGACGCCGGGAGCGACGGCCTCACGCTGGAGGGCAAGCGGCTGATCGTGCATGTGCGCCCGCGTCCTCCGGACCTGGACGTGGACCTGCTGCCCGTGCACACGCAGGTGACGGGCTTCGCTCCGGGGCTCAAGGCGAGCCTGCGCATCTTCGACTCCCGGGACCGCGTGCACACGACGCTGGAGGGAGCCTTCTTCATCCCGCTGCGGCTGGGCGGACAGCGCATCCCGGATGATCCGGAAGGCACGCGCCAGCAGCGCCACGTCAACCTGCTGGGCGGCGCCAAGGTGCAGTTGCCCGCGCTGGGCATCGAGGAGCTCGGCGCGCAGGTGCACGACTTCATCGACACGCTGGACCGCTGGCGGTTGGGGGACTTCGACTCGTACTTCTACTCGTTCCTCATCAACCGGCCGGACCGGGACTACTTCCGCCGTCAGGGCTTCACGGCCTTCGCCACCTGGCGCTGGGCGGACTCGTGGCTCGCGGGCGTGGAGGTGCGCGGTGACACGGCGAGCTCGCTCCAGTCCTTCACGCCGCCGCTCAGCCTCTTCCGGAACGACGACCCGCCGTTCCCGAACGCGCCGGTGAACGAGGGGCGCTTCCGCTCAGCGGTGGTGCGGCTGGAGTACAGCGAAACCGCGGAGCGCGACACGCGCGTGGGCTCGCTCTTCCGCACGCCGGAGACGTCCCTCTTCAAGCATCACGAGAGCTGGAGGCGCGAGTCCAGGCTGCGCGGCTTCGTGACGCTGGAGGTGGGCGAGGGCCCGGGCGCGGACGGCGCGGATGCGCGCTTCTGGAAGCTGGTGGGCGACGTGGCCCTGGACCTGCCCATGAAGTGGGACACCCGACTGAACCTGCGCCTGCGGGCCGCGACGGGCCACGACCTGCCGCTGCAGAAGCAGGAGGCGCTGGGAGGCTGGAGCGCGCTGCGAGGCTTCGGCTTCAAGGAGTTCCGGGGCGGAGACAGCTCGGTGCTCGCGAGCGCCGAGTACCGCTGGGACTGCCTGGGCGTCTTCGCGGACCTGGGTTCGGTGCACGCCGCGAGCGCGTGGTCGGACGCGAAGTTGAGCCTGGGAGGCAGCCTCCACCTCGGTGACACCCTGCGCTTCGAGGCCGCCTGGCGCATCGACGAAAAGGCCCGGCTGGAGCCCGAGGCGCGCCTGCTGTTCAACCGGACCTTCTGAGCCATGGGAAGGCACGCCACAAAGCGCAGGCAAGGCGCGGCGCTCGTCGTCGCGGCGGGCCTGCTCTCGTCCGGAGCGCACGCAGAAGAGGCGTCCGCCGCCTGCACCGCGACGCTCTCCGGAAAGCGCGTGATGGTCCGGCCGGAGGCACGCGCCTTCATCTCGCCAGAGCTGGACCGGCTGGTGCGGCTGGGCCTCGCGGGAAAGCTGGAGGTGGAGCTGACGCTCTGGAAGCGCCGCGCCTTCTGGTTCGACGCGCACCTGGACAGCGCGCGGGTCACCCAGGTGCTCGCCTTCACCCGCGACGGCTACCGGCTGGACGGACGCGAGCTGACAGGAGGCGTGGGCACGCTGGAGTTGGAGCGCGTGGCCTGGACGCTGGACGCGAAGCCCGGAGCGGACGAGCACTTCGTCGTGCAGGTGGAGGTGCGGCTCCAGGTCGTGACAGCCGCGAGCCTGGGCCGCATGGCGCGCTGGCTCACCCAGGGTGAGGCCTCGTCCTCCGGAACACCCGTCCTGGGGAGCCTGCTGCGCTCCGTGGCGGAAGACCTCGCGAGACAGGCCACCGGCCGCTGCGACGTGAGCCGCCAGCCCTGAATCAGAACGCCATCATTCCCGGTTCAGCGCTCTTGCAGTACCGTCATCCATCGAGTCGTGTGCTCACGGAGCAAAGAGACGCATCCGTTTCAAATGCTCAGTGCGGACGGCGACCGCTCGCCATGACCTTGCGCACGAAGACCCGGCGCCTCCAGCGCACGAGCACGAAGCCCACGAAGAAGGCTCCGGCCAGAACGCCTGTCTCCTTCATCCGCCCCCCTTCGGGTTACGCCACATGGCTCGCCGACGTGAAGGCGCGCATCCACGCGGCCCAGCAACGTGCGGCCCTCGCGGTGAACCGCGAACTGCTCGTTCTCTACTGGCGGATTGGTCGCGACATCCTCGTGCGGCAGCGGCGAGCGGGCTGGGGAACAGGCATCGTGGAGCGCGTCTCCGCGGATCTGCGCGCCGCCTTTCCCGAGATGAAGGGATTCTCCCGCGCGAACCTGATGTACATGTGAGCCTTCGCGGAGGCTTGGCCGGACGAGGCCGCAATCGTCCAACAGCCTGTTGGACAATTGCCCTGGGGCCACAACCTCGTACTGCTCACCAAGCTCAAGACGACGCAGGCACGCCTTGCATACGCGGCACGTGCCATCGAGCATTGCTGGTCACGCGCGGTCCTCACACTCCACATCGAACAACGCACAGTGGAGCGAGAGGGCAAGGCCGTCACCAACTTCGCGGAGCGGCTGCCCGAACCCAAATCGGACCTGGCGCGCGAGAGCCTGAAGGATCCGTACCGCTTCGACTTCCTCACGCTTGGCGCCGATGCCAATGAGCGTGAGATCGAGGATGCCCTCGTCACGCACATCTCGCGCTTCTTGCTCGAGCTTGGCGCAGGCTTCGCGTACGTCGGTCGCCAGGTCCATCTTGAAATCGATGGCCGGGACTTCTACCTCGACCTGCTCTTCTACCACCTGAGACTCCGCTGCTATGTCGTCGTCGAACTCAAAGCAGGCGAGTTCGAACCCGAGCACGCGGGGAAGCTCAACTTCTACTTGAGCGCCGTCGACGCGAAGATGCGCGGTGAGCACGACGGGCCCAGCATCGGCCTCCTCCTCTGCAAGACCAAGAGCCGCGTCATTGCCGAGTACGCCTTGCGTGACACGAACAAGCCGATGGGCGTGGCTGAATACCGGCTCGTGCAAGCGCTGCCGGTACGCCTCGAAAGCAGCCTCCCGAGTATCGAACAACTCGAGTCCGAGCTTGGAGAGTCACCCGAACCCGAGATTCGTCGAGGGAAGCAACCACGCCCTCCGAAGGGGCGGAAGTCATGAGCGCACGGACCGTGCCAGCCTCATGGAGGCGTGAGGCTCCGGGTCAGCCCCGCCGTGCCACCAGCGCCACCAGTGCGATGCGTTCCACGCCCGCGTACGGCTCCTTCTCCAGTTCCTCGCCGAACACGTCCGGGTCCAGTTCCTCGTAGCGCACCTCCGCGAGCGGCGCGCCCCGCCACACCGGCTCCAGCGCGGTGCGCAGCAGGTCCTCGCCGTCCACCACCGGCGCTCCCGTGTAGAGCACCAGCGTGCCGCCCGGCTCCAGGCGCTCCACGCTCTCACGCACGATGCGCACCGACAGCTCCGTGCCGTGCGTGCCGCCGCCATCCCGGTACGTGCGCTTGTCCGTGTCCGCCAGGTACGGCGGGTTCGCCATGATGAGGTCGAACCGGCCAGACACGTCCCGCAGCAGGTCCGAGTGCACCGCCTGGACCGCGTGCGCGCCGTTCAACCTCGCGTTCACCCGCGAGTACTCCAGCGCCAACGGGTTCAGGTCCGCGAGCACCACCTGCGCGCTTCGCGTCGCCACCGACAGGCCACCGGCTCCGGTGCCGCACCCCAGGTCCACCGCGCGCCGGAAACTGCCCGGCACCCGCTGGAGCAATGCGCAGAACCGGTAGGTGTCCGGCCCGAAGAACACCGCGTCCTGCTCCGACGTGGGCCACGCCGAATGGACGTACAGCCCCGCGCCCAGACTGGAGAACCGCACCCGGCTCCGGTGCGTCCCGTCCTTGCAGTCCACCAGCGCGCCCGCCTCCTCCAGCAGCGCCACCATCCGAGGCTCCAGCACGCCCGGTCCGAAAGGCCGGCTCCACCCGAACACGTCACGGACCGAGTGGGCCACCTTCGCCCCCGGCCGTGCGTTCACCCGCCGGTGCGTCTCCGGAGTCACCGTCGTGAAGGCATACCCCCTGGCGCGCAGGGCCTCTCCCAGCGCCACCAGCGCGGCCTCCCTCACCTCCATGCCCCCGGCCCCATTGCCACCGTCCACATCGCGCCCTTTCGAAGGGTTTCCCCTTCAACGTGGGACCGGCCCGCCAGGGCGACAAGGCGCCTTTGCGCCAGGGCCGCCCGTCAGCACGAACCTCGAGGCTCAACGGCCAGCAGGCAGGGGAGCGTCCAGCAGGTCCTGGATGCCCGGCACCTCCACCACGAACTGCAGGAAGTTGCGCAGGATGCGCCCCGTGGCGCCCCAGATGACGTGCTCGCCGTGCGTGTAGAAGTGCACGTCGTGCTCCATCCCCTCCCAGATGTGCCGCTCCACCCGGAGGATGGCGGGGTCCAGCAGGCGCACCAGCGGCACCTCCAGCACCAGGTCCACCTCCACCGGATTGGGCACGTACCTCCCATCCCCCGGGATGACGCCCACGTAGGGACGGATGCGGTACGCGGACGTGGTGGGCGTCTCGTCGAGCAGGCCCAGCACGCGCACGTGCGCGCGAGCGATGCCCAGCTCCTCCTCCGTCTCGCGCAGCGCGGTCTCCAGCGGCGTGACGTCCCGCGCCTCCTGGCCTCCGCCCGGGAAGGCGTACTGCCCCGCGTGCGTGCGCAGGGTGGCGGGCCGCCGCGTGAAGACCATGTGGGGCACGCCGTCCCGCTCGAAGAGGGGCACCAGCACCGCGGCCTCTCGCAGCGCCCGGCCCTTCCACTCGAACGTCCGCGCCGGCCTCGCCGTCAGCCGCGTCTCCAGCGCATCGAACAGGGCCTGCACGCGCACGACCTCCCCCTTCCTCAGTCCGTGATCTGCTTCTCCACCGGCGGCTTCGTCGGAGCCTCCGGCGTCGACAGGTTCTCCACGCCGGACATCGGCTTGAGGATGTTCGCCTGCAACAGCCCCAAGAGCAGCACTCCCAGCGCGATGCGGTACACCACGAACACCAGGGTGGTGCGCCGCTTCAGGAAGCTCAACAGCCACGCGATGGCGGCCATGCCCGACAGGAAGGCCACCAGCGTCCCCACCACCAGTGCTGGCGTCGACGGACGCTGCGTGGCCTCCAGCAGGTGCTTCAACTCGAAGATGCCCGCCAGCGTCGTCGCAGGGATGGACAACAGGAACGAGTAGCGCGCCGCGTCCTCGCGCTTGAGCCCCAGCGACAGGCCGCCCGTGAGCGTCGTGCCGGAGCGGGACGAGCCCGGCACCAGCGCCAGCGCCTGCCACAGGCCGATGAGGATGCCGTCCTTCCACGTCATGTCCGCCACGGTGCGCTGGTGCGACGCGCGCTTCTCCACGACGAACAGCACGATGGCCAGCACGATGAGGCTGCCCGCGATGACGTAGAGCGAGCGGAACTGCGTCTCGATGAGCTTCTTGAACGCCAGCCCGCAGATGCCGATGGGCAGCGTGCCCACGCCCACGAACCACGCGAGCCGCGCCTCCAGCGTGCCGAACGGGTCCCGCTTCACCAGCCCCACGACGAACGCCTTCACCAGCGCGACGATGTCCTTGCGGAAGTAGATGAGCACTGCGGCCACCGTGCCCAGCTGGATGATGGCCGAGTACGCCGCGCCCGGATCCGGCCAGCCGAACAGCTCCGGCGCGATGCGCAGGTGCGCGGTGGAGCTGATGGGCAGGAACTCCGTGAGACCCTGGACCAGACCCAGGACGATGGCTTCGAGCAGGCTCATAGGGGACGTGGCCGCCAGGGATATGCCCTGCCCCCCTGCCCCGCAAGCGCGAAGGTTCCCCACACCGGGGCCCAGGTCCGCCACCCGACCGTCCGGACCGGGAACCCGGGTAGGCTCCACCCCGCCATGCCCCCCGTCCCCCTGTGCCCCTGCTCCTCCGGCCAGCGCTACAAGCAGTGCTGCGCCCCCTTCCACAAAGGCGAGGCGGAAGCCCCGGACGCCGAGCGCCTCATGCGCAGCCGCTACAGCGCCTTCGCCCAGCGCGAGGCCGCATACCTCTGGAAGACGCTCCACCCCGACCACCCGATGAGGACCCGTCCGGAAGCGGACGTCGTGCGCGAGCTGCGCGCCTTCGCCCATGACCACCAGTACCCGGGGCTGGTGGTCATGGGCCACCAGCCTCCGGACGCCACGGGGCTTTCCCGCGTCCTCTTCTTCGCCAAGGTGTTCGAGAAGGGAAGGGACCAGTCCTTCGTGGAGCGCTCGGACTTCCGCCACGACGGCACCGGCTGGCGCTACCTGGACGGCGTCCTCAAGCTGCCGCGCGAGCTGAAGGTGCCCCCCGAGTCCCTCACGCTCGAGACCTTCCCCGCGGACTGAAGGCGCGCCCGCGAAAATCCCCCGTCAGGATTTTCGCGGCGCCTGCGTCCCTGGAGGTGCTGCCCGGCCGGAGAGGCCCTACACGCTCTGGTAAAGCTCCACCACAATGGGGCTCGCGGTTCGAATCCGCTCCTGGCTTCATCAGCCACGACACCCTGGCTTCTCCACTCGGGCAGCACCCTTTCCTCCCTCCGTCACCCTCGGGACCGCGCGTCCCTGTCGAGCGACGAGAGGTCCCGGTCATCCCCGTCACCGCCCGGTGCGCCATCCGCGCCCAGTGACACGATGGCCGGCACGCCCCTGTCCAGCGTGTACACATAGTCATTGCCCCACGGGTCGCGCGGCAGCTCCGGGAGGATGTTCTCCTCCACCAGCACGCGCAGCCCGGAGGTGGTGTCCGGCAGCCGGCCCTTCTTCATCGCGTACAGCTGGAGCCCCTGCCCCATCGAGCCGAAGTCCAGCCCCACGCGCTGCTGCTTCGCCTGGCCGAACTGCCCCATCACCGACACGCCCACGGCCGCCGCGATGAGGCCCAGGATGGTGATGACGACCATGATTTCAATCAGCGTCATGCCGCGCTGACGTCGCTTCTTCGTGTCCATGTCTGTCTTTCCGGCACGCCGACCGGCACGGGCCGCTGTCAGCGTGTCCCTCACGGAAGGCCCCTCTGCCTTCCGGGATGACTGCCATTGCAACCCATGGGCCCACGTCACTCCGCCAGGAGGACGCGAGAGGAGTGGTCCGCGTCCGGGCCTTCGCCGCCCGGGATGCCGTCACGGCCATGGGACAAGATGACCGGCGCGCCCGCCTCCACGCGGTACACATAGTCATGGCCCCAGGGATCCACGGGGAGCCGCTCCAGCAGGCGTTCCTCCACGAGCACGGAGAGCCCCTCCGAGGGTGCCAGCATGTGCCCCGTGCGCTTCTCGTACCGGGTCAACGCCGTCAGGATGTGCCGCATGTCCTGGGCCGTCATCCGGTGCCGCTCCTCTCGCTCCAGGGCCATCATGTACAGCGCCAGCACGGTGTAGCCGAGGAGCGCCAGCATCACGGGGGCCAGCCACAGGCCAGGGGCCCTGAGCCAGGAATCGGGACCAATCCGGAAGGTCATGTCTGTCTTTCTGGCGCGAACGTCATACGCGGCGCGCCACCGTGTCGTGTCACCGCGCGCAACCGGGCGCGCCAAGGAGGCACGCGGCCTCGATGCGCACCCCCGTGCAATCGCCGCACCCATCCCCCCTTGCGCGCGAGGCGCCTGCCGCGATACACGCCCGCTCCGAATCGACTTTGCGAATCAAAATCAACTTAGCCAGCCGGAGCGGAAATCCGTGAACGGCCAGCGAGGCGGGTCCATGCGGGCACACAAGGCGAGGTGGAGTGCGTGGGTGGCGGCGATGCTGCTGCTCGGAGCATGCGGGGATGACGACCCGGCGCCGCAGCCCTCGGGCAACACGGATGCGGGCGTGACCGTGGATGCCGGCACGCAGCCGGACGCGGGCACTCAGGCCGCGGCGCCCACGGTGTCCTTCACCTCGCCCTCGGAGGGTGCCCGGGTGGAGGCGTCCCCGGTGCAGGTGCAGGCGGTGGTGCACGCCGAGGGCGGGCTCGCGGCGCTGACGGCCACGCACAACGGTGGCACCGCCACGGACGTCGCCGTCACGACGGGACAGACGGAGCAGGCGGTGACGGTGCCCGTGGAGCCGGTGGCCGGCGAGAACACGGTCGTCCTGCGCGCGGTGGATGCAGCGGGCCAGGCCACGGAAGCGACGCTGCGCTTCACCTACGTCGCGTCCACCGTCGACATGCAGGCCCCCACGCTGGCGCTCACCAGCCCCACCGAGGGCCAGGACCTCACCGTGTACCAGGTGCGCGTCACGGGCCGGGCCACGGACAACGTCGGAGTCACCAGCCTCACGTGGCGGCTCAACGGCGGCGCGGAGGAGGTCATCACCGTGACGCCGGGCTCGGACGGTGCCTTCGCGTTCACGCTCACACCCGGGCGCGGTGACAACACGCTCGTCCTGCGGGCGCGCGACGAGGCGGGCAACGCCACCGAGCAGCAGGCCCACTTCCGCTTCGGCCGGTGGGTGAGCGGCGGCGGCTCGCACTCGGCGCTGGTGCGCGATGGGAAGGTGTACGTCTGGGGGAACAACAACCTGGGACAGCTGGGCGTGGGCCAGCCCGGGCCGGAGCTGGGGTACTCCCCTTCGCCGCTGCTCCTGACGGGGCTGCCCACGGTGGGCGCGGTGGCGTTCGGCCAGAACAGCTCGCTCGTGGTCGGGACGGACGGCACGGTGTGGACGTGGGGTGACAACAAGAACGCGCAGCTGGGCCTGGGCGTCCCCGGCTCCGAGACGCAGGACACGGCGACGCGCTGGGCTCCGGAGCGCGTGCCTTCGCTGACGAACGCGGTGACGGCGGTCCGGGGCTACACGCACGTGCTGGTGCTCGCGGAGGACCGGACGGTGTGGGCCTTCGGCGCCAACAACGCGGGGCAGTTGGGTGACGGTTCGACGAAGGCCGCTTCCGACGTGCCGGTGAAGGTGGTGGAGCTGACGGACGTCGTCCAGGTGGCCGCCGGCTCCGAGCACTCCGTGGCGCTGCGCGCGGACGGCACGGTGTGGACGTGGGGGCGCAACAGCTCCGGCAACCTGGGCCTGGGCACCCAGGACAGCGACCCGCACGCGCGGCCCGCGCGGGTGCCGGGGCTCACGGATGTGGTGGACATCGCGGCAGGCAAGGACCACACGCTCGCGCTGCGCGCGAATGGCAGCGTCGTCGCGTGGGGTCTGGGCCTGAATGGACAACTGGGCCAGGGGCTGAGCGGCGCGGATGGCACCAGCGCGGTGCCGGTGGCGGTGCTGAATCTCACGAACGCCACGGCGGTGGTGGCCAACGGCACCATCAGCTTCGCGCTCCGCGCGGACGGCACCGTGGTGGGCTGGGGCCAGAACTCCACCGGCTCGCTGGGCACGGGCGACAAGGTGTCGCTCACGTCGCCCTCGACGCCCGTGGTGGGGCTCACGAAGGTGACGACGTTCGGCTCGGGCGCGCTCCACGCGGTGAGCATCCGGAGCGACGGCTCCATCTACGGCTGGGGATGGAACTTCAAGGGCAGCGTGGGCGGAGGCCCCGCCGCGAAGGAGTCGTGGGCGTACTCGGAGCCCATCCAGGTGACGCTGCCGTGAGAAGCACCACGCTCCTGCTGCTGGCGCTGTGCGCGTGCGGCGAGTCCTCCCCGGCGCCCGGGGAGGCCCCCGTCGACACCGAAGCGCCCCTGTTGCGCATCGACACGCCCGCCTCCGGCCAGCGGCTCGTCGTGAGCCGCCTGCGCATCGCGGGGGACGTGGGAGACGCCACGCGGGTCCAGGTGTGGCTGGATGACGGAATCTCCCGGACGCTCTCCGTCGCAGGCTCCACGCTGGCGATGGAGCTGCTCGTGCCGCCGGGCTCGCACGTGCTGCATGTGTCGGCCACGGATGACGCGGGCAACACGGCGACACAGGATGTGCCGTTCTCCTCGGGACCGGAGCTGGGGGCGGACCTCAGCCACACAGGCGTGCTGCGGCAGGGGCGCTTTGCCTCATGGGGCGACAACGGGTCGGGCCAGCGCTGCGACGTGACTCCGGACGAGCGGGCCGTGCCGGCGCTCGCGCTGGAGGACCAGAAGCCCATCGGCACGGTGTCCGCCATGGACACGACCGCGTGGATCGGCTCGGACGGGCGCGCGTGGCTGTGCGGCGCGCTGGCATCGCAGCTCGACGCGGGTGGCATGGTGGCGGGCAGCGCCCACCGGATTGAAGGTGTGAAGGACGTGGTGGGCGTGGCGCTGGGGACGGGGCACGCGTTGCTGCTCGATGCGAGCGGGCAGGTCTGGGCCTTCGGCGTCAACGCGCGCGGACAACTGGGCCTGGGTGAGGAGGGTGACGCGGTGACGGAGCCCACGGCGGTGCCGAACCTTACCGACGTGGTGCAGGTGGTCGCGGGCAGCGAACACTCCGCGGCGCTGCACCGTGACGGCACCGTGTCGGTGTGGGGCTACAACCGGGACGGCGTGCTGGGAACTGGCGAGACGGAGGCACGCGTGCAGGCCGCTCCCGAGCGTGTGCCGCACCTGGAGCAGGTGGAGCAATTGGCCTCGGGGCGCAGCCACCTGCTCGCGCTGCTGAAGGACGGAACGGTACGCGCGTGGGGCACGGGAACTTCGGGACAACTGGGCCACGGTGACGCGGGCTTCGGCGCGGGACGAGCTCAGCCCACGCCGGTGCTGGAGCTCACGGGGGCCACTGCATTGGTCGCCGCGAACAACTCCAGTTGGGCCCTGCGCGGCGATGGCACAGCCTGGGCGTGGGGGCTCAACACCACGGGCCAGCTCGGCGTGGGGGATACGAGTCAGCGAGTGAAACCCGCGCGCGTGGCCACGGATCTGCCCGTCGTGGAGATCGCCGCGGGAGCACAGCACGCGCTCGTCCGCACACGCGAGGACAACGTGCTCATCTGGGGCAGCAACACCCGTGGACAGCTGGGCCTGGGTGAAGGCACGCCGTCGTATGTGTCCACGCCCCGCGCCGTGAACCTGCCGTGACCGTCATGCGCGCAAGGTCACCGTTCCAAGAGCCCACTCCAGCGCGTCCGCCATGACCATGCGTTTCGGAATCGCAGTCTCCACGTGCATCCTCGTCATGACGCTCGCGTCCTGCGGGCAGTCGTCCACTCCGCTTCCGGACGACCCGTCCGTCGAGACACCTGAGGAGATCCCGCTGGAGGTCGCGCCGTTCGACCCGGATGAGACCCGGTCCGGTGGCGCGACCACGGTGTTCCACACGGGTCCCGAAGCCTTCGTGCAGTCCCTCGCCAACATCACGGTGGAGCACCGGTCGCGCTTCCTCCTGGGCGAAGCCAACTTCGAGGTGGACTGGGTCCCCGCACCTTCCAACCAGCGCGACCGTGACGGCCTGGGCCCGCTCTTCCACGCCACCTCGTGCCTCGCCTGCCACGTCGCCAACGGCCGGGGCGCGCCCGTCACCGGCAACACGAAGGCGCCCCCGTCGCTGCTCGTGCGTCTCTCCGTGCCCGGCACCGGTCCGCACGGCGAGCCCCTGCCGGAGCCCACCTACGGTGATCAGTTCCAGCCCCGCGCCATCGACGGTGTCCCCGCCGAAGGCCAGGTGCAGGTGACCTACGCGTCCCTGCCCGCCATGTCCCTCCGAGACGAAGGCAGCGTGACGCTCCAGGCGCCACGCTACGAACTGGTGGACCTGGGCTACGGCCCGCTCGCGCCCGACGTGCGCCTGTCCCCGCGCATCGCGCAGCCCATGGTGGGCCTGGGCCTGCTCGCGGCCATCCCGGACGCGACGTTGCTCGCCTGGGCCGACCCCGACGACCGCGATGGCGACGGCATCCGGGGCCGCCCCAATCGCGTCTGGAGCGCGAAGGAGGGCCGCGAGGTGCTCGGCCGCTTCGGATGGAAGGCCAACCAGCCGGACCTGGAGCATCAGGCCGCGGGCGCGCTCTTGGGCGACATGGGCCTCACCTCCACGCTGTTCCCCCAGCCTCCGTGCACCGCCGCGCAGTCGCAGTGCCTCAAGGGCGACACCGGCGGCGAGCCCGAAGTGGACGCCGCCAACCTCGCGTCCCTCTCCGACTACTCGCACCTCATCGCCGTGCCCGCGCGACGGAACGCGGACCGCGAGGACGTGCGCACAGGCAAGGCTGCGTTCCTGCGCGCGGGCTGCGACCGCTGCCACCGCCCCAGCACCACGACCGGAGAGCTGCCCGGCTTCCCGGAGCTGTCGAACCAACGCATCTGGCCGTACACGGACCTGCTGCTGCACGACCTGGGCGAACCACTCGCGGACGGACGCACCGACCACCAGGCAAGAGGCACCGAGTGGCGCACCCCGCCCCTCTGGGGCCTGGGGCTCACCGCCACCGTGAACGGCCACACACGCCTGCTTCACGACGGCCGCGCGCGCTCCGTGCTGGAGGCCATCCTCTGGCACGGCGGCGAAGCGAAGGCGTCACGCGAAGCCGTGCAGCGCATGTCCCCGAAGGAGCGCGCCGCGCTGCTCACGTTCCTGGACTCGCTCTGACCCGACGTTCGCCGTGACGGTGGCGCGGGGTGGCTCGAAGCATGAGCCCGAGCGCCAGAAGAGGCAGCAGTGCGCCAGGGGATGCCCCACCGGCCGGGCTGGAGGAACATCCGGCGGACTCCGAGGGCGGCCTGGATTGAGGCAAAGGGTCGAAGCGCACGGGGACGCCTGAATCCGGGCTTCCCGCGTCTGCCTCGATGGAGCCCGCGTCTGAAGCAGTCCCCGCGTCCGGAATGCCCCCATCCGCGGGGACTTCACCTGCGACGGTGAAGCTGGACTCGACAGAGCTGGAGGCGCCACCCACGCTGACCGCGACAACGAGCCAGGAATAGACACCCGGAGGCACCGCATCGCTCTCCGCCAGGGTGAAGTGGGTCTCGAGGGTCTCGAAGACTCCGACCTCCGCGCCGCCCTGGCGGATGATCACGGCATATCTCAGCAGCCGACCCTGGGGCTCCGTGGACGCCTCCCACTGAAATGTGACGAGGCCATCCGCAAGGAGCGCATTGGCTTCCGGAGAAACGAGGATGGGCTTTGTGATGAAGTCGGAGGATTGCTTCAGGGCCCACTGCGTGACGGCCTGTGATTCACCGGCGAATGCCAGAGGGGCGGCGGCGGCGGGAAGCGCGGACCCGGCCAGGAAGACAAGCGTACCGATGGCGCAGCGCACCAATGCAGGGGTGGGGGTTGGCATTGTTCCTTGTCCTGGGGGAGGGGGATCGGGCCCGGAGACGTGCCAACCCTCGCGATATTCACTCACGTCGTCAGATGCGGCAGCGGACGCAGGTGGTACCGGGCCTCGAACGCGCTGAAGAGGTCCAGGTACTGCTCCAGGTAGCGCGTGAGCAGGAAGCGGCGGCGCACCGTCTCGTGCGCGTGGTGCCCCAACTGGTGGCGCAGCTTCGGGGTCCGGAGCAACTGCACGATACGCTGGGCGCACTGGTCCACCGAGTCCACCAGGAAGCCGTTGTGCCCGTCCTCAATCTGATGACGGATGCCACCCACGTTCCCTCCGATGACGGGCGTGCCCTTCCACATCGCCTCCGCCACCGTGAGCCCGAAGCCCTCGCGCAGCGACTTCTGCACCACCACCGCCGCGCGGCGCTGGAGCGCGTTCACCAGCGCCGTGTCCTCCTGGCTGAGGACGATGAGCCGCTCGTCCTTGTGCCGCATCACCTGCTCGTAGACCTGCTGCCCCTCCGGGTCGTCCGACGCCATGTTGCCCAGCAGCACCAGCGTGCAGGGCATCTCCTTGCGCGCCAGCCGCCACGCGGCCACCACGCCCTCCGGGTCCTTCCACCGGTCGAAGCGTGACACCTGCACCACCAGCGGCAGGTCCGTGGGGATGTGGTGATGCTGGAGCCGCTCTTCAATCTCCGACTCGGTCATCTCCCGGTTCTTGATGGAGAACGGATCGATGGCCGGCATGAAGAACACCTGCGGGACGGACAGCTCGCGCGCGTACTCCGGGATGCTCAGCACCGTCGCGTCGTACTGCTCCACGAACGGCTTGAGGTACTCCCACAGCGACGGCTCCGGATTCGACAGGTCCACGTGGCAGCGCCAGATCCACGGCCCGCGCTTGCGGCTGTAGCGCACGATGGGCAACGGCTGCGGGTCGTGGATGACGACCCGGTCATGGTCCAGCCGGTTGCGGACCGCGTTCTCGTAGACGACCTCTTCGTAGATGGTCGCCTTCATCGACGTCAGGTGGATGTCCGCGCCCTGCAGCGCGTTGTGCATCTTCTTCGTGATGTTGAAGAAGTCCGGCGGCCCCTGGATGGCCCGCCACTCCGTGACCATGCCCACGCTGTTCATCAGCAGCGTCAGCGGCGACAACAGCTCCGCCACCCCGCCGCCGTAGTACGTGGAGTTGACGTGAGCGACGCGCAGGTCCTGCAGCGGACGCGCCTTCTCCAGGATGCGCTCCACCACCTCCGCGCCCACGTAGCGCTCGTAGTGCTCGACCTGGACGAGGGCGTAGGGGTCTCCGGGATGGTTCGCCATACCCTTGTGTGTATCCGCCCGCCGGCAGGTGCCACCCACGCGCCCCCATCCGCCCGTCCGGCTGCCTGTCGAAGCTCCCCGTTCAGGCCTCCTCCGGCGCGTGCGACATCACCCAGAGCGGCGTGTCCCCACACTGCACCAGCAGTTCGTCCCCCTGCCGGGCCAGCAGCGTGCCCGGCTCCGCGCCAGGGTCCTCGCCCCGCCACGCCCGCGTGCGCTGGACGCGAACCCAGCGGCCCTCGAGCCGGGCCCTCGCATCGCCCCTCCCCTCGCGCCACCCCGCGAAGCGGCACGCGCGCACCTTCAGGTGCACGGAGCGCGCGCTGTCGCGCCAGTCGATGTCCCGGTACGCCGGCTCGAAGAAGGGCGCGAAGGTCGCGTCCACCTCCGCCTGCCGCTCGCCCACGTCTCCTCGCGCCACCCGCTCCATCACTCCGGGCAGCAGCCGCCGCGACGAGAGCATCAGCTTCTCGAAGACCACCTCCTCCGCGTCCTCGTCCGTCACCGCGAACGTCCCCTGCGAGAGCACGGGCCCGGTGTCGAAGCTCGCGTCCATGCGGTGGAAGGTGAGCCCCAGTTCGTGGGCGTCCTCGCGCAGCGCCCAGCCCAACGGACAGGGCCCCCGATACCGGGGCAGCAGGGATGGGTGCACGTTCACCGCCCCCAGCCGGGGCAACGCCAGCGCCTCCGGCGGCAGCCTCCACGGGAAGAAGAAGCACAGGAGGAGGTCCGGCTTCAGGCCCGACAGGCGGGGCGTCAGGTGCGCCCGCTCGCTCACCAGCAGCACGTCCACGGAGGGAGGCGCGGCCTCGAAGAGCCGCCCCAGCTCCGCCCAGCCCTCCATGTCCAGCGGGCGCAGGCCCCGGATGCCCGACGGCACCACCAGCGCCACCACGTCATGCCCCAGCGCCCTCAACGCCAGCGTGAAGTCGTGCGCCACCGCGGGGGCCACGGTGAGCAGCACGATGCGCCAGCCAGACGCGGCACCCGAAGTCGGCATGGCCGTGTCCTAACAATTCACCCACCGTGTGCGCCCGGCCAACGCACGCGGCATGCCCGGAAATGAAAACGCGCTCGCCCCCGGGAAGGAGACGAGCGCGTGGACTCAACCGGAGTGCTTCCGGTGCGTCAGACCGCCTTCAGACGCGGCGTGCGCGTCTTGGGGGCGGGGGCGGCGACGGCCTCACGGAGCGCGTCCTTCTTGTCCGTGCGCTCCCAGGTGAACTCCTTCTCCGCGCGGCCGAAGTGACCGTACGCGGCGGTCTTCTGGTAGATGGGCCGCAGCAGGTCCAGGTGCTCCGTGATTTCGCGCGGGCGCAGGCCGAACACCTGGCGCACGGCGCGGGCGATCTGCTCTTCCGGCACGGTGGACGTGCCGAAGGTCTCCACCATCACGCTGACAGGCTCCGCCACGCCGATGGCGTAGGACACCTGCACCTCGCAACGGCTGGCCAGGCCCGCCGCCACGACGTTCTTCGCGATGTAGCGGCCCATGTACGCGGCCGAGCGGTCCACCTTGGACGGGTCCTTGCCGCTGAACGCGCCGCCACCGTGACGGCCCATGCCGCCGTAGGTGTCGACGATGATCTTGCGGCCCGTGAGGCCCGAGTCGCCCATGGGGCCGCCGATGACGAAGCGGCCCGTGGGGTTGATGAAGAACTTGGTCTTGTTGTCGATGAGCTTCTTCGGCAGGACCTTCAGGATGACGTCCTCGCGGATGGCCTCCTGGATCTTCTTGTTGGAGACGTCATCCGAGTGCTGCGTGGACAGCACCACCGCGTCGATGCGCAGCGGCTTGCCGTCCTTGTACTCCACCGTGACCTGGCTCTTGCCGTCCGGGCGGATCCACGGGTGGTTCTTGCGGCGCACCTCCGCCAGGCGGCGGGTGAGCTGGTGCGCGTAGTGGATGGGCGCGGGCATCAGCTCCGGCGTCTCGTCGCACGCGAAGCCGAACATCATGCCCTGGTCGCCGGCGCCCTGGTCCTTCTTGTTGTCCACGCCCCGGGCGATGTCCTGGCTCTGGCCTTCGATGGCCACCATGACGCCGCAGGTGTTGCCGTCATAGCCCATGGCGCTGTCGGTGTAGCCGATGCGCGTGATGGTGGAGCGGACGATCTTCGGGATGTCCACGTAGGTGTTCGTCGTCACCTCACCCGCGACGATGGCGAGGCCCGTCTTGACGAGCGTCTCCACGGCGACGCGCGCCTGCGGATCCTTGGCGATGATGGCATCGAGCACACCGTCGGAGATCTGGTCGGCGATCTTGTCCGGGTGGCCCTCGGTGACGGATTCAGACGTGAACAGGAAGTCGGTAGGCATGTCTTCTCGGGCTTCGCGCTTATTCGGTGACACAGCGCAGAGGGGCGGACACTAAACGTGCGGTCCCAGCAGAGTCAAACCTGTCGATACAAGGGTTTATTCGGCTCGAAGCGCCCCCCGGGCAGGCGGACCCGACGTCGCGGGTGTGCCCGCCTGCCGGATGAATTTCATGGTTCGCATGGCGTTCTCAGGGCTACAGGACCCGCGCCCTTCTTCTGGAGGTCACCGACCCATATGAACGCCATCGCCCGTCTTCGCACCCTTCCCTTCCTGGTTGCCCTCACCTTCGCCGTGCCCGCGCTCGCCGCGCCCAAGGCTTCCGAAGCCATCACCAAGCCGGTGAAGACCGTGGTGCAGTCCGTGCGCTACGAGAAGGACCTCAAGGCGCTGGAGAACCTGGGCAGCGACCAGCAGGGTCTCTTCCTGCTGGGTGAAGAGTGGACCAAGGCCACGGACGCCCAGCGCAAGGAGTTCACCCAGCTCTTCCAGAGCCTGTTCGCGAAGATCGCCTTCCCCAAGGTGCGCGAGAACTTCAAGAACCTGGACTCCATCACCTACGACGAGCCGCAGGTGACGGGCGACAAGGCGCTCGTGGGCTCCACCATCTTCATCAACCACCCGCTCAAGAAGCAGGAGATGAAGCTCAAGTACGCCGTGGAGAAGGTGGGCAGCAGCTGGAAGGTCGTGGACGTGTCCGTGCTGGGTGACTCCATGCTCACCGGCATCCGCGATGATCAGGTCCGCCCCCTCTTCAAGGAGGGCGGCTGGGACGCGCTGCTCGGCGCCATGCGTGCGAAGAACAACGAACTGGCTTCGGTGAAGCTGAAGTAATCCAGTCAGCTGCCGCCTGGGCAGCCAGGCAACCCGGCCCTCGCAGTCCCCCCGGGTTCCGGGGGAGGCGCGGGCCGGGTAGGCTGGGGCGATCCTCCTCCCCCGGAGCGCCTGGCGAATGAGTGTTTCGACCCCCGCCCCGCGGCTGCTGCTCCGGGGTGTGCCGTCCGACCGAGAGATGGACGCGTTCTGCGTCCAGTATGCCCCCCGGGCCCCCGGGCACCCCGCGGTCCGGGACCTGCTCCGGCTCCTGCTGGAGGTCCCCGGCGACGGCCTGGAGCCGCGCCTGGAGTGGGTGGAGCGGTGGATGCACTGGATGCGCGACCGCATCCCCGCCCACGGCCTCACGGACGCGGACGACCCCGCGCTGTCCCCCGCGAACTCCCGGCTGTCCCTGCTGGTGCGCGTGCTGGAGGGCGAGAGCGCCCTGCGCGTGTCCGTCACCCGGCTGGTGTCGGGAGTGTGCGCCGGCAGCCGGGGCCTGAAGCTCTTCGCCCAGGTGGGCCTGAGCGCGGGCAACGGCTTCTTCTCCGAACTGACGGACCGCTTCGTGCGCGGCGTGCTGCCCGCGCCGCCGGAGCCGGGCAAGCTGTCGGAATTGCTCCTGCGCCTGTTCCCGGTGCCGGACGACGCGGAGTGGCTGGGCGCGCTGTCCCCCATGCTGCTGGCGCGGCTGACGGCGCTGGTGGGCGAGCCGCCCCCACCCGAACCCACCCCGGCCTCGCGCGTGCGCGGGGACCTGATGGACGCGCTGCTGCTGTTGGGCGTGCAGGTTGCGGGGCTGGGGCTGGCGGAGGACGTGCGAGACCGCACGCCGGAGATGTCCTTCCGCGCGTCGCCCTTCCTGCGGCTGCGGCTGGTGTGCGACGCGGTGCTGGCGCGCGACGGGGCCCAGGAGGGGCTGGCGGACCTGGCCCGCGTGGTGGAGGACTGCCGCGGCGTGGTGCGCACCGTCACCCGGCACCTGGAGGACTCCGGCGTCAGCGTGGACCTGGTGTACCGGCTGGAGCGCATCCGGCGCGGCCTGGACCGGATGGAGGCCATCGCGCGGGTGCTGGGCGCGCCCCGCGGCGAGCCCCGCTGGCGCGAGGCGCTGGCGCTCCTGTCGGACCTGCTGGAGTTCGCGCACGCGGACCGCTCCGTGCGCGCGCTGGTGCGCCGCAACTCGCGGCTGATGGCGCGAAAAATCATCGAGCGCACCGGCAACACGGGCGAGCACTACATCACCTCCACGACGGCCGAGTTCCACCACATGGTGCACTCGGCGGCGGGCGGCGGGCTCGTGGCCGCGGTCGCCGTCGCGCTGAAGTTCCTCCTCACCGCCCTGCCGCTGGCCCCCTTCTTCGCGGGCCTCTTCGTCGCGCTCAACTACGCGGGCGGCTTCGTGGTGATGCAGTTGCTGGGCTTCACGCTGGCCACCAAGCAGCCCTCCATGACGGCCTCCACGCTGGCGGCCGAGGTGGGCGAGGACGCGGGCCCGGACGGAGGCACCCGGCGCATGGAGCGCCTGGCGGCGCTGGTGCCGCGCATCACCCGTTCGCAGCTCGCGGCCATCCTGGGCAACCTGGGCTGCGTCATGCCCGTCGCGGTGGCGCTGGCGCTGGGCTTCCAGTTCCTCACGGGCCACGCGTACCTGACCGAGCCGCAGGCGCGGCACGTGGTGGAGACGCTGCACCCCTGGAAGAGCGCGACGCTGTTCTACGCCACCCTGACCGGCGTGATGCTCTGGGCCTCCAGCGTGGCCGCTGGCTGGTTCGAGAACTTCATCGTCTACCGCCGCCTGCCGGAGGCGCTCGCCCACCACCGCGTGCTGCGCGCGGTCTTCGGGGTGAACGGCGCGCGCAAGGTGGCGGACGCGCTGATGCACCACGCGGCGGGCGTGGGCGGCGGCGTCACCCTGGGCCTGCTGCTGGCGGTGATGCCGGGCGTGGGCGGCTTCTTCGGCGTCCCGCTGGACGTGCGCCACGTCACCTTCTCCTTCGGCGCGCTGGCCTTCGCCGGGTGCACGCTGGGCCCCTCCGCAGTGCTGGAGCCGGGCTTCCTGGCGGCCGCGGTGGGGGTGCTCGCCGTGGGCGTCATCAACTTCGGCGCGTCCTTCGCGCTGGCCCTGGGCGTGGCCCTGCGTGCCCGCGACGTCCCGCTGCGCGAGGGGGCGCGCTTCCTGGGCGCCGTGTTCCTGCGCTTCCTGCGAAACCCGCTCCCCTTCCTCGTCCCGCCCCGCGAAGCGCCCGTCACGGGTGGGACCGAGGCGCAGGTCGTCCCCCTGGCCGGGCCTCCGGGGCACTGACCCAACGGGAGTTATTCCCAGGGAAAGGGAGGCCCTGTCTCGCGCGGAGGTAGGGCGGACAGGCATCCCGGGCTTTGCTTCCGGGCGGGAACGTTCAGCGATAGGGTCCCGCGCCCATGAGCGGCAATCCTTCCTCCCATCCCCCGCCCCGCCTCGCCCTGGCCTACGCAGAGATGCTGGTCCGGCGCCCCGGCACCGTGATGACCGTGCTGCTGCTGCTGCTCGGTCTGGCCGTGTGGGGCACGTCGAAGCTGACCATCAACTCCAACCAGCTGGACCTCATCTCCCAGGATCTGCAGGAGGTGAAGGACGTCAAGCGGGTCATCGACATGGTGGGCGGCAGCGGCTTCTTCATGCTCACCTTCCGCGGTGACGACGAGGCCACGCTCAAGAAGGTCGCGGACGACGTGGCCGCGATGGTGGGCAAGGACAAGCAGAACGCGCGCTCCGTCACCTACAAGATCCCCGTCGAGTTCGTGCAGAACAACATGGTGTTGTTCGTGAAGACGGAGGACCTGGCCGAGGGCAAGCGCCGCATCATGGCGTTCCTCAAGGATCAGATCCGCCGCGCGAACCCCTTCTACATCGAGATCAAGAAGACGGAGCCGGTGAAGCTGGACCTGCAGGACCTGGTCGACAAGTACTCCAGCGTTGGCAACAAGAGCATCGCGGACGACTACTACATCTCCCAGGACCGCAAGCTGCTGCTGCTCCTCATCAAGCCGATGTGGGACACCAATGAGATCGGCAAGACGAAGCAGTACGTGGACAAGCTGCGCGGGGACCTGGAGCAGTACTCCAAGGGCAACGCCGCGGGCGTGCAGCTGGTGGAGGACTACTACAAGATGGGCGACAAGAAGACGGTCGCCTACGGCTTCACGGGTTCCTACAAGACGGCGGTGGACGACTCGTACGCCATCGAGGACTCGCTCCAGCCGGTCACCATCATCGCGCTCGTCGCCATCTTCGCCATCACCATCGCGTTCTTCCGCAAGTGGGCGCCCACGCTCATCGTGGTGAGCGGCACGGTGGCGGGCACGCTGTACACGCTGGGCTTCACCTACGCGACGCTGGGTGAGCTCAACATGATCACCTCCATCCTGGGCGGCATCCTGATGGGGTTCGGCATCGACTACGGCATCCACTTCATCTTCCGCACGCGCCTGGAGCTGGGCGCGGGCAAGCGCTACGACGTGGCCATCCGTGACGCGGTCATCAACGCGGGCCGTCCGGCGCTGGTGTCCGCGGTGGTGGTGGCCGGTTCGTTCTACGTGCTGATGGTGAGCGAGTTCAAAGGCTTCTCCCAGTTCGGCTTCCTGGCCGGCACGGGCACGCTGATGCTGGGCTTCACGCTGTTCTCCTGGTGCCCGGCGATGCTGGCGCTGGCGGGCCGGAAGAACCCGGAGCTGCCGCAGAAGCTCATCGGCGTGATGAAGCCGCCGCCCGCCGTCAGCGCGACGGGCAAGGAGCTGCGCATCCCGCGCCCCGGCCTGGTGCTGGCGGTGGGCTGCGTGATTGTCGCGGTGGTGTGCGGCGCGGCCATCCCGTGGAAGAGCGGCGAGCCCCCGGCGGACGCGGGCTTCTTCGCGCGGCTGCCGTACGGCGTGCGCTTCAACTACAACACCCGCGCGCTGATGCCGGCGAACCAGCCGTCCGTGGTGCTGCAGGATGAAATCAACGCGCGCTTCAAGATCGCCAGCGACCCGCTCGCCGTCTACACCAAGGACCTGGCGGAGACGGAGGCCCTCTACAAGGAGCTGACGACCGACCCGAAGAAGCGCCCCGCCATCTCCCAGGTGATGAGCCTCTTCACCTTCGTGCCGCCGGAGGGCATCGCCCAGGCGAACACGAAGATCCTGGAGGAGTGGCAGGAGGAGCTGAAGGACATCGACGTGAAGGCGCTGCCGCCGGAGACGCAGGAGAAGGCGGCCCTGTTCTTCAAGATGCTGGAGGCGCGCCCCTTCGACGTGCACAACGTGCCGGAGATCTACGCCTCGCAGTTCCGCCACCTGCCCACCACGAGCCCGGAGAACCACGGCTACCTCACGTTCATCTACCCGAGCGTGGACCTGTGGGACGGCAAGCAGATGCTCCAGTTCGCGGACCAGACCAGCTCCATCAAGGGCATGGTGACGCCGGGCAAGTTCACGCCAGGCGGGCCCACGGGCGCGCCGGTGGAGAAGGAGTTCCGCGCCGCGGGCGCCACGCAGCTGTACGCGTCGCTGGCGCGCATGGTGCTCAAGGACGCGAAGCTCACGGTCATCCTCACCGCGCTGTGGATTCTGGTGATGCACTTCGCGGACTTCCGCAACGCGAAGCTGGCGCTGGCGTCCGTGATTCCGCTGACGGTGGGCCTGGCGATGATGATGGGCTTCATGGCGCTGTTCGACCTGCGCCTGAACTTCATGAACATCATCATCCTGCCCATCCTCCTGGGCTTCGGCGTGAGCCATGGTCTGTACCTGCTGCACCGCTTCCTGGAGGGCACGTCCCCGCTGGTGGCGCTGCGCAGCGTGGGCGCGGCGGTGGCGTCCTCCACGCTGACGGCGGTGGCGGGCTTCGCGGCGCTGCTGGTGGCCAGCCACAACGGCCTGCGCTCCATGGGCCTTGTCGCCTGCATCGGCCTCATCACCACGCTGCTGGTGTCCTTCACGGTGCTGGCGGCGGTGATGCAGCTCATGCACGACAAGCGGCAGAAGGACGCGGGACGTTCGCCAGAGGGCGGTTCCGCCTCCGGCGGTGACACGTCCTCCACACGCGCCGCCTGACAGCGCGGAGGAAGCGCTTAATATCCGCGCCGGACCTTTCGGCCCCGCCTTCCCCCAAGGGAAGCGCGGGGCCGTTCTTTTCTTCGGGAGCTTCGAGCCATGGGGACGTTCAAGCGGGTGGGCGCGGTGCTGGGCCTGATGGTGCTCACGGGTTGCGCGAGCACGGTGAAGAGCCAGCGGCTGCGTCCCGACTACGCCACGGTGGACCGGCTGCAGGTGAAGCGGCTGGCGGTGGTGACGCAGCCGTTCCCGCAGGGCCAGCAGTACATCGGTGACCTGTGGAGCCTCATCGCCCGGCAGTGGCTGAACCAGAACCGGGACTACATCGTGAAGGCCAACACGTCCCTCCCGGAGCGCCCCACGGACCCCACCTTCAAGGACCAGTGCGTGGAGGGCATCGAGGGCGTGCTCTGGCTGGACCCGGCGGTGAAGCGCGTGGGTGACGGCGCGGAGGTGGCGGTGCGCGCGCAGCTCATCCGCTGCCGCGACGGCGAGGAGGTGTGGGCCGCGGAGGCCGGCGGGAGCTGGGACTCCGAGGACAAGAAGTACGTGGAGCGCAAGCAGCAGTACGCGACGGAGCTGGGCCAGGAGGTGGAGCCCTACGTGGTGCCGTCCTACAAGCTGCTGGTGGCCACGCTGGACACGCTGCCCAGTCCCCAACTGAACGACGCGGACACGGACGAGAAGATCGAACTGGGCGAGTAGCGTCCAGGCCCGGGTGGAATCTCAAGTCCTCATCGGAAGGCTGCTGCTGGCCACGCTGCTGGGCGGGCTCCTCGGCGTGGAGCGCGAGGCGCGCAACCAGGCCGCGGGGCTGCGCACGCACACGTTGGTGGCGCTGGGGGCGTGCTGCTTCACGCTCTCCAGCGTGTACACGGAGGAGCTGCTCCGGATGGGGGCGAACCCCAGCGGCACGCAGACGGACATCAGCCGCATCGCCAGCCAGATTGTCGTGGGCATCGGCTTCCTGGGCGGGGGCGTCATCCTGCGCCACGGGGAGGCGGTGCGAGGGCTCACCACGGCGGCGAACCTCTGGCTGACGGCCTCCGTGGACCTGGCCTGCGGGCTGGGCCTCTACGTGGCGGCCGGTGCCACCGTGGCCCTGGCCCTGCTGTCGCTGGTGGTGCTGCGCCCCGTCTCCCGGCTGCTGTCCCCCGAGGCGGGACGGCACGGCGGCGGGCGGCACGACCAGCCGCCCGAGCGCAAAAACAGCGAGGACGGGTCCCCCTCGGATGAATGAGGGGTCCCGTCCCGGGTGACGCGGGGCGTCCGTGTGGACGCCCGCTACTCCATGGGCACCAGCGCTCCCGTCAGGTCGTGCGTGTAGGCCACCGGCCGGTGCGCCCTGTCAGGGTGGCAGTGGTCGTCCTCCAGCTCCAGCGCGCCCTCGGCCAGCGTGGCGCCCGGGAGGCTGGCCAGGTCCCGGCGCAGGTAGACGTCATCCCCGTCCAGGTCCGCGACGTCGGAGAAGCGCACCGGGTATTCCCGCTCGAAGATGCGCCCCTTGCCGATGGTGAAGCCGCGCGGGTCCACCGCGACGATGCCGCCGAGCGCTTCGCCGTCCCGGTCCCGCACCGTCATGCCCCGCTGAATGTCCGTTGGCTTGAACACGCTGCTGCCTCCTGCATTCGTGTCCGGCGAACGTGCGCACTCCGCCTGGAAACGGCGACCCCCTCCTCCGCGCATTCACGCGGGGGAGCAGGGCCTACACGGACTCAGGTTCAGGGTCCCGCACGGGCGACAGCAGCAAGCCTTCCTGGCCACCGCCGAAGCGCCGGTCCATCTCCGTGCGCACGAAGCGCTCAATCTCCTCGGCGGTCGTCAGCTCCATGGCGCCCTGGAGCATTTCAATCGCCTCGCTCCGGCTCACCCGGCGCATCAGCCGCTTCACCACCGGAATCTGCCCGGACGTCATGGACAGCTCGTCGAAGCCCAGCGCCAGGAGCACCAGGGTGAAGAGCGGGTCGCCCGCCATCTCGCCGCACATGGAGACGGGGATGTTGGCGGCCTTCGCCGCGTCCACGACGTTCTGGAGCATGCGCAGCACCGACAGGTGCAGCGGCCGGTAGAGGTACGCGACCTCGCGGTTCTGGCGGTCGATGGCCAGCGAGTACTGGATGAGGTCGTTGGTCCCGATGGAGAAGAAGTCCGCCTCCTGCGCGAGCCGGTCCGCGATGGTCGCCGCGCTGGGCGTCTCCACCATGATGCCCACCGGGAAGCGCTTGCCCACCGGCACTCCCGCGCGTCCCAGCGCCGTGCGGCATGCCTCCAGCTCGCTGCGCGCTTCGCGCAGTTCGCTGACGCCGCAGATGAGCGGGAACATCAGCCGCAGGTTGCCGTGCACGCTCGCGCGCAGGAGGGCCCTCAGCTGGACGCGGAAGAGCTCCCGGTTGGACAGGCAGTAGCGGATGGCCCTCAGGCCCATGGCCGGGTTGGGTTCCTTCTCGTGCTTCGTCTTGCCCGGCACCTTGTCGCCGCCCAGGTCCAGCGTGCGGATGGTGACGGGGCGCCCGCCCATGGCCTCCAGCACCTGCTTGTAGGCGCGGTAGTGCTCCTCTTCCGTGGGCGCCGTCTTGCGGTCCAGGAACATGAACTCCGTGCGGTACAGGCCAATGCCCTCCGCGCCGTGAGCCAGGAGCGAGGGGATCTCCTCCAGGAACTCCATGTTGCCGTTGAGCCGGATGCGGAAGCCGTCCGTGCTCACCGCGGGCTGGTCCTTGGTGGCCAGCGCCAGTTGCTCGCTCTCCAGGTAGCGGCGCTGCTCCTCGCGGAACAGCGCCAGCTGGTCCTCCGTGGGGTTCACCAGCACCACGCCGCGCGTGCCATCCATGGCGACCAGGTCGCCCGGGGAGATCTGCTCGCTCGCGCGCCCCGCGCCCACCACCGCGGGCGTCTCCCGCGCGCGGGCGACGATGGCGGTGTGGCTGGTCTGTCCGCCCAGGTCGGTGACGAAGCCCGCCACGCGTCCGCTGCGAGCCATCATCGCAGCGTCCGCGGGCGGCAGGTCATGCGCGACGACAATGGCCTCCGCGGGCACCTCCACGTCCTCGTCCACCACCTGGCCCATCAGGTTGCGGATGATGCGGTCGGCCACGTAGTCCACGTCCGAGCGGCGCTCGCGGAAGTACTCGTCCGGGATGTTGTCGAAGAGGTGCTTGATCTTCCGGGCCGTGCGCCGCACCGCCCACTCCGCGTTGATGCGGTCCTCGACGATGAGCCGGTTGACCTCGTCCACGAGCATGGGGTCGTGGAGCATCAGCCGGTGCGCTTCCAGGATGAGGGCGTGGTCGCTGCCCTCCGTGCGGGTGATCTGGTCCTTCAACTCCGCGAGCTGGCGGTCGGACAGGTCGATGGCGGTCTTCATCCGCATCCGCTCGGGTTCCACCTCCGCGTCCGCCAGGCGCAGCTTGGGCGTGCGGATGCGCTTCCTGTCCAGGATGAAGGCATGGCCCACCGCCACGCCCGGGGAGGCGCCGATGCCCGTCAACCTGAGTGTAGGGGTGGCCTGGCTGCTCACGGTTCTCCTGACCTCACGGGGAGTCTAACTCCCCTTTCGACGCTTACTGCGCTTCGCCAAACCGGTCCTCGATGAGCTTTTTCAATTCGGACAGGCAGGCCTCGGCGTCCTCGCCCTTGCAGGTGAGGGTCACCTGGGTGCCCTGGGCCGCCGCGAGCATCAGCACGCCCATGATGGACTTGGCGTTGGCGCGCTGCCCGGAGGCCTTGATGAAGACCTCGCTCTTGAAGCGGTTGGCGACCTTGACCATCTGCGCCGCGGCCCGGGCGTGCAGCCCCAGCGCGTTGATGATCTCGAAGGTTCCCTCGGCTTCACTGGCCATCGTGCGACTCCCGCTTCACTCGACTGTTCGTACTCACAGAAAGGCACCCGCCGCGCAGGCCAATCCCGCCGCGACGTAGAGGACCACGTAGGTGGGGACACGCCGGTTGACGAGCACGTACGCCAACACGCCCACCGCCAGGCACCCCACCGCCAGGAACGGCGCCCAGGTCCCGCCCGCCGTCGCCCCGAAGCTCACCGCCAGCCACGCGGCCAGGCCGCCGGCGCTCGCCGCCGCCACACCCCGAAGCCTCGCGCCCTTGGCGGGCAGGTTCACCCGCGCCACGGCCTCCACCAGACGGTCTCCCAGACTCAGGCCCAGCCAGTACAGCCGGATGCGCAAGAGCAGGTGCACCAGGTTGTACAGCACCAGGAAGAGCGCCACCGCCCAGACGCCCAGGAGCGGCACCATGGCCGCGCACAGCCCGCCCACCGCGGGCTTGAGCGACAGCCAGAAGAACCCGTCCCCCAGCGCCGCGAGCGGCCCCATCAGCGCCGCCTTGAAGCCCACCACGCGGTCCGGCGTCTCCTCCCCCCGGGCAATCTTCTGCTCGTGGTTCACCACGCCGCCCACGATGGCCGCCGCCACGTACGGGTGCGTGTTGAAGAAGACCAGGTGCCGGCGCACCGCCGCCTCGCGCAGCGGGCCCGGCGGGTAGAGCTTCGCCAGCGCCGGGTACACGGCATACGCGAGCCCCAGGTTCTGCATGCCCTTGGGGTTCCACGACGCCTGGAGGAAGAGCGAGCGCAGGAACACGCGCAGGAGCGTGGCCCGCGACAGCCGCGCGGGCGGCGTGAAGGCCGGCGCGGCGGCGGGCGCGGACGGCGCGGGCGTGGACGTGGGCGTGGTGCTCAAGGCCGCTGCTCCTGCAGTTGCACCAGCACCACCGCCGCGGTGACGGCCGCCGCGGCCAGGCCCGCGTACAGGGGGGCGCGCTTCGCGTGGCTGGACTGCGCGGCGATGGCCGCCGCCACGGACGCCATGGCCGGGTACGCCCACGCCAGCCCCCGCACCATCCCGTGCGGCAGCGCCACCATCAGCGGCTCCAGGAAGTAGCCGGCCATCGCGCACGCGCCGGTGATGGCGCCGTAGGACAGGAAGTGCGGCCACATGCCCCACAGGTTCTGCCGCATGGCGCGGTTGAGGTTGCCGGCTTCCGCGGACGCCAGCGCCACGCGCGCGAGCCGGGCGGAGTAGCCCTCCAGCAGCCGGTCCAGCCTCCGCCCCACCCGCCCCAGCCCGATGAAGAGCAGCACGGCCAGCGACCAGATGGCCGGCGTGGAGCCCGCGCCGGTGGCGGCGGTGAGGGTGGCCGCTGCGGCGGCGGTGCCGGTGGCCGCGAGCGTGTCGTTCTCAGGCAGGGAGGCGCCCAGGTTGGCGGTGCCCAGGTAGAACAGCTCCAGCAGCATGCCGACGGACAGGCCCCCGCCCACGTCGCCCAGGAGGGCGCCCATGAACGTGGCGGCCACCAGGGGCCGGGACAGCATGGCCTGGAGGAACGCCTTGCGCTCCACGGCCACCAGGCCCCCCCAGAGACACGCGAGCGCCACCTGGGTCCAGCCGACGTTCACCGGCTCACCCGGCCTTCGACCAGCGCTCGGTCAAATCCGGCAGGTCCACGGACTTCTCCGCGGGCACGGCGCGCGCCTCCACGCGCACGCCCTGCGCGGACAGTTGCTGGAGGGCCTGGAGCTCCCCTTCCGCCAGGAAGACGGACGGCGACACCTGCCGGCGGCCGGTGCCGAAGTGCACGTTGCCCAGGTTGAGCTGGTCCATGGCCAGCCCGTGCTGGAAGGCGAAGGGCACGGAGGCGACGTCCCTCAGGAGCACCAGCGTGCGCACCCCGTCCTTGGACAGGGCGGCGAAGTCCACCTGGGCGAGGGGGAGGATCTGCACCTCGATGGCGCTCTGCACGGCGAGCGCCATGGCGGCACGGATGAGGGGACTGGAGGCCGCCTCATCGTCCGCCACCACCACTCGGGACACCTTGAGGTGGGGGAGCCAGGCTTCGACCACCTGACCATGGATGAGGCGGTTGTCGACGCGGACCAGGGTGATCACGGCAGTCTCGAATCGCCGACCCGTACGGGTCCGTCAAGTTCGCGGCTGCTGCTGGGCCTCGCGAAGCAGGGCGGATGCACAGGTGATGTTGCGCTGGCCGTACGACGCCAGCTGGTTGGCCATGTCCGACAGGGCCATCTGCTCCGAACGGAGCGAGTTGGCCTTCAGCAGCATGGGCAGATTGACGCCGGCCAGGACTTCCAGATTCATCCGCTGACACATCATCAGCGATTCCTTACAGGGGGTCCCTCCGAAGAGGTCGGCCATGATGATGACGCCGTCCCCTTCATCCACGGCCTTCACCGCCTGCTTCATCTTGGCGCGGAGGTCCTCGACGGGAGCCCCCGGCTCAATGTTGCAGGTGGCCACGGCGGGCAGCTTGCCCACGATCTGTTCAGCGGTAGAGACAAGCTCATCCGCGAGACGCCCGTGCGATGCGATGACGAGGCCGACCATTGATCACCCCTGAGCCACTTCCCGGGAGAATTTGCGTCCTACGCTCATCAACGACCGGACGCAACTCCGGTGAAGCTTTCCGCCTGCACCTGGGAACCGCTGCCCCAACGACTTCGCTTCGAAGGTAAGGCGACTGCGCCCACCATGCCTGGAATTTCAGGTCCGGGGAAGGGACACGGTGTCGTCTGCCGGACGGGGAGCCGGGCGCGGTCTCCCCACGCTCTAGGAGATGCGCGGTGCCGCCCCACGGTGCGTGCCCCGCGGGGCGAGTCCGGCGCCCCCGCTCGGTGGGTAGGAAGGCGACCGTCCCGTCGCATGGGAGCGGCTGTATCACCCGGGAATCCCGGGAGCGCCCGCGAGGTCCATCGGTACTCGGGGTCTGCTGGATTCTGGGGACCTGTCGCATCGGGTGCGGTGTCTCAGTGGACGACCAGGCGAGCCCTCTGCTCGGCGGGCCGGATGCGGGCGGTGGCACCGGCGCCGAAGGTGAGGAAGTCCTCCTCCATGCCGTCGCTGAAGATGACGCCGCCCTGGGGCATGCGGGACTCGAGCACCAGCTCCGCCTGGGCGGTGACGAAGCCGCCGACGATGTCCGCGCCGGAGTGACGGCTGACGAAGGGCTCGCGCACGACGAAGGCGAGCCGCGCGTCCTCCCAGCCGAGCGTCCAGGGCTTCCCCGGCGTGCCGCCCGTGCAGCGGGTGAGCCCCTGCGCGAGCGCGAACACGGACGACAGCCACCCGCTGGAGCCCGCGCCCGTGGACACGAGCACGCCGCTGGAGGACTGCAACTCCTCCTTGCCGCCGTAGCGGACCTGGTAGCGGGCGGACACGTGCGTGCGCGCGCCGATGAACAGGTCGTTGAAGGCGAGCAGCCGCTGGCCGTCCTGGAGCCGCGCCTCCGCCAGTTGCACCTGGCGCATCCGCGCGCGGCCGTCCAGGGTCCGCTGCACGGCGCCCCGGGCGTCGCGTGGGAGGAAGGGCAGGAGCACGCCGTCGAAGCGGTCCGGGTCCGGGTTGACGCCCACGAGCGGCTGGCTGCCCACGTACTTGGCCACGTTGGCGACGAGCCCGTCCTGCCCCACCGCCACCACCACCTCCTTGCCGGTGAAGAGGAAGGTGGGCACGAGCGAGCGGTCCACCTGCTGCACCGGCAGCCCCACGTCCAGCTGCGAGCGGAGGCCATCCACGGCGCGGCGGTAGGCGTCGTCCTCCGCCTCGAAGCCGTGGAAGTCCTGGCCGTTGTGCTCCACGTAGAACTTCGCCTGCTTCTTCGTGTTGAAGCGGACCACCAGGTCCGCCAGCCGCGTCTTGCGCGTGACGAGGACGACCTTCTCGAACATGGCGAGCCTCCTTCACCAGGCCTTCAGCGGTCGAAGTGCTGGACGTCCGCGCGGCCGGGCTTGTTCGGCTTGGGGCCCGAGCGGGGTCCCGCGTTCACGTCCGGGGGCAGCAGGGAGCGCAGCAGGTCCGGCGACACGTTGAGCTCGCCGATGCGCTCCGCGTTCTCGCCCATCTCGCGGAAGGCCAGGGCGATGTGGAGCGCGGGGTCGCCGCCGTTGGCGGACGTGGCCAGCAGCGTCTTCCAATCCACGTTCTTCACCGGCTCCAGCGTCTTCTCCAGGGTGTACGCTCGCGCGTCCGCGGACTGGCGCTCGTTCTGGACCCAGCGCTCCATGAGGGCGGCGCGCTGCTCCTCCACCGCGATGTCCGCGGCCATCTTCGCCTCGCGAATCTGGCGCTGGCGCTCCTCCACCACCAGCTCCGTGGCCAGCTCGCTCTCCTTGATGCGGCGCTCCTGCTCCACGGCCGCGTTGCGGCGGGCGTAGATGGCCTCGTCCGCTTCACGCTGGAGCCCTTCGCGCGCGGCGGCCTCCAGGGCTCGCGCCATCTCCGGCGTGGGCTGGATGGAGAGCACGGAGAAGGCCATCACGTGCACGCCCAGCGCCTTCACGGATTCAGCCTCCGCCAGCGCCGCGAGCACCCGGGCCTCCAGGAGGTCGGACTGCACCAGCACCTCGCGCAGGCTCAGCGACTGCACCACCGCGCGGGCGCGCACCTGCGCGGCCTGCACCAGCCGGTCCGCCAGCTTCTCCGGGTCGTCGGAGCGGTGACGCCCGCCCGGGGTGATGGAGTAGTCCAAGAGCCCCGCGAGCCGCCGCGGGTCCTCCACGCGGTACGTCAGCTGCCCTTGAATCGTCACCGGCTGGAAGTCGCGGGTGACCTCGTTGAAGGCGAACGGGACGTCCGAGCTGGACAGGGGCACCGCCACCAGCGTCGTCGCGGGCTTCCAATAGAGGAACGACAGGCCCGCGCCCTCCCGGACCACCTCGCCGTCCCGGTACTGCATCACGTACGTGGTCGGCGTTGACTTCATGTACCCGATGAACATCCGCGCATCCCCCTCACCTGCTGCGTCTGGTTTGTGTAACCTGGACACCATCTTAGTGTTGTTCGTACACATTCGCAACAGGACGTGTGGGAAAGGGGTGTAGGTGGCGTGGATGCCGGTGGACGGGGTGGGCCCGGGCGTCCTTGAATCGGGGGCATGACGCGCAAGCTCGGGGAGCAGTTGATCCTGGATGGAGTGCTGACGCCGGAGGTGCTGTCCCGGGCGCTCGCGCGGCAGAAGGAGACGGGGCTGAAGCTGGGCGAGTGCCTGGTGCGGCTGGGCGTGGACGAGACGCCGGTGTTGCGGCTGCTCGCGCAGGAGTTGAAGACGCGCTTCGTGTCCACGGAGAAGCTGGCGCAGGCGAAGGTGGACGCGGGCCTTCTGGAGAAGGTGCCGGTGCGGCTGGCGGAGGGCTTCGACTTCATGCCGCTGCGGCTGGTGCAGGACGCGCTGTACGTGGCCATCTCCGAGCCGCAGCGGCAGCGGGCGTTGGAGGAGATCGCGAAGACGGTGGGCGTGGCGCAGGTGCTGCCGTTCGTGGCGGTGCGCAGGTCCATCCGCGCGGCCATCCGGAAGCACTACTACGCGGACGCGCACGCCTTCGAGCACCCGCCGGAGGACCTGGTGTGTCCGCACTGTGGCGCGTCGTGCAAGCCGGGGGACTTCCAGTGCGCGCGCTGTGAGCTGCTGCTCGTGAGGAGCGTGGAGGACCTGCCGCCCCGGGACAACGTGTCGCTGGTGCGCGCGCTGCTCACGAGCCCGGAGCAGACGGGAGCGCGCGGCGTGCCCCGTCCGCCGCAGCAGGAGGCGACGCGGGTGGTGACGTTCCAGGCGCAGGCCCAGCCGAAGGCGAAGGGGCCGCCGGTGCGGCCGGTCATTGTCGCGGGGCTGGACCTGGTGAACCGGCCGCTGAGCCCGTTCGAGGCGTACGTGCTGTCGTTCGTGGACGGGCGCACGGCGCTGTCGGACATGGCGCTCATCACGAAGGTGACGGAATTGGAGCTGCGCGCGGTGTTCGAGTCGCTGTCCGAGCGCGGCGTGACGAAGCTGGTGGGCACGCTGGCGTCGGCGGACGCGGCGTTCACGGGAGATGGCGCGCCCGCGTTCGGGCGGAGTGAGCCGAAGACCGTGCCTCCGGCCGCGAAGGCGGTGGCGGCCCGTGCTCCGGGGGCCAAGACACAGGCGCCGATGCCTTCGGTCTCGCTGGCCTCGGCGCTGACGTCGAAGCCGCCTCCCGTGGCGCCGGCTCCGGTGGCCAGGAAGGAGGACGCGCAGGAGGAGGTGCTCCAGCGCGTGGTGCGGCTGGAGCAGGCGGGGAAGCTGGCGGAGGCGCTGGACCTGCTGGAGCGCAGCATCGGGCTCCTGCCAAAGCCCGCGCCGCTCTACAACCGCATGGGGATGATCCTCCTGAACCACCAGCGCGATTACGAACGCGCCAGTGCGTTCTTCCAGAAGGCCTCGGACCTGGAGCCGGAGAACAGCGTCTACACGATGAACCTGTACTCCGTGCTGGCGCTCAACGCCGAAGCCACGAACGCGGGACAGAAGAAGCCCCGGCGCTGAAGAGGTCCACATGCCCTCCCCTTCCGAGTCGTACCTGCTCGACTTCCATGCGCGCCTCGCGGGCGTGACTTCGAAGTGGTTCGCTTCCGCTCCGGTCGAAGTCGAGGGTGAGACGGCGCCTTCGAGCTATGCACTGCTGGAGGCGGTCGTGCCTCACGATGCGCGGCCCCTGGCGGTGCTCGACCTCGCTTGTGGAGATGGATACCTCCTGGAGCTGCTGGCTCGAAGGAAGCAGCCCGGGTTGTCGCTGCTGGGGCTCGACATGAGCGAGCACGAGCTTGTCGCGGCACGGGCGCGGTTGAACGGCGCTGCGACGCTGGTTCAGGGACGGGCCCAGTCGCTTCCGTTCGGGGACGCCAGCGTCGATGTCGTGTTGAGCCACCTGGCGCTCATGCTGATGGACGATGTGGACACCGTGCTCGCGGAGCTGCGGCGTGTGCTGAAGCCGGGCGGACGGGTGTCCATCGTCGTGGGCGGAGACCTGGTGCCAGGGAATGCGCTGGAGGTGTTCGCCGGACTCATGAAGAGCGCGGCGGAGGTTCCTCCCACGCGGCTGGGCGATGCTCGGGGCCGCTCCGTGGATGGACTGCGGACACTCTTCGCCGCGGGCTTCGTGGACGTCACGGTGCGGTCCCTCTCCGTGCAGGGCGATGGGTCGCCGAGCGAGGTCTGGGAGTCACTGCTCACGACGTATGACGCGGACCGCTTGTCTCCGGCGGCACAGGCATCGCTCAAGGCCTCCGTTCATTCAGGCCGTGGAACCGCTGCGACGCTCGGATGGGAGCGTTCCGTTGCGCTGGGGCATGAGGCAGCTGACCGCGATTCGGGAGGCTCGCGCGACATGACTCTTCCCAAGAAGGGCACCCGCCGGGTTCGCTTCGGTGAGACCCATTACGACTGGCGCATCCGGAAGAAGCCCACGCACTCCCAGGGAGTCCGCGACACGCCCATGCTCCTGGCGATCCAGGCCAGCGAGGACGCCCCCCGGTGCGTGCTCGTGGTCGACCTTCGCGTCAGCCGCCCGGACAACTGGATCTACCCGCATCAGACGGCCGTCACTCCTGGCCAAGTTCGCGACATGATCCGGCGTGCACTCGCGGCGGGGTGGAGGCCCCTGGTCGCGGGGCCTCAGTTCCGCTTCGAGTACAGCGTTCCGATGGATACTCTCGGGACCATCTTCCCAGAGCCCAAGCCCACGAAGACCGCGCCCCAGCGCGTCAGGAAGACGCGGGTGATGCGCAAGCTGAACAAGCCCGTCAGCCGCGACTCCAGGCATCCGGCATCACGCTGAATCGAAATCCTCATTACTGCCGTGCCGCCGACTGACGAACCCCTCCGGAGTCGGAGTACAGACCGTTGCTCCGAGTTCTTCGAAGACTTGCCGCAAGGTTGAAGTCAGCTTGACCCCTAAGACCTCGATTTCGGACCACGGGGGATCATGTGCGAACTCACCATGGTGCTCGTCCACGGCACTGGCGATCCTGGCACACATCGCCTCAGGAGATTCTCCCTCGATCGCGGCGAATGACGTGACGCCCACCGCGAGAGGATCGGCTGCCGCATCCACCAGGCCGCTCTTCCAGACGCCTTGGATGACGGGAGTGTTCTCGCGCGATTCAACGACCCAGACGTGAAAGACGCGAGCCAGCTCAGCCACCCGGTCTCCGAAGCCCTGCTCAACCACGATCCCCACTTTGTGCGGCGGCATTGGCATGGTCCGGAAGCCCTGTTCAGTTTCCCGGTGTCCACGGGACGACGTGCAGCGTGTTGCCGTCCTCCTTGGGCTTCGTCTCGTGGAGCGACATCCCAAGGGCGCCCGTCGCCGCGTCGCGCGTGTGGTGCACGATGAGCGAGTGGACCGGAACCCCGGGCATGGCTTCCGTCAGCCAGGCGTAGCCCTCCTCGGGGGTCTTCGCCTCCAGGACGGCGATGGCCGCGTGTCCCGTGAACGCCGCGTTGCAGAGCATCTGCATGTCCTCCAGCGTGCGCACCTCGTCCGCGAAGACGAGGTCCGGGTCCTGCCGCAGGAATGAGCGCAGCGCCTGCACCAGCTTCAGCTCCCCTCCCACCTTCACGACGCCGATGGCTCCTCCCGGTCCGCCCTTCGGCTCCTCCACCGCCGCCAGCGCGTGCACGTTGTCGGGCAGCGCGTCCATCACGGCTCGCAGGGTCGTGCTGCGGCCCGTGCTGGAGGCTCCCGTGAGCAGCACCACCTGGCCGTTGAACAGCGTCTTGTCCAGGCGGTTGAAGTGCCCCTTGAGGAACTCCGACGCTTCCGCGGACAGCGGGAGGCTGGAGATGCTCGGGTACGCTTGGCGTGCCTCGCGGTCCCGGGCCAGCGCCGTGGTCCAGGTGCCCAGTTCGTCTTCGCGGAACGACACGCGGAACTCGAGGTCCGGGTCCGCCGCGCCCACCGGGAAGGCCACGTGGCCCCGGTCCGGCATCACCGGATCCGCGCCCCGCTTCGCATGTGCCGTCAGCGCCTTCCCCAGCGGCCGGTACAGCTCGTACGCCATGGGCTGACGCACCGGCACCCGCTCCGCGCCCAGCAGGCCCACCGTGCCCGGCGTGTCCTTCTCGATGAAGAACAGCGTGATGCCCGCGTTGATCACCCGGGCGCCCGTCTCCGCTCGGGCTTCGTCGTCCTCGTCCGTGACGCTGTCCGTGTCATCCGCCGCCCAGACGGAGAACATCGCCACGCCCGTCCTGCCCGCGACGTCGAACAGGGCCGCGGCCAGTGCCTCCGGCGTCCCCGGCGCTGCGGCCGCTCCGGACGGTGCCCGGCCCGCTTCCCCCAGCTTCTGGAGCAGGCTGGCGAACACGGCTTCCGGCGTGGCCGGGGCTTCGGACTTCGGGCTCGGCGTCGTCATGGGCGCGGACCATGGCATGGCCCGTCACGGCCCGGCCACGGTGGAAACGGTCCCTGGGAAGCCCCCTCCTCCCTGGAAACCGGTACGGCTGCCGGCCTGCCTTGAGAACGGGCGAGGAAGCTCACAGGAGGGGCTCCCCTCCAGCAGGCGCTTGGGTAACATCGCTTGATGTTCAGGCGTCTCACCAACGCGCTGCGACGGCTGTGGCACCGCCCCTCCGAAAGCAGCCCCCCGGACCGGCAGAGTCTGCCCGGCGGTACCGAACCCACCGTCGCCTCGCCCCGGCGCTCGCGCGCGTCGGTCGCGGAGGAGGCCTCGCCTCCGGTCCGCACCAGCCGCCCGCGCCGCCCGGCCGTCCGCATCGTCGCGCATGGGGCCGCCCCGCACGTCAGCAACCGCAAGACGTCCCGCCGCGCCGGCGTCACCACCCCGCGCTTCTACGACCTGCACGACGACTTCCGCGCCCCCGGCCGCTGGGAACCCGGCGACCCGCTGGACCTGGAGGACAAGGAGGTGGGCGACGTGTGGATGTTCACCGCCGGGCGCCCCGTCAATCCGCCCGGCCCCCTCCACATCCCCAACGAGCAGAGGGCCGCCCCGCTGGACTTCAGCCTCGCTGGCGCGGGCCTCACCCCCGTGGTGCACCCGCGCGTCGCCGCCGTGTTCGCGCGCCTGGCGCCGGAGGACGTGCAGCTCATCCCCGTGGACATCGAGGGACAGCCGGAGCCGTACTTCCTCGTCGTCGCCACGCGCCTCATCCGCTGCGTGGACGAGCCCGCCTGCCTGGAGGTCCACCGCTATGGCCCCGGCGACGGCCTCCCCTCGCGCGTGGGCCAGTACCGCTCCGTCCGGGGCCTGCGAATCGACCCCAACCAGGTGGGCCGCGCCCGCGTGTTCCGCCCCTGGGGCTGGCCCGTCACCCTCGTCGTCTCCGAGGTCGTGAAGGAGGCCCTGGAGAAGGAAGGCGTCACGGGCGCGCGCTTCACGCCCGTCACGGACACCCGGCACTGACAGAGCCGGGCTACTCCTTCTCGATGTCGCGGTCCCACAGCTGCACGCGGCCGTAGTCCGCGGACAGCCGGCGCACCATCTCCGCCGCCAGCGCCACCGAGCGGTGCTTGCCGCCCGTGCACCCCAGCGCCACCGTGAGGTACGCCTTGCCCTCCTTCTGGTAGCGGGGGAACAGGAACCGGCAGAGGTCCACGACCTTCTCGAGGAACGCTTGCGTCTCCTCGCGCTCCAGCACGTACCCGGACACCTTCGGGTTCTTGCCCGTGAGCCCCTTGAGCTCCGGCACGAAGTACGGGTTCGGCAGGAAGCGCACGTCGAAGACCAGGTCCGCCTGCGGCGGCACGCCGTACCGGTAGCCGAAGGACATGATGGACAGGCTGGGCCCCGTCGTGGGCTCCGGGCTGAAGCGCCCCTGCACCATGCGCTTCAGGTCGTGCACGTTGAGCGCCGACGAGTCGATGACCTGGTCGGCCAGCTCCCGCAGGTCCTTCAGCGCCTCGCGCTCCCGGTGGATGCCCTCGGCCACCGTGCCATCCGGGGCCAGCGGGTGGCGGCGGCGCGTCTCGCTGAAGCGGCGCATGAGGCTGTCGTCGCTGGCGTCCAGGAAGAGCACGTCCACCTGGTGGCCCGCGCGGCGCACCTCCGCGAGCACGCGCGGCGCGTCCTTGAGGAAGACACCCTCGCGCGCGTCGATGACCAGCGCCATGCGCTCGATGTTGCCGCCTCCCGCGAGCTCCGTGAGCTTGGGCAGGAGGAGCACCGGCAGGTTGTCGATGCAGAAGAAGCCGGCGTCCTCCAGCGCGCGGATGGCGGTGGACTTACCGGAACCTGACATGCCGGTGATGATGATGATCTGCTTCGCGGGGGCGGTCACTCGACCTCTTCTCCCAAGGTGCGGCGCATCGCCCCCTGGGCGATGGCTCGATTGAGTCGCTCGGCGAACTCTCGCGCCGAATGGTGGCCCTGAAGCTTCAACAGCTGGTTGCGCGCGGCCACCTCCACGATGGTGGCCATGTTGCGTCCAGGACGCACCGGGACGACCGACAGGGGGATGTCCACGCCAACGATCTGCAGGTGCTTGTCCTCCACGCCCAGCCGGTCGTACTCCTGGTGCGGATCCCATTCCTGCAGCTCGATCACAAGCTCAATCTTCTTCTGTTCCCGGACGGCGGACACTCCGAAGAGGTCCTTGATGTTGATGATGCCCAGTCCGCGAATCTCCATGTGGTGCTTGATGACCGGATTGCCCGCGCCGTAGACGGCCCCCTTGCGCCGGGTGACGTCCACGATGTCGTCCGCCACCAGCCGGTGGCCGCGCATCACCAGGTCCAGGGCGATTTCACTCTTGCCGATGCCGCTCTTGCCCAGCAGCAGGATGCCCACGCCGAAGACGTCCATCAGCACGCCGTGCAGGCTGCTGGACTCCGTGAGCGCGTCCTCCAGGAAGCTCTGCACCCGCTGGATGAACTCGCTGGAGAGCAGCGGCGTCTTCATCAGCGACAGGCCCGCCGCCTCGCAGGCGTCCACCAGTGCACGCGGCACGTCCAGCGCCTTGGTGACCACCACGCACGCCAGGTCCTCTTCGCTGAAGAGCTTGGCCAGCGACGCGTGCTGCGCGTCCTCCGGCAGGGTGGCCAGGTAGGAGATTTCGGTGTTGCCGAAGACCTGGACGCGGTGCGGGTGGAGGTGCTCGGTGAAGCCCGCCAGCGCCAGGCCCGGCTTCTGGATGCGCGAGGAGTCCACCGTGCGAGTCAGCCCCTGGGTGCCCGCCATCAGGGTCAGCCGCAGGTCGTGGCCCTGGTCCTCGAGGAGCTGGGAGATGCGAATGGATTTCATCGTCGGGACCTGGATATCACCCACCGGCCTCCGGAGGTGAACCGCACCGTGTCCGCCGTCCCCCCCGCCTCCCCTACAGCCGCCCCTGGGGGACAGGCCGAAGCCATCCCCGAAGCTCCGTTCGAGCGCCGGCTGGGCCTCTTCCTGCTGGGGGGCGTGCTCGTCCTGGGCGCGGCCTTCCGCCTGTACTGGGCGCTCCACGACGACGGCATCTACTGGCCGGACGAGGTCTACCAGAGCCTGGAGCCCGCCCACCGCCTGGTCTACGGCTACGGCCTGGTCGCCTGGGAGTTCGTCCAGGGGGCCCGGAACTGGGCCCTGCCGGCGCTGGTGGCGGGGGTGCTGGGGCTGGGGCGGCTGTTGGGGCTGACGGACCCTGCCGGCTACCTGGGGTGGGTGAAGGGCTTCTTCGCCCTGGTGGGCACGGCGACGGCGTGGGCCACGTGGCGGCTGGCCCGTGTGTCCGGGGCCTCCACCCTGGCGGCCTCCGGCGGGGCCGCCCTGTTCGCCCTGGCGTCGGTGCCGCTGTACTTCGCGCCCCGGGCCATGAGCGAGAACGCCTCCGTGCTGCCGGTGGTGCTGGGCCTGTCCCTGGCGCTGCCGAAGGCCGCGTCCCGGCGCGCGCTCATCACCGGGGCGTCCCTGCTGGGGCTGGCGGTGCTGCTGCGGCTTCAGAACGGCGTCTTCTGCGTGGGCCTGATGGCGGTGCTCCTCTGCCGGCGCCAGTGGCGGCAGGCGGGCGTGGCGCTGGCGGTGCTGTCCGGGTGGGCGCTGGCCTTTGGCCTGCTGGACCGGCTCACCTGGGGGCGGTGGTTCCACTCGGCCATCGTCTACCTGGACTTCAACGTGGTGCAGGGCAAGGCGGCCGTGTGGGGCACGGAGCCCTTCGAGTACTACCCGCGCGTCCTGCGCACGGCGATGCCGGTGCTGACCGTCCTCACGGCCGCGCTGGCGGTGCTGGCCGTGCCCCGGGCGTGGGGGCTGTCCTTCCTGGCCGCGGCCTTCTTCCTGCTGCACGCGTGTCAGCCGCACAAGGAGCTGCGCTTCCTGGTGCCGGTGCTGCCCCTGTTCGCGGCGCTCGCGGGCGTGGGGCTGGACTCCGGCCTGCGGCTGCTGCGCGGCGCTCCGGCGCGGGCCCTCGTCACGGGGGCGGTGGTGGTGGCGGCGGGGGTGTCCGGCGCGGGCGCGGGGGCGCTCACCTTCGGCGACGTGGGCCAGTACGAACGCGTGCGCCCCAGGGCCAGCGCCTGGGGCGACCAGGGCCCGGTCAACCGGCTGCTGCTGGCGGCGGGCCGGCTCGACGACGTGTGCGGCCTCAAGGTGGAGGCGCTGCACCTGGCGTGGACGGGGGGCTACAGCTACTTCCACCGGAAGGTGCCGCTGTATCCCCACAATGGCCCCGGGCGGGACTCCCGCCAGTTCAGCCACGTCATCACCGTGGCGGGCTTCGAGGGCCCGGGCACGCTGCTGCTCCAGGACGGCCCGCTGGCGCTGGTGAAGCTGCCCGTGGCGGACTGCACGCCGGACCCCGGCTATTCGTGGCGACTGCCCTGAGCGGGACAGTTCGGGCCTGAAAGACCCTTCCGGCCCTCCCGTCGGGTTGGTAAGCCACGGCCATGCCCGAATCCGACTGCCTCTTCTGCAAGATTCGCGATGGCCTCATCCCGGCGAAGGTCGTCTACCAGGACGAAAACTGCCTGGCCTTCGAGGACATCAACCCCCAGGCCCCCACCCACGTGCTGTTCATCCCGCGCAAGCACATCGCCACGGTGAACGACATCACGGCGGAGGACCGGGAGCTGGTGGGCAGCCTCTACATCGGCGCGGCGAAGGTGGCGCGCGAGCGGGGCTTCGCGGACACGGGCTACCGCGTGGTGATGAACACCCAGCGCGACGCGGGCCAGACGGTGTTCCACATCCACCTGCACCTGCTCGCGGGCCGCACCCTGCACTGGCCGCCGGGCTAGCGGGCCTTCCGGGTCGCCCGTCATGTTCAGCGCCCAGTCGTCGCCGCAGTCCCGCCGCGCCTACTCCCTGCTCGCCGTGCTGCTGGCGTCCGTGGCCGGCGCGGTCAACGCCATGGGGTTCGTGGCGCTGGGCGCGCACGCGTCCCACATGTCCGGGAACATGGCCACGCTGGGCGAGTCCCTGGCCCAGGGCCGCTGGGAGACGGCGCGGCTGCCCGCGCAGCTGATGGCGCTGTTCGTCGCCGGGGCCTTCTGCGCCACGGCGCTGCTGGACGCCTCGCGGCACCGCGCGCGGGGCCGTCACGTGGCCGCGCTGGGGGTGGAGGTGCTCGTGCTGGGGGGCGTGGGCGTGGGCCTTGCGTCCATGCCGGACACGCGCGCGCCGGTGCTGCTCTGGGGCTTCGCCTTCGCCATGGGGCTGCAGAACGCGCTCGTCACGCGGGTGTCCGGCGCGGTGGTGCGCACCACGCACGTGACGGGGATGCTCACGGACATCGGCATCCAGCTGGTGCAGATGCTGGCGTGGGTGCGCGACGGCGTCCGCGGGGAGAACGCGCAGGGGCTGTGGCACCGCGTGCGGCGCCTGCCCTCCGCCGTGGAGTTCGAGCGCACGCGGCTGCACCTGGGCCTGGTGCTCGCGTTCCTCGTGGGCTGCACGCTGGGCCCCTACCTGTTCCTGCGCCACGGGGCCGTGACGCTGGTGCTGCCGTGCGCGGTGCTGGGCGCGCTGGCCGCACTGGACGCGCGGCTGACCGTCAAGCCCGCGCCGTCCTCCACCGCGACGGGCCGCTAGGGCGACGCGGGCTGGACCACGGGCTGCTCGGGCTGGAGCCGGGCCCGCGCGGGTGCGTCCATGACGTTCGGATTCGCCGCGATGGGGCCCTGGCCCCAGGGGCGCAGCGCCTGGAGCACGCTGCTGCGCTCGTCCGTCCAGACGTATTCCGGCTCGCCGCGCAGCACCAGCCGGCGCACGCGCGCCTTGCTCTGGCTGAAGGTGGAGCCCCAGACGAACTCCGGGTCCGGGCTCAGCAGCATCCACGAGCTGGACACCGCGTCGCCGCCATTGTCCCGCACGACGAGCGCCGCGGCCAGGCCGGCGGCCCGCGCGTGCGCCAGGCTGATGGGCACCAGGTCCAGGTGCTGGTTGCTGATGTGCAGCGCCAGCACGCCGTGAGGCGCCAGGTGCTGGAGGTAGAGCGCCACCGCCTCCTTCGTCAGCAGGTGCACCGGAATGGCATCCGAGCTGAAGACGTCCAGCGCCAGCACGTCGAACTGGCGCGAGCCCTGCTCCAGCTCCTTCTCCAGGGAGATGCGCGCGTCGCCTTCAACGACCTCCACGTGCGCGGGCGTGTCCGTCAGCGTGCTGAAGAAGCCGCCCTGGCCCCTGGCGAGTTCGATGATGTCGGGGTTGATTTCATAGAAGCGCACGTCGTCCCCGGCGGCCATCAGCGTGGCGCTGTTGCCCACGCCCAGCCCCAGCATGCCCACGCGCAAGCCGGTGGGAAGCCCCCGGGCCTGACGCGACCGGCGCTGCTCCGTGAGCGCGAGCCCCAGGCCAGCGTCCCGCGTGTAATACGCCGTGGAGAGGTTGCGGCGCTCCGCGGGGATGTACTGCCAGCCGTGGGTGATGGCGCCGTGGCGCAGGGCGTACTGATGCTGCTGGGGGTCGTCCGGAAACAGCTCCAGCACGCGCACCACGCCGAAGAAGTTGCGCGCGGCGAAGCGCACGCGTCCCAGGTCCGAGAGGACGAGCACCGGCAGGTGCACCGCCACGCCCACCAGCAGCGCCCCGCGGAAGAGGCGCTGCGTGCGCGCCACCGCCGTCTCCTCCTTCGGCCTGCGCATCAGCCCCGCGAAGGCCACCGCGCAGCACGCGGCCAATGACAGCGGATGCTCCCAGTAGGTGCTGAAGACAGCGGGCGCGATGAGGTTGACGAACACGCCGCCCACGACGCCGCCCACGGACACCCAGAGGTAGAAGGCGCTCAGGTAGCGCGGTGCCGGACGGCGGCGGTACAGCTCGCCGTGGCACACCATGGCGCCCGTGAAGAGCGCGGACGCGTGGAAGAGCACCTGCCACCCCAGGCCCAGCGCGGGGCCCTCCTTGTGCGCGTACGTCACCAGCACCACGGAGGCGATGAGCCCCACCGAGTACGGCGTGCGCTCGTAGAAGGACTCGCGTGAGAAGGCCAGGATGAACGTGACCAGGTACACCGCCAGCGGCAGCACCCACAGGAAGGGGCCCGCCGCCACGTCCTGGGAGAGCTTGTTCGTCGTGGCCAGCAGCAGCACCGACGCGCACGTGCTCAGCGCCAGCCACGTCAGCGTGAGCCCCACGCCCGGACGCTGGGATGCCGATGCCGCGGAGGCTTCGGAGGGAGCCTCCACGTCCAGGGACGGCGACGTCTCGGAGGTCTCCGGGGCGCGGCGCAGCAGGTCTCGCGCGCAGGCGAGGACGCAGAGGACGAAGAGGACGAAGCCCACGGCCCAGCCCCACGCCTGCGCGCTCCGGCCCACCCAGGGCTCCACCAGGAACGGGTAGCCCAACAGCGCCAGCAGCGAGCCCGCGTTGGAGAGTGCGTAGAGCACGTAGGGCGAGCGCTCCGGCCGCGCGCGGGCGAACCACGACTGGATGAGCGGGCCGGTGGTGCTGAGCACGAAGAAGGGCAGGCCCAGCGTCGCGGCCAGCATCCGCATCAACCGGAGCACGGGCAGGTGGTCGTCCACGGGGCGCCAGCCGTCCCCTGGCGCCAGCGGCGAGCCCGTCCAGGAGGCTCGCGCCGCGAGCACCGCCAGCGCCACCCCCAGCAGGCCCAGGTGCAGGGCGGCCTGCGTGCGCGGGCGCAGCCGGGAGGCCACCGCGTGCGCGTAGGCGTAGCCCGCGAGCAGCACGGCCTGGAAGAACAGCATGCACGCGGTCCACACCGCGGGCGTGCCGCCGTACCACGGCAGGGCGTAGCGGCCCGCCAATGGCTGGACGCCGAAGAGCAGGAAGGCGCTGGTGAAGATGGCGAGCGCGTAGCGCACCATGCGGCCTCGGGGGCGGGAGGAGACGCACGGCGTAGGGTTCCCGCGCTCTGGGTGTTTCCCGCCAGGGCGACAGTCTTGTCAACACGGGCACGTCCCGGAGCCCGGCGGGCGGCCAGGCGGGCATCCGTCGGCGTGGGTGGGTGGCCCCACGGGACAGCGGCCCTAACTTCCCGGACGGACAGGCGCGGACATCCTCGCGCCCGAGGGGGAAATCATGACGGGCTTCAAGCGCGCGGTGGGACTGGGACTGCTGGTGGGCGGCGCTCTGGGAGGCTGGGGCTGCGGCAAGGAGTCGCCCCCGGACGAGACGCGAGGGTTCCAGGACCCCGTCCAGCTCCAGCACCGCTCCCGCGCGGAACCGGCCGGCGAAAGGGCGGGCAGCCCGCTGCGCGACACCTCCAGCGAGGAGGGCGGCGGCAAGCCCTACCACAGCGACAGCCGCGGCTCGCTGGGCGGCGGCACCGCGGCGCCCAACCGGATGGAGGGGAACACCGGCGCGGGCCAGCAGGTGGGCGGCAGCGGGGAGCTGGGCACGGGGCTCGCGGAGAGCTACCGGGGCACGGCGCCCACGGAGGGCACCGGCGGCTCCGGGCTCGACGCGGGCACGGGAGGCTCCGGGAGCACGGACGCGGGCACGGGAGGCTCCGGCCGCGACGCGGGCATGGAGATGCTGGACGCGGGCACGCGGCGTTGAGGCACGCCCCTGACGAGGGCGTCCTCGCGGGCGCCTAGTAGTCCTGGCGGCGCTTCACGTTCTTCAGCTGTTCGTGCAGGTCCTTCACCTGCTTGAGGGTCGGCGTCTCACTGCCGCCCACGATGAAGTCGTCCGCCAGCTTGTCGAAGAGGGTGCACTGCATCGACATGGCCTCGCAGCCATGGTTGTTCTTGAGCGTCCGGAAGAGCGTCTTCGTCTGCGCCCATTCCTTCTCCAGCTCCGGGGGGAGGGTGCTCTCCTTCGCGGGAGCACGGGCTGGCGCGGGGCGCTTGCCGGGGCGCGCCGGCGCCGCCTTCTTCGCCGCGGGAGCGGGGGCGACAGCGCTTTCCGTCGGCGAACCCGGACCGAGCAGGTCGTCCGCCAGCGCGTTGGCGTCCGTCGCATCCGACTCGGTGGGGGCCTGCGCGGCCTCGGCGGACGGCGGCGTGGCGGTGGGCTCCACGGCCGCGTTCTGGACGGGAGGCGTGTCCGTCTCCGCGGCAGGCGCGGGCGGACGGCCCTGGGGGCGCCCGGGCGGCATGGGGATCTGCTGCACCGGGGTGGGCGGAGGCGGCGTCGACGTCCGCGACTGCTCCAGGCCCGCGGCCACGCGCAGCTCGGGGACGAAGTAGAGCCCCGCGCCGACGATGGACAGCGCGACGACCATCAGCAGCATGAACACCAGCGCGGAGCGCAGCGCCCCACCCTTGCGGACCGGCGCGGGCTCGCGGCGTGAGGCACGCGGCGGCTCCGCGGGCTCCGGCCGCACCGGCATGGCCTTGCGCCGGGTCGAGTCGTCGCGCGACGTGCGCGAGGTGGACGACTCGTCCGGCTCTACGGCGGGCGCGGGGGCGCGGGTAACGGCGCGCATGCTCGACGCGGTGCTGGAGCGCGGGGGCGGCGTGCTCGGGGACGAACCGCGCACGGCGCGCCGGGACCCCGTTTTTCCCCGGGCCGGAGCGGTGGGGCCGGTGTCGGCCTCACGCTTGCCGGTGGACGAGGAGGTCTCGCGCAGCAGCGACTCGTCCAGCATCACGCGGGCCTGGGGCTCCTCGCGGCGCGAGCCCCGGGGCATGGGGATGCGCGGGTGCGTGTCCGCGTCGCCCTCGCGCGCGGCCGGGGCGTCGTCCGGATCCGCGGAGATGTACGGCACGCTGGAGTCCGCCTCCAGGGCGCGGGCATCCACCGAGACCAGGTCCTCCGACGGCCGCGTGTCCTGCATCGTGGGCCGGGGAACCGGGCCCGAATCGAGCGGCTCGGAGTCCCGCGCGTCCTCTTCGGCTTCGAAGGAGCGCGAGGCGCCGGATTGGATGGAGGGAACCTGGATGGTGGGCGCCGCGTACGACGGCAGCGGCACCGGCGCCGGCGCCGGCCGGCTGCCATTCGACGGCGTCGTCACGCCGGGGCGCGAGGACGACAGGGACGGCATCGCGGCGGTGGGGCGCTGGCCTTCCGGGATGCGGGCCTCCACGGCACGCGCAGGCTCGGCGGCGCGGGGCGCATCAAAGCCGCGGGACGGCTCCGAGGCCCGCGGCGAATCGAAGCCACGCGACGGCTCGGAAGCGCGGGGCGAATCGAAGCCCCGCAACGACTCCGAAGCCCGCGGCGAATCGAAGCCCCGCGACGACTCCGGCGCGCGCACCGGCTCGTAGGTCGGCAGGGGCTCCGAGGCGCGAGCCGCATCGAACGCGGACGGCGGCGCGGGACGGCTGCCGTTCGACGGCGTCGTGACGCCAGGCCGCGCCGACGACAGGGACGGCATCGCGGCGGTGGGGCGCTGGCCTTCCGGGATGCGCACCTCCGCGGCGCGAAGCTCGGCGCCCGCGGAGCGGCCCCCTTCGGGGATGGGCGCTGGCCACGGATACGGGCTCTCGGGGAGCTCCTCGTCATCCGCGAACGGGCCGTCCGGCGGAGGCGGCGGCTCCATGAACGGCAGCGACTCCCCCGCCGATTCGAACCGCTCCGCCCCGGAGTCGAAGACAGGCATTGGCGGAGGCGCCACCGGCCGCGACGCATCCACCGGCACGAAGGGCACGGGCCCATCCGCGGGCCGCGCGGCGGGAACCGGCGCCATCGGCGGAGGCGGCACGCCCCGTGGGCCCACCGAATCAGAGAAGGGCAGCGAAGCCCCCCGCCCTCCCGCGTCCGCGAACGGCCGCGACACCGGCACGTCCGGCACCGGAGGCGCGCCACGCGACGGCAGCCCGGGATCCGCGTACGGCAGCGACGTGGCGCGCGGCGCGGTGGGCTCGTGCGACTCGGAGGCCGGCAGCGCGTCCGCGCGGGGCGCGGTGGGCTCGCCGAGCGCCGGGGCCTGCTGCTCCTCCACGGCGCGGTCCGAGGGCAACCGGATGGCGGGCAGGCCCTCGAGGATGGTGGGCCGGTCCATCGCGTCCTGGCGGACCTCCACCGTGGGCGACGGCTCCGACGACGCGGGGCTGGGCCGCATCTTCGCGCGGGCCGCCTCCTCCAGCGCCTCCACCGGGAACGCGGGGCGCGTGGACTCATCCACCACCACGCCGGGGCGCGTCTCACCGTCGTCGCGCGCGCCGCCGCCGTCCTCGCGGCTCCGGGGCGTGGGGTGGAAGGACAGCGGCTCCACCGGACCATCCAGGCGGATGGTCTTGGGCGGCAGCGTGGCCGCCTGCATCGTCGGGCGCGGCGCGGGCCCCAGCGATTCGTACGTGCCGCTGGCGCGCGCGTCGCGCGACACCTCCCGCAGGGACGTCAGCAGGCGGCGCTCGGACTGGTAGTCCGCGGAGAACAGGTCGCGCATGAACTTGCTGACGCTCTCCGGGCCCGCGCTGGTGTCGATCTCCATCAGGCACGCCTGCAGGCGCCCCCGGAAGTCCTCCGCGTTCTGGAAGCGCTGGGCCGGCTCCACCGCCAGCGCCTTCGCCACCAACTGCGACACCGCCGGCGGCGTCAGCGGCTCCACCTCACTGAGCGGCGCCACCTTCGGGTTCGCCACCGCGGACATCAGTTCGCCCGGCGGCAGCGCGTCGAAGGGGTTCTTGCCGGAGATGAGCTCGTAGAGGCACAGGCCCACCGCGTACAGGTCGCTGCGGCGGTCCACCGGCTGGTGCCGGGCCTGCTCGGGCGACATGTAGAGGAACTTGCCCAGGATGATGCTGGGGTTCGTCTTCGCCGCCGACAGCCGGCTCTTGGCCAGGCCGAAGTCGATGACCTTCACCTCCCCCTCGTAGGAGATGAGGATGTTCTGCGGCGAGATGTCCCGGTGGACGAGCTTCAGCTCCTTCTCTTCCTCGTCCCGCTTGCGGTGCGCGTACGCCAGCGCGTCCAGCACCCGGCCCATCACGTACAGCACGAAGGTGAGCGGCAGCGGCGTCTGCCTGTCCCTCACGCGCGCGGCCACCTTGCGCAGGTCCTTGCCGTCCACGTACTCGAGGGCCATGTAGGCCTCGCCCTCGTGCACGCCCATGTCCAGCACCTGCGCGATGGAGCCATGCCCCAGCCGCACCAGCGTGCGCGCCTCACCGACGAAGCGGTCGACGAAGTCCTGGTCCTCCGCGAACTGCGGGAGGATCTTCTTGATGACGCACAGCTTCTCGAAGCCCTGCGCGCCCTCCAGGCGGGCGAGGTAGATCTCCCCCATGCCGCCGGTGGCCAGGTGCGACAGGAGCGTGTACCGGCCGAAGGGCTGCGGCCGGAAGGGACGCAATCGGGCGGGCTGGGTCGAAGAGTTCATGCGGTGCGGGGGTCCACCACGGAAACCGCATTGAACCCCGGGCAGGGGGCCCGCTTCAACCCGTCAACCGGCCGCGCCGGCCGCCTCACCGGATACCGGGGTTGGTCAGCATGCCCATGTCCTCTTCAATCACCTCGAAAACCGCGACCTTGTCGCGGGGGGGCCGCACCACCCGCTCGCCCAGGGGCATCACGTCGAAGCGGGCCCCGGTGGCCGCCAGCAGCTTGCCGGTCATCAGCACCTGGCCGGGCGCCGCGGTGGAGGCCAGCCAGCCCGCCACCCCCATGCCCTCCCCCACGGCGCTGTACTCCGTGCGGGCCTCGGTGCCGATCATCCCCACCAGCGCCTTGGTGGAGTGCAGCGCGATCCGCAGGTCGCACCGCTCGTCCTGGGGCCTGCGGGCCATGCCCCGCTCCCAGTCCGCGCGCAGGGCCAGCGCCGCGCGCACCGCGCGCACCGCGTCGTCGCCCTTGGCGTAGGGCACGCCGAAGAGCGCGCGCATGGACTCGCCCATGAAGCCTTCGACGGTGGCCTCGAAGCTGAAGACGATGCCGCTCATGCGCGCGTGGAAGTCGTTGAGCAGCTGCGTGGCCCGCGCCGCGCCCAGCCGGCTGATCACCGCGCCGAAGTCCGCCAGCTCCGCGTGCAGCACGGTGAGGTTCTTCTCCTCCAGGCCCGGCAGCTTGCCGCCCGTGCGCTGGGCCTCGGCGGCGCGGCGCTCGGCCACCTCCGGCGAGTGGTAGCGCTCCAGGTTGCGCCGCATCCGGTCCGTGCTGGAGCCGTCGCGCACGGCGAAGCGCTGCACGCCGCTGGCCACCAGGTGGGCCACCGCGGTGCACGCATCCAGCATCAGCTCCAGGCTGGTGTCGCCCCCGCCGGGCACGTTGACGTAGAGCACGCCCGCGAAGGGCGGCTCGGTGCCGATGGGGATGCACAGCACCCGGTCCACGCCGTACATGATGACGCTCTCGCGTCCGGCGAAGCGGCGGTCGTCCTTCACGTCGCCCACCGCGATCGCGCGGCCCTGGCGGATGGCCTCGTCCACGATGGCGTCCGACACGGGCACTTCGCCCTTCGCCAGCCGTCCCCGGTGGCGCACCGCCGCGGGCACCAGCGGCCCGGTCGCGTGCTTGAGCAGCACCACCGCCGTGGTGGCGTCGGTGCGCTCCAGGAGCCGGTCCATCGCGGACTCCAGGAACGCGGTCAGCGTGCGCGCGGTGGCCAGCGCCTCAGCGGCGTGCACCAGCAGCACCAGCGTCTCGTACGACACGCGCGGGCTGGCGACGGCGGAGCCCGCGGGCACGGGCGAGGGGCCGGAGAACGCATCGTCGAACGGCAGCGGCCCCACGTTGTCCAACAGGCGCAGCACGTCCGCGTCCTTGACGTTCTTGGCCAGCAGCACGGAGGGGCCCACGTCCGTGCCGTGCCCGAAGCGCACGACGCCGCCCGCGCCCAGGTCCATCATCTCCGTGGCGGCGTTCTCCACCGTGTGCGGCTGGCGCACCGCCAGGGTGTTCTCCCCCAGCGCCACGGTGTCGCCCGCGTTCAGGTGCTTGCTGCCCTGGAGCGGCGAGCCGTTGACCCGGCTGCCGTTGCGGCTGCCCAGGTCCTCGATGCGCAGCACGTCACCTTCGACGTAGAGCCGCGCGTGCCGGCGCGACACCAGGTCGCCGCCCAGCACGATGTCGTTCTCGTCCGCACGGCCGAGGCTGGTGACGCCCTCCGGCAGGTCGTACGACGTGTCGAAGTAGCCGGGCCCGTTGATGATGATCTGCCACATCGGGCGCAAGACATTACACGACCTCCCAATCTTCCGAGAGTCCGAGACGCTTTCCCGTGGAAGACGGGCGTCCAGCCGAGGCCCCGGCAGCCCTCCCGCGTCGCGTCATACCCGGGGGCCCCACCCCGATGCCGGGGTCGGAGTTCACCTGGGGCGGTGGATGAAGCGGAAGTCACCCACGCGCAGCGTGCGGAATGCGGTCGGACGCCGGGACGCGGGGCCCCGGAAGCCCCCACCCGCCTCCGCGTCTTCCGGGAGGCAGGCGGGGCGCATGCGTGCTCAGGGCACGCCGCCGTCGGGGAGCTGGCCGTTCACCACCGACAGCGCATCCAGGTCGAAGCCGCCGGAGGTGCCGGCGTAGCTGTTGAGCCCCGTGTCGGTGAGGCGCACGAAGCGGGCGCGTTGGAGGCCCACGTCCGCCAGGTCGAAGCCGTCCCCGCCCGCCACGGCCGGGTCGGTGGGGGACACGCCGTTGTCCGGAGCCGAGTGCACCGGGTGCGTGCCGGCACAGCCCGGGTAGCCGCCGTCCTTGTCGGTGGCGTCGCACGGGAAGTCGAGCCAGGTGACGCCGTCGTCGCTGACGGACACCTGGGCCGTCTCCGTGAAGATGTCGCCGCCGAACTTCTGGAAGGCGTTCTCGAACACGAGCAGGTCCACGCCCGGGCCATCCACCGCGAACAGGTCGGTGAACTCCAGGGTGATGGAGCCGCCCCGCCCCAGCGACAGCACGTCGAGCGAGCCGGTGTTCTGTCCCGCCCCCACCGGAGGCCCGAGCACGATGTCCGGGAAGCGGTCCTGCCCGAAGCCGGCCGAGTCGCCGAACGCGTACGCCGTCACGCGGTCCGCGAACGGATCCACCGGCCGCGAGCCCGCGTCGACACCGGCATCGGCGTCCGTTCCGGCATCGGCCTCCGTGCCTGCATCGGGGACACCGGCATCCGCCTGGGTGCCGGCATCCACGATGTCCTCCCCCGGAAGCGGACCGGGCTCGGAGTCGCCCGTGCACGCGCCCAGGGCCAGCAGCGCGCCGAGCGCGAGCAGCGGGCGCTTCATCACTGGCCCTGCCGGATGCGCACGAGGCGGCGGCCGTTGACGTCCTTCACGCCCACGAGCAGGTCCGAGCCCAGCGACGACAGCAGGTCCACGGTCGTGCACGCGTCCGCGGCGTTGAGCACCGCCGTGCGCGTGCCCACGCTGATGGGCTGGCCGCCGCCCAGGCCGGGCGTGAGCGAGAAGCGCGACACGTCCGTGACGCCGAAGCCGGTGGCGCCGTAGGCACCGCGCACCACCGCCACGCCGTTGCCGAAGCTGGCGGCGGCGTTGAAGTTGGAGCCCACGTCCACCTTGGGCTCGTTCACGAGCACCACCGGCGTGCGATTGGCCAGCGCCTCGCCCAGCTTGGTGTTGGACACGGCGTAGGCCACGTTCACGTACGTGTCCGCCTCCGAGTAGCCGAACACCGCAATGCCGTTGTCCGCGACGGCGGTGAAGCCGCTGGCGCCCACCTGCGCCGGGAAGTCCGCCACCTTCACGGCGACGTAGGGCTTGGCGGAGGTCACCAGCGCGTAGACGCCCAGGCCGCCCGCCACCGTGTCCAGGCCTCCACCGTTGATGAAGAACGCGTCCGTGGTGCCCGCGGCGGAGTAGTTGTCCGGCGCGTCGAGATAGGTCGTCGCGTCGCGCTTGGACGGATCCACCACCGCGACGGAGCCCGGGGCGGGGAAGCCGCTCTTCGTGTAGCCCGCGAGCAGTCGCGAGCCGTCATGGGCCAGGTAGTAGGACGCGAACGTGGAGGTGGGGTTGGCGCGATCCGCGGGCGCGATGATCGTGTCGACCGCCGAGTCCCCCAGCATCACGTCCGGCCAGGTGCCCAGCGGGAAGACGTCACGGCCGGTGGCCGTCTCCAGCACCGCGAAGAGCGAGTACGTGGGACCGGGCGTGGACACCACCGCGCGAACGTCCGTGGACAGCTCCGCGGACTCCCCGACGCTGAAGCCCGCCTGGAGCTGGAGCGTGCCCAGCACCTGCTCGCGAGGCAGCGGGGCGCAGGCGACCGTGCCGCCATCCGTGCCCGCGTCCGTGCCGGTGCCACCGTCTGTCTCCGTGCCCGCGTCCGTGCCGGTGCCCGCGTCGACGTCCGTGCCCGCGTCCGTGCCGGTCCCCGCGTCGTCCTCTTCGATGTCGACGACGACCTGGGTGCACTTCTCCTCGACGCAGGCCCAGGACTGGCCCGCCGGGGCCGCGCCCTTGTCGCGGCAGTCGAAGGCGTCCACGCACTCATCGTCGCCGCAGCCCGTGCCGCCTAGCACCACCGCCAGCAGGGCGCCCATCAGCGCCGCGCGCTGGCCCTTCGTGCCCATCCGCTTCATGTCGGTCCGCATCGCGTCCTCGCTCCTGGCCTTCCCGCACCAAAGGCGGAAGGCATTGCCCTGGCGGGAGGCTTGCGCGGACGGAAGGAACCGGGCCTCCAGGCGCGCGTCGCACCCTGGAGGCCTGCCTTCGCCGTCAGCTCCCCGCGGAGGTTCCGGTCTGTCGCCGGGCCCTCCGTGGGGAGGACGCCGGGTCTTCGCCAGGTCTTCGGACTCGCTGAAACGGTGTTCGTGCGAACGCTGTTCCTGCTTACCGCTGCGGGGCAGTCCCGGACTCGCACCGGGTTCCCTGGAAGCCCTCACGCCCCATGGCGTGAAGGCATCGATGACGGGGCGGGACTATGGCGACCCAGAGGCAAAGTCAATGCGCCGCGGGTTCAGCGCGTCGCTCGCGCATCAGCACGTAGCGCCGCGTGCTGCCGTCCACGACGACGGTGGACACCACGCGCCAGCCCTCCGCCCCCAGGCGCTGGAGCTCCGCGAGATCCTCGTCCGGACCCTCGCGCTTGACGAAGGTGTACTCGTACGCCGGCGGAGGCGCGGGCGGCGGCGGAGGCACCTCCTTCGGTGGCGCGGCCCGCGTGCGGGACGTCTGCGCCCAGACCTCCGAGGGCACGAGGACTGTAGCGGCCGCGCCGAGCAGGACGCCCAGCAGCACGACGAGTGAGGCGGAACGACGTTTCATGGATGCACATCCGGGGGAGGGACAACGGGCATCTAATGCCGCCACCCCCACCCCGGAAGCCTCTCCCGGCTCGGACTCGCCGTATGGGCGCGCGAGACCGCCGGGACCGTCCGCTGGAGAACGGCTCCGGCGCTCGCGGCGCGACTACGGCAACTGCACGCCGTTCACCACCGCGACGGCATCCAGGTCGAAGCCGCCGCTGGTGCCCGCGTAGCCGTTGGCGCCCGAATCGCGGATGCGCACGAAGCGGGCACGGGTGAGGCCCACGTCCGCCAGGTCGAAGCCGTCCCCGCCCGCCACGGCCGGGTCGGTGGCCGGGATGCCATTGGAGGGATGCGAGTACACGGGCGTGACGCCCGCGCAGCCCGGGTAGTTGTTCGCCACGTCGGAGGACGCGCAGGGGAACTCGTGCCAGGTGACGCCGTCGTCGCTGACGGCCACCACGCCCGTCTCCGCGAACGGCTTGCCGCTGGGCTTGATGAACGCGTTCTCGAAGACGAGCAGGTCCACGCCCGGCCCATCCGTGACGGCGATGTCCGTGAACTCCAGCACGATGACGCCGGTGCGCCCGAGCGACAGCACGTCCAGCGAGCCCGACGACGCGCCATCCCCCCGCGGAGCACCCAGCACGATGCCCGGCAGCTGGCCCTGACCGAACCCGGCGCCCGAGCCCGGAGTGAACGACACGATGCGGTCCGCGAACGGATCCCCCACCAGCGGCTGGCCCTGGAGGGAGCCCTGCCAGTCCTCGCCGCCGCACGCCACGGAGAGGAGCGCGGTGAAGCCCAGCGCGAATGACTTCGGAAGAAGGGTCTTCTTCATGGGCGTGCTCACGGAGCCTGCTGGATGCGGACCAGGCGCGCGCCGTTCTTGTCATCGACGCCGACGAGCAGGTCCGAACCGATGGCGGTCAGGCCGGTCACGCGCGTGCACTGATCCCCGTAGACGAGGACCGGCTGACGGGCGCCAACGGTCACGGACTCACCGGCCTCCGTCACGGTGAAGGCGAAGCGCGAGACGTCCGTGCCCGCGAAGTTGTAGTCGGGCGGGACGTAGTCGCCGCGGAGCACCGACACGCCCTCGCCATGCCCCGAGGCGGCGACGAAGTTGGAGCCCACGTCGAGGAAGGGCGCATCCGCCACGACGAACGGAGTGCCGGACCTGAGCGCTTCGGTGATGGCGGCCGGGGCCACCGCGCGGCCCTCGTTGAGGAAGGTGTCGTCGGAGAAGTAGCCAATCATCGCGACGCCGTTGGTGGACACGGCGGTGAAGCCGCTGCCGCCCGTCTCCGGCGGGAGCGTGCCCACCTTCAGCGAGGTGAACGGCGAGTTGTCCGTCTTCAGCGCGTAGACGGCCAGACCGGCCGACACCGTGTCGAGCCCGCCGCCGTTGATGAGGAACGCGCCCGGCACGACGCCCGCGGAGAAGTTGCTCGGCGCGGAGACGTAGGTGGAGCTGGCGGGCGAGGAGACGTCATACACGCCCACGGAGCCCGGGAAGCCCCCGCCGGACTTCGTGTAGCCGGTGAGGACGCGCTGGCCATCCGTCTCCACGAAGGGGCTGAGGAAGAGCGACGCGGAGGGGCCCCGGTCGGCGGGAGCGGCCACGTCGAACAGCGGCGCCGCGCCCAGCGACACCTGCGGCCACGTGCCCAGCGAGTACAGCGCATGCGGGCCGCTGTAGCCGTCCGATACCACCGTGTAGAGCGAGTACGTGGGACCGGGCGTCACGCCCACCGGACCCGCGGCCGTGGGAAGCGATGCGGCCTCACCCGCCACGAAGCCCGTCTGGAGCTGGAGCGTGCCCAGCTTCGGGTCGTAGGTCGCGACCTCGCACGGATCCGAGCCCGCGTCGGTGTCCGTTCCTGCATCCGTCTCCGAGCCAGCATCCGTCTCCGTGCCGGCGTCGGTGGTCGTACCGGCGTCGGTGCTGGTGCCTGCGTCTGTCTCCGTACCGGCATCACCACCAGTCCCCGCATCCGTGTTCGTGCCCGCGTCCGTGGTCGTACCGGCGTCGGTGCTCGCACCCGCATCCGTGCTCGTGCCCGCGTCCGTACCAGCGTCGGTGCTCGTGCCGGCATCCGGCACGGGGACGGACGTCAGCTCGCACTTGCTCTCGACGCAGGTGTAGCGCTGTCCCGCGGGGGCGCCGCCCTGGTCGCGGCAGTCGAAGTCATCGACGCACTCATCGCCGCAGCCCGTGCTGGTCAGCGCCATCGCGAGGGTCGTCAGCACCCACGCGAAGCCCTGGAGTCCCCGCCCCGTCATCATCCGCTCTGTCTTCATCCGCGACTGCTCCCTTGCATCGCCCCCACGGGCGAGGTGAATCCAAGGGGCATGGACGGAGAGCGGACCGCGCACGAGGGACACGTCAGGACACGACACGCCGCGCGAGCGGAAGACCTCCGTCACCTCCCCTCGGAGGCTCCGGTCTGGCCATGCCCGGAGGCATGGGTCGTGGCAGGTCTTCGGACTCACAGGCGCGGGAGGCCCTCATCGGGTCACCCACCTACTGGCCGTCGCTTCCCAGCCCCCTGAAGGGCCAGTGCTTGCGAGGACGGCGTTCGTTCCTGATCACCGCTGCGGGGCAGTCCCGGATTCACACCGGGTTCCCTTTAAACGCCGCACCGTGCGGATGCGGCGTACCAACGACGGGCGCTGGAGTATGGCGGACGACAGGGCTTGTCAATACAAGCAGGCCAAAGCCTCACGGCACCGCGACGATGTCGATGGCATTGGAGATGCCGCGACGAGGGTCCACCGGACACGCATCCAGCGCCGGGCCCATCGCTTGCGGCGTGGAGTTGCCGCGCCGCTCGACGAACTGGCCGTCACGCACCTCCACCACGAACACGCGGCCCGCGTTCACGTCCGTGACGTACACGGCATTGCCCACCACCGCGAGCCGGCCGCCCACCGCGAGGGCGCAGCCATTCTCCGGCCCGCCGGTGCAGCCCGGAGACAGCGCATACGACGCCACGGGCTTGTCATCCTTCACCAGCACCAGCCCCGTGGCCCGCACCGCCTTGGCCTGGTAACCGCCCGCCGTGTCGAACACCGCTTCGCCCAGGCAGCTCACCACCAACTGGTCGCCCACCGCCTGCACGTCGCCCGCGTTGAGGCAGTCCTTCGCGCCCAGGTCGATGGCCCGCACCCCACCATCCGCCGGGTCGATGCGCGCGAGCATCCCAGGCCCGTTGGGCAGATAGTCATTCGCGGGGTTGAGATTGGTGAGCGCCACGTACACGCCCGCGTCCACGGACACCGCCGCATAAGGAAGCGCCATCGTCATCCCGCCGTCGAAGGACTTCAGGTCCAGGCCGGTGAGCGAAACGGTGTCCACGAGCCGTGGCTTCTCCGGGTCGCTCACGCTGACGCGAGCCACGGCGTTGCCCTGCTTGAAGTCGGAGCCGGCCGTGCCGAACAGCGGGATGTAGAACGTGTCGCCGCGCTTCGCGATGACCTGCGGGCTGGTGTTCGCGCCCAGGTTCACCTGCCCCACCGTGCGCAGTCCCAGCCCGCCGCCCTGCGCGCTCCCTTCCCTCTTGAGCACCTGGAGCGTGTTGTTCACCGAGTCGAGGACATACACATACGGAGGGTCCACGAGGATGTCATTGGGCGAAGCCGCCACCGCGCCCAGCGAGTCCTCCTCCGCCACCGTCCCCAGCGCGCCCGCCGGAGCCTGTGACAGCACCGAGCGCGCCGCGTCCGCCGCCAGCACCACGCCATCCCAGGCCGCGAGCGCCTGCACTCCCGAGCCGAACTGCCGCCGGGGCCCCATCCGGTCCGTCCCCGCCTGGATGCCGACCAACTGCCCGTTGGTGTAGCAGGCCGTCACCACGTCATACATGCACCGGCCCGAGTGGCAGGACTGCACGTCCGGGCACACCGCGCCGCAAGCGCCACAGTTGAGCGGATCATTCGCCAGCACGACGCAGCTGTCTCCGCACCGCTCGGCACCGGCGGAGCATCCCTCGCGGCAGGTGCCGGACTCACAGACCTGGCCGGACGGACACGCGGCGCCGCAAGCGCCACAGTTCAGCGGGTCGCTCGCGAGCGCGACGCACGCGTCACCACACGTCTCCGTGCCCGGCTGGCATCCGCACACGCCCGCCTGACACGTCTCCCCTGCCCCGCACGCGGTGCCACACGCGCCGCAGTTCGACGGGTCGCCCTGGAGGTCCACGCACTCGGCGCCGCAGACGCTCAGGCCAGACGTGCACAGGACCTTCTCCTCCGGGCAGCCGGTGAGGAGCGCCGCCGCCAGGGCCGACAGCAGCAGCGCGAGCCGAGCATCAGGGTGGGGACGCGACATGGGAGTCCTCGGAGGGGGAAGGGTCGAGCGCCACGGAGAGCGTCACGTAGGCGGCGCGGCCGGGCAGCGGCATGCCGGTGTAATCGGCGGTCCGCGCATCGAGCAGGTTCTTCACGTCGAACGACACGGTGAGGTCCGGCCGGTGCAGGAAGGTGCTGGAGGCCCCCACGCTCACCCAGGTGCGCGAAGGCAGCGACAGCCGTGCTTCGCCCACGCGGTTGATCAACTGCGAGGACTGGACCAGAACTTCGGTGCGGCCGTTGAGCCAGTCCGGTCCCACGCGCAGCCGGCCCACCCACTTGTGGCGAGGGCGATACGGCAGATCCTTGCCGAAGTAACGAGGGTCGCCGTAGCGGTTCTGCGTGCGGGTCCACGCATAGCTGCTGGTGGCGGTGAGCCACGCGCGAGGCCGGGCCTCCAGCTCCACCTCCGCGCCCCACACGCGAGCGGCGGCGAAGTTGTAGGGCTTGGCGAGATTGGGCGGATACAGCTCGTAGGCGATGAGGTTCTCGTACACCGCCGCGAAGCCGCCCGCGGTGACGCTCCAGATGTCGTCGCGCCACAGGGCCGCGGCGTCCACGGACAGGGCGCGCTCGGGCTTGAGCTCCGGGTTGGGCAGCAGCAGGCCCTGACGGATGTAGAGCTCCAGGAACGACGGTGCGCGGTGGGACTGGCCCGCGTTGGCGCGCACGCCGAAGCCGTGGCCCAGGTCCACGCTCGCGCCCAGCTTGGGAGACAGGAGCGAGTAGTCCCCCACCCGCTCCACGCGCACTGAGGGCACCAGCTTCAGGCGTTCGGAGAACAGGGACAGTTCATCCATGGCCATGACGCTCGCGCGCCACCACGACGCGGCCTGCCCGCCCACGGCCTGCGTGACGGACTCCGACGACCCGGCCAGCGTGACGGCGAGCGCGTTGCGTCCCAGCACCGCGCGCCCCTCCACCTCCACCCCGCCCACGGTGTAGTGCTGCGCACCGGAGTCCACGCCGGTGGTGCCACCCGTGACGTCCAGCCAGTCGCGACGGAAGAAGCCGCGAGCACTGCCCTCCCCCGTGTCACCGAAGGGCCGTGCCCAGCGAGCGCCCAGCGACAGTCGCGTCTGGTCCTGACGGCGGGACACGGTGGGGTTCTGCACGGTGCCCGCGAGCGCACGGTCCTCCAGCGACAGCTCCGCGAGCACATCCACGCGTCCGCCGCCGTCCAGGCCATGCCGGTACTTCAGGAGCGCGCCGCCGCCGCGAGCGTCATTGCGCGTGCGCACCTCCTGCGTGAGCGGGTTGTCGTCCAGCGCGGGCAGCTCGTCGACGCGGTAGCTGAAGTCGCCCTGGGAACGGCCGCCATGCAGCAGCACCAGTGCCTGCCCTTCGAGCAGCGCGCCCGACGCGGCGACGTGGGCCATCACGGTGTCGAAGCTGCCGTAGGTGACCTCACCGCTGGAGAGCAGCCGCGACGAAGGCGCACGCGTGACGAGGTTCACCGCGCCGCCCAGCCCCCCCGCACCGTAGCGGGCACCGGCCGCGCCACGGAGGATCTCCATCCGCTCCAGCAGCGCGACGGGGATGAGCGACAGGTCCGCGACTCCACCCGCGCCGTTGAGCGGGATGCCATCCAGGAACACGAGCACGCCATTGGACGACGCGCCGCGAACCACCAGGCTCTTGCTCTGTCCGTATCCGCCGGAGTCCTGCACGACGAGGCTCGCGGATCCGCCGAGCAGCTCCGCGGTGTCGCGCGCTTCACCCGCGCGCTCGCGAGCATCGATGACGGTAATGGCGCCGGTGGGGTCGCGGCGTTGAGCGGAGTCGACGGGAGCTTCGGGGACTTCCTTGCCGATGACCTCCACGGTGGGGAGGACGAACTCAGGAAGCGGCGTCTCGCTGGCCTCGGGCGCAGGTGTTTCCTGCCCGGCCCGGGCCTGTCCCTGGAAGCTGAGCACCAGACCGGCGACGGTCCGGGCGAGAAGCGAGCGCCACATGCTCCGCCTTCCGCTCCCTCCGTCGAAGAGAGAAGGCCTCACGGCAGCACCGCTGCCGCACCCCTGGGCAGGTCTCCTGGCTGACAGGCTCCAGACGTGGGCGCACGCTGCACCCTTCTGGAAGGAACCCTCCACCTTCCCTTCGCGGAACGCGAAAGTGGTGACAGCCGAGGCTTCCGGCCCTGGACCTCAGGGCAACCCGTTCACAGTGGCGGGACCGCGCCGGACTCGCACCGGCTTCCCTCTTGAAGGCCCGGCATGGGCACCCAAGGGCCCGGCACTTCTAGGAGGTCACCCCCAGCCCGTCAAGGCACGGGGCCTCTTCATCGCCTTGACAAACGGAACAACGTTCCGCATACGTGCGGGCATACCGGAACAATGTTCCGGATAATCCAACCGCAGGAGGAGAGGAAGCCATGCCCCCGACCCACCGCACGACGCAGCTCGGTACGACAGGCCCGCGGGTGTTTCCCATCGCACTCGGCTGCATGAGCATGTCCGGAGCGTACGGGCCGTCCGACGAGACGGAGAGCATCGCGACCCTCCGCGAGGCGATCGAGCGAGGGGTGACGCTGCTGGACACGGCTGACTTCTACGCCAGCGGTCACAACGAGCTGCTCATCCGCCGAGCCATCGAGGGTCAGCGAGACAAGGTGCGGCTCTCGGTGAAGTTCGGGGCCATGAGGGGACCGGACGGGGCACCCGTGGGCTTCGATGGGCGCCCCGCAGCGGTGAAGAACTTCATCACGTACAGCTTGCAGCGGCTCGGCGTCGACCACATCGACATCTATCGCCCCGCGCGGCTGGACCCGAACGTGCCGATTGAAGACACGGTGGGAGCCATCGCTGACCTGGTGAAGGGCGGCTACGTGCGAAGCATCGGGCTCTCCGAGGTGGGCGCCGAGACGATCCGCCGCGCGGCGAAGGTGCACCCGTTGAGCGACCTCCAGATTGAGTACTCGCTCATCACGCGCGAGCCGGAGAAGACCCTCTTCCCCACGCTCACCGAGCTGGGCATGAGCGCGACGCTGTACGGCGTGCTCTCCCGCGGACTGCTGACGGGCGCGAAGGTGGAAGGAGCCCGCGTGCACTACCCGCGCTTCGCTGGCGAAGCGGACCAGCGCAACGCAGCGGCCGTCGCGCGCTTCCACGCATACGCCGCGGAGCGCGGGATGACGCCCGCGCAGCTCTCCGTGGCGTGGGTGCTCGCGAAGCAACCGGCGTTCGTACCCGTCGTCGGTGCACGCACGCGCAAGCAACTGCTCGACGTGCTCGGCGCGCTGGAGAAGCCCCTGTCGCCCGAAGACGTGGCCGCCGTCGAGGCGATCCTTCCGAAGGAGGCGATCGCCGGCACGCGCTACCCCGAGCAGCAGATGAAGCTGCTCGACAGCGAGCGCTGAGACTCACTCCGTCTAATGCCTGGTGGCGGAGCGATGTCCCAATCCCACGGACGCAGGTGTCCAATGGGACATGAACACAGACGCCTGGAGATGGAGCGCTGTGGGGATGTCCCTCGTGGGAATGGGCATGCTCGCTCCCACGCCAGCGCGCGCCTGCATCGCGCCTGACTGCGAGCAAGGAGTGCGCTTCCCGCTCCCCGAGGACGGAGGCGTGGTGCCCGCGAACGTCCCCGGGCTGGTGGCGATACCGCCGCGTCAGGAGAGCGTGGATCCGTCCACCCTCCGGCTGCTGCTACCGGATGGAACTCCAGTATCCGCGACCGTCACGGCGGGCGCGCACGAGACACAGGTCCTGGTCCCGGACGCGCCGCTGGAGCCGGGCACCCCGTACCGCATCGAGGCCAAGGGGGCCTGTGAGCGCCAGGGGCCCCAGACCCGGTCCGTGACGTTCACCGCCGGCCCAGCGCGGCCCCTGCCCACGACCCTCGGCACCCTGACAGCCGACACGCCAATCCGGGGTTCCTTCAATGTGTACGGGGACTGGATATGCAGTGAAGGGATGGAGCAGGGGGAATCGACCACGCTGCGCTTCACACCGTCACCGGAGCTGGTGCCGTTCCTTCCGTGGGTGCATTGGACGGTGGAGGTGGACGGCAAGCCCTGGAGGTACGCGACGCACGGCGTGCTGAACTCCACGGGTGAGGACAACGCCGAGTGGCATCGCTCCGACAACGTCTGGCGATTGCTCTTCCTCTACACGGTCTGCGTCTCCAGGAGCTGCTCGGGGCAGCCACCGAGCGACAGCCTCCTGCCGGGCCGGCACCGGGCCACGCTCACGGCGACGCTGGAGCACGCGAACCTCACGCTTCCCTCCGCGAGCGTGGACTTCGAGCTGAGCTGCCCGACGAAGGGCGCGCTCGCGGAAGGCCACCCGCGGGCCCAATGCGCGGACGGAGGGACCGTGGACAAGGATCCGCGCCATGAGCCAGGCGACTCCAAGAAGGGCTGCACCCAGGCTGGAGGAGGACTGACGGTACTGGGCCTGCTCGCCACGCTCCGGCTCTGGAACGGTTGGAGTTCACGCCGCGCGAAGCGCTGAGCCCGGAACGGGAAGGTGAGCTTGCCCGACGAATCCCGTCAACGCGCTGCCCGTGTGGCCCGGAGCCGTCGCTTCCGGCCTTGGGGCTTGCGCTTCGGCCCCCCAATCGTCGCGGCCCTCCTTCCCGAAGCGACGTCCACGTCGGCTCCTGCACTGATTTCGAGCCTCGCACGCGCGGACGCAATCGCACGGTGGAGACGCTCTTGGAGGACCTCACGCGGAGGCAGCTCCGTCAGGTACTCAGCGACATGGATTCCGCGCGCGTCGAGGTCGAGGTACTCGACCGTCTCGCGCTTCTTGCCAGCGCACAGGATGATGCCGAGAGGAGCCTGCTCGGCAGGTTGGCGTTCGTGTCGATCGAGCCACCGCAGGTAGAGCTCCATCTGACCGGAGTCCGAGGGCTTGAAGTCGCCGATCTTGAGCTCGATGGCGACGAGCCTTTGCATGCGCCGATGGAAGAAGAGCAGGTCGAGGTAGTAATCGTCGCCGTCGAGCGTGATGCGCTTCTGTCGCTCGACAAAGGCGAAGCCCACGCCAAGCTCGAGGAGGAAGCGCTCGATCTCGCGGAGGATGGCCGACTCGAGATCCTTCTCGCTATAGGTGTCGGAGAGCTCGAGGAAATCGAGCATGTACGGGTCCTGGAACACGAGCGCTGGAGTGAGTTCGCCCTGCTCGTGCAGCGCCGTGAGCTCACCACGAATGAGTTCCTCCGGCTTCTTGGAGAGCGCCGTGCGCTCGAAGAGCATGCTGTCGATCTTCTGGGCCAGCGTCCGCGTCGACCAGCCCTCGACCCGGCACATCTCCGCGTAGAACGTACGCTTCAGCTCGTCCTCGATGTAGATGAGCTGCTTGAAATGGCTCCAGGACAATTGTCTCCGCAGTGCGGAGACAATCTCTGGAGAAGGGAAAGCCTCGGCGAAGCGGACCATGTGCCGGAGTGATTTCTCGCCGAAGCCACGCCCGTAGCGTGCCTCCAATTGTCGCCCCACCGCGGAGACAATCTGACCACCGTATTCCGCACGCTGCCCACCCGTCACCTGGGTAAGGACGCGATGTCCGAGTTGCCAGTACAGCGTCGTGAGCGCGGCGTTCGCGGTGACCGCGACCTGCTGACGAGCCACCTCGATCATGGAACTCAGGTCGTGGACGAGCATGGAGACCTCCTGTTCGCCGGGAGCATCAACAAGCAGCTTACGCAAGCGTACCGACGAGCCCTGGTGTGCCATCGTCGCTGGCGATTTCCCAGCTCGGCTTGAGGTCGCACCCGTCATTTCCGGGACGCGGCTCACTACTCTCTCTATGGGATTCTTGCGCCTGCTCACGGCTCCAACGCCATGCAGCACCGGTGCCGCCGGACCAGCCCCACTGCCTGAGGCGAACCCGGAAGCACGGTGCGTGCTCAACAAGCCCCGACTCTCACCGAGCAAGACACCCACTGGAGCATCCGCGCCCATCCCCGCGCGTGGACGCCGCGCGCACCGCCGCACGGTGCACTGACACGACTTCAGAGGAGCACGCCGCTGGCACGCGGGCTGCTCAAGCCCGGACGCGACCTCAGGCGGTCGAGCCAGCGAGGTGCCCGGGCCGTGGTGGCGCGGGATTCTGAAGGGGGAAGCGTGTCGATGCTGATGGCGGGGAAGCGGTTGGCGGTGTTCTCCATCCGCGAGGGCAAGGGCGGGAGCATCTGGGTGCGCGCGGGCAGCGCGTTCGTCAACAAGGACGGTTCGCTCAACGTCCTGCTGGACGTGCTGCCCCTGGACGGGAAGCTGCACGTGCGCGAGGCGGCGGAGAAGCGCGACACGGCGGCCGGCAGCCGCTTCGGGGGCGGCGAGCCTTCGCTGGAGTCGGGCGTGGGGGGCCACTCGTGAAGTGGGCCTGGGCGTGGGTGTTGGGCTGCGTGCTGATGGGGCCGGGGCGTGCGGATGCCGCCAGCCCGCGCATGCAATACGTGGGGGTGGTCAACCTGAACGAAGCCACGGCGGCGGAGCTGGATCTGCTGCCGGGCGTGGGTGAGAAGGCGGCGCAGCGCATCCTCGAGCACCGCAAGAAGCGGCCCTTCGGTCGCGTCGAGGAGCTGGTCCGGGTCAAGGGCTTCGGAAAGAAGAAGTTCCTCAAGCTGAGGGCCCACCTGGCCCTCACCGGCCCCACGACGCTCAAGAAGGAGCAGGTCCCCGCCTCCGCATCGCCGGGAAAGGAGGCAGGCGCGACGAACCCATGAAAACCATTGGATGAGTCAGGCTCAGGAGGGCCGTCATTCCCAGGACCCGGCATGCCCCGGGGATGGCGGCCCTTCTTTCCAGTCCGCTCAGTGGTCCATCAGCTTGCTGAGGTTCATGTACGTGCACCGGAAGTAGATGAAGAAGATCAGCACGAGCAGCAGCACCAGCTGGAAGTTCTGCACCACGAAGCCGGAGATGCCCACGGCCCCCGTGCGCCGGTTCCACGTGAACGAGGCGGCATCCATCTCCTGCTTGAAGGCCAGCTGCTTGATCTTCGAGGAGCCCTCAATAGTCAGCGGCTCCGCCTCCACCTTCTTCTTCGTCGGAATCACCGAGGACGGGAGCGCCATCGTGCCCCCGAGCGGGTACTGGCCCGCGAACGGGTCCATGCCCTCCACCACCGTGGACAGCCGGGGGATCTCCAATTTGGCGTGGTACTTCAGCCCGCCCGCGATCTTGATGTCCGCCAGGTGCACCTCGATGCGGTCGACGTACTCCTCGTAGACCACCGAGTAGTTGACCTTCAGCGACCCGTCGATGGGAAGCCACGCCTTCTTGGACTTGAGGACCAACCCGACCGCCACCTTCGCGGTGCAGGCCCGGATGGGGTCCGTCGGCTTCCACTTGCGCGCGGTCCCGTTCAGGTCCTCCACCGTGTTCCACATCTCGAACGGCCCATGCTCCACCCCCATCAGCGCGCCCTGGATGTCGCCGAACGCGTTGTTCGCGGCGTCCATCATCAAGCCGTGCAGCCCCTCGCGCTTCGGACGCTTGTAGTTGTAGCTGAGCGCCGCGTTGCACTTGGTCTTCACGTCCACGAAGGACTTGAGCAGGTCCGTCACCCACCCCGTCGGGAAGTACCGGCCCAGGTACTCGCGCGCCAGGTACTTGCCCAGCTCCTCCAGCTTGATGCTGACCTTGGCCCCGCCCCCGTTGGTGGTGACCGAAATCTTCGTCCCGAAGAGCTCCAGGGGAATCGTGGCGCTCGGCGAGCGGATGACGCGACCGTCAGGCAGGACCAACATGGCGGACTCCAGGCCTCCAGGAACCGGGCGGCCCCAATCCCCGGGCCACCGGACAGCCAGGAAAACACGGAGGGTCTCCCAGGGACCAGGACCCATCACGCCTGGGCGCCCCCGCGTCATCCGCCCGCGTCATCGCCGCCTCCCAAGGCCTCCAGCCGGGCGGCCCCGTCCGCCTGAGAGCACCCCTTCCGGATTTTGCTGGAACGCCCAGGCCGACGCGCTAGGACACGGCCACCTTTGGAACACAACGGAAAGACAGGGAGGCCGGAGGTGAGGGAGGATGCGCCCATGAAGGACACACAAGCCCCGGAGTCGATGGCAGGCCCGGAGGGCAGCAGGTCCCGGGGTTCGCAGCAGCATCAGCAGCAGCTGGGTGAGGTGCTGGAGTTCATGCGCCTCCTGTGGGCCGTGGACCATGGCCTGCAGTCCACGTCCAAGCGGATGGAGTCCACGCTGGGGCTCACCGGCCCGCAGCGGCTGGTCATCCGGCTCGTGGGCCGCTTCCCGGGCATCACCGCTGGCACGCTCGCCAACATCCTCCACGTGCACCCCAGCACGCTCACCGGCGTGCTCAAGCGCCTGGAGAAGCGCGGCCTGCTGGAGCGCAAGTCGGATCCGCTCGACGGCCGCAAGGCGCTCTTCGCGCTGACGGACTCCGGCCGCGCGCTGGACATCCCGTCCGAGGGCACCGTCGAATCCGCCGTGCAGCGCGTGCTCGCCCGCCTGCCCCGCGACCGCATCGTCTTCACCCAGGAGGTGCTCAAGGCGCTCGCCGAGGAGCTGGGCGGCCTCTCCGCGCCCCTGGAGGACGCGGCTCCCTCCCGCCCCACCCCTCCCGCCGAAGGCTGAGCGCGCCCCCCTGCCCTCCCACCGTCCCCACCGGACGGGGAGGGCCCGGGTCCCCCTTCCGCGTTGTCCCCAGAACCCTGCCGTCCGCCCCTCCTTCGTGCGGCGGACACAGGCGCCTTCCTTTCTGTCCTCCGCCCCGGCGATGCACGCGCGAAGACGGCGGGAGTGCGCCACAATTGGGAAATAGCCGGCCCCGCTCGGGGTTGGCTCGCGACCGACGAGCGGACAAGCCAGCGTGAACCTCGAGACACCGCAGAGCCCAGCCCCCGAGCTGCCGCCCCCGCCGCCTCCTCCGGCCCCGCCTCCCCAGGCCCGGCGCGAAGCGCGCTCCGGAGGCGTAGCGGAGCTGCTCGCCCAGGTGCGCGCCCGCCAGCGCCGCCAGCTCTGGGCCCAGGGCCTGCTGCTGGGCGCCGTCGCGGCCCTCGTGCTCCTGTTCGCCACGGGCCTCTTGGGCCGCGCGGTGCCGGGGCTCGCCCGGAGCCTCTTGTGGCTCGCCCTGCCCGTGGGCGCGGCGGTGGCGTACGTCTTCGGCGTCGTGCTCGCGCACCGGCAGGTGGGCGACGACGCGCGCACCGCCCGGCTCGTGGGCCAGCGCCGCCCGGAGCTGTCGCTGGACGTGCTCGCCGCGGTGGAGCTGTCGCGCGAGCGCCGTGAAGAGGCCGGCTGGTCCCCCCAGCTCGCGGACGCGTTCCTGCGGCAGATGGACGAGCGCGCCCGCACGGTGGACCCCGGGCTCGTGGTGGACCGCCAGCCGCTGCGCCGCGTGGCCATGGCGTGCGGCGGCGTGGTGCTGGCGCTCGCGGTGCTGATGTTCTTCGTGGGGGGCCGCTGGGCCGCGGGCTGGAAGCACCTGCGCGAGCAGGCCGCGCGTCCGGAGACCGCCGCGCAGGCGGAGCCCATCACCGGCGACATCGAGCTGACCTACCGCTACCCCGCGTACACCGGCCTCGCGCCGCGCACCGTGCCCGGCACCAACGGCGAGGTCAGCGCGCCCGCCGGCACCGAGGTCGCGCTGAAGACGCGCTCGGACCGTCCCATCGAGCGCGCGGAGATCGTGGTCAACGACCAGACGCTGCCCCTCACCGTCACCGGAGGCCGCGAGCTCACCGGCAGCTTCGTGGCGAAGCAGGGCGGCCACTACCACTTCGTCTTCTACGGCGCGCGCGCGAAGCCGCTCGCGGTGGGCCCGGACATCCCGCTCACCGTGGAGGCGGACAAGGCGCCCCAGGTGACGCTGCTCATCCCGTCCACGGAGATTGAAGTCGACCCTGGCCAGACGGTGACGCTCAAGTACGAGGCCACCGACGACTACGGCCTGTCCGGCCTGGCGCTGGTGTATCGCATGCCCGGCGCGAAGCAGGAGACGCGCGTGAACCTGCCGCGCGAGGACAGCCGCCGCAGCCGGGGCACCTTCAACTGGGACCTGGGCCCGCTCAAGCCCGCCCCCGGCGATCGCATCACCTACTACGTGGAGGCGAAGGACAACGACGCGGTGGAGGGCCCCAAGAAGGGCGTCAGCCGCACGCAGACCCTGCGCGTCTACAGCGCCGCCGAGCACCGCCGCGCCGCCCTGGAGAAGGCGGAGGTCCTGTGGGGCCGCCTCGTGGACCACCTGGCGGACCGCCTGGAGGGGCCCGACCGCGCGAAGCAGAAGGACGCGGCCGCGGTGGAGACCGCGAAGTCCGTGGACTCGAGCGGCCAGCAGCTCGCGGACGACTTCCGCGCGCAGGGCTCCGAGCTGTCGCGGGAGAAGGATGTGCCCAAGGAGATCATCTCCGCGCTCCTGAACATCGGCGGGGAGCTCAAGCGCAGCGTGGGCACCACCGCCGACTTCCGCCGCCTGTACCTGCGCACTCAGCGCGCGCGCGGCGAGGACTGGGGCACCGGCACCCGGCTCACCGCCGTGGTGGAGGACGAAATCGAGGGCCTGGAGCGCGACATCCTCTACCTGGAGTCCCTGCTGGACCGGCAGAAGCTGGAGGCGCTCCAGGAGCTGACGAAGCAGCTGGCCAACGAGCGCCGCGACCTGTCGCGCCTCATCGAGCAGTTCAAGGCCAACCCGGACGAGGCCGCGCGCGAGCAGGTGATGCAGCAGATCCAACAGCTCAAGTCGCGCATCCAGGAGCTGATGCAGCGCATGGCGGAGCTGCGCAAGGGCATCCGCGACGAGCACCTCAACGCCGAAGCGCTGTCGGAGATGATGCAGCAGGAGGACATGCAGGGCGCCATGGATGAAGTCGAGCGCCTGATGCAGGAGGGCAAGGCGGACGAGGCCCTGGCGAAGCTCCAGGAGCTGGGCATGCAGATGGACGAGATGCTCGAGTCCATGGACAAGTCCCAGGAGGACTTCGGCGCGGAGCAGTACCCGGAGCTGGCGGAGAAGTTCGGCAAGTTCATGGACGACCTGCAGGGCACCATGGACGAGCAGCAGAAGGTCGCGGAGCAGACGCGCGCCCTGCGCGACCAGGCCCGAAGCCAGAACCGCGACCGGCTCAAGGAGAAGGGCCAGGCCCTCAAGGACGAGCTCAACCGCAAGCTGAAGCAGGTGCAGGAGGACTACCAGAAGCTGGACCCGGGCCGGCTCAACAGCCGCGCGGCCCGTCCGCTGGAGGAGGCGCAGTCCGAGCTGCGCAACGTGGAGAACGCGCTCAAGGTGGATGACTTCGACCTGGCCGCGGAGTCCGCCGCGCGCGCCGAGGACGCCGCGCGCCAGCTGTCCAGCATGGGCGAGCAGCAGCGTCAGCTGGATGAGATGTTCGGCAACCCGCCCGAAGTGCGCCAGCAGTCCGCGAAGCTCGCGGAGCAGCTCAAGCGGGACGCGCGCGACGTGGCGGACGTGAGCCAGCAGTTGCAGAACCTCTTCCCGCCGCCGGGCTCGCAGCTGTCGCAGCAGGAGAAGCAGCAGCTCCAGCAGCTGGGCCAGCGCCAGCAGCAGTTGGAGCAGCGCGCGCAGGGCCTGCGCCAGCAGATGGAGGACATGGAGCAGACGGCGCCGCTGTTCGGCGAGGAGGCCGGCCAGCAGATGGATGAGATTGGCCAGCGCATGGGCGAGGCGTCCCAGCGCATGCAGGGCAAGGACCCCGGCCGCGGCTACGGCGAACAGCAGGCCGCCATGGAAGGCCTCAAGCGCTTCCAGCAGCAGATGCAGCAGAGCCAGAAGGGCCGCAAGGGCGGCCGCGGGCTGCCCATGCCCATGGGCTCCGGCCGCCGCCAGGAGGGCAACGGCCGCAACCCGCAGGACAAGGTGGAGCTGCCGGACGAGGACGCGTTCCAGGCGCCTCGCGAGTTCCGCAAGGACCTCTTGGACGCGATGAAGCAGGGCGCGCCGGAGAAGTACCGCGAGCAGGTGAAGCGCTACTACGAGGAGCTGGTGAAGTGAGCCGCCGCACGCACGCGACCATTCCCTGCCTGGGCCTCCTGTGCGCCCTCGTGCTCGCCGTCCCCACGGCCTTCGCGCAGCCCCCCGACGCGGCCCTCAAGGAAGAGGTGAAGCAGCGGCTGGGCAAGGTGGAGCAGTCGCTGGACGACTGGGACGTGGGAGGCGCCCGCCGCGAGCTGGCCGAGGTCGAGAAGCGCGTTCCCTCAGAGCTGGAGCCCCTGAAGTACTTCCAGGGGCGCGTGGCCTTCGAGGAGGGCCAGTACGAAGACGCGGTGACGCTGCTGGAAGGCGCCAACATCGAGGACAAGCCGGGCAGCTACCTGCGGCTCGCCAAGGACACGCGCACCATCGTCAAGGACCACCAGAAGGCGGAGAGCGAGCACTTCATCTTCTTCTACCCGAAGGGCAAGGAAGAGGTGCTGGTGCCCTACGCGCTGGAGACGCTGGAGTCCATCCACCGCGCGCTCGCGGAGGACCTGGGCTGGACGCCGCCGGGCAAGGTGCGCGTGGAGGTGGTGAACAACGCGCGCGAGCTGTCCCGCGTCAGCACGCTGACGGAGAAGCAGATCCGCACCACGGGCACCATCGCCATCTGCAAGTTCAACAAGCTGATGGTGACGAGCCCCAAGGCCGTGGCGCAGGGCTACGACTGGCAGGACACGCTGGCGCACGAGTACGTGCACCTGGTGGTCAGCCAGATGTCCCACAACACCGTGCCCATCTGGCTGCACGAGGGCCTGGCCAAGTTCCTGGAGTCGCGCTGGCGCGGCAAGGGCGGCCTGGCCATGACGCCATCCACGCAGGCGCTCCTGGGCAAGCGCGTGAAGGAGGACAAGCTCATCCCCTTCGAGAAGATGCACCCCTCCATCGCCATGCTGCCCACGGCGGAGGACGCGGCCACCGCGTTCGCGGAGGTGTTCTACGCCATCGACTACATCCACGGCACCAAGGGCACCGCGGGCCTGCGCACGCTGCTCCAGGAGCTGAAGGCGGGCCAGCCGGACAAGAAGGCGGTGGAGGCGGCGACGGGCATGCCCTTCCCCCTCTTCGAGAAGACCTGGCTGTCCTACGTGAAGAAGCAGCCCTTCCCGCAGGAGCTGGTGCCGCGCGACGACCGCGTGGTGCTCAAGGAGGACGCCAAGGGCGCTCAGAAGGACAGCGAGAAGAAGGGGCGTGAAATCTCCTTCGGCGGCTTCTCCGAGGTGACCGAGGTCCCCGCGCGCAAGTTCGCGCACCTGGGCGAGGTGCTGCGCGAGCGCAACCGGGTGAAGGCCGCCGCGGAGGAGTACGCGCGGGCGCACAAGCTGGTGGGCGACAAGTACGAGTCGGTGTCCAACAAGTTCGCGCTCGCGCTGCTGGAGCTGCGCCGGCTGGATGAGGCGGAGTCCGTGCTGCGCGGCTCGCTGCGCATGCACCCGGGCTCGCCCTCCACCAACGTGCACCTGGGCCGCATCCTGCTGTTCCGCAAGGACTACCCGAAGGCGAAGACGGCGTACCTGGAGGCGCTGGCCTCGGATCCGTTCGACCCGGAAATCCACGTGGCCCTCACGCGCATCCACGGCGCGCTGGGGGAGACGGCGCTCGCGTCGCGCACGCGCGTGGCCGCCGCCAACCTCACGGGCCTCAAGCCCGACGACGTGGACCGCGCCGCCCAGGCCTTCCTGCGCGCCGAGGACGAGCTGTCGGAGACGAAGAACGTCCCCGCCGGCACGCCCGACGCCCCGAAGCCGGCGCCGGCCCCCGAGCAGAAGGCCGCGCCGAAGCCCGCGAAGTAGCCCTCCTCCCCGGCTGCCAGCCAGCCAGGGCCCTACCTCCGTTCCCTTCCCTCCCTCCCGGGATGCCTAGCTTTCCGGGCACGAGGAGGACGGGATGGCGTTCCCAGACAGTCGTGCGGTGCTGAACGTCCGCTCCCGGTCCCGGGGTCAGTGGCGCTGTCCACTGGCGCACCGGTCCGCGGGCGCAACGTGAATTGGCACACGTCCTCCTCCCCACCCACTGGGTCCAGCGTCGCGCCCTGCTCCAAGGTGCGCCGCGCGGACCGGGTGTGTCCGGTCCACCGACTTGTCCCGCCTCACTCACGAGGCCCTGAAAAGGAGCTGCACCCATGAAGCGCACCCTGCACGGAGTCACCCTCGCCGCCGTCCTCTTCACCGGCGGCGTCTCGCTGGCCCAGAGCGCCACGCCCGCCACCCCCGCGCCCGGCGCCAAGACGGCCACCGCGCCCAAGGGCATGGTGGAGTTCAAGGGCTTCATGGCCCCGTCGGATCCGAAGGCCTTCCTGGAGCGCCTGCACCACATCAACCAGACGGAGATCAAGCAGGCCGAGCTCGCACAGAAGAACTCGCAGAACCCGGACGTGCAGAGCTACGCCAAGATGATGATCGACTCGCACACCACGGCCGACCAGAAGGTCATGGACTATGCGAAGTCGCAGAACATGAAGCTGGCGGAGATGCCCAAGCCCGCCAATGACATGGAGAAGAAGGCCATGGCCGCGGAGAAGGCGGACATGGACAAGCTCCAGTCGCTGAAGGGCGCGCCGTTCGACTCGTGTTACATGGCCGGCCAGGTGGGCGCGCATGACATGGCCATCGGCAAGGTGATGGCCGCGCAGCAGGGCATGAACGCCACGGGCGAGCTGGCCACGATGCTCACCAACCTCACCCAGGAGCTGCCCAAGCACCGCGACATGGCCTACCAGACGCTGGGCAAGCTGGATGATGCCATGGGCGTGGGCGGCGCCGGCATGCAGGGCGGCACCATGGACCACGGCTCCATGAACCACGGCGCCACCCCGCCGAGCACCACGCCCCCGAGCGGCTCCATGGGCGGTGCGACGAAGACGAAGTAATGCAGCAGCGGTGAAGCGTGGAAGCGCCTCCCCTGAAGTGCATTCACGGGAGGCGTCCTCCACGTGCATAGTGCCGGGCCATGTCCCGACTGATTGCCCTGGCCTCCTGTGTCTCCGTGCTGCTCCTCACCGGCTGCTCCAACGACGCCGACGCCATCTGCGACTACCGCAAGACGTGCTTCGACTCCGACCTGGATACCGGCAAGTGCGCCGAGAAGATTGGCGCCTGGGAGGACGAGAAGGAGAGCGAGCAGGACGACCGCCGCGAGCGCACCGCGGAGTGCTCGCAGTGCATCGCCGACCGCACCTGCGCGGAGGTCATCTCCAGCTGCATCGACGACTGCTTCGGCATTCCCTGATGCCTGGGTGAAACCCTGGGGCCTTGGGCCCCAGGGCTCACCTTCCGCCGGACTTCAAGCTACTTGCGCGTCCAGCGGTCCAGCCAGCCCAGCACCTCGTCGTGCCACTGGATGCTGTTCTGCGGCTTGAGCACCCAGTGGTTCTCGTCCGGGAAGTACAGGAAGCGGGACGGGATGCCTCGGCGCTGGAGCGCGGTGAAGGTGGCGATGCCCTGCGTGTCCACCACGCGGTAGTCCTTGCCACCGTGGATGACGAGCATGGGCGTCTTCCACTTCGCGACCTGGTTCACCGGGTTGAACTTCTCGTACGACTCCGGCTTCTCCCAGGGCAGCCCCTTGTGCTCCCACTCGGGGAACCACAGCTCCTCGGTGTCGTAGTAGGCGGCGCGCTCGTCGAAGATGCCGTCGTGGTTCACGAGGCACTGGAAGCCGTCCGCCCAGTTGCCGGCGATCCAGTTGATCATGTACCCGCCGTAGCTGCCGCCCAGCGCGCACCGCTTCGTCTTGTGGATGAAGGGGTACTTCTGGAGCGCGGCGTTCAGGCCCTTCTGCAGGTCCTCCAGCGGCTTGCCGCCCCAGTCTCCGGAGATGGAGTCCGTGAAGGCCTGGCCGTAGCCGGTGGAGCCGTGGAAGTCGATCATCACCGCCACGTAGCCGCGGCCCGCGTACACCTGCGGGTTCCACCGGTAATGGAAGTGGTTGCCGAAGCTGCCCTGCGGTCCGCCGTGGATGAGGAAGGCCAGCGGGTACTGGCGCTTCGGGTCGAAGTCCACGGGCTTCACCACGTAGCCATGCACCGTCTCGTTGTTCCAGCCCGGGAAGTTGAACTGCTCGAAGGCGCCGAACTTCAGGCCCGCGAGCGCGTCCTTGTTCACCTGGGTAAGCTGCCGCGCGCCGGTGCCATCCGCCTTCACCGCGTACAGGTCCGCCGGCGAGTCCAGGTCATCCATCGCGTAGACGACCTGGCCGTCCGCCGCGGGCTGGGCGCCGTCCGCGCTGCCGCCCTTCGTGAGGGCGCGCGGCTTGCCGGTGGCCACGTCCAGGGCGAACACGGTGCCCTGCCCCACGTCATTGGCCGTGGTGTAGAGCGTGGCGCCGTCCTTGCTCCACGCGAGCGAGCCGGCGGAGCGGTCCCAGTCCTGGGTCAGCACGCGCTCCTGGCCGCCCGGCCACGTGCGCAGGATGACGCGGTAGCGGTCGGCCTCGAAGCCGGGGCGGGACATGGCCACGTACGCGAGCGTCTTGCCGTCCGGGCTGAACACGGGGCTCGTGTCCGTGGCGCGGTTCTTCTCCGTGAGCTTGCGCGGCTTCGTCTTGCCGTCGACGGGCGCGAGGAACAGGTCCAGGTCGGTGGACCACGACTCGGTGGGGCCCACGTCGCGCGCGGCGAAGACGATGCCCTTGCCGTCCGGCGTGAAGGTGAACTCCTCCGCGCCGCCAAAGGGCTTGCTGGGCGCGTCCGCGTCCATGCCCTTCATCACGTCCACGGCCGTGCCGCCAGCCACGGGGACGACGAACAGGTGCGAGCGCGTGCCGTCCTTCCAGGTGTCCCAGTGGCGGGCGAAGAGCTGATCATACGCGCGGCCGGTGGTCTTCTTCTTGGAGGCCTCCGCGGCGCGCTGGGTGTTGCACGCGAGGTCCGCGCAGTCAGGGCGCGCGTCCAGCGCCACCGCGAGCTGCTGGCCGTCACGCGACAGCGCGAAGCTGTTCACGTCCAGCGGCAGCTTCGTGACGGGGAGCGGCTCGCCGCCGTCCAGGGGCAGGCGCCACACCTGCGAGGAGCCGCCGCGCGACGACAGGAAGAAGAGGCTCTTGCCGTCCGGGACCCAGACGGGGTCGCTGTCGCTGCTCGGGTCCGAGGTGAGCTGGCGCGGCGCGGAGCCATCCAGATTGACGAGCCACAGGTCGGTGCGGCCGCGGTTCGCCTCCAGGTCGGTGGAGCGCAGGACGTAGGCGACCTGGCGGCCGTCGGGAGAGACGCGCGGGCTGCTGAGCCGGCGCAGCGTGACCAGGTCCTGTTGATTGAACGGATGCGGCGCGGACGCGGGATTCGCGCCGAGCGCCAGGGCCGCGAGGAGCGACAGGGGCACGGGTGGATTCCTCCGGAGAGATGGAACCCGGACCGTGCCCTCGGCAGGACGCACTGTCCACCGATGGATGCGGGCCCGGGTGGAATGGGTGGAAGGCCCTGACGCGCGGTGCTAGAGATTCAGCCCATGAGCGCACCCATCGTTGTCCACATCTGGTCCGACTTCGTTTGACCCTGGTGTTACGTCGGCCTCGGTGAGGTCGAGAAGCTGAAGAAGGAATACGACGTCCAGGTGGAGTGGCACCCCTACTTCCTGCGCCCGGAGACACCTCCGGAAGGGCTGCCGTTGCCCGAGTACGTGCGCCAGGGGATGAAGGACCCCAACAATCCGCTGAAGCTCCGAGCCGCGAAGGCCGGGCTGACGATGGTGCAGCGGGACATCATCCCGTCCACGCGCCGGGCGCACGAGGCGGCGGAGTACGCGCGCGCTCAAGGCAGGCTGGAGCCCTTCCAGGCGGCCATCCTGCGGCGCTACTGGAGTGAGGGTCAGGACCTCTGGCAGTGGGACACGCTGCGGGCCGCGGGCGTGGAGGCCGGGTTGGATCCGGACGAGCTCCAGCGCGTGGTGGAGGAAGGCCGCTACCGGCAGGTGGTGGAGGAGTCCGTGCGCGAGGCCCAGGAGATGGGCATCCGCGCGGTGCCCACCTTCATCCTGGGTGACCGGCTGGCCATCCAGGGCGCGCACGAATACCCGTCGTTCCAGCGGGCCATGCAGCAGTTGGGCGCGAAGCCGAAGCAGCAGGGCTGACGGGAGCTACAGGCCCTTCACCAGGATGAGCAGCCGCGCGAAGGTCTCCGGACCTTCGCCGGCCAGCCCCTTCGCGAAGTCCAGGAACGTGGGCGCCTGCTCCACGTGCTTGGCGACGACCTGGAACGCCTCCACGGCGGCGGCGTCCAGCGCGGCCACGGGTGTGCCAGGAGCCTCCAGCAGTGCCACCACGGCCGGGTGCCCGAGCAGCACCCAGCGAACGACAGAGGCGCGCAGCACGAGCAGGAACACGGCGTTCAGGAGGCTGTCGGCCTCGGTGAACGGGTGGCGCAGGACGTGGTTCAGCGCGTGGTGCAGGAAGTACTGGTGCACGCGCTCGCCATGCAGGGACTCCAGTGCGGAGCGCCGCGCGGCATGGAGTTCCCACGCCTGGTCGGGATGCGTCTCCGCGCCACCGTAGGACGCGCGCACGGCGTCCATGAGCGAGAGGAAGCGCGGGCTGCTCACGGCGGCCTCGCGTGAACGGAGCACGGCGGCGCAGATGCCGGCCCACGGGCCACCGGGCAACTCCAGCGCTTCGAGCTGCGCGCTCAGGGACGCGAGCGTGTCCGCGGATTCGTACTCGCGCAGGACATGCGCGAGCCGCTCTGTCTCCGCGGAACCGAACGCCGTCGTCCCCGGGAAGTAGAAGTCGCCCAGGTCCAGGGCCATGCGGCCCAGCGCGTACAGCCTCGCGGCGTACGGGACCTCGCGGCGGTTCAAGAGCCGCAGCATCGCTTCGCGCACGGTGTCCGCGTGGGCCGTCCACGCGTCGTCTCCGGCCGCCACCTGCCGCGCGACCTGTGGGCGCAGGGCCTGTTCCTCGGGCACGGGCTCGCGCACCAGCGCGTCCTCCGCCAACAGGCACAGGCGCGCTGTCTCCGGACACGCGAGCGACCCGGCCATCTCCACCTGCGCGCCCCAGCGCGTGAGCACTCGCGGGAAGACGGAGCAGCCGTCCGGCAACACCGCTTCACCGTACCGGCGCTGGAGCGAGCACAGCTTCGCTTCGTCCAGGAAGGCGCAGTGTCCGTCCGCGCGCTTGCCCAGGATGCCCGCCTGCTGGCCCGTGGCGCCGTCCGGGTTCGGCGCAATCAGCGCCGCGACGCGCGCTTCGTCCGGTGTGCCCGCGACCTTCTGGCGCAACAGGCTCCAGCGCGACTCGCTGATGGGCACCGTCAGCCCCGCGCAGCAGGTGTCCTCGCACGCTTCCGCGATGCAACGGAAGCGCGCCATGTAGCGGGGGGCGGAGGCGGTCATGAGGCCCAGTCTACTTGCGGCCCAGCGCCTTCTTCACGAATCCCCAGAAGCGGCCCGCGCGATCCTTCAGGTCCGCGCCCCGGCGCTCCTCGGCGGCGCTCACCGCCTCCTTGCTCACCTGGAGCTGCCTCTGGAGCTCCTCCGGCGAGTAGCGCGTGGCGAGCGTCGCCTTGACCTCCTTGCGCGTCGAATACTCACGCGCCTCCACGTGCAGCACGCATTCGGAGTCGAGCTTGAGCGTCACCGCCACGCGCACGGAGCCCTTGGGGCCCTTCGGCAGGCCTTCCATGCGCACGGTGCCCAGGTACTCGTTGGCGGAGATGTGGTTGTCCTCGCCCTGGAAGACGGACAGCTCCATCCGCTCTTCGTTGTCCTGCGACGTGCTGATGGCGAACGAGCGCTGCGTGGGCAGCGGGCTGTTGCGCTCGATGACGCGCTTGAAGCCGCCGCCGGGCATGGCCACGCCAATGGTCATGGGCAGCACGTCGATGAGCACCACGCTGCTCACCTTGTCCACCGAGCCCGAGTACAGCGCCGCGCCCAACGCCACGGCCTCGTCCGCGTTGACGCTCGCCTGCGCGTTCTTGCTGAACAGGCCCTTGAGCTTGTCGCGCACCAGCGGCATGCGGCTCATGCCGCCCACCAGGATGATGTCGTCCACCTCCGAGGCCTTCAGCTTGGCGTCCAGGAGCACGTCGCGCACCACGTCGATGGTGCGGTTGAGCAGCGGGTCGCAGATCTTCTCTAGGTCCTGGCGCGACATGGTCACGCGCAGGTCCCGGGGGCGTCCGCGTCGTCCATCATCAACATGGGGATGTGGACTTCGAACGTGCTGCGCTCGGACAGCGCCATCTTCGCGCGCTCGGCGGCGTCGCCCACGCGCGACAGGGCGATGCCGTCTCCGTTGAACGCGATGCCTTCCTTCTCCTGGAAGCGCTCCAGGAGGAAGTCGACGATGAGGTTGTCGAAGTCGATACCGCCCAGGAAGATGTCGCCGCCGGTGCCCAGCACCTCGAAGACGTTCTTCTCGATGCGCAGGATGGTCGCGTCGAAGGTGCCGCCGCCCAGGTCGTAGACGAGCACCTTCTTGTTGAGCTCGCGGTTGAGGCCGTACGCGAGCGCCGCGGACGTGGGCTCGTTGAGGATGCGCTCCACCTTGAGGCCGGCCATCGCGCCGGCCTTGCGGACCGCTTCACGCTGGGGCTCCGAGTAGTAGGCCGGCACCGTCACCACGGCGCGCTCCACCTTCTGGTTGAGGTGGGTTTCGGCCATCTCCTTGCACTCGCGCAGGATGATGCCCTGCACCTCTTCCAGCGACAGCACGTCGTTGCCCAGGCGCACGGCGGCGCGGCCGGCGGCGTCGGGGGTGATTTCGTAGTGGAAGCGCTCGCGCACCTGCTTCACCACGGCGCTGTCGTAGGGGCGGCCCACCAGGCGCTTCGCGCCGTAGATGGTGTGCGTGGGCCGCAGCACGAGCTGGTTCTTCGCGCGGTGGCTGACGAGCAGCTTGTTCTGCGCGCTCAGCGAGATGACGGACGGGATGGTGTTGTAGCCCTCGCGCGAGCGGAGCACGACGGGACGGCCGTTGGACAGGAGCGCCACGCAGGAGTTGGTGGTGCCCAGGTCGATGCCGATGACCGGCCCCGTGCCGGCCAGCGTCTGCGGCGGCGTGAGGTAGATGGGGCGCACCTGGCCGTTGGCGTCCAGGGCCGGGGGCGTGGGTGCCACCGGCGCGGCGGCGGGCGCGAGCGTCGCGGGGGCTACCGGAGCAGCGGGCGCGGGCGGGGCTTGGCGCACGGAGGGAGGAAGCACGCTCGGCGGCGGCTGTGGCGGCGGAGGGGCCACGGGCCGCGCGGCGGGACGTCCCACGGAGGACACGGGCTCGCGCGCGAGCTCCAGCGGTCCGTCGTCGTCGATGGACAGGTCCAGGTCGAACTCGGCGCTGCCGCCGGACGGACGCTGCGGCGCGGGAGGCTGCGGCGGAACGGCGCGGCCCCAGGACGACGCCGGTTCCTGGGAGAGGCCGGGCGCCGAGGGACGGTTGGCGAAGGAGCCGGGCTCCAACGGCAGCTCACCGGGAGCGTGTGCCGAGGGACGGCCCGCCACGGATCCAGGTTCGCGGCCCAGCCCCGGAGCACGGCCCGCCGCGGATCCAGGCTCCAGTCCCAGGCCCGGCACGGCAGGACGTCCGGCGGCGGATCCGGGCTCACGCCCCAGGCCCGGCGTGGCGGCACGACCGCCAGAGGAGAGCGGCTCCAGTCCCAGGCCTGGCGCGGCGGGGCGACCACCAGAAGAGCGAGGCTCAAGCCCCAGACCCGGCGCGGCGGTGCGACCTCCAGAGGAAAGCGGCTCCAGGCCCAGACCCGGCGCGGCAGGGCGACCACCAGAAGAGCGAGGCTCAAGGCCCAGGCCCGGCGCCGCCGGACGACCGCCAGAAGAGCGAGGCTCCAGGCCCAGGCCCGGCGCGGCGGAACGGCCAGCGGCGGATCCCGGCTCCAGCCCCAGCCCCGGCGCGGCACGGCCGGTGGCGGAGCCAGGTTCACGCCCCAGCCCCGGCGCACGTCCAGCGGCGGAGCCCGGCTCGAGTCCCAGACCCGGCGCGGCACGGCCCGCCGCGGATCCAGGCTCGCGCCCAAGTCCAGGCGCGCGACCGGCGGCGGATCCAGGCTCGCGCCCAAGTCCCGGCGCACGGCCAGCAGCGGAGCCAGGCTCACGCCCCAGCCCCGGCGCGGCGGCACGGCCGGGCGAGGACGCGGGCTCACGCCCCAACGGACGCTGACGGCCCGGCGAGGACGTGGGCTCGCGCGCCAACTCCAGCGGCGCGTCGTCATCCAGGGAGGACAGGTCGAAGTCGAACTCGGCGCTGCCGCCAGAGGGCTGCGCGGGTGCCACCGGTGGCGCCACGGGCATCGCGGCGGGCGGAGGCGGAGGGGCCGCGCGCTGCACGGGCACCGGAGGCACCGGCGCGGCGCGAGGCGGCGGCTCGGGGGAGACATCCGAGAAATCCAGCTCGAACCCACCCGCGTCGCCCGAAGCCGCGCCGTCCTCCACGGAGAGCCCCACTTCGATGGGCACCTCCTCCAGCGGCTCGCCCATCGCGATGGGCTCTCCCACGACCGGAGCCTCGAACTCGAAGTCGAGCCCCGGCAGCGGCTCGTCGCTTCCCGACAGCACGCCCTGCACGGTGGGCGGAGGCGTCCCCGCGATGAGCTCATCCAGCGGGATGTCCACGTCGTTCGCGGAGTCCGCCTGCGCCAGCCCCATGTCCTCGTCGGGCGAGCCCAACGAGAACGGCTCGTCCGCGCCGCCCAGGGATAGCGGCTCGTCCGCGCCAGGCGCGGGACTGGACGGGGCATCCAGATCATCGAACAGCGAATCGAGCGCGGCACCACCCGCCGCGGGCTGCGCGGGCGGCGCGACAGCCGCGGGACGCGCGGGGGCAGCGGCGGGCCGGGGCGCGGCGGCAACCGGCGGCGCGGCCACGGGCGGACGCACCGGCGCGATGCCCGGCGTCGTCAACGGCGCGATGCCTGGCGCTGCCAACGGCGCGATGCCCGGCGCGACCACCGGAGCAATGGACGGCAGCGGCGCGGCCGGCGCGGCACCGCCACCCGGCTTGCGCTGGAGCATCAGGTCCACGAGCGCGCGGCTCGCGGTGTCCAGCTCCTGGAACTGCAACCCCATGCCCGGAGGCCCCGCGGGGTCGTTCACATCGCGCACCCAGCGCACGGTCGCGGTGCCCTGGAGCACGCGCACGCCGTTGGCGATCTGAACATCGAAGCGCACGGGCGTGCCCACCGGCTGCGGCGTGCGCGAGCGGATGAACATGCCCCCGGGGCTGATGTTGGTGGCGAACTCCTCGGTGAAGCTCCCCACGGTCTCATGCTTGAGCTTCACCAACAGACCGACCGACTTGCGGTCCGAGGTACGCCGACCTTGATCCATGGTTCAGCACTGTCGCGTCCGGGGGCCATTCCCTCAAGGGGGTTCTGGCCCCCTGCCCGTCCGGCCGGTGCCCGTTCGAGACCTCCAGGTGCGCATCTGACTTACGTGTATGTCCCCGCTATCCTGGGACTTCGTTTCCCCCAGGAAGAAGTCCGGGTCCACCGGACGGGAGTCCCCCGATGAACGCGGTCCCCCATTTCGCCCCGGCTCCCCTGCATGCGCGGTGGTTGGTGGACCGACGGCATGACCTGCTCTCCACGGTGGGCGGACTGGGCGCGAGCCTGGCGCTGATGGCGTTGCACGTGCTGGGGGGCGTGAGCGGGCCGCCGCTGTGGTGGGCGTGGGTGCTGCTCTTGGACGGGCCGCACCTGTTCGCGACGGTGTCGCGCACGTACCTGGACGCTCGGGAGCGGAAGGCGCGAGCCCGGCTGCTCTGGGGCAGCCTGGCGTGGTTCGCGGCGGGGCCGGCGGTGTTCGCGGCGTCGGTGCTGTCCGGGCAGCGGTGGCCGTTCGCGGTGTTCGTGACGCTGGCGGCGCTGTGGGCGTACTGGCACGTGGTGCGGCAGCACTACGGCATCATGGTGCTCTACCAGCGCAAGGCCGGAGAGCGGGACGCGTGGGACCGGCGGCTGGACAGCGTGACCCTGTACGTGGGGCTGCTCGCGCCGTTCGTGGCGTTCGCGCTGACGCATCCGGGAGCGCGGCGCCGGTTGGGGCTGATGGCGGAGCCGACCTGGGAGGTCGGGGTGGCGCACGCGTGCTTCGCGTTGGTGCTCGCGGTGGTGGGGGTGCTGGCGGCGAGGCAGGTGTGGCGGTGGCGCCGGGGGCTGGGGGTGAACGGGCCCAAGTTGTTGATGCTGGGCGCGGCGCTGGGGCTGACGTCGCTGGTGTTCTGGCCGTCGGTGTCGCGGCGGATGGACTTCCTGATGTTCACCGTGGCGGTGACAGCGTTCCACAACGTGCAGTACCACGGCATCGTCTGGTTCTTTCACCGCAACCGCTACCACGCGGAAGGTGTGGACCGGACCGCGTTCGGCTGGGCGCCGAAGGTGAGCCAGCGCTTCATCCTCTACGCGCTCTGCGGGCTCGCGTTCACGCTGGTGTACCGGACACTGGGCTGCGGCATGGGCGTGCACCCGGGCTGCGGCGCGTTCGACACGAAGCTGGCGCTGGGAAGCAGTGGGCTCACGCTGCGCGACCTGATGGAAGGCTTCATCTGGGGCTTCGCGCTGCACCACTACTTCCTGGACCAGTACATCTGGCGCGTGCGCAAGGACGCGGGGCTGAACCAGGACCTCAAGCTGGGGATGGCGCCCGCTGGGTCGGCGCACGGAGCGCACGGGTGAGCGCGTCGTTCAGCTCGCGCTTGAAGCTCGTGGTCATCCAGGCGTTCGGGATGGCGTCGAAGCCGTGGATGGCCCCGGGGTAGACGTGGAGCTCCACCGGGACTCCCGCGCGGGAGAGGCGGCGGGCGTAGTCCATGGACTCGTCGAAGAAGACGTCGAGCGAGCCCACCGCGATGAAGGCGGGAGGCAGGTGCGAGACGTCCTGGCCGAGCGACGCCGAGAAGTGTCCGGCGCGGGAGTCGGTCGGAACGTAGTCCCCGCGCAGGGACTCCCAGCCGAAGCGGGTGTGCGCACGCGTCCATGAGAATTCGCCCGTTGTCGGGTTGGGGTCCACTTCCAGGGCCGTCCCCGTACGGGCGTCGAGCATGGGGTAGATGAGGATCTGCGCCGCGGGCCGTGGCCCGTTGTCATCGCGAGTGAACTGCGCCAGCGAGGCGGCCAGCCCGCCACCCGCGCTCTGCCCCATGAGGACGATTCGCGACGGGTCGATGCCGAGCGACGCGGCATTCGCGTGGACCCAGCGCAGCGCCGCGTAGGCGTCTTCGATGGGCCCCGGGAACGGCACTTCCGGCGCGAGGCGGTAGTCAACCGAGACGACGACGGTGTCGTGCGCGAGCGCGAGCTCGGCGTCGAAGCCCTCGCCCATGGCGGCGGTGCCCATCACCATGCCGCCGCCGTGCAGGAACAGCACGGCGGGGCGGGGCGTCGTGCTCTGGCCCGGCGGCGTCTGGATGACGAGCCGGACGTCGGGCGCTCCGTTTCGCCCGGGGATGCGCACCTCGCTGCGGAGCGCGGTGCTCTGGGGCGCGATGGACGAGATCATCTGGTCCATGAACGTGCGGCCGTCCGCGAGGTTTTCGCGGGAGAGCCCCGGGAGGAACGGGTGGGCAATGAGAGGGAGGAGGGACGGATCGACGAGATGACGCGTGGACATGGGTGACTCCTGGATGCGGCGGTGTGTGGGGTTGCGATGGGTTTTCAATGCGAGGAGGCCGCGCGGATGACGACCTTGCCGATGACGCCCCCTCGCTCGGACCGCTCGAATGCGCCTCGGGCGTCGGACAGCTCGAACACCTCCACGGGAGGAGGGAGGAGCTCCCGGGTCTGGAACTTCTCCGCGAGCTCCGCGAGGTCCTTGGCGGACGGCCTGGTGACGAGCAGCAATTGCTTCTGGCGACGAAAAGGACCGAGCAGGGTGGAGGCGAGGAGCGACGCGGGGGACGGCTCGAATCCCACGTGCCTGCCGTGAGGCGTGAGGAGGCCACGCGCCTCGGTGAAGGACAGCTTCGTGCTCAGGTCGAAGACGACGTCGAAACGCTCACCGAGCATCGAGAGCGGCCGGGCGCGATAGTCGTGGACCACCTGGGCGCCGTACTGCCGTGCCACGGCCAGGCCGGCGGCGGACGTAACGGCGGTGACGTGCGCGCCCCGCGCCCGGGCGAGCTGAATCAACATCAGCCCCACGCCACCCGTCGCGCCGTTGACGAGGACTCGCTCGCCGGGAGCGACACGCGCGACGTCACGCAATGCTTGAAGCGCCGCGAGCCCCACCATCGAGACCGCCGCGGCCCCGACGTCATCGAGCCCTGACGGAACCCTGGCGACGGAGTTCGCCGCGACCGTGATGAGCCCGGCGAGCGTTCCCTCCCGCATGCTTCCGGGGAAGCCGAACACGCGGTCTCCGACCGAGAAACCCTCGACGCCCGCGCCCACCTCCTCGACGACGCCAGCGAAGTCCGAGCCGGGGGACTTCGGGAAGCGAGCACCGCTGAGCAACTTCAGCGCGCCACGCCGGATCTTCCCGTCGATGGGGTTCACCGAGACGGCTCGGACGCGGATGAGCAGGTGGTGGGCGCGGACGCGGGGCGCCGGCTGCTGGGTGTGCTGCAGGACTTCGGGACCGCCGAAGCGGCTGTAGGTGAGTGCGTTGTTCATGGCCCTCAAGCTACGGGGCGGCATGAATTCGCGGAACTTGATGGTGGGAAGCCCTATTGTTCATGCCGTGAAACTCTCAGCCTTCGACCTGAACCATGTGCGCGCGCTCCACCACCTCCTCGAGGAGGCTCACGTCACACGCGCTGCGAAGAAGCTGGGAATCACGCCCGCGGCGGCGAGCAATGCCTTGCACCGGCTGCGCGTCGACTTCGACGACCCGCTCCTGGTCCGCAACGGAAGGTCGCTCGTGCGAACGCAGCGGGCCGAGGAACTTCGCGCGCCTGCCAAGGAGGTGATGCTGGCGGCCGGGCGGCTGTTCGACCAGGGGCGTCCCTTCGACCCGGCGACCGCGACCTGGGACATCTACGTGACGACGTCAGACCGCGTCGCGGAGCTGCTCCTGCCGACGCTCGACCGTCTTCTCTCCGCGCGTGCTCCCGGGGCTCTGCTCACGCTCCGGACGCAGACGCCAGACGTGGGGGCGTTCCTGCGTGAACACGGTGGGATCGCCATCGTCCCGGATATCGCCAAGGAGCGGGACCTACGCTCGCAGCGCCTGTTCGTCGACGACTTCGTCTGCGTCATGCGCGGGGCGCATCCCCTCGCCACCGGGCGCATGTCCCTGAAGCGGTTCACCGAGTGGGAGCACGTCCTGGTTGCCCCACTCGCGCAGTCGCGCCGTGGCGGCATTGACGTGCTCTTGGAGAAGGAGGGGTTCTCGCGTCGCGTGACGCGCGTGGTGACCACGTTCTCCCTGGCACTGCCGCTCGTTCTAGGCTCGGACCGGCTCGCCGTCCTTCCGCGCAGCTTCGCCTCCGCGCACGCGAAGGCACTCGGGCTCGCGCTTCGGCCTCTACCTGTCCCCATGCCTCCCATCGAGATGCTCCTGGCCTGGCATCTGGGGAACGAGGGTGACCCGAAGCACGCATGGCTCCGCGGACTCGTACAGGACTCAGCACGAGCCGCGGGCCTGGCGACCGCGTAACCTCAAGTTCAGGGCGTCACGAGCCGCAGGAACGCATCCTGGTTCCAGGTGTTCCCCGCGCCGTCGCGCTGCCAGCCGGACACCACCAGCCCGGACTCCGGCGCCGCCACCAGCGTGGTCGTCGCCAGCGAGCACGTGCCACTCTCGCACGACTCCGGCGCCAGCGACTTCGTGCCCAGCAGCGCGCCGTCCGCCGCGTAGCGCGTGACCGTGTTGCCGCACGCCGTGGCCACCGGGCCCGAGGGCTCCACCGCCGCCACCGTGCCCACGGACGTCGCGCCGCACGTGGGCTGCTTCACCCAGCGCTCCTGCCCATCGGCCGTCGCCGTCAGCACGAACGGACCGCCCTCATCCAGCGCCACGCTGTTCCACACCAGCAGGCCCACCGCCTCGCCGGCCACCGCCACCGTGCCGTCCGCGCCCACCGACACGGAGCCCACGCGCCCGTTCACGCCCGGCACCTCGCGGCCCCAGGCCAGCGCTCCATCCGCGCCGAACGCCAGCACCACGAAGCCGCCCGTGCCCTGCGCGTCGAACGTGCGCCCGTCCACCGTCACCGGGCCCACCAGCCGCCCGGCCACCACCGGCGTGCCCGTCCCCGAAAGCGCCACGGCCGACAGGAGCGTGCCCTCCTTCGCGCCGTCGAACGTCTTCGTCCAGGCCACCGTGCCGTCCGCCGCGTAGCGCACCAACTGCGGCGTGTGGGCCTCCGGCGTCCACTCCTCGCCGAGGGCCACGACGCCGCCCGCCGCGTCCGCCGCCACCGCGTAGACCTTCTGGCCCACGCGGCGCTGCCACTCGGGCTCACCGGCCTGCGTGAACTTCACCAGGAAGCCGTCCTGCGCCTCGCCCAGCCCGAAGTCCGCCGAGTACAGGAACGCGTTGCCGGACAGGAACACCGCGCCGTCACTTCCCGTGGAGCCCGCCACGCGCAGGTCCGACAGGCGGTTGCGCTCGAACTCCTTCGCCCACTGCTTCGTCCCGTCCGCCGAATAGCGCGACAGCGTCAGCACCAGCCGCTCGCCGTCCACCTGCTCGCGGTCCTCATCCGAGCGCGGCGTGCCGGACGTCACCCACAGCACATCTCCGCCCTTGCCCACCGCCAGCCCCGCGCCCGTGTCGTCCTGCGGACCGCCCTGCGTGAGGGACCAGGGGCTCGCCGCCGGGGCCGCGGGCTTGGGCGCCTCCGCCGCGGGGGCCTGCGTGGGAGCCTGGGTCCCAGGCGAGGGAGCGGCCGCCTCAGGGGCCGGCGCGGGGACCGGGGTGCCCTGGGCTTCCGCACTGGCGGTCACATCGCCAGTTTCCTCCGCCGAAGCACCACCACAGGCAGTGCTTCCCAGCCCGAGGAGTCCCGCGCCCAGAAGTGCCCACCCGCCCCAGATGACTCGCCGTGCTGAACGCATGCCGTGCTCCCATGCCTGCCCTGCCCCATCGCAGGTGCCTTGGGAACGTAAGCAGTGTGTCCACGGTCCGGCATTCCCCCCTGTCCAGGGGGCATCGAGACAGGCCGGGGGGCAGGCACGGGGCCAGGCGCGGGGCCGGGCGGACCCGTAGGCGTTCCCAGAGGAATACCGGAGCCCTGGAACGGTTGGCACCCCACGCTCGGGGCCCCAGGGCGACGGAAACCGTTGGTCCGCCCCCGCCGCGCCGATTAAGAGAACCCTTCCATGGAAAGCGCCGCCCCCGCCCCTCTTCCCCCGTCCGACGCCACCCCCGAGGACCTGCGCGCCGTCGAGGAGCTTGCCCAGGCCCGCAACGCCATCGTCGAGCAGATTGAAAAGCGCGTCGTCGGCCAGCGGGACGTGGTGGAGCACCTGCTGATTTCGCTCTTCAGCCGCGGCCACTGCCTCTTCGTGGGCGTGCCGGACCTGGCGAAGACGCTGCTCATCTCCACGCTGGCGGACGTGCTCAACCTGTCCTTCAACCGCATCCAGTTCACGCCGGACCTGATGCCGTCGGACATCACCGGCACGGACATCCTGGAAGAGGACAAGACCACCGGCCGCCGCGCCTTCCGCTTCATGCAGGGCCCGCTGTTCGCGAACATCATCCTCGCGGACGAGGTGAACCGCACGCCGCCCAAGACGCAGGCCGCGCTCCTCCAGGCCATGCAGGAGTACCGCGTCACCGCCGGCGGCCGCACGTACCCGCTGGAGCTGCCCTTCCTCGTCTTCGCGACGCAGAACCCCATCGAGCAGGAGGGCACCTATCCCCTCCCCGAGGCGCAGCTGGACCGCTTCATGTTCCTGGTGGACGTGGGCTACCCCACCGCCGAGGAGGAGGTGCAGATCGTCAAGAGCACCACCGCCGGCGCGCCGCCGAAGCTGGAGAAGATCCTCTCCCCCGAGCGCATCCTCGCCCTCCAGGAGCTGGTGCGCCGCGTGCCGGTGCCGGACCACGTGGTGCGCTACGCGGTGGAGCTGGTGCGCCACACGCGTCCCAAGGAGCCCGGCGCGCCGGACTTCGTGGCGAAGAACGTGGGTTGGGGCGCGGGTCCTCGCGCGAGCCAGTACCTGGTGCTCGCGGCCAAGGCGCGCGCCATCCTCAACGGCCGCTTCGTGGCCACGGTGGAGGACGTGCGGGCGCTGGCGAGGCCCGTGCTGCGCCACCGCGTGCTGCCCAACTTCACCGCGGAGAGCGACGGCATCACGTCCGTGAAGCTCATCGACCAGCTCCTCACGGTGGTGAAGGGCTAGGGACCTCCATCCCATGTCGCTGCTCGACGCCCAGACGCTGTCCCGCCTCCAGGGCGTGAAGCTGCGCGCCCGCGCCGTGATGGAGGGCGTGCTGTCCGGCCTCCACAAGAGCCCCCATCAGGGCCAGAGCGTGGAGTTCGCCGAGCACAAGGAGTACGCGCCCGGCGACGAGCTGCGCCACCTGGACTGGAAGGCCTACGGCAAGTTCGACAAGTACTACGTCAAGCGCTTCGAGCATGAGACGAACCTGCGCTCGGTGATGGTCGTGGATGCGTCCGCGTCCATGGGCTACCAGAGCGGCGCGATGTCCAAGCTGGAGGTGGCCAAGACGCTCGCGGGCGCGCTCAGCTACCTGCTCGTGCGCCAGCAGGACGCGGCGGGCCTGGCCGTCATGGTGGGCGGCGCGTTCAAGGACGTGCCGCCCCGCGCCTCCGCCGGTCACCTCAACGTGCTGCTGGACACGCTGGAGCACACGGAAGCGAAGGGCCCCACGGACCTGGGCAGCGCGGCGGATCACCTCGCGGAGGTGCTGCCCCGGCGCTCCACGGTCATCGTGCTGTCGGACCTGTTGGATGAGCGGCAGGAGTCGCTCAAGCGCATCCTGGCTCTGCGGCAGCGCAAGAACGACGTGGCGGTGTTCCACCTGGTGGACCCGGCGGAGCTGACGTTCCCCTTCGACGACCCCACGCTCTTCCTGGACATGGAGGGCGAGGGCCGCATCGAGGTGAACCCGCGCGAAATCAAGCAGAGCTACCTGGAGGAATTCGGCGCGTTCCTCGCGGACGTGAAGGCGAAGTGCGCCGAGGCCGACGTGGACTACGAGCTGGTGCGCACGGACGAGCGGCTGGATGAAGTGCTGCTGCGCTTCCTGGGACGCCGAGGGAGGCGCCGGTGACGTTCGGCAACCCGTGGTTCCTGCTGGGCGCGCTGGGTGCGCTCATCCCCGTGCTGGTGCACCTGTTCGACCGGCGCCGGCCGAGGGCGCATCCGTTCGGGCCGCTCGCGTTCGTGCTGCGCAGCCAGAAGCGCACGGCGAGCCGGCTGAAGCTGAAGCGGCTGCTCCTGTACGCGCTGCGCACGCTCATCCTGCTGGCGATTCCCATTGCGCTGGCGCGGCCGGAGTTCACCCGCGACGCGCAGGCGGCCACGGTGACGCGCGGTCCGGCGGCGACGGCGGTCATCCTGGACGCGTCGCTGTCCATGCGCTGGTCGGACGGCACGTCGAACTTCGAGAAGGGCCGTGACGAGGCGCGCGACGCGCTCAAGGACCTGCTGCCGGAGGAGCCCGCCACGGTGATGGTGTGCACGGGCACGCCGGAAGCGCCGCCGCCGCCGGGCTTCGACCGGGCACGGCTGCGCGCGATGGTGGACGAGGCGAAGCCCACGTACGGCACGGCGGACCTGTCGCGCTGCCTGGACATGGCCGCTCGGTCGCTGGAGGAGAACCCGATGCCGGGCAAGCGCCTGGTGGTGGTCTCCGACATGACGGGCTCCGGCTTCCGGCTGGAAGCGCCGCCGCCCACGGTGAAGGGGCCCACGGGCGCCATGGTGAAGCCGGAGGTCGTGCTGCGCGACGTGGCGTCCGGACGCGAGTCGCTGGACAACCACGCGCTGGTGGACCTGCGGGTGGAGCCCGCGCTCCAGGCGGGGCCGCGCGCGTACCAGTTCACGTTCACGGTGCGGAACTTCGGCACGAAGCCGGCCAAGGACCTGGAGGCCGCGGTGCGCGTGGGCGAGTCCACGCTGGCCAAGGGCTTCGTGGACGTGCCCGCGGGCGGCACGACGCAGAAGACGCTGACGGTGCGCTTCCCGCAGGGCGGCACGGTGGTGGGCCAGGTGACGCTCGCGCCGGACGCGCTGGCGGAGGATGACCGGCGCGCCTTCGTGCTGCCGGTGCCGCGCGGATTGAAGGCGTTGGTGGTGAACGGCTCGCCGCACGCGACGCGCTACCGGGACGAGGCCTTCTTCGTGGACGCGGCGCTCACGTCGCCGGGCTCGCCGGTGGACGTGGTGGTGCGCGACGCGGAGGTGGGGCTGCGCGAGGACTTCAGCGCGTACGACCTGGTGCTGCTGCTCAACACGACGGCGCCGTCGGAGGACGAAGCACAGAAGCTGGCGGCCTTCGTGGAGAACGGCGGCGGACTCTTCGTGAGCGTGGGCGACCACGTGAACCCGGAGGCGTACAACTCACGGCTGGGCAAGCTCCTGCCGCGCCCCCTGCGCCTGGTGCGCACGAGCGCCGAGCGCGAGGATCCGGACGCGGAGACGAAGACGGCGAAGCTGGCGCAGGTGAAGGTGGACCATCCGCTGTTCGCGCCCTTCACGGGCCGCGCGGAGGAGGGGCTCATCGGGGCGCGCTTCTACAAGTACATGCTGCTGGAGGCGGACAGCCCGTCCGCGCCGGGCACCAGCCAGGTGCTGGCCACGTACGAGGACGGGGCGCCCGCGGTAGCGGTGGCGCGCCGGGGCAAGGGGCGCGTGGCGCTGTTCACCAGCACGGTGGACCGAGACTGGAGCGACTTCGCCATCCGCACGAGCTTCCTGCCGCTGATGCAGCGCTTCGCCGCGTACCTCACGGGCTCGCTGGAGGAGCGCGAGGAGGTGCGCGTGCGCGTGGGCGAGACCGTGACGCTGCGCCCGGAGGGCACGCAGAAGGTGGCGGGAGTGCGCGCGCCGGATGGCAGCGAATTGCCGGTGAAGGCGCAGCCGGACGGGTCTTTCGTGGCGGGGCCCACGGTGGAGCCGGGAGTGCACGCGGTCCTGGGCGCGGATGGGAAGCCCGTGGCCGCGCTGGACTTCGCCGCCACGCTGGACCCGGCGGAGAGCGACCTGACGCGCGTGCCGCCGGACACGCTGACGGCCTACTTCGGCGAGGACACGGTGAAGGCCTCCACGGGGGACGCGGACAAGCCCGCGGTGCCGCTGTGGACGTGGCTCATCCTGGCCGCGTGCCTGGCGTTCTTCTTCGAAGGCACCCTGCTCCGGAAGTAGCCCTGCCCGCCCCGGCGGAGCCTCAGCAAAACCTGTCCGACTGTCGGACAGGTTTCCGCAGCTCGGGGCGGACGGCCCTCAACCACGGTCTTCATACCTGTCCGACTGTCGGACTGGTTTTCGCCGCCCGGCTGGACTGGAGCCCCTTCCCGGCCACGCCTCCTCAAAACCTGTCCGACTGTCGGACTGGTTTTCGCCGCCCGGCTGCGGCGGGGACCTCTCCGGCCACGGCGTTCAAACCTGTCCGACAGGTTTCCGCCGCTCGGCGGGAGCGACAGCCCCGGATACGGGTTTCAAACCTGTCCGACTGTCGGACAGGTTTGGACGGGGCTCCGTTGGCGGGGGGCCCAACCTGGAAGTTTGAGGGCAGGCCTGCACCGTGCCCTGACAGGCAGCCGACGCTCGGCATGCGCTCGCAGTGCCCCATGGGCGGCGGGCTCTGCCACACTGCGTGGCCGTGAGCCCTGCTTCCGCCCTGTACCGCGACTGTGCCCGCCTCTTCATGGTGGGCTTCCCTGGCACCCGCATCGACGCCGACCTCGCGGCGCTGATGGACGACGGCATCTACGGCGCCATCCTCTTCAAGCGCAACGTGGGCACCGCGGCGGAGACCGCGGCGCTGTGCCGTGACATCAAGACGCGCGCGGGCCGGCCCTTCATCCTCTCCGTGGACCAGGAGGGCGGCCGGGTGGCACGCCTTCGCGGTGAGCCCTTCACCGCCCTGCCCCCCATGCGCGAGCTGGGACAGCGCGGCGACGAAGCCCTGGCCGAGCGCGTGGGCCGGCTGCTCGCGCACGAGCTGCGCGCCGTGGGCTTCGACTGGGACTTCGCCCCCGTGCTCGACGTGGACACCAACCCGGCCAACCCCGTGATTGGCGACCGCAGCTTCAGCCGTGACCCGGTGGAGGTGGGCCGGCTGGGCGTGGCGCTCGCCAGGGGCCTGGAGGCCGGTGGCGTCGCGTCCTGCGGGAAGCACTTCCCCGGCCACGGCGACACGACGACGGACAGCCACCTCACCCTGCCAAAGCTGCCGCACGACCTGGAGCGCCTGCGCCGCGTGGAGCTGGTGCCGTTCCAAGCCTTCGCGAAGGCAAAGCTCGCGTCGCTGATGACGGCGCACGTGCTGTTCGACGCGCTGGAGCAGGGCGTCCCGGCCACCATGAGCCACCGCGCGCTGCATGACCTGCTCCGCAAGGAGCTGGGCTTCGACGGCGTGCTCGTCAGCGACGACCTGGAGATGAAGGCCATCGCGGACCACTACTCCGTGGCGGAGGCCGCGGTGCAAGGCACGCTCGCGGGCGTGGACCTGTTCCTCGTGTGCCACAAGGCGGACGTGCAGCGCACCGCCATCGAAGCGCTGGTGAAGGCGGTGGAGTCCGGCCGCGTCCCGCGCGAGCGCATCACCGAGGCGCACCGCCGCCTGGACGCGCTCGCCGCCCGCTTCGCGCACCCCGCCGAGGACCGGCTCGCCACGCTGGGCGACGCGGAGCACCGCTCGCTGGCCCAGGGCCTCGCCAGTGCCTTCACCGGCAAGGACCCCACGGAGGTCATGCTCGCGTCGCGTTAGTGGGTGGCGTGCCTGGAGCCCGGATCCGACCCCTGCCCCATGGGCCCCTGAAAGCGGTCCGCGCCGCCCCGGTCCCCGGGCACCGGCTCCTGGGGCGTGGTGAAGCCAGGAGCGCCAATCTGGTTCTGCTGGCCCATGTGGGCTCCGGCTCCGGCGGGCTCGGGCTTCGCCGGTGACCCCTTCGCGTCCGTGGGCGTGGTCGCACCCGAGCCACCCGTTCCCGGCGGCGCGGGCTGCTGCGTGTTGGCGACGCCCTCGTAGGGGCCTCCCGTGCGCGGCATCGTGGGCTTGTCGCGGTTGCAGCCGGGGCCGACCAGCGCGGCCGTCGCGGCGCACACCGCCACCAGCGTCCAGTAATGAAGTCTCTTTGAGTGCATGGCCTGCTCCCTCCAGAAGCCGTCATGGCCTCGACAGAAGGAGTGGCCACCCCGATGCCCGGCCGGGAGTGGCGGGACCTGGGTCCGGACGCCCGCTGGCACGCTGGCCGGCGGGCATCCCTGGACCTGCGTCCAACTACCGGTTCTGCAGGTAGACGGGCGGGCTGACGTAGGTGTACGGCACTTCGAAGCCGCGCGTGCCCTCGTTCGCGGTGGAGACGTTCCAGCCGCCCAGCCCCTGGGCCGCGGGCGAATAGGCCGCCCCGCCGAGCACGCCGTAGCGGTGCGCCATCATGCCGCCCGCGTCGTCCGACTTGGAGTTGTTGGACTTGCCCGCCTTGGCCGGCGTGCGCGGGTCGATGCTGGAGCCGATCTTCTCGATGGTGGAGTTGTAGCCCCGGTCCACCGTCAGCACGTGGGCGGGCAGCTTCGCGGCCGCGTCACCGTGGTGCGCATCCGCGGGGTTCTCGTGGCCCTGCTGCTCGGCCACGTTGTAGACGGCCTCCGGCTGCGTCCCACGCTGCGCGAAGGCATTGCCCCGCGACTCATCCGGCTGCTTGCCGCCCGTCTCCGGCAGCCCGCCACAGGCCGTGCCCAAGAGCACGCCCGCCGCCAGCGCCGCCGCTCCCATCCACCGCTGAATGCCTCGCTCGCGCATGTTCATCGTCTCCGCCATCCCCGAGGAATGGTCATGCCGTCCTCGCCCACCACCGGGCATCCACCCGAGGGCAGGCCCTGCCGGCCGCCCGCTGTCCGGCCCGAGGGCCGACAGGGCTTCATCGTGAACGGCCAGCCCCGCTCGGGAAGAGAGGAGCCAGCCACGGGCGCAGGCATACACGGTCCCGGCCTCCCTGTCCCGCCAGGAGTGCACCGGCGCCCACCCCGCTTCAGGCGCGAGCACCCCTGCGGGCCGCGCCCTTCGCCGCCGGGGCCTTCTTCGCCGCCGGTTTCTTGACAGTCTCGGGCTTCGCCTCGGCCGCCGGGGCCTTCTTCGCCGCCGGAGCCTTCGCCGGAGCCTTCTTGGGAGCCGGAGCCGCGTCGGAGGACGACCCGCCCTGGAGCGTGGCCAGGACCTCCGCGACGTGCCCGGCCACCTTCACCTTGGGCCACACGCGGACGACCTTCGCGTCCGGGCCGATGAGGAAGGTCGCGCGGATGAGGCCCATGAACTTGCGGCCATAGAGGGACTTCTCCCCCCACACGCCGTACGCGTCCGCCAGCGCGTGGTCCGGGTCCGCCAGGAGCGAGAACGGCAGCCCCTGTTTCGTGGCGAACTTCTGGTGGGACGCGACGCTGTCCGGCGACACGCCCAGCACCACCGCGCCGGCCTTCACCAGCGCGGAGTGCTCGTCACGGAAGTCACACGCCTCCGTGGTGCAGCCGGGGGTCGCGTCCTTCGGATAGAAGTAGAGGACGACGTGCCGCCCCTTGAACTGCGAGAGGGAGACGGTGGCGCCGCTCTGGTCGGGGAGCGAGAAGCCGGGGGCCTTGTCACCTGCTTGGGGCATGGGCATGCGTCGGCTCCATACCCAGACCCCGGGGGCTTCTCAACTCCACGCGTGCGTCAGCGACGTCAGTGCGCGCCCTCGCCCGCCGGATGGACCTCTTCGCCCGGCGGGTGGTCGTGGGCCTCCAGCTTGACCAGGTCCGCCTGGCAGTTCTCCAGCACCTTGCGCAGCATGTTGCGCGTCGCGTCCGTGTGGGCCTCGCCCATCTTCTTCGCGAGCGACTCGCACGCGGCGCGCTTGGCCTCCACGTCGCTGGCGCCCTTGCCCGTCGCACCGGGCCGGGCCAGGGGGCGCGGCGGAACCTTCTCCTGGGCGGCCTTCAGCGCGGCCAGGCGCTTGTCGGCCTCCGGACGGGCCTTGGAGTCCTTGGGGACGGCCTCGAACTGGGCGGCGACCTCCGCCCACGCCGGGTCCTGGGCGGCGAGGTTCTTGTTGATCAGCTCCTGGTAGCGATCCTCGGCCTTCTTCAACTGCTCCGGACCGGGGTCGTTGGAGCAGCCCGAGAGCGCGAGCAGACCCGCGAGCAGCAGCGCGGCGGAAGTTCGGGGATGGGCAATGCGCATGGTGTGGGACGTCCTCCTGCTGGCCACAGGGTTAAACCACGGCTAGGGTGCGCCGTCGTGGCTCCCATCCTGCTCGCCTTCCTGCTCGGCCTGACCCAAGGCATGCTCCATGCCCTGGGGCCGGACCACTGCGCCGCCATGGCCACGCTCGGCACCCTGGGCGGCGGCCGGCGCCGCGTCGCCCTCATGACGGCGCTGCGCTTCGCCCTGGGCCACGCGGCCATGCTGGGCGGCATCGCGGCGGTGTGTCTCTTCGCGGGCGTGGGCCTGTCGGAGACCTTCGAGCGGTGGGCCGAGGTGTTCGGTGGCGCGGTGCTGGTGGCGCTGGCCGTCACTGCCCTGCTCTTCCCGCACAGCCTGGACCACGGCCACCCGCACCTGCCCGGCCACGACCGCGAGCCGCACGAGCACGTGCACACCGTGAGCACCGCCGCCGGAGCCTTCATGGCCGTCAGCGGCGTGCGGTCGCTGCTCATCGCGCTGCCCCCGCTGCTGGTGGGCGGAAGCATGAGCCTGTCGGCGTGGACGTACCTGCCCGGCTTCGCGCTGGGTATCCTCATCGGCATGGGCGCCGTGGGCCTGCTGTTCGCGGAAGGCCTGTCGCGCGCCAACGCGCGCATCAGCCTGTGGATCCAGCGCGGCGTGGCGCTGGGCTCCGGCGCGCTGGGCCTGTTCTGGATCGGCTCGCGGCTCGTCTGAGAGAGCCGAGAGCGAGCCGCGCGGCACCGCGAGCGCTTATGAGCGCTTGTCCAGGATGCCCAGCGCCATCATCGACACCAGGAAGCCGTAGACGACGTGCTCCGGGCGGTTGGCGAACGCGAGCAGCTCCGCCACCACGCGGTTGCCGTCAATCTTGGGCAGCAGCTCCGCCTCCCAGCGCTCCAGCTCCACCTCGTTGAGGCCGTAGGCGGGAGCGACGGCGGGGATGAGCCGGTCCTCGGGCTGGAGCAGGCGGCGCAGGCGCTCCGGCTTGTAGAGCTTCTTGATGCCCCGGACGATGAGGTTCGCCGGGTGCACGTCCAGCTTGATGGACTCCGAGGAGGCCTTCTCCTTGAAGCTCATCACATACGTGCCCTCCTCCCAGGAGAAGACCGAGTAGATGATGGCCTTCACCTGCTGGCCCACGTAGTACAGCCGCTCGGTGTCCTTGAGCAGGCCGCGCTCCACCAGCACGTCACCGGTGCGCCGGTGGCTCTGCGCGGCGACGGCGGACGCGTCCTGGAGCTGCTCGGGTTTGATCTTCCCCACGCGCACCAGGAACTGCCCGAAGCGGTCCGCCAGCAGGTTGGAGAGCGCGAACACCGGGGTGCCGTTCTCGAAGTAGACGACCTTCTTCACCTTGCCGCGCTGCACGCCCAGCTCGCCCGTCTCGCGCGACAGGTAGAAGGCGGTGAGCAGCGAGGGCAGGTTGTCCCTCAGCTCGCCCCGGCGGCTGCCCGGCGCGCCCGCGCCCACGGGCAGCGGATCCGGCGGACGGCCCGGCGTGGGGGGCCGCACCTGGGTGGTGGGCACCTTCTGCATGGGCGTGGCGGTGAGGTTGGCGCCGCGGATTTCGGCCGTGAGGTTGCCGCCGCCGGTGACCTTGATGCGGCCGGTCAGCTCCATGGCGTCCTGCGGGCCCTCCTCCTCCACGTCGATGTCCAGCTCCACCTCGAAGGCGTCCTGCATGGAGGCGGCGGGGACCTTCTTCTCCGCGGGCAGGACCTTGGCCACCGCCTCCAGCAGCTTCTGGGCCTCGAAGGGTTTCTCGAAGTAGCCGGCGGCCTGGTACTTCTGGCGCGCCTCGGTGGCGTGCTTGCCGCCCTTGAAGACGCCGGTGATGAAGAGCAGCGGCAGCTGGGGGTTGTCCTTCCGCAGCGTGTCCGCCAGGTGGTAGCCCATCATGTCCGGCAGCAGGATGTCCAAGACAGCACAGCCGGGGGGCTGGGCGCGGGCGGCCTCGATGGCCTGCTTGCCACGGCTGGCGCCCACCACCTCGTACCCGGCGTCCTCGAACAGCTGCGTGAGGAGGGAGAGGAGCTCCTGGTTGTCGTCCACGACGAGGATTCGAGGCGCCATCGCGGGGGGACCGTAGCAGATTCGGGCGCCGGGGCGGCCAGCGTTTCCAGGGAACCCCGGAAGGCCGCCCGCTTCAGAGGATGGATGCAAGCGCCCCGCTGGGGCGTTAGGGTGTCGCCCGCCTCATGCCCTCCCTCTTCTCCCGCATCCCCCCGGCAGGGCTCCTGGCCGGGCTGCTCCTGTTCTCCCCCCTGACGGTCCTGGCCCAGGAGGGCCCGCAGCAGGACGCGGGCCAGCCGGACGATCCGAACTCCCCGGAAGGGGATGACAACACCGGCCGCGTGCCCACGGACTGCCGCAGCACCAGCGACTGCGCGCCGCGCTTCAGCTGCAACGCGGGCAAGTGCAAGTACACCGGCATCCGCCAGGCGGAGACGCAGGGCTGTCTGTTGGGTCCACAGGCGGCGCTGATGGTGCTGGGCGTGGCCGCCGTGGCAGGCTCGCGGCGCCGCCGGTAGCCGGCAGGCCCACTCCCCCCACTCCAAGGAGCGACGCGCGATGCGGCTGGGCCTGAAGGCAAGCAACCTCCTGGAGCGGGTGGCGGACTTCCTCAACCTGGCGCCGCAGCCCCTGGCGCACGCCTTCTTCGGGATGATGGCGTCGCGGACGCTGATGGCCGGGGCCCGGCTGGGCGTCTACGCGGCGCTGGCGGACGGCGCGGCGACGGCGGAGGCGCTGGCGGCGCGGCTCAAGACGAGCACGGAAGGGATGCGAGCGCTCCTGGAAGCGCTCATCGCCTGCGAGGTGGTGGAGCTGAACCGGGGCCGCTTCCGGCTGGCGCCCCGGGCGCGGCGGTGGTTGGACCCGCGCTCGCCGCAGTCCATCAATGCGTTCCTGGAGTTCAACTACGCGCAGTGGGACTGGTGGGGGCAGCTGGAGACCGCGGTGAAGAGCGGGCAGTCGGTGGACATCCACCAGTTCGCTCCGGACGACCCGCGCTGGCGCGACTATATCCAGGCCATGTACCAGTTGGCGCGGCTGGCCTCGCCGGAGGTGGCGGCGGCCATTCCCCTGCCCCGGGGCGCCAGGCACCTGCTGGACCTGGGCGGCGCGCATGGCTGGTACGCGGCGGAGCTGTGCCGGATGCACCGGGGGCTGAAGGCCACGGTGGTGGACCTGGAGGGCAGCGTGCGCGTGGGGCGGGACATCATCGCCCAGGCGGGGCTGTCTCACCGGGTGACGCACAAGGAAGGGGACGTGCTGCACGCGGAGCTGGGCGGGCCGTATGACGGCGTGCTGCTGTTCCAGGTGATGCACCACCTGACGCCCGCGCAGAACGTGGCGCTCCTCAGGCGCGTGCGAGGGGCCATGGTGTCCCGGGGCACGCTGGCGGTGCTGGAGTACCTGCGCGAGGAGCGGGAGACCGAGAGCACGTCCGCACCGCTCATCGGGTTGCACTACTTCCTCACGTCCGGAGCGGCGTCGTACACGCCCGCGGAGGTCGAGGGCTTCCTGGATGACGCGGGTTTCAAGGTGCAGAGCACGCGGCCCATCCGGCATCTGCCCTTGCAGACGTTGATCATCGCGCAGCCGGACTGACGACCCGGCGGTCTGCTTGTCAGACGGTGCTGCTAACCCCACACTTCGGGCATGGCCTATGGCGCGAAACCACTCGAAGGTCCGGCGACCTTCGCTGACATCGAGGCCCTGCCCGAGGGCGTGGTGGGCGAGATCATCGATGGAACGCTGTATACGCAGGCACGGCCGCGTGCCGCGCATGGACACTTCGAGTACAGGCTTCACCGTGAGCTGGATGACGCACTCCAGTTGAGCGGTGAAGAGATGCCGGACGGCTGGTGGATCATGACCGAGCCTGGCATCCGGGTCGGCGGATCTCCTGAGTTCAGTCCGGATCTCGCGGGCTGGCGGCGCGACCGGGTGCCCACCTTTCCCAAGGGGCAGTGGACGGACGTTCCCGACTGGGCGTGCGAAATCCTATCGCCGACCACGCGGGCCTACGACACGCGCATCAAGCGGCCGTTCTACTCACGCATCGGCATCAAGCACCTGTGGTTCGTGGACCTGGACGCGCGCACTCTCACCGTGAGCGAGTTGCGGGATGGCCTCTGGGTGGAGGTGGGCGTCTACGGCGAGGACGATGACCTCATCCGCGCTCCGCCCTTCGAGGAGCGGGACCTGCGGTTGGGCTGGCTCTGGAAGTCGCTTCCGCCTCCGGGCTAGCGCGGCTTCGGCTTCGCCAGGGGTGGAGGCTTCGGCCTGCGCGCGGCCCGCTCGCGCTCGAGTTGCAGCTCGCGTTCGACGACCTCGCGGTGGAACTTCGCGAAGCTCACGGGCTCCAGCAGACGCCGTCCCGGGTTCGGGCCCGCGTGTTCGAGGATGGCGTCGAGCGCGCCCAGCGCCTCCGGGAGGAACTCCTCCCGGAGCAACACGAGGGCGCGGCCCATGAGCGCGGTGGAAACCAGGGCGCGCATCCTCGGGTCCGTGTCCTCGCAGTAGCGCACGTCCACTTCGTCGAACGCCTCCAGCGCTTCGTCCACGTGCCCCAGCCCCTGGAGCGCGATGGCCCGCCCCAACATCGCCGACGCGGTCTGCTCCACCAGGAACGGCTCGGTGTTTCCGTCGTACTCCTTCAGCAGCGCCTCGGACTGGCTCAGCGCCTCCTCGAAGCGCAGCCCCTGGTTGTGGGCGGCGACCACCGCCGTTCGCGCCATCTCCACCGGGATGCGCAGGTCGGGCCGCTGCGCGAACGCCTTGAAGCGGCTCAGCATCCGCTCCAGCCAGTTGCTGCTCATGTCCTCCCGGTCCATCTCCAGGAGCACGCGGGCCCGGTACAGCATCCCCCACGCGACGCCCTCCCAGAGCTCCGGCCTGCGCGGGCTCCAGAAGCGGCGCTCCACCTCGTCGAAGTGGACCAGCGCCTCGTTGAACATCCCCTGCTCCGAGATGGCCGCGCCCCGGTGCCCCAACGCCCGCGCCACCTGGAGCTGGAGCGCCGGCACCTTCGACAGCGTGAAGCGCCGATACACCTCGTCGCAGAGCGGAATCGCCTCCTCCAACTCGCCCGCGCGGATGCACGCGCGCGCCCGGTCCATCTTCGCCTTCGCCTCCACCTCCGGAGGCACCGCGTCTTCAGCGTCCGGCATTGGCGCGCCCGTCAGTCCCCGGCGCCAGCGGCGGCACGTCCCGGCCCTCGCCGAAGCCGAGCGCCCAGAAGCGCGGCCGCACCTCCTCCTTCAAGAGGAGCCGCAACAGCAGGTACTTCGCCTCGTCCTGGCCGTCCCACGCCATGGGGAAGGTGCCGTAGTGCATCGCCACGGACGTTCCCGAGCGCAGCACGTGGTGCGCCTTCAGCGCGTCCTCCGGCCCCATGTGCACCGGGTGCAGGACGCGCGGACGGAAGGCGCCAATGGGCAGCACCGACAGGCGCATGGGCCCGAAGCGCTCCGAGATGCGGTCGAAGTGCGGCCCCAACCCCGTGTCACCCGCGAAGAGCACCGGACCTCCGGACGTCTCCAGCACGTAGCCCGCCCACAGCGTCTCCTCCTGGTCCGTCAGCCCCCGGTTCGAGCGGTGCTGCGCGGGCACCGCCCATACCTTCAATCCCGGGGGCCCACTCTTCGCGGACTGCCACCAGTCCAGCTCCTCCACGCGCTGGAAGCCCTCGTCCAGGAGCAGCTCGCGGTTGCCCAGGCCCACGAGGAAGAGCGGGTGGTGCGCGGCCTCCAGTTGCCGCAGCGTGGGCAGGTCCATGTGGTCGTAGTGGTTGTGGCTCACCACCACGATGTCGATGGGCGGCAGGTCCTCGAAGCGGATGCCCGGGGGCCGCACGCGCTTGGGGCCCACGAAGGACACGGGGCTCGCCCGCTCCGAATAGATGGGGTCCGTCAGCACGTTCACCCCGTCCGCCTGGAGCAGCACCGTGGCGTGGCCGATGAACGTCACGCGCAGCTCGCCCGGGTCCACGCGCTCCGGCGGCTTCGGGCCGGCGGGCTCGTCCGCGTAGTCGCGCCAGGGGCCGCGCTTCTCCTCCATCACGGCGGATATCAGCGTGAGCGGGGACAGCTTCGGCGCGTCGCCGATGTTCTGGAACGACTCGCCGTCGAAGTGGTCCGTCACCGGGCCGCGGTGCACGGTGCCGGCGAAACAGCCGGTGAAGAGCGACAGGGCCAGCACGGGCCACAGCCGCGTCACTTGATGACGATGGTCCAGTCGCATTCGAAGGGCTCTCCGTCGAGGGTGGGCAGCACGTAACGCGAAGCCTGGATGCTGGCGAGCGCCTGCGCCAGCAGGTCCGGGGGCAGCGTCGCTTCCCGCACCTCGCATTGCTGGGGCACGCCGCCCTGCACCAGCCGGCACGTCACGCGCACGTGGTGCTTGCGGCCCTCGCGCCAGTGCTCGAAGGCCTCCTGGAACACCGGGTCATCTGGCGGGCCGCCGCGCACGCGCCGGGGCTCCTTCACGTGCTGGGACAGCCAGGAGCAGGCGTCCTTCACCTGCCCGTCACAGGCCTTGCCCATCAGGGACAACGCGCGCAGCCGCTCGGGGCCCTTCGCGTTCGTGGCCAGCAGCGTGAGTGCCTGGTCGAAGCACTGCTTCGCCGTGCGCACCGTGCAGGCTTCCGTGGAGACCGGAGGCGTGCCCGCGGCGAAGGCGCCCATGGGCGCGGGGCGCATCAGGTCCTCCGCCACGCGCGCGGGGTCACTGCGCCGCTGCCCGCATGCGGACAGCAGCACCAGCGAGAGGAGGAGGGAACGCCAGGTCATGGTGCCATCGTAGACGGCTCGCGCCCGGGAAGGGACGTCAGGCCAACTGGATGGTGGCTGGGGCCTCGTAGAACCAGGTGTCCAGCGCCCCCAGCATCTTGGACCAGCCCTTCTCGGTGCTGTCCTTCCACTTCTCGCCGTCCGGGCCCATCTCGTGGGTCAGGGTGAGGACGCAGTCCTCCCCCTCGGGAACGATGTCCACCGTCACCCGGTCGTAGTCCGGCGAGTACTTCGGCACCGCGAAGGTGAACACCAGCCGGCGCGGCCGCTCGACCTCCAGGTACTCGCCCTCATGCGCCACCGCTTCGCCGTCGCGCAGGTCCGAGAGGCAGAACCGGCCGCCCACCCGCGCATTGATCTCCGCGCGCACCAGCGGCTTCTCGGGCGCCGTGACGAAGAGCCAGCAGCGGGCCTTCCCGGGATGGGTCCAGGCACTGAAGACCTGTTCGGCGGAGGCCTTGAAGCGGTGCGTGACGGTCAGCTTCACGGGGCGGTCGTCGCTCATCGGGGAGGTCCTTTCGGGTGGGGTTGAGAGGTTCAAAGGTCGTGGCGGCGCGCGGCTTCGATTGCCCGTGCCAGGGCGCGTGTCCCGGTGCGCATGTCGTCCGGGCGCACGCCACCAAAGCCGAAGACGAGGCCGGACTCGCGGCGGCGGCCGAGGAAGTAGCCAGACAGGGCGGCGACCTCCACGCCCTTCCGGGCGGCTTCATCGCGGACACCCAGGTCGGACAGGGGGGCGGCCAGGGACGCGCAGACCTGCATCCCGGTGTCGCAGGGCCGGGGCGTCAGCACGTCCGGGCAGTCGGCGCGCAGGGCTTCGAGCAGGGCTTCACCGCGCTCGCGATAGGCCGCGCGCATCCTGCGCAGGTGACGGGCGAAGTGCCCCTCCGCGAGGAACGCGGCGAGCGCGGCCTGCTCCAGCGTGGAGGCGGGCGCGGGCGCGGTGGCGCGCGAGGCGGTGAAGACCTCCACGAGCGAGGGTGGCACCACGAGGAAGCCCAGGCGCAGGCCGGGGAACATCGACTTGCTGAACGTGCCCACGTAGACCACGCAGCCGGCGTCATCGAGCCCCTGGAGCGCGGTGAGCGGACGGCCGCGGTGACGGAACTCGCTGTCGTAATCGTCCTCGATGATCAGCGAGCGGGTGCGTTCGGCCCACTGGAGCAGCGCCATCCGCCGCGCCAGGCTCAGCGTGACGCCCAGCGGGTATTGGTGCGAAGGCGCCACCAGCGCGACCCGTGCCCGAGGCGCACGAGTCAGGCCCGCGCCCACGTCGAGCCCATCTCCATCCACGGGGATGGGCACCGGACGTCCTCCCGCGGAGAGCACGGCGCGCCGGACGCCGGGGTAGCCAGGGTCCTCCACCCAGACGGAGTCCCCCGGGTTCAGCGCGAGCCGGAGCACTTCATCGAAGGCCTGCTGGGTGCCCGCCGTGATGAAGACCTGCGCCGGAGAGCAGCGCACGCCACGAGACACGGACACATGGGTGGCGATGGCGTCACGCAATGGTGCGATGCCCGCAGGGTCCCCCCCGTCGAGCAACCCCGTGCTCGCGCGAGCATGAACGCGAGACACCGTGCGGGCCCAGAGCGCGGTGGGGAACAGGTCCAGCGCGGGAACACCGGGCCGGAACGCGCGAGGCGCGGCCCCGAGGCGCGGAGCACCGACCGGCGTGGACCTCAGCGCCTGCGCGGACGCAGCAAGCCGAGGCCCCCGCGAAGCACTTCGCCCCCGCTCCCCGAAGCCAGAAGCGCGTGTGGCGGCGAGCCGGGAACCCGGGTCCCGCGCATCGGAGCTCGGCCCGCGTGTGGCAGCAGCGAGCCCGGGTTCACGGCTCCGGTCTCCGGCGAGGATGGGCAACTCGGGCGCGACGCGCGTGCAGGAGCCCGCCTGGGCGACGAGGTAGCCCTCCGCCGTGAGCGCGTCCAGCGCTTGGAGGACGGTGCTGCGGGCCACGTCCAGCTCGGTGGCGAGCTGACGGGAGGAAGGAAGCCGCAGGCCGGGTGCCAGTGCCCCCGCGAGGATGCGCGCGCGGATGCCCTCGAAGAGCTGCTCATGGAGCGGCGTGGGGCTCCGTGAGTCGAGCCGCAGGATGAGCGATGACGCGACGCCGATGGAGGTCTTCAACTGGTATGGCCGGTTCTGACGGAAGTGGTCTTCATGACCCTACCAGTTCCCTGGCAAGGATGGCCTCCGCACTCGCACCCCGGAAGCCCTCATGCCGTCCTCTTGCTGCTCGGTCCTCGAACTGCGCCAGTACACGCTGCATCCCGGCCAGCGGGACGTCCTCATCTCGCTCTTCGAGCGGACCTTCATCGAGTCGCAGGAAGCCACCGGCATGCACCTCATCGGTCAGTTCCGCGACGAGGACCGTCCGGACCGGTTCGTCTGGCTGCGAGGCTTCCGCGACATGGCCTCACGGCGCGAAGCGCTGAGCGCGTTCTACGGCGGCCCGGTGTGGAAGGAGCACCGCAACGCGGCGAACGCGACCATGCAGGACTCCGACAACGTCCTGCTCCTGCGACCCATCCAGGGCCTCGCGCATCCGGGCACACCCCGCGCTTCTCCAGGCACGGAGACACGCCCCCCAGCACGGGTGGAGGTGACGCTCTGCCACCTGAAGGCCCCCGCCGCCGAGGCACTCACGGCCAGCTTCGACCACCACGTGCGCCCGGTGCTCACGGAGCTGGGAGCACCGCCCCAAGGGCTGTTCCAGACCGAGTCCGCGGAGAACACCTTCCCTGCCCTGCCCGTGCGCACGGGCGAGCACGTCTTCGCCTGGCTCACCGTGTTCCCGGACACGGCACACCACCGCGAGCACCTTCGCCGCCGAGCCGCCACGAAGGGTTGGGCGGAGCCGCTCCAACCGTGGCTGAGCGCACCCATCGAACACCTGACGCTGTCCCCCACCGCGCGCTCCGAGCTGCGCTGAAAGGATTTGCCCCATGAAGCCCCTTCCCCCCTTGCCCACGGGCGACGTGCACGACTTCGACTTCCTCATGGGCGAATGGACGTGCGTGAACCGGAAGCTCAAGCAGCGGCTGACGGGCAGCAACGACTGGGATGTCTTCACGTCCAGGATGCGCTGCCAGCCCCACCTGGGCGGGCTCTCCAACGTCGAGGAGACCGTCTTCGAGCGGGGCTTCTCCGGCATGGCCCTGCGCCTGTTCGACGCGAGGGAGCGCCGCTGGTCCATCCACTGGATCGACAGTCGCCACGCGGTGCTCCAGCCCCCCGTGCACGGAGGCTTCACCGGAGACCACGGCCGCTTCTACGGAGAGGACACCGAAGGAGGCCGCCCGGTCCAGGTCGTCTTCCACTGGACGCGCCTGGGCAACGACCGGGCCCGGTGGGAACAGGCCTTCTCCCTCGACGGAGAGACCTGGGAGACCAACTGGGTGATGGAATTCACCCGCGCGACGGCCAACGGCTGAACGCCTCCGTGGCTGGATTTCCCACCAGGACGTCCGCTTGAATGCGCTCATGACCCGACTGCTCGCCGTCGTCTCATTGTTCACCCTGGCTGGCTGCTCCTACGTGGGAGTGGGCGCGACGCCCAGGAGCCCGTTCTCGCCCCAGCCCATTGTCTCCAGCCCGGTGGCCATCCAGGTGGGCAAGTCGGAGCCCGAACCTCTTGAAGCACCCAAGGCGGAGGAGGAGAAGCCCTCCACCGCCGAAGCCTCCGACGCTCCCGGCGCGACGCAGTAGCAGCTCGCGGGATTGTGAACGGACCGGCGCGGAATCGGTTCGACAGGCTGGGGCTCCTCGGGAACCATCCTCGCTCCGCCGCCCGCCGCCTGAAGGCGGGCCGTGCTCCGGAGCCACCCGATGAAGCCCCATGTCATCTGCCACATGATCTCGTCCATCGACGGGCGCATCGTCGTCAAGCACTGGCCCGACCCGGCGTCGATGCGCGGTGAGTACGAGCGCACCGCCGATACCTTCGACGCGGACGCCTGGATGTGCGGCCGCATCACCATGGAGGACTTCGCCGCCGAAGGCTCCGTATCCAAGCCCGCTCCCGCGTCGCCCCTGCCCCGCACGGACTTCGTCGCTCGCAAGGACGCGGAGTCCTACGCCATCGCCCTGGATGCCCACGGCAAGCTGAGCTGGGATTCCGGCGCCATCGATGACGACCACCTCGTCGTCGTGCTCACCGAGTCCGTCCCCGACGCCCACCTCGCCCACCTGCGCGAGCGCGGCGTCTCCTATGTCTTCGGCGGCAAGCAGGACATCGACTTCGCCCGCGTGCTGGAGAAGCTCGGAGACACCTTCGGCATCAAGACCGTGCTGCTGGAGGGCGGCGGTGGCATCAATGGCTCCTTCCTCTCCGCGGGCCTCATCGACGAGGTGAGCCTCCTCGTGCACCCCTCCGCCGACGGCCTGCCCGGCACGCCTACCCTCTTCGACCGCCCCCAGGGCTCCACCGGCGCGGGCGCCTCGCTGGAGCTCACCCACGTGGAGCGCCGCGACTCCGGCATCGTGTGGCTCCGCTACCGCGTGCGGCGCTGAGCCCTCACCGGTGCACCCTGCCGAGGAAGTCCCGCGACAGCGCGACGACCTCCTCCAGGTTCGTCTCCAGCGCCCAGTGCCCGCCCTCCAGCAGGTGCAGCTCCGCGTCCGGCAGGTCGCGCAGGTATGCCCTTGCCGAAGCCTCCGGCATGTAGCCGTCCTGCGGGCCCCAGACGATCAACGTCGGCGGCCGGTGCTCGCGCAAATACGCCTGATAGCGGGGGAACCAGTCCAGGTTCTCCTTCAGCCCCTCCATCAGGCCGACGGCGATCTCCCGGCGCTTCGGCGTCCGCATCAGCGGCCACGACAGCTTCCACAGGTCCGGGCTGATCCGTGACGCCAGATGTGGCGCCACCTCACCCAGGAACTCGTCGCGGAAGCCCTCCTCGCTCACGGTCCCGGCCAGCTTCTCGCGCGCCGCCGCGCTGGGGTTCGCCCAGTACGCCTTCAGCGACTGGTACTTCGGCCCGAGCACGTCCTCGTAGATGTCCCCGTTCTGGAGGATCAACGCCGCCACCCGCTCCGGCGCGCGGATGGCCAGCCGCAGGCCGATCTGCGAACCGTAGTCGTGCAGGTAGAGCGCGTAACGCGTCAGCCCCAGCGCCTGCGTGAAGCGCTCCAGGAAGCCGGCGTAACCGTCGAACGAATAGTCGAAGTCGTCAGGCGTGCCGCTGTACCCGAAGCCCGGGTAGTCCGGCGCGATCAACCGCCAGCGGTCCGCGAGCGCGGGCAGGTAGTTCCGGTACTGGAACGACGAGGACGGATAGCCGTGCGGCAGCAACACCACCGGCGCGTCCTCGGGACCGGCTTCCCGGTAGAAGACCTCGACCCCGTCCAGGTCGAGCGTCCGGTGATGGATGGGCGGCAGGGCCATGGGCGTGCGCTCCTTCAAGAGGCACGGCCATGCTCATCCGGGAGCGCGCGGCGCGGCGGTCAAAGGCCGCCAGCGTGTGCGGCCCCCGACAGATGCTTCAGGGGGCGCGCAGCAGCGTGGCGGACTCGTAGAGGCTCTGCTGCTGGAAGACGCCCGCGGCGGAGGTGTCCTTCTCCAGCGTGTCCTGCACGCTCTTGGGCAACTGCGCGTAGAGGTCCTGGCCCAGCAGCCCTTCAATCTGGTCCACCGGCACGCGCGACTCCTGGAGCAGCGGGAGGATGTCCTCCTTCTTGGACGGGCCCTCCTTCGCGTTGGGCACCATGTACGCGAACATCGACAGGTTGCCGTTGGGCAGCTCCAGCAGGACCGTCTTGAAGTTGTGCGTGGGGACCGCGATCTGCCGGTCGGCCTTCGAGCCCGTCGTCTGGAGGGACTCGGGCGGCAGCGGCTTGCCCTTGTCGTCCAGGTACAGGTTGCCCGTGACGATGTAGGCCTTGCCGCCGGTCTCCTTGATCATCTCCGACACGCCGCGCTCCAGCGTGCGCCACACCTGCTGGTTGTGGTTGCCGTGCTGGGGCGCGATGTTGCTCATGTAGTGGCTTTCGTTCATCGCCGCCTGCGTGGGCGAGTCCTCGGCCGGCTTCATGTGCCCCCGGTCGAAACCGGTGTTGTTGTAGTCGGAGTCCACCACGCCACCCTGCTTCAGCTCCGGGTCGCGCACGAAGGTGCTGTCCAGCCGGCTGACATCCGCGGGCGTCTCCTTCACGTCCGCCGCGGACAGCATGTAGCTCACGAACGTGGGCACGTTCTTGTCCGTGTCCATGAGCGTGCGCGAGTACTCCTTCACCATGTTCAGGCCGGGCGTCGCGCCGCTCCCGCCCACGCCCTGGAGCGGATCCACCTCGCCGGCGACTTCCGCCACGCGGCTCTGGAAGGCGGCCATCTGCTGGTCCGGCACCCACTGCGTGTTCGCGGCCGTGCCCGTGCCCTTGGCCTGGTTCGCCTTGGACGCGTTGATGTAGGCCGTCAGCTCGTCGGCGGAGAGCTCCCCGTCGCCGTTGCCGCCCAGGAGGTCCGCGCGCTTCGCCACGGACTGCTGCCAGGGGCTGTCGAAGCTGTCCACCTTCGCGGACTGCGCGCCGCCCTGAAGCTTCGCGTCGAGCGCCGCGCGCTGCTGCTGGAGCGCCGTGGACGTGAGGAACTGCGCGTCCGTGGGCGCGGAGAGGTACGACTCCAGCTCCGCCGCGGAGACCTGGCCGTTCGAGGCGCGGCTTCCGTCAGTGCCCTCGTCCGCCGCGTGCAGCAGGCGCCCCTGCCAGCTTTCGTCCGTCCAGCCGAACTTCTGCTGGAGGTCGGAGATGGCCACCTCCTTGGTGGCGGAGCGCTTCCAGCTACCCCCCGTGGGCGCCACGACATTGGATGCGGGCGCATTGGCGGGGAGGTCCGCCCCGGCGGGCACCGCGGTGTTCGCGGGCGCGGCGGTGGGGGCGGCGGCATTCGCGGGCGTGGGGCGCGGGGTGGAGACTCCCGTCGGGATTCGCAGCGACATGCGGTGAAAGTCCTCGGGGCCGGCGGGGGAGACGATCGGGGAGGGCCCCTCCCTTCCATCGTCGGTGTGACGCGGCGCCCGGTTGCGTCACCCCGCCTTTTTTCTCAGGGGACAGGGCGTTTTTCGGTCCGGCTGGACCCGGCTGTCACTTAATGCCGGACTTGGAGGGGGGCGGAGGGCGGTGTCCGTCGGGCCGGGCGTGCTGGACGGCGTGGACGATGCGGGCCTCTGCCTGGAGTTTTTCGACGACGGCGGCAGGCAGGCGGGCGCGCTCGGCGGCGACGGCGAGGGTGATCAGGAAGGCCTCGCTGACGGGCCCCTGCGTGGAGGCGTTGCGCGCGGCGGGGGTGAAGGCGTGGGCGTCCACCACGGTGCCGGAGGCGGTGCGAACCTTCACCGGGCGCTCCTCGGAGGCGAAGGCGAGCGCGGTCTCCAGGCGGGCGAGGACGGGCCAGGCTTCGGTGGCCACGGGGCGCAGGCGCCCGGACAGACGGTGTCCGGGCGCATCCACCAGGCGTGCGACCCGGCCGCCCCAGTTGGGCACGTGCACGTCATAGACGACGTCCACGTCCAGGGCCTCGGCGAGCTCGCCCTCGGGGAAGTCGGGCACGGGGGGCAGGCCGTGCAGGTGCCGGCTCGCCGCGGCCGGAGCCAGGTCGAGGGAGAACGCGAACCAGGGACGCGAAGCCGCGGGGCCAGATGCCATGGGGACGAGTGTCCCCGGCGCGCGGCGGTGGAACAAGGGCCGGGTCGTGCGGATCCGCGTCCGGGTTCCAGGTGGCTCCAGGCTTTCCGGGTCAGCTCACCACGGCGGCGAGGATGCGCTCGAAGAGCCAGGGCGCGCGGCCCAGCAGGCGCACCACGGGCCTGCGCAGGCGCGGGCGGCGCGCGAGCATCAACAGGCCGTGCGTGGTCCAGGCGTACTTTCGGAACACCTGCTGGAAGGTGCGCTCGTAGGGCAGCAGCGTGTCGCGGCCCGCGCCCTTCGCCAGGGCGTCCGGGAGCAGCGCGCCCAGGGACTCCGCGCAGGCGAAGGCGAGCGTGAGTCCTTCGCCGGTCACCGCGTCCACGTAGCCGGCGGCATCACCGACGAGGGCGAAGCGATCCGCGATGCGAGTGTGGGCCACGCGGGCCAGGGGGCCGGCGCCGCGAGGCTGGGAGTCCGGCTCCGCGCCGGTGAGCTTCTCCGCCAGCCGGGGGAAGCGCTCCAGCATCGAGTCGAAACCCACGCGGCCCGGCACCGTGCCGTCCTCCCAGAGGAACGCGATGCCCACGCGCTCCGCTCCGGCGGGCGTCACGTAGGCCTCGACGCCAGAGGCGAAGTGCACTTCCACATAGGGGGTCCAGGGCACGCGCCGGAAGTGGCGACGCAGCCCGTAGCGCCGGGGCATGTCCTGCTCGACGTCCAGGCCCTCGGCCTTGCGCAGCGGTGAGTTCAAACCGTCCGCCGCGACGAGGAAGCGCGCGGACACGCGGCCCACGGGCGTCTCCAGCGTGACGCCGTCCGGCGTGCGCACGTGCGACACGACATGTGTGTGCTCGCGCAGGTCCACGCCCACCTCGCGCGCACGGGTCGCCAGCGCGTGGGACAGGGCCAGTCTGCGGACGCCCAGACCACCGGGCGCGGGCAGCAGTCCCTCCGCCGTGCTGCCGTCCTCCTGCACGTAGCGGATGCCCACGAAGGGCGAACTGTCACTCCGGTCCAGGTGCGCGAGCGCGCCCAGTCGCTCCAGCGCCGCGAGGCCGGAGGGCATCAGGCCCTCACCGCACGCCTTGTCCACGGGCGTGGATGCACGCTCCACCACCACCGTGTCCAGTCCACGCCGGGCCGCGGTGATGGCCACCGCGAGCCCAGCAGGGCCTCCACCCACCACGACCACGTCATGCTGCTTCACGTGCTTGGACCTCGTCGGGTCACAGGGCGCGGCATCAGCGTACGCCGTGCCCCGAGCCTCAAGGTGGCCACGCGGAGCACCGCATCGCGACGCATCCCGCTCCGTGCGCTCCGGGCTCCATGTACCGAGGCAGTCACGCGAGCACCACCAGGCTCACGAGTCGTGCTCCGCGCGCACCATCGCCAGCGCGCTCTTCGCCATCTCCACCGCGAGCCCCACCGCGCCCACCTTCTTCGGCGCCGTCAGCTCTCCGGCCAGGTAGCGCCTCAACGCCTCGCTTCTTCGCAGCTTGCCGCTGGACGTGCGCGGCAGTGTCCCCGGCTCCAGCAGTCTCACCGTGTGCGGCTGCACGCCCGTCGCCTCCACCACCGCGGCGCGGATGTCCGCCTCCACCGACGCCACGTCCGCGCCCCGCTCCGCGCGCTCGGCCAGGATGAGCAACGCTTCGTCCTGGCCACCCTCGGGTGTGAAGCCCAGCGCCACCGCGCAGCCCGTGCGCACTCCGTCCACCTTGAGCAGCGGATCCTCGAAGACCTGCGGCGCGTGGTTCGCGCCCCGGATGATGACCAGGTCCTTCGCGCGGCCCGTCAGGTACAGCTCTCCGTCCGCGCTGAAGCCCAGATCTCCCGTGTCCAGCCAGCCCTCCCCCACCAGCGCCCGCCCCGTCGCCTCCGCGTCCTCGAAGTAGCCGCGCATCACCGACGGCCCCTTCGCGAAGACGCGCCCCACCTGGCGCTCCGGCAACACCGCGCCGTCCTCGCCTCGCACCTGCACCTCGAAGCCCGCCACCGGCGCGCCCACGCTCACCAGCGTGCGTGCCCCGTCACGCGCCTGCCCCTCGCGCGCCAGCACGTCCGCATCCACGCCCAGCTCGCGCGGTCCCCGGCCCGCCGGTGGGAACGTCACCGCCAGCGACGCCTCCGACAAGCCATACACCGGCCGCAGCGCCCGCGCGGAGAAGCCCCACTTCTCGAACCGCTCCGCGAAGCGACGCAGCGTGTCCGCGGACACCGGCTCCGCGCCGTTGAGCGCGTGCAGCCACCCGGACAGGTCCACGCCCTGCAGGTCCGCGTCCTTCACCCGCTTCAAGCACAACCCATAGGCGAAGTTCGGCGCGGGCGACACGAAGCCCCGGTGCCGTGACAGCGCGCGCAGCCACAGCGCCGGCTTCACCAGGAAGGTCTCCGGCGGAATCAGCACCAGGCTGCCCGGGTAGTACAGCGCCGAGAGCACACAGCCGATGAGCCCCATGTCGTGGTACAGCGGCAGCCAGCTCACGCCCACCGGCGTCACGCCCGGCGCCACCGGCATCGCCGCCTCCAGCGCAGCCACCTGCGCCACCAGCGCCCTGTGCGTCAGCGCCACCGGCTTCGGCTCCACCGTGGAACCGGAGGAGAACTGGATGAGCCCCAGCGCGTCGGGGGACACCTCCACCTCCAGGTCCTCGTCGCCGTGCAGCACCGCGTCCACCGTGTGACATCCCAGCTTCGGCCGCGCCAGCGCCATGCTCGGGCCCAACAGCAGCCGCACGCGCGTGTCCGTCAGCACCACCACCGCGCCCGTCAACTGAAGCATGCGCGCCGTCGAGCGGTGGTACTCGTCCAGCCGCCCCAGCCGCACCGGCGGATACAGCGGCACCGGCACCGCGCCCGCCAGGAGCGCGCCGAAGTACGCATCCATGAACGCGGGGGACGTGGGCAACAGCAGCGCCACCCGGTCTCCCGGACGCACGCCCAGCCGCGCCAGCCCCGCCGCCGCGCGCTTCGCACGCCGGTAGACCTGCGCCCACGGCAGGGACGTCTCGTGCTCGGAGGCGTCCACGAACACCAGCCCCAGCGACGTGTGCGACGTCGCCTTCAGCATCGCGTTCACCGTGGCGTGCTTCAGCGCCGGCAGGGGCGGCCCCTTCACGGGTGCGCTCCTACGTCCGGCTTCGAGGCCTCGACCCGCGCCGCCACCAGCCGCGCCAGGTCCTCCACCGTCCGCACGCCCTGCGCGTCCTCCTCCGACAAGAGCACCCGGAAGCGGTTCTCCAGCCCCACCGCCAGCACCGTCAGCCCCAGGCTGTCCAGTTGCAGGTCGCGGAGCAGGTCGTGCGCGGGCTCCACCGCGCCCTCGAACTCCAGCTCCTCCCGGGCGATGCGGCGGATCTCCGCCACCGCCTCCGTCACGATGTCAGCCACGGCGAACCTCCGGAATGAAGCGGGGACGGTGGGCGAAGGCCTCGGAGTACATCGCCCCGAGCGCCGCCTCCTCCGCGCGGATGCGCACATAGAGCAGCGCCGCGTTGCCCACCGTGAACACGACCGCCGTCACCCACGCCCCGTGGATGAGCGGCACGCAGAACAGCTCCAACACCACCGCCACGTAGTTCGGATGCCGCAGGAACCGGTACGGCCCGCCCGTCACCGGCGCCAGCCCCGGCACCACGATGATGCGCGAGTTCCACCGGTCGCCCAGCGTCCCGATGGCCCAGTACCGCAGCCCCTGCGCCACCCCCGCGCCCGCCAGCGCCGCCCAGCTCCACGCGCCCCAGAAGGGCCGCTGGAGGCCGAACACCTCCGCGACGCACGCGACGAGGAACAGCGTGTGGAACACGACCATGAACCGGTAGTGCCCCTGCCCCGTCTCCACCCCGCCCCGCGCGAAGGCCCGCGCCGCGTTGCGCTTGGAGAGCACCAGCTCCAACAGCCGCTCCGCGACGAGCAGCCCCATGAAGCCCGCGAACAACGCCTGGGTGCCGGTCACCATCGCACCAGCACCATCTCCGCGCAGAAGCCCGGTCCCATGGCCATCACCACGCCCCAGTCGCCCGGCTTCGCGTCCACCTCCTCCAGCGTCTCCCCCAGCACGAAGAGCACTGACGCGCTGGACAGGTTGCCCACCTGCTTGAGCGACTTCCACGAGCGCTCCAGCGCGCCGGGCTCCAGCTCCAGCGCGGACTCGAAGCCCTCCAGCACCTTGGGGCCGCCGGTGTGCGCCACCCAGTGCTTCACGTCCTTGCGGCTCAGCCCGTGCTCCGCGAGGAAGCCATCCACGTTGCCCCGGATGTGCTCCTTCACCAACTGCGGCACCTTGGCGGACAGCACCACCTTGAAGCCCGTGTCCACCACGTCCCAGCCCATCACCCGCTCGGTGTCCGGATAGAACACCGACCGCGAGCCCACCACACGCGGGCCCGTCGGGGCTCCGGAACCCGGGGCCTCCGCGCCGCGCAGCACCACGCACGCCGCGCCGTCACCGAAGAGGCCGGAGGCGATGATGTTGGGGATGGACAGGTCCTCGCGCTGGAGCGTGAGCGAGCACAGCTCCGTGGCGATGAGCAGCGCCGTCTGCTTCGGGAACGCGCGCAGGTAGTCCGACGCGCGCGCCAGGCCCGCCGCGCCCGCCACGCAGCCCAGACCGAAGATGGGCGTGCGCTTCACGTCCTCGCGCAGGCCCATCCGGTTGACCAGCCGCGCGTCCACGCTGGGCGTGGCGATGCCCGTCACCGTGACGAAGAAGATGTGGTCCACGTCCTTCGGCGTGAGCCCCGCGCGAGACAGCGCCTCGCGCGCCACCTTCTCCGACAGCTCCGTGGCCACGCGGATCCACGCGTCGTTGCGCTGCTGGAACGTCGCGAGCGCCGGGTACTCCTCCAAAGGCAGCGCCAGGTGCCGGCCGCCCACCTGCACGTTGCGGTGCAGATCCTCCAACCGCTCCAGGTTGAAGTGCTTCGTCGCCCACAGGTCGCGCAGCGCCGCGATGAGCTGCTCCTGGCTGGCGTAATGCGGAGGAAGTGCGCGTCCCACCGCGCTCAACGAAGGGGATGGCGAGGGGGCGTGATGGGTCGTGCTGGGCATGAAGTCCTGGAGGGTCCCACCCGGGGAACCGAGTCCTCAGGCTTAATCCCCCGCAGGGCAGGATGCGACGGTGTATCGCCGGACCTGCACGCCCTTGAACCTCGGCGGAGGCCCACACTGTTGCACACGCGACGCCCCGCTCGGCCCCTGGAAGGGCCCTGCATCACCCGAAGGGATAGCCCAGCACGCAGTAGTAGCCGCGGACGTAGATGGTCAGCGCGGCGAACATGTCCGGTGCGAACGTGGTGATGGCCAGGGTGCCGAACATCAGGGCCATCAGCAGCAGGGTGAACTCCGCCGCGGCCTGGCCTCGCGAGCGGGGTCTGCGCAACCAGCGGTAGCCTCTCCACACCCAGCCGTTCATTCGTCTTCTTCCTTGCTCTGGAAGCCGGTGCAGGCGTCGTTGGCTTCGTGGAAGTAGCCGCGCTCTCCCGTCTTCACGTACTCGGCCTCGGGGAAGCCGGTTTCGCTCGCGCCCTGGAAGTACGGCCCACGGCAGCGGTAGGCCCGCATGGGCCAGTTGGCGCCGTAGCCGCTGGACGGGATGAGGCCGCGCTTCATCTGGATCTCCCGGGGCTCGCAGGAGCCGAGGCACCAGTTCGTGTCATCCAGCCAGTACGCCGCCTCCAGCACGTCCCCCGGGGTCATCCGGGTGGCGGTGACGGTGGGAACGCCGGGCTCCTCCACGTGGCGCAGCCGGATGGAGTCGCGGATGTACGCCGCGTCGAAGGGAGAGTCGAGCTGGAGCACCTGCAGCGCGTTGCTGATGGCGTTGACGACGCCCGAATCGGCGGCGCCCGCGTAGACGATGGGACGGACGCGGTCGCGCGTCAGCTGCTCCACCCGGTCGTAGCTCTGGGACGGCCGGTCCCCGTGGCGCCAGGCCCTCCAGGTGTCGTGGTAGACGTAGAAGTTCTCCCGGAAGACCAGGTCCAGCCGCGAGTCGCCGAAGCCCGTGGTGTAGAGGCCAATCGCCTGGGGGATGATGTGATTCACCAGGCGGACCTCCACGTCGACCTGGACCGCGCCGGTTCGGGTGTCCAGCCCCATCCGCCGCGCCATCTGCTCCGGCGTGCTGCCCAGGGCCGCGAGCGTCCCGCCCACCGACCCGGAGGCACCCGCCGCGGCCGCGATGTCCGCCAGTCCCAGGCGCTTCAAGGGTGCGTCCGCGTCCTGCATCCTGGCGGAGAGGGTCACCTCGTTGCGGTAGGCGCTTCCCAGCTCGCCATCCTCCGTGGCGCCGTCCAGGTCCTGGAAGCGCCGAAGGGCATCGCCCGTGATGCCCGTCAGGTCCGAGCGCGCGACGCGCTCGAAGGCGATGAAGCGCGCCAGCTGCGCGGCCTTGAGGCGCGCGCGCTGGACCTCCCAGAAGTAGTTCACCCACAGGAGCAGCGCCACGAAGAGGGGGGCCAGCAGCGCCAGCTCCACCGTGGCGGAGCCCCGCCGGCTCCGGGACATGGAACGCATCAGCCGCCCCTTCCTCAGTACGTCACGCCGTTGAACAGCCATTTCGCGTCCCGGTAGGAGGGGATCAGCCACCCCAGGTTCTCCTCGTCCCAGTGGGTCTGCACGGGCGCCAGGCGCGCGGTCCAGACGGGGTTGAAGAAGTTGGGCTCCTCCTTCCATTCACCTGGCCGGTGGTAGATGGCGCGTCCCACGGACATGGCCATCATTCCGCCGGAGTACTGCCGGAAGTCCTGGGCGAAGGCATCCTGCTTGCCCCCGACGTACTTCCAGGTCATGTCCAGCACGGACTCCTGGATGCCCTCCTGCTGGTTCGTCGTGCCTTGCGACTCGGCGATGCCGGAGTTGAAGCGGCCGGTCCCCTGCTTGCGCAGGAAGTGGTTCCGGCTGAGGTTGTCCAGTTGGAAGACCTCCTTCTGGCTCCCGTCCCCGCCATCGCCACGCTCCGCGCCCATGTCCTTGCTCAGCACCACCATGTTGCAGGGGTAGCCGAAGTGGTTGTGCCAGGGGTCGACGAAGCTGGTGTCGGAGGTGACGAACGGCGTGATGCCCTGCCATGGATGGTGGGCGGACACCTTCTGGTTGCCATACTCCTGATGGAAGCCATTGCGCGCGTCCGCCGCGACGCGGAAATGCAGCTCGAAGACGGTGGCCCAATCGAGGAAGCCCAGGCCGCAGCCGGGGCGCACCTCCATCTTGATGTCATCCGCCGCGAAGAGCTGGTCGTTGCGGTTGCCCTCGAACCGCTCGGAGTAGCTCTTGATTTGACTGTCGGCGGTCTTCTGGACGCGCAGCTCTCCCACGATGAGGCACAGCCGCAGGCTCCACTCGCGCCCGATGAGCACCGGGCCCTCCCCGGTGGCGGTCCAGTCCCTGCGCACCGCGTTGGCCATGCTGCCCATGAGCAGGCGGTACTTGGCCATGTCCGGGTCGGACAGTCGGTTGCGGTTGCGATTGAGGAGCCTGCCTCGCGCCTGCATGCCCGTGGGGTCCGGCCCCATGGTGGGACTGCTGCTGCGGGGACCGTCGTCCAGCACGTGGGTGAAGTTCTTCGCGTTGGAGTGGTTGATGGTGCTGATGTCCGAGTACAGCGCGGGCAACGGCACGTCGCGGAAGCTGGCATTGCGGGCCATGGAGAACTCCACCTCCGCCCGCGGGTCCGTCACGTGGATGCTCTTGTCGCGTTTCGCGTCGCTGTACAGGTCATACAGCGTCGAGGACAGCATCCCCTCCTGGGCAATCCAGAGGGCGATGTTCAACTGGGTCAGGACATTCACCAGGGTCGGGGCGATCTTCTCCACCGTCTTCACCCAGGCCTTGATCATCGCGGAGACGGCCGCGAAGACCGGTCCGATGCCCGGGAGGAGCTTCAGGAACTTCGCCGCGGCCCCGATGGTCCGGTCCAGGTACACCGCGTGGCTCACGTAGGACATCACCGTGAGCATGGCGTTGTAGTGAACGATCATCGCGCGGTTGGTGTACGCCAGGAAGTTGTACGCGCGGGCCTCCTTCACCGCGAGCGTGTAGGCCTGCGCGTCCGCCGCGTCCTGGAGCTTCATCTTCTCATACACGCCATGGCCGATGCTGACGGATGACATCACCGCCACGGCCACCACCAGCATGCACACGGCCCCGAGCACCAGGGCCTGTCCCCGCTCGTCCCGGCGCATCCGCCTGACCATGCCAAACATCCGGTGCCCCTTTCCTAGCCGTCCACCGCGCAGGACACGGGCCCCCGGCCCTCGTCGCCCCGGATGAGGTTGGATTGCATTCGCATGGTGGAGGTGGCGATCACCGGAATCGCGTACGTGTGAGCACTGGCCAGCCTGGCGAGTTCCTTGAAATAGGCCTGCTTGCGCCTGGCCCCTTCCGCCTCCAGGTACTGGGACGCGGAGCCGCCTCCGGGGGCCCGCTGGGTGAAGAAGGTGACGCCCTCCAATTGGCCCAGGGCCTCCCGGCCCATGTAGAAGGTATGCAATTGCCAGTTCGCGAACGGGATGCGCAACTCGTAGAAGTACGTCACCCGCACCGACAGCAGGTTGGCCGCCACGATGGTGGCGTCGCGGTAGTCATCGAAGTCGATCTCCCTGCCGCCCAGGTGCGAGCCATAGGAGGCAAAGAGGCCGCTGTAGGGGCCGGCCCTGGGGTTGAGCACCTCCACGCGCACCCGCTCCAGGGTCGAGTCGGGAAAGCGCTGGTTCCGTTGCCAGTGACTCCCAATCGTATAGGCGTCATGGACCTCCATGGCGTTGAGGAGCGTGTCCGTCCGCCCCCGCCCCCCGGACTCGGGCGGCCCCAGCGTCGGCACGAGCGCCATGTACGCGGCGCTCTTCATGGTCTCGCAATCACCATGATTGACAATGCCTGTCCGGACCGCGCGATAGGCGGCGTACTCGGTCATCAACCTGGCATGGTGCAGCGTGGTGAGCTGGAGGGTGCCCAGGATGAGGAACACCATCAACGGCACCACCAGCGCGGACTCCACCGCGGCCTGGCCCGACTCCCCCCGGCTGGCCGAATTGACCGTTTGCATTTGACCTCCCAGCCTCACACGGGCCGGGAGGGATTGACCAGTCCTTGCCATCAATGCCTGCCTGAAAGGGCAAACCCCAGGCAGACATCTGTCAACTGGCGGAAGCTTGTCTGTCCATGACTTCCAAAACCAATCACCGCCAGGACATGTGGGACTTCAGGCGATGGAGTCCACCACGCCGCCGTCGACCCGCAGCGCGGCGCCGGTGGTGGCGGAGGCCTGGGGTGACGCGACGTAGACGATCATGTTCGCCACCTCCTCCACGCTGGACGGACGGCGGAGGATGGAGCTGGGCCGGTTCGCCTGGATGAAGTCCACGGCGAGGTCCTCGAAGGACCGGCCGGACTTCTCGTGCTCCTCGCGGAACATCCCGCGGACGCCCTCGGAGAGGGTGGGCCCCGGCAGCACGGAGTTGACCGTGACGCCCGTGCCCGCCATGCGCTTGGCCAGGCCGCGCGCGACGGACAGTTGCGCCGTCTTGGTGACGCCGTAGTGGATCATCTCCGTGGGGATGTTCAGCGCGGACTCGGAGGAGACGAACACCACGCGGCCCCAGCCCTGCTTTTGCATCCCCGGCAGGTACGCGCGTGACAGCCGCACGCCGGACAGCACGTTCGCCTCGAAGAAGTGGCTCCAGTCCTCGTCCGTCACGTCGAAGAAGTCCTTCGGCCCGAAGATGCCCAGGTTGTTGATGAGGATGTCGCAGTGGGGGTGCGCCGCGACGAGCGCCTTGCAGGCCTCCGCCGTCCCCAGGTCGCCCGCGAAGCCCTTCACCGTGGCGCCCGGGGCCGCCTCGCGCACCGCCGCGATGGCCCGGTCCACCGACTCCTGCTTGCGGCCGTTGACGATGACCGTGGCGCCCGCCGCCGCCAGCCCCTTCGCCGTGGCCAGGCCGATGCCGGCCGTGGAGCCGGTGACGAGTGCGGTCCTTCCAGTGAGTTCGATGCGCATGGGGTGTCCCAGGAAAAGAGGAGTACGGCTTGAGACCCGTGGGTATGCGGTCCGCGAGCCTCCGAAACAATGGCCACGCCGTGCAAACCAGTGTTCGATGGTTTCGAACAATGGATCGCTTCGACGAGATGGAGCTGTTCCTGGACATCGCCCGGCGGGGAAGCCTGTCCGCCGTCGCGCGGGCTCGGGGCGTGGCGCCTTCCACGGTGACGCTGGGGCTCCAGCGGCTGGAGGCCCGGCTGGGGGTGCGGCTGCTCGCCCGGTCCACGCGGCGGCTGTCGCTGACCCCCGAGGGCGAGGGCTACCGCGCGGACTGCCAGCGCATCCTGGCCGACCTGGCGGAGAGCGAGGCGGGCGTGGGCGGACGCGAGGGTCCCCTCACCGGACTCCTGCGCGTCACCGCCACCAACGACTTCGGCCGCGAGCGGGTGGCCCCGCTGGTGGACGCGTTCCTCCGGCTCCACCCGGGCGTGCGCGTGGAATTGGTGCTGAGCGACGGGGTGCTGGACCTCATCGAGGAGGGCATCGACGTGGCGCTGCGCTTCGGGCCGCTGGCGGACTCGCGGCTGACGGCGCGGCGAATCGTCTCCGGCCGGCGCGTGGTGTGCGCGGCGCCCGCGTACTGGGCCCGCCACCCGCCACCGCGCAAGCCCGCGGACCTGACGCGCCACAACTGCCTGGTGCTCGCGCGTCCGGGCGCGCCGCAGACGAGCTGGGCGTTCCGCGACGACGACGGCCGCGTCTTCCACGTGCGAGTGTCCGGGGACCGGACCGCCAACGACGGCGGCGTGCTGAAGGACTGGGCCCTGGCGGGCGCGGGCGTCGTCCTCAAGTCCACCTGGGACGTGGAGGGCCTGCTTGCCTCCGGCCACCTGGTGTCCGCGCTGGACCGCTTCACGCTGCCGGACATCGACCTGCACGCGGTCCACACCGCCGGGCGCGGACCGGGCCGCCGGCTCGCGGCGTTCCTCGCGTTCCTCGCTGAACACCTTCCCCCATCCCCGGGGCCCGGAGGCGTGGGCCGGCGGCGCGCGGGCCGGAGCCGCTGAAGCCTCTTCTGTCCTGCCAGCAACGGCGGACAGCGCTTCCGACCAGCGTCGATTTCCCAGACAGGCCGGTAGCATCCGGGCCGTTCGCGCGCTGGGGGGATTCGATGAAGATGGTCTGTGTTGGTGGAGGCCCTGCCGGGCTCTATTTCTCGATCCTGGCGAAGCTGTCCAACCCGAGGCACGACGTCACCGTCGTCGAGCGCAACCCCGCGGGCGTGACGTATGGCTGGGGCGTCGTGTTCTGGGATGACCTGCTGGACGACCTCTTCCGCAACGACCCGGTGAGCGCGCAGCGCATTGCCCAGGCCGCGGCGCGCTGGGACACGCAGGAGGTGCACCTGCGGGGCCGGTACGCGACGCACATCGGCGGTTACGGCTTCGCGCTGGGACGGGACCGGCTGCTGGACATCCTCATCCGGCGGGCGAGGGGGCTGGGCGTGGACGTCCGCTTCGAGCACGACGTCACGGACGTCTCCGGGTTCATGGACGCGGATGTCGTCGTCGCCTGCGACGGCGTCAACAGCCGGCTGCGCCAGCGCCACGCCCATCACTTCCAGACGCACGTGGAGGAGGGGCGCAACAAGTACATCTGGCTGGGCACCAACAAGGTGTTCGACGCCTTCACCTTCGCCTTCGAGGAGACGCCCGCCGGCTGGCTCTGGTTCCACGGCTACCGCTTCAACAGTGAGACCAGCACCTGCATCGTGGAGTGCCAGGAGGCGACCTGGAAGGCCTTGGGCTTCGACACGCTGGGACCGGATGAGACGCTGCGGAAGCTGGAGGGCATCTTCCAGAGCCGGCTCCAGGGCAAGTCGCTGTTCAACCAGTTGAAGGGCATGGGCCGGGCGCCGTGGCTCAACTTCAAGCGCATCACCAACGAGCGCTGGTACCACGACAACCTGGTGCTCATGGGCGACTCCGCGCACACCACGCACTTCTCCATCGGCTCCGGGACGAAGCTGGCCATGCAGGACGCCATCGGGCTGGCGCGGCAGCTGCGAACGCAGCCGGACGTGCCTGGCGCGCTGGAGGCGTATGACGAGGAGCGGCGCGCCGCCCTGCTGGCCATCCAACTGGCGGCGCGCAGCAGCTCCGAGTGGTTCGAGAACGTCCCCAGCTACGTGAACCAGGACGCGACCCAGTTCGCCTATTCGCTGTTGAACCGCCGGGGCAGCTCCGTGTGGAGCTACCTGCTGCTCATGGCCAGCCAGCAGCCCTCGCTGCAGGGAATGCTGCGCAAGATCCACCACTCCAAGCAGTGGGTCCGCGAGCAGCGCCGGGGCCGCGGCGCGGTGGTGCTGGGTGCTCCGCCGCCAGCCTAGGGGGCCGTCGCGGCGTCCGGCGGGGGCGGCGTGGCGACGAGCAGGCCGTGGCCCGCGTTGAACTTGAAGACGAACTCCCCCTCGACTTCGGTCGAGGGCACCAGCCCGCCGTTCTTCCCCCAGGACTCCTCGAAGTCATCCCAGGAGTAGATCTCCTCGCGGTTCTCGAAGGGGTTGTAGACGCGCACCGTCCAGTCGCCGTTCCCGTTCTCTTCCACCGCGCGCACGTTCACCCAGTGCGCCACCGCCTTGGTGCTGTCGTCAAAGAAGGTCAGCATGCCGTCCGCGCCCTTCGTGTCGATGTTCACCAGGGCGATGAGCGCCTTGCCGTCATCGAGCATCCGCGCCATGTCCTCCGGCGCTGGCATCGACGCCTCCCCCGACGTGTAGCCCGTCGTCCACCCCCGGGCCTCGTAGACCGTCTCCAGGGGGGTCGCCGTGGTCGTCCCTCCGCCATTAAGGATGCCCGCGCTCGTCGCTCCGAAGGCCGTCAGCGCCTCCTTGGGTGACATGCCCAGGGAGGCGCCCACCGCCAGGGGGCCGCACAGGTTGTAGTGGACCTGGCGCCAGCCCGGGCCCAGGGCCTTCTCCAGGTTGATGTACTGCGCGGCGGAGCCCACCTGCAGGGCGTTGTCGAGCCACTCCCCCACCTGGCCATTGCCCAGCGAGCTGTCCACGCCGAGGAAGGGGTGCTCCGCCACCGCGCCGCCTTCGGGGACACCATTGAAGATGAGCGCCGTCTGTTCGCGCACGGCGGCCTGCCATTCCTGACGGAAGAGGGACTCCCTGCCCTCGGGCGGCAGGTGGTCCCACACCAGGGAGTCCACGGAGGCCGGCGGCGGGCCATTGACGTCGAACTCCGGCATCGGCCAGTTCTCCGCCACCAGCTTCTCGCGGGCGGTCTGGATGATCTCCGCGCGGCTCTCCTTGGGCAGCTTGGTCCAGACATGCATCTCGATGTCGGGCGGACACGTGCCGTTCGCCATCCAGCTGGGAATGGGGGACTCATACGGCGGCGGGGGCGGTGGAGGGGCGGCGGTGGGCCCGGTGAGGGACTCGAACACCCAGGCCTGGGTTCCGTTCTCCAACTCCACGTTCAACCAGGTGCCGTCCTCGGTCTGGCCAAGCACCTTCAGCTTGTCGCCCGCCTTCACGTCCCCGACGTCCGCGAAGTTCGTCCCCGGACCGCTCCGGATGTTCATGCCATCGTTCGGCGTGACCCAGCGCTCGCCATCCGCCACCTGCCGGTCCGCGACGCCAGACAGGCCCAGCTTCTGGATGAGGGCTTCGCGCTGGGGCCCCGGAGGCGTGGAGAGGACCTGCTGCAGCTTGCTCGCGGGCACCGGGACGGGCTGCGAGTAACCCGGGTGCGTCGCCTGCCACTGGCCCAGCGTCTCGTAGCGCACCGTGGGGTGGTTGGGGTCCACCACGGAGCCGTCCGGCCTGCGCACCAGTGCATGGCCCACGCCGTCGCTCGCGTCCCGCATGAGGACGATGGAGTCCCCCGGCCGCGCCAGCCCCATTGCCTTCTCCAGGCAGTTGGCGCTGCCGTCTCCCAACCGCTCCGTGTGCAGGTTGCTCGCGGGCGCGGGCGTGGCGTCGAACGAGGACATCGAGCCGAACGGCTGGGGCTGGGGCGCCGGTTGCCCCTTCCCCGCCGGAGCCGGCAGGGGCTGCGGGCGAGGAGGGACGGCCAGGGGCATGAAGCGCGAGAACTGGATCATCGGGAGCGGCCTCGGAGATGAAGACGTCGTTTCCCCAAGTCACGCGGAGCCGGACCCGAATTGAATTAAGCCGAGTTAAACGTGACGCGAGGCCTTCGACAGACCCTGTCAGACCTGTCTGCTAATTCAGATTCAACTCGAATCAGCCCAAGCCACTGAGGAGCACGCGTCCATGCGCCGTCCCGTCACGGATTGGTATCGCTGGAGCATCCCCTTCGCTGTCGGATTCATCCTGTTCGCGACGGGCGCGCTCGCCCGTCCTGGTACCCCCCCGCCCGCCGGGGCCTCCTGGCGGAGCCACGGATTGGAGCACACCCATCAGCGCCTCCAGCCCGACGAGCGCGAGCCGGATCTCGCCCCCGAGCCACCGCGACAGCAGCGCTCCCCTGACGCCCGGTCGCAGTCCCTGGTGGCCTGTGAGCCGGCTGCCTTCGCGTCCGCCAGTGGCGGCGAGCTGGTCTCACTCGTGAAGGGCTCCGAGGAGGGCTGCCTCAACTCGCTGTTCTATGTCACGGCCCCCCAGTCCGGTCAGATCTTCAACGAGAGCAAGATGGTCACCCTCTCGAACGCTCTCACCGTCAGCGCCTGGCAATACGTGGGCAACAACTCCGCGCGGACGCTCCAGCTCATCCTGTTCCTGCGCGCCGGCTACTTCGTGCAGTTCTACCAGTCAGGCACGGTGGGCGGTTATGGCGCTCCGCTGCGCGACGCCATCCGCCCGGCGCTCGCGGCCTTCGTCGCCAACCCCCACTTCACGGACGTCAACGACGCGCACGGCGTGGTGCTGCGGGAGTTCGTCACCCTCATCGACAGCGCTGGGGAGACCGCCGGGCAGCTGGGCACGCTCCAGGGCCTGCTGGACCGCTTCAACGCCAACGCGGAGCCCTTCTATTACATGAAGGGCGCCATCAACGGCGTCTACCAGGGCCTCTACCGGGGCCACTCCAACGCGGACTTCCTGGCGGCCGTGCAGGCGGACCCGTCCATCCTCGACTCGCTCGAAGCCTTCATCCCCCGCACGGAACACCTGTTGGGCACCTCCAACCAGTACCTCACCCTGAACGCGGCGCGCGAGCTGGCCCGCTTCCTCAGGCACACCGGAACGCTCCGGGACCTGGCGCGCCCCAAGGTGAAGGCGGTCATCGACAACCACTCGATGACCGGGCCCTCGGCGGGCCTCTGGATGGGCGCGGCGGAGATGGTCGACTTCTACGACAAGGCCCACTGCGCCTACTACGGCACCTGCGACTTCCGCCGGACGGTGGAGCAGACGGTGCTCGGCATCACCCACACCTGTGGCGCCACCCTGCGCATTCGCGCGCAGGACCTGACGGCGCCCCAGCTCACGCAGAGCTGCGACCAGCTCGCCACGCAGGAAGCGGACTTCCACGACACGCTGAAGACGAACCGCGTGCCCGTGGCCAGTGACAACAACACGTCCCTGGAGGTGATCGTCTTCGACAGCAGCGTCGACTACCAGAACTACGCTGGCGTGCTGTTTGGCATCAACACCAACAACGGCGGCATGTACCTGGAGGGCAACCCCGCCGCCTCCGGCAACCAGGCCCGCTTCATCTCCTACGAGGCGGAGTGGCTGCGGCCCGCCTTCGAAGTCTGGAACCTGCGCCACGAGTACGTCCATTACCTGGATGGCCGCTTCAACATGAAGGGCGACTTCAACCTGAGCATCAGCCAGCCCACCGTCTGGTGGATCGAGGGACTGGCCGAGTACATCTCCAAGAAGAACGACAACGCCAGCGCGGTGACGCAGGGCAAGACCCAGGCCTTCCAGCTCAGCGAGGTCCTGCGCAACGACTACAACAGCAGCACCGACCGCGTGTACGCATGGGGCTACCTGGCCACGCGGTTCATGTTCGAGCGGCACCCGGCTCAGGTGGGCACCTTCCTCGAGCAGTTCCGCACGGGCAATTACACGGCGTACCGCCAGTCGCTGGATGCGCTGGGCACGGCGAACGACGTGGAGTTCCACCAGTGGATCGACTGCGTCGCGAGGGTCACGGATCCGGGTCTCTGCGTGCCGCCCGGCCCTGGCCCCGGCCCCGGGCCGACTCCTGCCTGCACGGCGTCCAACCCCCAGCAGCTCGACAACGACTGCTACCGGGGCCCGCTGGCCTCCACCGGCACGGTGCTCTACTTCTATCTCTATGTGCCTCCCCGCGCGCGCAACCTGCGCTTCGTGGCGAGCGGCGGCACGGGCAACGCGGACCTGTATGTCCGCGCCGGCACCTGGCCCACGAAGACCGTGTATGACTTCCGGCCCTCCCTCCCAGGCAATGACGAGACGGTGGAGATCCCCTCCCCCACCACCGGCGGGTACTACTACCTCATGCTCGTGGCCAGCACGCCCTACTCGGACGTGAAGCTGGAGGCCCACTTCGACAGGGCGCCCTGACAGGGCCGGGGCGGGCTCCCAGGTGGACCCGAAGCCACCTGGGAGCCCTCCACGGGCGCTACGGAACGACGTACAGGTCGCCGTTCGTCTGGGTGATGGCCCCACCCACGACGTTGTAGACGTCGAAGAGGTCGGCGCTCTTGAAGCTCGCGCCCGCCGGCACCGGGGCCAGCAGGGGCGACGTCGTCAGCTGCGACTGCGTGGTGCTGACGAAGGCGTTGCCAGCGACCATGACCAGGCTGTCCGCGGGCAGGGTTCCGCTGTTCACGCTGGTGTCGGGCCGCAGCCACATGCCGGCGAGCAGCTGGTTGAAGGCGGCCGAGTTGTGCAGCGGCGTGCTGGTGATGTTGACGCTGAGCGACGTGTCACCGGCATTGGCCGCGCTGCTGACCGTGCCCGCGAGGGAGACGAACGGGGTGTAGCCGCCCGTGGCGTAGTGCGTCTGGTTGTTGTTGTTGATGATCAACTGGCCGTACGCCACGCCGCCGTGCTTGAGGAACACTGTGCCCGCGCCACCGTCGGTGTACGTGGCGTTGATGCCCGTGCCACCCCGCGCCTGGAGCTGCGCGCTGGTCGCGGGGTACGGGTAGCCCACGGCCCCCACGAAGCTGGAGGCATCCCCCGTGCTCACCAGCGCGATGCGCCCGCCGCCGCCCGCGCGCGTGGAGCCGACCGAGCTGGAGTTGTACGCATTCGCCCCGTTGGCGGTGAGGGTGCCGTTCCAGCCCGTGGTGTCGAAGCCACCGCAGCGCAGGGAGATGGAGCCTCCCGCCGCGCCGTACTGGGCGCCCGTGGTCACCGCGCCCGCCTTGATGAGGGACGTCCCGCCCAGCGTGCAGACGCCCGCGGCATTGAGCCGGAAGACACCGCCACCGGGGCTGCGGAAGCCCAGGTACGACGGCGAGGCGCCGACCGTGGTCCCCGCTCCGCCCGGATACCGGGGGTCGCGATAGTCGTCGTAGACCATGCCCCGGACCGAGCCGGCCGCGTACCCGCCGCCGACGCCGCCATGGCCCGCGCCGTACCCACCCGCCGAGCCCGTTGCCGACGAGGGACCCGTCGCGCCAAAGCCCCACATCGTCAGCGGAGAGCCCTGGGCATCCATCGCCGCCGGGTAGCCCAGGCCCGCGACGTCCACGGCGCCGCCCGTGAGGCTGAAGGTCTGCGCGAGCGTCATCTGGAGGCTGGACACCTGCGCGGCGGCCGGCGAGGTCTTGAACACCGGCAGGTAGTGCTTGAGGGTGCCCGCGCTCTGCGCGTAGCGCGCCGCCTGGAGCGAGTTGGTGACCAACGTGCCGCCGCTCAAGGTCACGTCACCGGACGCGATGATGGCGGGCACGGTCACGGAGCCCGCGGACACCGTCACGTTGTCCGCGACGAGCGTCCCGCCTCCGATGGGCGGCATGGCCTGCGTGGACTGCACGACGTTCACCGCGCCGGCCGCGTACTCGATGCGGCCCGTCCGGCCGCTCGTCGTGTCGAAGAGCACCAGGCCGTTCACGGTCATCGTGGGCGCGCCGGAATTCGTCGTGTTGCCGGAGAGGACGTGGATGTCGCCGTTGGTCTCCAGGATGGCGTTGCCGAGCACATCCAGGTGGTCCAGCACGTCCACGCTGCGGAAGAACGCGCCGGACACGACGTCGGCGGGTACGGCGCTCGTGGTCAGGGTGCCCACGGCGTTGGTGGTGACGCTCACCAGGTTGGACGGATCCAGCAGCGCCCCGCCCGCGGCGGTGATGTCCGGCCGCAGCCAGCCGCCCGCGAACACACCGTTGTAGATGGAGGACGACGACGGGGTCGTGACCTGGGTGAGCGCGGGGTTGAAGTTCAGCGGCGCGCCCGCGTTCTCGTAGTAGGTCGCGTTGAACATGGTGCTGGCGACCGAGACAGGGATGGCGGTGGCGCCCGTGGTGACGTTCGCCGTGACGGTGCCGGCCAGCGCGGGGAGCCGGGTGGTGCCCTCGTTCTGGTAATGCGCGGGCGAGTTGTTCGCGATGATGAGGTCGCCCCAGGTCAGCCCGCTGTGTTTCAGGTAGAGGGTGCCCGCGCCACCGGCGCCCACCACGTAGCTGGAGTTGGCAGGCGCGCCTCCGAAGGCGTGAACGCGCGCGGTGAGGTTCGTGGGCGGGTAGCTCACCGTGCCCGTCATCGTCGCGGCATCACCGGTGCTGACCAGCGCGATGCGGCCACCGCCGCCCGCGCCCAGCGGAATGGAGGAGTTCCCCGCGCCCTGGCCGCCGTCCGCGACGAGGGTTCCCGTCCAGCCCGTGGAGACGATGGCGCCGCAGCGGAGGTTGATGGAGCCGCCCGCCGCATTGAACGTCGCGGACGCCGCGATAGTGGCCGAACCCCCCAGCACACAGGGCCCCGTGGATGTGATGCGCACCACGCCACCGCCATGGGTGCCCGAGTAGGTGTCATTGGTGGCGCCGGGGAACTTCGGGTCGCGGTAGTCGCCGTAGGTCGTCCCCGCGTTGCCCGCCTGGTTGTTGTTGGCCTGCGAGATGTTCATCCGGTAGTTGCCTGAGCCCATGCCACCGTGGCTGGCACCGTAAAGCTTGCTCGTGCCCGCGAGCGAAGCCGACGGCACGCCGTTCGGACCGAAGCTGACCAGGCCGTTGCCGCTGCACGAGCCATTGGCGAAGCAGGTCATGCCGTAGCCCTTGTTGGTGGTGTTGATGGAGCCCCCCAGCAGGTTCCAGGAGCCGGTGAGCACGTCCAGCTTGAACATGGCGGCGTTGGTGGCCTGGAGGTGCGTCACGGTGCCGCCGGTGATGAAGACGTCACCAAAGGTCTGTCCCACCGTGCTGGCGTCGAACGTGACGGTGCCGCCGGTGATGTAGAGGTTCCGGCCGCCCGCGTTGCTGGACGTGAGGGTGACGGCGCCGGTGGTGATGGTGGTGCCCGCGCTGCCACTGAAGAGCGCCGAGTCGAACGTGACGGAGGCCGTGTCCGGCAGCGTGGTGGTGCCGCTCCCATCCGTGACGGTGGCGGAGAAGGTCGTGGGCACGGTCAGCGCCGTGGAGCTGCGCGCGGTGACGACGTAGCTCCCCGCGCCGGAGTCCACCGCCGTGAGGCACGTCGCGCCCGGAGCGTTCACGGAGCACGCGGAGGTCCCCGTGCCGCCCAGCGTGACCGCCCCATCACTGCTCAGGACCTCCACATGGAGTCCCGTCCCCAGCGGTTCACCGTTCGCATCGCGAGGCGTGACGGTGAGGGTCACATAGGCCAGCCCGTCCGAAGGGGCATTGATTGCGGATGCAAGCAATTGAGGCTGTGGTGAAAGCAGACCCGCGCGCGAGCTCGCGGAGGCCGGCCCACTCTCTTCCAGCGGCGGAGGGGAACAGCTGATCAACGCGGCAAGCGCGAGCGGACCTGCGAATGGCAGACGCATGGGGAATCTCCCTTTGAGTTGGAACAGCAGCCGGCTGGCAAAGCTTCAGCGCGGGCCGCTGGACGTCCGTATGCTTCAGCGGGGCTGCGTGATGGAAGGACCCACTGGAAACATTCTTCACGCAATCGAGTCTTTCCTGACCTGTCCGCAACGCCTGGAGACACGGAACGCACTTGCTTTGAGCCTCGTCCCGCGCGGGTAATGCAAAGGATTAAGGTGCCGCCCCATGCGCGAGTCGTGGACAGGTGGGACGAAGCTCCTGGCGGCGGCGGGCCTCGCGGGCGCGGTGGGCTTCCTCTTCGTCATGGACGTGGGGCCCCGGGAGGCGCGGCTCGTCACCAAGGCGCTGCCCATGGTGTGCCTGCTGCTGTGGCTGTGGCCCGCGCGGGGGCGCCATGCGCGGCTCATCTTCGCGGGGCTGGCGCTGTCACTGCTCGGAGACGTGCTGCTGGAGGTGGGCCCGGACCTGTTCCTGCCGGGACTGGGCGCGTTCCTGCTGGCCCACGTGGGCTACGCCGCCGCGTTCCTCTGCGTGACGCGGCGTCTGGCCCTGGTGCGTGCCCTGCCCTTCCTGCTGCTGGCGGCGGGAGCCACCGTGGCGCTGTGGCCCGGCCTGGGCGGGATGGCTCCGCCGGTGACGGCCTACGTCGCCGTCATCTGCACCATGGGCTGGCGCGCGGCGGCCATGATGGGAGACGTGGCCCTCTCGCGTCGCGAGCAATGGCTGGCGTTCCTGGGCGCGCTGCTGTTCACCGCCAGCGACGGGCTGCTCTCCATCCGGCTCTTCGTCGCACCCCTGCCCGGCCTGGGCTATGCCGTCATGCTGCTGTACTGGGCCGCGCAGTTCTGTATCGCCGCATCCACGCGGGTCGCGCACGCTCCGGCCGCGATGCCTATCGCCTCCAACAGTCCCACCTGACTCCTGGCGGCGCGCCGTACTGCAACAGCTTCTGCTACTGATTCCCCAACCCACCGGCGACGGAGCGCCCCACGACGCTCCGCCTCCGGCGGTCACTCCGGAACTACTGGATCACGCCGATCGTCTCCGAGCGGTCCACGGCCTCACCCTTGGTGGTGTAGCCGGAGTACCAGCCGGTCAGGTTGCTGCCGGACTGGTCATACTGCACGTGGACGTGAGGACCCGTGGCGTTGCCCGTACCGCCCTCGTTGCCCACCTGGCAGCGGTTGCACGTGCGGTCATACGAGTCCGACGTCTTGATGAAGTGCCACAGACGGAACGTCCGGCCGTTGGAGAAGGCGTGCTTCGCCTCGTTCTGCGTGCCGCTGCCCGTGCCGTTGCAATAGACGCCCGACGTGCGGATGGTCACGTTCCAGGACAGCGACGCCATCACGCCCGTCTCCACGCCCCAGTAGTTGCAACGGCCGCTGGAGATGTCCAACGCGCCGTGGAACGTGCCGCTGGAGTAGTACGTCGTCGCCGTCACCGTGCCCGGAAAGGGCGACTTCACCGTGTACGAGTACGCAGCCGCGACCGAGGGAACCGCGAGGGCCAGGATGGCCGCGAAGGCCTTCTTCTTCATGTGACGCATCGGGGGTGTTCCTTTCGGGCCGGCGGGTCCGGCCCCATGAGGTGCCGCTCAACGGACCTGTTGCAGCCGCTGCTTCTCTCTCAGGAGCAGGCCCCACTCCTGAACACCTGATTCCAGGGCGCGGATCCACGCGTCGATCTCCGGCGCCATGCTCGGGTCCACGCTCCGCAGCTTGCGCAGCTCCGGCACGGCGTCCGCGTAGCCCAGCTCCGCGATGCCCTGCACCAGCGCCTTGCGCACCCCCGCGTCCCGCTCGCCCCGGTACATGCCCACCAGCGCCTCGCGCGCGGGTCCCATCTGCGCCGCCGGCACGCCGCCCAGCGCGAGCGCCGCCGAGCGCCGCACGTCCGCGCTCTCGTGGCCCAGCATCCCGAGCAGCTTCTGCCCCGCCTCCTGCCCCATCCTCCGCGTGTCCAGGGACTCCAATATCTTCGCCGTCACCTTCGGATCCGTGGACGCCGTCGCCGCGTTCACCGCCATGTCCGTGGCCGGGCCGTGATGGCCGGAATAGACAAACGCGTTGTCCTCGATGAGGTTTTGCGCCGCCTCCATGCGGACCTCCGGCGAGCCGTCCCGCATGAGCCGCTCATACATGTCCCCCGTCTTCTCCAGCGCGCCCGTACGGCGCATGGCACGGACGGTGGCGGCGCGGACGGACGGGTCCCGGTCCTCCAGCGCGCGGCGGGCCACGGCCTGGATGGCGTCCTTCTCCGCCTCGCGCTCGCTGCGCGCCACCAGCGCCGCGGCCAGTTGCTCCACCATCATCGGGTCCGTCTCCCGGTCGAACGCCGCGTGCAGCTCGCCGGAGGGCAGCGACACGGCGGCCTCGCGCAGCACGGCCTGGAGGTATTCGCGGTAGGCCTTGGAGCTGGAGCCCATCCCCTGGCGGAGCTGATCCATCAGCCCCCGGACCGAGCAGCTCTCCCCATTCAGCGCGGGCTTCGCGGCGGAGGGCGTGGACTGCGCGGTGACCACCGGGGACGCGAGCATCAGCGTCAGGCCACCGAGCGCGCGAAGACCTTTGAGGATGCGAGGCATGCGTCAGGGCTCCTAGTTGTGGCGGTCCATGCAGCCGAAGGGGTTCTGGTCCGGCAGCTCGTTCCAGACGCGGATGAAGTCGACGTTGCCCTGGGCGTAGAGCGTCTCGAAGATGCCGTAGAGGGGCTGGAAGCGCGGATCCACGGTCGCCATGCTCGCCATCACCGGCAGGGCGTCCCGGCCCGCGACGCGCGCGGAGAAGCGGAACAGCGCCCAGCGCACGCACACGGACTGTTCGCGCTGGAAGGCGTCCGTGAACGTCTTCAGCACGTGCTCCTTGTCGGAGGACATGGCCAGCACCTGCGCCGCCGCGTCGCGGCCGTCCTCGTTGCCCTCGCTGCGCAGGATGCGCTCGAAGCGGGCCGAGGCCTTCGCGTCCAGCACGGGCGAGTTGTGCAGCGGCGCCGTCTGCGCCAGGTGGCGGATCTGCTCGTCCGGCGCGTCCGTGGCGATGGTGATGAGCCGGTCGAGATACGGCGACGCGTCCCCCAGGTTCTCCGACTCGCGCGCCATCACGCGGCCCAGCGTGCGCGTGGCGGCCCAGCCCGCCTCGGTGGACGCCGGGTCGCGCGCGAAGTCCGCCATCCGGTCCATCGCGTCCGGCGTCAGGTGCTTCTGCGTGTCGAGCGCGGAGAGCATGCCCGCGCGCCGCTCGATGGACAGCCCCTTGTCCATCCCCGCCTCCAGGAGCCGCGCGGCGACCTGCGGCTTCTGCACCGCGTCCGACCCGCGCAGCCCGGACAGCAGCACCTGGAACTCCGCGCCCTGCGCCTCCCGGGCCCAGTCCATCACCTGCACCGCCTTCTTCGCGTCGTCGCCAATCAGCTCCGCGAGCTTCGACTTCAGGTAGTCGCGGACAATCGGGTCCTTCGACGCAAGCAGCGGCGCGGCCCAGTCGCGGAACGTCTCCAGCGTCACCCCGTCGTTGAAGCGCGCCAGCTCCGGGAAGCACGTCTGGTCCGAGAAGCGGCGCGCCGCGGCCTCCGCCTCCCCCGCGCCGGCTGGCGCCGCCGCCGCGCCCCCACCGCCGCCATGAGCCCCCACGGACTGTGTGGCTTTGACGGGGGCCGCCACCGCGGACGGCGCCTGTGTGCCGTCACCGCCGCGCCACACCAGACCCACGGCCGCCAGAACGGCCACCAGGCCCGCGCCCGCCAGCACCCAGGGCATCCCACGCCGTCTCGAAGGGCCGGATTCGGGCGTCTGGGTCGGAGTGGAAGGAACCATGGGAACCCAAATAACCATGGATTCCTTGTTTCAATCAAGGAAAACAGATTGATTGGATTTTTGCTGGATTTGGCCTGCTCTCCCTCTGGAGAAACCCTCCGCTGACCGCCTGCGTCACCAGAACAGTTCCCCCATTATGGAACGACGCATGAGGCCGAGACACTTCGTGTCGCGGTGACGCAATGACTCTCCGAGTGCGTGTCCGGGGGGATGTCACAAGGCGTTGCACCCTGCGCCCGTCTGCCTTCCTGCCCCCCAAGGTCAAAACAGACACGCCTCTGATGCAAGGGCGTGAAGTGTCCGCGATTCAGTGACCGTGTATGATTACGACCCGTGGTGGCAGGGCCGGGGGGGCTGTAGCCAGCGCATGGATGCATCGGGCGGAGGTGCCCGGGTCGCGCCATGGCTGTGAATGCGTCGCGGGAAAAGTGGCCGGACATGATGAAGAACGAAGCTGGTGCCGTGCGGCGGGAGCCTCCCGCGGTGGGCGTGACGGGTGTGTCCTCGGACCTTTCGGACCGGACACAGGCCGCGGACGTGGAGTCGCTCTTCGGAGCCGCTCCCGCGCCCGTGGAGCCGCCGTCGCGCTCCAACACGGGTTCGTCCACGTGGGACGGGCCGTCGCGTCCGGGCACGGGTGGTGGCACGGGTGACACCGGCAACAACACAAGCCCCTCCATCCAGGGCCACGCGCTGCGCCCGGGCATGCGCCTGCAGCACTACGAGCTCATCCGTGAGCTGGGCTCCGGCGGCATGGGCACGGTGTTCCTCGCGCGCGACGTGCGGCTGGGACGCCGGGTGGCCATCAAGTTCCTGCACAGCGAGGACGCCGACATCACCCGGCGCTTCATCCTGGAGGCGCGCGCCACCGCGCGGTGCAGCCACGAGAACATCGTCATCATCTACGAGGTCGGCGAGTTCACCGGCGGCCCGTTCATGGTGCTGGAGTACCTGCAGGGCAAGCCGCTGACGAAGGTGCTGGGCAACCAGCGCCTGCCGCCCGCGCGCGCGGTGGAGCTGATGGTGCCGGTGGTGAAGGCGCTGGTGTGCGCGCACGAGCAGGGCATCGTCCACCGCGACCTGAAGCCGGAGAACATCGTCGTGACGGACTCGGGCGCCATCAAGGTGCTCGACTTCGGCATCGCCAAGGTGCTCCAGGGCGACGATCCCGCGGAGGCCGCCCCGGGCGGCCCCCAGGTCCAGCCGCGGCTGCACTCGGTGGAGGGCATGGGCGAGGACGTGTCCAACCTCACCCGCAAGGGCGCCATCATGGGCACCATGGCCTTCATGTCCCCGGAGCAGTGGGGCATTGGCGTGGCCGTGGACAACCGCACGGACATCTGGGCCGTGGGGTTGATGCTGTTCCGCATGCTCGCCGGCAAGCACCCGTTGGATCCGCTGCGCGGTCCGCAGCTGATGGTCACGGGCATGCTGGACGAGCCCATGCCGCTGCTCAGGACCCTGGCGCCGGACGTGCCGCAGGAGCTGGCGGCCGTCGTGGACCGCTGCCTGCTCAAGCGCAAGGAGGAGCGCTACCCGGACGCGGCGTCGCTCCTGCGCGCGCTGGAGCCGTTCCTGCCCGGCCGCATGAGCCGCGAGCTGCGCGTGGACGAGAGCCCCTACGCGGGCCTCAGCTCCTTCCAGGAGGCGGACGCGGACCGCTTCTTCGGCCGCACCCGTGAAATCGCCGCGCTGGTGAACCGCATCAACGACCGGCCGCTGCTGGCCGTGGTGGGCCCGTCCGGCACGGGCAAGTCGTCGTTCGTGCGCGCGGGCCTGGTGCCCGTGCTCAAGCGCTCCGGCACGCCGTGGGAGGCGCTGGTCATCCGCCCCGGCAGAAGCCCCCTGTCGGCGCTGGCCAGCATCGTCACGCCGCTGATGAGCTCGTCCACCACCATCGAGGACGACCTGGTGGAGCAGCAGCGGGTGGTGGAGCGGCTGCGCGCGGAGCCCGGCTACGTGGGCAACGTGCTGCGCAGCCGCGCGCGGCGGGAGAAGCGCCGCATCCTGCTCTTCATCGACCAGTTCGAGGAGCTCTACACGCTGGTGCCGGACGTGCAGGAGCGGATGGCCTTCACCGCGTGCCTGTCCGGCATCGCGGACGACGCGACCACGCCCATCCGCGTCATCCTCTCCATCCGTTCGGACTTCCTGGACCGCGTGCCGGAGGACGAGCGCTTCATGGCGGAGCTCAGCCAGGGGCTCTACTTCCTCACCGCGCCCGCCCGCGAGGGCCTGAAGGACGCGCTGGTGCAGCCGGCGGAGCGCGCGGGCTACCAGTTCGAGAGCCCCGCCATGGTGTCCAGCATGCTGGAGCACCTGGACGCGTCCCAGGGCGCGCTGCCCCTGTTGCAGTTCGCCGCCACGCAGCTGTGGGAGGCGCGCGACGTCACCAACCGGCTGCTCACGGAGAGCGCGTACCAGGCCATGGGCGGCATCGCGGGCGCGCTGGCCAGCCACGCGGACAGCGTGCTGGAGAGCCTGTCCACGCAGGAGCGCACGCTGGTGCGCGCGCTCTTCCTGCGGCTCGTCACCCCGGAGCGCACGCGCGCCATCGTGTCCCTGGACGAGCTGCGCGAGCTGACCAAGGACACCGGTGAGATGCAGCGCCTCATCGACCACCTGGTGCAGGCGCGCCTGCTGGTGGTGCAGACCGGCGGCGGCGCCACGGGCGCCACGGTGGAGATCGTCCACGAGTCGCTCCTGCACAGCTGGCCCACGCTGCGGCGCTGGCTGGACGAGGGCCAGGAGGACTCCGCGTTCCTGGAGCAGCTGCGCAACGCGGCCCGGCAGTGGCAGGGCAAGAACTTCGACGCGCACCTGCTGTGGCGCGGTGAGCTGGTGGAGGAGGCCCAGCGCTTCCAGCGGCGCTACCGGGGAGAGCTGCCCCGGTTGCAGCAGGACTTCCTCACGGCGGTGTTCGCGCAGGCGAAGAAGGGGCGCCGGCTGAAGCGGGCGCTGCTCATCGGCAGCGCGACGTTCCTGGGGCTCCTGGTGGTGGCGGCGGTGGTGGCGCTCGTCGTCATCCGCAACGCGCAGCAGGAGGCGGAGAAGCAGGCCCAGGCGGCCCAGGCGGCGGAAATCATCGCGCGCGCCGCCGAGACCAACGCTCGCGGCGCGGAGGCCGAGGCCAAGCAGCGTCTGGCCGAGGTGCAGGCCAAGGAGCTGGAGCGCCAGAAGGCGCAGCAGGCGGCGGAGTCCGCCAACGCGCAGGTGGCCCTGGCCAACCAGGAGCTGCTCAGCAAGAACGACGAACTGGTGTCCGCGCTCAAGCGCGCCCAGGAAGCGCAGCTGCGCGCCCGGAGCGCCAAGAAGCGCGCCGAGGAGAGCGCCGAGTCCGCGCGCGACGCCCGCGAGGAGGCCCTCCGCGCGGCGGAAGAACTCTCCACGTTGCTCAAGCGGGAGAAGGAGCGCGTCTCCCGTCTGCAAAATCAGCTCGGCAGTCCGGTCATCGAGGTCCTGAAGTGAGAAGCATCTTGAAGAACAGGGTGATGAGCAGGTCCGCGTTCGCGTTGTCCATGCTGCTGGCGCTGGAGTCGGTGCCCGCGCTGGCGCAGGAGCCGGCGCCACGGACCCGAACCACGAAGACGTCTCGGGTCACGAAGAAGAAGACCCCCGCGCCGAAGGCCACGGGCAAGACGAAGCTGTCCGGCACCGGCACCTCGAAGCGCAAGCGCAAGCCCGCCGCCGCCGAGGCCACGCCGGCTCCGTCGGACACGCCCCTCTCCGAGTCCCTACCCCTACCCCCGCCTCCCACGCCGAAGGCCGTGGAGTCCCAGCAGGAGCAGGCCAGCAGCACGCTGGAGGGCTCGCAGCCCGGCTCGGACGAGCGCCCCTGGGCCAAGGGCATCTCCAAGACGGACCAGGACGCGTCGCTCGCGCTGTTCGGCGAAGGCAACGCGCTCTTGAAGGAATCCATCTTCGTGCAGGCGGTGGAGAAGTACCGCCAGGCGCTGGCGCGCTGGGACCACCCGGCCATCCACTACAACCTCGCGCTGGCGCTGATGAACCTGGACCAGCCCGTGGAGGTGCACGAGCACCTGGTGGCGGCGCTGCGCTTCGGACCGGCGCCGCTGGAGAAGGAGAAGTACGAGTACGCCCGCAACTACAAGACGCTGGTGGAGAAGCAGCTCGCGCGGGTGGACATCACCTGCGCCACGCCCGGCGCCACGGTGACCCTGGACGGCCAGACGCTGTTCGTGGCCCCCGGCCGCTACGAGGCGCTGGTGCGCCCCGGCGCGCACAGCATCGTCGCGACGATGGCGGGCTACGTGCCCAGCGACCAGAGCCGCACGCTGTTGCCCGGCGAGACGACGACGCTGGATTTGAAGCTCTTCACCTCCGACGACCTCATCCGCTACAAGCGCCGCTGGTCCGGCGCGATGCCCTGGCTGGTGATGGGCGCGGGCGTGGCCGTGGCGGGCGGCAGTGCCTTCCTGCACCTCCAGTCCCGCGACCACTTCCGCGCCTTCGAGTCCGGCATCGCCGAATGCGGGGGCTGCGTGCCGCCCACCCCCGTCGCCGACGAGCGCTCGAAGGGCAACCTGATGCAGACCGGCGCCATCGCCGGGTACGCCGTGGGCGGAGCCGTCATCGTCACCGGCGCGGTGCTCGCCGTCCTCAACCAACCCAAGCCGTATCGCATCGAACCGGGCCAGGAGGCGGCGACCGTGCAGGTCACGCCGCTCCTCGGCGCGGGTTCGGGCGGTGCCGTGGCCACCTTCCGTTTCTAGAGGCTCTCGCATGACACGCGTCTCCCCCTCCTCCATGGCGCGCGCCCTGCTGCTCCTGGCCGCGCCGCTGTTACTCCTCTCCTCCTGCTTCCAGCCCACCACGGTGGACTGCCCCGCCGGCCTGGTGTGTCCGGATGGCCTGAAGTGCGCCGCGAACCAGGCCACCTGCATCTCCACGGACTGCGGCGACGGCGTCATCCAGGGCTCCGAGCAATGTGACGACGGCAACGTCGTGGACGGCGACGGCTGTAGCCGCGACTGCAAGTCCACCGAGACGTGTGGCAACGGCGTCGTGGACCAGGTCACGAAGGAGAAGTGCGACGACGGCAACACCGAGGACGGCGACGGCTGCAGCGCGGACTGCAAGTCCAACGAGCTGTGCGGCAACGGCGTCGTGGACACGGCCGTGGGCGAGAAGTGCGACGACGGCAACAACGCCAGCGGCGACGGCTGCAGCGCGGACTGCCTCTCCTCCGAGGTCTGCGGCAACGGCTACACCGACCCCTCCAAGGAGGAGCGCTGCGATGACGGCAACACCGTCAGCGGCGACGGGTGCAGCGCGGACTGCCGCTCCCAGGAGAGCTGCGGCAACGGCTACGTGGACGTGGCCAAGGGCGAGAAGTGCGACGACGGCAACAACATCAACGGCGACGGGTGCAGCTCCGACTGCAAGTCCAACGAGACCTGCGGCAACGGCGTGCTCGACACCATCAAGGGTGAGATCTGCGACGACGGCAACAACGTCAGCGAGGACGGCTGCAGCGCGGACTGCCGGTCCGCGGAAGGCTGCGGCAACGGCGTGCGCGACGGCGAGGAGCAGTGCGACGACAAGGGCGAGTCCGCCACCTGCAACCTCAACTGCACCGTGCGCGTCTGCGGTGACGGCATCGTCAACCGGACCGCGGGCGAGCTGTGCGACGACAAGGGCGAGTCCGCCTACTGCAACGCCAATTGCACGCTGCGCGCCTGTGGCGACGGCGTGGTGAACACGTCCTCCGGCGAGCAGTGCGACAACCCCGGCCCCGTCAACAGCAACACCTGCGACGCGGACTGCACCATCGCCTTCTGCGGCGACGGCTTCACCAACATCACGCGCGGCGAGCTGTGCGACACGGCGGGCAACTCCCGCACCTGCAACGCGGACTGCACGCCCGCGGCCTGCGGCGACCGCTACCTCAACACCGCGGCGGGCGAGCAGTGCGACGACGGGCCCAACTCCGCCATCTGCGACGTGGACTGCACCCCCACGGCCTGCGGCGACGGCGTCACCAACACGGTGGCGAAGGAGCAGTGCGACGACGGCAACACGCGCGACGACGACGACTGCCTGGGCACCTGCAAGCCGAACCTCTGCGGCGACAGCGTGGTCAACGTCAACGGGCCGGACCGCCCGGAGGCCTGCGACGACGGCAACACCCGGACGGAAGTCGCGTGCGACTACGGCACCGCCAGCTGCGACGCGTGCAGCAGCGACTGCAAGACCGCGCTCGCGCTCACGGGCAACGTCTGCGGCGACAACCTGCGGGACGCCACCAACGAGGCCTGTGACGACGGCAACACCGACACGGAGGACGCCTGCCCCTACGGCACCGCCAGCTGCAAGGTGTGCCGCTTCGACTGCAAGGAGAGCCTGTCGCGCACGGGCAACATCTGCGGCGACAACGCGAGGGACGCGGACCACGAGGCCTGCGACGACGGCAACACCAAGACGGAGACCGCGTGCGACTACGGCCAAGCGAGCTGCGAGAAGTGCCGCGCGGACTGCCAGCAGACCCTCACGCTCCAGGGCAACATCTGCGGCGACAACGTGAAGGACGCCACCCACGAGGTCTGCGACGACGGCAACACCGCCACGGAGACGGCCTGCGCCTACGGCCAGGCCAGCTGCCAGGTGTGCCGCGGTGACTGCAAGGAGCTGGTGTCGGTTCGCGGCAACGTCTGCGGCGACAACGCGAGGGACGCGGACCACGAGGCCTGCGACGACGGCAACACCACCACGGAGACGGTCTGCCCCTACGGCCAGGCCAGCTGCCAGAAGTGCAGCGGTGACTGCCAGACGGTCCTCCCGCTCCAGGGCAACGTCTGCGGCGACAACGTGAAGGACGCCACCAACGAGGTCTGTGACGACGGCAACACCCGGACGGAGACCTCGTGCCCCTACGGCATGGCCAGCTGCCAGGTGTGCCGCGGCGACTGCAAGGAGCTGGTGCCCGTCACGGGCAACGTCTGCGGTGACGGCGTGGCGGATTTCACCCACGAGGTCTGCGACGACGGCAACACCACCACGGAGACCACCTGCCCCTACGGCCAGGCCAGCTGCCAGCGGTGCAGCAGCGACTGCCAGACGCTCCTGGCGCTCGGCGGCAACGTGTGCGGGGACGGGGTGCAGGACCCCAGCGCCGCGAACGAGGTCTGCGACGACGGCAACACCGCCACGGAGACGGCCTGCCCCTACGGCCAGGCCAGCTGCCAGGTGTGCCGCGGCGACTGCAAGGAGCTGCGTCCCCTCACGGGCAACGTCTGCGGCGATGGCGTGCTGGACTCGGCCCACGAGGCCTGTGACGACGGCAACACCAACACGGAGACCGCCTGCGCCTATGGCACGGCGAGCTGCAAGCGCTGCAGCAGCGACTGCCAGACGGTCCTCTCGCTCACGGGCAACGTGTGCGGGGACGGGGTGCAGGACCCCAACCCGGCGAACGAGGTCTGCGACGACGGCAACGCCCTCATCTGCGGCTCGTGCAGCGCCACCTGCAAGGCGAAGACGCTGACGGCGGCGACGGGGACCATCACGGCGACGTCCGGGTCGAACCTGGGCGACGAGGAGACGTTCACCATCAGCGACGGCATCAACACGCCGGTCACCTTCGAGTTCGATCGCAACAACAGCCTCAAGAACCCCGCCAACCAGCGGGTGGCTGTGACGAGCGGCACGTCCGCGGCGCAGGTCGCCCTCCTCATCCGGGACGCCATCACCGCGGTGGATGAGTCGTTCGAAATCCAGGCGTCGGTCGTCGCCAGCTCCATCACCGTGAACGTCTCCCACAAGCTGAAGGGCTCCATCGGCAATCAGGCGATGACGGAGAAGGTCACCAACAACAACTTCAAGGTGAGCGGGATGACCGGCGGCAGCGGCTACGACTGCCCCCAGGGCACGAAGTGCGTGGGCGACGAGGACTGCGCGCTCGACCTGGTGTGTGGGGCCAGCAAGACCTGCGTCGCCCCTCCGGCGCCCACGCCCTGAAGCGGTCTTCCAGCGTGTGACCTCCCTCGTGAAACAGGGAGGCCACACACCTTGACGCACCGGGCCATGTCCTGCGTCACACGCGAGCGGGCCCGGGTGCGCGAGTGGGGGAACGTGCGGTTGACTTCACCGTCGTGGGGGTGGTGAACCGGATGGGCCCCGGGCAGTCGCGGGCCCGGTGGCCCCGCAGCGGTCGTGAACCTCGCTTGCCGCGTCTGGAGCCACATCCATGATGACCCCTCCCCGTCGTCACCGCCGGAGCCCCTGGCTCACGCGGTGGCATCCCCTCGTCGCCGTGGGCTTCGCCTCGGCGCTGGTCTCCTGCGCCTCCCCGGAAACACCTGACGAAGCCCCCGCTCCCGTTCCTTCCGCGCCCGCCGTGGAGGACATCGCGCAGCGCGAGCAGGAGCTGCTCACCTGGACGCTGGGCGCGAAGTACGACGCCACGCAGGCGAACATCACCTTCAACGTGTACTCGTCGCGCGCCACGCGCATCGAGGTGTGGATCTACAAGACGGCCCAGGGCGCGCAGGAGGCCGTGAGCTACGTGATGACGAAGAACGCGACGACCAACGTCTGGTCGAAGACCGTCTCCGTCTCCACGTTGAAGAACAGCTACGGCGTCACCGGCACCGTCTACTACGGCTACCGCGCGTGGGGTCCCAACTGGACGTACAACTCCGCCTGGAGCAAGACGAACAACACGGTGGGCTTCATCGCGGACGTGGACTCCGCAGGCAACCGCTTCAACCCGAACAAGCTCCTGTGGGATCCGTACGCGCTGGAGCTGTCGCACGACCCGGTGAACCCCAGCAACACGGACGGCACGGTGTTCGCGTCCGGTCCGTTGCACCGCTACAAGGACAGCGGCCCGTTCGCGCCCAAGGGCATCGTGCTGGCGCCGGACACCACGGCCACCGGCACCAAGCCCACGCGCGCCTTCAAGGACGACATCGTCTATGAGGTGCACCTGCGCGGCCTGACGAAGCAGGACACCGGCTCCGGGCTGGATGCCGCCTGTCTGGGCACCTACAAGACGGCGGGCCAGAAGGCCGCGCAGCTGGCGGCGCTGGGCGTGACGGCGGTGGAGTTCCTGCCGCTGCACGAGACGGACAACGGCAACAACGACACGGTCGCGAGCACCGCGGGCGACAACTACTGGGGTTACATGAACCTCAGCTACTTCGCGCCGGACCGCCGCTACGCGTGCGACCAGACGCCGGGTGGCCCCACGCGCGAGTTCAAGGCCATGGTGAAGGCGTTCCACGACGCTGGCATCAAGGTGCTGGTGGACGTGGTCTACAACCACACCGGCGAAGGCGGCGGGTGGATCAGCGGCGACCCGAGCACGTACAACGTCATGTCGTACCGGGGCCTGGACAACCCCACGTACTACAGCCTGACGAAGGACATGAAGTTCAACTGGGACAACACGGGCGTGGGCGGCAACTTCAACACGTTCAATCCCACGGCCCGCAACGTCATCCTGCATTCGCTGTCGTACTGGAAGGACACGCTGGGCGTGGACGGCTTCCGGTTCGACCTGGCGTCGGTGCTGGGCAACATCTACGAGCACCAGACGGACACCCACGACGGCTACTTCTTCGACCGTGACAACCCGAACACGGCGCTCAACCAGATCACCACGCAGTTGGATCCGCGGCCGGAGGCGGGTGGCGCGGGCACGGACTTCATCGCGGAGCCGTGGGCCATTGGCGGCAACTCCTACCAGGTGGGCAACTTCCCGGCGAAGTGGCGGGAGTGGAACGGCGCGTTCCGCGACACCTTCCGCAAGGACCAGAACCAGATGGGCGTGGAGAACGTGACGCCGGGGCAGCTGGCCACGCGCTTCGCGGGCTCGTCAGACCTGTATCAGGATGACGGCCGCAAGCCGGCGGCGTCCGTGAACTTCATGGTGGCCCACGACGGTCTCACCCTGAAGGACCTGTACTCGTGCAACAGCAAGAACAACAGCCAGCCGTGGCCCTACGGCCCGTCCGACGGCGGCGAGGACAACAACCACAGCTGGGACCAGGGCGGCAACGCGGCGCTCCAGCGTCAGGCGGCGCGCAACGGCATGGCGTTCATGATGATGAGCGCGGGCGTGCCCATGATCACCGGCGGTGACGAGTTCCTGCGCACGCAGTACTGCAACAACAACGTGTACAACCTGGACTCGAACAAGAACTGGCTGGACTACGCGTGGAGCGCGGACCAGTCCAACTTCCGCCTGTTCGCCAAGAACCTCATCGCGTTCCGCAAGGCGCACCCCGCGCTGCGCCCGGCGTCGTTCTACGCGACGACGGACGGCAACGGGAACGGGCTGGTGCAGCACGCCTGGTTCAAGCCGGACGGCGCGACGCCGGACGCGTCCTACTTCAACAACGCGAGCAACCACGCGCTGGCCTACCGCATCGACGCGTCGGAGTTCTCCGGTGAGACGGTGAACGCCATCTACGTCGCGTACAACGGCTGGTCCGGCACGGTGAACTTCCTGCCGCCCTCGCCCGGCGCCGGCAAGCAGTGGTATCGGGTGACGGACACGTGCTCGTGGATCGAAAGCCGGGGCGCGGATCAGGTGCTGCTCAACCCGGGCAGCTCGGAGCTGATCGCCGCGGGCTACGACCTGTGCGGCCGTGGCGTGCTGGTACTGGTGGCCAAGTAGTCTGAAGTCCCTGGAGGGCCCGGTGCGCTGTCGCCGGGTCCTTCGCGGTGGAGTGGACGGGGAGGCGAACGCTGGCGGGCCCTGATGCCCGTGGCGGGCCCCGCCGGGGACGGAGCGCCATCCTCCCGGGATGGAACGCCACTTCAAGGACGGACGGTTCGAGTTCGCCCGCCTGGGAATGCTGGGCGCCGCGTACCGGGGGCTCTCCGACGCCGGAGAGGTCCTCGTCACGTTGGACCGGATTCCGGACGGGGACCACGAAGCGTGGGTGCGGGAGTTCACCGCCCTGGCCGAGCGGCTGGAGCGACAGGCCCACGCCAGCGCCGCCGACGGGCACCGCGCCAGTGCGCGCTCCGCGTTCCTGCGCGCGAGCACCTACTTCCATGAAGCCTCCGCCTGCGCGCCCGGCACCTCGCGGCCGGAGCGGTTCCGCGCGCTGTGGCTGCGGCACCGGGCCTGCTGGGACCGAGCGGCCGCGCTGTTCGAGCCGCCCGTCGAACGGGTCTCCATTCCCTACGAAGGCACGTCGCTGGAGGGGTACTTCTTCCGGCCAGTGGCGGGTGATGGCGAGCGGAGGCCCACCGTCATCCTGAACAACGGCAGCGATGGGCCGGTGACGTCAATGTGGAAGGACGGCGGCGCGGCGGCGGTGGAGCGCGGCTGGAACGCGCTGACCTTCGACGGGCCGGGTCAGGGCGCGGCGCTGCACCGGCAGGGGCTGCCCTTCCGCGCGGACTGGGAGCGCGTGGTGGCGCCGGTGATGGACTGGCTGCTCACCCGCGCGGACGTGGATCCCCAGCGCATCGCGCTGATGGGCATCAGTCAGGCGGGCTACCAGGTGCCTCGCGCGGTGGCGTTCGAGCACCGCGTGGCGGCGGCGGTCGTGGATCCCGGCGTGATGCGGGTGGGAGATTCGTGGCGCGAGCACCTGCCTCCGGAGATGACGCGGTTGCTGGACGCGGGAGAGCGGGAGACCTTCGATGCATTCATGGCCGAGGGACTGAAGGAGTCCCCCACCGAGCGGGCGGAGCTCCAGTGGCGTATGGCGCCCTATGGAACGCGCTCGCCGTTCGACGCGTACAAGGCGGCGGAGGCGATGCACCTGGACGCGGCGATACTCGCGCGCGTCGGTTGTCCAATGCTCATTACTTCGCCGGACCATGAGCAGTTCTGGCCGGGCCAGTCCGAGGAGCTGCACGCCGCGCTGAAGGACTCCACGCTGCTGCGCTTCACGGAGTCAGAGGGCGCCAGCTGGCACTGCGAGCCCGCGGCGCCAGCGCTGCGGGACGAGCGCGTCTTCGACTGGCTGGAGCGGACGCTGCACACCGCGCGCGTGTGACGGCGGGCCGGTATAAGGCCGCCATGGCCCAGGACGACAGCGCGGTGGTGAAGCGGCTCCAGCAGGAGGACTCGTTCGAGCGGGAGACGTTCGAGGGGCTGGACCTCCAGAACGTCGACCTGGGTGACAAGGAGTTCTACCGGTGCACCTTCGTGAACTGCGAGTTGCAGGAGAGCCGGTGGAAGGAGGCGCTGCTGGAGGCGTGCGCGTTCCAGGGCTGCAACCTGACGCGCGCGAACTTCAACGCCATCCGGCTGCGGGACGTGCGCTTCGAGAGTTCGAAGCTGATGGGCATCGACTGGACGGGCGTGGCGGCGAACCCGGAGGTGAACTTCGAGGAGTGCGGCATGCCCTACAGCTCGTTCGTGGGGCTGGGCCTGCGCCAGACGTCCTTCGTGCGCTGCGTGGCGCGGGAGGCGAACTTCTTCGACATGGACCTGACGGACGCGGACTTCACCGGCGCGGACCTCACCGGCAGCAACTTCCGCGGCTGCACGCTGACCCGGACGGACTTCTCCGGGGCCACGGGCCTGGTGCTGGACCCCGCGCGCAACAAGCTGAAGGAGACGCGCATCCCGCAGGACACGGCGATGTCCGTGGTCCATGAGCTGGGCATGCGCGTGGAGGGCTACCACGCGAAGTCGGGCGGACGCGGCGGGGCGAAGAAGACGGGAGCGAAGCGGTGAGGGACGGCACCCCGTTCGACCCGGTCGCCGTCGCGCGCGTCGCGGTGATGGTGAGGACGGGGCTCGTCGGGCTCCAGCGGATCATCGCCTGGGCGGATGCGTGGGTGATGAAGCTGGACACCCCACCGCTGTGGTTGCTGGAGCTGTGCACGGTGCCCGATGTGGACAGGGCGCTCGGCTTGCTCTTCGACATGCCGGGCTTTCCGTCCCTGACCACCGTCGAGGAGAAGGACGCGTGGGACGCGGACCACCTGGCGGGCCTGCTCCTTCGCCACCGTGACGGAGCCATCTCCTGGGGAGACTTCCTCCAGCGGGCAGGTGAGTACCTGGATGGCGCGAACAGCTCACGGACATGCGAGGCGTTCTTCATGCAGTTGGACCTGCTGGAGCGCATGGGGTTCCCGGAAGACCTGGTGCAGGCCCAGCGCGAGGACATCGAGCGCGGCCTCGTGGACGCACTGAAGCGGATGGAGGCCGCCCATCTGCGGTTCGAGGCGGAGGCGCGCGGGCACTGAAGCCCCAGTGCTCCGAGCACGAAGCAGGTGGCCCCAGGGCATGGACCATGAAGCGCCAGAGTCGCGCAATCCACCCGTCCGGGCGGCCTCCGGTCTCATGAAGCGATTTCACCCAACAGTTGGACAGGGGCTCCGAGGCCGCGGCCTGCTCGTCCGCCCCGGTGCCATCACCCACGGGCTCGTTGAGAACGGGCCCTGGGACGGCTGAAGGCTGCGCTGGCACGCGCTGGCCAAGGTCTCTCTCGCCCACGTCAGGCCGTGCCTTCGGAGCGCTGCACGGCGCGGAAGCGCCAGGCGGCGCTTCCTGAGGGCCCGCGGATTCGGAGGAGGCCGGCTCCTGGCGGACGGGAGCGAAGGCCTCCAGCACGCGGGCGTCGCACGCCTTCAGCAGCTCCGGCAGTTCATGCTGAAGCGTCCGCGCGTCGCGCTCATCCAGAGCCCCCAGCGCGCACCAGGCCCACTCGCGCAGCAACGCTCCGCCCATGAGGGGTTGCAGCCGGGCCGCGCCGCCCAGGAAGGCCCGTTGCAGGGACTGGACGAGAAGCATGTACCCGGGACGCTCGGCCACCCGAGCCGCCACCCGCAGCAACTCGAACTCCATCTGCGCGCACCAGGCCCCCGACTCCCATCGCGCCGCGTCCTGCAACTTGAAGCAGGCATCCTTCACCTGTCCCAAAGCCATCGGGGAGGCCTTCGCGCAGCAGTCGACCAGGAGCTCCACCAACACCTGCCGCTTGAGACTGAAATATCCATCCAGGTGCCACCGGGCATCCGGCGAGCGCGCGTCATGCAGCGCCACGCCCAGGTTCTCCAGCGTCAGTGATTCATCCAGCGCCACCGCGCGCGTCTTGCGCCCGGGGCGCTGCACCACCAGACCCCGTGCCGCCAACCGCCGCAGCGCCTCGCGGATGGTGCCCCGGCATACCCCATAGCGACGTGCCATCTCCGCTTCGGAAGCGAATCTCCCGCTCGGGTGACACCGCCCCAGCGCGATATCGCTCTCAATCAGCGCTTCCACGTACGCAACCAGCCCGCCCCGGTTCATCCCCCGTCCCCCTCTTCGCCTCAGCATCGCCATCCAACCATGGGGGTCTGACATGGTCGCCTGCTGGCAGAGGGCACCCTCCGGCCCCGAGCAATGCAAACCTGTCCGACTGTCGGACACGTTCGCGGGTTCAGGTGTCGTGCGGCGAAAACCTGTCCGACTGTCGGACAGGTTTTGAGTCAGCGCGCCCGGCGGGCCGCCTCCGCCGGTGACGCCGCCTTGCCGTCCGCGAAGTCACCTTGGGCTGGCACGGCTCTCCGTTGGACTCCGAGAGACGCGTATCTCGCGAAGTCCTTTCAGGTCCCTGACCTCCTCGGCGGGCCTCTTGCCAACTGCTCAGGAAGTCCGTCCCGCCAGGCGGCGGCAGGCGGAGGACTTCACCGCGAGGAACACGCGCAGGCCCGGTGTGATGTGGAGTTCGCGCACGGCGGCGTGCGTGAGACGGACCACCCAGTGCACGCCCGTGACGTCCACGTGGGTCGCGCACTCCCCTGCCCCCGCGTCCTCCAGCTTCGTCACCGTGCCATCGAGCACGTTGCGCGCGGAGACGCCGGTCAGCGGTCCGGTGGACAGGAGAATGTCCTCGGCGGGCACGGCATAGGCGGCGCGGATGCCGTGGGGGAGCTCCGGCGCGTCCGGTACCCAGAGGGACAGGCCTTCCGTGACGCGCAGCCGCGTGCCCCCGGACTCGGGATGTTCCAGGGTGCCTTCGAGGATGTTCTCCTCCGGCTCACCGGTGAGCAGGCCTCGCGCCACGGTGCCCAACACCGTGTCCGCAGGGCCCACGGCCTTCACCGCACCGCCGTCCAGGAGCAGCGCCTCGCGGGCCAGGGCCCGTGCCTCACCAAGTTGGTGGGTGACGTAGAGCAGGGGCACGCGGGCTTCGTCGCGCACGCGCAGAAGGTACGGCAGCACGCGTTCCTTCAGCGCGACGTCCAGCGCGGCCAGGGGTTCGTCCAGCAGCAACAGCGCAGGGTCGGTGGCGAGCGCCCGTGCCAGGGCGACCCGCTGTTTCTCACCTCCGGACAGCGTCACCGGATAGCGGTGCAACAGCGGCTCCAGCTCCAGCAGGTGCACGGCTTCGTCCACGCGCGACGGTCGTCCGGCTCGCACGCCGAAGCGGATGTTCTGTCCGGCGGTGAGGTGCGGGAAGAGCAACGCGTCCTGCGGCACGTAGCCCATGCGGCGCGCTTCGGGCGGTACATCGACACGAGCGGCCGAATCGAGGAGCACGCGGTCATCGACTACGACACGCCCTGTTGCTCCTCGCCGCAGACCCGCGAGCACCTCGAGCAGTGACGTCTTCCCGGAGCCCGAACGCCCCAGCACCGCCACCGACGCGGACGTGAAGCGCGCTTCGACCTCCAGCGTGAAGCGCGCCAGGGGCAGCCTGAGTGACAGCTCCATCACGGACGCGCGCCTCCTGCTCGCGTGGCGCCCCGTATGGCCTCCGCGGACACGGGCTCCTTCGAAGCAGGCCCTGCCCTTCCGGGCACACGCGATGCCAGCCCGTGGCTCACTTTCGTGGCGCTCCGCGTAGGCCTCGTCGAAGCAGGCCCTGCCCTTCCGGGCACAGGGGACGGTGTCAGTCCGTGGCTCATGCGAGCCCCCGGGCTCCGCGCCGCCGCGTCACCACTTCGGTCACGTACATGGCCCCGAACGCGAGCACCACCGAGACACCCGCGAGCTTCAGCGCCGCCGCGTCCTGCCCCACCTGCGTGCGCTGGAAGATGGCCAGCGACAGTGTCTGAGTGCTGCCTGGGATGTTGCCTGCCACCAGCACCGTGGCACCGAACTCACCCAGCGCCCGTGAGAACGCGAGCAGCGCGCCCGTGAGCACCCCGCGCCACGCGAGCGGCAGCGTCACCCGGAAGAAGGCGCGCGTGCGCGTGTCCCCCAGCGTGCGCGCCACGGCCACCAATCGTGGATCTACCTCCTCAAAACCCGCGCGTGCGGAGCGCACCAGCAGCGGGAACGCCATCACCGCGCTGGCCAGCACCACCGCCTTCGGCGTGAACACCACCTCCACGCCCAGCGCATCCAGCATCCGTCCCAGCACCGAGTCCCGTGCGAGCAACTCCAAGAGCACCAGGCCCACCGCCGTCGGAGGCAGCACCAGAGGCAGGGCCAGTAGCGTCTCCACCACGCCGCGCCCCGGGCCCTTCCAACGCGCGAGCGCGTACGCCGCCGCCACGCCCGGCACCAGGATGAGCGCTGTGGACAGGGCCGCCACCGCCACCGTGAACAGCACCAGTCCTGTCAGCCCCTCGTCCATCACGGCGAACCATGCCCCTTGGATGAAGCCAAGCGATGCTCCACCCTGCCCGGCTCCAGGCATCGCGGCGAGACACTGAAGCGCGGGAGTTCACGCTCCGCATTCCCTGCAGCCCACGCCGGACCTGGCACAACCATCACAGTACGTCCTTCTGTGTGTCCACGCCGTCCGACATCACCCTCGCCAGCGGCGGAAGCCATGGCGTGACCTTCCGCGTCTACACACTGGCCACATCCCCCGCGCCAGCAGCAACTGTCATGGCGCGACCTTCCGCGTCCGAATGCTGGCCGCATCACCCGCATCAGCAGCAACCGTCACGGAGCATCCTTTCGCGTCCACATGCTGGCGACATTGCGCATGCCAGCAGCAATCGTCACGGAGCATCCTTTCGCGTCCGAATGCTGGCCACATCATCCGCGTCAGCAGCAACCGTCCTGGCGCGACCTTCCGCGTCCGCACGCTGGCGACATCACGCACGCCAGCCACGGACGTCACGGCGCACTCTTTCGCGTCCGAATGCTGGCCACATCACCCGCATCAGCAGCAAAGGTCATGGCGCAACCTTCCGCGTCCGCACGCCGGCCGCATCGCACACGCCAGCCACGGACGTCACGGCGCATCCTTTCGCGTCCGCACGTTGGCCGCATCGCGCACGCCAGCCACGGACGTCACGGCGCATCCTTCCGCGTCCGCACGTTGGCCGCATCGCGCACGCCAGCCACGGACGTCACGGCGCATCCTTCCGCGTCCGCACGTTGGCCGCATCGCGCATGCCAGCCATGGACTTCACGGCGCATCCTTTCGCGTCCGCACGCTGGCCGCATCGCGCATGCCAGCCACGGACGTCACGGGGCTTCCTTCCTCGTCCCGGCTCCGGACTTCGGCGTCGGTACGGTTCGCGGCACTCCTGCATCCAGCGCCGTGCCCGTCACTCCCGCGTCTGGCGCGGCCTTCGCCGTGCTCGCGTCCAGGAAGCCCAGCCTGCGGAACTCCTTCCGCGCTTCTTCGGTCTGGAGGAAGCGCACGAACGCGAGCCCGCCTTGCGGCGACTTGCCCTGCGTCAGCGCCGCCGCCGGATACGCGATGCGCGGCGCATCCTCCTCCGGCACCGTGAACACCACCCGGACCTTCTTCGATTGCGCCGCGTCCGTCGCGTACACCACGCCCGCGTCCGCCCTCCCCGCCTCCACCGCCGCCAGCGCGGCCCGCACGTCCACCGCCGGCACCACTCGCGGCGCCACGTCCGCCCACACGCCCGCCTTCGTCAGCCACGCCTTCGCGTACACGCCCGCCGGCACCGCCGCCGGCTCCGCCAGCACCACCCGCTTGAGCCCCTTCAGGTCCACCGGCCCGGCGACCTTCACCGCCGACTTCACCGGCACCACCACCACCAGCCGGTTGGACAGCAGGTCCACCCGCGAGCCCGCCTGCACGAGCCCTGCCCGGTCGACCGCGTCCATCTTCGCCTCGTCCGCGGAGAGGAACGCATCCGCGGGCGCCCCCGCCACCACCTGACGTGACAGGTCGCTGGACGCCCCGAAGGCGAACCGCACCCGGTGCCCCGACGCCTGCTGGAACGCGGGCGCCAACGCCTCCAGCGCGTCCGTCGTGCTCGCCGCCGCGAACACCAGCACCTCCTCCGCCCGCGCCGACGACACCGTCACCCACACCAGCAGCAATCCCCACCACGCACGCCGCATCGTCCGCTCCTCCCGCCCCCGACCCTCCGGAAGCCGTTCCCGAGCCTACAAGTTGACCTGCCCGCACCCCGCCGCTAATGAATATTCTGTGTCACGGAATATCCATAAAGAGGATGAAGCGCTCTCGAAGGACATCGACCGGATGCAGGAGTTGATGTTCTCGCTGGGTCGTCGCCGTTCACTCCGTGATCCCATCGCCAGCACCTGCGAGCAGCTCCAGTTCACGCCGCCCCAGGTGCATGCCCTGCTGTGGCTGGGCCTGGACGGCTCGCTCACCATGGGCGAGCTGGCCCGGCGACTGGGCGTCACCGAAAAGACCGTCACGGGCGTCGTGGACCGCCTGGAACGCGAAGGCCACATCGTCCGCGAACGCGGAGAGACCGACCGGCGCGTCGTGCGCTGTCGCCTCACCGACAAGGGCAAGCAGACCTTCGGCAAGCTCGACCGCTCCATGCACCGCGCGATGGGCGTGGTGATGGGCATGCTCGACCCCGACGACCGGCAGGCCCTCTTCCGCGTCCTGGAGAAGGTGCTCAGCAAGCTGGACGCGCCCGCGCCGGACACCGCGTCCGGGACCTGAGGCCCTTCAGCGCCCGTCCGGCGCCCGCGCCCACAAGAGGCGCGGGTGCAGGAGCAGCGCGAACGCCTCCCGCACCGTCCAGTACGCCCGGTCCCACGCGCGCATCCGCCCTTCGATGGGGGCGGGGCTCGTGGCGACCTCCAGCCCCTCGCGCCGGAAGCACTGCCTCGCGCGCAGCAGGTGATACGGGTCGGAGACCACCACCACCCGGCGCGCACCCCGCTCGCGCAGCACGCGCGCGCTGAACCGCGCGTTGGCTTCGGTGGAGTGGCTGTCCTCCTCCAGCACGCACGCGGACGCGGGCACGCCCGCCGCCACCGCCAGCTCGCGCATCACCCGCGCCTCGGACGGCGGATGGGCGCCCGCGCCTCCGGACAACAGCAGCCACGGCGCCACGCCCCGGCGGTACAGCGCCACCGCCTGCTCCATGCGCGCCACCAGCGCGCCGGACGGCACACCGCCCGGCAGCACCCGCGCGCCCAGCACCACCAGCGCGTCCGCGTCCGTCACGCGCTCGCGCCGGCCAAAGCGGTCCACCCACCAGGCCAGCCCGAACACGCCGCCCGTGAGCACGCCCGCGCACAGGAGCAGCGCCCGGCGCGCACGTCCGGGTCTGGGAAGAAGGGCAAGGGGCCGCACCGCCGGGAACCTAGTCCTGCACCGGACATCCCGTGGCCCTGTAAACACCTTCAGCAAGGCATTGTGTCCGCGATAACAGGTTTCGCGGAGTGAAGCGGCCGGACAACCCGGTGAATTGTCGCGATGCGTATCGCCCCGGGGTGGGTCTCAAGACACAATGCGCAATATGACCCGGCCGGGGTCCGAGGCGAACCCGGAGCGGCCGGTGGGAGGCATACGGATGGATGTCAAAGGCGTCGCATTCCTGGCACGGCAGACCATGGCGGTGCAGGCCTTCGGCGAACCGGCATGGAAGGCCTTCCTCGCGGAGCAGGCGAAGCGGGACCCCATCTTCGGGCAGTTGATCATGCCCGTCTCACGCATCCCGGCGGACGCCTTCCTGCGCTTCAACGAAGCCATGACCCAGCGCTTCTACGGCGGCGACACCAAGGCCTACTGGCAATACGGCGTCAAATCCGCCGAGTACGCGCTGAGCCAGGGCCAGCTCAAGACGATGTTCGGCAAGGACGACTTCCGCCGCTTCGCCCTGTTCACCCCCGGCATCTGGAAGGGCTACTTCACGGAAGGCGAGCTGACCGCGCAGTTGCAGGGCGACACCGTGGAGCTGCGCATCACCGGCGTGCCCCGGCCGCACATCTACTTCGAGCTCGCGGTGATGGGCTTCGCCGCCGGAGGGCTCGCGTACCTGAGCGGCCGCAAGGAGATCCACCACGAGGTGGTGAAGGGCTTCAGCAAGGGGGACATGGAGGTCCTCTACCGCTTCACCCTGCCCACCCTCGCGTGAGCCTTCAGGGCGCCGAGGCGGCCGTGGCCGTGCTCGCGGGCGCGGCTCCAGCCGGAGCCACGACGACCGGCGCCTCCGCCGGGGCAAGCTTCAGGTCCGCCACCACCGGGTAGTGGTCGGACACGCCCACGCGCAGCACGCGCGTGGACACCGGCGTGAACGCGCCGCACGCCATCACGTAGTCGATGCGCAGCGACTTCAGGAACAGCGGCATCGGGTAGGTGCCCGTCCCGTCGGAGCGGGTGACGCGCGCCACGTCCTGGAGCTGGCGGCGCAAGAGGCGCACCGGGCGCGAGTCCGGGTCGTCGTTCAGGTCCCCCATCAGGAGCCGGGGCCGGGTGTCCTTCGCCAGCAACCGCGAGATGAAGACGCTCTGGCGCACCCGCGCCGCGCCGTTGAAGGGCCGGCGGATGAGGTGCGTGGCGTAGACGCTCACCTCGCGCCCGTCCACGTCCAGCACGGCGTGCGCCAGCGTGCGCGGCTCCGCGCCCTTCGGCGTGGGCAGCGGGTACTGCGCCAGGGACTGGAACGGATGGCGCGACAGCAGCGCGATGCCGTACGCGCCGCCGTACAGCCGCGTGGTGCCGAAGTGCGCGCGGTACTTCAGGCCGGTGAGCGCGGACAGCCGCTCCACCTGGTCCTCGCCGTGCGCGCGCGTGGAGCCCACGTCCACCTCCTGGAGCGCGACGACGTCCGGGTCCTCCTGGCGGATGACCTCCGCCACCTGCGCCAGCCCCTTGAGGCCGGACTGGATGTTGAAGGTCATCACCCGCAGGGCGCCCGGGTCGCGCGCGGGGGCGGCGGCGACGGGGGTGGTGCCCGAGGACAGGGTGGGACGCACGGGACCGGAGGCACAGGCCAGGGTTCCCGCGACGAACAGGGCGGTGAGGAGGGGGCTCGTTCGCGTCATTCGCATCAGGGGGGGCGATGGTAGGCCGCCCGCCCTCATGCTGTCGTCCCGCCCCCCGGGCCAGGCCGGAGGGCAGGCGGGCTCAGGCCTTGCGGCGGCGGCGCGCGGCCAGCGCCGCGAACACCGCGATGAGCACCGCCGGAGCGCCGCTGGTGGCCGCGGAGCAGCCGCCCTCGTCCTCCTCGACGGGCTTCGGGTCGCTGCCGCCGGTGACGACGACGTCCAGCGTGGCGTTGGCGTGCGAGTCACCCGTGGCGGCGTTGTCGCCGTTCACGGAGTTGCCGGCGGCGTACACCTTGTAGGTGCCGTTGGTGGCCGGGGCCACCAGCGAGAAGTCGAAGCGCGCCGAGCCATCGGTGAAGGTCTTGGGCAGCGAGTGCGTGAGCTCACCGCTCAGCAGCTTCGTGCCCGAGCCCGCCGTCAGCGTCGCGCCGTCCACTGCCACGTTCATGCCGGCCTTCGTGCCAGGACCGCCGGTGATGATCAGCGAGTACTGCCCCGTCTGGCCCGCCGTCAGCGCCGTGGGCCCCTCCAGCGTCACCGAGGGGGCGCTCGAACCGCCGCCGTGGCAGCCGGACGCGGTGCAGGACACGCTCTGCTTGCCGCTGCGCCCGTTGATGCCGGTGGAGTTGGCGAACGCGGAGCCCGCGACAAGGCACACCGCGATCGCGCCCACGGACGGAAGAATGGACCGCATGGAATGAACCTCCTGGGGGGAACTCAGGAAAAAGAGGAGGTTCCCTTGTAGCGCAGCGCGGCGTGGAGTGCAGCAGGCGACACTCCCCTGTGACGCGGAGGCAGGGCGTACCGCGACCTACAGTCGGGAGAAGGCGTCGTGGAGGGCCTTCTGGCCGCCGTGCTCCAGCACCTGGCCGTGGCAGACGACGACGCGCTCCACGTCCCACTTCAGCGCACGCCGGAGGGAGGCGCGCACGGCCTCCGGGTCCTTGGTGAACAGGCGCAGGAAGCGCGGGGCGGCGAACCTCCCCAGGACGCCGTCCAGCCACAGGTACGCGCGCAGCTTCAGGCCTTCCGCGTGCGCGTAGTGGAAGGCCAGGTCGGTGACGATGGCGGTGCGGGACGGGCGGTGGAAGAAGAGGAACTCGTTGAGCTGGGGCATGCCGCGCACGTGCATCTGGTCCACCACCGGGACCCAGGCGGGGTCGGGGGTGTCCTCCAGCTCCAGGTCGATTCGCAGCGCCGGCTGCTTCGCGCGCAGCCCCGCGGGCGCCACCACGCGGGCGTCGGGGAAGGCCGCGGCCCAGTCCGGCAGGTGCAGGTGGTGGAAGAGGTTGGGGGCCACGAGGAAGCGCACGGGGCCCAGGGCCTCCACGGCGGCCCTCCGCTCCGGCGTGAAGGCGACGGGCGAGTGCACCCACAGCCCGCCGTCCGGCAGGCGGAGGACCGTCATGCGGCCGCCCACGGGGACGCCGAAGAGGGAGAAGGGGGCGTCGAACACGTGGACGTCGTCGGCGAGCTGGCGGGGCGCGGTGTCAGGGGTCGTGGGCATGGCGGGTCGTTTTCCAAGCACGGACGGCGTTCAGGGGACGAGTCCGGCCTGTGTCCGGCGTTGATTTCCGGAACATCCCGGCGTAGGCAACCCCCACTTTCCATCCCCTAGCAAGGTTCCCAAGCACATGGCCGAGAAGCTCACGCCCCGCGAGAAGGGCTTTTCCGAGTGGTACGTCGACCTGGTCCAGAAGGCGAAGCTCGCCGACTACTCGGACGTGAAGGGCTGCATGGTCATCCGCCCCAACGGCTACGCGCTGTGGGAGAACATCCAGCGGACGATGGACAAGATGTTCAAGGACACGGGCGTGAAGAACGCCTACTTCCCGCTGCTCATCCCGGAGTCCTTCCTCAAGAAGGAAGCCGAGCACGTGGAGGGCTTCAACCCGCAGCTGGCCGTCGTCACGCACGCGGGCGGCGCGAAGCTGGAGGAGCCGTACGTCATCCGGCCCACGTCCGAGACCATCATCAACCGCAGCTTCTCCAAGTGGATCCAGAGCTACCGCGACCTGCCCCTGCTGGTGAACCAGTGGGCCAACGTGATGCGCTGGGAGATGCGCACGCGCCTGTTCCTGCGCACCACGGAGTTCCTCTGGCAGGAGGGCCACACCTGCCATGAGACGGAGGCGGACGCGGAGGAGCGCACGCTGCAGATGCTGGAGGTCTACCGCACGTTCGCGGAGGACTACATGGCCATGCCCGTGCTGCCGGGGCGCAAGTCGGAGTCGGAGAAGTTCGCCGGCGCGCTGCGCACGTACAGCATCGAGGCCATGATGCAGGACAAGAAGGCGCTCCAGGCGGGCACCAGCCACAACCTGGGCCAGAACTTCGCCAAGGCCTTCGACACCACGTTCCAGGGCCGCGACGGCAAGGTGCACCACGTGTGGCAGACGTCGTGGGGTTCCTCCACGCGCCTCATCGGTGGCCTCATCCTCACGCACTCGGATGACGCGGGCCTGGTGGTGCCGCCGCGCATCGCGGCCACGCACGTGGTCATCATCCCCATCGCCGGCAAGGCGACGGACGCGGAGAAGACGCAGGTGATGGAGAAGTCGCACGCGCTCGCCGCGGACCTGCGCAAGGCGGGCCTGGGCGTGGTGGTGGACGACGACGAAACGAAGGGCCCGGGCTTCAAGTACAACGAGCACGAGCTCATCGGCACGTGTCTGCGCATCGAGCTGGGGCCCAAGGACCTGGCCAAGGGCTCGTGCGTGATGGTGCGCCGCGACCTGCGCCAGAAGGAGTTCGTGTCGCTGGACGAGGCCGTCGCCAAGGCCCAGGCCATGCTGGACCAGATGCAGAAGGACCTGTTCCAGAAGGCGAAGGACTTCCGCGACTCGCACACCTTCGAGGTCAACTCCTACGAGGAGATGAAGGCGCGCGCCGAGGACGGCTTCCTGCTGGCGCACTGGGACCTGGACCCCAAGACGGAGGCGCGCATCAAGGAGGAGACGGGCCTCACCACCCGCTGCCGTCCGTTCAGCGTCAAGCAGGAGCCGGGCAAGTGCGTGATGACCGGCAACCCGTCGCCGGGCCGCATCGTGTTCTCCAAGGCGTACTGAGCCCGGGAACGCGTGCGCTGCATCCGCGGGGCTGGGAGGCGACTCCCAGCCCCGTCGTCTTTTCAGCTCGCGGCGAGCAGGCCGCGCTTCCTGGGCAGGAAGGTGGCCACCGGCTCCGGCTTGCCCGCGACGGGCAGCGGGGCGGCGGCCTCGAAGTCGAAGGTGTCCCGGCAGCGCTCGCGCGTGGCGTGGGAGACGAGCACCGGGGCGCCGACCTTCTTTGTCAGGCCCTCGATGCGGCTGGCCAGGTTCACCGCGTCGCCGATGACGGTGTACTCGCGGCGCTGCTCGCTGCCGACGGCGCCCACCACCACGCGGCCGGTGTGGATGCCCACGCCGATGTCGAGCGTGAACTCCCCCCGCGCGGCGCGCTCGCGGTTGAGGGACTCCAGCGCCTCCAGCATGGCCAGCCCGCACGCCACGGCGGCCTCCGGGTGGTCGGGCTGCTCCAGGGGCGCGCCGAAGTACGCGAGGATGCCGTCGCCGATGAACTTGTCGAGGGTGCCGCCGTGGCGGAACACCACCTCCACCATGCGCGACAGGTACTCGTTGAGCAGCGCCACCACCTGCGGGCTCTCCATCCGGTCCGACAGCGTGGTGAAGCCCCGGATGTCGGAGAAGAGCAGCGTCACCTCGCGGTGCTCGCCGGCCTCGCCGTCGGTGCCGCGCTCGGAGATGCGCCGGGCGACCTCCGGGGAGAAGAAGCGGCCCAGCCGTTCGCGCTGCATCTCCTCGCGCACCACGTCCGTCACCAGGCCCATCACCGTGCGGCTGATGAAGAAGGCCACGGACGACGCGAGCACCATCACCAGCACCATGCCGGGCAGGAACTGCGAGGGCTCCAGGCCCGCGCTCAAGGTGAGCAGGGCCACCGCGACGATGCCCAGCGCCGTGGCCCCCGCGACGATGAGCCGCGACAGCGTCACCATGGACACGATGACCACCAGCACCAGGTACACGCCCATGGTGAGCAGCGCGGTGGGCACGCCGTTGTCGGTGGCCGGGATGGCCTGCGCCTGGAGGAAGTAGATGAGCGGCATGTCCAGCAGCGCCACGCCCAGCGCGGGCCGCCGCAGCAGGGCCGGCACCTTGCGCGCCGCCGCCCACAACACCGCCGCGAGCGCGATATAGGCCCCCAGCACGCCGCGCGACACGCTCCAGTCGTCCGCCAGGGCCAGCAGGAGCCACGCGGTGGTGGCACCGACGCGCGTCATGTTGAGCCAGGAGCCGACCTCGGCCCGCCACTCCTCCAACCGGCGTTGCAGGGTGGCTTCGACTCGGGCGCGTGAGAACAGGAACCGCATGTATCAACGGAGGCTACCCCACGCATGGAGCGCTCTCCAGGCGGGGCTCCCTGCGTTAGGGTCCGGGCCCAATGGCGAGCATCGGGCACGTAGCGGTGGGCATGGCGCTGGGGCGTCATGAGACGGGGCCGGGCGCGCCCTGGCGGCGGCGGGTGGCGGTGATGGCGTTCCTGTCCCTGCTCGCCCTGCTGCCGGACGCGGACGTGGTGGCGTTCGCGCTGCGCATCCCCTACGCGGCGACGTGGGGACACCGCGGTGCGTCGCACTCGTTCGTGTTCGCGGCGGCGGTGGCGCTGGCGGTGGCGGCGCTGGCCCGGTGGAAGGGGGAGTCCGCCACGCGCTGGGGGCTCCTGACGTTCGCGGCGGTGGCCAGCCACGGCATCCTGGACACGCTCACGGACGGCGGGCTGGGCGCGGCCCTCTTCTGGCCCTTCTCCCACGCGCGCGTCTTCGCCCCGGTGCGTCCGCTGCCGGTGGCGCCCATTGGCGCGGGCATGCTGTCCGCGCGGGGCCTGTACGTGAGCGGCGTGGAGTTCCTCGTGTTCCTGCCCGCCTGGGTCTACGCGCTGTGGCCCCGGAAGAAGGCGCGCGCGGTGGGGAGCGTCCAGGTTCCCTGAAGGAGGTCTTCACGATGCGCCTGTTCACCGCCGTGACGCTGGGAGAGGTCCTCACCGCCGAGACCGAGCGGGGCATCGAGCGCCTGCGCGCCCTGGCTCCGGACGCGAAGTGGGTGCGGCCGGAGGGCGTGCACCTGACGCTGCTCTTCCTGGGCGACGTGGACGACAGCCGCCTGCCGGAGCTGCGCGACGCGCTGGAGCCGGTGGGGCTGTATCACGCGCCGTTCGTCCTCTCGGTGGCGGGCGGAGGGACGTTCGGCCCGCCGTCCCATCCGCGCGTGCTCTGGGCGGACGTGCGCGGAGACACCGCCGCGCTGAAGGCGCTCCAGGCGGACGTGGCGCGCGCGCTGGAGCCCCTGGGCTTCACGTCCGAGCACGGCGAGTACATCGCGCACCTGACGCTGGCCCGGGCCCGGCCGCCGCGCGGAGACCCGGCGCTCGCGGCGTGCGCGCGCGAGCTGCGGAGCGCGTCATGGGGCGAGGGGCGCGTGGACCGGCTGGTGCTGTTCGAGAGCACGCGGGGCCACTATGTTCCCCGGCTGGAGGTGATGCTGGAGCGCGGCTAGCAGGCGCGCAGGCCTTCCGCCACGGGCACCGCCGCCGGCAGGGTGACGGTGAGCAGCGTGCCGCGGCCCTCGCGGCTCTCCGCGCGCAGCGTGCCGCCCAGGCCGGTGACGATGGTGTGGCTCACGGACAGGCCCAGGCCGGTGCTGTTGGGGCGCGCGGTGGCGAAGGGCTCGAAGATGTGCGCGAGCGCGTCCGGGGACAGGCCCTTGCCGGAGTCCTGCACCTCCACCACCACCTCGCCGTCCTCGCTGGTGTAGGCCGCCACGCGCAGCACGTTGTGCGCGGCGTCCTGGGTGTCCATCTGCTGCAGTGCATTGAGCAGCAGGTTGAGGAAGAGCTGGGTGAGGCGCGCCTCGTCCGCGTCCACCGTGGGCATGTCGTGGAAGTCCCGCTCCAGCCGCGCGCGGTGCTGCAACTCGCCGCGCAGGAGCTTGAGCGCGTTCTCCAGCACCGGCTGCACGGCCACGCGGGCGCGGTGCTCCGGCGGCTTGCGCGACAGCGTGCGCAGGTCCTGCACGATGTGCTTGAGCCGGGTGGCGCCCTCCACCGTCTCGCCCAGCGCCTCCAGCAGGTCGTCCAGGTCCGCGCGCGGCACGGGCTTGCCGTCCAGCAGCGGCTGCTTCAGGCGGTCCATCTCCTCGCGGATGTACGAGAGGTTCGCCAGCACGAAGGCCAGCGGGTTGTTCATCTCATGGCCCACCGCCGCCGCGAGCGAGCCCAGCGCGGACAGCCGGTCCGCCTGGAACAGCCGCGCCTCCAGTTGCTTGCGCAGCGTCACGTCGCGCGCGAACACGCGCAGGCCCGGCGGGTCCCACAACTGCGCGACGGTGAGCTCCCAGTAGCGCCCGTCCAGGTGCACCGTGGGCGGCGGCTCTCCGGGGGGCGCGCCCCGCCACGCCCAGACGATGGCCGCCTTCACCAGCGGGTGCTCGGCGCCCTTCTCCACCAGGTCCTGGAAGGCCGCGTGGGTGGCGGGGTTCGCGTACCGCAGCTCCCCGTCCATGCCCAGCTCCAGCAGCGGCTCCGGGTGCAGCAGCGGGAACGACGCCAGCCGGTACAGCGGGTCTTCCAGCGCGCGCAGGCCGCTGACGTCGCGCACCAGCAGCCCCAGCCGAATGCCCGTGTCCCCGGGCGAGGGCTCGCAGGGGGTGATCTCCGCCGCGTAGACGCGCTCGTCGCCGTTCACGTTGAGCCGGTACTCCAGCCGTCCGTCGGAGCCGCCCTGGAGGACGACCTGGAGCAGGGACATGAGGGGCTTGCTCGCGGCGGCGCCCAGGACCTCCTCCAGCTTGCGCCCCTCCGCGCCGCGCATGCTCAGGCCGAAGGCGCGGCCGGACGGGGACCACAGCCGCAGGCAGCGGCCCTCCGCGTCCAGCTCTCCGGCCAGGTACTCGGCGGTCCCCGTGGGACGCGGGCCGGACGCGGGCGCGTCCAGGCCGGGAGACCGGACGAAGGTCTCCACCCGGAAGGGGCCCATGAGCATCTCCAGGTCCGCGCCGTCGGTGTTCATCCGGGTGAGGACGGAGATGAGCGCCTGCGCGTCCGCCTCCGGCATCCGCTTCGTGAGGATGAGGCCGTCGGCGAGCGTGGGGATGGTGAAGAGGAACGGCGTGAGCTTCGGCGCGTCCGCTCCCAGGTACGTCGTCAGCGTGGCGCGCATCGCGTGCGCGTCCTTGTGGTTGCAGAAGAGCGCGCACAGGTCGGACTCGCCGCGCAGCACCGCGTCCAGCGCCTTGCGGTAGGTGCCCAGGAAGCGCTGCTCGGAGAAGAGCGTGTCCGGGCGCAGGCCCAGCGACTCCAGGTGGCGCACCGGCAGCAGGTGCCCGCCCGTGGAGCGCGGCGCCACCCACGCCACGCGCTTGCCCGCCAGCGTCTCCAGCGTCAGCGGCTCGTCCGCGCGGCAGATGAAGGCCGCGTGGTAGTAGCAGCTGCCGGAGCGCACCGCGCGCAGCACCGCGCGCGCCTGCGGCTCGAAGGCGTTGCACTGCTCGGCCGTGCCCCAGGCCATCTCCACCCGGCCCGAAGCGAGCTCCGCCTCCAGGTACTCGTAGGTGGGCGCCATGGACATCACCACCGGGCGGCCCATCCGCTCCGACAGCGCCCGCGCGAACAGCTCCACGCGCACGTGCTCCCGCACCTCACCGAGGGTCGGATAGAGCAGGCAACGGATGGGCGAGTTCGATGCGGTCACGACGAATTCCTCCGATGAGCCCCCTCTCCCGCACGCACGAATCGCCGGCGCGCGAGTGCCCCGTAACTACCTGAAAATTTCCGGCAATGCCACACTATTCTGGGTTCGCTGTAATAAGTAGATTCCCCAGGTTTACCACGCTCTGACCCAGGGTCGGAAGCGACATCCACGTACCACGAGTGAACCCCGCTCTGAAATGGCTGGCACCCGCGCTGCACTGGGGGTGGGTGGACGGGTGCAACCCATGGAAGGGACGGACGGATGCGCTGGATCGTGAGGGGATTGTGGCTGCTGGCCCTCGTGGTGGTGGGGGCGGCGTGGCTGGTGGGCCGCGGGACGCAGGCGGCGCCGCGACAGGCGGAGGGCGTGGCGGCCAAGGTGCGGACCGGGGACGTGGTGTTCCAGACGTCTGGATCACGCCAGTCGAAGGCCATCCAGGTCGCCACGCACAGCCCGCTGTCGCACGTGGGGCTGGTGGAGGTGACGCCGGAGGGGACGTTCATCGTGGAGGCGGTGCAGCCGGTGAAGCGCACGCCGTTCGCGCAATGGAAGGCGCGCGGGGTGAAGGGGCGGCTGCTGGTGATGCGCCCGCAGGGAGTGGATGACGCGGCGAAGGCGCGGGCGGTGGAGGAGGCGAAGCGTCACCTGGGCAAGCCGTACGACGCGCTCTTCGGGTGGGGCGACGAGGCGATGTACTGCTCGGAGCTGGTGCGCAAGGCGTACGCGGCGGGCGCGGGCGTGGAGTACGGGAAGATGGAGCGGCTGGGCGACCTGGACGTCGCGGGGCTGCGGCGTGAAATCGCGGAGCGCTACCGGGGTCCGGTGCCGGTGGACCTGGAACTGGTGACGCCCGCGAGCCTGGCGGCGGATGCCAGGCTCGCGGTCGTGTACTCGGATTTCCCTCGAGCGCACTAGCGCTTCACGCGCAGGACCTGGAACCCCTTCCCTCCGGTCCCGAAGCCCTTCAGGTTCTCCGCCCGCACCACCAGGTCGCCGTTGGACAGCACGCCCCAGACCTCGGCGCGGGCGAGGACGCCGCTGGTGGTCCGCTCGTAGCTCCGGGCCTCCGTCCACGTCACGCCGTCCGTGCTGGTGAAGAGCCGCGCATAGAGGTCCGACGCGGGCTGCACGTCGCCCACGTCCGCCCTCGCCGTTCCCAAGACGAAGCCGCCTCCCGTCAGCGCCTCCAGCGAGTACGCCGGCCCTGGCAACGTCATCAGCGCGTCCACCCGTCCGCTCGCGTACACGCGCAGGAGCTTCGGGTGCTCGGGCTCATAGAGCGTGGACTGCCCCAAGAGCAGCTCGCCTCCCGACAGCACCGTCCCCGTCACCGCGTTGGCCCCGTAGCCGCCCATCACCTTCGTCCAGGCGCGGCCGCCGTCCGTCGAGCGCAGCACCGCCGCCTGCGCGCTGCTGCTGCCGAACGTGGCCCACAGCACGCCGCGCGTCGCGTCCGCGTGCAGCGCCGTGCCGTGCCGGTGGTCCTGGAACGTCGCGCGCGTAGCCCACGTCGCTCCGCCGTCCGTGCTCGCCCACAGCCGCAGCGGCGTGTTCGCGGAGGTGAACGTCTGGTGCTCCAGGAAGAACACCGTGCTGCCCAGCTCCGCGAAGCTCGCGGGCGACATCGCGCGGTAGCTCCCCAGCGAGGCCACGTCCGCCCACGTGCGCCCGCCGTCCGTGGAGCGCTCCAGGTGGTAGCTGCCGCTGCGGCTCATCTGCGCCAGCAGCGTCCCGTCCTTGAGCGCCGCCATCACCCAGAACGACGCGCCGCCCACGCCCTGCCCTCGCGCGCTGAAGGTGCGCCCGCCGTCCGTGCTCGCCAGCAGCTTCGAGCGGCTCCCGTCCAGCGCCAGCGCGTACACCGTGCCCGCGCCGTCCACGGCCAGCACCTCGTGGGTGGTGTTCGTGAACACCGGCTCCAGCGTCACCGGGCCCTGCGTCCCGGCATCCACCGGAGGCGTGCCCGCGTCCACGCCGGCATCCGTGCCCGACCCTGCATCTGGCGTCCCCGCGTCCACGCCGCCATCCGTGGTGCCCGAACCCGCATCCGGCGTCCCCGCGTCCACGCCGCCATCCGTGCCCGAGCCTGCATCCGGCGTCCCGCCGTCCTGACCGGAGCCGCCGCCACCTTCCGGCTGGCGCGCCAGCGCCACGCGCATCACCCGGCCACTGGAGTTCGCGTCCACCGCGTCGCCGTAGAAGCACGGCACCTCCGTGACGCTGTCCGGCAGCACGTCCAGGGTGCTCAGGTAGCCCTTGAAGCTCGTGCGCGAATCCAGCGTCACCGGGTCGCTGAACACGCCGTCGCGCAGCACCCGCACGCGGATCTCGTAATCCGTCGCCGTCTGGAAGTGATTGTAGAAGACATACAGCGCGTCCCCGATGCGCGTCACCGCGGGCTGCAACGCCCAGTCCGGCGTCCCCTCCACCAGGATGCGCGAGCCGAACGACGTCCCGTCGAAGCGCCGGTAGTACAGCCGCTCCGTCTCGTCCTTGTAGACCAGGTGGATGCCGCCCTTGCCGTCCTCCACCGCGCTCAGCGCCGCGCCATGGTAGATGCCGTCGGAGAACGCGTCCCGCTGCGGCCCCCACGTGTCCAGCGGATCCGCCGCGTCACGCACCCGCATCCGCGTGGGCTCGAAGCCGTCGTGCATGGCCCAGAAGAAGACGAGCTTGGACCCCACGCTCAAGAGCCGTCCCCCGCCCCGCTTGCGCGTGCGCCCCAGGTCCGGCTGCCTCTGGAAGGTCGCGCCGCCATCCGTGGACACCGCCACCACCGCCGTGGCGCCGCCGTCCGACTCCAGCCGGAACGCCTGCACCCACAGCCGTCCCTTCGAGTCCCTCGCCAGCAGCGCCCGTGAGTACGCCGTCGAACTGTCCGCGTTGAACACCCGCACCGCCGGCTCCGGCGTCCAGGTGTCCCCCTCCGCGTCGTAGCGCCACCACTGGAAGTACACGTCGTGCCGCGACGACGCCGCCAGTGAAGGGCCTTCGTACGCGTAGACCATCGCCACGTCGCGCCCCACCGCGACCAGCTCCGCCCGGTCGTGGTGCGACGCATCCGGCTGGATTTCCGCCAGCTTGGAGAAGCCCTGGAACCCGTCCTCGGAACGGAACAGGTTCAGCCCCTCGCCCTCCGCCCCCTGCTGCTGGATGGCCAGGAGCCACGTGGGCTCATGCCCGTTGCCTGTTTCGATCCGCACCGCGTGCCGATGCGCCGGCAGCGTCAGGGCATTGCCCCCGCCGGCCGGCACCATGGGCACTCCTCCCGCCGCCACCACCGTGGTCAGCAGGGCCCCCACCCAGGACATCATGTGATTGTGCGCCCCCTGTCGTATCCCCGCCCGAAAGGTAGGGACGGCAGACCCGGGAGCAATCCGGCGGAGGCGGACCCGGAGGGCCCGGCAATCTCCGCGCGGACAGGTGAACACACCCACCGCGCGACGCCCCCGGGAGTGTTGGGAGCGTCGCGTCGGCGCCCTGCGACTACTTCGCCTTGCGGCGGCGCGGGGCGGTGGTGCCCGCGTCGGTCGTCGTGCCCGCGTCCATGCCCTCGAGCGTGCCCGCGTCGGCGGCCGTGCCGGCGTCCGGCGTGAGGGTGGCGATGGCCGGGGGCGGGTTCACCAGCTTCAGCGAGGTGAGGAACGCGTCCGCCGTGGTGTTGGGGTGGTTGGGGTTGTAGATGACCAGCAGCGTGTACAGGCGCGGGCCCACCAGGAAGTTACGCGCCTTCACCGCGCCGTGGACCGGCGAGCTGACCGTGTAGGCCTTGCCGGGGTAGCCATCCAGGGTGATCTCCGCCTCTTCCTTGAGGGTGCCCTGGACCTCCTTCACGATGCCGTCCCGGCCCTCGTTCAGCAGGGCCTCCGGGGGACGGCTCGCCACCAGCCGCTCCGGGTAGTCCGCGGTGCTGACCGAGTAGATGGTGCCGTCATCGGTGCGCACGGAGAAGGCCGCGGTGTTCACCGTGCTGGAGCCCAGCGGAATCTGCCGGCGCGCCACCTGGGGCTCCATCGGCATCTCGATGGTGAAGCCTTCCGCGGCCTCGTAGGGCTTGAAGGCCGGGGCCGCGGCGGCGGTCTCGGCGCCACCCGCCGCGCCCGGGGTGGGCTCGTTGGGCACGTCCTCGATGGTGGAGGTCGCCTGGGGACCGCCCGACGAGGAGCCGTCGGTCTTCTGCTGGTTGGCGCACGCGCCAGCGATGAGCGCGAGGGTGGTGAGCGACGCGAGGAGGAGGCGGGACAACGGGCGCATGGGCACGCTTCCTGAGAGGGAAGTGGAAGAAAACCAACTGTCTTGTCGGACGCTAGACGAAGTCCTCCGCCGCTGACTACCCGAGTTTCGACGCGGCGCGAGCAACTGCCCGCGCCCCGCCCCCGGAAGCGTCCGGGGGCGGACAACGCGCAGCAGGGCCGGAAACTCGGCGCGGGAGGGCTATTCGCCCAGGTACGCGCGCCGCACCTCGGCGCTGTCCAGGAGCGCCTTGCCGGGACCGGCCATCACCACCTCGCCCGTCTCCAGCACGTAGCCGTAGTGGGCGGCGTTGAGGGCCAGGTGCGCGTTCTGCTCCACCAGGAGCACGCTGACGCCGGTGGCGTTCACCTCGCGCAGCGTGCGGAAGATGGTCTCCGTCACCTGCGGCGCCAGGCCCAGGGACGGCTCGTCCAACAGCAACAGCTGCGGCTTGCTGAGCAGCGCCCGGGCGATGGCCAGCATCTGCTGCTCGCCGCCGGACAGCGTGCCCGCCAGCTGCTTCTGACGCTCGCGCAGCACCGGGAACAGGCCGAAGCCCTTGTCCATGTCCTGGCGCACCTGGGCGGTGTCCTTGCGCAGGTACGCGCCCAGCTCCAGGTTCTCGAACACGGTGAGGTTGGGGAAGATGCCCCGCCCCTCCGGCGCGTGCGCCATGCCGCGCGGCACCAGCTGGTGCGCCTTGAGGCCGGTGATGTCCTGCCCCGCCAGCGTGATGCGGCCCGCGGACGGCTTGAGCATGCCGCTCACCGCGCGCAGGGTGCTCGTCTTGCCCGCGCCGTTGGCGCCGATGAGGGCCACCATCTCGCCCTTGCCCACCGTCAGGGACACACCCCGCAGCGCCTGGATGGCGCCGTAGCGGACCTGGATGCCCTCCACCGACAGGAGCGGCTCGAACGCGCGCCGCTCGCCCAGCACCTTCACCGGCTCGCTCACGCCGCGCCTCCGTGGGACTCCAGGTAGCTGTCGCCCAGGTACGCCTCGATGACCTTGCGGTCGCTGCGCACCTCCGCCGGAGCGCCGCGGGCAATCGTCTCCCCGTGGTCCAGCACGGTGATGCGCTCGCAGATGCCCATCACCAGCTTCATGTCGTGCTCGATGACCAGCACCCCCAGCGAGAACTCGTCGCGCAGCCGGCGGATGAGCACCATCAGGTCCGCCTTCTCACGCGTGTTCATGCCCGCCGCGGGCTCGTCCAAGAGCAGCACCTTGGGGCGCGTGCCCAGCGCGCGGGCGATCTCCAGCCGGCGCTGCTCGCCGTAGGGCAGGTTCTTCGCCTCTTCATCGCGGCGGTGCGACAGGCCCATGACCTCCAGCAGGTGCTCCGCCTGGCGCGTCAGCTCGCGCTCCTCGGCCTGGAAGCCGGGGGTGAGCAGGAGCGCGCGCCACCAGTCGCGGTAGTTGCGCATCGCCGTGCCCGCCTTCGCCAGCGGGCCCATCACCACCGGGTGCAGGGAGCCCTGCGCGCGGCAGGCCACCTTCACGTTGTCCAGCGCCGTCAGCGCGCGGAACAGGCGGATGTTCTGGAACGTGCGCGCGAGGCCCAGGTGATTGATTTGATGCGGCACCCAGCCGTTCACCCGCTGCCCGGCCACGCGCACCTCGCCCTCGGTGGGCTGGTACACGCCGGTGAGCACGTTGAACGCGGTGGACTTGCCCGCGCCGTTGGGACCAATCAGGCCCAAGAGGTCGCCCTGGCGCACGGTGAGGTTGAAGTCCGTGAGGGCCTTGAGGCCCCCGAAGCGGATGCTCACCCCGGACGCCTGGAGCAGCGCGTCCCCAGTGCCCGAGGCGGAGACAGGAGTCACGGCGGCGCTCATGTCAGCCCCTTCTTCTTCCGGGGAAGCCACCGGGGCAGCACGTCCCAGAGCTCCTTCGTGCCGAACAGGCCCTGCGGCCGGGCCAGCATCAGCACGACCAGGAGGATGCCGTACACAGGCATGCGGATCTGATCCACCTTCTGCGCCAGGCTGCCTCCCGCGCCCAGCGCGCCGAACAGCGAGCGAAGCCCTTCGGGCAGCAGCGTGAGGAAGATGGCCGCGACGATGGCGCCCGTGCTGGAGCCCAGCCCGCCCAGCACCACCATGACGACGATCTCCATGGACTTCACGAAGGTGAACGAGCCCGGGTTGATGATGGGCACGAAGTGCGCGAACAGGCCGCCGGCGATGCCCGCGAAGAACGACGAGATGACGAACGCGCGGACCTTGTAGCCGGTGGTGTCCACGCCCATGGCCTCGGCGGCCACTTCATCCTCGCGGATGGCCCACAGGCTGCGGCCGTGGCTGGAGCCCGCGATTCTCCGAGCCACCAGCACCACCAGGAAGACCCAGAAGTACACCATGGCCACGCTGGAGTACTGCGGGATGCCGGAGAGGCCCAGCGCGCGGCCGAAGGCCTCCGTGTTCTGCACCACCACGCGGATGATCTCACCGAAGCCCAGCGTCACGATGGCCAGGTAGTCCCCGCGCAGCCGCAAGGACGGCAGGCCCACCAGGAAGCCGCACAGCGCGGCGGCCACGCCCCCCGCGAGCAGCGCCACGGTGAAGAGCACCTGGTCGCTGGCGGCCACCGGCAGGAAGGACAGCGCCACCTCCTTGAGCGACAGGGACGTGACGCCCGCGATGTACGCGCCCACGGCCATGAAGCCCGCGTGGCCAATGGAGAACTGGCCCGTCATGCCGTTCACGATGTTGAGGCTCACCGCGAGGATGATGTTCACCCCCACCACGGACAGCAGGTACGTGGCGAAGGGCGAGGTGTTCAGCAGCACGTCCGCCAGGACCACCACCGGCACCGCGATGAGCACGGGCAGGATGCCGCGCAGGGCCGGGGGCACGCGGCCCACGTCCACGTCGGTCAGCGTCGTCACGCCTCCAGGCTGGGCCGCCATCAGACCTTCTCCGCCGCGACGCGGCCGAACAGACCACCCGGCTTCACCAGCAGCACCAGGATGAGGAAGCCGAAGGCCACCGCGTCACGCCAGGTGCTGGCCGCGTAGCCCACCACGAACTCCTCCACCAGGCCCAAGAGCAGCGCGCCCACCACGGCGCCCGGCACGTTGCCGATGCCACCGATGACCGCCGCCACGAAGGCCTTGAGGCCCACGTACAGGCCCATGAGCGGGCTCACGGACGTGTCCTTGATGGCGTAGAGCAGGCCCGCGCCCGCCGCCAGCGCGCTGGAGAGCATGAACGTCAGCGCGATGATGCGGTCGGTGGGGATGCCCATCAGCGCCGCGGTGCGGTGGTCGAAGGACACCGCGCGCATCGCCTTGCCGAAGCGCGTCCGGTACACGAGGAACTGGAGCCCGGCCATCAGCGCCACGGCGATGAGGAAGCTGATGACCTGCCAGTTCCACACCACCACGTCGCGGTCGCCAATGATGAACCACTCACTGGGGACGATGACCTCCGGGAAGACCCGGGGAGACGCGCCCGGCAAGAAGCCGATGTCCAGTTGGAAGCCGTACGACAGCGCGAACGAGATGCCGATGGCGGTGATGAGCGCGGTGAGGCGCGGCTTCTCGCGCAGCGGCCGGTAGGCGAAGCGCTCGATGAGGAAGCCGAGCAGCGCGCACCCCACCATGGCCACCGCGAAGATGAGGACCACGCCCCACATGGAGCGCTGCGCCTGCCGCCCGAGGGCGAAGGCGGTCGCGTAGCCCATGTAGACGCCGACCATCATCACGTCGCCGTGGGCGAAGTTGATGAGCTTGAGGACGCCGTACACCATCGTGTAGCCCAGCGCGACCAGGGCGTAGATGGTGCCGGCGGCCAGACCGTTGATGAGGTGCTGGATGAGCTGCGACATGTGCCGGGGTGGGCCCTGGGGTTAAGGCGAGATGGTGGTGACGTAGGTGGACTTGCCGTCCTGGACCTTCAGCACCACGGCGGATTTCACCGCGTTGCGCTTCTCATCCAGCGTGATGTTGCCCGCCACGCCGGGGAAGTCCTTCGTCTTCGCGATGGCGGCGCGCACCGCGGGGCCGCTGGTGTCCGGGGCGTTCTTGAGCGCTTCAATCGCGACGCGCGCGGCGTCGTAGCCCAGCGCCGCGAGCGCGTCCGGCACCGCGCCGTTGTTGTCCGCCTTGTAGTCCGCGATGAACTTCTTCACGCGCGCGTCCGGGTTGTCCGGCGAGTAGTGGTTGGAGAAGTAGCTGCCCTCAATGGCGCTGCCGCCCAGCTCGAAGAGCTTCTCGGAGTCCCAGCCGTCGCCGCCCATCAGCGGCACCTTCAGGCCCAGCTCACGCGCCTGGCGGGCGATGATGCCCACCTCGCTGTAGTAGCCCGGCACGTAGATGCCCTCCGGCTGCGTCTTCTTGATGGCGGTCAGCTGCGCGCGGTAGTCCGTGTCGCCCTGGCTGTAGCTCTCCGTGGCGGTGATCTTCCCGCCCATCTCCGCGAACTTCTGGCGGAACACCTCCGTGAGGCCAATGGAGTAGGCGCTCTTGTTGTCCTGGAGCACCGCGACCTTGTTGAGCTTGAGGTTCTCCCGCGCGAACTTCGCCATCACGAAGCCCTGGAACGGGTCGATGAAGCAGACGCGGAAGATGTTGTCGCCCTTCTCCGTCACGGAGGGGTTGGTGGACGACGGGGTGATCATGGGCACGCCGGCCGCCTGGGCCTTCTCCGCCATGGCCAGGGAGCTGGAGGACGCCACCTCGCCCAGGATGAGCACCACCTTGTCCTGGGTGATGAGGCGGGTGACGGCCTGCGCGGCCTCCTCCGGCTTGCTCTGGTCGTCGTACACGCGCACGACCAGCTTCTTGCCCTTCACGCCGCCAGCCGCGTTGGCTTCCTTCACCGCCAGCGCCACGCCGTTGCGGGTGGAGATGCCGAACGTCGCCTGACCGCCCGTCAGCGCGCCCACTTCGCCCAGCACGATGACGTCGTCACCGGCCGGGGGAGCACCGCCACCCTGCGCGGTGGCCGGGGCCTGCGCCGCGGGGGCGCCTCCCGCCTCTCCCGTGGGCTGCGTCTTCTTCTCGCAGGCGGCCGCCAGGACGGCGAGCGCGGCGAGGAGCATCGGGGCAAGTCGTCGCATGCGGGGGCTTCCTCCGGGGGAGATGACGGGCAAAGCCCCGGTTTTCTAGGGGAGCCCTCCCCATGGGTCAAGCGCACAGCTTGGCTCCGGAGTCCCGCCAACACCCCGGAACATCGCTGTCGCCAGCCCCCGCCCCGACCCTGAGTGCGCGCCCTGCCCGCTCAGGGCTCCAGCCAGAAGTGCTCCCGGCCCGACGGTCCCCGGCGGATCCTCGGGAGGACCTGGGGCCCGGCCTCCGGCGTCTCGGCGTCCTCCCAGGCCGGCATGTCTTCATGCGTCAGCGACCACCCGGCGGAGGGAGGGTCGTCGGCGTCCGGCAGCGCGTCAGGCGTCCAGGAGACGGGCTCCAGGGCTGACGCCTCGTCTGGGGCGGACTCCGGAAGAGCCGCCTCCGCGCGACGGCGCAGGAGTCGTCCCGCCACCAGCAGTCCCACCGCGCCGGCCATCCACCCGAGTCCCCGGCCAGGTCTCGTGGCTCGCATTGAAAGACTCCTTCTCGCGCGGACCGGCCCTCCGGACCCGCGCCCTCACAGTGAGGTGTGGGGACGCGCGCGGCCAGCGTGAAGCCCGGGGGTTCTGCTCCTGCATGCCTGCCCCTCGGACAGGAAGCGGGGAGGCGTGTGGCGCGGCGTTGCCAGCGGCGTGCGGCGTACCGAGCCCCTGGAGCATCCAGCACCAGGGGTTTTCTTGGGCGTCATTGAACCCACTTTTCGGGTGATGGCCGTGGCGGACACGTCGGCGTCCACTTCCCCCCAGGAAACCCACTCCAGCGCGCTGGACGGCCCTGGCGCTCCGCTCGCGACCACACCCGACCCGACGTGAAGGCACAAGGAGCCAAGTCCATGATGATCAAGCGCAACGACATCAAGGAAGGGATGACGGTCCGCAGCAGCGACGGCGAGAAGCTGGGCAAGGTGTTCGCCGTGAGTGAGGGCGAGTTCCACATCGAAAAGGGGATGTTCTTCCCGAAGGACTACCTGGTCCGCTACGCGGAGGTGAGCGACATCCGCAACGGGGAGATCTACCTCAACCACGGCCGCGAGGCCCTGCGAGGGCTGTCCGACTCCGGCGCGGTGGGCGCGACGGCGGCGACGGCCACCGGCGCCACCATGGGTGGCATTGGCGCGGGGCTGAAGACGGGCACCACCAAGGTGGAGGAGGTCCCCCGGACCGGCGCGGAGAAGATCGGCTTCAAGGACCGGGAGAAGGACCGCGAGCTGCGCCGCGAGCTGCGCACCGACCTGCGGGCCGACGCGAAGGCCGCCGAGCGCATCGCGAACGAGGACGTCACGCTGCGCACGCACCATGAGGAGCTGGGCGTCACCAAGCACCAGCGCTCCGCGGGCGAGGCGCAGGTTCGGAAGATCGTCGTCGAGGAGATGAAGACGGTGGAGGTCCCCCTGCGCCACGAGGAGGTGGAGGTGGTGCGCCGCGCGGTGAAGGGGAAGGACACCATTCCCGGCGACGTGGCGACCTTCCAGGAGGAGACCATCCGCATCCCCCTGAGCGCGGAGGAGGCGGAGCTGACCAAGCGCGCGTACACGGACGAGGAGATCACCATCCACAAGCGCCCCATCGAGGAGCGCCGCAGCATGGAGGGCCGCGTCCGCCACGAGGAGCTGGGCGAGGTGACGGTGGTGCGCACCGAGGGCGACGTGGACGAGGAGAAGCGCCGCACCGGCTACGTCGCGAACCCAGACATCGATCCACTCAAGCGCTCGTAGCGTCCGCCGGCAGGAAGCCTCACGGTCCTTGTGCTCCGCCCCCCGCATGCCGCGCCTTCACGCGCGCGGTGTGCGGGGGAGGCGGAACTTCCGCGTGTCAGCTCGGCGCGCGGGTGGGCGGCGTCGCGCGGGTGGGAGCCTCTCGCTGGTGGTTCACGGCGGTCTCCAGCCGCTGCGAGTCGCGCAGCCGCTCCGGGAAGAGCCGTCCCGCCAGCGCCGCCAGCGCCGTGTCGCGCGCGGGAGGGCTCGCGGCCATCAGCCGGTCCGCCATGGCATGGGCGTTGGGGAAGCGGGCCGAGGGGTCCTTGGACAGCGCCACCGACAGCACGTTCCACAGGACCGCGGGCACCTCCGGAGGCTTCGTCAGCTTCTCCTGGCAGATGGCCTTCATGGTGTCCAACTCGTCCTCGCGCTCGAAGGCGCGCCGTCCCGTGAGGGCCTGGTAGAGGACGAGCCCCATGGCGAACAGGTCGCTTCGCGCGTCCAGCTTCTGGCCCAGCGCCTGCTCTGGGGACATGAAGAGCGGCTTGCCCTTCACGATGCCCGGCAGCGTCACCGTGCGCTGGGCGCGCACCTTGGCCACGCCGAAGTCCAGCACCTTCACCTGGCCGTCGAAGCCCACCATCACGTTGTGGGGGGACAGGTCGCGGTGCACCAGTTCCATGGGCGCGCCGTCCTCGCCCTTGAGCGAGTGCGCGGCGTGCAGCCCCAGGAGCGCCTGCGACACGATGGCGGACGCCACCGGCGGCTCCAGCGGGCCCTTGTTGGCGCGCAAGAGCCGGTCCAGGTCGATGCCGTTCACCAGCTCCATGGCCATGTAGTACGCGCCCTGCGCCTCGCCGAAGTCGTAGACGTGCACCAGGTTGGGGTGCGACAGCCGCAGGCCGATGCGCGCCTCGTCCAGGAACTGCTGCACCATCTCCGGCTGCGCCGTCAGGTGGGGCAGGATGCGCTTGAGCGCCACCAGCCGCCCCAGTCCCTCCGGCCCGCGCGTGCGCGCGATGAGCACCTGCGCCATGCCGCCCGTGCCCAGGGGCTTCACGACCTCATAGCGGCCAATGCGTCCGCGGTTGACGGGCGTGCCCTCCACGTCCAGCTCGTCCAGCCGCTCCAGCGGGCCCCGGCCGTCCGTCAGCGCCAGGAAGGACAGCACCGCGGAGTCCAGCTGCTCGCCAATCGCCTCCACCAGCCCCATCACCCGCTGGCCGCCGTCCGCGAAGTCCCCGTCCACCACCAGGCCCAGTCCGCCCAGGTTCAGCTTCCCCAGGGTGAGCTGCTGGCAGAAGAGCATCCGGCCTTCACGCAGCTTCCGGGGGCCGCTCCAGTGGGCCGCCTGGAAGACGTCCACGCCCAGCTCGCCCAGGACACGCGTCAGCACGGGCCCTCGCGTGCCCCTCAGCGACACGAAGCCCGCCTTCGCGTGCACCATCCGGGCGCACTGCGTGAGGAACACATCCAGGCCGGTGTCGAGGTCCAGCCCCCGCTCCAGGCAGTCCTCGAGGATGTCGTCGGCCATCCGGTTCACGGCCATCAGGCCGCGCAGGAAGGCCAGCTCTTCTTCCGGGGATTGGAACGCCACGCGTCCATCAATACCCGAAAACCCGGCGGGGATGGAGCGCCCACCGGGTGGGACGTCAGACGCGCTCGCGGTCCACGCGCACCACCGGCGCCAGGCGCTCCGGCAGCTCGGGAGACGCGCGGGTGACGGGGTGCTCCAGCATGCCGTGCCGGTCCAGCATGTGCTCCAGGTGCGCCACGCGCGCGCGCAGCCCTTCCAGCTCCCCGGCGGACACCTGCCCGCGGGCCTGGACCTCGCGCACCCGCAGCCACGTCTCAATCACGGGCTTGAGGGCGAAGCGCAGCGTGAGGCCGAGCAGGGGAATGCCAACGGTCATGCCGGTGACCATGACGATCATCACGGCTTCGGTCAGTTCCATGGGGAGGCTCCGGGGAAAAGAGAGGCGGTCCCCCGGGCCTACGAATGGGGGGACCGGGCGATTGCACCGCCCGGCCCGCGCCCGGGGCGGGGCATCAGCCGGACTTGGCCTGGTCCGTGTAGATGGCGTCCGCGATGCGGTACGCGCTGCCCTCCAGCCGCTGGAAGGCCTCCTTCAGGGCGCCCGCGTCGGAGGTGTTGAGCACGGAGCGCAGGCGCTCCAGGTCCGCCTGGATTTCGCCGCGGTCCTTCTCCGACAGGAGGTTGGCGTACTCCTCCAGGCTCTTCTCCGTGGTGTAGATGAGCCCGTCCGCGTTGTTGCGCAGCTCCGCCAATTCCTTCTTCTTCTTGTCGTCCGCGGAGTGCGACTGGGCGTCGCTGATCATCGCCTGGATTTCGGCTTCCGACAGGCCGGAGTTGCCCACCACGCGCACCTGCTGCTGCTTGCCGGTGCCCAGGTCGCGCGCGCTCACGTGCACGATGCCGTTCGCGTCGATGTCGAAGGACACCTCGATCTGCGGCACGCCGCGCGGCGCGGGCGGGATGCCGACCAGCTCGAAGCGCGCCAGCGTCTTGTTGTCCGCCGCCATCTCGCGCTCGCCCTGGAGGACGTGCACGGACACGAGCGGCTGGTTGTCCACCGCGGTGGAGAACACCTGGCCCTTCTTGCAGGGGATGGTGGTGTTCTTGTCGATGATCTTCGTGAAGACGCCGCCCGCGGTCTCCACGCCCAGGGACAGCGGCGTGACGTCCAGCAGGAGGACGTCCTTCACCTCGCCCTTGAGCACGCCGCCCTGGATGGCGGCGCCCACGGCGACGACCTCATCCGGGTTGATGCCCTTGTGGGGCTCCTTGCCGAAGAACTCCTTCACCTTCTGCTGCACGCGCGGCATGCGCGTCATGCCGCCCACCAGGAGGACCTGGTTGATGGCCTGCGCGGTGATGCCCGCGTCCTTGAGCGCGATGCGGCACGGCTCGATGGAGCGGTCGATGAGGTCCGCGACCAGGGCCTCGAAGGTGGACCGGTCCACGGTCTCCGTGAGGTGCTTGGGGCCGGACGCGTCCGCGGTGATGAACGGGAGGTTGACCTCCGTCTCCGGCGCGCTGGACAGCTCGTGCTTCGCGCGTTCGGCGGCTTCCTTCAGGCGCTGGAGCGCCATGCGGTCCTTGCGCAGGTCCAGGCCGTTGTTCTGCTCCGCGAAGCGCTTGGCCAGGTAGTCGATGAGGCGCTGGTCGAAGTCCTCGCCGCCCAGGAACGTGTCGCCGTTGGTGCTCTTCACCTCGAACACGCCGGCGGTGAGCTCCAGGATGGAGATATCGAACGTGCCGCCGCCCAGGTCGTAGACGGCCACGCGCTCCGTGGTGGCGTCCTTCACCTTGTCCAGGCCGTACGCGAGCGCGGCGGCCGTGGGCTCGTTGATGATGCGCAGCACGTTGAGGCCGGCGATGCGGCCCGCGTCCTTCGTGGCCTGGCGCTGGCTGTCGTTGAAGTAGGCGGGGACGGTGATGACGGCCTCGGTGACGGGCTCGCCGAGGTAGTCCTCCGCCGTCTGCTTCATCTTCATCAGCACGATGGCGCTGACTTCCGGCGGGCTGTAGCCCTTGCCGCGGATCTCCACCCAGGCGTCGCCGTTGGGGCTGGACGCCACCTTGAAGGAGGAGACGCCAATGGCCTTCTTCGCCTCCGGCGAGTCGAACTTGCGGCCGATGAGGCGCTTGGCCGCGAAGACCGTGTTCTCCGGGTTGGTGATGGCCTGCCGCTTGGCAATCTGGCCCACCAGGCGTTCACCGGAGTCGGTGAAGCCCACCATGGAGGGCGTGGTGCGGCTGCCTTCGCTGTTGGGGATGACCACCGGCTCGCCGCCTTCCATCACGGCGACGCAGGAGTTGGTGGTGCCCAGGTCGATTCCAATCACCTTCGCCATGACTACTGACTCCCCCCGGAGGAACTGTCGGACGGCGCGGAAGTCTGGGGCTCCGCGCTGCTTTCTTCAGAGGCCTTCGGTGCTTCCGTGCCGGCCGCGGGCGCGGCGGCTTCCGGCGCCGCGGCGACGGGCTCCGGCGCCGCGACGACTTCCGGCGCGCGGGCGACGACGACCATGGCGGGACGCACCAGGCGGTCGTTGAGATAGAAGCCGCGCGTCACCTCGAAGAGCACGTGGCCCGCCGGGACGTCCGCGGACTCCACCTGCTGGATGGCTTCGTGCAGGCGCGGGTCGAAGGGCTGGCCCTTGGCGGAGAAGCCCTTCACGCCGTGGCGGGCGAGCGAGTCCTCGAAGGACTTGCGCGTCATGGCCACGCCCTTCTGGAAGCTGTCGAAGTCGGGGGACTTGCTGGCGGCGTCGAGCGCGCGGTCCATGTTGTCCACGACGGGGAGTAGGTCCTTGAGGAGCTTCTCCACGCCGAACTTCTGGACGTCCTCCTTCTCCTTCTGCGCGCGCTTCCGGTAGTTCTCCAGGTCCGCGGCGGAGCGGATGGCCCGGTCCTGGAAGTCCTTGGCGCGCTCGTGCGCCTCCTTCAGGCGCTCCAGCGTCTCGCGGGCCTTGGTCTGGCTGAAGTCCAGCTGCGCGCGCAGCGACTCCACCTCCTGGCGGAGCGCGGCCGCGTCCTCGGTGGGGGGAGTGACCTCGGGGGTGGCGGCGTCCGCTTCAGCGGCCGGGGCGGAGACGTCCAGCTCCACCTCCGTGCCCGCGCTGTCCGCGTCTCCGTCCATCCGACGCTCGACGCTGCGAACCGCCTCGTCGATCACGTCCTGCCCGATGTCCGTCTGGATGCTTTCCTTGTCCTTGGTACCCGACACGGCGCGCACTATCTCACGCGACGCTGAGCGATCCAACAGGACCCAGGGCGGTCGCGCATGCCCGGCGTGCGGGCAGGCGCGACTTCATACGCAGCGGAACTTCACGTCCCGGGCGCGGGTTTCTTGCGTCCCAACGTTTTCTTGGAAGCTGGTTTCTTCGGGGCCCGGGCGCCCTTGGGGGCGGCGGGAGCGCTCGCGGTCTTCTTGCGCCCGATGGACTTGTTGCCGCCCTTGGACGCGCCGGCGCTCTTGGCGCGGGGCGGGCGGCTGGGGGCGGCCTCCTCCTCCGGGGCGGCCCTGGCGGCCCTGGCCTCGGCGGCGGGCGGAGGGGTGGAGGCGGCGCCGGGGGTGGAGCCGGGCTTGAAGGCCTCCTCGACGGAGGTCTCCACGCGGCGCACGGCGGTTTCAATCTTCTCCGCGGCGGTCTTGGTGGTGGCGGCGGCCCAGGTGCGCAGCTGCACGAGGCCTTCCTTCACCTTGGCCTGCTTCTCCGGGTCCTTCACTTCCTTGAGGAGGCGCTCGGCCTCGCCGCGGAGGTCGTCCGTGGTGCGCTTGAGGTCCTCGCCGGTGCGCTTGAGGAAGTCCATCAACTGCCTGTCCCACTTCTCGGCCATGACGCGTCTCCTCCGTCGTCTGCTCGAAGCCATCCAACTGCACGTATCGACCGTGCGCAAAGCCTTCCGCGCTGTCCGTGTAGGACGGCGGAGCGCGCCATCGATTGCCGTGTGGCAGTGCGTCAGGGGCTCCGCCGGGGTGCAAGTGGGGGGGCTCGCGACAGTCGGATGGCAGACACGTTAAGGTGCGTGCCCTCTTCCGGGAAGGCCGCGTTGGGGCGGGCCCGGTGCTGGAGCGTTCCTCTATGTCGTCCCGGTCCTTCCGAGCGCTGTCATCGCTCGTGGTGTTCACGTCCCTGTTCGCGCTGGTGGCCTGCGGTTCCAACGAACCGGGCTCCGAGGGGCCGGTGTTGCCCCAGGTGACGCTGCAGGCGGCGACGGTGGGCGCGGCCTACGAGAAGACGCTGACGGCGACGGGCGGCACGCCGCCGCTCACGTATTCGGTGGACCAGGTGCCGCCGGGCTTCTCCTTCTATGGAGACAGCGGGCGGCTGGTGGGCCCCGCGACGACGGCCGGCGAGTGGGCGATGACGGTGGTGGTGCGCGACGCGAAGGGCGCCCAGCACACGCGGGGCTATGCGTTGCGCGTGTGGCCGGCGCCGGTCATCACCACGCCGTCGCGGCTGCCGAACGCGCCCGAGGGCAGCGCCTACACCTTCACCTTCAGCGCCACGGGCGGAGCACCGCCCCTGACCTGGACCCAGGTGAGCGGGGCGATTCCGGACGGCCTGGATTTGACGGAGGACGGGGTGCTGACCGGCACGCCCTTCGGGCCGGCGCTGTATGAGTTCACGCTGCGGGTGGAGGACGCCAACGGCGCCCACGCGGAGGCGGTCATCCAGGTGCCCGTGCCCACGTCGGGCGGGGAGCTGCCCGACGGCGGCCCGGTGACGGACGGCGGGACGAAGCCGGACGGTGGGACGAAGCCGGATGGCGGCACGGATGGCGGCACGCAGCCGACGGCGGTGCCGCTGAAGGTGGGCAACTGGAACATCGAGTGGTTCGGCTCCACGGCCGAGGGCCCCACGGACGAGGCGCTGCAGCTGACCAACGCGACGGCGGTCATCGCGGACGCGGGGCCGGACGTGATGGGCGTGGCGGAGATCGTCGGCGTGGAGGCGTTCAACTCGCTGACGGGCGGGTTGTCCGGATATGGCGGTCTGTTGGCCAACGACTCCAGCCAGGTGGGCGGAGCGACCTGGTACTACAGCTCGACGAACCAGAAGCTGGGCCTGCTCTACAAGACGAGCACGGTGCAGGTGGTGAGCGCGAACGTCGTGTTGGAGGACTGCGCGCTGGACTTCGCGTACCGGCCGCCCTTGCGCGTGGACCTGAAGGTACTCCGGGGCGGTTCGCCGGTGGACCTGACGGTGATGGTGCTGCACATGAAGGCGTACGCGGACTCGGATTCGTACCTGCGGCGCAAGGGCGCGGCGGTGTGCCTCAAGGACTACCTGGACACGACCCTGCCCACGCAGAACGTGATGGTGCTGGGCGACTGGAACGACGACGTGGACGCGTCCATCTACACGCCCTACGAGTCGCCGTACCTGAACCTGGTGACGGATTCCGCGCGCTACAAGTTCCTCACCCAGGCGCTGTCGGAGTCCGGGGAGCGCTCGACGGTGAGCAACAGCCAGTTCATCGACCATCAGCTGGTGACGAACGAGCTGGCGGCGTACCACGTGGCGAACACCACGAAGGTGCTCAAGCCGAGCATCGTCAGCTACAAGAGCACCACGTCGGACCACTACCCCATCTTCAGCCAGTTCAACTTCGGCTCGGCGGCGCAGTCCGGCAGCGTGCGGGTCACGGCGCCCAACGGCGGTGAGACGCTGAACGCGGGCCAGACGTTCAACATCACCTGGACGTCCAGCAACGTGTCGCAGGTGAACATCACGTACACGCTGGACGGGACGGTGTGGCGCTCGGTGGCGTCGGGCCTGACGGCGTCCACCGGCCGCTACACGTGGACGGTGCCGAGCGAGTCCTCCACGGCCGTGAAGGTGCGCGTGGCGGACGCGGCGCGCGCGGACGTGGCGGACGTGAGCGACGGCGCGTTCACGCTGACGCGGCCGGTGCCGCAGGTGTTCATCAACGAGTACCTGGCGCAGCCGTTCAACGGCCCCGCGGGGACGCCGAACTACGACGAGCAGTTCGTGGAGATCTACAACTCCGGGACGACGGCGGTGGACCTGAGCGGCTGGAAGATCCACGACGCGAAGTCGTACTCGGGCGTGGAGGCGGCGCGGCACACGTTCGTGTCCGGCACGGTGCTGCCGGCGGGCAAGGCGTACGTGGTGTACTCGGGGCCGTCCGCGGTGCCGGTGGGGGCGCAGTACGCGACGTACGCGAACAACAACGGCTACGGGCTGCGGTTCGACCGGGGCGTGAACCAGCAGGGCGCGGGTGACATCGTGTACCTGGTGCGCGCGGACGGGACGGTGCAGGACAGCCACTCGTACCAGAGCGCCGACGTCTACGTGTACCAGGGGTATTCGTTCAACCGGACCCCGGACCTGAGCCCCACGGGATACTGGGACCTGGGCTACAACCAGTCCTATTACTATTACGCGACCCCGGGCATGAAGGCGGACGGCACCGCGTTCTGAAGCGGTTCGCTCTTTCCTCTCTGGATGCGGTCTCCGAATGGGCCCGGCGCAACCAACGCGCCATCCTGGTGGGCAGCGTGGTGGTCATCGCAGGGGTCGCGTTCGTCGTCGTCTCAGCGAGCGTGGGGCTTATCGTGCTCGCGCCCGCGCTGCTGCTCACGACATCATCCGCTGCCCCGGCGCAGCATCTGGTGGAGAGCGCACCATGATGCACTTCTTCGACAAGCTGGAGGTGCTGGGACGGCACTACTCGGAGAGCACCTCCGAGGAGGAGAAGCAGGCCTTCCTCTTCGCGATGGATGCCATCTACTTCATCCTGGGCACCGGGCAGGGCACCGAGTTCGAAGCCTATGTCCAAAGCCAGGAGTCCTCCGCGCCTCCGTTGGTCATCGCCCGGTTCAAGACCCGAGAGGAGGCGGAAGCCACCATGAACGCGCGAAAGCCCCCAATCGATTCGGCACGCGTGCTGATTGGAGACGACTACTACTCCGCCATGTTCGTTCCAGCCACGGGACGGACCCATCTGGTCTTCATGCCCCCCTTCATGGAGCACTACCTCCAGGAGATGGCGGATGAGCGGCGCCAGCCGTCGGGCCTGTCCTTCGCCACGAAGGTGGAGGCGGAGGCGTGGATGAACCAGCAGCCCACGCCTCCCCAGCAGGTGGTCATCGACATCGCGGGGGCGCCGTATCTGGCCGCCTACCATCACCGCATCGACTACCGCGTCCTCTATCCCCTGCCTGCCCCCACGCCTCCATCTCAGGAGACGTGAGGACGGTGAGGCGGTGATTACAGCCGGAACTGCACGCGCACGCCCGGCTGAATCCAGACGTGGATCTGCTTCTCGTCGTCGGACAGGTCGTTGCTGACTTCCGCGGCGTCGCCCAGGCGGATCGCGCCCTTGTTGTACTGCCCCACGGACGCGGAGATGTAGGGCCCCACCGCGATGGAGCGGGTGAGCTGGAGGTCCACGCCGAAGTGGGCATGGCCCAGGTCATAGCCTTCCAGCTTGAACCAGGCGCTGTTGGAGCCTTCGCCCACTTCCAGCGAGCCGATCTCATAGCCCACGCCCACGCCCACCCACGGCGAGACGAAGCCGTCCGGCCGGAAGTGGTAGTCCAGGTCGATGCCGAAGCGCAGGACCTTGCTCTTGCAGTCCACGCCGTCCGCGCACTCGTCACCGGGACCAGAGCCGATGCCGTACTGGAAATAGGCGCCCAGCGAGAGCTGCCGGTTGAAGAAGTAGGAGACGTCCACCTGCGGCGCCAGGGTGCTGCCGAACGTGTCCTTCAGCGAGAGGTCCGTGCCGGAGTCGCCCACCGGAATGCCATAGGCGCCGCGCACGCCCAGCGCGAGCCCGGAGTTCGAGGGTTCCTGCGCCGCCGCCGGCAACGCGCCCAGGCAGGTGGTCAGCGCCAGCGATGCGATGATGTGTCGAGCAGTCATGTCGTCCAGGGTGAAGGGGCCGTCGTCCAACGGCGGTGGAGTAACGGCGCGCCACGATGCAAGCCCACGGCCAGGACCTCTCCCATGCGGGGGCACGGATTCCGCCGCGTGGGAATGGCCCCGGAACACGACAGGAATGTCAGTCTTTCGTTTCAGGACATGGCAGGTTCGCGTCCTGCCAGCGCCCTGGAGCAAGCCATGTCCTCCCTCCCGACCGAAGACTCCGACCTCGTCCGCTGGCTGCGCGCCGAGCGCGAAGCCCGTGGGCTGGCCCGCATCGAGCTGTCCGCTTCGTTGAAGCACCAGGGAGAGCTCCTGGATGACACGCTGCTCTTCACGGCACCGGACGGGGCGCTGACGTTCGGTTCGCTGCCGGCGGCACCGCGCGCCCAGGTCCAGGGACTGATGCGGCGGCATCACGCGTCGGCGCCCGGGCTGGGAGACATCGCGCTGTCCATCGTCTGCGACGCAAACGCGGCGCCGCGCATCCGGATGACGGACTCGGCTACGCGGGAACAGGATGCGAAGGAGCAGGCCTGCGCGGAGGCCCACTTCGATTCGCGGAAGTACGGACGCGCGCTGGCGCAGCGGGTGGCGGAGCTGCTGGACGCGGGAGCGGACCTGTCCATCACCGTCGACCCGCGCGAGGGCGTGTCCCGCGCGCTGTGGCGGTCCGGGGATGGCACCTACGCGCAGGGGCTCCGGTACATCCAGGGGGACTCGCGGGCCCAGCGGACCTTCGCTTCGCGGGACGAGTTCAGCCGCTGGCTGGCGGAGCAGAGCGATGAGTCCCTGGCGAAGGAGGACTTCCCGGATGACCCGCGCATGTGGGGCGTGGCGACGTTCAACCGCGAGTTCTTCGCGCGGAAGACGGGCCGACGGTCCTAGGTAGGGCTTTTCACTCAGGACTCTTGAGGTAGGCTGGGTTTTTGCTTCCCAAGCCCGTGCATTCCCATGCGTGTCACCCCTATCTGTTAGGTTTGAAGGATGGAGGTGACCCATGATGTCGCTGTCCACTTCGGTCATTCCCCTGGTGCTGACGGTCCTGCTGGGCACCACGGCGGTGGCGCAGTCCCGCACTCCGGGGGTCCGGGAGCGCAAGGCCCGGCAACTCACGCTGCGCACGGAGGAACCGCCGGTGCTGCATCCGCTGCATGTCGCGGCGCATGAATTCACCACCGTCACCTTCGATGCACCCATCGTTCCGGAGTCCGTGGACCGGAGCGTGCTCGCGCCCTATTTCTCCCGCGTGGCGGTGCATGAGGACGTGCTCGTCCTGAAGGCGGCCATGGATGTTCCCGCTGGGAAGGAGCCTGTGATCACCGTGCGCTTCGCGGGGCCCGGTGCTCCAGCGCAGGTGGGGTTCGTGCTCACGACCGTGGCGGCGGAGGTGGATTCACAGGTGGAGGTGTTCCGGCAGGGGCGCACCGCGCAGGACCTGGGGAAGGAGCTCGCGGACCTGCGGGCCCGGTGCGTCGCCACCGAGGCGGGGCTCGCGACGCTGCGTGCGCAGTGTGCACTGCGTGGACTGGGGGGCGCGGTGTTGATGGGGGATGTCACCCAGGAAGGCGTCGCCGTGACCTACTTGCCGGAGCTTCCCGTGAGCATGGGCATGATCGCCATTGGCCCACATGTGCTCTACCGCGCGGCGAACACCCGAGTCCTGTCGACCTCGCTGCTCAACCCCGAGGGTTCAGCCCCTTGGCTCCCGGGCTTCGCCCGGATGACACCGCGCGGGCCCGGCGCATTGCCGGTCCGTGAGATTCCCCTGCTCATGCAGGTGAAGCAGTTGGCGCCCGGGGAGCGAGCCACCGTGGTGGTGGAGTGGCGCGCGCTTCCGGAGCTGCCCGAGGGCACGCGCTTCTCATTGGAGCTGCTGGACGCGACGGGCGAACGCGGCGTCCGCTGGGAACAGGGGGTGCCATGAGTCCACATGAGACAACGTCCGGCGAGCACGCAGGGCTCATGCGTCACGCGTCCACGAGACCTGCCCGGAAGGCCCTCAGCCCTGCCCCTCCTTCAGTTCGGCTGATGGTGGTGGACGCGATCCCTGTCGGCACGCCTATCGGAGACTGGCGCGTCGTCCAGCGATTGGCGGCAGGCGGATACGGCACGGTCTATGTCGTGCACGCGAAGCATCGTCCACGCGGCAGGCGGTACGCCCTGAAGCTGGCACGCCAACCCGACAGCCCCTGGTTCTCACGCGAAGCGGAAGTGCTGTCCCGCTTGCGGCATCCGGGAGTGCCTCGCTTCGTGGCATCGGGAAGCTGGCGGCCGGGCTCCGGGAGCTACCCCTTCCTGGTCATGGAGCACGTGGAAGGCGAGTCGCTTTATGCGTGGGCCCGCGCTCGCAACCCCACGGCGCGGGAGATGGGCGCATTGTTCATGCAGGCCGCGGAGGTCCTGACCTTCGCGCACCGACGTGGCGTCCTGCACCGCGACTTCAAGGGAGACAACATCCGTGTCCAGCCCGGTGGACGGCTCACCCTGCTGGATTGGGGGGCGGGCTGGCATCCCGAGGCGGAGCCGCTGACCGGAACGGGCCAGCCTCCTCCCGGCACGGCGCTCTACGCCAGTCCACAACTCCATCGTTGGCGGATGGAAGCGCCTTCAAGACAAGCGCTGGAATCGCTTCGCTACAGCGTGACGGATGAACTGTATGCCGTGGGCGTCACCTTCCACCGGTTGCTGACCGACGCCTATCCAGCGCTCCCTCTGTCTGAAGAGGGATGGGTCCGTGAATGGCCAAACCCGCGCGTGCCGGAGGCGCTGGCATCGCTCGTCGCGCGTCTGCTCGCGTTCTCGCCCGAGGCGCGGCTTCCGAGCGCATCCACGCTGGCCTCCGAACTGCATCAAGTCCTGGCCCATGCGGATCCAACCTGGGACCTGCCCCTGTTCGATTGGGCCACTCCGACCTCTGCCTCTTCACGCACGACACAGGATGCGCCCGGGATGGCGGGGCCCATGGCTCCAGGCCAGGAGGCGCCGCTCCAGCACGCACGTCTCCAGCGCCTGGACCGGCTCCAACGCCTTCGCGAAGCACGCGAACTGCGTCGCCGGGTCCCCGGACAGGTCGCCCGGGTCGAAGCCCGGGCCATCCTCGCCGCGAACGGGGTACGCCGCTGGCGGACGCTGCGGCCCCTGTTGCGCTGGGCGGCCGCGGGGTTCGCTTGCGTGCTGGTCCTCGTATGGCTGGGCTGGAGCCTGGGGGGCTTCTCGAAGTCAGACATCCACGTGCCGGAGCGGCCCTCCACGCCTCTCGTGGCGCGAGTGCCCGGGCCCGACCAAGCTGCCGCGTCCGGAGCGGCCCTCTCCTTCCCCGCGCCGCTTCCGCTGGAGAAGGAAGCCATGAGCATTCCCTTGAAGCAGGACCGCCCGGTTCGCGACCGCGCGCTGGCGCGAGGCTGCACGTTGGCCGTCGGCGCGGCATCGACCCTCATCGCTTGCGCGGGCGCACAGGTGGTGCCCCAACCCCAACGCTGCCCCACGGGGACCCTGGAGGCGATGAAGGCGCTGAACGTGCGGCGGGATGGAAAGGCGGCCATCACACTCGACGTCCGCTATCCCTTCCGTCCGGACGCCATCCTGGCCACCGTGGGCGACGGGGACATCGTCAGCGTTCAAGAGGACAAGCATGGCGGGCTTCCGGAAGGGACCCTGCTTTATGGCCGGTTGTGGACGGGGGGCGAGGAGGTGGTGGGCCGCTACACACGAGCGGAGACGCCTGACGGTCGCACCTACCCGGTCTGCTTCGTCCTCGGGAACAGTGATGGCCGGTGGCCGAAGGTTCCGGGCTCCAAGCCTGGTGCCGTGCTCCTCCCAAGAAACGTGGGCTACACCGTGGTGGACGCGTTCCCATAACGGCCATGCGCCTGCGGTAAGACCTGGAGGATGAGCCACATCCTGGAGAACGAAGCGTTCCGCTCCGTCGTGCTCTACCACCCCAAGCCCACCGAGGGCTGGCGCTATGCCATCTACACCCAGGAAGGCGTCACGGATGGGAGGCTGCTCGACAGCACTCCCTCCACTTCCTTCGAGGAGGCCCGGGCCTGGATGGAGCAGACGCTGGTGGAGCTCTTCGGCCGCCGCTCCACGCTTCGCTGGAAGGAGACCTCTCCCGGATGGTGGACGGGCGAAGTGATAGACGGCGAAGCATGAGCGGCCCACGCCGCGCGACGCCAACAGCTCAAGCAGCGGCATCCGACGTGCCGCTCCCCACCAAGAGCCTCTCTTGCCTACGAGCACCGAGCGTCCTACTTTTCGAGCAGGTCGCTAGACCGCCCTCTATTCGGAGGCCGTCACCCGCCGGGAGTCGTTCATTCCCCTGGGTCGCGGCCTCCATTTTTTTGTCCGCGGACAGGGTGACGGCTTCCGCCTCCCCTGCTTCCGCGAACCTCCCCCGCGCTCGATGCAGGATTCGAACCCACGGCCTCTGGCTCCGGAGGCATAACCCTCGATTCGCAACCATCCCGGGGCCCGGGCTCAATAAAACGTGCGCCGTGCGTGTGGGGACGACCCGAATTTCGGGATCATTTCGTATCTCATTTTCAGAAGGGGCCCGGCCGGGCGCCTCCATGAGACGGAGCATTCCGCGTGCTGCCTGGAACCGAGCGGTCAGTCTTGGAGGCCTTCCGCCGGGGTGACACCGCCGTGCTCACCCAGGTCTACCGCACCTATTCGCCGGAAGTGCTGCGCTACCTGTCCCGGCGCTTCTCCGTCCACTCGGAGACCGGCACCCGCTCCGTCGCGCTCACGCCGCTGGACCTGGACGCCGCGCACCAGGAGACCTTCGTGCGGGCCTTCCGCCCCCACATGCGCCAGGCCTACGACGGCGTGCGCCCCTACCTGGGCTTCCTCCTCACCGTCGCCCGCTCCACCGCCATCGACCTGATGCGCGCCTCCGGCCGCGTGGCCCGGGAGGCCATCCCCCTGGATGACGCGCCGGAGCTCACCCATGCCCCCACCGAGGGCAAGAGCCCGGAAGAAGAGGCCCTGGGCGCCGAGGTCCGCTCCATCGTGCGCCGCTTCCTGGAGGCCCTGCCCGCCGAAGGACGCGCCCTGGCCCAGCTTCGCTTCATGGACGGCCTGTCCCAGGAGTCCGCCGCCGACCAGCTCAAGCTCACCCGCGGCGAGGTGCGGGTGCGCGAGCGCCGCCTGCGGTTGCAGTTCACCGAACACCTGAAGGACTCGGGCTGGCTGGACAGCGATGTCGTGCCGGGACGCCTGCAGTTGGGCGCCCTGCTCGCCACCCTGGCCCTGCTGTGCGCCATCCCATTCGGGAGCCTCCCATGAAGTGGTACGAGCGACATGTGGACGCGGGACTGACGCGCTGGTCCCTGGGGGAGCTGTCCGCCCCCGAATCCTCGCGGCTCCTGCGCCACGCCCACGCCTGCGCCCGCTGCGGCGCCCGCTACGACAAGTGGGCCCGCGCCCACCGCGTCTTCGAGTCCGGCCAGACGGACACCCCCACCTCCACGGAGCTGGAGACCCTCACCGCCGCGGGGCTCGAGGCCGCCCTCAACGCCGCCGCGCCCCCGGACGCCGCTCCCGCCCGGTGGCCCACGCTGGCGGTGCTCGGCGCCACGCTCGCGGCCCTGTTCCTCGCGGTGGTGGTGACGCCCGCGTCCGTCGGCCCCTCCACCTCCGCCTCCACCGAACCCACCGAGCCCGAGTTCAGCGTCCGGGGGGCCGTGCATGACCCGGCGGTCCTGCCCGCCGCCCCGGTGGCCCAGCCCGTCCTGCGCGTCTTCTGCGCCGCGCCGGGCCAGTCGCTGCGCGAGCTGCGCACCGGGGCCGCGTGCACCCCGGGCGCCACGCTGGCCTTCGCGGCGGGTGCCCGTCCGCCCTACACCCACGTCGCGGTGCGCGTGCGCACCGGCGGCCACGAGGAGGTCAACGGCCCCTTCCCGCTCAGCGGCAAGGCCGGCGAGGAGCGCCCGCTGGAGCTGACGGTCGCGCTGCCCGCGGGATCCGATATGGCGGAGGTCACCGCCACGTTCTCCGAGCACCCGGACGCCGCCCTGGCGGCCCTCCGTCAGGGCACGACGGAGGGGGTGGTGGTGCTCAGGCAGGAGGTCCGGGTAAAGGATTCTCCATGAAGAAGCTGGAAGTCCTCCTGGGGGCGGCGCTGCTGATGGCGGCGCCGGAGGCATTCGCGGACACCGTGCGGCGCGCGCTCGTCATTGCCCACAACGGCAGTGATGATCCCGCGCTCGCGCCGTTGCGCTACGCGGACGACGACGGCGTGCTGTGGGCGGAGACGCTCAAGCGGCTGGGCGTGGAGACCACGCTGCTCGTCGACCCTGACGAGCCCACGCGCAAGGGCGGCAGCCTGGTGCTGAAGTCCGCGCAGGTCCCCACGCGCGCCGCGGTGGAGCAGGCCGTGAAGCGGCTGCAGGCGTCGACGCTCGCGGACCGCGCGGCGGGACGCCAGACGGACGTGCTCATCGTCTACGTGGGCCACGGCAACACGGACGACGCGGGCCGCGCCTACTTCACGCTCGCCGACGCGCGGCTGGACCGCAGCAGCCTCTACTCGGAGGTCGTGGATCCGCTGGGCGCGGACTACGTGCACGTCATCGCGGATGCGTGCCGCGCCTCCGGTGTGGTGGGCAGCCGCGGCGGGACGCCGGACGCGGCGGTGCTGGCGGAGCTGCGCGGGGTGCTCGCGCGCGAACAACTGGCGTCGCGCCCCCACGTGGGCGCCCTCTTCGCGGAGAGCGAGGACGGCGAGACGCACGAGTGGTCCCGCATCCGCGCGGGCGTCTTCAGCCACGTGGCCCGCTCCGGCCTGCTGGGCGGCGCGGACATCAACGGCGATGGCCAGGTGGAGTACAGCGAGCTGGCGGCGTTCGTGGCCGCCTCGCTGCACGGAGTGAAGGGCATGCCCGCGCGCCTGTCCGTCAACGCCTTCGCGCCCACGGCCGAGCCCCGCCGCCCGCTGGTGGGCCCCGCGCCCGCGGGGCCCCGGGTCACCTTCCCCGCCGGCTTCGAGTACGCGCGCATCTCCGTGGAGGACGCGGACGGCCAGCGGCTGGTGGACGTGCGGCGCTCGAAGGAGCAGTGGACGCAGATCCTCCTGCCGCTGCGCGACGTGTACTGGGTGCGCACGCCGGACGCGGAGGCGCGCGTCACGCTGGCGCAGCTTTCCTCCGGCACGCCGGAGTTGCGTCCGCGCGAGCTCCAGGAAAGAGGGCCCGCGGAGGAGGCGCTCCGCCGGGACCTGTTCGCCGTTCCGTTGGACCGGTCGTTCTACGACGAGTACGTCGCCGCCGTGGGGCTGGTGCCGGTGGACTTCACGAACCCCTTCCAGCCGTCCGTCATCGGCGGGGCGCGCTCCCCGCTGGCGGTGGCGGCGCCGTCCGACTGGACGTCGCGGTTGGAGCTGGGCCTGGGCGCGGGGCGCTCGCCGTTGGGGCTGGCGAAGTTCGCCGCCGGGCCCAGCCTGTCGTGGCGCACGCCGTCCTCCGTGGACCTGCTTTATTACGGCGTGCGCGGGGCGTACGGCGTGACGCCGCTCGCGGCCCAGGACGGCATCCGGCTGCACCGCTTCACGGTGGAGGGGCTGGTGGGATTGGAGCGTCCCGCGAACACGCCGCTGTTCGCGGAGGTGGGGCTGGGCTGGGGGCTCCTGGGCCTCACGGCGCCGGGCTTCCGGCAGGCGGACCCCGCGATGCTCACCGGCCACGTGGCCGCGGGCGTGACGGGGCGGTTCGCGGGCATGCCGCTGCGGCTTTCGGCCCAGGTGGGCCTGGATCGCGTCACCGCCAATGGCCAGACCGTCATGGACGGGCAGTACGGCCTGGAAATTTCCCTGAGGCGCTAGCGGACGCGGGCTGCCGGGCCCGGCCGTGTCCGTGCGTGGGTGCGCCGCCGTGCGCACCCACCGCGCCAACCTCGAGCCCTGACGGTCCTCCCGTGTCCCGTTCCTTCCTCGTGCTCACCGCGCTGTCGAGCGCCGCCGTGGCCGCCGCCGTGCTGTCCGGCTGCGACCCCATCTGCACGAATGGGGTCTCCAAACCCGGGCAGGGCCCGGTGGCCCGGAACGCCTCCGGCACCTGCGTGCAGATCGTGGTGACCCGCCCCGATGCCGGGGAGGACGACGCCGGCTTCGATGGCGGTGACGGGGGCGAGCCGCCCGACGCGGGCGATGGCGGTGGAGGGCCGGTCCCGGACGGCGGCGCGTGCGGCGCCGGGCCGGGCTGGACGACGCGGGTGCTGGACGAGGAGAGCGACAACATCTCCGGCAGCTTCGTCTTCGACGCGCAGGGCGTGGGCCACTACGCCTATTCGAAGCACGAGCAGCTCTACATCGGCACCACCCGGCCGGGCGACGTGCCGGTGCGGGTGGAGGGCGTGACGCGCCCCTTCGACATGTCCATGGCGGTGGCCGCGGATGGCACGCGGCACCTGATGTACGAGCAGGGCACCGCGGTGGGCTACGCGCACGACACGGGCGGCGTCTGGCAGGCGCAGTTGCTGGTCACGGGGTGGACGGCGGCGCTCGCGCTCGATGCCGGGGGCGAGCCGTACCTGCTCATCGGCCTGCTGCCTCCCCAGGAGGGCTACGCGCTCGGAACCCGCAACGCCCAGGGGAACTGGGTCGTGACGCCGCTGGAGGGGCTGGGGCCCCGGGGGGACCGCGAGCGGATGGTGGTGGATGCCGCCGGGCACCTCCACGTCGTGCTGGTGCGCGCGTACGGCGCGGACAATCAGGTCGTGTACGCGAGCAACGCGTCGGGGACCTGGACCGAGGAGCCGCTGGACTTCTGGCTCCTCGCGAGCTCGCCGCGCTACCGGGTCGCGCTGGAGGTGGACGCGACGGGGCGGCCCTCCCTGGTGGGCGCCAGCAGCCAGGGCGCGTGGCTGTGGACGAAGGAGCCCAGCGGATGGAAGTCGTACGGGTTGGGGGCCTACATGAGCCGGGGCCCCGCGGTGGCGCGCAGCCCCCGCACCCCGAACGAACGCTACGTGCTGCTGGATGACGCGGACATGAACGCGTTCGAGAACGGGAGCACCAGCCAGGTGGTCGTGCGGAGGCTCTTCGGCACGTCCGCCTCCTACGCGACCCCGCCGCTCGTCCTGGAGACGCGGGACGGTGGCAACGCGTTCCCAGGTCCCTCCGCGCTCCACGTGGATGACCAGGACCGGCTGCAGGCGGGCTTCTTCTACGTGCACTACGAGAAGGACTCGGGCGGCGTCGCGCGGCCGACGACGCGTGGCCTGCGCTACGTGCAGTACTGCCCGTGAGCCTCGCGCGGGAAGCGCGCGGTTGCGGGGCACGGAAGCGGGCGCCTACAGTCGCCGCGCCTTGAGCGAGTCCGTCCCCCTGAGTCCCCCGCCCCCTTCGTCCACCTCCCACCGGGCCCTCGTCGTGGCGCGAGCGCTGGCGGTGCTCGGCGGGCTGGGCTGGTTCCTGTGGCTGGGCGGCGGGCCGGTGCTGCCGCCCACGCGCATCGACTGGATGATGCGCGAGGACTGGGCCGCGCACATCTTCGGCTGGTTCTTCTTCCGCAACGCGGACTGGACGCTGCCCCTGGGCGCGGCGCCCAACCACTTCTACCCCTACGGCTCGTCGGTGGCGCTCACGGACGGCAACCCGTGGGCGGCGCTGCTCTTCAAGCCGCTGTCTCCGCTGTTGCCCGTGGACTTCCAGTACACCGGGCCGTGGCTGGCCCTGTGCTACGCGCTGATGGGGTACTTCGGCGCGCGGCTGGTGGAGACGGTGTCCCCGCGTCCGGTGCCCATGGTGCTGGGCGGCACGCTGCTGGCGCTGTCGCCGGTGATGGCGGCGCGCTTCGGCCACCCCACGCTGTGCGCGCACTGGCTGCTGCTGGCCCTGCTGTGGCTCAACCTGCGGGACATCCCGGACGCGAGAGTCGCGACGCGGAGCCTGGGCCTGGCGGCCCTCTTCAACGCCATCGCGTCCGGCACCCATCCGTACTGGGTGGCCATGTTGATGCCGCTGACGTTGACGCTCGGGGTGCGGCTCGCCTGGAGCCGGAAGCTCGGCCCCGCGCGCGTCGCGGCGCTGTGCGCGGGCATCGCGGCGCTGGACGTGGGGCTGTTCGCCCTCTTCGGCTACTTCGGCGGCGGCGGGCTGGGCGCGGAGGGCTTCGGGGACTTCTCCGCGGACCTGGCCACGCTGGTGAACCCCATGGGTTGGGGGCGCCTGCTGCCGGACCTGCCCGCCGCGCCCCGGCAGGGCGAGGGCTTCGGCTACCTGGGCGCGGGGGCGCTGCTGCTCGGCGTCGTGGCGTGCGTGAGTCTGCTCGCGCGCATGCGGGAGGCGCGCACGCTGGACTGGCGCCGGGTGCTGCCCGCGGCGGTGGTGGTGCTGCTCATGGCCGTCTACGCGCTGTCGTCGCGCGTGACGTGGCTGGGCCAGCCGGTGGCGGACCTGGGCTCGCTGTACGCGCCGCTGGTGAAGGCGACGAACGCGTTCCGCGCCTCCGGCCGCTTCGTCTGGCCGCTGCACTACCTGCTCGTCGTGGGCGCGGTGCTGCTGGTGGCGCGGCTGTGGCGCGGCGTGCCCGCCGTGACCGTGGCCGCGCTGACGGTGGCGCTGGCGCTCCAGGCGTACGACGTGCGCGAGGAGAAGAGCGCCCTCTTCAAGCCCGTGCGCTTCCATCGCCTGAAGTCCGCGGAGTGGGACGCGCTGAAGGGCTCCTATCAACACCTGGCCCTCTTCCCGCCGCAGGTGCAGTGGGTGTGCCGCTATGACGAGCCGCTGGTGAACGCGCTGGCGTATCAGGCGTACCGGCTGAAGCTGACGTTCAACAGCGGCTACGCGTCGCGCACGCCGGAGGCGCTGGCCGCGGAGTGCCGCGCGCCGCTGCCTTCGGGCGGCCTGGACGCGAAGACCGCGTACGTGGTGCTGCCGCCGCACGTGCGGCCCTTCCTCGACGCGGGCGCGCTCTGCGGGCTCGTGGAGGACCTGCCGGTGTGCGTGGTGGGGAGCAACACGGATGCGTTCGCGCAGGGGCTCGCGCGTCAGCCCCGCCGCTGACGCGAAGCGACACTGAAAATCCTTTCAGTCCGCTTCGGATCCGCTGTTACCTTGCAGGTAGCCCCGGTCTCCCACCGGGCGCACTGCGAGGGGAGCGACGATGCCTGCGATGACGAAGCACGCTGCGGGGACGGTGTCCTGGGTGGACCTGATGGCCTGGGACCTGGCGAAGGCCCAGGACTTCTACGGGGCGCTGTTCGGCTGGACGTTCCAGGAGGGCTCGAAGGAGAACGGCCACTACACCATGGCCTTCAAGGGAGCCCACCCGGTGGCGGCGCTGATGCCGCGTCCCAGCGACGCGCCGTTCCCTCCCATCTGGAACACCTACTTCGCCGTGGAGAGCGTGGACCGCTCCGTCGCCCGCCTGAAGGAGCTGGGCGGCAACGTGATGATGGAGCCCATGGACGTCATGGACGCGGGGCGCATGGCCTTTGGCGCGGACAACACCGGCGCGCCCTTCGGCTTCTGGCAGCCCAATAAGTTCGCCGGCTCCGGGCTGGTGAACGAGCCCGGCGCCATGGCGTGGCACGAGGCTAAGACGCGCGACGGTGCGAAGGCCGTGGCCTTCTACAAGGACCTCTTCGGCATGACGGCGGACAAGATGCCGGACGACCGGATGCAGTACTGGGTCCTGAAGAAGGACGGCGGTGAGACGGCCGGCGTGATGCAGCTCGATGACAAGACGCCCGCCGAGGTGCCGGCCCACTGGATGGTCACCTTCGCCGTGGCCAACACCGACCAGGCCGCGGCCACCGTCACCGCCAAGGGCGGCAAGGTGATCATGCCGCCGTTCGATTCCCCCTACGGCCGCATCGCCATCGTGGCCGACCCCGGCGGCGCGGCCTTCGGCGTCATCACCCTGGCGAAACCGGCGTAAGGGCCGCCATCGCGGCGGCCATCACCTGCTTCACCGGCACGCCCGCGGCCCGGGCGAGCCGGACGCAGTCGTCGAACTCCGGGTGCGCGTTGAGCACCCGGCCGTCCCGCAGGCCACGCTTCACGCGGACCCGGCCCCACGGCGTCTCCACCTCCACGAAGTCGCGCTCCAGCGCGTGGCGCTCCACCCGGTGGTAGCGCACGCCCAGCGACGTGGACTCGTTCAGCATCGCGTCCACCACCGCCTCGCGCAGGCCGCCCTCCACCAGCGCGCCCAACAGGTGCGCCGGCCGGCCCTTCTTCATCACCACCGGGGACACCCACGCGTCCTTCGCGCCCACCTCCAGCAGCCGCTCCACCAGGTGCGCCAGGAGCTGCGGCGTGGCGTCATCCAGGTTCGCCTCCACCACCCACAGCCCTTCGGTGGCCTGCGTCTCCACGCGGCCCAGCGACGCGCGCAGCACGTTGGGCCGGTCGCGGAAGTCCTTCGTCCCCACGCCGTAGCCCACCTTCTCCACGATGAAGTCCGGCGGGTGGCCAATCCTCGTCAGCACCTTGAGCAGCGCCGCGCCCGTGGGCGTCGTCAATTCGCCCACGCCCTCGAAGCGCACGGGCACGTCGCGCAACAGCTCCAGCGTCGCGGGCACGGGGATGGGCATCTGGCCGTGCGCCACGCGGATGGTGCCGCTGCCCAGGGGCGGCGGCGCGGCGTGCACCTCCGGGTCACCCAACAGCTCCAGCACCACGGCGGCGCCGCAGATGTCCACGATGGAGTCCACCGCGCCCACTTCATGGAAGTGGATGGCGTCGATGGACACGCCGTGCACCTTCGCCTCGGCCTCGCCGATGGCGCGGAACACCGCCAGGGCCCGCGCCTTCGCGCGCTCCGGCAGCGTGGGCGCGGCTTCAATCAGCTGGCGGATGTCCGCGTAGGCGCGGTGCGGGTGCGCCTCCTTCGCGTCCAGCACCACGTCCAGGTGCGTGCCGCTGATGGCGTGGCGCACCGCGCGCGACACCGCCAGCTTCCAGCCCGGCACGTTGAGGCCGGACAGCGCCTGCGTGAGCGCATCCGGCGACACGCCCAGGTCGATGCCCGCCGCCAGGAACATGTCCCCGGCGATGCCGCCCACCGGCTCCAGGTAGAGGATGCGCCGCATGGCCTGTCAGCTCCGTCCCTTGGTGCGGGAGATGAGCGCCGCGTAGAAGCCGCCGCCAAACCCGTTGTCGATGTTCATCGTGGCCACGTTGGAGGCGCACGAGTTCACCATCGAGAGCAGCGCGGAGATGCCCTTGAGGTTCGCGCCGTAGCCCACCGACGTGGGCACCGCCACCACCGGGATGCCGACCAGGCCGCCCAGCGCGGACGCGAGCGCGCCCTCCATGCCCGCCACCGCCACGGCGACGTGGCACTCCTGAATCTCTTCACGCCGGCGCAGCAGCCGGTGGATGCCCGCCACGCCCACGTCGTAGACGCGCCGCACGTCCGCGCCCATGGCCTGCGCGGTGAGCGCGGCCTCCTCCGCCACGGGGATGTCGCTGGTGCCGCCCGTCACGATGGCCACGCGGCCCGCCTTCACCTTGCGCTGGGCCAGATGGAAGATGCGCGCCACCGGGTGGTACTCGCCCTTGGGGAAGCGCGCCACCAGGGCCTCCGCCTTGTCCGGCTGCAGCCGCGTCACCAGCACCGTCTGCTTGCGCTCCACCAGCGCGCCAACGATGCCCAGGAGCTGCTCCACCGTCTTGGGCTCGCCCAGCACCACCTCCGGGAAACCGAACCGGAGGTTGCGGTGCGTGTCCACCGTCGCGTAGCCCAGCTCCGCGTACGGCAGGTCCTTCAGCTTGCCCACCGCGTCGTCCAGGCTGACCTTGCCCGTCTTCACCTGGCCCAGCAGGGCCCTGAGCGCCTTCTCGTCCATGGGCGAGCGGTCTACCCCAGCCGCCCCCGCGCCTCCAGGCGGACCTAGAGGCCCAGCCGGGACAGGAGCGCCTGGGCGCTCCCGCGCTCCAGCACCAGCAGCATCTGGCCGCCCAGCGGCGTGGGGCCGGACGCCGAGAAGCGCGCCGCCAGCACCACGCCCGGCCCCGGCTCCACGTCGCCCAGCATCCCGGCCAGCACCGGGCGCACCGACCCGCGCTGGAGCTGGGGCACGGAGGGCAACAGCCGCCAGCCCGTCAGCCGCCCGATGGCGGACAGGCACGCGCTGGCGAGGATGTTCGCGGCCTCGGCCAGGGCGCTCTCGCGCTCCTCGGGGGACGCGGGGTGGCCTCGCAGCAGCGCGGACTCCAGCGCCTCGGCGTCCCCGGACGGCATCGCCAGCACCAGCGCGCCGCGCAGCTCGCCCGTCATGCCCAGGCGCACGGCGACGGCTGGCGCCTCGTCCGCGAAGAGCGCAGGGCCTTGGGCGGCGTCCGTGACGCGCACCTCGGGGACGGAGAGGTCCACGCGGCCACCCACCAGCCGGGCCAGCGCGTTGGCGCCGTGTCCACAGCCGATGTTGGCCACCTCGCGCAGGGCGTCGAGCTGCGCGTCACTGGGCAGGGGGGGGCTCACGCGGTCAGTAACCTCGGGACGTCCAGGATGAACACGGGACGACCGCTGCCCAGGATGGTCACGCCGGACAATCCCGGCAGCAAGTCCAGGGGGCGGGACAAGGGTTTGAGCACGACTTCCTCCTGCCCCAGGAGGCGATCCACCGCCAGCGCCACCTTGCCGGTGCCGGCGTCCCCCTCCATCACCACGAAGGGCCGGTAGCCGGGCTTCGGCGTCGCGGGCACGCCCAGGAGCGACTCCAGCGCGTGCACCGGCAACAGCCCGTTGCCGTGCGGAAGCAGCGCCGTCTCACGGCTCTTGCTCAGGGCTTCTGGGTCCGCCTCCGTGGCGCCCACCACCTTGGCGATGGGCAGGCCGAAGACCTCCTCGCCCACCTCGACGAGGAGCAGGTGCACCACGGCGACGGTGAGCGGCAGGCGCAGCGTGAAGGTCGTGCCCCGGCCGCGCTCGCTGTCGATTTCGAGCGTGCCGCCCACGCTCTCCACCACGCGCTTCACCGCGTCCATGCCCACGCCGCGGCCGGAGATGTCGGTGATGTCCTTGGCGGTGGAGACGCCCGGCAGGCACGACAGGAGGAACGCGTCGCGGTCCGCCATGCGCTGGGCGGCGTCCTCGGTGATGAGCCCGCGCTTGAGCGCGGAGGCCTTGAGCTTCGCGGGGTCCATGCCCCGGCCGTCGTCCTCGATGTCGATGATGACGCGGTCGCGGGCGCGGCGCACGGTGACGGTGACGCGGCCGCGCGCGGACTTCTTCGCGGCCACCCGCTCCTCCGGCGACTCCAGGCCGTGGTCGATGCAGTTGCGCAAGAGGTGCAGCAGCGGGTCCGCCAGCTCGTCGAGGATGGCGCGGTCGAGCTCGATTTCGGCGCCGGTGATGACCAGCTCCACCTCGCGCTCCTTGCGGCGGGCGAGGTCGCGCGCGGCGCGGGGCAGCCGGTCGGTGATGAGCGACAGCGGCGTCATGCGCGCGCTCATGACCTTGTCGTGCAGGTCCTTCACCAGCGTGTGCAGCCGGTAGACGCCCTCCTCCAGCGCGGGGCGCGTGTTCTCCGGCAGCACCTTGCCCACTTCGCGCAGGCGCGCGGTGGCGAGCATCAGCTCCCCCACCGTGTCGAGGAAGTAGTCGAGCAGCTCCGTGCGCACGCGCACCGTGCGGGAGCCCGCGTCCGCGGTGGCGCGCGCCGCGTCCGACGCGGGCGCGACGACGGGGAGCACGGGCGGCTCCGGGACGGAGGGAGCGACGGAGACGACCTCCACCTCGGCCACGTTGCGCAGGGCCGCCTGGATGCCGGCATCGCCCACGCCGGTCTCCACGTCCACCTGGATGTAGCCGTCCGGGATGCGGCCGGCCTTGAGCTCCTCCAGGGGCGGGCGCAGGTCCACCAGCGTGCCCAGGGAGGACAGCCGCTTGTGAACGAGGAACGCGCGCACGCCGGGCACCTGGCAGGTGGGGGAGATGCGCAGGCGCACCGACCAGCGGGGCGCGCCGGACTTGCCGTCCGCGACGCTGGTCACGGCCTTGAGCCCGGAGGCCAGCGCCACCACGGAGGCGGCGGGGTCGTTCTCCGGCAACACCGCCAGGGACCGCGCGCCCGGGGCGCCGTAGAGGGCATCCGGGCCGCTCAGGTCGCGAGGCGGCATCAGCGTGGCCGGCGGCATCACCGCCAGGGCGGAGGGCACCGCCGCGCTGGATGCGACCGGAGCGGCGGTTCCCGACTCGGAGGCCCCCGGAGTCGAAGGCCCGGCGCCACCTGACGCGGAAGCTTCCGAGGCCGTGGACCCACCCGGCGTCCCCGGACCCGAGGCACCGGCCGCGCTGCCCGGCGTCCCCGAACCCGACGCGGGCCCGGCGGAGCCACCCGGCGTCCCCGAACCCGAGGCACCCGCGGGGCCCTCGCCGCCTCCCGAGCCCTCATCGTCATCTCCGGACGGGGAGGGGGACGGGGTCGCGGGCTTGAGCGCGTTGACCTGGGCCACGCGGGTCGCGGCGGGGGCGTGGCCGGTGAGCGACTGCACGCGGGCGCTCAATTGCTTGAGCAACCCTTCCGCCTGCTCCGGCTCACGGTTCGAAGAGACGGCGCGCACCTGGGCGGTGAGCGTGTCCGTGGCGTTCAGCAGCAGGTCCACCAGGTCCCGGTCCAGGAGCTTGCGGTCCTGCCGCACCGCGTCCACCAAGTCCTCCACCCGGTGCGCCAGCATCGCGATGGGCTCGAAGCCCATGGACGACGCCATGCCCTTCACCGAGTGGGCGTGCCGGAACATCGAGTCCACGGTGCTGGCGGTGGCCTCGCGCTCCAGCTCCACGAGGTCCCGCCCGAGCGCCTCCAGGTGCTCGGTGGCCTCCGAGATGAAGAGGCCCAGGTACCGGGACATGTCCATCGTCATGACCCGGCACCTCCTTCACAGGCGGACAGGGCCGCGACCCGGGCGGCAGCGGCCCCGTGTGCGCCGATTCAGGCCTCGCCCAGCACCTTCTTCACGACCGCCAGCACGTCCTCCGCCCGGAACGGCTTGACGATGAAGTCCGAGGCACCCGCCTCGATGGCCTCCATCACCAGGCTCTCCTGCCCGAGCGCCGAGCACATGATGACGACCGCGCTGCTGTCGGCCTTGATGATTTCCCGCGTGGCCTCAATGCCACTCTTGAAGGGCATCACGATGTCCATCGTCGTGAGGTCCGGCTTCAACTCCTTGAACTTCTCCACGGCCTCCAGGCCGTTGGCCGCCTCACCGACGACCTCGAACCCTCCAGACGCAAAGATGTCCTTGATCATGTTGCGCATGAAGATGGCGTCGTCGACGACCAGCACCCGCTTAGCCATGTGAAGAACTCCGCCTCCGTTTCAGGCCTAGAGGGAGCGCACCCTATCACCGGCCGTTTCCGGGGGGCTACTCACTTGGAGGGAGTGAACAAGGCAACGACCGCCGCATCAAGTCCTTCCGGATCCAGCACGGTCACTCCCAGACCGCCCAGGCGGGCAACGCCGCGAACCGCGGGCATGACCTTGCCCGGCGCGGCGCTGACGCGCTCCACCGCCTCGATGCCATCCACGTCCGTCACCAGCAGTCCCAAATCCCTGCGACCCCGGTCCAGTAGCACGACACGGCACAGGGGCGTGGGACCTTCTGGCAGGTGGAGCAGCTGGCGCAGCTCCACCACCGTCACCACCCGGCCCCGCAGGTTCATCACCCCGGTGATGGCGGCGGGGGCGCGCGGTACACGGGTGTAGCGCTCCGGGGGCACGACGACCTCCCGGACGGCCGACAAGGGCAACCCGTAGCGTTCCTTCTCGACCCGGAAGATGACGTGCCGCACGGTGAAGGCCCTGGTGCCGGAAGGCGGCTGAAGGCGGGGGACGGGGGCTCAGGGCCCCAGGCGGAAGCTGCGCACCACGCTCTGCAGCTCCACGGAGAGGTTGGTCAGCTCGCTCGCCAGCGACGTCATCCGCGACACCGCGGCCGTCTGCTCCTGGATGACGGCCTGGATGGCCTCCGTGGAGCTGGCGTTGTTCTTCGCCACGAGCTTGATCTCCTCGATGGCCTTCACCATCTCCTCGCTGCCCTTCATCTGGTCGCGGGTGCTGTCGGAGATGAGCGTCACCTTCTCCGCGCCCTTGCGGGCGGTGTCGGTGATGGCCCCCATGGAGCGCATGATGTCGGTGAGGTCCTCACGGCCTTCCGCCAGCTCCGCGATGCCTTCCTTCATGGCGCTGACGACGGAGGTGGACTGGCCGGAGATGTCGCGCGCCAGGCGGGAAATCTGCTCCGCGGAGCGGCCGGCGCTCTCCGCCAGCTTGCGCACTTCATCCGCCACCACCGCGAAGCCGCGGCCGTACTCGCCCGCGCGCGCCGCTTCGATGGTGGCGTTGAGGGCCAGGAGGTTCGTCTGCTGCGCCACCTGGGTGATGGCGTCGACGATCTTCGAGATCTCCTGCGTCTTCTCGCCGAAGGCGAACACCTGCTGGCTGGCGGACTCGATGCGGTTGAAGACCTTCTTCACCTTGTCGCCCGCGAGCCGCGCCGCCTTGGAGCCGTCCTCCGCGCTGCTGCTCGTCTCCGCGGACGTGCGGGCCGCGTCCAGGGCGCTGGCCGCCGTGCGCTGGATGCTGCCGGCCATCTCCGTGATGACCTTGGAGGCCTGCGACACCAGCTGCGACTGGGTCTCCGCGCCGCTGGCGATCTTCTCCATCGACGAGCCCACTTCCTCCGTGGACCCGTTGACGTTCTCCGCGCTGCGCTGAAGGTCGATGGCGGTGTCCGCCACGCTCTTGGCGGTGTCTTGAATCTTGCCCACCAGCTCGCGCAGGTTCTCCTGCATGCGGGAGATGGCGCCCGTCAGCTCGTCGATTTCGTCGCGGGTGCTGTGCACCTCCGCGGCCACGGGCTTGGACAGGTCGCCCTGCGAGATTTCGAAGGCGGAGCGGCTGAGCACCTTCACGCGGGTGACGCGCGCCAGCAGCGACGGCAGGAACGTGGCGCCACCGAAGGTGATGAGCACGCCCACGCCCACGCGGATGATGAAGCTCCAGCGGCCCCAGGACGCGTCGAAGAGGCTCTCCGTGCAGAGCAGCCACGTGCCCAGCAGCAGGCCCAGCAGGATGTAGCCGGTGGTGATCTTCCGGTGCAGGGACTGCTCGCGAACCGCCTTGGGGCCCTCGACGGCGCGCAGCAGTCGCTGCACCGGCTCGCGTCGGGGGGTGAGGCCAGAGGAGGGGTCGTCGCGAAGGGGGCGGCGCACGGAGTGCTTTCAGCGGGAGGGGCGGAAAACAGCCCAGGGGTTTAGCCTTGCTGTCCGGTACGGGTCAATCATCCGGCCGGATCTGCCTGCCTGACCGGGCGAAGTGATCGAATCCCGCTGGAGGGGTCAGAACATGCCCCCCTGCGTCTCGGATTCGCAACGTCCGCTCCCGGGTGAGCACTCCCACGCGCGTCACCTCCTGCCCGGCGCGGGCGCACGCGCGCTCGAACGCCTGCATGCGTGAAGGTGGGACGGCGAGCAGCAGCTCGTAGTCCTCCCCTCCCCGCAGGGCACCCTCCGGGCCCAGCGCCGCGCGCACGGCGGGTGACAGGGGCAGCCGGTCCAGCTCCAGCGCCACGCCCACCCGGGACGCGGCGCACAGGTGGCCCAGGTCCTGCGCCAGTCCATCCGACACGTCCATCCCGGCGGAGGCGAAGCGCGCGGCCAGCCTCCCCAGGGCGACGCGGGGCTCGGGGCGGCGCTGGCGTCTCACGGCCGCGCTCCGATGGATACCGGGGACGCCGGCCTGGAGCTGCTGGAGCCCCAGGCGCGCGTCGCCCAGCGTGCCGGAGACATAGAGGAGGTCCCCGGGCCGTGCGCCCGCGCGGGTGATGGGCGCGTGGGACAGCTCGCCGGTGACGGTGAGGGTGAGGGACACCTCGCGCGCGGAGGTGAAGTTGCCGCCCACGAGCATGATGCGGTGGGCCTTCGCGAGCGCGGCCATGCCCCGGCCCAGGGCGGACACCTCGCGGGCGGGGAAGTCCCGGGGCAGCGCGAGCGCGCAGACGAACCAGCGCGGCGTGGCGCCCATGGCGGCCAGGTCCGACAGGTTCACCGCGAGCGCCTTGTGGCCGATGTCCGCCGCGGAGAACGTCGCGCGGGTGAAGTGCACGTCCTCCACCACGGCGTCGGTGGTGACGCACAGCGCGCCCCTGGACGGAGCGAGCACGGCGCAATCGTCTCCCGGGCCCACCGGCACCCGCGCGCGCGGGAAGCAGGCGAGGAAGCGTTGGATGAGGTCGAACTCGCCGGGCATGCGGCACTGAAGACCACGCTCGCGCCGGGGGACGCAATGACGACCCGCGAACGGGCGGGCGGGATGGGGGCTCGTGGCGTTGACGGTGTCGGACCGCCCAGGCATAGGACTGAGGAGTGCCCTCTTCCTCCACACCCATGGACCTGCGCCGCCGGCTGGTGACGGAAGCGCTGGGGTGTGGGCTGCTGGTGGTGGCGCTGGAGGGGTCGCACCATGTCGCGGAGCACCTGGGCGCGAGCGCCACGGAGGGACGCCTCTTCATGTCCCTGTCCTGCGGCGCGGTGCTGGCGTGCCTGTTGTGGGTGCTGCGGCCGCTGTCGGGCGCGCATCTGAATCCGGCGCTCACCTTCGCGGACGCGCTGGGAGACCGCACGCCCTGGCGCGAGGTGCCGCTGTACGCGCTGGCGCAGCTGTCCGGCAGCCTGGTGGGGCGGCTCGTCGCGCACCGCATGTGCAATGAGCCGCTGCTGCTGACGGCGAAGACGCCCGCGGCGGACGGGGCACGGTTCCTCACGGAGATGGTGGCCACGTTCGGGCTGCTGGTGGTGGTGCGGGGCTGCGTGCGCACGCGCCCGTCAGCGACGCCGTTGGCCATCGCGGGGTACGTGGCCGCGACGGTGTGGTTCACGGACTCGCGCTCGCTGGCGAACCCGGCACTGGTGCTGGCGCGAGCGGCCAGCGCCCACGTGGGAGTGATGAGCCCGTGGGAGGTGGAGTCCTTCGTCGCGGCGCAGCTGCTGGGCGCGGCGCTGGCGGTGTTCCTCTTCCGGTGGCTGCTGGGCGGCACGCCGAGGCCCGCTCCCACGGCCGTGGAGACCGTCGTCTTCGAGTGCGCGGAAGCAGGGCCCGCGCATCTGGCCGCCGCCCTCTTCAACACGCTGGCGCACCCGGACCGGGCGCGAGCGGTGGTGTCGCCGCCGCCGGGCTCGGGGCTGGATGACGGGCCGCCGCCGGCCGTGGAGGCGCTGATGCGGGAGGCGAACCTGCGCGCCGCGCCCCTGCGCGACCGGACCGTGCCCGCATCGCACTACGTCCTCATCGACGTCGCGGGCCATGCGCCAGGCATGGATGCACGCGTGCGCGAGCGATGGTCGCTGCCCTCGCTGTCGCTGACGGACGAGGCCGGAGTGAAGGCGTTGCAGGCGGCGCTGCGGCCCCGGCTGCATCAACTCCTGGCGCGCCAGGGCTGGGAACGGCTGCACGTCATCAGCGGCGGCCCCGCGCCCGAAGGCCCTCGCGCCCTCACCTGACGCAGTTCCAACAGGAAAGCCGCCGCTCCTCACTCGGGCGCCCTGTCGGCGACGCCCCTCAGAAACCTGTCCGACTGTCGGACAGGTTTTGAAAGTCCGCGCTGCTCCTCGGGCGGCGGACGCACAGCGGAAACCGGTCCGACTGTCCGACAGGTTTGGGAAGTCCGCGCTGCTCCTCGGGCGGCGGATGCACAGCAGAAACCGGTCCGACTGTCCGACAGGTTTGGGAAGTCCGCGCTGCTCCCGGGCAGCGGACGCACAGCGGAAACCGGTCCGACTGTCGGACAGGTTTTGTGCCACGTCGGGCCGGGAGGGGCGACGCAGGGTGGGCCGAGGGCTTCGTGCGTGACGGGGTGCGGCGTTGACGTCCGCCCGTCAGGCGAGCAGAGAGATGGGAGAGGGTTTTCGCATGATGGAAGGTCTTCCCCCCGTCGTCTCCTGGCCGCCGCTGCAGACGTTGATGCGGCTGACGCTCGCGCTCGCGGTGGGCCTGTTCGTCGGGCTGGAGCGTGAGTGGCGTGGCAAGGAGGCCGGCCTTCGCACCTTCGGCTTCGCGGCGCTGCTGGGCGGCATGGGCGGCCTGCTGGGCCCGAACTTCGCGCTGCTCAGTCTCGCGCTCCTGGGCGTGCTGCTGTGCTTCCTCAACTGGCAGTCCCTGCGCGCCAATGGCGGCGCGGAGCTGACCACGTCCGCCGCGCTGCTCGTCACGGGCTTCACCGGCGTGCTGTGCGGCCTGGGCCATACGGTGACGCCCGCGGCGGTGGGCGTGACGACGGCGGGCCTGCTCGCGTGGAAGGAGCGGATGGCCACCTTCAGCCACAAGATCACCGCCGAGGAGCTGCGCAGCGCCATCCTGCTGGCCATCCTCGCCTTCGCCATCTACCCGGTGCTGCCCTCGCAGCCGGTGGACCCGTGGGGCCTCATCGAGCCGCGCGCCGCGTGGGTGACCGTCATCCTCATCGCGGCCATCGGCTTCGTGAACTACCTGCTGTGGAAGATGTTCGGCACGCATGGCGTGGAGGTGACGGGGTTCCTGGGCGGGCTCGTCAACAGCACCGTCACCGTGGCGGAGCTGGCCAACCGCGTTCGCGAGACGTCCGGACGCCTGCTCGACGTGGCCTACCGGGGCGTGATGCTGGCCACCGCCGCCATGGCGCTGCGCAATGCCGTATTGCTGGGGCTGCTCTCCTTCCGCGCGCTGGTGGACTCCGCCATCCCGCTGGTCCTCATCCTCCTGTCCAGCACGGGCCTGGCGCTGGTGCGCTCGCGCGCGGAGGCCACGCCCGGCGCCGAGCCCCCCGCCCTGCCCCTCAAGTCGCCCTTCTCCCTGCCGTCCGCGCTGAAGTTCGGCCTCATCTTCCTGGCGCTCCAGGTGGTGGGCACCGTGGGCCAGACGCTGCTGGGCCGCTGGGGCTTCTACGCGGTGAGCGCCGTGGGCGGACTGGTGTCCAGCGCGTCCGCGGTGGCGTCCGCCGCGTCCCTGTGCGCCAACGGGACCATCTCCCCCACGACGGCCGGAGTGGGCGCCATCATCGCGTCGCTCGCCAGCGCCGCCATCAACTTCATCCTCGTGGCGCGCGTGTCGGAACAGCGCTCGCTCACGCTGCGGCTGGGCCGCGCGCTGGGCGTGGTGATGCTGCTGGGGCTCGTGGGCGCGCTCGTGCAGACGCGGCTGCCGGAGTTCCTTCCGAACACGCCGGGCAGCCCGGGGCTCATAGAGCCCCACCATCCCTGACCGCTAGAAGCGGTCTGGCTCCGGCATCGGCGGCGCCGCGGACAGCCCGCCCTGCATGGGCGGGTGCAGCGGCAGCTGGACGATGAAGCGCGAGCCGTGGCCGAACTCGCTCTCCACGCGCACCCGGCCGCCGTGGCCCTCCACCAGGCTCTTCACGATGGCCAGGCCCAGCCCCGCGCCGCCGAACTCACGCGTGGAGCTGCCGTCCACCTGGTAGAAGCTCTGGAAGATGCGCTCGAACTCCTCGGCGCGGATGCCCACGCCGGTGTCCTCCACGCTGATGCGGTAGCCGGGCACACCCAGCTCCTGCTGCATCGCCGCGTCCGACAGCGTCACCTTCACCCGGCCGCCCGCGGGCGTGAACTTCACCGCGTTGGCCAGCAGGTTCACCACCACCTGGCGCAGCTTGTCCAAATCCCCCGCGAGCCGGGGCTGCGGCGTGTGCGGCAGCCGCACCTCCAGTTCCAGGCCCTTGCGCTGCGCCTGCGGCAGCACGCTGGAGACCGCCGTCTGGATGACGTAGCCCGGATCCACCGGCGCCATGGACAGGCGCAGACGCCCGGCCTCAATCTGGCTCAGGTCCAGCAGCGAGGAGATCATCGAGAGGAGCGTCTCGCCCTTCTCCACGATGGTGCGCACATACTGGAGCTGCTCCGGGTTGAGCGGCCCCGCCAAGCCCTCCGCCATCATCTCCGAATACCCGAGGATGGACGCGAGCGGCGTGCGCAGCTCGTGGCTCACCGTGCCCAGGAAGGTGGACTTGAGCCGGTCCAGCTCCTTCAGCCGCGCGTTCGCCTGGAGCAACCGCGCGTTCTGCGCCTCCAGCTCGCGGTGCACCTCCAGCGTGGACTCCAGATGCAGGTGCGTGGCCAGGTACGCCTTCTGCCCGCTGGCCACGAGCGCGCCCAGCACCTGGCCGAAGTGGCCCAGCACCTGCGCGGCGGTGCGCTCCGGCACGCGGCGCACGCGGCCCAGGAGCTCCTGCGCGCGCTCCAGGTCCAGGCCATGGATGCTGGTGAGCGTCTCCGGGAAGTCCGTCAGCTCCTCCGGCGTGAAGGGCCCCAGGATGACGCGGCCCAGGAGGTCGCCATCCCAGCGCACCGGCATCACCACGTAGCGCAGGCCCGTGAAGCAGGTGAGCGCGATGAGGCCCGCCCCTTCGGAGACGTCTCCGTCCGCCACGCGCCCGCCGGCCTCCGGCAGCACGGGGCCATCCTTCACCCGGCCCACCATGGCGGTGCACGCGTGGCGTCCGTCCGGGAAGGAGAAGACGTAGGCGCAGAAGTCGCCGTGGCCCACCTTCACGTCCGCCAGCTTGTTGCCGCGCGTGTCCAGCACCTTGATGCCCACGCGGTACAGGTCGCTGAAGCCCTTCACCACCTCCGTGAAGGACGGCAGGTCCAGCAGGTCCCCGAGCGACAACCGCCGCTGGAGCGCGGACTCGCGCCGGGGCGCGCTCGCGGTGTTCCGGGGTCCTCCGCCTGACGCGCCGTTCATGGCGCCCTCCCGCTCTCCCTGCCGCCAGGCATGGCGCCGGGGCCGTACCGCCCCTCCAGCGCCGTGCCGCTCAGGTCGATGTGACGGAAGATCTGCGCCAGGAATTCTTCCTCGCTCAGCCCCACGTTGCGCGACAGCTGCGCCCTGCCCTCCAGCGCGCGCCAGGCGGTCTGCACCACGGCGTGGAAGGTCTCCACCACGCCCTCGCCTCGCACGGCCACGGAGCCCACCACCGGCTGGCTGCCCCGGCGCTGCACCTCCGCCAGCTCCTCGTCCGTCAGGCTGTCGGGCAGGTCGCGCTTGTTGAACTGGATGACCACCGGCACCTGCGTGGGGTCCAGCTCCATCTCCCGCAGGTTCTCCTGCAGGTTGCGCCAGTAGGCGTTGTTCTCCTGGGTCGCCCCACGCCGGCTGTCCGCGATGAAGACCACCGCGTCCGCGCCCTGGAGCACCACCCGCCGCGTGGCGTTGTGGATGACCTGACCGGGCACGGTGAAGAGCTTCACCTTCACCTTGAAGCCCGTGGAGGTGGAGAAGAAGACGGGCAAGAGGTCGAAGAAGAGCGTCCGGTCGTCGTGGGTATCCACCGACAGGAGGCGCCCACGCACGTCCGGCCGCGCTCGCGCATGCAGCTTGCGCAAGTTCGTCGTCTTCCCGCTCAACCCGGGGCCGTAATAGACGATCTTGAGCGTCAGCTCGCGCTGGGCGTGGTTGAGTTGCAAGGGGCAGAACTCGGACCGAGGGGGACCCGGACAGGGGTTTTATAATGGCCCCACGCTCCGCGCGGAAGGCCGCTCGCAGTCCAGACAGTGGAGCGGGACGCGTCTTCCCGGAATGATGCTCCCGCCGACGGGGGTTCGAGTAATTCCTGCTCCCCGCCTGGGAGGAGGACGTCTCCCCACACGGAAAACAGGACAATGCGCGCGGAATGATCGCGTGCATGGGTACGGGGGGACCGGTTAGGATCGCGGACGCGACGGAGGAGCAAGGCGATGACGATGAAGCAGGTGGACCCTGGCGTCGAGGTGGCGGCCCCCACGCCGGTGCTGGACGGAGCGACGCTCCCCAACGATCTGGTGAACGGGGTCAAATTCGGTCCGCCCACCGACGAGGACCTGACCACGGTGTCGGCCCTGCGCGCCAACTCCGAGCCCTGGAAGGGGCGGGGTGAGACGCAGGAGGAGAGCCTCAAGGCCCTGACCCAGCTGAAGCCCTTCCTCCACGTGGCGCGGATCCAGAACCAGGTGGTGGGCTACGTGACGGTGGAGCGCGACGGTCCGGTGCCGGGCGCGGCCTACCTGCGCAACATCGTGGTGAAGCCGGAGCTGCGGCGCCACGGCGTGGGCGCCATGCTGCTGGACAAGGCGCTGGACGCGGCGCGCGACATGTACCGCAAGACCATCGCGCTGCGCGTGGATCCGGCGAACGCGCCGGCGGTGGGCTTCTACCGCAAGGCGGGCTTCACCACGGTGGCCACGGTGGTCTCCAAGAAGTCCGGCAAGCTGCGGCTCCTGATGTCGCGCGAGCTGTAGTCCCCGGCACCCCAAAGCAATGGGTTGGACCCGACGGGAGGGGCCCTCGCACGGCCGCTCCCGTCGTGCGTTTGGGCTCATGCCCCCAGGGTGACCTGGAGCGTGGCGGTCGACTATCCTCGCGGGAGTTTCCACCCCGCCGGGCCTGACGCACGGCAGCGGTGGGGCCTCCCCCCTGAATGAAACCGCTCGCGGAACTGCTGCGTCATCTCTCGCGTCCTGGAATCACCGAGCTGGCCCTGGCCAGCGGCCGTCCTCCGATGGTGCGCGGCGCCAACGGCTACGAGCCCATCGATCCAGGCGCCCTCTCCACCGATGATCTCGTGAAGGCCCTCCAGGCGATGGTGGGCATGGCGCGCGCATCCACGGTGTCGGAGACGCCGGTGCAGTGGCAGGTGAACGCCACGGGCCTGGGTTCCCTCAACATCGCGGCGGTGCGCCGGGGCGAGCTGATGAACGTGCGCCTCACGCGAGGCACGGAAGGCGCGGTGGCGGCAGCGGCTCCAGCAGCCGCCGCGGCTCCGGCGGCCCCTGCCGCGCCCACGCGGACGCCCTACGCGGGAGTGCCCGCCGTCTCCGCGCAGGCCCCCACGCGCACGCCCTACGCGGGAGTGCCCGCCGTCTCCGCGCCCGCCGCGCAGTCGGGTGGCATGGGTGCCGGAGCCGTGCAGTCCGGTGGCATGGGTGCGGGAGCCGCCGCGCGCGGAGTTCCCGGCGGCGCGGCCCACGCGGGCGCCGCTTCACACGCGGGCTCCGCCCCGTCCCACGCGGGCGCGGGCGGGTACGCGGGTGCGGCGCCCCACTCGGGCGCCGCGGCCCATGCGGGCGCTCCGGCCCACTCGGGCGCCGTGGCCCACTCCAGCGCCAGCGCGAATCCCCCCGCGCGGGTCATCCCCATCTCTCGCGCGACCTCCGCACCGGGCCGCGACCTGACGGTGCTGCTGGAGCAGGCGCGCAGCATGGCCGCCAGCGACCTGCACCTGGTGGCCGGACGGCCTCCGCTGATGCGCCTGGCCGGAGAGCTGCTCCCCCAGGACACGCCGCTGTCCCCGGAGACGGTGGAGCGGCTGCTGCTCCCCATCATCCCGGAGCGGCTGCGGCACGTGCTGGAGAAGGACGGCAGCGTGGACTTCGCGCTGGACTCCGAGGAGACCGGCCGCTTCCGCGTCAACGTGTGCCGCCAGCGCACGGGCCTCAAGGGCACCTTCCGCGTCATCCCCCGCGAAATCCCCACCCTGGAGTCGCTGGGCCTGCCCCCGGACATCGCCAAGGCCACGCACCACCACCAGGGCCTCATCGTGCTCACCGGCCCGTCCGGTCACGGCAAGACGAGCACGCTCGCCGCGCTGGTGGACATCATCAACCGCGAGACCACGCACCACGTGCTCACCGTCGAAGACCCGGTGGAGTACGTGCACCCACGCAAGCGCGCCCTCATCAGCCAGCGCGAGGTGGGCACCAGCACCCGCACCTTCGCCAGCGCCCTCAAGGGCAGCCTCCGCGAGGACCCGGACGTCATCGTCGTGGGCGAACTGCGCGACACGGAGACCGTGCGCATGGCGCTCGCCGCCAGCGAAACGGGCCACCTGCTCATCAGCACCATGAACACGCCCAGCGCGGCGAAGACCATCGACCGGCTCATCGACCTCTTCCCGCCGGCGGACCAGCAGCAGGTGCGGCTGTCGCTCTCCAGCGGCCTGCGCCTCATCGTCAGCCAGCGGCTGATGCCGTCCACGGACGGCAAGTCCCTGGTCGCCGCCGCCGAGGTGCTCACCGGCTCCGTGGCCCTGGGCAACCTCATCCGCGACAACAAGACGTATCAAATCCCCTCCCTCCAGCAGCGCGGCAAGTCGCTGGGCATCATCCGCTTCGAGGACTCGCTCGCGGACCTGGTCCGCTCCGGCAAGGCGTCGCTGGAGACGGTGAAGGGCTTCGCGGAGAACCCGGACGAAATCGAAGCCATGGTGACGGGCAAGCGGCCCGGCGCCGCCCCCACCGTGCCCCCGCCCGCCTCCGCCCAGGAGGGCGCGCGGATGCTGTCCAAGGTGGGCTCACTGCTTGGCAAGAAGGGCGCCTGACATGACGGACACCCCCCGCATCGCCGCCTGGTTCGACATCCTGCTCGACAAGAAGGGCAGCGACCTGCACCTGGGCGTGGGCTACCCGCCCCTGGGCCGCATCCGCGGCGAGCTCGTGCCCCTGCGCGAGGAGGCCCTCACCACCGAGGAGCTGGAGTCGCTGCTCTTTGAAATCTGCTCGCCCGAACAGAAGCGGCAGATCACGGAGGAGCTGGACCTGGACTTCGCCTACGGCTACGGCACCAAGGCCCGCTTCCGCGCGAACTACTTCTACCGGATGACCGGCATTGGCGCCGTGTTCCGCACCATCCCCAGCAAGGTCCTGTCGCTGGAGGACCTGAAGACGCCGGAGGTGGTGCGCAAGATGGCGGACCGCCGCAGCGGGCTGGTGCTGGTCACGGGCCCCACGGGCTCCGGCAAGTCCACGACGCTCGCGGGGATGATCAACCACATCAACAAGACGCGCCCGGCGCACGTGCTCACCGTGGAGGACCCGGTGGAGTTCGTGCACGAATCGCTCAAGTCCCAGGTCACCCACCGCGAGGTGGGCCCGCACGCCTCCAGCTTCGCCACCGCCATCCGCTCCGCCGGCCGCGAGGACCCCAACGTCATCCTCATCGGCGAGCTGCGCACCAACGAGACGATGAAGCTGGCGCTCCAGCTGGCGAGCTTCGGGGTGCTCGTCTTCGCCACGGTGCACACCAACAGCGCCCCCGCCACCATCGACCGCATCATCAACTCCTTCCCCGCGGACGAGCAGGGCCAGGTGCGCGGCATGCTCGCGGAGTCGCTGGCCGGCATCGTCGCCCAGCAGCTCATCAAGACCGCGGACGGCAAGGGCCGCGTCGCCGCGCTCGAAATCCTGGTGGGCAGCGCCGCCATCGCCGCCATGATTCGCGAGGGCAAGGTGTTCCAGATCGCCTCCAAGATGCAGGCCGGGCAGGGCCAGGGCATGCAGACCCTGGACATGCACCTGGAGCGGCTGGTGAAGGACGACGTCATCCTCCCCGAGGCCGCCCTGGAGAAAGCCCAGGACAAGGAGAATTTCGTGAAGGTCATCCAGCGCCTGAAGCCGGACTGGCAGGTGCCGGAGACGCTGAAGGCCTAGGGGGGCGCCCTTCCGGTGGGGAAGGAATTTGCTTTCTCCCCCCGACTTCGCCTTTGTTCGGGAATGAACGTGGACCCGCCCACCGAGGTGGGTCCCAAACTTCCGAGGGGGAAGTCATGGATCAGCAGCAGCTTGAGATGATGCAGCAGATGCAGGACCAGCAGGCGGCGGGCCCGGGCCCGCTGTTCTGGATCATCTACCTGGCCTTCATCGGTGTGACGATCGCCGGCCTGTGGAAGACGTTCGCCAAGGCGGGCCAGCCGGGCTGGGCGGCCATCGTGCCGTTCTACAACATCTATGTGATGACCCAGATCGTCGGCCGTCCGGCGTGGTGGGTGGTGCTGGCGCTGCTGCCGTGCGTGAACATCATCGCTCTCTTCATCATCGGCATCGACATGGCGAAGTCGTTCGGCAAGGGCACGGGCTTCGGCATCGGCCTGGCGCTGCTCGGCCCGGTCTTCTACGCCATCCTCGGCTTCGGCGACGCGCAGTACCAGGACCCGGCCGCCTCCGGCGGTGGCATGGCCGCGGCGTAGTTCCCCCACGGCCTTCGCGGCCGTGAACGGCGGCGGTGGAGTGGCCTTCCGGTCGCTTCACCGCCGTTCGTGTTTCTGGCGCCCGCCATTGCTCGCCCGTGAGCGCGACATCCAGTAGAGCGAAGCGCGATGCCTGGACCGCGCGCCTCTTCCCGACTGTCGCTCCCCTGCCGCCTTGGACTGGCATTGCTGCTGCCCGGAGTGGCCAGCGCGCAGGCCGTGGACGAGGACACGGTCCCCGAACCCGAGTCTCCTCGCGACACCCGCACCGTCGTCACCGCCACGCGGCTGCCGCGTCCCTTGCGCGACGTGCCCGCCACCACGGTGGTGATTCCCCGCGCGGAGATGGAGCGCAGCCCCACGCTCACGCAGGACGCGCTCATCCGCACGCTGCCGTCCGCGGCCACGTTCCGCCGCACGCCGTCGCTGGTCGCGGACCCCACCGCGCAGGGGCTCAACCTGCGCGGGCTCGCGCCGTCCGGCGTGGCTCGCGGGCTCGTGCTCTTGGACGGGCTTCCCTTCAACGACCCCTACGGGGGCTGGGTCTTCTGGCGCGCCCTGCCCCGCCAGGGCCTGGACCGCATCGAGGTCGTCCCCACCGGCGGCTCCGCGCTCTACGGCAGCGCCGCGCTGGGCGGCGTGGTGCAGTTGTTCTCCCGGCCCATCACCGGTCCGGTGCTCGACGCCGACCTGTCCGTGGGCAACCTGGGCACCGGCTTCGCCGCCGCTCGCATCGCGGACCGCTGGGGCCGCGTGGGCGCATCCCTGGAGGTCGAGGGCCTCACCAGCGACGGCTACCGCATCGTCCCGGAGAGCCAGCGCGGCCGCATCGACGGCGACACGCCCTCCAACCACGTCAGCGCGCAGGCGCGCATCGAAGCAGAGGCCACCGACCACCTCTCCCTCTCCGCCCGCGCGGGCGTGTTCCGCGAGACGCAGAACGGTGGCACCCAGTACACCGTCGCCAGCGTGGACCTGGCGTGGTTCGCCGCGAACGCGCGCCTGCGCACGGACTCCGCCGGCACCTTCGAGCTGGGCCTCTTCGGCCGCACCCAGCACTTCGCCCAGGACCGCGCCCGCGTCACCCCGGACCGTAACTTCGAGGTCCGCTCCGCCCTCCAGGACGTGCCCGCGAACGACCAGGGCGGCTCGCTCGTCTGGACCGGTCCGGAGCTGACGCTGGGAGGAAGCCACGTGCTCGCCGCGGGAGTGGACGTGCGCCGCTCCCACGGCAGGGCCGACGAGGTGCTCTTCCCCGCCAGCTACACCGCCACGACGCTCTACGCGCGCAACACGCGGGGCACGCAGCTGTCCGGCGGCGTCTTCGTGCAGGACCTCTACACCGTGTCCCCCGCGCTGGAGTTCGCCGGCACGCTGCGCTGGGACACGTGGCGCAACTTCGACGGCAACCAGTTGGAGAGCTTCGCGAACGGCACCACCACCGCCACCGACTTCGAGGCCCGCACCGCCAGCCAGCTCAGCCCGCGCCTGGCCGCGCGCGTGCGCCCGCTGGAGTGGCTCACCCTGCGCGCCTCCGCGTACCGCGCCTTCCGCGCCCCCACGCTCAACGAGCTCTACCGCCCCTTCCAGGTGGGCACCGTCCTCACCGCCGCGAACCCGGACCTGGGCGCCGAGCGCCTCTGGGGCACCGAGGCGGGCGTGGAGGCCACCGGCCCGCGCGGGCTCACCGGCCGCGTCACCGGCTTCTGGAACGTGCTGGACGCGCCCGTCACCAACGTCACCCTCGCCACGCCCCTGCCGGGCGGCGCCACCCGCCAGCGCCAGAACCTGGGCAGGGCCCGCGTGCGAGGCGTGGAGCTGGGCGCGGACTGGCGCGTGTCACGGCAGTGGACCGCGCTCGCCGCCTACACCTTCGTGGACCCCGTCGTCACGCGAGCCCCCGGCCAGCCCGACCTCGTGGGCCGCCAGCTTCCGCAGGACCCCAGGCATCGCGGCTCGCTCGCGGTGACCTTCGACGACCCGTCCATCGTCTCCGTCACCGCGCAGCTGCGCGTGTTCGGCCCGCAGTACGAGGACGACCTCAACACGCGCGGCATGGGCGGCGCGGCGGTGGTGGACCTGTTCGTGAGCCGCCACCTCTTCTGGAAGGTGGACGCCTTCGGCGCGGTGGAGAACCTCTTCGACCGTCAGTACCTCGCGGGCCGCGCGGGCGTGGACACGCTGGCCCCGCCCTTCCAGGCGCGCGTGGGCCTGCGCCTGCGCGACGTGTTCAGCGAATCGAGCGCACGGGCGGCACGGGGCGCACCGGGCCGTTGAACCAGCGGCTCAGCTCCGTCGTGTCCTCCATCCGCTTCGCGGGCGGCAGGCTGGAGAGGAACACGCGGCCGTAGCCCTTGGTCACGATGCGGCGGTCCAGCATCGCCACGATGCCCCGGTCCGCCTGCGTGCGGATGAGCCGCCCGAAGCCCTGGCGCAGCGCCAGCGCCGCCTGCGGCAGCTGGTACTGGTCGAAGGGCTCCTCCCCGCGCGCCTGGATCTGACGGATGCGCGCGGCCACCAGCGGGTCGCCAGGAGACGCGAAGGGAAGCCGGTCGATGATGACCAGGCTCAGCGCGTCCCCGGGCACGTCCACGCCCTCCCAGAAGCTGTGCGCGGCGAAGAGCACGCTGGGCGTCTGCCGGAAGGCATCCAACAGCTGCTGCTTGGGCCGCTCTCCCTGGAGCAGCGCCTGGTAGGGCAGCCGCGTCGCCGTCAGCTCGTACGCGCGCACCATGTTGCGCAGCGACGTGAAGAGCACGAACGCGCGCCCGCCCGTCACCTCGCACAGCTGGATGATTTCTTCCGCCGCCGCCTCGATGAAGCCCGGGGCGCTGGGGTCCGGCAGGTGCGTGGGCAGGTACAGCGCGGACTGGCGGGGGAAGTCGAACGGGCTGGGCACCGCCAGCGTGCGCACGCGCGTCACGGGCTGGCCCTCGTCGTCGTACATGCCCATGCGCTTGGCGAAGAAGTCGAAGCGGCTGTCCGCCGCCAGCGTCGCGGAGGTGAACACCACCGTGTCCAGCGCGCCGTAGAGCCGGTCGCGCAGCTCCTTCGCCACGTCGATGGGGTTCGCGCGCAGGAACAGCCCCTTGCCGCGCGCCTCCGCCCAGTACACGTGGTCCGCGGACTCGGACTTCTCCAGGAAGGTGAGCTGCTCCGCCATCTCCTCCGCGCGGCGGTGGATGGCGGCCAGCTCCGGCTCGCGCTCGCTGCCCGCGAAGGACGCCAGCGCGGCCAGGCCCTCGCGCACCTGCTCCAGCGCGCCGGACAGCTTGCCCATCGTCTCCGGGCGCAGGGCCACGGTGGACTCCTGGCTGGACAGCCCCAGCGCGCGCGGCGCCTGGAGGAACAGCGCGTCCGCGTGCGAGCGCACCCGCTGGGCCAGCGCGGAGAGCGTCGCGTGCCGCTCGTCCTTCGCCGGCAGGGCCGCCACCGCGTCGCGCGACAGCTCCTCCAACCGGTAGTTGGACACGCTGCATCCGAAGTGGCTGCTGGCCGCGTCCTCCAGCGCGTGCGCCTCGTCGAAGATGACCGCGTCGTAGAAGGGCAGCACCCCTTCCGTGCGCTTGCCGGAGCTGCGCAGCGCCAGGTCCGCGAAGAACAGGTGGTGGTTCACCACCAGCAGGTCCGCGGCCTCCGCGCGCTTGCGCATCCGCGTGACGAAGCACGTCTCATACTGAGAGCAGCGCGAGCCCAGGCACGTCTCCGACGTGGTGGACAGCCGCGACCACGCGGCGAAGGACTCCGGCAGGTCCAGCTCCGCCCGGTCCCCCGTCTCCGTCTGCGTCACCCACTTCTTGAGCAGCGGCCACTGCTTCGCCTCTTCCTTCGAGACGAACTGCGGGTCCTTCTCGAAGGAGTCGTAGCGGTGCAGGCACAGGTAGTTGCCGCGCCCCTTGAGGTACGCCGCCTCGAAGCGCAGCCCCAGCTTCTCGCTGAGCAGCGGCAGGTCCTTGAAGAACACCTGGTCCTGCAATGTCTTCGTGGCCGTGGACACCACCACCTTGCGCCCCGACAGGAGCGCGGGCACCAGGTACGCCAACGTCTTGCCCGTGCCGGTGCCGGCCTCCGCCAGCAGGTAGCTGCCCTCGGAGAAGGCCCGCTCCACCGCGCGCGCCATCTGGAGCTGCTCCGGGCGGTGCTCGTACGCGGGCAGCGCCTCTTCCAGCGCGCCACCAGGTCCCAGCAGGCTGTCGACAGAGAGAGGACGGGGCGCGGGCGCGGACATGCGGCGGTTCGGGGGCAGGAGGACGGAAAAGGCGGCCCCGCAGGATAACAGCGCCCGTCGCCCCCCGCGCGTTCCCTGTCGCGCCCTTGAGGCCCCGTCCCCCGCCCGCCCACCCAGCGGGCCGGCCAGCGCTCCGACTTTGCCTGCCGCCTAGTAGGAGCCACGCATCATGTGGAAGAGCACCAGCAGCAGCACCAGGGACACCACCAGCACGGTGCCCATCACCGCGGTCTTCACCCTGCGCCCCAGCTCCGGTGACGGTCCGTCGGAGGTGAGCGCCGTCGCCGTCGTCACGCGGCGGACCACCTCATCCCTCCCGCGCAGCGCCTGGGCGTCATTCGGCGCCCGGGCGAGCCGCATGCGGTACAGCCGGCCCACCATGGCCATCTCGCCCCGCAGCATCGCCTGGGACAGCACGCGGTCATGCGCGTCCGGGTCGTGCCAGGTCGCCATCAGCTCGCGCCACTCCTGGGCCAGGACTTCGGAGGGCTGGTGCTCTTCCGGGATGAAGTTCGCGTAGACCAGTCCGCACGCCGAACAGGCCCCGGCGTCCTCGCGCATGGGCGCCACGCACTTGGGGCAGCGGCCCGGCGGCGCATGGAAGGGGTCCTCGTCCAGCGCGAGCGGGGCCGCGGCGGGCGCGTCCGGACGCACCACCCGCAGCGCGGTGACGCTGGGCCGCGAGGGGGGCGGAGGAAGAGGGCCCGCGTAGGGCGCCGCCACCGCGACCTCCTCCACGCTGTCACCCTCCGGAGCGGGCGGAGCGGGCGTGGGCCGGGGGGAGGCCGGCTTGGAGATCGAGGGCGCCGCCCGCGTCCACGCCCCACACACCGGGCACCCCACGGCCAGCGCGTGGTCCTCCAGGACGTAGGTCTCCACCTTGACGAGACGGTCGCAGCTTTCGCACTGGTACTTCATGACCACACCTCTCGCAGCGGGATGGGCATCGCGCACCCTACCAGCGCCAGCAGGCACAGCGCGCAAATGACCTTGCGCGAGGCGCTCAGGGGCTCCTCCGGCCGCAACACCTCCGGGTGGCCGAAGCCCACGACCTTGCTCGCCACCACCAGCCACAGGCCCCACGACGCGGTGACGAACACGGTGAGGAAGAGCAGCACCACCGCCACGCCCTGCCCCACCCAGCGGGCCCTGAGGCCCAGCACCGCGAACGTCAGGTGCCCGCCGTCCAACTGCCCCACCGGCAGCAGGTTGAGCAGCGTCACCAGCAGGCCGAACCACGCCGCCATCACCACCGGGTGCACCACCACGTCCTTGCCCTCCGGCAGGGGGCCCAGCGCCAGCCACGTCAGCGCCTTCATGAAGAGGTTGTCGCCAAAGAGCGTCTGGTGGCTCGTGTAGACGGGCGCCATCGCGGGCGGCGCCTGCGTCACCTTCTCCATCACCCAGCGCAGCAGGTCCTGCCCCAGCACCCACAGCGACGACTCCCCAGGGAACGTGGACGGCACCGGCGGCGAGTCCACCACCGTGGAGTGCAACAGCCCCCAGTAGAGCAGGGGCAGCGCCACCACCAGGCCCGCCAGCGGCCCCGCGGCGCCAATGTCCACCAGCGCGTTGCGCGTGGGGATGCGCCCGCGCAGCCGGATGACCGCGCCCAGCGTGCCCAGGCTCCCCGGCACCGGCAGCGGGATGAAGTACGGCAGGGACGTGTCCACCCGGTGCCACCGCGCGAGCACGTAGTGCCCCATCTCGTGGGAGCCCAGGATGGCCAGCAGCGACCCGCTGAAGAACAGCGCCTGGGTCCGGTCCTCGTCGAGAAGCCCGCCCCCGCTGAACGGGAACGAGCGGCCAAAGAGCAGCAGGTACGCGAGGAACGTCGTCCCCAGCGTCACCACGAACAGCAGCAGGTGCAGCCAGACGCGGTTCGGGGCGGGACGGGGAACGGAAACCGGGTGCATGCGCGAAGATGCCTCATGTCCGCGGGAGGGGCGACCGGTTCCGCGCCGCCCGGCGGATGAAGTGTCCAACAGAACTCGGAATAACCCGCCCCGGGTCCTTGACTTGAAAAAGCCTTCTGCTACGACCCCGGCCGCTTGAGGCCTTACTGAACGGCGGAGTGCCCGCCAGGGCCGCTCCGTCACCATCCAAGCCACCATCCGTTGGGGAGATAACCATGAAGAAGTTCATCCTGTCCGCCGTCGCTGCCGCCTCCCTCGTGGGCTGCACCAGCGTTGAGTCCGCCGTCGTCTCCGGCTCCGAGATCGCCGCCAACGGCGAGGCCGTGGCCGTCATCCAGGGCAGCTCGCTGGGCCTGACCGCGATCTTCCACATCATCGACATCGTTCAGAGCGACCTGGACACGGTGGTGAACAAGCTCCTCATCACCGAGGCGAAGGCCATGGGCGCCTCCAAGGTGGACCTGAAGTCGGCCTCCACCACGCCCCGTCACGGCATCTTCGCCCTGTTCGGCACCATCATCGGCATCACCAGCTCCTCCGCGACCGGCGTGGCGGTGAAGTAGTCCCAAGCTGCCTCCTCACCGAGGCAGTCCGAAGGCCCCCTGGAAACAGCGGGGCCTTTTCCATTTCCAGTCCCCTGGAGTCTCACCATGCGCGCCCTCCTGCTCGTGCCCCTCGTGTGCCTCGTCGCGTGCCGCTCGTCCTCGTCCGGAGGCGCGAACGACGCGGAGCTGATGGCCCAGGTGCGCGAGAAGCTGGCCGCGCGCGACGCGAAGCTCCAGGCCTACCAGCTGGAGGGCACCCAGACCGAAGGGGACACCGCCTCCGCGGGCTTCACCTTCGCGTACCGCGCGCCCCAGAAGATGCGCGGCACCGTGTCCGCGCCCCAGGCCCGGCAGGTGTGGTGGGACGGCAAGCACCTGTACGAGCAGGTGGAGGCGACGAAGCAGTTCACCACCTTCACCTCCCAGGTCTCCGCGGAGAAGCTGTCCGCGTTCCTCACCGAAATCTTCACCCCCTTCGTGCCGGACGGCTTCCGCGCGCCGCTGCTTTTGCGCAGCACGAAGGCGAAGCGGGTCACCGGCCTGCCCCAGGCGAAGGAGGCCGTGGAGCTGACCATGGCGCTGGAGGGCGAGGCGGGCGGCGGCGTGGAGGTGACGTACGTGCTGCGCTGGCCCTCGCTGGACTTCCTGGCCAAGAAGACGCGCGCGCCGGACGGCACCCGGGCGGAGGTGCGGATGGAGGAGGAGCACTGCGACGCGGCCCTGGGGCTGTGCGTGCCCCGGAAGCTCACCCGCTGGCTGGGGGACGCGAAGCAGGGGGAGACGGTGCTGTCGAAGGTGGACCTGAAGACGCCGCTGCCCAACGACGCCTTCACCCCCGCCGCTCCGGACGGATACAGCGTGCAGACCCGGACACTCGTGGACAGCGAAGCGCAGGAGAGTGGACCGAAGTCACCCACGGGCGGTTGACCGGCCCGCTGCCCATCGCCACCTTGGCGGCGGAGGTTTGCCGCGCATGGTCGAGAACGTCATCTTCGACGTGGATGGGACGCTGGTGGATTCCGTGGACGAGCACGCCGAGGCCTGGCGCCGGTCGTTCATCGAGTTCGGGCGGGACATCCCGTTCGCCCACGTGCGAAGCCAGATCGGCAAGGGCGCCGACCAGCTGCTGCCCGTCTTCTTCAACGACGAGGAGCTGGAGCGCTTCGGCAAGGACCTGGAGGAGGACCGCTCCGCGCGCTTCAAGCGCGAGTTCCTGCCCAAGGTGCGCGCCTTCCCGCGCGTGAAGGAATTGTTCCAGCTTTTGCGCAAGCGCGGCCGAAAGATCGCCCTGGCCTCCAGCGCCAAGGACGACGAGCTCAAGCGCTACGTGGAGCTGTGCGGCATCGACGGCCTGTTCGAGGCGAAGACGGCCAAGGACGAGGTCGACAAGAGCAAGCCGCACCCGGACATCTTCGAGGCCGCGCTCGCGAAGCTGGGCAAGCCGGACCCCGCCACGGTGGTGGTGGTGGGCGACACGCCCTACGACGCGCTGGCCGCGGGCAAGCTGCACCTGGCGTCCGTGGGCGTGCTGTGCGGCGGCTTCCGCGCGGAGGACCTGCGCACGGCCGGCTGCCGCACGCTGGTGAAGGACCCCGCGGAGCTGCTGCGCCGCCTGGAGACGGATCCCGACATCTGGCCCTGGGACGCGGCGTCGCGGGACACCTCCAAGGACGAGGAGTCGCGCTGAAGCCCCTGACGGGGTGAAGGCGTCCCCGGCGGCCACGAACCCGTGGCCACCGGTGGAGCCCTTGCCGCTGCTACTTGCGCGAACCGCCCCGCTTCGCGCGTGAACGGGACGCCGTGCTCTTGCGAGCCGTCCCGCGGCGCGCGGTGCTCTTGCGGGCCGTGGAGCGCTTGCCGGCGGTGCCGGTGCGCGAGGTGGCCTTGCGGCCGGTGGTGGTGCGCCGGGCCCGGGTGGGCGCGGCCTTCCTGCGGCTGGAGGTGGTCTTCTTCGCCGTCGCGGCGCGGCGCTTGCCGCCCACGCGTCCGGCCTTGCGCGCGTTCTTGCGGGCCGTGGGGCGCCGGCGGGCCGCCTTCGCCTTGCTGCCGGAGCCCCCCTTCATCCCGCCACCGGTGAGCTTGTTCACGGTGGCGTAGGCGCGGGCCGCGGCGGTCTTCTCGCTGACGCCCTTGTCCTCGTAGCCCTTCTCGATGTGCTCGGCCATGCGCTTCTGTTTCGCCGAGTACTTGGTCTTGCTTCCTCGTGCCATTCAATACCCTCCTGGAGAACGTCCCGGCGCGGGTCCGTGGCACGGAGTCCGCGTCGCCTGGAAGGTGAACACGACGACCCAGGGAGGGAACCCGCGGGCCCCCTACCCCTGTCCACCCGTGGAAGCTCTCGAGGCGCGGGCGGTGGGGAATGGACAGAGCCCCTGCCCTTTGCGCATGGGTCCCGCTGGTGTCCTGGGACGATCGTGCGCAGCTTGGAGGCGCTGAATCGAAAGCCGAGGTTTCATCTGGAACCCGCACTCAACGCGCCTCCGCGCCTTCGTCACATGGATGAAGGGCCCGCGGTCCTGGTGGTGAACACGCGCTCGCGCTCCGGGCGCGATGCCTTCGAACATGCCCGTGAGTTGCTGGCCGCCCACGGCATCCCGCTGATGGCGGCGCACGCGCTCACGCGGCCCAAGCGCCTGCGCAAGGTCGTGGAGGAGGCCATCGCCCAGGGGGCCCGCCGCGTCCTCGTAGGGGGAGGCGACGGCACCATCAGCTGCGCGGCGCAGGCCCTGATGGGGCGCGACGTGACGCTGGGCGTGGTGCCGCTAGGCACCGGCAACGACTTCGCCCGCTCGCTGGGCATCCCGGACACGCTGGAGGCCGCGTGTGACGTCATCGCGGGCGGCTACACGGCGCGCGTGGACGTGGGGCTCGTCAACGGGCGGCCCTTCCTCAACGCCGCCAGCCTGGGGCTCACCACCGCCATCGCGAAGCGGCTCACGCAGGAATTGAAGCAGCGCGCCGGCAAGCTGGCCTACCCCATGGCCGCCGCCGCGGAGATGCGCACGCTGCAGCCCTTCCACGTCCGGATCCAGGCGGACTCCCAGACGCTGGAGGTGGACGCGCTCCAACTGGTGGTGGGCAACGGCCGCTACCACGGCGCGGGCAACATGGTGGCGCCGGACGCCACGCTGGATGACCGCAAGTTCCACGTCTACGCCATCACCGCGCCCTCCATGGCGGACGGCGGCGAGCGCACGGGGCTGGGCCACCTGCAGGACGTGGCCACGCTGGCGCGCGTGGCGCTGGGCATGCGCAGCGGCGGGCACCTGGAGCACGAGTCCGTCGTGCACCTGCATGCGTCCCGGCTCGTCGTGGAGACGGACCCGCCCATGGAGGTGAACGCGGACGGGGAGAACGTGGGCATGACGCCCATGCGCTTCGAGGTGGCCCCCGCGGCGCTGCGCGTCTACGCGCCCGCGCCGCAGTAGGGCCTGGCGCTACACCTTCTCCAGCACGCTGGAGAGCACCTGGGCGGTGAAGTTCACCAGGGGAATCACGCGCCGGTAGTCCATGCGCGTGGGCCCGATGACGCCGACGGTGCCCAGCACCGCCTCCGCCGTGCCGTAGGGGCTGGCGATGACGGTGACGTCACCGGCGGCGGAGAACTCGCTCTCCGCGCCGATGAAGACGTGCATCTCCTTCGTGCGCTGCACGCGGTCCAGCAGGTGCAGCAGCTTGTGCTTCTCATCCAGGGCGCGGAAGAGCGCGCGGATGCGCTCCACGTCCGCGAACTCCGGCTGCTCCAGGAAGGAGCCGGTGCCTTCGATGAGCACGCGCTCCGGCGTCTGCAGGTCGGTGGCGGCGGCGCCCAGGCGCAGGGCCTTGGCGGTGAGCGCGTTGTAGAGGGCCTGCTCCTGGTCCATCTCCGCGCGGATGCGCTCGCGCGCCTCCTCCAGGGGCACCTGGTGCAGCAGCTCGGAGAGGTAGTTGCTGGCCTTGATGAGCTCGTCGGACGTCACCGGGAAGTCCACGGTGAGGGCCTTGTTGTGCACCTGGCCGTTCTGGCCCACGAGGATGGCGAGCACGCGGTTCTCGCGCAGGCGCAGGAACTCGATGCGCTGGAACCGGGCGGCGTCGGGGCGGGGCGTGAGGACGACGCCCGCGTGGCGCGTGAGCGAGTGCAGCACGCGGCTGGCCTCCGACAGCACGTCGTCCAGGCTGGACTCGTGGACGAGACCGGCGTGGATGAGCTCGCGGTCGCGGGGGGCGGGGTCGCGCAGCTTCACCAGGGTGTCCACGTAGAAGCGGTAGCCCCGGTCGGTGGGCACGCGGCCGGCGGACGTGTGGGGCTTCTCCAGGAAGCCCAGGGCCTCCAGGTCGGCGAGCACGTTGCGCATGGTCGCGGAGGACACTTCGAACTCTCCTCTGCGAGTCAGCTGCTGGCTGCCGACCGGGCCGCCGGTGGTGATGTACTCCTGCACCACGGCCCGGAGGACTTCCTTCTCGCGCTCACCCAATTCGTCGGGCATTCCCGCTCACGCTCCGGAGGGTGTCGGCCCGACCTCCGGGTCTCCATGCCTCCTGTAGAATTCTAAAAGGGACGCCCGGGGCATTCAATTGGGAGGGGCCTCTTCGGAGGGCAGGCAGGCGGGGCGCTGGTCCGCCGGCCTGCGTGGCACGGGTACGGCAAAGCGCACATCGCACGGGAGGGAGGTGGGGGTTAGAAGGCCGCCGCCGTGACGACCGCGACCGCGACCCCCGACGTAGCCGAGCCCGTGCCCCACCGGGGCCGCCTGCTGTTCAGCCTCTTCGCGCTCTACGTCATCTGGGGGTCGACCTACCTGGCGATGCGGTTCGCGCTGACGGGCTTTCCGCCGTTCCGGATGGCGGGGATGCGCTTCCTCCTGGCGGGCGGGGTGTTGTTCGCGGGGTTGCGGCTGAGGGGGCAGCCGGGGCCGGGCCTGCGGCAGTGGGGCGCGGGCGTGGTGACGGGCTTCCTGTTGCTGGTGCTGGGCAACGGGGGCATCGCGGTGGCGCAGAACCTGGGGGTGCCTTCCGGGGTGGCGGCGCTGGTGGTGGGGAGCATGCCGCTGTGGGCGGCCATCTTCGGGGCGGCGTTCGGGCAGAGGCCGGGTCGCGCGGAGCTGGCGGGGTTGGTGTTGGGGTTCGCGGGGGTGGCGCTGCTCAACCTGGGCGGTGACATGAGCGGCGGAGGCGTGGCGGCGCTGGCGGTGGTGGTGGCGCCGGCGGCGTGGGCCTTCGGGTCGGTGTGGAGCCGGCGGTTGCCGATGCCCGCGGGGTTGATGACGCCGGCGACACAGATGTTGAGCGCGGGCGTGATGATGATGGCGCTGAGCTTCGTGTTGGGCGAGCGGATGGCGGACACGGTGCCCCCGCGAGCGATGGTGTCGTTCGTGTATCTGGTGGTGTTCGGTTCGCTGGTGGCGTTCAGCGCGTATGCCTATCTGCTGAAGCACGCGAGGCCGGCGCTCGCGACGAGCTACGCGTACGTGAACCCGGCGGTGGCGGTGCTGCTGGGCGTGGTGTTCGCGGGAGAGACGCTGGGCCCCATGACCTGGGGAGCGATGAGCGCCATCCTGGTCGCGGTGATGCTGCTGGCCCGCGGGAAGCGGTGAGCCGGTTCAGCGCCCACAGCGGCTGATCTTGGAGACGCACATCGTCAGGGCGTTGGCGAAGCCGTGGGCGTAACAGCTCTCATGCCAGGACTGGGCGATGAGCGGATCATTGACCCCGGTGGGCACGCGGGTCATCTGGAAGAACGCGCGGAACTCGCCGCCCTGGAGCTGGGGGCCATTGCGATCCTCGTAGTTGCGGGCGTAGTTCTCGAAGGTGATGCGGTCCGCGCCGCTCTCCGCGACCACGCCGCCCCAGTGATACTCCCACACCGGCTCGCAGTAGACGGGCGGAGGGATGGGCGCCACCGCGCGGGGAGCGACCTCGTCCCGCATCCGCATCCAGTTGCGGTTCTGGGCGTCCTGGTAGCGCTCCATCGCGCCCACGGAGTACGTCTGGAACGCGTCACCCACGCGCGGATCCGCGTAGGCGTTGAGGCCCAGCCGGTAGAGGAGCTGCTCGTAGCGTGCCTGGAGCGTCTGTCCGTTGAGGTTGACGCCGTTGAGCGTCATGCCGGCGTTGGCGCGGACCCGGTTCACCAGCCGGCCATAGTTGCGGCCAATGGGGCCGTAGTAGCCCGCGAGCGCCGCCATCTGGGCATTGGGTGTATTGGCGCCCGCCAGCGCGTTCTGCAGTCCCACCTGGTAATCGTTGACCGCGCGTTGCCGGGCCGCGGCGGCGTTGGGGCCCTCTCCCTGTCCATGGAAGAGGAACGTGGTGAGGAGCACCGCCAGCCGGAAGGGGATGTCGCCGTGGGCGGGGAAGACGGGGGCCCATCCTCCGAGCTGCCAGCGCGGCAGGTTGAGGAAGAGCTGATTGCCGGACTGCGAGAGCCTCACGGTGCGCTGCGAGTCCTGCTGCTCCCCCATGACCTTGCCGGAGATTTCGTTGCAGTTCTGCGACACGGCGGGCTCGAGGTGCCCGTCCTCGGACATGGCCACCTGGAACAGCCGCTTGGGTCCCGGGCCGCGCAGGAAGGGCAGACAGCCCGGCTGCGCGGGAGGGCCGATTTCCAGGTAGCGCGGCCCGGGGACCTTGGCGATGCGATAGCTGGAGCCCACGGACCTCAACGCGCGGTTGCACCGGTCGATGGCGCGGTCCGTGGCGAAGAAGTGCCTGGCCTGCTCGTGGCGGGGATCGGTGTCCTCGATGGCGAGTTCGTTGTCATCCGAGAACCGGAGCGCGACCTGGTTGTGCGCCCGCACCATGACGTTCGCGGTCCCCGCGTCGATGAGGAAGCTGTCCGCGTGCGTCTTCGGGTAGGGCTGGGGCCGCAGTCCGTCCCGCTGGGTCTCGAAGGTGGCGTTGTGGAGGTGGACGTCCTGGGCGCCGAGCTGGGCGTTCTGGATGACGTGGTACGCCTGAAGCGCTGGGGTGGGCGAGGTCCCCGCCCGGGAACCCGCGAGCTCCGCACGCTCACCGGAGAGGGCCTGAGCCGCCAGGGCCTCGGCCTCTGCTTCCAGGGCCTCGTCCACGAGCAATCCGGCGCCGCCGTTCCCGTGAGGGACGCGCCCCGCGCGCTGTTGGAGCACATGCACCAGCTCATGCGCGAGGATCCGGGTCCCGCGAGACAGGTCGAGCGCCAATGCACCCGGAGCGAAGAGGATCTGCTCTCCCCAGCACAGGGCCTGTGCCCCCAGGCTCGCGACCAGGGGATGCTCGTGCAGGCGCACAGCGCTCAGGTCGGCTCCGAAGGCGCGCTCGAACCGGACACGCAACCGCCGTGGGAGCGCCTGGCCCCGAGCGCGGACCTGCTCCAGGAGCAAGGGGGAGATCCAACGGTGCCGAGCATCCAATATCCGTGCTCCCAATGTATCGGGGCGTGTCCCGTGAAACATCTACTACACCAGGGTTCCCAGCTCACCGCGAGCCCCTGAAGACAGGCCGCACCTCGAAGCCCGAGGAGGCAATAGAGTCCGGAACGTGCGTCCCGTGATGAGCCTCTGGGTGTTGTGTGTGTTGCTCACGGCATGTGCCGGTGGCTCACGGCATTCCCGGCATGGGGACCTGCGGTTCGTGGATTCGGAGACCGCAGGGAAGGCACGGCACGCGGCGTATGTGGCGGAGCAGGCCACTGCGTCCGCCACCCGGGCCGCGGGTGCCTCCCCTGGTCCGGGCAATCCCTCCGGCCGTGCTCGCGCTGATGCAGGAAGACCACCACGACGCGGATGAACTTGAGGAGCAACTCGCCGCGTGCGCTGTCCAGGCGGAGCAGTTGGGCAATGCGCGCTACTTCCGCGACCGGCCTCCGACGCGCCAGGAATGCGCCGAAGTGGTCGAACGGGACCACTGTGGCAAGCCCGTGACGCGGGCCATGCAACTCGGCAAGCAGAAGCACGTGCTCGCGCTTCAGTGCGCGGAAGCGGTGCTGAAGGAACTATGGCCCGCGCCCTTCAGCATCGAGCAGCGCTACCGCTACTACCCGAACGCCCGCTTCCTGGAGACCCTCAGCCGGGCGAAAGAAGCGCAACTCATCGCCGACGGCTGCACCGAGGAACTCCGAGGCACCATCAAGCCGGACATCGTCCTGCACGCAGACCGCAACCTGCTGAAGTCCGCGCTCACCCTGGACTTCAAGTTCCCGTGCCCGGACACCAACCCGCCACGATGGACGGAGTATGGGAGCAACAGTCCCTATGCGGACCAGTCCCAATGGACCATCTACGAGAAAGCCCTGGGAGGGCAGGTTCCGCTCATTTCGCCCCGCACTGGGGTAACGAAGGGAAGGCCATGACCAGGGAGTACCCCATCATCCGCCTGTGGTCGAAAGGTTCGCCCCCGCTCCCCGCCGCACGCGATGGCGTCATCCTCAGCTTCTTCATCCACCGCAACCACAAGGAGATTGCAGTCGCGGTATGGCGCGCATTGCAGCTCTATCTTCGCGCCATCCCTCCAGGCTCGCTGGGTTGGTACGACACAGATGACGGCGACATTCTCGAACTTGATGACAAGAGTTGGGAGGTCGTTCGCCAACAGATGCTCGAAAGGCCCTGGGACCACAGCGGGAGTGCAGGGCTATCGGAAAGTCCAGGCGGAGGCGAGGTCTCCAGCGGATTCTTTTTTGAGTACAGAGGCCGGCCACTCGACAACCCGTTCGAGAAAGATCCCGTCAGCACGGTGTCGTTCGCATTTCCCACGAGCTACCTCCAGGGAAGTGGGGCGGCCCATCTCCGCACATTGGCCCTGGAGCTCGCTCGCGAGCTGCCCTTCAATTTCGGGTACACCAGCTTCGCCATCATCTCGTCACATGGCATGTGGAGCGCGGCGAGGTGGGACCTTGTCGAGGACCTCCTCGCGCGCTACCCAGGCCTGGATCTTCACGGGATCGAGAGCTTCGGCTCCATCCTTGGAACCCGCGCCCTGAGCCCCGCCTGGCTCACCTTCCTCGGTCAGCCCCTGCTGGGACAACTGGGCGGCATCACCGCGCTCCGGAACGCGCTCCCCTTCCCAGAAGTCTCCCTGCTCCCCATGGACGGTGACCGCGTCCTCGTCACGCTGGACAAATGGCCTGACCCCATCGACACGCAGGCGAAGGCCATTCCCCCCCAGTACCGCGCGCTGGCCCGCCTGATGGAGCCCTTCCTCTTCCAGTACGAAGGCGAAGAGCTCCTCCCCTTCCAACACGACACGAACCAGTGGCTCCGGCGGTTCCTCTAGCCCTGCGGCCAGGGCGACAGCTTCTCCGCCTCGTAGCGCTCCAGCAGCGCATGCGTCGTACGCGCCGCCTCCTCCACCTCCACGCGGGACAGACCTCGCGGCAGTGACGGAATCAGCGTCGGGAACGGCTGGTCGAAGACGAGCAGGTTCTCCATTTCCAGCGGATCCGTCTCCAGGTCGTACAGCTCCCACTGGTCCGCGTGCGCTCCGGACGGGTCGAACGTCCTCGCCAGCTTCCAGCGGGGCGTGCGCACGCAGCGGACATGGTTCGGCTGGCAGACCGCTCCGGGCCTCAACCCGGGCACCTTGCCCTGCTCCCGCAGCCTGTCCACCGCTCGCGTGTACACGGTGTACAGCGCGTCGTCGTGCAGTTGGTGCGGGTCCCCCGTGCGCGGCAGCGGCTCCGTGATTTCGTCGTCCGTGATGAAGAGGACGCCTTCTCGCGGCGTGCCGTTGGGCTCCAGCACCGTGGTGGACTCGCCCCTCGCCAGCGGGCTCAGGTCCGCGCCCACGAAGGGCGGCACCGGGCGGTGGAGCCGCAGGTCCGTGCGGATCGCCACCTGCTCCTCGCGCGGGATGCCCGCCAGCCCCAGCACCGTGGGCACGATGTCCGCGTGGCTCGTCAGCGCGTCGATGTGCCGCGTCGGCTGCTCCTTCGGGAACTGCACCACCAGCGGCACGTGCAGCGCCTCCTGGTAGGACGCGTGCCACTTCTCCATCAGGTAGCCGTGCGCCGCGCCGTACTCACCGTGGTCGGAGAGGAACACCACCACCGTGTTCTCCCGGAGCCCCGTCTCATCCAGCGTCCGCAGCACCCGCTCGATGTGCCCGTCCACCAGGTGGATGAGCCACGCGTAGTACTGCTGGAAGCGCTCCGCCGCCTTCTCCGGGTCGTGCGTCAGCTGGAACGGGATGCCCGAGTTCAACGTCACCGTCACCGGGTCGATGTTCTCGTTCGCCTGGTGCAGCGTCAGCCCCGTCTTCGACGACAGGGCGAGCCCCATCTTGTACGCATAGTCCCGCTGGCAGTCCGGCTTGTTCTTCAGCGTGTCGCGCAGGTTCGACGGCACGCTCGCGTTCTCCTGCGGGAACCCCAGCGGGTTCAGCGGCACCGTGAGCGTCCCCGCCGTGGGCGTCACCGACCGCGCCCCTTGCGCCGGCACTGGCAACGGCCCCAGCTTGGGCGCCCCCGGGTCCAACTGCCTCGGCAGGATGGGATACGTCGCGATGTCGTGCGGATTGGTGAACGACGCCACCGCCAGCCACGGCTGGGCCTCGCCCTCCGGCGCGGCGGCCCTCGGCGCCGCGTACGACTGCTCCGCCAGCGCCCGGTTGTACGGCTCACCCAACGCCATCCGCCGCAGGAAGCCGCACGTCAGGTCCGCGAAGCCCTCGTCACGGAACGCGCCCAGGTTGTTGATGGAGGCCCCGTGCGGCTCCGGATACGACAACTCCCAGTCGTCAAAGCCATACTCCTTCAACGAGTGGTCCGGCGGATTGCTCACGTGCCACTTGCCGAAGTAGTGCGTGTGGTAGCCCGCCTTCTGGAACCAGTGCCCCAGCGTCGGAATCCCCTGCGCCGACAGCCACGGGAAGGCCGCCGCGTCACCGCTCTTGAACAGGCCGTCCGTCTGCGTGACGCCCGTGCGCGTGCCGTACTGTCCCGTGTAGATGACCGCGCGGCTGGGCGTGCACGCCGACGCCGCGATGGTGTGGTTGCGGAACACCGCCGCGTTCCTGCGCAGCGCCGCGAAGCCGGGGAAGAACTTCCGGAACGGGTTGTCCTCCCCTCCCTCTTCCACGAAGCCCAGGATGTCCTTGATGGCCGGCAGGAAGCCGCCCTCGGGCCCATAGGCGAAGCGGGGGAACTGAAGCTGATCGACCGTCAGGACGAGGATGTTGGGCCGCGAGGACGTGGACATGCCCCGTCCCTGAGCACGCCCCATACCAACGGCGCTCCAGAGCCACGGGCAGAGACACCGGCCTCACGGGCCGCGTCGCCGTGGGACGCAAACGGCCGCCCGCCGCGTCCTCAATCAACGCGGAAGGCTCAGCTCGGCGTGCGCGAGGACTCCGTCGGCGTCGCCGCCTGGGCCTCCGTGCGCCGGGGCAGCCAGACGTTGAAGGTGGAGCCCTGACCCGCCATGCCCGTGGACTCGGCCCAGATGCGGCCGCCGTGCTGCTCCACGATGCCCTGGCTGATGGTGAGCCCCAGCCCCAGCCCGCCGTACTTGCTGCCGTGCGCGCGGCCGAAGCGCTCGAAGATGAGGCGCTGCTTCTCGCTGGGGATGCCCACGCCCTGGTCCTTCACGGACAGGTGCACGCCGCTGTCGCCCTCGGCCACCAGGCGCACCAGCACCTGGCCACCCTCCGGCGAATAGCGGATGGCGTTGGACAGGAGGTTCGTCAGCACCTGGTCCAACCGCCCCCGGTCCCACGTGCCCTCCAGGTGCTCGGGGACCTCCACCTTCAGCTCGTGCGTCTGCGACAGCACCGCCATGCGGTCCCGCGTCTCCAGCACCAGCTGCGACAAATCAAACGGCTCCAGCTCCAATGACAGCCGCCCCGCCTGCAGCCGGCTGATGTCCAGCAGGTCCTCCACCAGCTTCGCCATGCGGTCGATCTGCCGGTTGATGATCTGCAGCGACTTGCCGGGGCCGGCCTCCGTCTGGCCGCCCAGCTTGAGCAGCGCCAGGTGCGCGTGGCCCTTCGCCGCGGCCAGCGGCGTGCGCAGCTCATGGCTCGCGGCGGCGAGGAACGCGTCCTTCGCCTCGCTCGCCAGCCGCAGCGCCGTCTCCGCGCGCTGGCGCTCGGTGATGTCGCGCGCCACGGAGATGAAGCGGCCGGGACCTTCCCCTTCCGCCACGTACTGGAGCACCACCTCCACCGGCACCTCCGACCCGTCGCGGCGGCGGTGGTTGGTGGAGTACGTCTGCGACGGGAGCGTGCCGGACATCAGCGGCGCCAGCAGCTTGCGGAAGCCCGTCTCGTCGAAGGCGCTCTCCACCTCCAGCACCGACAGGCCCACCAGCTCCTCCACGGAGGAGGACAGCTGCTTGGCCGCGCCCGCGTTCGCGTACGCGAGCGTGAGCGTGTCCGGGGTGAACATCAGGACGCAGTCCAGCGTGGCGTCCAGCGTCGTCTTGAAGCGGGCCAGCGCCTCCTCCGCGCGCCGCTTGTCGTCGATGTCCGTGGCGATGGCCAGCCAGCCCACCAGCTGCCCGTGCTCGTCGTGCTCGGGCACCGCGCGCGCCAGGTGCCAGCGATAGACGCCGTCCTTGCGCCGCAGCCGGAACTCCTGCGTGCTGCTCTGCACCTGCACCACCCCGTCACTCCACACGGCGCGCATCCGCTCGCGGTCCGCCGGGTGCACGTCCATGAGGAACGAGGAGAGCGACAGCTCATACCCCTCGTGGTGGCCGCTGTACTCCCGCCAGGCCCGGTTGGCGTACGTCAGCGACCCGTCCGCGCGGGCCGCCCACATGGGCTCCGGCAGGGCCTCCGTGAGCCGGCGGTAGCGCAGCGCGCTCTGGCGCTCCAGGGCCTCGCGGTCGCGCTGGCGCAAGAGGGCCGCCTGGCGCTGGAGCTGCTGCTCCTTGAGGAACAGGTCCACGAAGACGCTGACCTTCGAGCGGAGGATTTCCGGGTCGAAGGGCTTGAGCAGGTAGTCCACCGCGCCGTGCGCGTAGCCCTTGAAGACATGCGCCGCGTCACGGCTGAGCGCGGTGAGGAAGATGATGGGGATGGTGCGCGTGCGCTCGCGCTGCTTGATGAGCGCCGCCGTCTGGAACCCGTCCAGCCCCGGCATCTGCACGTCCATCAGGATGACCGCGAAGTCGCGCTGCAACAGCTGCTTGAGCGCCTCCTCGCCGCTGGTCGCCTTCACCAGGTCCTGGCCCAATGGCTCGAGGATGGCTTCCAGCGCCAGCAGGTTGGCCGGATGGTCGTCCACCATCAGGATGGCCGCGCGAGGACTCGCCGTGGCTTCCTGGGAACGTTCCGGAGTGTGCTCAGTGGAGTTCATGTGCGCGGTGGGGGAGCGCGTGGGTCAGGGGACCCGAGACACGGCGAACAAGGCTAGGGCCGCCCCCTTCCAGACGGAAGTGCAAAGGGGGCACGAGGATGGATCGTCCTCGTTGAGTATCAAGCACTCACCCACAGCCGGACCAGTTCCAAGAGCTTGTCGGTATCCACCGGCTTGGGCAGGTAGTCACTCGCACCGGCGGCCATGCACTTCTCACGGTCGTCCTTCAGCGCCTTCGCGGTGACGGCGATGATGGGGAGGCTGGCGTACTTGGGGTCCTTGCGGATGGCACGCATGGTCTCGTAGCCATCCATCTCCGGCATCATCACGTCCATCAGCACGACATCCACGTCGGGGTTCTGGCCGAGCATCTCGATGGCAGCCCGCCCGTTCTCCGCGAAGACGACCTGCATGCTGTGATTTTCCAGCACGCTGGTGAGCGCGAAGATGTTTCGCATGTCGTCATCCACCAGCAGGACCTTCTTGCCGGCCAGCGGTGCGTCCTGGTCGTTGCGCTGCGCCAGGGCCGCGCGCGCGCGCGCCGGAAGATTCTCGTCCAGGCGGTGCAGGAAGAGCGCCGTGTCGCTGAGCAGCTGGTCCGGGCTCTTCGCACCGCTCTTCAGGATGACGCTGCCGGTGTAACGCCGCAGACGGGCCTCGTCCTTGGGCGTCAATTCACGGCCGGTGTAGACGACGATGGGCAGGTCGCGGAAGCGCTGCTGCGTCTTCACCTCCTCCACCAGCTTGATGCCGTCCATGTCGGGCAACAGGAGGTCGATGACGAGGCAGTCGTACTCGTTCTCCTCCAGCTTCTGGAGGGCCTCCTGGCCGGACGCCACCGCGGTGACGACGACGTCTCCGCCGTCGCTGAGCAGTTGGGTGAGGCTGCTGCGCTGCACGTCGTCGTCTTCAATGACGAGCAGGCGGCGCTCGCGGCGCTCCAGGAAGCGCGACAGCTGGCCGAAGACGCGCTCCAGCCCCTCCTTGCTCACGGGCTTGGTCAGGTAGCCGAACGCGCCCTGGGTGTTGCCCAGGTGCTTGTCCATCACGCTGATGATGTGGACGGGGATGTGGCGCGTGCGCGGGTTGCGCTTGAGGCGGTCCAGCACGCTCCAGCCGTCCACCACGGGCAGCTGGATGTCCAGGGTGATGGCGTCCGGCTGGTACTCGTGCGCCATGGACAGGCCGCTGTCACCGCGCGTGGCGACCAGGGCCTTGAAGCCCTTCTCGCGCGCCATCTGCACCATGATGCGGGCGAACTTCAGGTCGTCCTCGATGATGAGCAAGGTGCGATCGCCCTCGCGGATGTACTCGCGGTCGTCCTCCACCACGACAGGCGTGTGCGCCCCCTCCACCTGCGGAGGCAGCGCGGCGTCCAGCACGTGGGCCTGCGGCTCCACCACCGACACCGGTGCCGGCTGGGCGAGCGCCGGCTGCGGCGTCGTCGCGGGAGTACCGGACGTGGACGGGGTGACGAGCGTCTCCGGCAGCATCCCCACCGCACGGCCGGCCGACTCCCCGCCCTGCGACACGTCCTCGTCCGCGCCCTGGTACTCCGGAGGCAGGTAGAGGGTGAAGGTGCTGCCCTTGCCCGGCTCGCTCTCCAGGCGGATTTCGCCACCCAGCAGCTTGGCGATTTCGCGGCTGATGGACAGGCCCAGGCCGGTGCCGCCGTACTTGCGCGCGGTGGAGCCGTCCGCCTGCTGGAACGCCTCGAAGATGATGCGCTGCTTGTCCTTGGCGATGCCGATGCCGGTGTCCTTCACCGCGAAGGCCAGCACGTGGCGCGAGCGGCGCAGCGCCTCGTGGTCGAAGCGGATGCCCTTGTCCGCCAGGCGCACGGAGAGCTTCACGCCGCCTTCGTCGGTGAACTTGAAGGCGTTGGAGAGCAGGTTCTTGAGCACCTGCTGCAACCGCTGCGGGTCGGTGCGCACGTGGCGCGGCGTGCCCGCGAGCACCTCCACCTGGAAGGTGAGGCCCTTCTGGTCCGCCACCGGGCGGAAGCTGCGCTCGATGAACTGGTTGAGCTCCGTGAGGACGATGTCCCGGGGCTCCACCTGCATCTTGCCCGCCTCCACCTTGGACAGGTCGAGGATCTCGTTGATGAGGCTGAGCAGGTCCCCGCCGGACGCGTAGATGGTGTTGGCGTACTCCACCTGCTTGTTGGAGAGGTTGCCGTCCTTGTTGTCCGACAGGAGCTTCGCGAGGATGAGCAGCGAGTTGAGCGGCGTGCGCAGCTCGTGGCTCATGTTGGCCAGGAACTCGCTCTTGTACTTGGAGATGATGGTGAGCTGCTCCGCCTTCTCCTCCAGGCTGACGCGCGCCAGCTCCACCTCGCGGTTCTTCTCCTCCACGCGGGTGTTCTGGTCCGCCAGCTCCTTCGCCTTGTCCTCCAGCTCGATGTTGGTGCGCTTGAGCTCGTCCTGCTGCTGGGTGAGCTCGCGCGACTGGCTCTGGAGCTCCTGGGTCAGGCGCTGCGACTCGGAGAGCAGCGTCTCCGTGCGCATGTTCGCCATGATCATGTTGAGCACCACGCCGATGCTCTCCGTCAGCTGATCCAGGAAGATCTGGTGGATGGCGCTGAACGGGTGGAACGAGGCCAGCTCGATGACGGCCTTCACCTCGCCCTCGAAGAGGACGGGCAGGACGATGATGTTGAGCGGCGCGGCCTCACCCAGTCCGGAGGAGATGGTGATGTAGTCCGACGGCACGCGCGTCAGCAGGATGGTCTTCTTCTCCAGCGCGCACTGGCCGACCAGCCCCTCGCCCAGGCGGAAGCGGTTCGCCAGGTGCTTGCGCTCCCGGTACGCGTAGGTGCTGGTGAGCTTGAGGGACGGCATGCCGCCCTCGGGGTCGGAGAGGAAGAAGGCGCCGTGGTGCGCGGACACCAGCGGGGTCAGCTCGCTCATGATGAGGCGGCTGACGGCGTCCAGGGACTTCTGGCCCTGCATCATGCCGCTGAACTTCGCCAGGTTCGTCTTGAGCCAGTCCTGCTCCTGGTTCTTCTGCGTGGTCTCACGCAGGTTGACGATCATCTGGTTGATGTTGTCCTTCAGCGCCGCGACCTCGCCCTCGGCGACGACCGTGATGCTGCGGGTCAGGTCGCCCTTGGTCACGGCGGTGGCCACGTCGGAGATGGCGCGCAGCTGGCTGGTGAGCGTACCGGCCAGCTGGTTCACGTTGTCCGTCAGCTGCCGCCACGTGCCGCGCGCGCCGGGCACGCGGGCCTGGCCGCCCAGCTTTCCTTCGATACCCACCTCGCGGGCCACCGTGGAGACCTGCTCCGCGAAGGTGCCCAGCGTGTCGGTCATGTTGTTGATGGTGTCCGCGAGCGCGGCCACTTCGCCCTTCGCGTCCACGATGAGCTTCTGGGTCAGGTCGCCGTTGGCCACCGCCGTCACCACGCGCACGATGCCGCGCACCTGGGTGGTGAGGTTGGAGGCCATGAAGTTCACGTTGTCCGTGAGGTCCTTCCACGTGCCGGCCACACCGGGCACGCGGGCCTGGCCGCCCAGCTTCCCTTCCACGCCCACCTCGCGGGCCACCGTGGAGACCTGCTCCGCGAAGATGCCCAGCGTGTCGGTCATGTTGTTGATGGTCTCCGCCAGGGCGGCCACTTCGCCCTTCGCGTCCACCACCAGCTTCTGCTTGAGGTCACCATTCGCGACCGCGGTCACCACCTTCACGATGCCGCGCACCTGGGTGGTGAGGTTGCGGGCCATGAAGTTCACGTTGTCCGTGAGGTCCTTCCACGTGCCGGACACGCCCTTCACTTCCGCCTGACCGCCCAGCTTTCCTTCCGCGCCCACTTCGCGGGCCACGCGGGTCACTTCGGAGGCGAAGCTGTTGAGCTGGTCCACCATCGTGTTGATGGTGTTCTTCAGCTCCAGGATTTCGCCCTTCGCGTCGACGGTGATCTTCTTGGACAGGTCACCGTTCGCGACGGCCGTCGTCACCAGCGCGATGTTTCGCACCTGGCTGGTGAGGTTGGACGCCATGCTGTTCACGTTGTCCGTGAGGTCCTTCCACGTGCCGGCGACGCCGGGCACCGCGGCCTGACCGCCCAGCTTGCCGTCCGTACCCACTTCCTTCGCGACGCGGGTCACTTCGGAAGCGAAGGCGCGGAGCTGGTCCACCATCGTGTTGATGGTGCTCTTCAGCTCCAGGATCTCGCCCTTCGCCTCCACGGAGATCTTCTGCGACAGGTCACCGTAGGCCACCGCGGTGGTGACCTTCGCGATGTTGCGCACCTGGTCCGTGAGGTTCGCGGCGAGGACGTTCACGTTGTCCGTGAGGTCCTTCCACACGCCCGCGACACCGGGCACCGCGGCCTGGCCGCCCAGCTTGCCCTCCGTACCCACTTCCTTGCCGACGCGCGTGACCTCCGAAGCGAACGCGCGGAGCTGGTCCACCATCGTGTTGATGGTGTTCTTCAGCTCCAGCACCTCGCCCTTCACGCTCACGGTGATCTTCTGGGACAGGTCGCCGTTGGCCACCGCCGTCGTCACCTTGGCGATGTTTCGCACCTGGTCCGTCAGGTTGCCGGCGAGGACGTTCACGTTGTCCGTGAGGTCCTTCCACACGCCGGACACGCCCTTCACGTCCGCCTGACCGCCCAGCTTGCCTTCCGTACCCACTTCCTTCGCGACGCGCGTCACTTCGGCGGCGAACGCGCGGAGCTGGTCCACCATCGTGTTGATGGTGCTCTTGAGCTCCAGCACCTCGCCCTTCGCGTCGACGGTGATCTTCTTGGACAGGTCGCCGTTCGCGACCGCCGTCGTGACCTCCGCGATGTTTCGCACCTGGGCCGTGAGGTTGTTGGCCAGCAGGTTCACGTTGTTCGTGAGGTCCTTCCACGTGCCGGCCACACCCGGCACTTCGGCCTGGGCGCCCAGCTTGCCCTCCACGCCCACCGTGCGCGCCACGTCCGTCACCTGCTGCGCGAAGACGGACAGCGTCTGGGTCATCGCGTTGATGGTGTCCGCGAGCGCGGCGATCTCACCCTTGGCCTCCATCACCAGCTTCTGGGACAGGTCGCCGTCGGCCACCGCCGTCACCACCTTGACGATGCCGCGCACCTGGGTGGTGAGGTTGAAGGCCATGCTGTTCACGTTGTCCGTGAGGTCCTTCCACACGCCGGACACGCCCTTCACGTCGGCCTGACCGCCCAGCTTGCCGTCCGTGCCCACTTCCTTCGCGACGCGCGTCACTTCCGCGGCGAACGCGCGGAGCTGGTCCACCATCGTGTTGATGGTGCTCTTGAGCTCCAGGACCTCACCCTTCGCGTCGACGGTGATCTTCCGGGACAGGTCGCCCTTCGCGACCGCCGTGGTCACCTCGGCGATGTTACGGACCTGGTCGGTGAGGTTGTTCGCGAGGAGGTTCACGTTGTTCGTGAGGTCCTTCCACGTGCCCGCGACGCCCGGCACCACGGCCTGGGCGCCCAGCTTGCCTTCCACGCCCACCGTGCGCGCGACGTCCGTCACCTGCTGCGCGAAGATGGAGAGCGTCTGGGTCATCGCGTTGATGGTGTCCGCGAGCTCCGCCACCTCGCCCTTGGCCTCCATCTTCAGGCGCTGGGTGAGGTCGCCGTTGGCGACCGCGGTCACGACCTTGGCGATGCCTCGCACCTGGGTGGTGAGGTTGGACGCCATGAAGTTCACGTTGTCCGTGAGGTCCTTCCACGTACCGGACACGCCCTTCACTTCCGCCTGACCGCCCAGCTTGCCGTGCGTGCCCACCTCGCGGGCCACGCGGGTCACTTCCGAGGCGAAGCTGTTGAGCTGGTCCACCATCGTGTTGATGGTGTTCTTCAGCTCCAGGATTTCGCCGCGCGCGTCGACGGTGATCTTCTTGGACAGGTCACCGGTGGCCACCGCCGTCGTCACCAGGGCGATGTTGCGCACCTGGGTGGTGAGGTTGGAGGCCATGCTGTTCACGTTGTCCGTGAGGTCCTTCCACGTGCCGCCGACACCGGGCACCGCGGCCTGACCGCCCAGCTTGCCGTCCGTACCCACTTCCTTCGCGACGCGGGTCACTTCGGCGGCGAACGCGCGGAGCTGGTCCACCATCGTGTTGATGGTGCTCTTGAGCTCCAGCACCTCGCCCTTCACGTCCACGGTGATCTTCCGCGACAGGTCGCCATTGGCGACGGCGGTGGAGACCTCCGCGATGTTGCGCACCTGGCTGGTGAGGTTGGACGCCATCAGGTTCACGTTGTCCGTGAGGTCCTTCCACGTCCCCGCGGCGCCGGGCACCTGGGCCTGGGCGCCCAGCTTGCCCTCCACGCCCACCGTGCGCGCGACGCTGGTCACCTGCTGCGCGAACACGTTGAGCGTGTCCGTCATGTTGTTCAGCGTGGCGCCCAGCGCGGCGATCTCACCCTGCGACGGCACCATCAGCTTCTGGGTGAGGTCGCCGTTGGCGACCGCCGTCACCACCTTCACGATGCCGCGCACCTGCGTCGTGAGGTTGGACGCCATGAAGTTCACGTTGTCCGTGAGGTCCTTCCACGTGCCGGACACGCCGGACACCGCGGCCTGACCGCCCAGCTTTCCTTCCGTACCCACTTCGCGCGCGACGCGCGTCACTTCGGAGGCGAAGCTGTTGAGCTGGTCCACCATCGTGTTGATGGTGCTCTTGAGCTCAAGGACCTCGCCCTTCACGTCCACCGTGATCTTGCGGGACAGGTCGCCGCGGGCCACCGCCGTGGTGACCTCCGCGATGTTTCGCACCTGCGCGGTGAGGTTGCCGGCGAGGACGTTCACGTTGTCCGTGAGGTCCTTCCACACGCCGGACACGCCCTTCACGTCCGCCTGGCCGCCCAGCTTTCCTTCGGTGCCCACCTCCTTCGCGACGCGCGTCACTTCGGCGGCGAAGCTGTTGAGCTGATCCACCATCGCGTTCACGGTGGTGCCGATGCGGAGGAACTCGCCCTTCACGGGCTGGCCGTCGATTTCGAGGGCCATCTTCTGGGTGAGGTCGCCTTCGGCCACCGCCACCAGCACGCGGGCGACTTCCGTGGTGGGCTGCACCAGGTCGCCGATGAGGGCGTTGATGGACTGGACGCTGGTGGCCCAGTCGCCGCGCACGTCGCCCAGGGTGACGCGCTCGCCCATGCGGCCCTCGCGGCCGACGACGCGCTCCACGCGAACGATTTCGTGGGTGAGCGTGGAGTTGAGCGTCACCACCGCGTTGAACGCGCGGGCGATCTCATCCATCACCACGTCCTGCGCGCCGGACGGCAGCCGCACGGAGAAGTCACCGCCCTGCACGGCCCGGAGCGCCGCCAGCAACTGCTGGAGCGGAGGCGGGCCGCCGGGGCGCAGGCCTTCATCGGCGGCCGGGCGGTTGTTGCCGTTACGACCGCGTGCGGGGGCGCGGCGGGCGGGCGCGGGCTCGGCTCGCGAGGCCTCCGGGCTGCTCAGCCGGTTGGCCGCGACGTTGCCCTGCGACCGGGCGCCTGGAGGGCCAGCGTCCTGGCCTGCGGCGCTGGCGGCCGTCTTTCGGCCGTTGGCGCGCTTGCGGGGAGCGGAGGAGCTGGAAACCTTGGTGTCGTCCACGAGTGAAACCCCTGATCGGCGAAAGCGTTGCAACCGGTCCTGCGAACCCGGCCCGCGATCCCAGGAACGTCCAATGAGTTCGCGGGTTTGTCGAATGTAAAGCCGGGTTGGAAAGCCCCTGTGTGTCGGGCACTGAACGCAGTGCCTGGACAAGAGGCCCCGATCCCCGGAAGCCCCGGGTCAGCGAGTCACCGGCCCGGAGCGGAACCTCCCCATAACAGCTTCAGGGAGGTGAGGCCGTACACGGGAAGCCATCGCACCCCTGCACATACAGCGCTCGCCCCGAGAGCCTTCGGGCAGGCGCGCGCGTGCGTGCCGGCACCTCTTCACGCGCGCCGGTGCGGACGTCGAAGCGGAGGGTGCCCGGTGCGGGCGCACCACAGGCCAGCAGGACCTGATCCGCAGTGTCCAGCCACCACAGGAACTCCACGTTGCACGGAGCCTCCGCCCGCACCAGCTCCAGGGTGCGGGCGTCGTAGACGATGACGCCGCCGCCCCACTCCACCGCCGCGAGCACGCCGCCAGGGCCAATGGACAGCCGGCCACCCGGCCCCGGCACCTGCGCCTGGCCCAGCACCTTGCCATCCGTTGCTACCGAGACGAGCAGTCCGCTGGCATCCAGCGCGAGGACACCGCCCGCGTGGCCGATCAGCCATTCCGGCGGGGTGATGTCGCCCACCGGCAGGAGCGCACCGTTCCGCTCGCGCAGCAGATGGCCTCCAGCGGCGGCCCACAGGCGGCGCTCGCCATCGAACGCGAGCGCGGTGGCGCCAGCAATCTCCAGGCGCGAGTGCGAGCCATCCTCGCCGCAGACCGCGACGACGCGGGGCCCGAACACCGCCGCGCGCGAAGCATCCGGAGCCACGGCCCAGCCCAGCCGCGTGGCGCCGTCGAGCTGCCGCGCCAGACAGTCATTGAGCGTGCCCAGGTGCGCGTCCCCGGCGGGTGAGGCGATGAGGTACGGCAGGCTGGTGGTGGCGACGTAGAGCAGCAGGCCCAGGCCCGCGGCGATGACGAGCGTGAGCGGCCATGCACGGGCGCTCACGCTTCGCGCGAGGCGCGCGCTCTTGCGGCCCGCCGCCAGATGCCCTTCCCGTCCGCTCACGCACGCCCCTTTCCTGGACCGGAGGACAGCACAGAAACGGCGAGAAGACCTCCCGCCGCGATACGGAAGCGCGGGTGTTGGACATCACCGTGCCGGGCGCGCGTGCGTGCAACCCCTGTCCCGCGTGCTTCGTCCCATGAGTGACCTGCGAGCTGCCGTCCTGCCATGTGCCGGCTGGTTCCAACGGGTTGCCCTGTCCGGTGAAGCACACACCTTTACGCCACCTGCGACGGGAAAGGATTCCACACATGCGACGCTCCATTGGCACCGCGGCACTGGCCTTCAGCTTCCTGCTCTCCACCAGCGCGCTCGCCCAACAGGTAGGCGACGGGTCGAGCCCCGGGACGACTCCCGGCTCCTCGGGTGCTTCGCCGGAGATGATCAACAGCGGCCAGACCGGCAGCGCCGGCTCCACGGGCACGGTCACGCCCGGCACCACCAACTCCACGGGCGTGCAGACCGGCAACACCGCCACCGGCACGGGTGGCTCTGGCACCGGCGTGAACCCGACTCCGGGCACCACCGGCACCGGAACCACCGGCGGTAGCACTTCCGGCACGGGCGGCACCGGGACCAGCGGCATCGGCACGGGCACCGGCACCACCGGCTCCAGCACGGACACCTACGGCACCGGGGCCACCGCGCCCTCCACCGGCACGGGCTCGTACACGTCGCCCTCCACGGGCACGAGCACCGGCACCTATGGCGGTTCGGGCACCAGCACCACCGGCGTCGACAGCTCCGGCACCACCGGCACCATTGGTGGCTCCGGCAGCACCGGCACCATTGGCGGCACGGGCACCGGCACCACCGGCGCCACCGAGCCCGGCACCGAGTCCAACGGCTCGACCGTCATCAACCCGGGCGGCACCGGTACGGGCGGCACCAGCGGCACGACTGGCACGGGCGGCGTCGGCGGCACTGGCACCAGCGGCTCCGGCGGTACCATGGGCGGCGTGGGCGGCACCGGCACCAGCGGCTCCAATGGCACCACGGGCGGCTCCATCGGCGGCCAGTAACCGGGATGCCCTGACATGAACAGCCACGGCCGCCAGCCCTTCGCTGGCGGCCGTCGCCTTTGTCTGGCTTTACTTCGGCGCGTCCAGACAGGCCATGGCCCGGCCCACGTACTCCATGAGCTTCGGGTCGCGGCCCTGACGCTGGGCCACCTGGGGCTCCTGCTGGTGCATCGTCTGGAGCGACTTCTCGATGCCGGGGTTTCCGCCCGTGAACGCGCGGACGAGCTCGCGCCAGCGCGTGGCCAGCACGCGCACCGGCTCGGACGCGGGGTCGGCGCCCTGCTCCATCTGCTCGCGCATGCTCGCGATGAGGCGGGGCCACTCGGCCTCCACCTGCTTGATGGCGTCGTCACCCATCGCCTGGCGACGGGCCTCCAGCTCCTTCAACTGCTCCGGGGTGTAGTACTTCTCGAACATGGTCATGGCCTCGATGGTCTGTAGGAAGTCGTCGGCGGAGACGGGCTCCGCCGCGCGCAGCTGCCGTGCGAGGGAATCCAGGCGGTCGCAGAGCTGACGCTGTTCCGCCAGCTGCTCCCGGGCCCGCTGGAGCCGCAGCTCCACCACGCGCAGGGCGGAGAAGTCCGCCCGGCCCAGCGTCTCGGCAATCTCTTCCAGCGAGAACCCGAGCTGCTTGAGCGACAGGATGTGACTCAGGCGGGCGATGTCCGCCGCCGTGTAGAGCCGGTGCCCCGACGCCGTGTGCGCCGAGGGCTTGAGCAAGCCAATCTCGTCGTAGTGGTGCAGCGCGCGGATGGACAGCCCCGTGCGCCGGGCCAGCTCCCCTACCTTCAGCTCCGTGTGCTGCATGCCTCACCCCTTTCCAGCCACGGTCTTCGCGTGACTGGATGTCATGGGTACAACCTCACGTCGCGTGAGGTTCAAGGGGGAAAACACACGGGGGTGGCCAGCGGACGACAGGAATTGCTAGGGTTCCGGCATGGAACGGCGATGACCGCTGGTGTTTCCATGAACCCTTGAGGAGACCTGTCCTGATGACTCCGCCCCTTGTCGTCGTCGCGGCCCTGTCCGCCACGCGGGCGCTCATCCGCTGAGCCGGTCGTAGCAGCACCGTCGTCCGTCGCAGCGCGAGCCCCGCTTCCTTCACGCCCGGCGCCCCGGAGTCCCTCCCGCGCGCCCGTGGCATCGCTCTGCCCGGAGTTCCTCAAGTGTCACTCGAAACCCTCGGCTGGGGTCCCGACCTCGACCTCGCGTTGTCCAACACCGTCTCGCAGTCTTCTTCCACCAACCTCGTCCCCGGGCGCGTCGTGCGCCAGCAGCGGGGGCTGCTCACCGTGCAGACCGCGGGCGCGGCCTTCCTCGCGCGCGCCTCCGGACGCCTCCTCCATCAGGCCCAGGGCGTGGAGGCCTTGCCCACGGTGGGCGACTGGGTCCTCTTGCAACCGCCCGCGTCCGGTGACGGCGAGGCGCTGATGCACGCCGTGCTCCCCCGCCGCAGCCTCTTGAAGCGGCGCGAGGCGGGCAGCGAACACGACGCCCAGCTCATCGCCGCGAACGTGGACGTGGTGTTCCTCGTCACCGGACTGGATGGCAACTTCAACCCCCGCCGCATCGAGCGCGCCCTCACGGTCGCCTGGAACAGCGGCGCCACGCCCGTCGTGCTCCTCAGCAAGGCGGACCTCGCGGACGACGCGGCCTCACGCGTCCTGGAGGTGGAGGCCCTGTCCCCCGGCGTGGACGTGCTCGCGGTGAGCGCACGCACGGGCCTGGGCGTGGAGGAGGTGCGCGCGCGGCTTCCTCCCGGCAGGACGGGCGTGCTGCTGGGCTCGTCCGGCGTGGGCAAGTCCACGCTCACCAACCGGCTCCTGGACGACGCGCGGCTCGCCACCCAACCCGTGCTGGCGGAGGGCGACAGGGGCCAGCACACCACCACGCACCGCGAGCTGTTCGTGCTGGAGCACGGCGGCCTCGTCATCGACGGGCCCGGCATGCGCGAATTGGGCCTGTGGGGCGATGAGGAGGAGGACCTGGCCACCGCCTTCGCGGACGTGCTCGCGCTGGCCACCGGCTGCCGCTTCAGCGACTGCGGCCACCAGCGTGAGCCGGGGTGCGCGGTGAGGGCGGCGGTGGAGGACGGCATGCTCTCCGAGGAGCGGCGCGCGAGCTTCGAGAAGCTCCAGCGCGAGCAGGCCTTCCAGCACCGCCAGACGGACGCCGCCGCTCAGCGCGCGCACAAGCGGGTGGAGCGCGCCCGGTCCAACCAGGGCTGGGCCCTGACGCGCTCGAAGCGGCGCGGCGAATAGACAGACACCTTCGGGCGCGGCGCGGACACCTTCCGCGCCGCGTCCGGGGGTGTTTCAGAGCCCGGGGCTCGACTCCGGCACGGAGCCGGGCGGAGGCAGCGGCGGCGGGGTCGGAGCCTCCAGCATGGGGACCTCTCCCTCCTCCGGTGCGTTCGCAGCGTCCGGGACGCGGGCTGGCGTCTCCGGGCCCGTCCCCAGGTCGTGGCGCGGATGGACGTTCTGGTACTCCGACGCGCAGGAGTAGGCGACGGTGCGCGAGCCCACGAGGACCGTGGGCAGCAGCATGCCGATGGCGGCGCAGCTGCCCTGCTCCTCGTCGGTCCGGTTGCCGCCCGCGCACACCGCCGACCCGATGAACGCGCCCGCCACCGCGAGGCCCGCCTGGATGAGGAAGTCGCTGGGGGTCGCGCGGCTCTGGGCCCACGCGATGCCGTTCTTGCACTCACTGCCCGGGGGACTGGACACGGGCACCAGGCCCGCCACCGTGAACCACTGCCGGTCCTGGTGGACCTTGGGCTCCGGCCGCAGGTTCGTGACGATGCTCGTCCGATAGCAGCCCGTCTGCCCCAGCATCAGCGCCACCATCGACGCCGCCACCGCATGTGCCTTCCGCATCAATGCCCCCAATCCCGGTGAGTGACCGCACGCACCCGCGTTCAGGCCCTGTGCCTAGCCTGAACGCGGGGGTCACCGGAAGAGGGCTCTCCCTCAGTAGATGACGTAGGCGGCCGTGCCGCTGCAGCGCGTGTTGCGGAAGCAGCCGATGCGGACCTGATACTGCTCCGCCGGGGACACCACGTTCATGTGGTAGGTGACGCGCGAAAGCGAGCCGCAGGTGCCGAAGGCATCGTCGTTCTCAGCGACCGGCAGGCCCGAGGAGTCGATGACCCGCACGATGGTGTCACCGACGCCGTTGGCGCCCTCCACGGCGCAGGTGCCCACGTCGAGGACCTGGCCGGGGGTCAGCGTCACGTTCAGGTTGGCGGTGTTGCGCGTGCCGCTGTTGGTGTTGACGAGGTTGAAGGGCAAGGTGCCCCGCGTGAGGTTCGCGTTCAGCGTGACCTTCACGTCCACCGTGGCGGTGCAGCTGTCGGTGTAGTCGCAGCCAGCCTTGAGCGTGTAGGTGCCAGCGGCCCCCACCCGGAGCTTGAAGCCGCACCCGTCGAAGCTGGAGGCGGCCTCGTTGTCCTGCGCGTCGACGAGGCGCAGCTTGGGGTAGCCCGTGACGGGGAAGTCCGGCAGACCGCAGGCGTTCACGTGGATGACGTCGCCCGCGCCGAGCGTGTACGTCCGGTCCACCGTGTTCTGCGTGGCGTCCCAGGTGTCGGTCGTCGTGTAGCCGAACGCGCTGGCCGGCCGCACCGGCGCGGGCGGCATCCCGGCGCACAGCCGCGTGCTGCCATTCTGGAGCTCGGTGCACACGCCCTTGAGCGCCGGGTAGACGTACGTGCTCTCCGAGCCGGTGCAGCCCGTCTCCGGGCACACGTTCACCACCTTGCAGCTGCCGTTGGAGACGTAGTCCGCGCCGTCCCCGCGCACGAGGATGCCCGCGAGGGTGTGCTGCCCCAGCTCGTACACCGCCGCGCCCGACGTGCCAGGGAAGGTGTCCGAGTTGTGCACGAAGTAATCCCGCGTGCCCGAGCGCGCGTCGCGCACCGAGCCGCCGGTGTCGATCTTGATGGGGGTGCCGCTGCTGCCGCCCACGACCGCCACGTTCTGCGCGGCGCCCAGCGCGGTGTTGCTCGTGCGGACGGGCGCGGGGGTGAAGCGCGGCGTGGCCGCCCGGTCCAGGCGCACGATGGCGTAGTCCAGGTTCTGCCCGTTCACCGTGCCGTGCTGGCGCGCCACGATGGAGTCGCAGGTGAAGACGTCCTGCGACGTGATGGGGTGCAGCACGCCCGCCCCCGTCCGGTGGAAGTTGAAGACGAAGTAGGTGTCGGCGCACGCCGCCGCGTTGCCCACGCAGTGCCCCGCGGTGAGCACCAGGTCATCGTCGATGAGCGTGCCGGAGCAGAAGGCCGCCCGGGGGTCGCTCCAGAAGCGCTCGGTGGAGCAGAGGTTGAGGCCCGTGCCCAGGTTCGGACCGGGGAAGGTGACGTTGTTCGGGTCCGTCAGGTCGATGAACCCCGGGTGCACCAGGCCCACGGCGGCCTGCTCCGCCCGCGCGCGCAGCGTGGCGTCCGGATGGGCGTAGACGTCCAGCCGGTCGTCCGTGCCATAGACAATCTCGCGCTTCTGCTCTCCGAGCGCGTCCTGCTCCGCCGACGGACCGCAGCCCGCGAGCGCGCACATCAATACCAACCCAGACTTGAGATGCTTCATGGAGGGATGCCTTTGTTTGGGGGAAACAAGCAGCCCTACCGTGCCAGATAGGTGAAAGCCTATTACCCCAGGGATCCGGCGTCCCCCAAAGGCAATCAGCGGCGGCGCTTCACCGGGGCGGGCAGATGTTCAAATGCCGTCTCCACCATGCCGCGCAGGCTGGCCTCGTCCATGCCGGCCTTGCCCACGGCCTCCAGCCCTCGGAAGACCGCGAGCAGCATGGCGCCCAACCGCTGGGGGTCCGCCTGGGCCGCGAGGTCCCCATGCGCCCGGGCCTGCTCCAGGCAGCGCACGAACGCGGCCTCCAGCCCCCGGAAGGTCTCCAGGGCCCGGTCCGCCACCTGCGCGTCCTGCGCCGCCAATTCCGACGTGCCGCGCGACAGCAGACACCCTCGCCGGTTCGCGGGCGACGCGGACGTGGTGGCCGCGCCCAGCATGTACCGGCGCAGCCGCTCCAGCGCCCCTTCGTCTGGCCCCTCCAGCGTCTTCTTCACCGACTCCACGGAGCTCACGCAGTAGGTGTCGAACACCTTCATGAAGAGCTGATGCTTGTCGCCGAAGGCCCCATAGAGGCTGCCCTTGCCCAGCCCCGTGGCCTGCATCAGGTCGTCCATGGACGTCGCCGCGTACCCCTTGTTCCAGAACTGGTCGCGCACCGCCCGCAGCACCTGCGCTTCATCGAATGTCCGAGGCCGAGCCATGCCCGGAAAATAAAAGTTATTGACCGCCCGGTCCACCATTCTTAGATATGGACCATCAAGTCCATAACTTCTCCGCCAGAGCGGGGACCGGACAAGGAGCAGGACCATGGGCAGGCTCGACGGGAAGGTGGCGGTCGTCACGGGTGGAACCACGGGCATCGGCTTCGCGACGGCGAAGCGCTTCGCGCAGGAGGGGGCGAAGGTGTTCCTCACGAGCCGCCGGCAGGCGGAGGTGGACCGGGCGGTGCAGGAGATTGGCCACGGCGTGGTGGGCGTGCGCGGGGACGTGTCCGTGATGGCGGACCTGGACCGGTTCTACGCGCGGGTGAAGGAGGACGCGGGGCACGTGGACGTGGTGTTCGCCAACGCGGACCTGGGCGAGTTCTCAGCGCTGGGCTCCATCACGGAGGCGCACTTCGACAAGACGTTCAACGTCAACGTGAAGGGCACGCTGTTCACGGTGCAGAAGGCGCTGCCGCTCCTGAAGGACGGCGGCTCCGTCATCCTGACGGGCTCCACGGCGGGCTCGGACGGCTTGCCAGCGTGGAGCGTCTACTCGGCGACGAAGGCGGCCATCCGCTCGCTCGCGCGCACCCTGGCGTCGGACCTGAAGGGGCGGCGCATCCGGGTGAACACGCTCAGCCCGGGCCCCATCGACACGCCGGGACTCAACGGGCTGGCGCCCGACGCGGAGGGGAACAAGCAGCTGAAGGATTACCTCATCAGCCTCGTCCCGCTGGGGCGCCTGGGACAGCCGGATGAGGTGGCGAAGGCGGCGCTGTTCCTCGCGTCGGACGACAGCAGCTTCGTCAACGGCGTGGAGCTCTTCGTGGACGGCGGCGCCGGACAGGTCTGAAGTCGACGGCGGATGCTTCAGTCTTCCTTGCCGTCCGGGTTCGACGCGGCCAGCTTGCGCAGCTTCGCGGCGAAGGGGCTCTCGCCGTTCACCGGCAACGGACCGCCCGCCATGCGCTGGCGGCGGTCCATGGCGAGGGGGCCTTCAGGGGGCCCTTCCAGGGCTTCCTTCTCGAAGCGGTCCTGACCGCTCAGCACCCGGCCAATGGGACGGGACGAGCCGACGCGACGAAAGGGATCCACGGACATGGTGCCGACCTCCGGGTGACGTCCCTGTTCTACCGCGCTTCGGTCCCCGGTGCATCCCACCCCCGGGGATCCTCCAGCGCGCCGCCGATGTGCCGGAGCACCCGCGCGGCCAGGTCCACGTCGATGAGGCGCGCGTCCCAGGTGCAGGTGAGCGTCATGGCCTTGCCGGGCACCAGCGCCCCGTCCTCCACCACCGGCACGTCCCGCACCAGCCCGGGCGCCAGCAGGAGCGGCACGCGGGTGTAGGGCACCATCGCGACGAAGCCCCGCTCCAGCCCCAGCGAGCCCAGGTTCGTCACCGCCACGGAGCCGAACGGGTCGAACGGCATTCCCACCCGGCGCAGGTCCACGTTCAGGCCGTACCAGACGAAGGACAGGAGCCGCAGCGCGGGGCCCATCAGCCAGCCGGGCAGCAGCGACGAGCGGCGCTTGCCCCGCTCAATCTCCACGTCCTCGCGCGCGCGGACCCGCGACACCCGCGCCTCCATGGCGTCCGCCAGCGCCTCCAGCGACTTCTGGTCCGCGCGGTGCACGGTGGCGGTGGTCAGGTCCACGCGCGACGCGCCGCTCGCGGGCTGCACCACCAGCACGCAGACGCCCACGTCCTCGCGCAGCCACGGACGCTGTCCGCGCAGCACGACGTTCGCCTCCGGGTAGCGGCGCAGCGCGTCCGCCGCGGCCTTCGCCACCAGGTGCGTCACCGTCAGGCGCCGGCCGGTGAGCGTGCGGTGCGTGGCCATGAACGCGAGCGCTGGCTCCATGCGGACCTCCAGCGCCGCGTAGGCAGTGGGGTCGCGGGGGGCGCGCCACGTCCCCAGCGCGAGCTTTCGCAGGGCACTGGCCGGAGGCGCGGGGTGGAGGTCCAGGTTCATGGAAGGTTTCTCAAGCCTTTGCACGGCGGGAGGACCGCGCGCAACCGGGACGGGCACCTGTTAGACATTGGCCCCAGCGCCCTTCCCTTCCGCCCTTCGAGGCCCCTCCCCATGAGCACCCTCGCCCTGGTCCTGTCCCTGGCATTACAAGCCTCACCGCCCGCGAAGCCGCTTCCGAAGCCCGCCGCGCAGGCGGAGAAGCAGAAGGCCCCCGCGGAGGACGTCGCCGCCGCCACCCAGGCGTGGCACGCCGAGCGGCTGCGACACCTGCAGTCGCCGGACGGCTGGCTGACGCTGGTGGGGCTCACCTGGTTGAAGGAGGGCGAGCAGACGGCGGGCTCCGCGCCCGACAGCGCCGTGCCGCTGCCCGCGTCGGCGCCAGCCAAGGCAGGGACCTTCGTGCGCAAGGGCGACACCGTGAGCTTCCAGCCCGCACCGGGGGTGGCCTTCACGCTGGAGGGCAAGCCCTTCACGGGCGGCGCGCTGAAGACAGACGAGAAGGGCGCGCCAGACGTGGTGCGGCTGGGCGCCGTGAGCTTCCAGATCATCCTCCGGAAGGACCGGCTGGGCGTACGGGTGAAGGACTCGGAGGCGGCGGCGCGCAAGCAGTTCCACGGCATCCCGATGTACCCGGCCAGCGCGGACTGGAAGGTGGAGGCGAAGCTGGTGCCGGATGAGAAGCCGCGCATGATCAGCGTGCCCACGGTGCTGGGCCATGCGGAGGAGATGAAGGCCGCCGGCACGCTCGTCTTCACGGTGGCGGGCAAGGAGTACCGCCTGACGCCCGTGGGAGAGGAGGGAGACGAAGAGCTGTTCATCGTCTTCGGCGACGAGACGAACCGCGACACGACCTACGGCGCCGGCCGCTTCCTCGAAGCACCGAGGCCGGACAAGGACGGCCGCGTCGTGCTGGACTTCAACCGCGCCTACAACCCGCCTTGCGCCTTCTCCCGCTTCGCCACCTGCCCGCTGCCTCCGCGCGGCAACCGCCTGGCCCTGCGCGTGGAAGCCGGTGAGAAGCGCGCGGGAGACCACTGACCCCTTCAAAACGCCACCGCCCGCTTCCCCAGGAGGGAAACGGGCGGCGTGGGGGTGGCACTCAGGTGAAGCCTCAGAGCTGGATGTTCTTCTCCACATCCGCCATGCGGAAGCGCGCCATCGCCAGGTTCGCGTTGGAGCGGTGCAGCGCGATGTAGAGGAACAGGCCTTCGCGGGCCGCGAGCGGACGGATGATGTGGTACTGCTCGCCCAGGGTGATGAGCATGTCCTCGATGCGGTCCTTGATGCCCAGGGCCTTCATCGTCTTCAGCTTGGCGCGCATCACCTCGGTGTTGCCGGCCGCCGCCGCCTCGACGTTGAACGCCGCGTTCCCGCCAACGCTGCCCAGGGTCATCCCGCTGTTGGCATCCGCGAGACAGACCGCGAACGCCCCTTCAATCTTCATCGCCTCTTCCAGCGCCTGCTTCACGTTCGCCATGACTCCACTTTCCAGTAGGACGGGGGGACCCGAGGGGGACTGCGACTGCGAAACGGCAGGCTGCGATTGCAGGGTGTCGGCGGTCAGCTCCGCCAGGTCGAACGTCAGCTGGCTGGAGTAGGAGCGCGGCTGCGGCACGAAGAGCGCCTGCGCCTCCGTCAGCCCGAAGAGCGTCTCCAACTGCGCGCCCACGTGGCCGCGGAGCAGGTCGCGCAGCGTGTCGCGCGGCACCAGGCCCCACGCCACCAGCGTCTCGCAGAAGTTGCCGCCGCTCTTGCGGCACTCCGCCATCACCTGCTCGACGTCCTCGCGGCTCACCAGCTTCGCGTCGATGAGCGCCGTGGAGAAGCTGCGCGCGCCCGGGCCCGTGAGCACCGTCCACGCCACCTTGCGCTCCACCACGAAGATGCGCCCGGAGACCGTGGCGGACTTCACCACCACCTCACCGCCCAGCTTGCTCTCCAGCGCTTCGTTCAACACCGCCCGGACTACCTGACGGGGCTGGGACACCACGGTTCGAGGAGCCGGATTCATGGGGAGCGCACAGTGACCGCCAGTGCTAGCGCGGTCCGTCGGGGGAGGCGTTGCCGCCGGAACAATAAACACTGACGCTGCACAATGGCAACCCAGCTGTAAAATTCAGGGAAGAGATGACTCCCCTGGGGTTGGTGAAACCCCGTACAGATGGATGAGCTTCTTGTACCCGAGGACCAAAGACAACGGAACAATTCCAGACCAACGAAAACCCAACGCAGGGTCCAGACAGCGCAATGCGTCGGACGGATGGGCGGTTGGCCCGCGAACATTTCCCCTCTGGAAACGAGGACAAGCAGGCATCGCCGCGGGGGGAAATCCGTTCCTTCGCGCGGCACGTAGAAGCCCCCAGAGCGCATGACGCACCCTGGGGGCCTGGGTCCTGTTGGACCATGTTCCGCCCTGTGGGCGGTTCAGTGCACTGGGGGTGCGCGGTCGGCGGTGGCTTCCGGGGCCAGAGGTGACTCCAGACGTGGGGCGATGCCGTCCTTCAGCTGGCGCAGCAGGGCGGCGCAGAAGGCCTCCAGGTCATCCGGCTTGCGGGACGTGATGAGGTTGCCGTCCTCCACCACCTGGCGGTCCACCCAGCGCGCTCCGGCGTTGATGAGGTCCGTCTTGATGGAGGGGAACGAGGTGACGGTGCGCTCGTCCGCGATGTCCGCCTCCACCAGCATCCAGGGCGCGTGGCACACGGCGGCGATGGGCTTGTCCGCCTTGAAGAAGTCGCGCACGAAGCCGACCATGGCGATGTCCATGCGCAGGTGGTCCGGCGAGTAGCCGCCGGGGATCACCAGCGCGGCGAAGTCCGAGGCCTTCACCTCCTTCACCGCCTTCTCCGTGCGGATCTCCGCGCCCTTCTTGCCCTTGAGCGTCTTGCCGGCCTCCACGCCGATGACGACGGGCTCGTGGCCTGCCTGCTTGAGCTTGTCGTAGGGGACCTGGAACTCGGAGTCCTCGAAGTCATTCGCCACGATGAGTGCGATGCGCGCCATGGAACTGCCTCCCGCTGGGCAAAGGTTGCCGTTGAACCCGCCCGAGCAAGGTGCCCACGACAGGGGCCGCGACAACGCCACCCGGCACCGTCTTCCAGTCCCGAATGCGCTCGCCTGCCCCCCTTCCAGGTCGGTAGGCCGCGTTCACCAACGCTAGATTGCCGCCATGCGCTCCCGACGCCTGCTCCTGTCCGCCCTCGTGGTGCTCACCGCCTCCGCCTCCGCCTGCCGCAAGAGCCAGGCGCAGGGGACGGCCTCCGCCGCGGACTGCATCCTGATGGAGGACGGCTGGGGTCAGGACGGCAGCGTGCCCGTCACCGTGGACGTGGTGGCGGAGGGGCTGGAGGTCCCCTGGGGCGTGGCCTTCCTGCCAGGCGGTGACGGCGATGCGCTGATCACCGAGCGGCCCGGCCGCGTGCGGCTGCTACGCGGAGGCCAGCTGCGGCCCGGGGCCGTGGCCACGCTGCCGCTGACGGCGAACGGCGAGGGTGGCCTCCTGGGCATCGCCGCGCACCCGGACTTCGCGACGAACCGTCAGTTCTACCTGTACGTGACCACCCAGGCGGACGGGAAGGCGCAGAACCGCGTGGAGCGCTGGACGCTGTCACCGGACGGCACGAGCGCGACCTTCGAGCGCGTCATCTTCGGCGACATTCCCTCCGCGAAGTATCACGACGGCGGAAGGCTGCGCTTCGGACCGGACGGCATGCTGTACGTGGGCACGGGAGACGCCCGGGACCCGGACCTGTCCCAGGACCTGGCCAGCGCCGCCGGCAAGCTGCTGCGCCTGACGCCGGACGGAGCGGTGCCCCAGGACAATCCCTTTCCGAATTCGCCCGTGTTCCTGCTGGGCGTGCGCAACACGCAAGGCTTTGACTGGAAGGACGCCGCCACGCTGTACGTCACCGACCACGGCCCCAGCGGAGAGACGGTGCGCTTCGGCCACGACGAGGTGAACGTGGTGAAGGCGGGCGACAACCTGGGCTGGCCCGGCATCTATTCGTGCGAGACGCAGAGCGGGCGCATCACCCCGTCGCTCACCTTCGATGACGCCGCGCCCCCGGGCGGCTCCGCCGTCTACACCGGCAGCGCGATTCCGGAGTGGAAGGGGTCACTGCTCGTGGGGACGCTCAAGTCCAAGCACCTGCACCGGGTGGAGTTCGATGCACAGCAACCCCACCGCGTGGCCCGGCACGAGGTGTACCTGCGAGACACCTGGGGCCGCCTGCGCGACGTGCTGATGGGGCCGGACGGCCACCTGTACGTCACCACCAGCAACTGCGACGGCCGGGGCGAGTGCGGCCCGAAGAAGGACCTGCTCCTGCGCGTCCGGCGTTAGCTCACGCTCTCCGCGCTGTAGCGGGCCAAGAGGCCCGTGCGCACCGCGTAGCGGTAGACGCGCTGGAACACCCAGCCCGCCAGCACGATGTCCAGGAGCGCCAGCGCGAAGCCCCAGCCGAGCGTGGCGCCGGAGAACTCGCCGCCGGCCACCAGCGTGCGCACGCCCTCGAAGACGTAGGACGGGGGCAAGAGCTTCGCGATCCACTGCATCCACTCCGGCAGCGTGGACAGCGGATAGAAGACGCCCACGAACGGGGACAGCAGGCTGGGGATGGGCCAGACGAACCACTCCGACGCGGGGCCCAACCGCAAGACCATCGCGCTGCTGAGGATGCCCAGCGCGATGCCGAAGAGGAACAGCACCATCACGAAGGGGATGAACAGCGCCCCGTAGGCCGCGAACGACAGGCCGAACACCGTGGTGGACAACAGCAGCATGACGACGAGGCCAATGGCGCTGGTCGCGATGCTCGTCACCACCAGGCCACCCACGTACTCCGGCAGCGTGAGCGGCGTGGCGAAGACGTTGAGGAAGTTTCGCGACCAGACGTCCTCGAAGAAGCCCGTCGTCAGCCCCTGCATCACGCGCGCGAAGAAGTCCCAGAGCAGCACCGCGCCCAGCAGCGCGGGCACGAAGTCGTAGCCGGAGGACGTGACCTCGTTGAGGTACCGGGTCATGAAGCCCCACAGCACCATGTCCACGGCCACCCAGGCGAACAGCGGCACCACGCGCGCGAAGTTGCCCTTGTAGAGATAGAACTGGCGCAGCGCGATGCCCGCGACGTGGTTCAGGTTCATGGCGCTTCGGTCCTCTCCAGGGCCAGCGGCTCGTTGGCCACGGCGATGAACAGCTCCTCCAGCGAGGCCTTGCCGTGCTCGCGCGGCAGCGTCTTCGGGTCGCCCTCCAGCAGCACCCGCCCGCGCGCCAGGAAGAGGACGCGGTCGCAGACGGACTCCACCTCGTACATGTTGTGGGACGTCCACAGCACGCTGCTGTTGCCCTTCGCGGCGAAGGCCTTGATGCGCGTGCGGATGTCCAGCGCGGTGGCCGGGTCCAGCGACGCGGTGGGTTCGTCCAGGAGCAGCAGGCGGGGCTCGTTGAGCATGGCCTTGGCCAGCGACACGCGCGTCTGCTCGCCGGAGGACAGCACGCCGCACTTGGTGTCGCGGAAGCGCTTCAGGTCGTACTCCTCCAGCAGCGTCTCGATGCGGGCGGACAATCCCTTCACGCCATAGATGAGGCCGAAGACGCGCAGGTTCTGGGCCACGGTGAGGTTGCCGGGCAGGGGCGAGTAGACCGCGGCGAAGTTGGTGCACGACAGCGCCTTCACCCGCTGGGTCTCCAGGTCGGTGCCTTCGATGGCGATGGTGCCGGAGGTGGGCTGGAGCACGCCCAGGAGCATGTTGATGGTGGTGCTCTTGCCCGCGCCGTTGGGCCCCAGGAGCCCCACGATTTCGCGGCGGCGCACGTCGAAGGAGATGCCGTCCACGGCCGTGTGGGAGCCGTAGGTCTTGCGCAGGGCCGTGACGGAGAGAACCAGGGTGTCCAGCGAGCCGGATTTCATCGGGGGTCTCGCTGTACCACGCGGGCGCCATACCGCCAGGGCACACTTCCAGAGGGAGGAAGGCAGGCGGGCAGGAGACGAAAAGCGGACGGTGCCCGTGCACGGTCCACGCGAATCTGGAAAGCTTCGCGTCCCCTTCCCGGTCCCAGTGGAGTCGCCGTGCTGCTGGAAGTACCTATCCTCATCGGCCTGATGGTGGCGGCCATCGCGCTTGCCATCGCCGCCAAGCGGGCCAGCGTGCCGTACAACGTCGCGCTGGTGCTTGGTGGCTTGCTCATCTCGGTTGCACACCTGCTGCCGGGGGTTCCCCCGCTCAATCCGCAGGTGGTCTTCCTCATATGCCTGCCGCTGCTGCTCTTCGAGGGCGGCATCATGGCGGACCTCACTGGCATCCGCGCGAACGCGGTCCCCATTGGCCTCCTGTCCACGCTGGGGATGGTGCTCGCCATTGGCGCCACCGGCGCCGCGCTGCACTGGATGCTGCACCTGGCGTGGGGACCCGCGCTGCTGCTGGGCTCCATCCTCGCGGTGACGGACACGGTGTCCATCCTCTACGCCTTCCGCCGCGCACCGGTGCCCGGGCGGCTGTCCGGCATCATCCAGGGCGAGAGCCTATTCAATGACGGCACCGCGCTGGTGGCGTACACGGCCATCGCGTCGGTGGTGGCGGGCGGCGCGGCGCCTTCGCTGGGGTCCTTGAGCGGCCACGTGCTGCTCGCGTCGGTGGGTGGCGCGGTGGTGGGCCTGGCGCTGGGCCTTTTGGGCGGCTTCATCATCCGGCGCGCGGAGGATCCGCTCGCGGAGATCATGGTGACGACGGCGGTGGCGCTGGCGTCCTACGTGATGGCGGAAGAGGTGCACCTGTCGGGCGCCATCTCCGCGGTGGTGGCGGGGCTGGCGGTGGGCGTGACGCTGCGGCGGGAGGTGCCGCCGCAGAGCCAGGTGGCCATCCACTCCTTCTGGGAGTACGCCACCTTCGGCGTCAACACGTTCCTCTTCCTCTCCGTGGGCCTGGACACGCGGCCGGAGGCGCTCCAGGGGCACCTGCCGGGCGTGGGCATCGCGGTGGTGGCGGTGGTGCTGGGACGCGCGGTGGCCATCTACCTGCCCTTCCTGCTCCTGCGTCTGTTCAAGCCCGCGGAGTCCATCCCGCTGCGCTGGCAGCACGTGTTCCTGGTGGGCAACATCAAGGGCGCGCTGTCCATCGGTCTGGCGCTGGGTCTTCCGGAGACCACGCCCGCGCGCGAGCAGATTGTCTCCATCGCGTTCGGCGTCACGCTGGTGTCCATGGTGGGTCAGGGGTTGATGCTCACGGGCGCGCTCAAGGCGCTGGGGCTGTTCCAGCAGGACGCGGTGGCGCTGGAGATGGCCGAGCAGCGCGGGAAGCTCATCGCCAGCCGCGCGGCGCACGTGGAGCTGGATGCGTTGCATTCGCAGGGCCTGCTGCCGCGCGCGGCCTATGAGCACCTGCGCAGCGAGTACCAGGTGAACATCGCCCGGGCGGAGCGGGAGCTGCGGCGCATCAGCGAGCAGCACCTGGCCGAAGGGGCGAAGGACCTCTTGAGCACGCGCAGGCGGCTCATCGACGCGGAGCGCACGGCGTTGCAGGGCGCGCGGCGCAACGGGCTGATTCCTGAGGGGACGGCGGAGGAGATGCTGGCGCACCTGGACGCGCGGATGTTGGACCTGGAGAAGGTGCTGCACGGCGGGCACGCGAACTCGGAAGGCAAGGAGCACAAGGCGTCATGAAGATCGTCATCGCGGGGGGAGGACGGGTGGGCGGCGCGCTGGCGGCGCGGCTCGTGTCGGAGCAGCACACGGTGACGGTCATCGAACGCGACGCGGGCATCTGCGCGCGCCTCTTCGAAGAGGTGGGCGTGGTGACGGTGTGCGGGGACGCCACCAACCCGCGCGTGCTGGAGGCGGCGGGCATCGGGACGGCGGACGTGGCGGCGGCGGTGCTGGCGCACGACCCGGCGAACCTGGCGTTCGCCATGCTGGTGCGCTCCACGTCCAGCGCGCGCCTGATGGTGCGGATGCTGGACACGAACTACCGAGACGCGTACCGGCTGGCGGGCGTGAAGGAGCTGGTGGCGGAGGCGGACGTGGTGGTGGCGAAGATGACCACCGCCATCGACTTCCCGCAGGTGTCCGGGTCGCTGCCGCTCAGCAGCGGTGACGCGCTCCTGTTCGAGCTGGCCATTCCCGTGCGCGCCCGTGTGGCGGGCCAGACGGTGGCGCAGGTGCGCGGCATGGAGGGCTTCCCTCGCGAGTGCATCTTCATCGCGCTGGTGGATCCGCAGGGCCACACCGCGCTGCCGGAGGGCAACACGGTGCTGAAGGCCGGGCACAACGTCATCCTCGTGGCGCGGCGCACGCAGGTGGCGCAGGCGGTGGAGTTCCTCACGTCGGAGCCGCCGCTGGGCGCGGACCTGGCGTCGTCGCTGGCGACAACGTTGCGCAAGCTGGACTTCCTGGCGCCCCTGAGTGACGGCGAGCTGGAGACGGTGGCACGCGGCGCGGAGCTGCTCCAGACGCCCGCGGGCACGGAGCTGTTCCGCCAGGGCGACGCGGGCGAGACCTTCTACGTGGTCATCTCCGGCGAGGTGGCCATGAAGGACGCCTCCCGGCAGACCATGGCCACGGTGAAGCAGGGTGGCTTCTTCGGAGAGCTGGCCCTGCTCACGGGCGAGCCCCGCAACGCCACCGCCGTCACCGCCACGCCGTGCGAATTGGCCGCCGTGGGCCGCGAGGACTTCCGCGGCGTGATGATGGCCAACCCCGCCGTCGCCCTGGAGATGAGCCGCATCCTGGGCCAGCGGCTGTCACGCCTGGGCGGACAGGCGCAGCCGGCGAAGCGGCGCGGGCTGTTCGGGCGCTGAGAAAGACAGAGACCCTCATGACGACGAAGCACACGGCGCTGGTGCTGGGCGCCACCGGCATCATCGGCCGCAACCTCCTCACGTACCTGGACACGCGGCCGGACTGGAAGGTGAAGGCCGTGTCGCGCCGCGCGCCGGACTTCGCCACGCGCGCGGAGGTGAAGTCGCTGGACCTCTTGTCGCCGGACTCGCTCGCCAGCGCGGCGGAGTGGCTGCGCGACGTCACCCACGTCTTCTTCGCCGCCTACCAGGAGCACCCGGACGCGGCGGACCTCACGCGCATCAACGTGTCGCTCCTGCGCAACGTCGTGGAGGCGCTGGAGAGGCACGCGCCGGGCTTCCGCCACGTGTCCTTCATCCAGGGCGGCAAGGCGTATGGCGCGCAGTTCGGCCTCTACAAGACGCCCGCGAAGGAGACCGACCCGCGCCACTTCCCGCCCAACTTCTATTACGACCAGGAGGACTTCCTGCGCGACGCGTCCCAGGGCCGGCGCTGGACCTGGACCGCCCTGCGGCCCGACATGATGATGGGCCTGGCCGTGGGCAACCCCATGAACCTGGGCAACCTCATCGGCGTGTATGCGTCGCTGTGCAAGGCGTTGCGCGTCCCGCTGCGCTTCCCCTCCACGCCCCGCGCGTACTCCATCCTGGCCAACGTGACGGACGCCACCGTGCTGGCCAAGGCCATGGAGTGGTCCGCCCTCAACGAGGCATGCGCGGGCGAGATCTTCAACATCACCAACGGCGACGTCTTCCGCTGGAGCCAGGTGTTCCCGCGCATCGCGGACGCGTTCGGCATCCCCTGCGCGGATCCGCAGCCGTTCTCCCTGACGGAGGCGATGAGGGACAAGTCGCCCGTCTGGGAGGCGCTCACGCAGCGCCATGGCCTGCATCCGCACGGGCTGAAGAAGCTGGCCAACTGGGCCTTTGGCGACTTCATCTTCGGCGTGGAGAACGACGCCTTCTTCGACGTGAACAAGGCCCGCCGCTTCGGCTTCCAGGAGATGCACCTGGACAGCGCGGAGGCCATGGTCGCGCTGATGAAGCAGCTCCAGGCGGAGAGGCTCATCCCCGCCTGAAGCACCTGTGCGTCAGGGGCTCGTGAGGAAGACGCGCGGGCCCTCTCCACCGATGAGGGTCCGTCCCAGCTCCAGGGTCCAGGGCACGTCGCGCGGCACGGGCTCCGGTGAGCGCAACACCACGGTCGTCCCCTCCCAGTGCTTGGGTTGCAGACACTCGGAGACGCGCCAGACGCCCAGGGAGGAGCGCTCCTCCGGCAGGACCTCCGGGGTCGGGTACCCGACGAGCCCGATGCACAGGGACTCTCCGTCCTCGTCACAGCCGTCGGGCTCCGAGCCGTTCGCGGGCACGCAGGTCAGGACGGCGGTCACGGTGACGTGGTCGTCCGCGTCACGGGTGGCGGAGGCGGCGCGAACGCCCACCGCGTCCCAACGAGGCCCGCAGGCCGTCAGCAGGCCCGCGAGGGCCACGATGATGAAGGTCGGATGCATGGGGGCCTCAGGGGTTGGAGATGACGACGTTCGACACGCGGGGATCCGCGCTGACCAGGATGCGCAGCCCGGGGTCACGGTCCACGGCCTCTGATGTGGTGACCGTCACCCGGGTGCCGATGATGTCGGGGACCTTCTGGCACGACTCCGCCCGGTGCAGCGGATGGGCGAAGGCCGTGTCGTCGGCCGCGTACCACGCCGCGGAGACGCAGACGCGCTCGCCATCCGCGTCACAACCGACCGACCGCCCCATGCCGTAGACGAGGCCGCAGGCCAGCGTGACCTCGACGGAGACGCGGTCGTCCTCCAGCCGCGTCGCCGTGGCATCCAACACGCCGGCCGCCTCCAGCCCGGGCTCACATCCAGCAAGGAAGGGAAGTAGCAGCAACAGCCAGCGGCGCACGCGGGACCTCCGGGGACAGGGGACCCCGCGCCCCAGAGCAACACCCGTGCCCACTGGCCGACAGACGGCCGCACCGCGAGCAACACCCCGCGAATACCGACAGACATGTCAGGGCATGACGCCCGCGCCCTGCCTTGTCTCAGGTGGACTGCTTGAGGCGCCCGCACAGCGCGGACGCCGCCAGGAAGCCCACGCTGAAGGCGTTGCGGAAGCGGTCGTAGAGCGCGCCCACGCCGGGCACGTTGGCGATCATGTCGCCGAAGCTCCACATCTCCTCGTGCGCGTGGATGAGCGGCAGCACCTCACCGCCGTCCTCGCCGCGCTGGAGCGTGAAGTCGTACACGAGCAGCGTGCGCAGCGGGTACGTGTAGAGCCACGCGAACTGCTTGAGGTTCATCACCCCGTCCACGATGGCCCGCCCGCTCTTCCCATCCGGCTCCAGTTGGACGTTGAGCTGGTAGATGTCGAAGTCGAAGCGGAACATGCAGTGGAAGCCCGCCGCGCCCTTGCGGTACGTCTCCCTGCCGCCCCCCTTCTGCCAGGGGTCGGTGAAGGTGACGTCCTCCGCGATCATCGGCATCAGCTCCGCGTCCAGCACCGACGCGGGGATGGAGGTCGTGTAGAGCAGCCGCGTCACCTCGCGGAAGCGCGCCTCCAGCTGCTCAATCAATGCCTGCTCCGCCTTGCGCATACGTCCCCCCTGCCCGCTCTCGGACCGCGCGTGAAGGTAGGCACGGGTCCGGGACAGGGGAAGACGGGGTGCGTCAGCCGCTCAGCTCCGTGAGGAGCTGGGCCGCCTGGTCCTTCACGCTGGCGTCCGCGGCGCCCAGCGACTGGGCCTGCCTGGCGTGCTTGGTGGCTTCCGCCCGGTCGAACGGCTGGGTGGCGCGCGCCAGGTTCAGGTGCGTGAGCGCGTCCTGGGGGTTCGCCTCCAGCACCCGCTCCAGCAGCACGCGGGCCCGCGCGTGGTCCTGGTCTCCCATCAGCAGGCGCACCAGGTCGTTGGTGGGGCCGGGCTCGTGGGGCACCACCGCCACGGTCTCCTCCAGGAGCTTGCGGGCCTCCGCGCGCTCGCCCAGCGCCTCGTGCGCCTGCGCCAGCGAATGGCGGATGTCCCACTGGTTCGGAGCGCGCTGGAGGGCTTCGGAGAAGAGGGCCTTCGCCTCCGCCAGCTCCCCCGCCAGCATGCTCGCCAGGCCGTGCAGGTGGACGTAGCGGACCTGCGACGGATCCAGCTCGCGCAGCTCCAGGATGGTGCGGCGGGCCGCGTCCTTGCTACTGGCCTGGAGGTAGAGGCGGAAGAGGTCCTGCAGCACCGCCACGCGCGTGCGGCCCTGCGCGTGCTCCAGCGCCCGCGTGGCCGCCGCGATGGCCGCCCCGATGGCGCCGTTCGCCGCGTGCGCGCGCGACAGCATCAGGTGCGGCAGGGACTCCTGGGGCGCCAGCACGGAGGCCTGCTGGAAGTGCGTCACCGCCGCCGCCGTGTCCCCGCGCTGCACGGCGATGCGGCCCAATTCGAAGTGCGGATAGACGCTGTGGGGCGCCACCACCTGCGCGGCCTCGAAGGCGGCCTTCGCGCCCTCCAGGTCGCCGCGCTCGGCCAGGAGCGTGCCCAGGTTGAAGCGCTCGAAGTAGCCGGCGGTGGGCGCGGCGGCCAGCGCCTTGAGCGTCACCAGCGCCACGGGGTCTCCGGCCTGCGCCTTGAGCATGGCCAGGTGCGCCTGCGCCTCCGTGTTGTCCGGCTGCACCTGCAACAGCCGCGTCACGGCCCCTTCGGCCTCCTTCGCGGCGCCGGTGCTCAGGTGGGTGCGCACCAGGCCCATCAGACAGTCCACGTCCTTCGGGTCGATGGAGAGGCCCTTCTGGAAGCTCTTCACCGCCTCCGCCGGCTGACCCTGCTGGAGCGACTGCCCACCCTCTTGCGCGTACCTGGATGCCATGGCCCCTACCTACCACGAGCCTCCAGATTCCCCGCCTCCCCGCCTGCCCCTACCGGCGCAGCGCGGCCCAAGCGACACCCGGCAGCTTCCACCAGGACGGGGACTGCTCGAATTCCGTCAACCGGCGGGACAGCGTCGCCATCGCCTTGTGACCGGGCACCCACGGAGGCGGGAACAGGGACGTGAGCGGGGCGCGCAGGACCGACTTCTCGATGGACTCCAGCATGAACGTGTTGTGCACCCAGCCCTGCCCGCTCTGGATGTCCCGGGGCGACGCGGACGGATGGCCGCCCCAGGGCATGCTGCCCAGCGCGTAGCCCGCCGCGGGCCAGGTGTTGAGGGCCACGGTGCCGTAGCGCAGGTCCCGCACCGCCTTCTCCACCGCCACGCGCACCCTCGGGTCCCGCATCGTCTTCGGGTGGACGATGAGCATCGCGTTGAGGGTGCCCCACACCTTCTCGTTGAGGAACGCCACCGCGGCCTCCAGGAAGGCCACCGGTTCGTCGGAGCCCGGCAGGCCCGTCTCCGACAGCACCGTGCACCAGGGCTCGTGGTGGAACACGCGGTCGTCCGTCTTCGAGGGATCCACGTCCGGAATCAGCGCGTAGGCCAGGTCGCCCTCGCCGGGGTTGCCCACCAGCCGCAGGTTGGGGCGCGCGTCCGTGAACTGGTGCCAGCGCTCCTGCGCGCCCGGGTAGTACGCACGGCGCACGGGCGCCTGGCCCAGGCTCGCCTGGATGCGGTCCACCAGCGCGCCGCGCCGGTTCCAATCCTTCGGCTGCACCAGCAGCTTGGCCGCGTTGCAGTTGAAGGACGCGTTGTTGGCGACCATGCCGGCGATGTCATCCGCCTGGAAGCGCAGCTCGCCATCCGAGTACGGCCCCGGCACCACCACCACGGGGGAGATGTTGCCCAGCTCGCTGGAGACGTGCTTCGCGAGCAGCGGCTCGTTCTTCCTCCGGCGCTCGTCGGACTCAGGCCCCGGCGGGCCCCACACGAGCGCGTCGTGGGTCTTGTCGCTGCCGGTGATGTGCACCTCGTCCACCGCGTCGTGGTGGACCAGCTGCGCGCCCTCCTCCGCGCCGCCGTACATGATGGCCAGCGCGTCGCGCGCGATGAGCGGGGCGAAGGCCTGCTCCAGGAACGGGCCCAGGTACGCGTTGACGGGGTTCATCTTGAGCACGCAGGCGGTGCCCTCGACGAAGAGCTTGTAGAGGCAGTCCAGCGGCGGGATGGAGTTGACGTTGCCGCCGCCCAGCACCGCGCAGACCCGGCCCTTGTGAGGCTTGCGGTAGAAGGACGCCTGGTGCTCGCGCAGGTTGGCCGCGGTGACGCCGGGCTGGAAGTAGACCTCGCCCGTGGTGCCGGGCAGCAGCATCCCCTCCAGCCTGTCCCGGGGGAACAGCCGCGCGGCGAGCCGCCCGTCCTCCAGCGTGCGCAGGTGCTTCGCGGGAATGACGGGCGCGCCGTGCTTCTGGATGTCCTTCAGCGAGTCGGAGAGCAGCCGCAGGTTGCGCACCACCACCATGGGCCCGCCGAGCCACTCCTCACCCGCGAGTGGCCCGCCGGGGTCGATTCCCTTCGCCTCGCAGGCCGCGCGCACGCTCGGCTCCGCGATGGAGACGTACGCGTGGCGCAGGTCCTCCAGGAGCCGGATGCGCTCCGTCAGGGAGAGCTTCGCCCACGCGCTCGAGCCCTCACGGACCCGGCGCACCAGGATGTCGATGGTGGTGCGTGACGTGTACTGCGGGACGGCGGCGGACATGGCGACCTCCGAGACAGGCTTCACACCGGGTCCCGGTAGAGGGAACCCCCGCGTGCGCCGTCATCGAGGGGCCGCGCCCTCCGTCCTCAGGAGGGCAGGGGCTCGGCCAGGCCCTTGCGGATGGCTTCGTCGATGACGGCCATCACCTTCTTCATGTTCTCGCGGCTGCGGGCGGCCTGCTGCTCGCCCAGCTTGCCCTGCTGCTCACCGAGCTCCGCCTGCTTCTCCCCCAGCTTCGCCTGCTCCTCGCCGAGCGCCTCCATCTTCTCGCTGAGCTCCTCCTGCTGCTTGTCCAGGCCCTCCAGCTCCTTGTCGAAGGACTCGTCGCGCTTGTCGAGCTCCGCTTCCTTGCGGTCGCGCTCCGGGCTGTCCGCGAGCATGTGGAGGCGGGCGCGCTCCATGGCGATCTCCGCGCGCTTGGAGGCGATGGCGGCGTGCTTCGCGGCGATCTGCGACATGGGGTAGGCCAGGTCCGCCTGCTTCTGGCCCAGCTCCGCCTGCTGCTTGCCCAGCTCCGCCTGCTTCTCACCGAGCGCGCCCTGCGCGTCGCCCAGCTTGCGGTCGTCCTCCAACAGCTTGCGCACCTGCTCCAGCGTCTTCGCGTCGCGGATCAGCATGGGCTTGTTGTCGCGGCGCACGAAGAGCACGTCCTTGCCCTGCTGCTTGAAGGTGCGCGCCAGGTACAGGTCGTCAGTGGAGCCGGCCATCATCGTGCGGCCGTCGGAGAGGTACGCGAAGCTGTCGCCATCCTCCATGTCCATGTCCGCGGGAGGCGCGGGCGGCGCGGGAGGACGCGGCGCGGCCGCGAGCATGGGGGCCATGGGCGCCACCGGGGGCAGCGCGCCCCGGACCGGCGGCGCGGGCGGCACCGGCGCGGTGGGCCTGCCACCGACCGGCGGCATGGGCGGCACCGGAGGCACCGGCGCCAGCCGGTCGTTGTCCGGGATGGGCGCGGGCGCGGCCGGCGGGACGTGCGTGGTGACCACCCGCATGGTCGGCTTCCCCGGCGTGGGCGGAGGCAGCGCGGGCAGCGGCGGCAGCGGTGGCGCGTCATCGGGCGTGCCGGGCGCCTTCACGGTGTGCTCCACCACGGTGGGCTTCGACGCGGGGGCCGGCTTCGCGTTGGAGGCCGGCGCGGCGTCCTCCGGCAGGGTCCGGACGGTGCCCACCTTCACGGGGGCGGGAGCCGCGTCCTTCGCGGCGGGAGCGGTGCTCTCCGCGGGCGCCTTGGCGACGACCTGGAAGGGCATCAGGACCACGGCGCCGAGGGCGAACAGCGCACCCTTCAGCCACCGGCGGGGTTGCGTGGGGACGACATCGACATGTTCCAGCATGCGGAGCCTCCTGTGCAGCGCGTGAAGGTGGGCCGACGCCCCGAGCGCCGCTGCGCTGCCCGGGGGCCGGGTGATGCCAAAGGCGATGAGCAGCTCGCCGTAGTCCGCGGGCTCCGCGCCGGTGAGGCGCAGCGCCTCCGCGTCGCACGCCTCCTCCCGGGCGAGCGCGTACTCACGGGCCGCCTGGCGCGCGAGCGGGTGGAAGAAGAGGACCGTCTCCGCCAGCGCCGGCACCCAGCCCAGCCACAGGTCCCCGCGCCGCAGGTGCGCGATTTCATGTGCGAGCGCCATGCGCAGTGAGTCCTCCGGTAGGTCGCGCAGCGCCTTCGCGGGCAGCACGATGACCGGCGACAGCAGCCCCGCGGCCAGCGGGCTCACCACCTCGTCCGACACGAGCAGCGTGGGCGGATGGCGCAGGCCCGCTTCATTCGCGAGGAACTCCGCCTCCTCCTCCAGCATCGGGTGACGCAGGGGCCGCGCGCGCTCCCGCATGCCCCGCACCTGGCGCCACGCCAGCACGTGGCCCCGCACCTTCCACGCCACGCCTACGCCCCAGAGGACGAGCAGCGCCCACACCCCGCCCACCGTCCACGGATGCGCGCGGAGCGACGCCACCGCGCCCTTGAAGTACGAGGCGGCCCGCGCCCCGGCCGAGGGGCTCTCCACGCGAGCCGGTGTCTGCCCTTGTGGCGACAGCCGCACGTGCACGGCCGCGTCAGGCGCCGTGAGCACCATGACCGTCCGCGCTCCCGTCTGGGGTTGAGCGCTGTCCAGGCGGACCGTCTGGGATTGCGCGGCGGTGGACTCCACGGGCAGCAGCGCCAGGGGCATGGGCTTGGGCCAGCCCAGCGTGAGCACGAACTTGAGCGCCACCAGCCACCAGAGGCCGGCGCGCAGGGCCGCGGGCAGGCGCGGCACGGCCCGGGCCAGCAACCAGACGGCCAGCGCGCACAGCGCCCCCTGCCACGAGGCGCGCCACACCGACTCCGACCACGACGACCACCACGGCGAGGTCATGAGAGGCGTCATGGGGCTCACTCCTTCCGCTTCTGGCGCAGGCGCGCCACGACGTCCTGGAGCTGCTTCAACTCTTCGTCGGACACGTCCTCCGTCTCCGACAGGTAGGTCACGAACGGAGACAGCGACCCGGAGAGCGTGCGCTGCACGAAGTTCCCTACGACGTCGCGCAGCAGCTCTTGCGTCGCCACCGGCGAGGCGTACTGGAACACCCCGTCCACCTTCGACCGGGTCAGGTGCCCCTTCAGCCGCAGCCGCTCCATCACCGTCAGGATGGTGGAGCGCGCCAGGCCCTGCGCCTCACCGAAGCGCTCGGCCACCTCGCCCACCGTCGCCGGACCGTGCTCGGCCACGTACCGCAGCACCGCCAGCTCCTGCTCTCCCACCGGCTTCTTCATGCGCCCTGCCCTTCATGACGACAGCTGTAGTCAGAAAGGAAGGTACGCCTGACTACAGGCGTAGTCAAGCGGGTGTCACCGGCTTGGAATCCGAGAGAAGGCCCTGGCAGGCATCAGGGATCTCCCTCAACGACAGGCGCGCCCTGTCCCCATAGTCTGGCCGCCCCCCATGACGTGCCCGCCGCACCCTCCGGCCGGACACGTCGACGAAAGGCAGCCGAAGATGAAAGGCATTGGCCCCAAGCTGGGACAGACCCAGTTCAAGATTGGCAACAACACCACGAAGGTGGGCGAGCAGGTGAAGTACGGCCCCACCGCGGACCTGAACGACGCCCAGAAGCAGAAGCTCACCCAGCACTACGGCGAGCACGGCACGCAGAAGACTCCGCAGAACTCGCTGAGCCGCCTGACCCAGTACAGCGACTCCCACTCCACGTACACGAACGCGGCGAAGGCCTCCGGGCGGCCGTTGACGGAGCAGGAGGCGCAGGTCGCGGGGAGCGCGAAGGGCAAGGCGCCCGCCTCCAGCATCAACCACGTCATCGCCTCCGGCACCGGCCAGAACGTCCTCAACCACGAGACGCTCCAGTTCAAGGAGGGCGTGAAGAACGCGAACGAAGGCGCCCAGAAGCTGAGCACGGCCACCACGCCCCAGCAGAAGGCCGCGGCGCAGAAGCAGATCCAGCAGGGCCTGGCGCAGCAGGCCGCGGGCGTGGGCCGCATGCAGGGCTACTCGCGCGCCACGCTCGAGGAGCGCCATGGCGAGCTGACGCCTGGGCAGGTGCAAGGCAAGCGCAACAACGCGCTCCAGAACACCCTCACCGCGATGCAGGGCCCCGACCAGGCCACGCGCTTCGGCGCCTACAAGGACGTGCTGAAGGACACCTTCGACTCGCCGGGCAACCTGCGCTTGGGCAACCGGACGCAGAACACGAAGATCAGCACCGGCTTCGACACGCCGCTGGACGCGAACGGCAAGCCCACGGAGCGCGCCGAGCGCCTCTTCCACGCGCACCAGACCTTCGGCCCGGACCGGCTGCTCACCGAGGACCGCCTCTTCACGAAGAACGACAAGGGCGAGGCCATGTCCAGCAGCAAGGAGACGGCGCAGACCGGCGACAAGCGCAAGGCGGACGCAGCGGACACCGACCCCGGCCCGTCCTCGTCCAAGAAGCGCCGGAAGGCCTGAGTCAGCCGACCTTCACCTGAGCGCCCGCTCGCCCGGCCGCTCAGGTAAGGGTCGGGTAGCAGAGGACCGTGTGTGTCCTTGTCTCTGTCGGAAGGGCAACCAGATTTCTGGCAGCCGACTTGAACCCACCCGACACACACGGAGATTTCCCATGAAGCTCCCTCTGTTCGCGGCGATCGCCGCCCTGTCGCTGTACGGTTGCGCCAGCCACAACGCCAACACGCGCGAGGCCTCGTCACCGGAAGCCGGTGCCATCGGAGGCTCGGGCAGCGCGGGTGAAACCCAGGACACGAGCGGGAGCATCGACTCCTCGTCCTCGGACTCCTCCAACCAGGAGCTGCCCGGCGAGACCGGCAACGTCAGCGACCTGGAGAAGCGCGACCGCATGAACGCGCCCACCGTCTACGAGGGCGAGGCCACCGGCGGCTCCGGCGCGCCCGACGAGGCCGTGAAGACCGGCGACGGAGAGAAGTGGGACGTCCAGCAGAACACGCCCACCGAGCTGGGCGACACCCAGTCCCCCTCCGGCGCGGTGAACCAGAACCGCGACCCCAATGAGAAGGGCAACCTGGGCACCGAGGGCAACCTGGGTGGCACCGGCGGCTCCGGTTCCACCAGCACCGAGGGCAAGAGCGACGTGAGCGACGTGAGCGACGACGCCGAGTCCGGCGCGCTCAACAGCGATGTGGACGCCCCGAGCACGGACACCTCCAAGGTGGAGACGGACGCCACGCCGGATCCCACCAACTAGTCATCGCGCCCCACGCGAGGGCGGATACCCGGGAAAGCCCGCTCGCGGGCTGACTCGGGTATTCGTCTGTCCAGCCCGCGCCCCGCCAACTAGAGTGAGCACCAATGACTGGTGCTCCCTTCGTGGCCCTCATCGCCCTGCTTCACTCCCAGTCCTCCACCATCGAGGAGGTCCCGAATGATCCGCAGCAGGAGTCATACTCCGCGTCGGAATCATCGGAGAGCTCGGGCGGCTCGGACGGAATCGGGTTCCGGGCGCTCCTGGAAGTCGGGCCGCTGAGCTTCCCGTCCGGGACGCGGGGCGGGAAGCAGGACCTGTTCGGCTACGCGTACCCGTCGCTGGGCGTGGATGGCGGCGAGGACTTCGCCTTCATGCTGGGCGCGCCGCTGCGCTTCCGGCTGTTGGACAGCGAGCCGAAGCAGAAGGACGACGACTACGGCGCGTGGCTGCGGCGCGAGGACTGGGACGAGCGCAGTGACTACGGCCAGGTGGTGCGCCTGTTGCGCATTGGCGACGAGTCCGGCCGCTTCGGGCTGCGCGTGCAGCCGTTCCTGGAGGAGTCGCTGGGGCGCGGCTACCTGGTGAACCGCTACGACAACCAGCTCAACCCGAACTACCACCCGGCGGGCGGCACGCTGTCGTTCACCGCGGGGCCCGCGCGCGTGCAGCTTCTGGCCAGCGACGTGCTCGCCGCGCGCGTGTTCTCCGGCGAGCTGCTCCTGGACATCGGCCGCATCGCCAGCGACAGCGAGGGGAACTTCGACCGCTACCTGGTGCGCGCCTCGGCGGCGCACGACTTCGGCGAGGCCGGCGGGGTGACGCCGGAGGCCACGGTGGCGTCGGTGGGCGGCGAGTTCGCCATGTACAAGGGCGAGCGGCTGCGCACGTGGGCCCTGCTCGCCGGCGGCGCGCGGCTCAACGAGGGCGCGCAGGACGTGGGCGCCCTCCTGGGCGTCGCGTTCGAGGGCAACTTCAAGGGCACGCAGATCAGCGTCACCGCGCAGGGGCGCCGGCAGGGCGGCGGCTTCCGCTTCGGCTACTTCGGCGCGGGCTACGAGCTGTCGCGCTTCTCCGCCGTGGGCCTCTCCGAGGAGCCCCAGTCCGACCAGCGCGTGCCCAAGGACTTCTCCGGCTACCTGGAGGTGTCCGTGGCGCGAGGCGACGGACCGGACTCCCCGGAGGTGGTGGCCAGCGGCGCCGTGGAGTACTCCGCCTTCGGCCGCGCGGACGGCGACCTGTCCCTGAGCTTCAGCACCCCGGGCGGCGAGTCGCGAGGCATCGCGCGCGTGATCGTGGTGGGCCTGGGCGACAAGCCCCGCTACTCGGTGGCGGCGGAGTTCCGCCAGCGCGTGCTGCCCGCCATGTACATCTGGGGCGCCGGCGCCACGGTGACCTTCCCGCAGCCGGACGGCACCCTGGTGCGCGGCGTGAGCGCGGGTGCTGGCGTGGGCGTGGACTTCGCCCGCCGCTAGCTCCCCAGCGTCCCGCCCTCTTCCTGGACGGGCTCGCAGGGCAGGATGGCGCTGTGCCGCCGGGCCGTCTCGCACGACTTGCCCACCAGCCAGCGCGACAAGAGGCGCACGCCGGAGGCGAAGAGGCCGTCGTCGCCCTTGTGCAGGGCCTCGAAGAGGGACTCGTCCAGCACCGACTCCTCCGGGTCGATGAGGAACTCCTCCGGCTCCAGCGGCTTGAAGAGGGGGTTCTGGTCGAACACCGTCTCCAGCGGGTGCGGACGCAGCCGGTGCTGTCCCGCGTGGGCCAGCCCGTCCAGCGTCTCCACCATGTGCGTCGCGTCCACCAGCGGGCGCAGCGCGGCCACGCCAGAGAGGCCCACGTGCTCCGCCATCAGCGACACGCGCACGCGGCGGATGGCGCGCGACACGTCGTCGCCGGGCTGTTCCGCCTCCCAGCTCAGGTTGAGCTCCGAATCCAGGCCCAGGCTGCGGTTGGTCGTGTTCGCGGAGCCAATGGTCATGAAGGTGTCATCCACGATGAGCACCTTCGAGTGGATGTACGTGAAGACGTCCGAGCCGTCCTCGTCCTTCGCCGCCGAGCCGTACACCGCGAAGCCGTGGCCCGTCTCCGAGGCCACCTCGCGCAGCGCGCGCAGCAGGCGCACCTGGGCGACACCCATGGCGATCTGCTCGCGCAGTGCCTCCGGCTGACGGGGCAGCACCAGCATCACCTGGAGCCGGGGCCGTCCGGCCGCGCGCATGCGTTTGACGAGCGCGTCGTAGATGGCGCGCGAGGAGAAGTACTGGTTCTCGATGTAGATGAAGCGCTCGGCCGCGTCGATGGCGTCCACGTACAGCGCGCGGATCTCCTGCACCTCGTCCTGCGGCGGCAGGAGCGTCTTGCCGAAGGTGCGGCTGATGGCCACCGGGCCCGGAGGCGCGGGCATCGTCGCTTCGAAAGTCAGGTCGTCGCGGTTCACGGGCTCCAGGTGGAGCTCGCCTCCGCCCGAGTGCGCCCAGCGCGCCTCGAACAGCTCCGCGAGCGGCTTCACCGCGGGGCCTGTCAGCACCGTCTGCACGTCGTGGTAGGGCCCGTGCGGGTCGCGGCCGGAGTCGCAGCGCAGCTTCGAGCGCGCGGGGTGGTCCCGGTCGTCCCAGCGGCAGTCACACACGTCCATGCCACCGGTGAACGCCATCACGCCGTCCACGACGACGAGCTTCTGGTGATGGGCGCCGTACAGCGGACTGGAGGAATCGAAGCGGAAGCGCAGCCGTTCGTTCGTCGTCCAGTTGAAGAGCAGGTTCTGCATCCACTCGCGCTCCATGGCGAGCAGCATGCTGAAGTCCCACGCGAGGATGTAGACGTGCAGCTCCGGGTTCTCCCGGCACATCTGGTCCAACAGCGGCAGCAGCCGGACTTCGCCGCCGTTCGCCTCCTCCAGGTCCTCACCGCGCAGCAACGTCACGTCGCTGTCGAACTGCCAACCGGTGATGACGATGGAGCGGCGGGCCTTCCGGATGGCCCGATACAGCTCCCGGTAGTAGTCCCGGGCGTCCACCAGCACGCCCGCGTCATGCGTTTCCGAACGCGTCCAGCAGTTGCGTCCGGGGCTGAGAATGCGTTTCACGTCGGTCACCTGGCCCTGGAGTGGATTCCCGATGTCGTCCGCGCCCGGCCGGCGGATCATCACCCCACGAAGACAATGTGCTTGCCGGTCGCCAGCGTCATGTCGGTGGAGGAAACAACCTTGGCCACCTTGCGAGCCTCGCCGCCCACGGTGTCGAAGGCCGCGGCGATCAGGTCACCGAGCGTCACCTGCACGCGCCTGGCCTGCTTGCCGGCGTTGGACACGGCCTTGACCGTCTTCGCCTTCACCTGACGGGCCTTGCGCTGGATGGTCTGCTTCTGGGTCTTGGTCGCCATGGTCTTCGTTCTCCGAGGATGAAGTGTCTGCGTGATGTGCCGTACCGCCCCGTACCGCCCGTCCTGCCGTGCTGCCCCTGCCCCGTCCCGCCCGTACCGCCCCGTCCTGCCTTGCTGCCCCGCCGCCCTGCCCGCCCGTACCGCCCCGACCCGCCCTGCCCCGTACCGCCCCGTGCTGCCTTGCTGCCCCGACCCGCCCTGCCCCGTACCGCCCCGTCCTGCCTTGCTGCCCCGACCCGCCCTGCCCCGTACCGCCCCGTGCTGCCCCGTCCCGCCCCGCCGCCCTGCCCGCCCACCGTCCCGCCCGTCCTGCCCTCAGACCCAAGAGCAACTGCCGTGCCGTCGCTCAAACCGGCGTTTTTCGAGGGAAGAAAGTCCGTGGGCCCCCTGTCACGCCGGGCAGGACTGTCTTTCTTTCAGCCTCGCGGCAGGTAGTTCCGCCCTCTTTCCTGCCCCCCGGTCGCATGCGCACCCCGGCGCACGTCAGGCGTGGGACGGAGCTGTCCGACGCTGGGACAGCACACCGTCCACGCAGGGGTGGATGTGCGAGGACCTGGGAAGATTCAGGAACAAGAAACCCTGACGCGGGGCCGCCCGGGGAGAAGGGGGCCATCCAGGCGTCAGGGTGGGGATTCCGCGGACGGCGCCTGCCTTGAGGGGCGGCGCGCATCCGGCACGACTTACACGGCTACTTCGACGGCGGCACCAGGACGAGGATGAGCTCGCCACCCACGTGCTTGCCGGCCTTCTGGTACACGGCGCCCTGGCGGCCCAGCTCCACCTCCACGGAGGACTGGTTCGGGATGATGACGCGCAGCGTGGCGCTGCCGTCCTTCATGCCCAGCAACTGGAGCGACGCGTTCGTCCCGTTGGGGAGCTTCACTTCCGTGGGCTTCTGGGCGCCCACCTCCACGGTGTCCAGCGACATGCGCTTGAAGGAGGTGAAGCTGAAGTTCTGCTTCTGGAACGCCTCCTTCATCTTGGAGAGCTCCGGCGGGTCCACCACGGTGCCCTTGTTGGAGGCCAGCACCACCTCCACCTGCACCTTCACCTTCTGCTCCTGGGCGGAGGCGACCGCCGGCCCCATCACCAGGCCCACGGCGAACAGCAGTGCCAGCATCGCCCACGTCGGCTTCGTCATAGCGCTCCTCCGGTGGGCCGGGGCGGGACGGACGGAGCCGGGGCCGGCTGTCCTTCCTGGTCATCCGGCGTCACGCTCGAATCCTGGGACTCCACCGCGCCCGGCTTCTTCTCCTTCACGGGCTCCGGGGCCTGCTCCTGCTCGTCCACCATCCAGATGATGGAGCCGCCGCCTTCGGTCTCCATCACCACCGGGGCCACGCGGGCGCCCTGGTAGGACTGGATGGACTTCACCGTCATGCGCTCGGCGGCGTAGCCCTCCGGCGCGTTGTCGCGCAGCACCAGCGGCAGCGCCACCAGCATCACCACCGCGGCGGTGGCCAGCGACGAAATCATCGCCGTGCGCTGGTAGAGGAACATCTCCGACAGGGCCAGCCGCATCCGCTCGATGAGGGGCGGCTTCTCCGGCGTCACCCGGGCCATGACCTTCTGGGCGAAGTCCTTGAAGTCGACGTCGTCCACCGCCATGTCCAGGCCGACCCGGAGCAACCCGGACTCCGCGCGCAGGTCCGCCGCGCGGCCCGTGCAATCCCGGCAGGCGGCCAGGTGCCGCTCCACGTTGACGCGCTCTCCAGGAGCGAGTTCACCGTCGATGTAGGGAGACAGGAGCGGTACGAAACGCTCACACGCGGGATTTCCGGCCATACTCTTCACCCTGCGGGCTGGTGGGAATTCGTCGGTGGGGACGCGACGGGACCCTCGGATATTCGAGGAGGCCTTTCTGGCATCCTCATTCGTTGCCCACCCCGCTCTTGGCTTCGTCCAGCTCCAGATAATCCCCCAGGATTTTCTGCACCTTGGCGCGCGCGTGGAAGAGCCGGCTCATCACCGTGCCCTTGGGGATGTCCAGCGTGCGGGCCAGGTCCTCGTAGGACATTCCTTCAATCTCGCGCAGCAGGAGGATGGCGCGGTGCTTCTCCGGCACCGTGGCCAGGGCCTCTTGAATCTTCTCCGCCAGCTCCTTGCGCAGGGCGCTCTTCTGGGGATTGGTCCCCAGGCGGCTGCCGAGCGCGCCGATGCGGACCTCGGAGAGGTCCACGTCCTGCGTCTCGTCGAACTCCACGGGCTCGCCGCCGCCGCGGCGCTTGCGCAGCACGTCGATGCAGATGTTGGACGTGATGCGGTAGAGCCACGTGTAGAAGGACGCGTCGCCCTTGAAGTGGTCCAGGTACTTGTAGACCTTGACGAACGCCTCCTGGGAGACGTCCATCGCCTCCTCCTTGTCCTTCAGCATTCCGAGCGCGACGGCATACACCTTGCGCTGGTAACGCTCGACGAGGAGCTTGAAGGCGCGCTGGTCCCCGCTGCGGACGCGCTTGACGAGTGTGAGGTCGTCGGTGGCCAAGTGCGCGGCACCGTAGCACAGGCCGCGCCAACCCCAATGATTTCGACGCGCCCCGTCGCTCCTAGAGGGAGCTGACGAGCGCGATGGCCACCAGGGCCAGGCCCACCATGGCCAGCACCGCGCCGAAAATCATGCGGTCGTACTGGGCCTGGGTGACGGCGGAGTCCTCCGTGTCCTCCCCTGCCCGGAAGGTGTGGAGCACGTTCCAGAACATGCGGGCACCCAGCCGGCGGTCCGAGCCGTGGCGGTCGCGGGGATCGTCGTTGCGGAGCGGCTGGCCCTGGGCGTCCCGGCGCACGAAGGGGCCGGGCAGCGGCTGGTAGAGGCCGGGGGTGAGCGGGGCGGCCTGCTCGGAGTGGCGCACGTCGGGCGGGGGCTCCAGCCGGACGGCGTCCGCGCGCTCGCGGGCCTCCTCCGGCGTGGGCGCGTCCATCACCCACATCCCGGCCGCCACGCCGTTCTGCCCGGTGTGGGCGTCCTGGAGCTGGGCGAAGCCCTGGTCCTTGAGGGCCTGCTCGAAGGCGGCCCTGCCCTCTTCCGCGGGCGGGTGCCGGGCGGCGGCCTCCGCGTAGGCGGCGAAGAAGGCCCACAGGCGGGCCACCCGGTCAGACGAGGGCAGCGACGAGGGCCGCACCTGCGCGGACAGCAGCGCCCCGTCCGACGCGAAGCGCTTGCCCACCGCGAGGTGGCTCTCCAGGTCATCCAGGTCGGAGGGGATGAGCGACTCCACGTCCAGCACCGGCCCGCGCGCCTCGCCCGCGCCCAGGTAGGGGCTGGCGGTGGTGGGGATGGAGCCGGGCGTCCGGAAGCCGTCGCCACCCTTGCGCCGGGGGCCCTGGGTGGCCGCGCCGGGGGACTCGAAGCCGGTGCCGGCGTCCGCGCGGGGGGCGCGCGTCGTCCCGTCGGTGCGAGGGCCCCGGTTGGGAACGCCGACGCGGACCGAGCGGGGCCCCACGTCGCCCCCTTCCAGCGCCCCGTCCGGAGAGGCGCCGGCCTCCGTCCCGTCGCCGCCGGGGAGGCCTGGCTCGCCGGGCTCGCCGCCGTGCTCCAACGGCGCGCCGCCGTCGGCCTCCGGCGGAAGCCCCACGGGCGGAGCGCCGATGCGGGTGCGGTCCCCGGGGGAGGTGGTGGGGGTGGAGGTCTCCATCCCGTCATCGCGGAACGGAGACGCCGGTGACGGGCTCGCGGGCGCCGAGGGCCCACCGCCGGAGCGGGGCCCACCAGAGCCGGGAGGACCCCCTGGGCGGGGGCCGCGGATGTCGCCGACGTTTCCCATCACGGGGGATTCTCTCACAATGAGAACCCCGAGTTGCATGGGGGGCTACTCCCCCTCGCGCTCCACCTCCACGGGCGTCGTCATCCCGTTGGCATCCAGACGGACGCGGTACACGGCGTTGAGGCCGTCCCCGTCCGTGTCCGCGCGGGCGAGGCAGGACACCTCCGGTTCACCCACGGGGCTCTCCTCCACCCGCACCTCGTACTGGAGGTGAACGGCGGGGCCGGGGTCGAAGCCGATGCGGCGGAAGTCCTCGTGGTCCTTCGGGAAGGGCACGGCCTCGCCCCGCTGGGGCACGGGGACGGGATTGGGCGCGATGGGCACGTAGTCGCCGTGCTCGTCGCGAAAGCCCTGCACCGCGTCGCACAGGGCCAGCACCTGGACGCGGGCCTCGGTGGCCACCTGCTCCGGCGGCACGGTTCCGGAGGCCCTCATCGCCGACAGCCGGGCGATGAACAGGCCGGTGGCGGCCATCGCCGCGAAGACGGTGACGGCGATGCCCGTGCGCACCGCGGTGTTGCGCGGGCGCGCGGGGCCGGGAGCCCCAGGCTCCCCAGGCTCCGGTGACGCGGACATCAGGCCCACTCCCGGGGATTGCGCAGCACCTCCACCAGCCGGGCCTCGGGCGTGCCGGGCTCCGGGTGGTGGTCGTAGCGCCAGCGCACGCGCGGCGGCAGCGACATGAGGATGGACTCCGTGCGCCCCTGCGTCTCCAGGCCGAAGATGGTGCCCCGGTCGTAGACGAGGTTGAACTCCACGTAGCGGCCCCGGCGCACCTCCTGCCAGAAGCGCTGTCCTTCCGTCACCGGCGTGTCCTTGTGCTTCCGCGCGATGGGCAGGTACGCGGGGATGAAGCTGTTGCCGCACGCCTGCACGAAGGAGAACTCGCGCTCCAGGTCACCGCCCATGTTCTCGAAGAAGATGCCGCCCAGGCCGCGCGCCTCGCCCCGGTGGCGCAGGTGGAAGTACGAATCGCACGCGGCCTTGAAGCGCGGGTAGTACGTGGCGTCGTGCGCGTCGCACGCGGCCTTGAGCGTGCGGTGGAAGTGCGCCGCGTCCTCTTCGTCCAGGTAGTACGGCGTCAGGTCCGCGCCGCCGCCGAACCACGCGCGCCCGCCCTGGTGGATGAAGCGGTAGTTGGCGTGCACGGTGGGCACATGCGGGCTCTTCGGGTGCAGCACCAGCGACAGGCCACCGGCCCAGAAGGTGCGTCCCTCGCCCTGGAGCTTCTTGGCGAAGGCCTCTTCCAGCTCGCCGTGGACGATGGAGATGTTGACGCCCGCCTTCTCCAGGACGGCGCCGTCCTCCAGCACGCGGCTGCGGCCGCCACCGCCGCCGGGGCGGCTCCACGCGTCCTCGCGGAAACGGCCCTGGCCGTCCAACTGCTCCAGCGCTCCGCAGATGTCGTCCTGGAGCTTCTGGATGAAGGCGGCCATGCGCCCCTTCAACCCCTCCACATCCACCGTCGCCGTCATGCCCGTCGTCTCCCTGTTTCGGGTTGAACGGGCGGGCACACTACTAGGGGCCCTGGGCGGACGGGGCCTCGAAGTCCACGGGAGGCGTGGACGGCGCCAGGTTGCCCGCCGCATCGAAGGCCTCGATGCGTGCGCGATAGCTGCGCCCGTCCTCCAGCGAGAACGCCCCGCCGCAGGCCTCATGGCCCAGATAAGCGGTATTGCCCTGCACGGGCAGCAGGTACTGCTGGGGCGACAGGCCCAGCCGCCGGGGCGACAGCTTCACCACCAGGAAGGCGGGGCTCTCCTCGCGCAGCGCCAGGTTGAGCTTCACGAAGCGCGCGATGCCCTGGGGCGAGCGGCGCACGAAGCCCTCCGACACGGCGGGGCGCTTCACCCACTTGGGGGCCTTGGCGTCCGGCCCCTTCCCGCTCAGCCACGACGGCTGCGCGCCGACCTGACCGTTGAGGAGCGCGACGTTGGGGAGCACCTCCTGGAGGTTCAGGAAGTAGCGCTTGTCCGGCTGCATCGGCTCCGCCAGCTTGAGGATGACGGTGGCGCGGCCCAGGGAGCTCTCCCAGCCCTTGGTGACCTTGAGCTTCACCTCGTGGTCGGTGGAGACCAGCTTCAGCGGCTTGCCCACCAGTCCCAGCACCGGCGACTTCGCGGTGCCCACGCCTTCCAGCAGGATGCGCATGTTGGTGGGGACGATGCCGCCGGGCGCGGGATACAGCTGCACTCCGTCCCCGGTGCACTGGGCGGAGGCGTGGGCGGCGGACAACAGGGCAGCGGCGAACACGAGGGCTCGGAACACGATGCCGCGCAGTGTGCGCCGGGAATGGCCGGGAGGGAAAGTCCCGATGGACCCGGCCCCTCAGTGCTTGGGGCTTTCGTCCTCGCCCAGGACGATGGTGCCGAAGCGCGCCTCGTAGCGCTGCACGTTCTCCTGGAGGGCCTTCAGCAGCCGCTTGGCGTGGCGCGGGCTGGTGATGATGCGCGAGCGGACGCGGGCCAGGGGCTGCTGCGGTTGGACGTAGAGGAAGTCCAACACGAACTCCGAGTCCGTGTGGTTCGTCAGGACCAGGTTGCTGTACTGGCCATTGGACACCTCTTCGGTCATCTGCACCTGGAGCTGCACTTCAGGGGGCTTCGTCGGAGTGTCGGCCATGAGTCAGGCGGCATAGCGCCTGGGGCCCGCCGTGGCCAGTGTCCTCCCTGTGAGCACGCGCTGGCGGGACATCGACGGGGAGTCCACCGCGCCCTTCGCCCTGGGGCGAGGGCCGGACGCCTGTCTGCTGCTGCACGGCTTCACCGGCAGCCCCTGGGAGGTGCGGCCCCTGGGCGAGGCCCTGGCGGCGCGGGGGATGCGCGTGGTGGCGCCCCGGCTTCCGGGCCACGGCACCACGCCAGAGGCGATGCTGGACGTGGACTTCCGCGACTGGCAGGCCTGCGCGGACGAGGCGCTGGCGTCGCTCTCCGGGCACCGCCGCGTGTTCGTCGCCGGACTGTCCATGGGCGCGCTGCTGGCGCTGCGGCTGGCCGCGCATCAACCGGAGGCCGTGCACGCGCTCGTGCTGGTGGCGCCCGCGGTGCGCTTCCGGGGCGCGCGCATGGCCCTGGTGCGCCAGTTGTGCCGCACGCCGCTGCTCGAATGGACCACGCCGTGGGTGGACAAGGGCGGCACGGACATCTCCGACCCTGAGACGCTGGCGCAGGCGCCGGTGCTGCCCGCGTTCCCGGTGGCCCGGCTGCGCGACCTGTGCAGACTTCAAGATTTGGCGCTGGCGGACGCGCCCCGGGTGCGCTGTCCGGTGCTGGTGGCCACCGCGGAGCAGGACCACGTGGTGGATCCAGAGGGCGGACGCTGGCTCGCGCGGCGGATGAAGGCGTGTCCCGAGGTGCGGCAGGTGGCCTATCGGGAGGGCTTCCACATCATCCCGCGCGACGTGTGCGGGGCGCGGCTCGCCCGGGAAGTGGGAGACTTCCTCCAGCCGTGGCGCTCGGAGGAGGACTTCAGGGCTCAGCCGGATTGGGCGGAGGGGCAAGGCGCGCCACCGCCGTGAGCAGCTCCACCGCGTCGAGCGGCTTGGTGACGAAGGCGCTGAAGCCGGCGCGCAGCGCCCGGTCGCGGTCCTCGCGGCGCGCGGCGGCGGTGACGGCGAGCGCGGGCACGCCGCCTCCGGACTCCCAGGGCAGCGCGCGCAGCCGGTACAGGAGCGAGTAGCCGTCCTCCCCGGCCAGCGTCACGTCCGTCACCAGCACCGTGGGCGGGGAGCGGCGCACTTCATCCATGGCGTCGGTGACGTTGGTGGCGGTGAGCACGTGCGCGCCCACGCGGGTGAGCAGCACGGACATCCACTCGCGCGCGTCCGGCTGGCCATCCACCACCAGCACGCGCTGGCCCTCCAGCTCCGGGAAGCGCGGCAGCGTCAGTCCCTCCACGGGACGCGGCACGCGCGAGGAGCCCGGGGCCGTGCCCATGCGCGAGCGGGGCAGCACGACGGTGAACGTGGCGCCCTTCCCCAGCCCGTCGCTGACGGCCGTCACCGTACCGCCGTGCAGCTCCACCAGGTGCCGCACGATGGACAGGCCCAGCCCCAGGCCTCCGTGCTGGCGGCTCACGCCGGTGTCCGCCTGCTGGAAGCGCTGGAAGAGGAAGGGCAGGAAGTCGGTGGGGATGCCCTCGCCGTCGTCGCGCACCACCAACTCCGCGCCCTCGTCGCGCGTGCGCGCGGACACCTTCACGTGGCCTCCGGGCGGCGTGAACTTGATGGCGTTGGAGAGCAGGTTCCACACCACCTGCTGCAAGCGGTCCGGGTCGCCGAACAGCGGCACGCCGTCCGCGTCCACGGAGACATCGAGCGTCAGCTCGCGCGCGAGCGCCGTGGGCCTGACGGCATCCAGCGCCGCCTCCACCACGTGGCCCAGCTCCAGCGGCACCGGCTCCAGGCGCAGACGGCCGCTGGCGATGCGGCTGATGTCGAGCAGGTCCTCGATGAGCTGTCGTTGCGCGCGGGCGTTGCGCTCGATGGCCTCCACCGCGCGCTGGCGCTTGTCCTCGCCCAGCAGGCCCTGCCGCAGCATCTGCGACCAGCCGAGGATGGACGTGAGCGGCGTGCGCAGCTCATGGGACACCGTGGCGAGGAACGCATCCTTGGCGCGGCTGGCGGCCTCCGCGACGCTCCGGGCCGCGCGCTCCTCGTCGTACAGCCGCGCGCGGTCCAGCGCCTGCGCGCACAGGCGGCCCACCGTCAGCAGGAAGGCGCGCTCCGATGCATCGAAGTCGCGCGCGTCGCCGAAGCCCAGGCCCAGCGAACCGAACACGCGCCCACTGCTCACCAGCGGCACGCACGCCCACGCCGCCAGGGGCTGCTCGCGGGATAACTGCGCGAGCCTCGGGTAGCGCGCCATGCACTCCGTCCACGAGCCCAGCGCGCAGGGCTCGCGGGTGCGCGTCACGTCCGTGAGGGGGCAGGTCGCGGAGACCTCGAAGCGCTGCCAGCCCTCCAGCTCCCCGGGAGAGAAGCCATGTGCCGCCGCGCGCTCGAAGACATCCAGGGTCGCTCCCGCGGGCACCACCACCATGCCGGCGAGGGCTCCCATGGCGAGGGCGCCTTCACGCGCGGCCACCTCCACCACCTGCGCGGGGGTGAGCGCTTCGGAGAGCGCGGCGGTCATCGCCTGGAGGCGCTCGGTGCGCCAGGCCGCGGTGGTCCACGCGGCGCGGCGGGTGCGCACGAGTTCCGTCACATCCACCGCGAAGGCGAGCACGCCCTCCACCTTCCCCTGTGCGTCGCGTCGCGGCAGCAGGGACAGGTTGAAGAAGAGTTCCTCGTCGGCGGTGCGCGCGCGGGCGGACGCCTCGCGCAGGTGCAGCGCCTCTCCGGTGGCGAAGACGCGGTCCCAGGCCTCGTGCCAGCCGGGGCCTCCCAGTTGGGGGCAGGCCTCGCGCAGCGGGATGCCCACCTGGCCGCGCGTGTCGAGCAGCGTCAGGCGCGTGGAGGTGCTGAACTCGATGTGGTGGCCGGGGCCGCGGTAGAGGCCGAAGAAGGCAGGGAGCTGCTGAAGCAGCTCATGCAGCGGCGGGGGCACACTGCCGGACGCCGCGACCCACCCGGCCTGGGCTTCGTTCATGTGTGGCCCCCCCTACCCCGCGGAAGGCAAGGCTTCCGGCGAGAAGAGGCCGCCATCAAACACCGGGACGTGTCGGGACGCACGAAAAGCAACCCGGACAACCTGCCAGGTGTCATGGGCTGAGCGCTCCCTGGCGCTGCTGGCGTCCAGTAGCGGGCATCCCTCCCGGTTGGACGGGGAAACGCTCCCGGACGCCGGGCATCGGCTATGTCGGATGACAGGCATGCCTTCCTCTCCCTCCGATTCGCGGCCCCTCGTCGAACTGCGCGCCGTCACCAAGTCCTACGCGGAGGGTGATTCCGTACGCGAGGTGCTCTCCGGCACGTCGCTCGCCCTGCACCGGGGCGAGTTCGTGGTGCTGCTGGGCCGCAGCGGCTCCGGCAAGTCCACGCTGCTCAACCTCATCAGCGGCATCGACCAGGCGACGCACGGCGAAATCCTGGTGGAGGGCCGCGACCTGGGGCGCATGCCGGAGCGGGACCGCACGCTGCTGCGCCGCGAGCGCATCGGCTTCATCTTCCAGGCGTTCAACCTGCTGCCCACGCTGACGGTGGAGGAGAACGTGCGGCTGCCGCTGGAGCTGCTCGGCCGCTCGAGCGCGGAGGCCGGCGCGAGGGCGCGGGAGCTGCTGGAGCGCGTGGACCTGGGCGCGCGCGCGGGCAGCTTCCCGGACCGGCTCTCCGGCGGAGAACAGCAGCGCGTGGCGGTGGCGCGAGCCCTGGCCCACGCCCCGCCGCTGCTGCTGGCGGACGAGCCCACGGGCAACCTGGACGAGGAGACGGGCGGACAGGTGTTGGACCTGCTGGAAGGGCTCACCCGCCAGGGCCATGCGTGCGCGCTCATCGTCACGCACGAGCCCGCGATGGCGGAGCGCGCGGACCGCGTGCTGACGATGGAGAACGGACGCCTGGTGGAGCGCCCCGGCGGCGCGCGCGGACGGGGGACGCCATGAGGGCGCTGCTCGCACGCTCCAGCCTGCGGCACCTGGGCGGGCACCCGTGGCTCACGGCGCTGTCGCTCCTGGGCATCGCGATGGGCGTGGCGGTGGTGGTGTCCATCGACCTGGCGAGCGGCAGCGCGCTGCGCGCCTTCGAGCAGTCCACGGACGTCGTCGCGGGCCGAGCCACGCATCAAATCACCGGCGGCACGTCCGGCCTGCCGGAGGGCGTCTACACGGCGCTGAAGCTGCGGCCGGATGCACCGGACGCGGCGCCCGTGGTGCAGGGCTTCGTGCAGGTGGAGGGCGGCAACCACCGCACGCTCACGCTGCTGGGATTGGACCCGTTCGCGGAAGCGCCGTTCCGGGACTTCTCCTCCGGAGGCGCGGTGGGGGACGTGGGCACGCTGCTCACGCGGCCCGGCACGGTGGTGCTGGGCGCGAAGACGGCGCGGAGCCTGGGCGTGAAGGCCGGGGACACGCTGCCGGTGACGGTGACGGGGCTTCGGCGGGAGCTGCGCGTGTCGGCCCTGCTGACGCCTTCGCAGGAGACGACGGAGCGCGCACTGGAATCGCTGCTCATCGCGGACATCTCCACCGCGCAGGAGGTGCTGGGTCTGGAGGGCCGGCTGACGCGCGTGGACCTGCGCTTGAAGGGCGGAGAAGCGCAGGCCTCGGCGCTCAAGGCCACGCTGCCGCCGGGCGCGGAGCTGGTCCAGACGTCCGGGCGCGCGGGCACGGTGGAGCAGATGACGCGGGCGTTCCGCACCAACCTCACCGCGCTGTCGCTGCTGGCGCTCGTGGTGGGGATGTTCCTCATCTACAACACGATGACGTTCTCCGTGGTGCAGCGGCGCGGGATGCTGGGCCGGCTGCGCGCGGTGGGCGTGACGCGTGGAGAGCTGTTCGCGGTGGTGCTGGGCGAAGCCCTGCTCCTGGGCATCGTGGGCACCGCCGCGGGGCTGCTGCTGGGCATCCTGATGGCCAGCGGCCTGGTGGGCCTCATCACCCGCACCATCAACGACCTGTACTTCGTGGTGAACGTGCGGCGTCTGACCCTGGAGCCGTTCACGTTGATCAAGGGCCTGAGCCTGGGCCTGGGCGCGACGGTGCTGGCGGCGCTGGTGCCCGCGTGGGAGGCGGCGCGGGCGGCCCCGGTGACGGCGCTGCGGCGCTCGACGGTGGAGGACGTGTCGCGCCACCGGGCGCCCCGGCTGGCGGTGCTGGGGGTGATCATCCTGGCCATCTCGGCGGCGGTGCTCGCGTGGCCCACGCAGGCGCTGCTGCCCGCGTATGCGGGGCTCTTCGGCGTGCTGCTGGGCAGCTCCCTCTTGGTGCCCTGGGTGACGGAGAAGCTGACGGTGGCGGCGGCGCGGCCGCTGGGCGCGATGTTCGGTCCACTGGGGCGCATGGCGGCGCGCGGCGTGACGGCGAGCCTGTCGCGCACGGCGGTGGCGCTGGCGGCGCTGATGGTCGCGGTGGCGACGACGGTGGGCGTGGGCCTGATGGTGTCCAGCTTCCGCGGCACGGTGGCGGCGTGGCTGGAGTCCGCGTTGCAGGCGGACGTGTTCGTGTCGCCGCCGTCGCTGGTGGCGCGGCGCGGGGATTCGTCGCTGGTGCCGGGGCTCGCGGAGAAGCTGCGGTCCACGCCGGGCGTCGAGGCGAGCGGCTCCATCCGCGTCATCCACGTGCGCATCAACGACGTGGACACGGACCTGCTGGCGGTGGACTTCGCGAAGGGCCACGAGCGGACGTACCGCTTCAAGGAAGGGCGCGCGGAGGACGTGTGGCGGCAGTTGGACGCGTCACCGGACGCGCTCATCGTGTCGGAGCCCTTCGCGTTCCACCGGGGCGTGCACGCGGGAGACACGCTGCGCGTGGCCACCGACAAGGGGCCGCACGACTTCCGCGTGGCGGGCGTGTACTTCGACTATGGCTCGGACGTGGGGACGGTGCTGATGCCGCGTGCCACGTATGAGCACTGGTACGAGGACCGGGGCGTGTCCGGACTGTCCCTCTTCGCCGCGCCCGGACAGGACGTGGACGAACTGGTGGCCCGCGTGCGCGACCGCGCGGGCGGTGAGCAGGCGTTGAACGTGCGCGCGAACCGGGCGCTGCGGCAGGCGTCGATGGAGGTGTTCGACCGGACCTTCACCATCACGCAGGTGCTGCGACTGCTGGCCATTGGCGTCGCGTTCGTGGGCGTGCTGAGCGCGCTGATGTCGTTGCAGCTGGAGCGGGCGCGCGAGTTCGCGGTGCTGCGCGCGACGGGGCTCACGCCGGGACAACTGTGGGGCATGGTGTCGTTGCAGACGGGCCTGCTGGGCCTGCTCGCGGGGCTGTTCTCCGTGCCACTGGGTCTGGCGTTGGCCTACGTGCTGGTGCACGTCATCAACCAGCGCTCGTTCGGGTGGACGTTGCAGTTGGTGGTGGCGCCCGGCGTGGTGGGACAGGCGCTGGTGCTGGCATTGGTGGCGGCGGCGCTCGCGGGGCTGTACCCGGCGTGGCGCATGGCGCGGGCGAACCCGGCCATGGCGCTGCGGGAGGAGTGAGGCATGGGGCGGGGACTCGTCATCGGGGTGGTGTTGGTGCTCGCCGCGCTAGGCGTGGCGGTGGGCGTGGTGCTGCGGGACACGGAGGACACCGGGCCCGCGAACCCAGGCGGCATGACGGTCGCGTCCGCGATGGGTGGAGACGGCGGCACGGAAGGTTACGCACGCGCGATGGAGCCCCGGCCCTTCCACTTCCCGGAGGACCACGGCCCCCACCCCGACTTCCGCACCGAGTGGTGGTACTGGACGGGCAACCTGGAGACACAGGACGGGCGCGCCTTCGGCTACCAGTTCACGCTGTTCCGCAGCGCGCTGTCGCCAGAGCAGCCGAAGCGCGAGTCCGGCTGGAGCACGCGGCAGGTCTTCATGGGGCACTTCACGCTCACGGACGTGAGCGCCGGGAGGTTCCACGTCACCGAGCGTTTCAGCCGAGCGGCCCAGGGACTCGCGGGCGCGGGCGGTACGCCCTTCCATGTCTGGCTTCAGGACTGGGACGTGCGAAGTGAAGGCACGAACGGCGGCACGTGGCCCATGCACCTGCGCGCCCAGGGCGACGGGGTGACGCTGGAGCTGACGCTCGACGAAGGCAAACCGCCGGTGCTCCAGGGTGACAAGGGCTTGAGCCAGAAGGGCGCGGAGCGGGGCAACGCGTCCTACTACTACTCGATGACGCGCATGCCTTCGCGGGGCACGGTGTCGGTGGACGGGCAGACGGTGCAGGTGAAGGGCGAGAGCTGGATGGACCGCGAGTGGAGCACCAGCGCGCTGAGCGGCGACCAGGTGGGCTGGGACTGGTTCGCGCTCCAGCTCTCCGATGGCAGTGAGCTGATGCTCTACCAGTTGCGCAAGAAGGACGGTTCGAAGGACGCCTTCAGCGCCGCCACGTACATCCCCGCGACCGGTGAGGCCGTGCACCTGAGCGCCGACGACATGCGGTTGGAGCCACGAGGCACCTGGAAGAGCCCGCGCGGCGGCGAGTACCCGGCGGGCTGGCGCGTCCAGGTCCCCAAGGTGTCGCTGGAGCTGACCGTGACGCCGAAGCTGCCGGACCAGGAGCTGCCGGTGCTGGTGCGCTACTGGGAGGGCGCGGTGACGGTGGACGGCACGCGCGAGGGCCAGCCCGTGCAGGGGCGAGGCTACCTGGAGATGACGGGCTACGCGGACGCGCCTCGCAACGACGAGACCGTGCGCAGCCGCACGCCGTGACTCAGCCCCGGGCGGCCCGCTTCACCTGGAGGTCGTGGGCCTCCTTCAGGTACGGGCGCAGCAGCCGGAGCGTCTCGTGGCTGGGATTGAGCACGCTCAGCCAGAACATCCGCGCGTAGGCCGGATGGGGCAGGAGCATGTCCAGGTCCGTGTAGTCCACGTTCGGGTCGGGCTCCGGGAACAGCTTCTGGAAGCTCTCCCGGCTCACGCCCAGGTTCAGCCGGAACACCCCGTCGCGGTCCAGCTCCGAGTGGTGGTCGAACTCGGTGTCCCGCGTGACGATGGTCGCGAAGGGATGCTTCCGCTCATCTCCCGCGAAGAAGAAGAGGTCCGGCGTGGAGGTGTCCACGTGCACGTCCCTGAACGCGTCCTGGATGTACTCCGCCAGCGCTTCCAGGCTGATGGCTCCCGTCATGGCGCCCTCCTCCGAGTCGTACCGGAGTCGCTCTAGCACGCGCGGAAACAGCCGGTCATGCTCCCATGCCAATCTTTCGGGGGGAGTCCAAGCAATGCCATTCTCGGACATGTCCGCGGTTGCCTCACGCCTGTTGTTGGGCTTGACCCTCGTGCTCGGTTCGGGCGTCACGGCGTGTGGCGGTGACCCCGATGACGGCCTGGACTGCCAGGTGGGAGATCCGCAGTACCAGACGGACCTGTACTTCGGCCGGAACCGGGTGAACAACGAGCCCGTCACCGAGGCCGAGTTCCAGGCCTTCGTGGACACGGTCGTCACGCCCCGCTTCCAGGACGGGCTGACCGTGTACGACGCCTATGGGCAGTACCAGTTGGAAAGCGGCGAACTGGTGCACGAGCAGAGCAAGATCATCGTGCTGCTGCACGACGGCAGCGCGGCGCGCTCGGCGGACATCGAAGCCATCCGCGAGGAGTACAAGAGCCAGTTCGACCAGGAGTCGGTGCTGCGCATCGACTCCCAGCCCTGCGTCGCGTTCTAGGCCGCGAAGCGCTCCCGGATCGCCGCGGCGCCCCCGCGCTCCAGCCATGCATCGAACGTGAGCAGTCCCGGCGCCAGCCGCCGCAGCGCCGGGATGTCCGCGCTCTCGAACACGAAGCCATCCTCGAACAGCTTCACCAGCTTGCGCAGCATCGGGTTCGACGCGAGCACCTCTGGCGGAAACCGTGAGTAGGAGATGGACGTCCCGGTGGCCCGGCCGATCTTCTCCGCGAGCGCGTTGCCGGTGAGCGAGTCCCCCGCCATCTCCAGCGTGGTCCCCACGTACGTGCGCGGATCCGCGAACACGCGCGCGGTCAGTACGCCGATGTTCTCCCCCGCGATGAACTGCATGGGCTGCTCCGGCTGGATGAAGAACTGGAGCGCCCCCCGTGTCAGGCCGAAGTCCGGCACCAGCAGCAGCTCCATGAAGGTCCCCGGCCGCACGATGGTCGCAGGCAGGCCACTGGCCCGGACGTGCTCCTCGATGCGCCACTTGGTCTCGAAGTGGCCCACACCCGTGCCGGGACGCAGCCCCAGCACCGACGTGTAGACGAAGTGCTCCACGCTCGCCGCCTTCGCCGCGTCCGCGATGGATGTGCCGAAGCGGACCTCGTCGTCGTCCGTGACGCCGTAGTGCACCTGTGGCGAGCTGGGCTGGATGCTGAAGACGCCGTACGCCCCCGCGACCGCGCGGTCGAGCGACGCGCGGTCCCCCATGTCCCCACGCACCAGCTCCACGCCCGCCGCTTCGAGCTCCCGGGCCCTGGCGCTCGCCGGGTCCCGCACGAGCGCGCGGACCCGCCAGCCGTCCTTCAGCAATGCCCGCGCCGTCGCGCCTCCCTGCTGCCCTGTTGCCCCCAGCACCAATACGGTTTCGCGCTTCGTCGCCATCGGGTCCTGCCTTTCGCTTGCTAAGCGGAGGATTGCTCCGGTTAAATGCGGAGCTATCCTCCGTTTTTCAAGTGGCAATGACAAAGCAGCCAAAGAACCCGCAGGAGGACGCGACGGGCGGAGCCTTGCGCGCGGACGCGCGGCGCAACCGGGAGCGGCTGCTCACGGCGGCGCATGACGTGTTCTCCGAGCGCGGCGCGGATGCGTCGCTCGCCGACGTGGCGAAGCGGGCGGAGGTCGGCATCGGCACGCTCTACCGTCACTTCGAATCGCGGGAGGCGCTCCTCGCCGCGACATGTGACGAGCAACTCGTGACGCTCGCGAAGGAGAGTCGCGAACGCTCGGAGGCCCTGCCACCGCTCGAAGCGCTGCGCGTCTTCCTGGCGGAGCTCGTGCACTCCGCGGGGATGTACAAGGGGCTCGCGGCGTCGCTGGGCATCGTCCTCAAGAACCACACCGCGGGCTGTGACGCGACGACGGCCGAGGGCCAGCGGCTGCTGGAGGCCGCCCAGCGCGCGGGCGAGGTGCGAGGCGACATCCTCCTGGATGACGTGGTGTGCATGGCGATGGCCATCTCCCTCGCCGCCGCGGAGAACGCCTCGGATCCCAAGCGCATCCCTCGCCTCACCGGGATGTTCTTCGACGGGCTGCGCTCCCGCCCCGAGCCCCGCGGCGCGCGGCGGCACTGACGCGAGCGGCCCTCACGGCCACGAGCCCCAGGCCCCGATGCACCGAAGCCCGGCCAGCCGTTCGGGGATGAACTTGTCTTCCTGAATGAAAGGGAGAGACCCGAGTAGGGCGCCCCGTCCGCGGCGCACCGCCAGAACCTGTCCGACTGTCGGACAAGTCGGGTCCACCGCAGCGAGAGGGCCATAACCCCCCAGGCCTCGGAAGCCTGTCCGACAACCTGCGGACGGTCGTTCCAGCCAGGCCGCCGCGAAACCTGTCCGACAGTCGGACAGGTCGAACTCACCTTCTGGGCCCCGCTCCATCCGAGCCGCGAGCACCTGTCCGACAGGCTTGGACCTCTTCACGTGCGGGCGGCCGCTCCAGCCGGGCCGCAGCTAAACCTGTCCGACTGTCCGACAAGTTCAGCGCACACGCTTCAGGACAGGTGCTCCACACGAGCTTCGGAAACCTGTCCGACTGTCCGACAGGTTTGGACCTTCACGCTCGCGGGTGGCGGCTCCAGCCGGACCGCCGGGAAACCTGTCCGACAGGTCTGGACCTTCACGCTCGCAGGCGGCCAGTCCAGCCAGACCGCCAGGAAACCTGTCCGACTGTCCGACAGGTTTGGGCCTCCGCGCTCGCGGGTGGCCGCTCCAGCCGGACCGCCGCGAAACTGTCCGACTGTCGGACAAGTTGGGCCCCTTGTGCGTTGGGGCCGCGGTTCCAGCCGGCCCGCCTCGAAACCTGTCCGACTGTCCGACAGGTTTTGGAAGACCGCGGCCGGGGAGCGCCCCCCATCCGAGCCGCGGGAACCTGTTCGACAGGCAGTGTGGTGAGCCGTGTCGGACCGGCGGTGTACAGCTTGGAGGCCTGGGGGCTTAGATTGCCGGTCCCATGAACGTCCTCGTCACCGGGGCCACCGGCCTCATCGGCAACGCCATCGCCCATCGGCTCGTGAAGCAGGGCGCCTCCGTCCGTGCGCTGGTGCGGGACGTGGCCCGTGCCGCGAAGCTGCTCCCTGACTCCGTGAAGCTCGTTCAGGGAGATGTCACATCGCCGGGCACCCTGCCCGCCGCCCTGCATGACGTGGAGCTCGTCTTCCACGCCGCGGGCATGCCGGAGCAGTGGCACCGGGACGACTCCATCTTCGACCGCGTGAACCGCCAGGGCAGCGTGAACGTCCTGTCCGCCGCGCACGCCGCGAGGGTGCGCCGCGTGGTCTACACGTCCACCATGGATGTCTTCGCCGCGCCCCGGGGCGGGGAGCTGACCGAAGCGCATATCGACCCGCACCCCAAGCCCACCGTCTACGAGCGCTCCAAGCAGGACGCCGAGCGCGCCGTGGAGGCCATCCGCCAGCAGGGCCTGGACGTCGTCTACGTCAACCCCGCCGCCGTCTACGGCCCCAGCCCCGTGCACGTGGGGCTCAACTCCTTCTTCATCCAGCTGCTCAACAAGAAGGCCCCGCTGCTGCCGCCGGGCGGCATGTCCGTGGTCTACGTGGACGGCTGCACCGACGTGCACCTCGCCGCCGCGAAAGACGGCGTCAACGGCGAGCGCTACCTCGTCGCCGACCAGTTCGTCAGCAACGCGGACCTCGCGCTCGCCATCCACCAGGCCGCGGGGGCCGGAAAGCCGCCCGCCGTCGCGCCCGTCTTCCTGATGGAGGCCCTGGCCCGCGTGTCCGCGCCGCTCGCGCGCGTATTCCCCTTCACGCCGCTCGTCGCGCCCGGCCAGCTGTCCTTCATGCGTTGGGAGGCCCGCGTGAACGCGGCCAGGGCCCAGCGGGAGCTGGCCTTCCGCCCCACCCCGCTCGCGGACGGCGTGGCCCGCACCGTCACATTCCTGCGGGAACAGGGACACATCCCGCGCGCCTGAGAAGAACATGGGGGTCCGCCCCACAGGGATGACGGACCCCCATGCGTGTCGCGGCTTCCTGGACGGAAATCTGGAGACGTTCACCAGGGCATGGAACCGGGTGGGCCTTGCCTCACCTGGCCAGGGCTTCCGTTCGATGGGCAGGCGGCCACTGCCAGGGCGCCTCAATCCCATGCATCCGGATCCGCGCCGTTCCCGTAGCCCCCGTGCTCCATCAACCCGCCCGCCTGCCCTCCGGCCCGGGACACGGGCTTTCGCGCGCCCTGTTCGACATGGGGTGTCGACACACGGCGTAAGGCCCACCTTTCAACGCACGCGCGTCCTTCACGGGTCCGACCCCCGTCGGGGACGCATGGGCCCCGTACCCCTCACCACGGAGTGACACCATGGCATTGCTATCCAACCTGCTGGGCGCGCTGGGCGCGTCGCAACGGAGCGTCTTCAGGGGCAGTGGCTGGAACCGCGGGCGTAGCGCCTACGGCCGCCGTCCCATTGGCTATGGATACCGGGGACGCAGGTCTTCCGGCGCGGGCGGCTCGCTGGGCCGGATGATTCTCGCGGGCCTGGGCGCCTACGGCCTGCGCCGCTACTTCAACAACCGCTCGCGGGTCACGGGTTACTGAGAGCGGGCCGCCGCGCGCGGCAGCGCCGGGAAGTACCGTGGACTTCCCCCGGACAGGCGCGCCGTCGCGGCACCCCCACGCGGGCACGGGAGCGTTCCACGGACTGCTCCCGGTGCCTGACATCCCGCACGCGCCGTGGGTGCGGGCGCCTCCGCTTGGAGTAGGGTCCCCTTCCGTGTCCGGCCACTGGCCGACGAAAGAGGCTCCGCACGCATGGCGAAGGCGAAATACGTCCTGGCGCTGGACCAGGGCACCACGGGGACCCACGTCTCCATCCTCGATACCCGGTTGCAGGTGGTGGGCCGCTCCTACAAGGAGCTGCCCCAGCACTTCCCCAAGCCGTCGTGGGTGGAGCACGACCTGATCGACATCTGGAACACCAGCGAGTGGTGCATCGCGCGCGCGCTCAAGGACGCCGGCCTCACCGGCAGCGACATCGCCGTGGTGGGCATCACCAACCAGCGCGAGACCACGGGCCTCTGGGACCGTGAGACCTCCGAGCCCCTGGCCCGCGCCATCGTCTGGCAGGACCGCCGCACCGCGGACATCTGTCAGCGGCTCAAGGCCCAGGGTGTGGAGCCCCGCGTGCGCGAGGTGACGGGCCTGGTGCTGGACCCCTACTTCTCCGGCACCAAGCTCACCTGGTTCTTCCAGCACCTCAAGGGCGCGAAGAAGCGCGCCGAGAAGGGCGACGTGTGCTTCGGCACCATGGACTCGTGGCTCGTGCACAAGCTCACCGGCGGCACCGCCCACGTCACGGACGTGTCCAACGCCAGCCGCACGCTGCTGATGGACCTGCGCACGCTCAACTGGGATGACGAGCTGTGCTCGCTCCTGGGCGTGCCGCGCGCGTGCCTGCCGGAGATTCGCGGCAACGCGGAGGTGTACGGCACCACGCGCGGCATGCGCAGCCTGCCGGACGGCATCCTCGTCGCGGGCATGGCCGGCGACCAGCAGGCGGCCCTCTTCGGGCAGGCGTGCTTCGAGCCCGGTGAATCCAAGTGCACCTACGGCACCGGCGCCTTCCTGCTCATGAACACCGGCACCCAGCCGGTGCGCTCCACCGCGGGGCTGCTCACCACCGTGGCGTGGAAGCTGGGCAACACCACGAACTATGCGCTGGAGGGCAGCTCCTTCATCGCGGGCGCCGCCGTGCAGTGGCTGCGCGACGGCCTCAAGGTCATCAAGAAGGCCCCGGACGTGGAGGCGCTCGCCGCCAGCGTGAAGGACTCCGGCGACGTCGTCTTCGTCCCGGCGCTCGCGGACCTGGGCGCGCCTCACTGGCGCCCGGAGGCGCGCGGCCTGTTCGCCGGCATCGACCGCTCCACCACCGTGGCGCACCTGGCGCGCGCGACGCTGGAGGGCGTGGCCCTCCAAATCCACGACCTGGCGGAGGCCATGCGCAAGGACAGCGGACGGAACATCCCCGTCTTCAAGGCGGACGGCGGCGCCGCGGCCAACAACCTGCTCATGCAGTACCAGGCGGACCTCTTGGGCGTGCCAGTGGTCCGCCCGCGCAACCTGGAGACCACGTCCCTGGGCGCGGCCTTCCTGGGCGGCCTGGGCGCGGGCGTGTGGACCAGCCCGGACGCCATCCGCCGCGCGTGGAAGGCGGACAAGACCTTCAAGCCGAAGATGAAGCCGGAGGTGCGAGCGCGCCACCTGGAAAAGTGGAAGCAGGCGGTTTCGCGCGCGTGAAATGAGACAAAGGAGCCCGGCGCATTGAACGCGCCGGGGCTTCCATCGGGCGGGGGAGCGGGTAGAACGGCCGCCATGGCCTACGACCGCACGTTGCTCTCCCCGGATGCGCTCCAGACCTTCCTCACCCAGCACCCCGCCTGGAAGCACGAGGGCGGGATGATCCGCCGCACCTACGAAGCGCCCTCGTTCCTGGAGGGCATCGCCTTCGTGGAGCGCGTGGCGAAGGCCGCGGAGGCCGCGGACCACCACCCGGACATCGACATCCGGTGGCGCAAGGTGACGCTGGCGCTGGTGACGCACGACGCGGGCGGCCTCACGTCCCGCGACACCTCCCTGGCGGCGGAGGCGGACCGCCTCTTCGGCGAAGGGGCCGCCGTCCGGTGATTCACGGCGTGCGTGGCACCCTGGCGGCCCTGGTGTGCGCGGTGTTCCTCGCCGCGCTCCCGGCCCTGGCCCAGGACGACGCTCCCACGGAGCCCCGTCCGGAACGTCTGTATTTCAACTCCGGCGCGCTGCTGGGGTCGGCGCGCGTGGTGGGCCTGGGCGGCGCCTACGTGGGCATCGCGGAGGGCGCGGCGGGCGTGTCCAGCAACCTGGCCGCCCTGGCCCAGCGCAGCCCGTCGCTGGAGCGCGACTGGGACCTGGGCGTCACCCTGTCCTGGCTGGACCTGCCCTTCACCGGCACCAAGCGCCGGGACGTGGACAACGACGGCCAGGCCGACGAATCCGTGGACAGCCGCCAGCTGCTGGGCGCGCTGATGTTGCAATACAAGCGCTTCGGCATCGGCTTCCTGTGGCGCAACAGCCGCACCGGCTACTGCCTCACCCTGGGCTGCCGGGGCGAGGGCGAGAAGCTGCGCGTCTCCCTCACCCAGTCCACGCTCGCGGGCTCCATCGCCTTCGGCCAGGACGACTTCATCCTGTCGCTGGGCATCTTCTCCGCGCAGGCCAGCTTCAGTGAGCTGGGCGACCAGTCCTGGCGCTACGGCGACACCGGCGTGGCGGTGGACATGCTCTTCCGTCCGCATGGGCGCCCCTACCGCATTGGCGTGTCGGTGCGCCCGGAGGTGGTGGCGGGCTGGCGCCGCGATGACGACCAGAGCCCCTTCATCGCGGGCCGGCAGATCTACGCGGCCGTGGTGTCCCCCGCGGTGCTGTCGCTGGGCGCCAGCTGGCGGTTGGGCGAAGGCGCGCACCGCTACAACCGGCTGTCCCCCGCCGCCCGGCGGCAGCTCCAGGTGGACGGGGACGCACTGCCGGTGCCGGAGGAGGAGCCCCGCGACGCACTGGCGGGCCGGTGGCTCATCACCGCGCAGGTGGACCTCATCTCCAGCGTGAGCAACGCGGTGGCGTCGCGCTCGCTGGCCACCACCACGGAGCCGCAGCCCGTGGGCGACACCGCCACCTTCCAGCCTCGCCTGGGCGCGGAGTGGGACACCTTCCCGGGCCTCCTGCGCCTGCGCGCGGGCACGTGGCTGGAGCCGTCCCCGTTCCGGGATCGGAACCCCCGGCCGCACCTCACCGGTGGCTTCGAGCTGTTCGTGCTGCGCTACTGGGAGGACTGGTCCATCACCGCGTCGTTCGACCTGGCGAGCCGCTACTCCAACTGGGGCGTCTCCATCGGCTTCTGGCGGTAGTGTCTGGCTTTGCGCCGGGGTGGGTAACGCGAGGACCTTCGTGGGTGCTCGCGTCGCCCACCCACGGCGTCCCGAACCCCATCCGTGAGCTCCACGCGCCGTCCGGCAGCGGGCGGCCGAGCAACCTTCCGTGCCGTATTTGCCGGGGTGGGATGGCATGCGAACCCTGCCGTACACGGAGGGGATTCCATGTATCTGGGGCGGGGGTGGCGCCGGACTGTCGTGGGCGCGACGGTGCTGGGTTTCGCAGTCGGCGGAGGGTGGGGGTGCGGAGGTGGGGCTGAAAAGCCTGATCCGGACACCTGCCAGGATTCGAAGTTGGGGTGTCCACCCGATGAGCAGCCTTCGGTCCCGGTCGAGGTACCTCCACCGGGCAGCGGCACGCAGCCGCCGCCGGGCAATGAGAACCCCCAGACCCAACCGCCTCCGGTGAAGGAGCCGGAGAAGGTGCCGCCCGCCTCGGGGGCCACGCTGTGGCTCGCGAAGGAGGGCGCCGCGCAGGACGACCTGGCGCTGGACCTGGCGGTGGACGCCACGACGGGCGACCTCTTCACCGCCGCCGTGCACGGCTACGACGACCTGGACGCGCGCACGCCCACGGATGACGCCGTGGACCTGGTCCTCACGCGGCGCTCCGGCGGCGGGCAGACGCTGTGGACCCGGACGTACGACGTGCGCGTGGACCCCACGCCCGTCGAGCTGCGCGCGGACGTGCGAGCCCGCGTGGCGGCGGACGGCAGTGGCGGCATGCTCCTGGCCGGCAACATCCAGGGCACGGTGGACCTGGGCACGGGCAAGCTCCGTGACGGCGCCATCATCGCGAAGCTGTCCGCGGACGGCTCGACGCTCTGGGCCCACCGGATCCCCAGCGAGCTGACGGTGAAGGACGTGGCGGCGGACGCGGAAGGAAGGCTCTACGTGGCCTATACCGCGCCGGGCAACGTGGACCTGGGCAACGAGGTGAAGGGGTCTCCGGCCGGCGTGGCGGTGTTCACGGCGGACGGCACCGCGGAGCGCGCCTTCGCCGTGGGCAGCGCGGAGTCCGAGGGCGCGGGCGCCGAGCCCCTGTCCCTGGCCCCCGCCGCGGACGGCAGCGTGGCGGTGGCGGGGCGCTACACGGGCACCGTGCGCTTCGGCACCAACGTCACGCAGGGCTCCGGTTCAGGCAGCCCGTTCGTGGCGCTGTACCGGCAGAACGGCGCGCTCGGCTGGGCGAAGGTGCGCCCTGGCGTGAAGGGGAGCGTCCTGGACGTGAGCCGCGACGCCGCCGGTGACGTGGTGGCGGGCGGCGACTACCAGGGCAGCTTCTCCTGGGCGGGCACGTCGCTGAAGGGCGCCTCCAGCCCCAGCCCCTTCGTGGTGGTGACGGGCGCGGACGGCACCGAGCGCTGGGCGCGAGACCTGGGCGTGGACGCGTCCGTGCAGGGCGTGGCCATCCACTCCACCGGCGAGGTGCTGGTGGTGGGCTACACGTACTCGTGGCTGGAGAACGGCGCCTCGGGCACGGACGGCCTGGGGTCCGCGCAGCTCTTCACCCAGCGCTTCGACCCCGCGGGACAGCCGCTGGCCTCGCGCCTCTTCCTGGGCACCGCGCCGGAAGCGCGCGGCGAGCTGTACGGCGTGGAGGCGGTGCCTGCGGTGACGTTGATGCCGGACGGCGACGCGGTGCTGTACGGCTACACCGACCGCGTCACCGACTTCGGCGTGGACAAGCTCAAGCCCACACGCGGAGACGTCTTCCTGGTGCGCGTGAAGTACTGAGCGCCTACTTCGCGCCCTGTGGAGCGCCCCCGCTTCCGTTGGCGGCGGGCGCTCCCGCGGGCCGCTGGTCCGGCGCCGTGGAGGCCCCTCCGCCGGGCCGCAGCGCGTTCTGGCCCAGGCGGGAGAAGTTGATGGAGTTGCTCAGGATGCGCACCGCCTCCTGGTCCGCGTGGAAGCCCATGGAGTTCTCCGCCTCCACGAAGTCCAGGTAGAACTGGGCGCGCTTCTGAAGGTCGCGAGCCCTGGCCAGCGACTCCTCGGACGCTCCCACCTTCCGTGCGCTCTCCAGGTCGTGGATGAGGTCCACCAGCGCGTCCATGGCGATGTTGCGCGTCTGGAAGGTGCGCGTCTGGATGGTTTCAGCGCGAGAGAGCAGCTCCGCCTCGCTCCACTTGTGGCACGTCTGGCAGGCGCGGTTGATGTTGAGCAGCGGGCTGCGCACGTGGTGGTCGCTGACCTTCATCGCCCCCTCGCGCTGGTAGGGCATGTGGCAGTCCGCGCACGCCACGCCGCTCTTCGCGTGGATGCCCTGGTTGTACATCTCGAACTCGGGGTGCTGCGCCTTGAGGACCTTCGCTCCGGTGAGCGCGTGGGTCCAGTCGGCGTGCCCGTCCTCGTCGTAGTACGCCATGATCTGGTCCACGTTGATGCCCTTGGCCCAGGGGTACGTGAGGCGCTTCTCCTTGCCCTTGAAGTAGTACTCGACGTGGCACTGCCCGCACACGTACGTGCGCATCTCCTGGCGGGTCGCGTCCTCGTTCACCTTGAAGTCCGGCACGCCCTGGCTGGCCTTGAGCGCGGCGATGCCCTCGATGAAGCCGGGGCGCGTGACGCGCAGCTGCATCGTGGTGGGGTCGTGGCAGTCGATGCAGGACACCGGGTGCTCCACGAGCTTGCGCGCCTCGGCGAAGGGCATCTGGTTCATCTTTTCAAAGCCCTTGATGAGGTCCCCGTCCCCCAGCTTCTTGTAGGGCACGTACACGCTGCCGTGGCAGTGGATGCAGGTGCCCGGCTGCTGCGTCACCTGCTGCCGCTGGGTGAAGGTCTGGTCGTCCAGCATGTACGCGTGGCCGCGCTCCTCGCGGAAGTCCTTGGCGAAGGCGTAGCCGCTCCACAGGGTGACCAGGCGAGGGTCCTCCTCCAGCCGGCTCTGCGCCACCACCGAGCGCGGATCCGCCTGGGTGGGCGTGCGCGCCACCGCCTCGCTGCCACCGTAGCGGGTGCGCTTCTGGTCCACCGTGCGCTTGTAGCCGTCGTACTGCAGCGGGAAGTTCTTCCCCCACACGGCGGGGTCCGTGATGGTGTCATTGAGCTCCACCACCCGGTAGAAGGGGTTCTTCGCCTCCTGCTTGCGCTCCATGATGTTGACCAGGAGCGCGGTGACGCCCGCCGAGGCCAGCGCCGCCGCCACCGCGACGGCCACCACGAGCTTCGTGCCGCTGAACCGCCGGTGCTTCTCCGGAGCCTTCTCGGGCTCGGTCATCGTTCAATCTCCTTACGGATGAGCTCGGGGTTCCCCGACCCTTCGGGATGGCCCACGGAGTTGTGGCAGGTGAGGCACTGGAGCTGCTCGCCGGGGGCCACCTGCCCGTGCCCCGTGGGCGGCGTCTCGATGGCCTCCACGATGGAGGCGTGGCACTTGCGGCACGCGTTCTCCGTCACCACACGGTTGCCCGGACGCAGGCGGATGGGGTCCGGGAAGGTGCCGGTGGTGAAGTAGAAGGAGTGCCAGAAGCCGTTGCTCGCCTTCGTGTAGTACTTGGGAACAAGGCCCGCGGGCGTGTGACAGTCGTTGCAGGTGGCCACCGCGTGGTGGCTGCTCTTGCGCCAGCCGTCGTACTGCTCGTTCATGATGTGGCAGTTGGCACAGGCGGCGGGGTCGTCCCGCAGGTACGACGAGCCCTTCGCGTACGCGAAGGTGAAGCCGCCGAGCCCGACCGCCACTCCGATGGCGATCCCGAGGAGGACGGCCAGCACTGTGCGGGATGCGAAGGGCACGTGGGGCACCCTACACGCATGACGGTGGCGCGTGAGCGTGAAATGCCAGACAGACGTCCACGACCGTCGGCCGCGTGGTCCCCCCCTCTGGCAAGACCCATGCTCGGGCATGTCCAAGCGTGCGGCGGCGTTGCTGTGTCTGGGCTTGAGCGCGGCCTGCGCGCACTACCGCGTCCAGGTGCCCGGCGCCGCGGGGGCCAGCGCCACCGAACCACAAGGCGAGGTCCTCTGGTCCCTGGGCTGGGGGCTGGTCCAGGAGCGGCCCCGGGTGGACAACTGCCAGGGCCAGGCGCTCGCGGAGGTCACCCAGAGCACCAACGTGGGCTTCGCGCTCATCAGCGTGCTGACGCTCGGCCTGGCCATGCCGCAGCGGGTGGAGTGGCGCTGCGCCAAGGCCCAGCCCACGCCCGGCGACCTCGGGGTGCGGTAGGCCATGCCCCCCGTCATCCACGAGAGCAGCCAGAAGCGCTGGCAGAACTGGCACCAGAGCTACACCCAGAAGCTGGAGCTGCTGGTGGACGTCTGGAACGAGGATGCCTCCCAGTCCACGGTGCCGGGCTACATCGATACCACCGTGGGCCTCCAGGGGCTCATCCAGCGCGCGCTCACCGAGCGCCTGGAGATCCGCGGCCTGGGCGGCGGCTGGTCCTTCTCCAAGGCGCCCGCCACCAGCGGCATCCTCGTCAACACCCGGCCGCTGAACTACCTCTTCCCCGCGCCCCGCACCCATCCCGCCTTTCCAGGCCGGAGGGAGGACCTGCTCTTCGCGCAGTGTGGGGTCTCCGTCGCGGAGCTGAACCACTTCCTGAAGAGCATCGGCAAGTCGCTGACCACCTCGGGCGCGAGCAACGGACAGACCATCGCCGGGGCCATCGGGACGGGCACGCATGGCTCGAATCTGGAGACCGGCGCCCTCCAGGACTCCGTGGTGGGGCTGCACCTCGTCGTCTCACCGGACCGCCACGTCTGGCTGGAGCGGGCCAGCGCGCCGGTCATCCACGACGAGATCCCCCAGAAGCTGGGCGCGGAGCTCGTCCGGGACGACGCCCTCTTCAACGCCGCCCTGGTGGGCCTGGGCGGCTTCGGGCTGGTGCACGGCGTCCTCCTGGAGGTGGTGGACCTCTACTACCTCCAGGCGTACCGCCGGCTGATGCCGCTCGATGAAGGGCTCTGGCGCGCGTTCGACCAGTTGGACTTCTCCGGCATCACGCTGCCGGGCCCGCCGGGGCTCAAGCCCTATCACTTCACGGCGGTCATCAACCCCAACGACATGGACCGGGGCGTCTTCGTCACGGTGATGTACAAGCACGCGCATTGTCCGGATGGTTCGACCCCGCCCAGCCCCGGCAGCAAGCTGACCCAAGGGGACAACGGGCTCGAGATCATCGGCGTGCTGACGGACATGGTCTCGGAGCTGACCATCCCCCTGCTGTCGCGGCTGATGGACCGCTTCTACACGGAATACGAAAACATCTGCGGGACGCACGGCGAGCTGTTCACCGACACGACCACCCGGGGCAAGGCCTGGGGCAGCGCGGTGGGCGTGCCGCTCGGCCGGGTGCGCGAGACGGTGGAGATGGCCCTCGCCATCAATCGCGCCCACGCGTTCCCCGGGCTGTTCGGGCTGCGCTACACCCTGCCCTCCCGGGCCACGCTGGCGTTCACCCAGCACGCGCCCATGACGTGCGTCCTCGATATCGACGGCGCGTCGTCCACCCGCACGAAGTCCTACAACCGCCGCGTCTGGCAGCAGCTCGCCGCGTCCTCCATCCCGCACACGTACCACTGGGGGAAGTTCCACGAGCTGGACGGCCCGGCGGTGCGAAGCCGGTACGGCACGGCACGCGTGGACTCCTGGCTCGGTGCCAGGCAGGCCCTGCTCCCCACGCCGGAGCTGCGCGCGGCCTTCGCCAATGACTATCTCCGCGGCTTGGGACTCGCGTGAGGAGGCTCGCCAGCCTGTCGCTGATGGGCGCCCTGCTCGCCCCGGGCGCGGCGAGCGCGCGGGACAGCGACACCATCAACCTCTACCGCTACGTGCTCGACGTGGACGTGCCGGAGTCACCGGCCCTGGTCGCCATGGAGGAGGCGCCGCTGCGCGTGCTGCTCGGCGCCGCGCCCAAGCCGGTGATGACCACGGTGCTGGCCTCAGCGGCGCCGGATGGGCTCCGGCCAGGACTCAGCCTGGACGTCGCGCCCTACTTCCTCTTCGGCGGTGGCGTCCGGAGCCTGGCCCGCTACCGCTCGAACTCGGTGGCGGGCCGGCTGATGCGGGTGCTGACGAAGACGACGGTGTCCGCGGCCGTGCTGCCGGACCTGGATGGCACGGGCGCATGGCGCGTGGGGCTCGGGCTCCGGGCGACGTTCCATGATCCGCACGACCCCGTGCTCAACTCCGACCTGCCCGAACGGGTGGCGGAGGAGCTGGAGCGGCATGGCATCCCGCCGCCCGCGGACTCGGACGAGGACGTGTCCGAGCGGGGCGTGGACCTGTCCGCCATCTTCGACCGGGCTGAAAGACAGATGCGCTCCCGGAGCGGAGACGTTCAAATCTCCGGCGGATGGGGCGTCTCCGCCCGCACGGAGGGCGGCGTGCTCACGGGCGACGGGCTCCGCGACACGAAGCACACGTTCTGGCTGACCGGACAGGCCGCGCTCGGCCGGCGCTTCGACGCGCTCGCCACGATGCAGGCGCTGGACCTGTTCCGCGACAGCAGGGCGCTGCGCGCCGGGCTGGGCGTGCAGCGAAAGACCTCCGTGGCCGACTTCCGCGCGGAGCTGGCCTTCGACGGCACCGACAATCGCTTCCACCCGGGCGCTGGCATCGACGTGAAGCTGCCCGGCTGCACCCGCGCCATCGCTTCCCTCACCACGGCGCCCGGCCAGGACACGGATGACGGGCCGGTGCTCCGGGGCCAGGTGCAGCTGCGCTGGTACTTCGCCCGGTGCCGTTGAAAGACAACGGGCCCGGCGCACCGAAGGCACCGGGCCCGTCCATGTCTCACAGCGAGGAACTTCTTCAGCCGCCGAGCGCCACGTTCTCCAGCACGCCCAGCGCGTCCGGGACGAGCACGGCGGCGGAGTAGTAGGTGCTCACCAGGTAGTTCGTGATGGCCTGGTCGTTCACGGCCATGCGCTTCACGGTGAGGCTCGGCTCCACCTCGTCGGGGATGCCCGCGTTGTGCAGGCCCACCACGCCCTGGTCGTCCTGACCGGTGCGCATGGCGATGATGGAGGTGGTGTTCTCCCGGCTGATGGGCAGCTTGTCGCACGGGAGGATGGGCACCCCGCGCCACGCCTGGAACTTGTGTCCGCCCACGTCCACGACCGTGGGGTACAGGCCGCGCTTGTTGCACTCCCGGCCGAACGCCGCGATGGCGCGCGGGTGGGCCAGGAAGTAGCGCGTCTTGCGGCGGCGCGACACCAGCTCATCCATGTCGTCCGGCGTCGGCGGACCCGAGCGGGTGTTGATGCGCTGCTTGAGGTCGGCGTTGTGCAGCAGGCCGAACTCCGGGTTGTTGATGAGCTCCCACTCCTTGCGCTCCTTCAGCGCCTCGATGGTCAGCCGCAGCTGCTCCGCGGTCTGGTTCATCGGGTCGTTGAAGACGTCCGACACGCGGGTGTGCACGCGCAGGATGGTCTGCGCCACGCTCAGCTCGTACTCGCGCGGCTTCAGCTCGTAGTCCACGAAGGTGCCGGGCAGCACGGGCTCGCCGTGGTGACCGGCGGCCAGCGCGATGGCGGCCTGCCCCGCCTTGTCCTGGGGCTTCTTCAGGTTGGCCCGGTAGCGCTCCACGTGCGCCTTCAGCGCCGGGGACTGGCTGATGAGGGACTCGAACACCTCCTGCGGCAGCGCCATCACCGTGCAGGCCGTGATGGCCTTGACGGTGAAGGGCCACACGTCGTTCGACTCCACCACCGACTGGTCACCGAAGTGGTCGCCGTCCGCCAGCGTGTCCAGCACCACGGGGTCGCCGTACTTGCCGGCCGTCAGCTTCTGCGCCTTGCCGTGGGCGATGAGCATCACGTGCTCGGCGGACCTGCCCGCCTCCACGATGACGTCGCCCGCCTTGTAGTGCTGCTGGATGAAGCGGCCGGCCAGGGTGCGGATGAGCAGGTCATCCACGTCCTGGAAGCCCCGCATCAGCGGCAGCTTGAGCAGCTCCTGGGCGATGACCTCCACCTTGACGCCGATGTTGCTGAAGTTCAGCCGGTCGTCGCCCACGGTGTACGTCAGCCGCCGGTTCACGCGGTACGTGCCGCCGGACACCTGCACCCAGGGCAGGATGTTCAGCAGGTAGCGGGGCGAGATGCCCTGCATCACCGGCTGCGTCTTCGTCGTCGTCGCGAGCTGGCGCGCACCCGCCGTGCTGAGGGTGGTGCCCTCGTGCGCCGCTACGTCCTTCTGTGAAGTCGTCATGGAAGAACCTTCCCGTTACGTGCGGACGAAGAACTACGAGCGGCCCAGCTCCACGCTCTCCAGGATGCCCAGCGCGTCCGGCGTCAGCACCGCCGCGGAGAAGTACGCCGTCACCAGGTAGTTCATGATGGCCTTCTCGTTGATGCCCATGAACCGCACGTTCAGGCTGGGCTCGATCTCATCCGGGATGCCCGCCTGGTGCAGACCGACGACGCCCTGGTTCTTCTCACCCACGCGCATCAGCATGATGGACGTGGTGCGCGACTCGCTGATGGGCAGCTTGTTGCAGGACACGATGGGGATGCCGCGCCACGCGGGCACGTGGTTCCCGTTCATGTCGATGCTGGTGGGGTAGATGCCCCGCTTGTTGCACTCCTGCCCGAACGCGGCGATGGCGCGCGGGTGGGCCAGGAAGAACGACGGCTCCTTCCACACCGTGGCCAGCAGCTCGTCCATGTCGTCCGGCGTCGGCGCGCCGGAGCGGGTGTGGATGCGCTGCTTCAGGTCCGCGTTGTGCAGCAGGCCGAACTCGCGGTTGTTGATGAGCTCGTGCTCCTTGCGCTCCTTCAGCGCCTCCACGGTCAGACGCAGCTGCTGCTGGGTCTGGTTCATGGGGTCGTTGAAGAGGTCCGCGACGCGCGTGTGGATCTGCAGCACGGTCTGCGCGACGGCCAGCTCGTACTCGCGCGGGTGCGTCTCGTAGTCCACGTAGGTGCCGGGCAGCACGGGCTCGCCGTGGTGGCCGGCGGCCAGCTCGATGGCCTTCTGGCCGGACGTGTCCTGCTTCTTCCTGGAGCGGGCCTTGAAGTCCTCGATGTGCTTCTGCAGCGACGGGACCTGCGCCACCACCGCCTCGAAGGCGGACTGCTGGAGGATGAGCGCGATGACCGGCGTCACGGCCTTGGCCGTGAACTGCCAGTAGTCCTGCGACTCCAGGAGCGCCTGGTAGCTGTAGTGGTCGCCGTCCGCCAGCGTCTCCAGCACCAGCGGCTCGCCGTACTTGCCGGTGCCGATGCGGTTCACCTTGCCGTGGGCGATGAGGACGATGGAGTCCGCTTCCTTGCCGGCCTCGGTGATGACCTCACCGGCCTTGTACTCCTTCTGCACGAAGCGGTTGGCCAGCGCGGTCAGCGCCTCCACGTCCTCGTAGCCGCGCAAGAGGGGCAGCTCGCCCAGCTCCTGCGGAATCACCTGCACCTTGGCGCCGGTGCTGGTGAAGGTGACGCGGCCGTCGCCCACCGCGTAGGTCATGCGGCGGTTGACGCGGTACGTACCGCCGGACACCTGCACCCACGGCAGCAGCTTGAGCAGCCACCGCGAGGAGATGCCCTGCATCTGCGGCTCGGACTTGGTCGTCGTCGCCAGCTGACGCGCCGCCTGCGTGCCAAGGCTCTGGTTGTTGTCATCGAACTTCTTCAGGTCGTTGGACATGGGGTCACCCTCTCCAGGTTAAGGATTCAAAAAGGCTTCGGACTTCGGTGGGACTCAGGACCTGCCGGCGCGGAACAGCTCGGCGATGCGCATGGCGGAGGTGCCCAGGGCGGAGACGTTCCCGACCTTGAGCTTCGGCGCCGCGTCGTGGAGGAGCTCCGTCTCGGTGTAACGGGTCACCTCCGCGTGCCACATGGGGATGCCCGCCATCCACTGCTGGAGCTGCTCCACGTACTTGTTCAGCTTCTCCTGCGCCTTCGCATCCAGGTCGAAGGTGCGGATGACCACCGGCAGCTCCTTGGCCACCAGGTGCTGGAACTGCTGCATGCGCGCGGTCATCAGCGCGTTGACCACGCTCACGGCCTCGTCCTTGTCCACGCCCAGGAACTTCTGGATGACGAGCACGCAGTTGTTGAGCTCGCCCTCGAACTGGATCTCCTTCTGGTAGGAGAAGAGGTCGTTGACGAAGCACGCGTAGTCCGCGGCGGAGTTCTCCAGCCCGCGCAGCGTGCGGGTGTTGAAGACGTCCTCCGGCACCGCGTCGCCCTTGGACAGGCGCGACAGGCTCATGGTGAGGTCCGAGCCGAACGTCTTGCGGCGCATCTCCACGTAGTCCACGGGGTCCGGCACGCGGTTGGTGAGCTGGTTGTTCAGCTCCCACACCCAGCTGTCCGTCATGTCCTGGATGGCCTTGCGGAACAGCTTGCGGCCGCGCGGCGACAGCGGGCCGGCGGTGCGCTTCCACAGGTCCGCCAGGCCCAGCTCCACGGGATTCGTGGGCACCGCGGCGTTGGCGGCCTCCACGTCATCCGGCATGAACTGGCCCAGCCGCGCGGTGAACATCTTCGCGCCCGCCATGTCCCGCGTGTTCGCGTAGAGCATGGGGAAGTAGTCGTCCGCGTAGGTGCCCCAGACGAGCCAGCACGCCGTCAGGTCCAGCTGCTCCGGCGTCGCGTCCGGGTGGATGTACGCGCCGCAGAGGGCCACGTCCGCCGCGTCGAACTTGTGGTCGTCCCAGACGTAGAACCCCACGACGGGCACCACCTCCAGCATCCCCATCCGCCGTGCCCACTCCTTGGAGTTCTTGCGCGCGCGGTCCAGGTGCGGGCTCTGGTACGTGCTGTACGGCATGTAGAACTTCGGCAGCTTCGTGGGGCCCACGTACTGGCGGGGCACGTGGCTCAGCGACCGGGAGCGAGGCCCCAGCCCCAGCCCGCCCGGCGTCAGCGGAATCCGCAGCGCGGAGGTGCCCAGACCGGAGGGCACGGGGATGGACAGCGCCGGCCGCTCCTCCGAGTGCTGGTTCATGTAGCGGTTGGAGCGCATGTGCCACTCGTGGCCGCCGGACTGCCAGTCCTGGAGGCCCCGCAGGTACGTGAGCACCTGCGCCTGCTCCACCGGGTTGAGCCCGTACTCCGCGAACAGCCACGGCAGCTCCGTGGCGAACGTGGTCTCGAACTGCTGGAGCCGCGACGTCAGCAGGTCGTTGACCAGCTCCGCCGCGCGCTGGGTGTCGCAGTCGAGGAACTTCTCCACCACCAGCACGCCGTTGGAGAGCTCGCCCTCCTCCAGCTCGCGCTCGTAGGAGAACAGGTCGTTGCGCAGGTGCACCGCGTCCGAGAACGTGTCCTTGAAGACGCGCATCGGCCGGCTCTTCACGACGCGGTCCGGAATCTCCGCGGCGACGGCGTGCTCCACCAGGTCGGAAGACCAGGGCGCGCCGCCCACCTTGCGCCGCATCTCGATGTACTCGATGGGGTTGGAGACGCGCGCCTCGCTGATGTTCTCGATCTCCCACATCGATTCATCGAGCAGGTGCTTGGTGTTCTCGTAGAAGCGCTTGCGCCAGTCCATGGACATGGAGGGCACGGTGCGCTGCCACAAGTCCCAGAGGGCGCGCTCCACCGGGTTGGTGGGCTCCGGCGGCGGGGTCATGTCCAGCGGCATGAACAGCGGCAGCCGGTCCAGGTAGGCCTGGCCGCCCTTCACGTCACGCGAGTACTTGAAGACCTCCAGGAAGTGGTCGTCGAAGTAGAAGACCCAGACGTACCAGTCCGTGATGAGGTCCAACTCCGGGCCCGGCGCCTCCGGGTGCGTGTACGCACAGAGCAGCGCGTAGTCCATGCCGTCGAAGCGGCGCTCGGACCAGATTTCGCGGTCCGTGCCATCCCGCGGCGGGCCCAGGATGCCCATCTGGTAGGACCACGCCTTGGTGTGCGCGCGGGCCCCTTCCAGGTTCGGATTCAGGCGCGCCGGCCACGGCACGTAGAAATCCGGCAACTGGAACGGTTGCTTCTGCTTCCCCTTGGACATGCTCGCCCCTCGTTGATCCCCGGGGGCTTGTACTGTCGTCCAGTGGGCAACACCACGGACAACCAGCTGAGCAGGAAACGTTGGTTAATCCAGTGAATAAGGGTTCGCGGGGATGGGGGATGACCCACTTGGATCAGGGATTGAGAATCCGCATCCCCGCGTGACCCTCGCGTGACCTTCTAGCGGCGCGTGGAGCGGCGCGCGGAGCTCTTGCGAGCGGACGTCTTGCGCGCGGGGCTCTTGCGAGCGGACGTCTTGCGCGCGGTGCGGCCAGCGGCGGCGCGACGGGCCGGGGCCTTGCGGGCGCCGCGCCTGGCGGTGGCCTTCTTCGCGGCGCCGCGCTTCGCCGTGCCACGCTTGCGGGTGGCCTTCTTCGCGGTGCGCTTGCCCGCGGCCTTCTTCGCGGTGGTGCGCTTGGAGGTCGCCTTCTTCGCGGCCCCCGTGCGGCGGGACGACGCCTTGCGGGCGCCCTTGCGCGCGCCAGAGGAGCGGCGGCGCGACGGCGTGGCGGACGTGGCCTCACCGGCCGGCAGCGCCGCGTTGGACGACGGGGTCTCGTTCGGGTCCTGCATGTTCGACTCGGCGTGCATCAACAACCTCCAGGGATGACAACACCTGGAGGGTAAGCGCAACCGCCGGAAGTGCACGCATGCCCCCCTGCGCAGATGCACGCCAGATGACGAATGCGCGCGGTGCTACATCCCGCGCGAGGCCGAAAATCCGGCCCCGGAGCGCACGGCGACGCGCGGTGCGCTCAAGCCGCGCCCTTCAGGAACGCGGCGAGCTTCTCGTACGCCACGGCCAGCGGAGGGATGGGCGCGCTCTCGTGGAGCTGGTGCGCCTGCGCCGTCTCACCGGGCCCGAAGTTCACCGCGTCCACGCCCCACTCGCCGAAGCGGGCCACGTCCGTCCACGCCTGCTTCGACGCGGCGGGCAGCCCCGTGAGCGACATCAGCCGCTGGAACAGCGGGTTGCCCGCGGCCACCGGTCCGCTGGGCGACGCGTCCGTGAACTCCACCTCCGCGCGGCCCGCCACCAGCGCCAGCACGTCCTCCTTCGCCCGAGCCACGCTCTTGCCCGGCGCGAAGCGGTAGTTGAGGTTCAGCTCGAACGCCTCCGGCACCACGTTGCGCGCCCGGCCGCCCTTGGCCAGCGTGGCGCTGATGACCTCGTAGAAGGGGAAGCCCGCGACGTTCACCTCCACGCGCTCGCGGCCGAGCAGCTCCGTGAGCAGCGGCCCCGCCTTGTGGATGGCGTTCTCCCCCTGCCACGGCCGCGCGGAGTGCGCGCTGCGCCCCGTGAAGCGGACGGTCACCTGCATGCTGCCGACGCAGCCCACCTGCACCACGCCGTCCGTGGGCTCCATGGCGATGCCGAACTTCACGCGGGACAGGTCCGGCCGCTTCTCGTACAGCGGGATGAGGCCGCTCTCCGCGTAGGCCCCCTCCTCGCGCTCGTACAGGAGGAAGGCCACGTTGACGGGCAGCGCATCGCGCTGGAGGTCCTCCGCCAGCGCCATCATCACCGCGACGCCGCCCTTCATGTCGGATGCGCCCAGCCCGTGCACGCGCTCGCCTTCGATGCGCGGCGCGCGGCCCACATCCCCGGGGTGCATGGGCACCGTGTCCAGGTGGCCGATGAGCGCCACCGTGGGACGGGGGTCCTCCAGCGAGCCCAACAGCAGCGTGTGCCCGACGCGGAAGACCTCCTCGCGGCGGAAGTGCTTCAGCGCCCAGCCTTCCACGTGGTCCGCGATGGGCCCCTCGTGGCCAATGGGGCTTTCAATGCGACACAGCTCGAGCGTCGTCTGGGCGAGTCGGGTGGCGAGTTCGATGGAGGCCATGCGCGAAGCACCATACTCCCCGCCCGGGCCCGGAACACCGTCCCGTCAGGCGCCGTCCGCCAGCTCCTCGAAAGACGTCACGCCATCCAACACCGTGACGCAGACGCACGCGGGCCCGCCCAACGCGGTGAAGTCGTGCAGCGAGCCGTCCGCCTTCTCCAGCTCGTCCCCGGGCCATACTTCATGGCCGGAGTCCTCGCGGAAGCCGCCCTCCAGCACCAGGTTCCACTCGCGGCCCAGGTGCGTGTGACGCGGATAGCGGGCCCCGGGCTGGAGGCGCACGACGGCGGCCATCATCCCCTCGCGCCTGGGGCCCGTCTCCACCGGCATCAGCTCCACGCCCTCCACCGGGCCGGGCATCCAGTTGGCGGGCTCCGCCATGGACTCCAGCAGCTCGCGGGCCCGCGCCTCCGCCACGTCCAGGAACGCGGCGACCTTCCCGGTCCAGCGGGCGAAGCGGCCGGGGCCCTCCATCCGCTCCATCAGGCGCGTGAGCACCGAGGCGGGGGGCGCCACCGGCTCCACCAGCGCCCCCAACGCATCCACGGCGGGCGACAGCCGGGCCCACTCCGCCCGGCAGCGCTCACAGCCGTCCAGGTGCCGGGCCGCGGCGTCGCGCCGGGCCGGCTCCAGGGTCCCGAGCAGATACTCGGGGAGGATGTCGTCGAGGTGTTCCATGCTCTCCTGAGAACGGCGCGGACGTAACAAGTCGCGTAACAACCCCTATACGCGCCCCCGCCCGCGCCGGATTTGTCGCAGGCTCACACCGCGACGGCGAAGTCCCGCAGGGCGGCGTTGAGGCTGGTCTTCTGGTCGGTGGACGCCTTGCGCTGCCCGATGATGAGCGCGCACGGGACCATGTACTTCCCGGCGGGGAACTGCTTCTCCCGCATGCCCGGAATCACCACGCTGCGCGCCGGAACGCGGCCCTTGTGGATGACCTCCTGGGGCCCGGTGACGTCGATGATCTGCGTGGACGCGGTCAGCACCACGTTGGCGCCGAGCACCGCCTCCTCCTCCACCACCACGCCCTCCACCACGATGGAGCGGCTGCCCAGGAAGGCGCCATCCTCGATGATGACCGGTGACGCGGTGGGCGGCTCGAGCACGCCCCCCAGCCCCACGCCGCCGGACAGGTGGACGTTGCGGCCCACCTGCGCGCACGAGCCCACCGTGGCCCACGTGTCCACCATGGTGCCCGCGCCCACCCGCGCGCCGATGTTCACGTACCCGGGCATCACCACCGCGCCCTTCTCCACGAAGGCGCCGTAGCGCACGGTGCCCGGAGGCACCACGCGCACGCCCGCCGCCTCCAGGCCCTTCTTCAGGGGCACCTTGTCGTAGAACTCGAAGGGGCCCACCTCCATCACCTTCATCTCCGACACGGCGAAGAACAGGAGGATGGCCTCCTTCACCCAGGCGTTGACCCGCCAGCCTTCCGGGCCCTTCTCCGCGACGCGCAACTCACCGGTGTCCAGCCGCGCGAGCGTCTCGCGCACCGCCGCCACCGTGTCCGCGTCCTTCAGTTTCGCCCGGTCCGCGAACGCCGCGGACACCCGCTGGGAGAGCTCTTCGAGGGATGTCGCCATGGCGCCGAGTTGAATCACACTTCAGGTGTCCGCGCCCCCCTCAATGTCCACCGCCGGACGGCCTCACGCGTGCGACGGCTCGGGCCCCAGCACCAGGGGCAGGGTCTGTGTCGGGATTTCTCCGTGAAACATGGCATCCGCGTGAGCCAGCGGGCCCGTGCCCTCCTTCAGGATGACGGCGCCCTGGAGCACCCGTCCCACGGCGGACAGGGGGGCCTCCTTCCAGTCGCGGTGGCGGACGAAGGGCGAGCGCCGGACGTAGAGATGCTCCTGGCCGATGAGGGCCACGTACCCCAGGAGCTTCCCGTCCGCCGAGCGGACGCGCATGCCGCTGATGATGGAGCGCCGTTCGGACGGCGTGTCGTCGAAAGCCATCGGTCGTCTCCTCCTGTGCGTCGGAAAGGTGGGGACGGAGTGTGGGCGCCGCGAGCCGCCCGCCCCTTCGACGGGCCCCTGCCCGCCCGGCCGCCCCGGGAGCGGAAGGGGTCCACCAGCCGGCCCGGAGCCGGGCTGGCCCCTCGCGCCAGGGGTTTCCCGCGCCGGGAAGACGCGCTCCCGTTAGCGTGCGTCCGCCATGACGACTTCCGTCTTCCCGCCGCTGCGCGCCGCCTATGAACCGGAGTCCTTCCGGGCCACCGCCCACGCCCTGATGGATCAGCTCGCGGACTACCTGAAGGCCGCGCTCGCCGGGGGCGGGATGCCGGTGCTGCCCTGGGCCCCGCCCGCGGTGAACCAGGAGCGCTTCGCCACGGCGTTCCCGGAGGACCCGGCGCCGGAGGTCTCCCAGGCCTTCGCGGCGCTGATGGCGCGCGTGCTGAAGGACTCGCACCACCTGCACCACCCGCGCTACGTGGGCCACCAGGTGACGGCGCCCGTGCCGCTGGCCGCGCTGTGCGACGCCGTGTCGTCGCTGCTCAACAACGGCATGGCCGTGTACGAGATGGGCCCCGTCGCCACCGCGATGGAGCACCACGTGCTCGCGTGGATGGCGGCGAAGCTGGGCCTGCCCTCCGGCGCCCGGGGCGTGCTCACCTCCGGCGGCAGCGCGGGCAACCTCACCGCCCTGCTCGCCGCCCGTCAGGCGAAGGCCGGCTACGACGCGTGGAACGGCGGCGCGCACGCGGGCCCGCCCCTGACGGTGCTGGTCCCCCGCTCCGCCCACTACTGCCTGGCCCGCGCCGTCCGCATCATGGGCTGGGGCGAGGGCGGGCTCACCCCGGTGGACGTGGACGACCACTTCCGCGTGCGGCCGGACGCCCTGGAGGACGCGCTCGAGCGGGCCACCCGCGCGGGAAGGAAGGCCATCGCCGTGGTGGCCAGCGCGGGCTCCACCGCCACCGGCGCGTTCGACCCGCTGGAGCCCGTGGCGGACTTCGCGCAGGAGCATGGCCTGTGGTTCCACGTGGACGGCGCGCACGGGGCCGCGGCGTCCCTGAGCCCGAAGTACCGCGCGCAGGTGAAGGGCATCGAGCGGGCGGACTCCGTGGTGTGGGACGCGCACAAGGGGCTGCTCATGCCCGCGCTGGTGACGGCCGTGCTCTTCCGCGACGGCGCGCGCTCCTTCGACGCCTTCTCCCAGGAGGCCCACTACCTCTTCCACGGCGACGGCGACGACGCGCGCCCCTACAGCGACGTGGGCCTGCGCACGCTGGAGTGCACCAAGGAGATGATGCCCCTCAAGGTCTACGCGTGCCTGTCCGTGCTGGGCACGCGCGTCTTCGAGGAGGCCGTCACCGCCTCCTACGACCAGGCGAAGCGCTTCGCGGGGATGCTCACCGCCGCCCCGGACTTCGAGCTGGCCCTGGAGCCCGACTGCAACATCGTCTGCTTCCGCCACACCCCCGCGCACGTGCCGCCGGAGGGCTGGGACGCGCTCCAGGTCCGCCTGCGTGAGGCGTTGGTCTCCCGCGGAAGTTTCTACCTGGTGCAGACGCGGCTGCCCCGGGGCGTGTACCTGCGCACCACGCTCATCCACCCGCTCACCGGCGACGCGGACCTGGAGTCCCTGCTGGACACGCTCCGGAGCGCGGCGGCCCGGCCCTGAATTTTGTGAGCAAGGGAGTCGCCCTGGCGGGGGAAATGCGATAGGGCGGGGCCGCCATGCTCGTCTCGCTCGTCATCCCCGTCTACAACGAGATTCCCACCCTGGCGGAAATCCTCCGGCGCTGCATCGCCGTGGACTTCCCCAAGGAGCTCGTCCTCGTGGACGACTGCTCGAAGGACGGCAGCCGCGAATTCCTGCGCCAGCTGTCCGAACAGGGCCTGGAGGTCCTGGGCGGCACGCCGAAGAACCGCAACGAAATCCGCGTGCTCTTCCAGGAGCAGAACCAGGGCAAGGGGGCCGCGCTGCGCCGGGGCTTCGCCGAGGCCACGGGGGACATCATCCTCGTGCAGGACGCGGACCTGGAGTACGACCCCCGGGACATCCCCCGGGTCATCCAGCCCATCCTCGACGGGGAGGCGGACGTCGTCTTCGGCAGCCGCTTCATCGGATCGCCGCGCCGGGTGCTGTACTACTGGCACACCGTCCTCAACAACCTGCTCACCATGCTCTCCAACATGACGAGCGGGCTGAACCTCACGGACATGGAGACCTGCTACAAGGCCTTCCGCGCGGAGGTCCTGCGCTCCGTGCACGTGGAGGAGGACCGGTTCGGCTTCGAGCCCGAAATCACCGCCAAGGTGGCGCGCGGCAACTGGCGCGTCTTCGAGGTGCCCATCAGCTACCACGGGCGCACCTACGAGGAGGGCAAGAAGATTGGCTGGAAGGACGGCGTGCGCGCCCTCTATGCCATCGCGAAGTACTCGCTGAAGCGCTGAAGGCCGTCTGGCCGCTGTCCGGGGGAGCTGGGTTCGAATGCGGACAAGGGAACAGACGGGCGGGTGCGGTTGGTTGTCCAGCGAGCGGCGCCCTGAGAGGGGCTCCGGCTTTTCTTCCTCCGTATTGCGGCGCGTAGTAGTTTCGACAACGCACTCCGTCTGAAGGGCGGGGAGTTTTCCGGCCCTTCCGAAAGTTTCCGTCCCCGTATGTTCGACTGGCTCCACACCCTGTTTTCGCGCGACCTCGCCATCGACCTGGGTACGGCGAACACGCTCATCTACATCCGCGGCCAGGGCATCGTGTCCAACGAGCCCTCCGTCGTGGCGGTGCAGCAGGACTCGCGCGGCGGCAAGAAGGTGCTCGCCGTGGGCAAGGAGGCCAAGGAGATGCTCGGCAGGACGCCGGGCAACATCGTGGCCATCCGGCCCATGAAGGACGGCGTCATCGCCGACTTCGAAATCACCGCCGCGATGCTGCGCTACTTCATCCAGAGCGCGCACAACCGCAAGACGCTGGTGAACCCGCGCATCATCATCGGCATCCCGTCCGGCATCACGGAGGTGGAGCGCCGCGCGGTGCGTGAGGCGGCCGCCAACGCGGGCGCGCGCGAGGTCTACCTCATCGAGCAGCCCATGGCCGCGGCGATTGGCGCGGGCCTGCCGGTGACGGAGCCCAGCGGCAACATGATTGTGGACATCGGCGGTGGCACGTCCGACGTCGCGGTCATCAGCCTCGCGGGCATCGTGTTCGCCAAGTCCGTGCGCATCGGCGGCGACAAGCTGGACGAGGCGATCATCCAGTACGTCAAGCGCAAGTACAACCTGCTCATCGGTGAGCGCACGGCGGAGCTCATCAAGATGGGCATCGGCACGGCGTACCCGACGGACGAGGTCATGACCATGGAGATCAAGGGTCGCGACCTGGTGGCCGGCGTGCCGCGCACGCTGACGGTGTCCAGCGACGAGGTGCGCGACGCGCTCGCGGAGCCCGTCAACGGCATCGTCGAGGCGGTGAAGCTGACGCTGGAGCGCACGCCGCCGGAGCTGGCCGGTGACATCGCGGACCGCGGCATCGTGCTCGCCGGTGGCGGCGCGCTGCTCAAGAACCTGGACACGCTGCTCCGTGAGGAGACGGGCCTGCCGGTGTTCCTCGCGGAGGACCCGCTGTCCGCCGTGGTGATTGGCGCGGGCAAGGCGCTGGAGTCCTTGGACATCCTCCGCCAGGTCTGCCAGCCGGGCTGAGGTTCCCCTCCCCCGCCGCACCGTGACGGCGCCGGACCTCTCTCAGAGGTCGGCGCCGTTCGCGTTTCCGGCCGGCGGGGTGGCGGCGGCCCGGGGCAGTGGCAGCCCCGTGGGCCTGACGACGCGCGCCTCGCAGTTCGGGCGGCGGGACTCCCGGTCCTCCTCCTGGCGGGACTGCTCCTTCAGGAGGTCCCCCCTCAAGAGGATGCCCTGGGGCAGGGACTGCTCCACCTTCGTGTCCATGCAGGCGTCGAAGGCGCGCCGCATCCAGGAGCTGGCGGCGCGGACCGAGAAGCCGCCCAGGGCGTCCATGCGGGCCAGGCCGTCCAGCCGCTCCGTGAACACCGGGTAGCCCTCCTTCGCATCACGCCGGGCGTGAACCAGGGTGGCGGCGGCGCGCAGGCCCGGGGGCAGGCGGTTGAAGTCCGGTCCGGAAGTCCCCGAGGCGGACAGGACGTGGTTTCGCAGCGGGTCGCGCGCGAGCATCAGCGGCAGCGAGACACTGAAGAGCCGTTTGCCCACGGCATCGCCGGTGCGCGTGAACTCCAGGGCGAGCAGCGCGAGGACCTCCGGGTCCAGTTGGGACAGCACGGTCGAGGGGTCGCCGTCGGCCTCCTTCAGCGCGCGCCTCGGATCCACCAGCACATCCCGGGTGAGGCGCAGCAGGGAGCGGTCCTCGACGGACGGCAGCGCGGCGATTTCCGCGTCCTTCGGCAAGCGCTGGCCGGTGAGCAGGTCCAGCAGCAGCATCCGCTCCGGCTGCCGCGCGAGGGCGGGAGGAATCCAGTCGCGCATCACGTAGGACGTGTGCTCGGGCCCGGCGGCCTCGGCCGTGCGTCCGGCGAGCACCAGGAAGTCCCAGGTCCGGCGGCGCGGGTCCTGGCCGTAGCGGCGCACCAGCGCCGTGGCCGCGTCCCGCAGTTGCGCGCGCAGGAGGATGCGCACGTCCAGCTCCAGCGCCTCCAGGGTCTCCGGCGGGTGCTTCTCCTCGAGCGCCTGCACCCGTCTCGCCGTCCCGACGATGAAGTCCTGGCGCTCGCTGTCACCCCAGGACCGCGAGTCGCCCCCCAGCTCGAAGCGCCACCGCGCCTCCAGCCACGCGCGGGTCACGTCGGGCGAGTCCGGGAAGCGCTCCGCCAGGTTCGCCCAGGCGTCGACGGCGGCCGCGGAGCCCAGGTCCTGCGAGCTCGCGCGTTGGAGGTAGAGGGCCGCCAGTGGTGAGTTCGGATACTGCTGCGCGTGCTCCGCGTAGCGTGCGCGGGCCTGGGACCCCTGTCCGATGTAGCGCATCAACGACAGCGCCAGCGCCTGCGCGGCCGGGTCCTCCTGCCACGTGTGCATCAGCATCGCCGCGTAGTCGCGCGTGTTGCGCCAGCGCAGGTCGGCGGGCAGGTTCGCGGGCACCTGTATGTCCACGAAGAGCCAGGCGCGCGCGGCCATCTCCCGCGCGAGGGTGTTGCCCGGCTCCACCTCCGCCACGGCGGACGCCACGCGGCCCGCGGCTTGCCAGTTGTCCTCATCCGCGAAGGCCCGCGCGGCGGCCTCCCACTTCGCGGCCTGGACGGAGAGCCGCTCGTCCGGCTGGAGCACCGAGGCGACCTCCGGCAGCGAGCGCGAGGGAAGACCGTTGTCCGTGGCCTCCGCCTTCAGCCTCGCCGCGCCCTTCACGTTATAGAGGATGCGCTCGCCCTGGACCGGCAGCGTCACGTCCTCGATGACGGACTCCTGGCCGGGCCAGGTCGTCACCGCGTGGAGCGGTCCGTCTCCCAGTTTCACGCGCCCCTGCTCCTGCGTCCCGGGCGCCACCACCCAGTGCTCGCCGCCAATGCGCACGTCCACGGGGCGCGACAGGCCATTGACGACCGTGACGGCGCGCATCCCGCGAGCCTCCAGCCACATCGCGCCCAGTCCCGCCAGGCCGCAGAGCCCCAGCGCCATCCCGGCCAGGGCCACCGCGCGATGGCGCGACCTGCCGCGTGAAGGAGGCACCTGTCCGATGACCTGGAGCGGAGCCTTGCCCTCCGCGCGCACGAGGTAGCCCTCCAAGGGCCACACCGGAACGCCCAGCACCGATACGGTGCGCTCGGCGACGAAGGGCGCGTTCGGAGCGGCGCCGCGCGGAGGCGAGCCCTTCCACCGCACGCCGGTCCCCAGCACGGAGGAAGCGGACGGCGGGCGGGCCGCGATGACGAAGGCGCCCCGGTCCTCCACCAGCGTCGCCAGCAGCTCCCGCGTGGGCCCGGGCGGCTCATGCTCCAGCCGGCGTGAGAGCACCGCGTGCACCGCCCACGCATCCCCCCGCGCGAGCGCCTCCGACAGCGCGGCATCCGGAAGGAGCTCCGTCAGACGCGGCGCGCGCTCCAGCAAACCGCTGGGGTCCGTGACAGGGGCGAGGGACATGGCCCGCATTCAACCGGGACCCGGTGGGTGAAAGGCAAGCCCCCGAGCCCTGAATCCCGTCAGGCCTTCGAGCCTGAAGGCGGCTCCCACGGATGGGAAGGGAAGCCCCCTGCCGAGCCCCGGCGGCGGCGCGCAGCCAAAACCTGTCGGACAGTCGGACAGCTTTGGACCACGTGGCTGGCCGGCCGACTGTCGGACAGCTTTGGACAACGGCGACCGGGGCCCCCGACACCCGAGCCGCAAAAACCTGTCCGACTGTCCGACAGGTTTGACGACCGTGGCCGGCCAGGGACACTGCCTCATCCGAGCTGACGAAACCTGTCCGATTGTCCGACAGCTTTGGGCCACCATGGCTGGCCGGGGCCCCCGCTCCGCCCCCCGCTGGAACCTGTCCGACTGTCGGACAGGTTTCGGGGCAAGCGCGGCCAGGGGAGCACCCCATCGGGCCAGCGGAAACCTGTTGGACCGGCTTGTGCGGTGCGCCACTGGTGGGGCGCGAGGCATGCCGCTGGCCTTGAATCCTGTCAGGCCGAGGCCCGAAGCTCCCGCGCCATGGACGCCTTCGACCTTGTGATCATCTCCGTCATCGTCGCACTCGGCCTGGGGCGCTTCCTCGTGATGCGCGATCAGCGCACCGCGCCTCCTCCGGAGTCCGGTCCTCGCAAGCCGACGCCGCAGCGCATCGCCGGGCGCGTCCTGCTGGGATACGCCTATGCGATGGCGCTGTTCCTGCTCGTCCGCTTCTTCCTCAACCGGATGTGACAGGGGCCGGCTTGCGTCCCGCCCTGAGCGCGCTTGATGCTTTTCCCCATGAACGCGTGGCTCATGTCGGGGGTGGTGTCCCTCGCGCTGGGGGCGTACCTGCGCCGCCGGGATGAACGCGGCCCCACGAAGGGCGTCATCGACCGGCGGCACCTGACGCCGCTGCAAATCACCTACAGCCTGCTGCTCGCGTATCCGTTCTGCGCGGCCTACACCGCCCTGGACCTGTACCTGGGCCCCTGAGCGCACGAGGCGCCCCGGGGCCCGCGGTCCCGCCCGGGCTTCAGTGCTTGCCGTACTCCAGCTTCACACCCTTGCGCTGCGCGTAGATGTACGCCTCCATCGCGCGCATCTTCGGGTCACCGTCCGCCAGCGGCTTGCCGCGCACCGGGTTCTCGATGCACCAGTTGATCATGTCGCGCAGCAGCGCCGTGCGGCCAAGCTGCACCTGGTACTTCGGATAGGTCTCCGGGTGGGTGTTGGCGCCGTCCGGATGGCACATGTCGCACGACACGCCCACCGTGCCGCCCAGCGCCTCCGCGTCATGGAACACGCGGTGGCCTTCCTTCACCGTCTCCTGCACGGAGTCCGCCCACACCTGCTCGTCGCGCTCGGAGAACGCGCCGTAGGTGTGGCCTGTCTGGAGGTTGGCCTTCTGCTGCTGGGGCACCGCCTTCGCGCCCGTCTCCGCGCCCACGCCGCCCTGGCGCACGTCGTTGCCCGAGGGCTTCGAGCCGGGGTTGGGCTGGGGCGCGGGCGTGGGGTTCTTCTTCGTGGACGGAGGCGAGGCCTGCGCCAGCACCGGGCCGGGCACGTCGTCCCAGTTCGCGTTCGGGTTCTTCTTGCGCCAGTCGTCCATCAACTGCGCGGTGGCGGTGATGGCCTGGGCGCGGGTGAGCTTCTGGCCGTCCTTCACGCCTGGCACTTCCATGGACGTCTCACCGTCGCACAGGCCCAGCACCAGGTTGCCGTCCTTGGACGCGGGCACGACGTGCTTGGGCAGCGGCGCAGGCTTCGACTCCGGGGACGTGGCGAGCGCCACGCCTCCGGCGAAGGACAGGGCCGCGCACGGGACCACGAGCAGCTTCATTCGCAGGTTCATGGGAGGGGGTTCCTCTTCCGGTCCTAGTAGGTGGGCAGCTTGGGCTTGGGGGGCGCGGACTGCTTGCCACCGGAGCCCAGGTAGCTGGCGCGCACGGTGATGGGGTCGCGCTGCCAGAGGTTGTAGAGCTTGTCCACGAGCCCCGACTCGAGCACGTCCATGCGGCCGTCACCGCAGCCGTCGAACTGGCTGAACGGATCCGCGCGGTTCATGGGCACCGTGAGCGAAGGCAGGCCTTCCGGCGCGTACGGCCACGGCCACGCGGTGGACAGCATCCCGTGGAAGGAGATGTTGCCAATGCGGTTGCTGAGCAGTTGGTGCGTGTGGCCGTGGATGACGGTGACCTTCTCGTACGGCTTGAGGATGGCCTGCACCTCGTCCGCGTCGTCCGTCCAGAAGTTCCAGGGCTTGTAGTACTTGTAGAGCGGCGAGTGGCTGAAGACGATGACCGGCGTCGTCTTCGCCACCTTGGCCAGGTCGTTCTGGAGCCACTGGCGCTGCTCGGCGCCCACCTCGAAGCGGGACTGGATGCCGTTGTCCAGGCCGGCGACGATCTTCATGCGCTCCATGGGGGACAGCTTCCGCTCCGTCCAGAAGTCCTTCTCGTGGATGGAGTTGAGCACCACGAAGTGCACGCCCTTGTGGTCGAAGGAGTAGTTGGGCGCGCCGAACAGGTCGCGCCACAGCTCGCCCATGTCCAGGAACCAGTCGTGCTCGCCCACCATCATCTTGATGGGGGCCTTCACGGACTTGAGGATCTGAGCGCCCAGCTTGAGCTCACCGGCCTGGCCCAGCTGCGCCAGGTCACCGCCGAAGAGGACGAAGTCCGGCTGGGGGTCCAGCGCGTTCACGTCGTCCACGGCCTTGAGGATGGCGCGCACGAAGCGGTCGTTGAGCTTGTTTTCATACAGGTGCGTGTCGGAGATGTACGCGAAGGAGAACTTCGGCTTCTCCCCCTGCGCCTCCGCCACGTTGACCAGCTGGAAGCTGTTGGGCGTGAGCTTGCCCATGCCCGCGACAATGCCGGCGGAGATGCCGGCGACGCGCATGAAGGCGCGGCGGTCCAGCTTCTTGAGGCCCTCGAAGAAGGCTTCGCGCTCGGCGTAGTGCTTCGTCTCGATGCTCTGGAACTTGTTTGCCATGGCGCGCCTCCGCTACCGCTGCTTGGTGGTCGTCACCGGGGTGACGTCGCCGTAGAAGCCCAGGTCCGCCGGATTCTTCGCGTTCAGGTCCGGGTTGGGAGCCAGGTCGCCCAGGTTGCCCTTCTTGCCCATGGCGGTGGCGGTGTCCCGCTCCGGCCGGGTGTTCTTCCGGGCGCGCTGCTTCGCCAGCTGCTCCTTGTTGAGCTTGTCGAACTTCGTGTCCGTGAGGGTGAAGAGGAACGCCACCAGGTCGTCGATCTCCGGCTCGGTGAGCCCCAGCCGCTGCATCCCCCCGTCGAGGTAGGGATTGGCCACGCCGCCCTTGTTGTAGTGGTCCATCACGTCCCACAGCGTGGTGAGCGACCCGTCGTGCATGTACGGACCGGTGATGCCCACGTTGCGCAGGGTGGGCGTCTTGAACGAGCCCACGTCGTTCTCCTGCTTGGTGACGAGGAAGCGGCCCAGCTCGGAGAACTCCGAGTTGAGCGCCAGCTCGTCGATCTGCTTCTCGTCACCGGTGCGCACCACCTGCACGCCCTTGCGCGCCAGGGTGACGAAGTCCTGCTTGTGCGCGGCGACGCCGATGTTGTGGAACTTCTGGTCGCTGAAGAGCGGGGAGACGGCGTTGCCCGCGTGGCAGGAGTTGCAGCGCGCCTTGCCGTTGAAGAGCGCCCAGCCGTTCTTCTCCGACGCGGTGAGCGCCTTGCTGTCCCCCGCGATGAACTTGTCGAAGCGCGCGTCGCCGGAGAACTGCATCCGTTCGAACGCGGCGATGGCGACGGCCAGGTCGTCGAAGTTGGGCTCGCGGCCGAAGACCTTCTGGAAGTCGGTGACGTACTCGGGGATGCCGCGCACCTTCTTCACCACGGTGTCCGGGTCGGGCATGCCCATCTCACGCGGGTTGAGGATGGGCAGCTTCGCCTGGTCCTCCAGCGTGGCCGAGCGGCCGTCCCAGAACTGGGTGGCGTTGAAGAGGGCGTTGAGGACGGTGGGGCTGTTGCGCGCCACCTTCTGCTGCTTGACGCCCTCGGACAGCGGCTTGCCGTCGGTGAAGCCCAGCTCCGGCTCGTGGCACGTCATGCAGGCCACGGTGTTGTCCACGGAGAGGCGCTTGTCCCGGAAGAGCTTCTCACCCAGAGCCACCCGCTCCGGCGTGGGCTCGGAGCCCTTGGGCACCGAGAGCCGCCACAGCGTCGCGGAGACGCCCGGCGGCAGCTTCGGCGGTGTCGCGTTCGCGGGCTGTGAAGGGGGAGGTGCTGCCAGTCCTACGCCGGAGTTGAGCACCACGGCGAGCATCGTGACGACGCCCGAAGGCAGCCGCATGAACGCCTCCTACCCGTTCTCTGGAGCCGCCGCGGGACATCCGCCCGGGTCCGAGGCCGGTCCGGGCATTTCACGCAACCCGCGAGTGCTGTTCAACGGTCTCTAGGTCCAAAGGGAGGGTGAGTGTCTGGGATTGGAACGTCAGAGGGACTTCATTTTTCCAGCCACACGGAGAAGGGCGGCGAGGGCGTCTTCGCCGGACGCAGGCGCGTCCCGTCCGCACGCCGCGCGCGACGGCGGGCTGTAATCCCTCTCACGGAAAGCCTCTCAGTGTCCGCCATGGCACAACCAGTGCACACGAAAGTGAACGAAGTCCAAACACGCCGTGAATAAGGAGTGGACCATGCCTGACGCCCCCAAAATCACGCTGTATCGCGACACGGACTACAAAGGACGCAGCATCGAGCTGACGTGCGGTTCATCGAGCCTGGGTGACGACTATGGGTTCAATGACCAGACGTCCTCCATCAAGGTCGAGAGCGGCATCTGGCTCGTCTACGATGACTCGAACTACAGCGGCACGGTCTACATCCTGACCAAGGATGACTACGCCAGCCCCGGGAAGTGGGGAGGCAGGGGCGACGCCATCTCCTCGCTGCGGCCCCTGCCGGACCCACAGGGGAAGGCACTGGCCGTCCTCTTCAAGGACTCGAATTACGGGGCGCGCATGGTCGCCGTCACGGAGGCCATCGCGAAGCTGAGTGACATCAACTTCAACGACCAGGCGTCCTCCGCCATCGTCCTGACCGGGAACTGGAAGCTGTACAAGGACTCGAACTACGGGGGCGGCGATCCGTGGCTCATCTCCGCGACCGGTGGCCCCAACCACGACGGCCGCTACCCGAGCTCCGAGGGCTTCTTCGGCAACGACGCCGTCTCCTCCATCAAGCCCGAGTAGTCCTGGCGTAAGGGCCCCGCCGCGCGCGACGGGGCTCGCTCAGCCGTCGCGCCGCAGCTCGGACGTCGCGGGCCGCCAGCCGTGGGAGGAAAGCCACGCGTGGGCTTCCTCCCTCCGTCCATGCGCGACGAGGAAGTCCACGCGGTCGCCGGCCACGGGGACGGCCGTCTCATCGAAGAGGACGGTGCCCGTCGCGCGCTCCAGCACGAGCGGGACGAGCGCCTCCTCCAGGTTGCCGGTGGCGGGGGGCAGGATGGCCTCCACCTGGGGGGCCTCCAGGCGCCAGGACTCGCGGGACACGGCGCCCTGTTCACAGCGCGCCACCCAGACGTCCAGGTCGCGCTCCGCGCCGAAGAGGATGTGACCGCCCGTGGCGCTGACCGTGTCCGAGGACACGCCGACGTGGCCCCGATGCAGGGCGGTGTAGCTATGGGCGGTGCGCTGGAGGGCACGCACGCGCTCGGCGAAGAGGAGGTTGACGCCTTCGTTGTGGGTGAGGCCCACGAAGCCCTGACGGCCCTCGGGCTCCGCACGCAGGAGCGTCCGCTCCTCCAGGCCATTTCCGAAGAGGACGCGGAAGCCCTCCTGCTGCGCGCGCTTCAGAGTGGCGTCACTGGAGTCCACGAGGAGCACGGCCTCGTCGCGGGCCTGGAGCGCGTGCGCCACCTGCCTCGCGAGCGCGTTGGCGCCCAGAAAGACGTAGCCCCGGGGCACCACGCGGCGCACGCCCAGGAGCCCCGCGACGAAGCCGCCGGACAGGCCCTGCACCACCACGGTCACGCCAATGACGAGGAACACCAGCGCGCGCAGGGCCTGGCCCTCCTGGACGCCCTGGTCCCCCAGGCGCGTGGCGAACAGGGACGCCACGGCGGCGGCGACGATGCCGCGCGGGCCCAGCCACGCGATGAAGGCCTTCTCGTTGCGGGACAGGCCGGAGCCGGCGGTGGACACGGCGACGGCCACGGGCCGCACGACGAGCATCAGGACGAGCACGGTGAGAAGGCCGCGCCAGCCCAGCGCCGTCACCTGGGACAGCCGCATGTCCGCGGCCAGCAGGATGAAGAGCATGCCCAGCAGCATCAGGGTGAGCTGCTCCTTGAAGGCGAGCACCTCCCGCCGGGCGGGCACCTTGCCGTTGCCCACGACGAGCCCCGCGGCGATGGCGGCCAGCACGCCGCTCTCCGGCGCGAGCGCGTTGCTCACCTGGAAGGCGCCCAGCACCAGGGCCAGGGCGAAGACGTTGGTCATGTCCTCCGGCACCCAGGACGCCTTGCGCAGGCCCACGGTGATGAGGAGCCCCGTGATGCCGCCCACGGCGAGCCCCACGCCCCAGCGCGAGCCCAGGGCGCTCACCAGCAGCCACGGCCCCTCCTCCGCGTGCAGCGCCATGTCCAGCGCGACCACGGCGATGATGGCGCCCACGGCGTCCACGAAGATGCCCTCGGCCTCCAGCACGGTGGCGACGCGGTGGGTGACGCGCACGCGGCGCAACAGCGGCGTGATGACGGTGGGGCCGGTCACCATGACCAGGGTGCCGAAGAGGGCGGACACCACCCAGTCCCAGCCCATGAGGGCGCGCGCGGCCAGGGTGCCGCCCACGGCGGTGATGGCGGCGCCCAGGGTGACCAGCCGCTGGATGGAGCGGGCCTCGCGGCGCAGCTTGCGCACGTCCAGGCTCATGGCGCCCTCGAAGAGGATGACGGACACGGAGAAGCCCACCACGGTCTGGAGCGCGGGGCCCAGGGACGCGGGCCGGACCCAGCCCAGGGCCTCCGGCCCCAGCAGCACGCCCGCGGACAGGAGCACGACGATGCCGGGCACGCTCAGGTGCCGGGCCAGAAGCTGCGCGAGGATGCCGGCCACCAGGGACAGGCCGAGTGTCAGCGATGGATTGTCGAAGGAAGGAGGGGCCATGGATGCGGCCGCGCACCGTAGCCGCTCGTCCCTGGCGTGCGAGGCCGGCTCCCAGGCGAGGGTTGGGCGGGAGACGGAGTCACGGAGCCTGCGTGAGCCGGCAGGTCAGGCGTCGGCCTCGCTCGCGATGGCGACGAGTGCTCCGACGAGGTTCTCCACCTCCCAATCGATGGCGAACACCGCGGCCTGCACCCGCTTGGAGTCCGGAGCATTATTGCCGGCGAGCAGTGCCCGGGCACGGCGGAGGGCCGCCGTGAGCCCGTGCGCTTCGAGCAGGTGCAGGGTCCCCATGAGTGCCTCGCACGCGCGCTCGTACTCGTCGGGGGCACCCTTCGTGAGCGCGTCCGTGAGCGCCAGCCGGGCCTGCTCCAGCGCCTGGATGGAGGAGCGGGCCAGCGCCGAGCTCGCCTGAGGATCTCCCGCCCCCCACTGCCTCAGCTTCGTGAAGCTGAAGTCAGGCGCCAGGACCAGGGAGCCCGCGGCGGACCCGGAGGCAGGGGGGGCTGCTTCCGGCGGCTGCGCGGGCGCCTCTGGAGCCTCGCGGGAAGTGCACCGCGCCATCTTCCTGAACAGGACGCCCTCGTCGAAAGGCTTGCCGATGAAGTCCGTGAACCCCGAGGCCAGGACGTTGCTCTCCTGCCAGGCCCGCGTGGAGGCCGAGATGGCGATGATGGGAATCTGGCGGAGCCGCTCGTCCGGGAGCCGCCGGATGACCTTCAACGCGTCGTATCCATCCAGCACCGGCATGTGCAGGTCCATGAGGACGAGCTCGTAGCTCCCCTGGCGGAGGCGCTCCACCGCCTCGCGCCCGTTCCTGGCGGCGTCGAACGACACGCCCCAGTGCTCGAACCAACGGGCGAGCACGTAGGTGTTGACCTCGTTGTCCTCGACCACGAGCACCTTCAGACCCCGCAGGGCCTGCGGAGACGCTGCGCTGCTGGGAGCCGTGCCGGCGGCGGCGCCCCCCGCCACGGACTTCAAGCGAAGGTCGAAGGAGAAGCGTGTTCCCCTCCCGACCTCGCTCTCCACGACCATCTTGCTGCCATGCAGCGCCACCAGCTTGCGGCTGATGGAGAGGCCCAGCCCCGTCCCGCCGTACTTCATCCCGATGTCGTAGTTCGCCTGGGTGTACTCCTCGAAGATGGCGGCCAGCCGGTCCGGTGGAATCCCGATGCCCGTGTCGCTCACCTGGAAGGTGAGGTCACACACATCGCCGTCCCGGGACCGGAGAGCCGCGCTCACCGTGACCCCACCCTTCTCCGTGAACTTGAGGGCGTTGCTCACGAGGTTCGTGAGGATCTGCCCGAGCTTGACCGGATCCCCCAGGAGACAGGCCGGGAGCCGCTCGTCGATCTCCATCTGGAGCCGCAGCCGCTTCTCCTCGGCCCGGGCGGCCTGGCCGTTCAAGATGTCGCCGAGCAGCTCGCGGAGGGAGAACTCGCGCTGCTCCAGCGAGAGCTTGCCCGCCTCGATCTTGCTCCAGTCCAGGATGTCGTTGACCAGCGCGAGCAGGTTGCCGGACGCGGAGCCGAGGATGCGCAGGTACTTCGACTGCTTGTCGGAGAGCGGCGTCATCCCCAGAAGCCGCGTGGCGGCGGTGATGGCGTTGAGGGGGTTGCGGATCTCATGGCTGAGGGTCGCGAGCAGCGCCGCCTTGGCCTGGGCCAGCTGCTCGGCCTTGCGGCGGGACATCAGCAGCTCGCGCTCATAGCGCTTGCGCTCCGTCATGTTGAAGAGCGTCGTCCGGACGGAGAGGGGCCGTCCGAGCGCGTCTCTCTTCTGCACGGAGTTGATCAGCGCAGGCAGCGTACGACCGTCGGCACAGACGATGTCCAGCGAGAGCTCGTGGACGAAGCCCTGCATCTGGAGCAGGGGGGCGTAGTGGGTCTCGTGGAAGATGCGGCCCGCGACCGTGAGCAGCTCCCAGAACCGCTTGCCGCCGAGCAGGGCCTCCCTGGAATGGCCCGTCCAGGTCAGGAGGGTCTGGTTGACCTTGAGGATTCGTCCCTCCGGGCTCGTGGAGAGGTAGCCACACGGAGCATTCTCATAGAGCTCTTCCGCTGACTCCTCGGAAGGCTCTCTCTCCGGCTCCGTGTCCCCATTGCCGCGCATCGTCGCCTCAGTGGCCCAGGAAGGGCTTCATCGCGGCGATGGTTTCTTCGGGAGCGCTCAGGTTCGGGCAGTGTCCGGTCGCCTTGAGGAGGACCATCTGGCCCGCGGGCAGATTCCGGCACACGTACTCCCCCACCGCCTCTCCCGCGATGACGTCATTCGAGCACTGGAGCACGAGGGAAGGCGTCTTGACCTTCGGAAGCTCGGCCCTGTGGTCGGAGAGGAAGGTCACCTTCGCGAACTGCTTCGCGATTTCGGGATCCATGCGGCAGAAGCTGTTGGTGAGCTCCGCGCCCAGTTCGGGCCGGTCCGGGTTCCCCATGATGACCGGCGCCATGGTGCTGGACCAGCCCAGGTAGTTGTCGTCGAGCGACTCCACCAGTTGGAGGATGTCCTCGCGCGAGAAGCCTCCGACATAGTCGCCGTCGTTGATGTAGCAGGGGGAGGGGCCAATGAGTACGAGACTGGCGAAGCGCTCCGGCTCCTTGATGGCCGCCAGCACGCCCACCATCGCACTCACCGAATGACCGACGAAGACCACCCGTTCGAGACGCAGCGCGTGGCAGAGCTCCAGGACGTCATCGGCGTACCCCTCCAACGTTCCGTACCGGTTGCGGTCGTAGGCCGCGAGCTCCGAGCCGCCAGCCCCCACGTGGTCGAAGAGCACGGTGCGGTAGTCCTGCTCGAACGCGGGCGCGACGAACCGCCACATGTTCTGGTCGCAGCCGAAGCCATGGGAGAACACCATGGGCTGCGCGCCCTGCCCCTTCACCTTGACGTTGTTCCGGACGAGGACGTTCATGGGTTGCTCCGATGCGGGAGGAAGGGTCCAGAACAGCCCTAGGTTCACGGAGACGGACAGTCAATCCAAGAAGAGGTGACGGAGCCCCCACGCGTTGGATCAATTCCTTCCTGAGGGAAGAGTCCAGCGCTGACAGCATTTATCGCCCGAGCGTCTCAGGGCTCTGGGACGCGCAGGTCGCGTGAGCGCAGCAACATGGCGGACGCCGTGGCCGGTGCGAGCACCGACGCGATGATGATGCTCCAGTCCCAGGGGCCTCGCGCGCGGGCGGCGTTGAAGGCCAATGCCTGCACCAATGTCAGACAGGCATCCGCGGTGGTGAGCCGCCCCAGCAGCGTGGCCAGGCTGTCACGCCAGCGGCGCAGCAGCAGCAACAGGCCCACGATGAGCCCCACGTCGAACGCCACCCAGCCGTGCTGCACCCACGGCGAGGGGAACCAGTGCGCGCTCATGGGCAGCGCGAGCAGCACCGTCCACGGCACCAGCAGCGCCGTCAGCGCACGCACGAAGAGGCGCGGCCGGCGCAGCAGCGTCACGAGCCCGAACTTCACCAGGCTTCCCCGCGCGAAGGCCCGGAGCGCGTCGTAGATGGCCCACGGCGCGGGCTCGTCCTTCGGGTGGGACAGATAGAGCGTCACCCACGCGTCGGGGCGGAACTTGGCCTTGAAGGCGCGCAGGCCTTCGAAGTCGAACAGCGGGCGCCCGGCGCTGCGCGCGAACCGCAGCCACGGCCGCACCGGCCCCGCGAGCGGCGCCAGGCCCAGCGTCACGTACTGGCGCCCGTTCAGCACGGCGGCGCGCATCGCGGCGTCCACCAGCGTCTCCGCCGTGCCGTTGGGCGCCGTGGGTTCGCGCAGCAGGTCCTGGAGGAACCAGCCGTCGCGCGCGTACACGGGCGTCACCGACAGGAAGCCCACTACGCGGCCCTCCACCTCCGCCACGAAGGCGCGGCGCTCCCGGGCGAAGGCGCCAGGGGCCAGCCCCACCAGGAAGCCCATGGTCGCCATGCGCCGCGACGCGAGCCAGTGCTCGGCCAGCACCTCCACCGCCGCTCGCAGCGGGTGGCCTTCCGTCTCCATCACCTCCGCGGGCACCTCGCGCACGCGCACGCCGTGGGAGCGCGCGCGGCGGAGCTGTTCGCGCAGGCTGCGGCTGCCCTTCACCACCGCGTCCCACTTCGCCGGGTCCCATACCGGCTGCTCACCGATGGGCAGCTCCTCGAACGGGACGAGCCTGGAGAAGCGCGACTCCGTGGCGAAGAAGCTCACGCGCTTGCCCACGCTTCGGGCCGCCTGATGAAAGGCCCCCACCACGTCACGCACGCGCTCCTGCGCGGCGATGGGGCCGCCTCCCGCCACCCACGCACCGCCCGTGTCCACGTAGGCGATGCACCCGTCCCCCTCCGGCGCGAACCAGTACTCGAAGCCCGGCTGTAGCACCTGGAAGGACGTCGCGTTCCAGCCGTGCTGCTTGAGCAGCGCCAGCACCCGCTCGCGCGGGTCGCCTGCGGGGTCCTGGTGGGGGTCGGCCATGGTGTTTGCGTTCAAACTACGTCCCACGGGGCACCCCCGCCAGCCAAAGCCACCCGGGGAGGCAGGGCCCTCCCTGGAGGAGCGGACCGCGCCCGGTGGAAATGCGCGGGGAATGGATCCAAACCGGCCGCTCCCACGCACTACAGGGGGACGTCCTTGACGGGGATATCAGGGCCGGAGCCGGGCCCCCATGGGGCGGCCCTCCCATGGAGGGGCCCGGCTGTAGTACCGCTCAGGAACCGTCGTCCTCCGCGTCGTCCCCGCCGTCCTCCGCGGGAGCACGGCCGAGCAGCTGGTCCACCTCCGCGTGCGCACGCTCCGCCTGCGCCGCGCTGATGCGCTTGTAGGTCTTGAGCGCGTCCACCACGTGGTGCGCGTGCTTCCACAGCGCGCGGGAACCGCTGGACGGCGAGCGCTTGCGCGGGGACGGCAGCATCGCGGCGAGCACCGCGCCCTGCGCCACGGAGAGCTGGGACGCGGACACGCCGAAGTGCTCCCGCGCCCCCGCCTCAATCCCATACACGCCGTTCCCCCACTCCACGACGTTGAGATACAGCGTCAGGATGCGCTGCTTCGTCAGCGCTTCCTCCAGCCGGTGCGCCAGCACCAGTTCCTTCAGCTTGCGCACCAGGCTGCGGTCCGTGGACAGCCAGAGGTTCTTCGCCAGTTGCTGCGTGAGCGTGGAGGCCCCCCGCCCCAGCTCCCCCTTCTCCACCGCCTGCCCCACCGCGCGCGCCAGCTCCACCGTGTCCACGCCGTCGTGCAGGTAGAAGCTCGCGTCCTCGGAGATGAGCACCGCGTCCACCGCGGGCTTGGACACCGCCGACAAGGGCACCCACTGCTGTTTGCGGCGCGGCTTGCGTCCGGCCTCGCGTGCCTCGCTCGCCCGCTGCTCGATGAGCGCCGTCGTCTTCGGGTTCTCCTTCACCAGCGGGCTCGCGTCCGGCAGCCCGGCGAACGTGAGCGCCGCGGTCCCCAGGCCCAGCACCCCCACGCCCCCGAGCACCCAGCGCGCCCAGCGCCTTCTTCGCGGCGGTGGCGGTGGCGCGGGGCGCACCTCCGGCGGTGCCGGCGGGAGGGACCCGGCGGGTTCGGGGCTCGGGGACTCGGATGGACCTTCGACGGTGGACATCTTCCGGCCGTGTCTAGCGCCGTGCCGTCCGGGCGTCACCCTTCACGGTGAGCTTCGCGGACGCCAGGCGCGGCTGCGGCTCGGGCGAGCGCCAGCGCTCGTCCACCGACGCGAAGCCCGCCACCAGCTCCCCCGCCAGGTAGCCCCGCGTCTTCTTCCCCTTGCGGCGCAGCCAGTCGTTGAGGATGCGGCCCTTCGCGTCCTTGCGCGCCTCCGGCTGCGCGAGGTTGAAGCGCGAGCGCTTCACCAGCCCGCCGGACTTGTGCACGAACGTCACCGTGCCGTCCTCCCCCACCCGCTCCACGATGCCGATGTGCGTGAGGCCGTCGTTGATGAGGCCGTCGCGGTTGCGGTCGAACGTGTTCTTGAAGAACACCAGCGCGCCCGGCTTCGGCGTCTCCGTCAGCATCCCCAGCGCGCGCGCCTTGCGGTGGATGGCCGTGACGCCGTTCTCCTCCGGCAGCACGTCGTCCGGCAGCAGGTCCAACCGCCGCTGCTGGAACGCCAGCCGCGTCATGCCCGAGCAGTCATCGCTCACCGTCGAGCTCATCTTCGCCAGCGTCGTCATCCCCACCCAGGACTTCGCCCGCCACAGCGCCCGGTCCGCCAGTTGGACCGCCGGCCGCGCCTTCTTCGTCGCCGTGGCCTTGTTCGCTGCCTGAGCCGCCCCGCCCCACACCAGCGCGCTCACCAACGCGCCCACCCACACGCCTCGTCCCATGCGGACGCGGCAGAGCAACCGCCGTGCCCGGCCTCCGTGGCGTTGCGCGTGTCCACCTCACGACGAAGCGCGCGCACCCGTCGGCACGCGCTGGGCAAGGAAGTTCCCACCCATGGCAACCGCGCGCCCTGAATCCCTCAGGGCACGACGGCGGGCGGGCTCGCCGGCTCGGAGCCCTGGTTCCCGTTGGCGGACTCCCGCCCGGCATTCGACGCGGGGTTGCTCCACAGGGTGCCGCCCTTCACCCGCAGCCGGCCCGTGTCGTTCAACTCCATGAGGTGCGAGTCGTGGACGGTGGGCCCCCGAACGCGGCCCGGGTGGTCAGGCACGGCGACCGGGGACGGAGGGGACGCCTCACGCTCATAGGTCCGCGCCGGCTCGCAGCCACTGCTCGCGCATCCGGGGCTGAAGGACTCGCCGGGCGGGCTCGGGACGCGGGTCCGCTCGGGCGCCCAGGTCCGCGCGGGCCTGGGCTGAATCAGCCTTGGAAAGTTGGGGGGCGGAAACTCCAACGGCGCCGGGCTCCTCTCCCGAGCCTCCAGCGAGACCATCAAGGGCAGCGCCAGCCCCAGCACCGCGAACTGCCCCAAGGCGCCGGGCATCCTCGAACCGGGCGCGGGCAGCACCTGCGCGCGCAGGCTCGTCAGGATGAACGCGCCGCCAATGGCCGTGCACAGCGCGAGCGCGCCCCACGTCATGGCCTGCGCCGTGATGACGATGGAGGACAGGCGCCAGGTCGCGCCCACGTCCACCGCGGCCCTCCACGCCTGGTCCCGCCAGTCCGCCGCCGGCCCGGCCATGCCGTAGCCCACCGTGCACGCCGCCACCCACACGGCGGCGCCATGCACCTCGCGGCGCAGGAGCCACCCCTGCGTGAGGCCCACCGCCATGCCCATGCCGATGGCCGCCGTCCCGGGCGACAGCCCCAGCGCCATGGCCAGGGCCCGCGAGCCCACCAGGCCCACCGCCACCGCCATCGCCGTGCGCCCCGCCCAGCCAGGCACCTGGAGCCCCGCCCGGCGCAGCGCGAACGCCTGCGCGTTGCCCAGCATCGCCCCCGCGACAGAGAAGACGCCCAACTCCGCGAACCGGTGCACCACGCCCTGCTCCACCGGGGACAGCCGCCACACGGCCGCCGAGCCCAGCAACGTCTCCAGCAGGCGGACCCAGTCGTCCGCCTGCACCCACGGGACGAGCAGCCCCACCACGGTGACCACGGACATGAGGAGGACGTGGATGAGACGAGAGCCCATGGCCCGGCAGTCTGCGCGAGTCCCCCGCTCCAATGCCATCCACCGAGGCACCTTCCTGCCCGCCGGCCAACGGAGGTGTCGCCCGGTGGAGGGAGATGTACGGCGCGACAGGACCTCAGGGGTTGGACTGAACCCTGGTGCGTTTCGCCTACGACCCGCGTCTGTCGCCCGCGACGCCGCGGCCCCGCATCCAGGTGTGCTTCTTCCAGCGCGAGTCGAGCCTCTTCGGGCAACGGGTGCCCCCGGCAGCGGGGGCGAAACGCAGTGAAGCGGCGGACACTGGGAAATGGAGCACGAGCACAAGGCGCGGCCGGCGCTAGATTGCCGCCCCTATGGCGCATCCCACCGACGACAAGAACTTCCGCCTGCCCACCACCCTCCGTCCGCGCCGCTATCAGGCGACGGTGACCCTGGACCTGGAGGGGCGCACCTTCACGGGTGAAGAGCGGGTGGAGCTGGAGCTGTCCCAGCCCACGACGGAGATCATCCTCCACGCCAATGCGCTGGAGCTGGGCGAGGTCACGCTCCGCGCCGGCAACGACGTGCGCAAGCCCACGTCCAAGCGCGTGGCCCCGGTGAGCGAGACGGTGGTGCTCACGTTCGATTCTCCCCTGCCCGCGGGCAGCGCCACGCTGGACGTGCTCTGGACGGGGCACTTCAGCGACGGCCTGCGCGGCCTGTACGCGGCGGGCAAGGTGGCCGCCACGCAGTTCGAGGCCGCGGACGCGCGCCGGCTGTTCCCCTGCTTCGACGAGCCCGCCTTCAAGGCGCGCTGGGCGCTCACGGTGCGCGTGCCGGAAGGCCACACGGTGCTGGGCAACGGCCGCGTGGTGAAGGACGAGAAGGACGGGGCGCTGCGCAAGGTGACGTTCGAGGAGACGGAGCTGCTCAGCTCGTACCTCATCGCGCTGGTGGTGGGCCCGCTGGTGGGCACGCCGGAGGAGAAGGCGGAGGGCATCCCGGTGCGCACGTGGGCGCTGCCGGAGAAGGCGCACCTGGCGAAGTTCGGGCAGGACGCGGCGCTGCAAGTGCTGCCCCGGCTGCGGGACTACTTCGGGCTGCCGTATGCCTTTGGCAAGGTGGACCAGGTGGGCATCCCGGACTTCGAGGCGGGCGCGATGGAGAACGCCGGCCTCATCACCTACCGGGAGGTGGCGCTGCTCCTGGACCCCGCCACCGCGCCCCTGTCCGTGCAGAAGCGCGTGGCGGAGGTGGTGACGCACGAGCTGGCGCACCAGTGGTTCGGCAACTGGGTGACGATGGTGTGGTGGGACGACCTCTGGCTCAACGAGGCGTTCGCCACGTGGATGGCCTTCAAGATCGTCGACCAGTGGCGGCCGGACTGGCGCATGTGGCTGGACTTCGACGCGCACCGGGCGAGCGCGCTGGCGCTGGACGCGCTCAAGTCCACGCACCCCATCCACGGTGAAGTGCGCAACGCGGGCGAGGCCGGTGAGAGCTTCGACGCGATCACCTATGAAAAGGGCGGCGCGGTGCTGCGGATGATTGAAGGGTTCCTGGGAGAGGGGCCCTTCCGCGAAGGCATCCGGCTGTACATGCGCAAGCACGCGCGCGCGAACGCGGTGAAGGAAGACCTGTGGAACGCGCTGGGTGAGGCGGCGAAGCAGCCGGTGAACGAGCTGGCGACGAAGTGGATTGGCCAGAGCGGCTTCCCGCTGGTGTCGGTGAAGGTGGAGGGGCGGAAGGTGACGCTGTCGCAGCGGCGCTTCTACTCGGAGCCGGGGGTGACGAGCCCGGAGACGTGGCCGGTGCCCATGGTGCTGCGCTTCGAGGACGCGGGCGGCGTGCGGGAGCAGCGCGTGCTCTTCCGCGACGCGCAAACGACGGTGACGCTGGAGGGCGGCTCGGGCGACGTGAAGTGGCTGTGCGCCAACGGCGGCTCCACGGGCTTCTACCGGGTGGCGTACGAGAAGCCGGCGCTGGACGCGCTGGCGGCGAACCTGGGGACGCTGGCGCCGTCGGAGCGCATCTCGCTGCTGGCGGACACGTGGGCGCTGGTGCGCTCGGCGCAGGCGCCGGTGGCGGACCTGCTGGACCTGGCGGCGCGCTACGGCGACGAGGAGGACGAGGCGGTGCTGGACGAGCTCGTCGGGCGGCTCGGGTACATCGAGAACCGGCTGACGGAGGGCGAGGACCAGGAGCGCTTCCGCCGCTGGGTGGAGGGGCTGTTGGGCGGCGGCCTGAAGAAGCTGGGCTGGCAGGCGGCGCCGGGCGAGCCGGACCGGGTGAAGCTGCGCCGCGCGGCGCTGGTGCGCGCGGTGGGCGGCCTGGCGCGCAGTCCGGAGGTGCTGGCGCAGGCGCGTCCGCTGGTGGCGCGGATGCTCCAGGGGGACAAGTCCGCGCTGGACGCGAACCTGCTGGACACGGCGGTGGGCATGGTGGCGCGCGCGGGCGACACGGCGCTCTTCGAGGACCTGTTGCAGCGGATGCCGAGGGAGCCGGACCCGGCGACGCAGCGGCGCTACCTGATGTCGCTCACGTCCTTCGAGGACGCGACGCTGGTGGAGCGCGCCCAGGGCCTGCTGTTCACGGAGACGGTGAAGATGCAGGACGTGGCGAGCTTCGCGACGGGCCTGTTGGGCAACCGCACCGGGCGCGACGCGTGGTGGGCGCAGCTGCAGAAGCGCTGGAAGGACCTGGTGGCGCGCACGGGCGCGGCGCCCATGCTGCTGCGCCGGGTGGTGGAAGGCCTGGGCCTGCTGCGCACGCGCGAGCAACTGGAGCAGATGAAGGCCCTGCTCCAGGCGAACCCCATCCCGGAGGCCCAGCAGGCCACGGCGCAGACGCTGGAGCGGCTGACGCAGGACGTGGCCCTGCGCGAGCGCGTGGCCCCGGAGGTGGCCGCGTGGCTGAAGCGCCGGCCATGATATCCGGCGGCCATGAAGACCACGCTCACGCCTGAAGCCTCCGCCGCCTCCCGTGAGGCCCTGCGCCGCGCCAACGTGGCGTTCGGCCACACCTACCCGGGTGAGTCCTCCCGGCGCCAGCCCGTGCACACCGTGTACGGCGGCGCCCACCTCTTCCGCGCGGGGACGGCGCGGAAGATGGGGGACCTGGCGCTCGCGGCGCTGCGCGACTACGCCACGGACGGCTCCCAGCTCGCCCACGGGCTGGGGCTGCCCCAGCGCGGCGGCTTCGCCCAGCGCGTCCATGACCGCGTCGTGGACAAGCTCCAGCGTGAGCCCGTGGAGGACTTCCGCATCGACTTCGAGGACGGCTATGGCCACCGCCCCGATTCAGAAGAAGACGCCCACGCCGTCGCCGCCGCGACGGAGGTGGCCCAGGGCCTGGAGCAGGGCTCGCTGCCGCCGTTCATCGGCATCCGCGTGAAGTCCTTCACGGAGGAACTCTACGCGCGCGCCTCGCGCACCCTGGACCTCTTCGTCACCACGCTGCTGGAGCAATCCGGTGGCAGACTGCCCCAGTCCTTCGTCGTCACCCTGCCCAAGGTCACCGTGCCGGAACAGGTGACCGCCCTTGCCAAGCTGCTGTCGGAGCTGGAGTCCGCCCACCGCCTAGCTCCCGGCGCGCTCACCCTGGAGCTGATGGTGGAGACGCCGCAGGCCCTCTTCGACTCGCGTGGCCGGCCGCACCTGCGCTCGCTCGTGGAGGCTGGCGAGGGCCGCTGCTCCCACGTGCACCTGGGCGTCTACGACTACACCGCGGCCCTGGATGTCAGCGCGCACATGCAGCACATGCTGCACCCCGCCTGTGACTACCTGCGCGACACCGTGCAGGTGCTCCTCGCGGGCAGCGGCGTGCACCTGTCCGACGGCGCCACCAACGTCATGCCCGTGGGCCCGCACCGCAAGCAGGGCGACACCGCGCTGCTCCCCACGCAGCGGCGCGAGAACACCGACGCCGTGCACCGCGCGTGGCAGCTGGCGTACCGGCACACGCGCCACTCGCTGGAGCGCGGCTACTACCAGGGCTGGGACCTGCACCCCGCCCAGCTCCCCGTGCGCTACGCCGCCGTCTACGCCTTCTTCCTGGAGGGCCTGGAGCCGGCGTCCCAGCGCCTCAAGGCCTTCGTGGACAAGGCCGCCCAGGCCACCCTGCTGGGCGACGTGTTCGACGACGCCGCCACCGGCCAGGGGCTGCTCAACTTCTTCCTGCGCGGCCTGGCCTGCGGCGCCCTCACGGAGGAGGAGACCCGCGCCACCGGCCTGACGCTGGAGGAGCTGAGGAGCCGCTCCTTCCGCGCCATCGTGCAGGGCCGCGCGTCACGCTGACGCGGGCGGCTCCGTGGGGGGCACCGCGTCCCGGTGCCCCAGCCACTCGCGCGCGACGGCCACGTCCACCGCGAGGATGCCCAGCAGGAACAGCCACGGCCCCGGCCGTGACGACAGGCCCGTCAGCGCCCAGACGGTGATGAGCCCCGCGAGCACCGCCGGCACCACGGAGGGCAGCGCCTCCCGCGCGCGCCGCACCGACCCCAGCACGCCCAGCGCCAGCAGCCCCAGCACCACGCCCGTCGCGCCCAGCCGGCCGCGCCCCGTCCCCGCGCCCTGCCCCGACGGGAGCACCAGCGTGTTGAACTTCCACGTGTCGTTGTCCTGGATGTCCCAGGCGAAGTTGTCGTCGATGGTGATGTTGCGCTCGCGCTGCAGGTGGGCCGTGGGCACCAGCGACCACGCGGAGCTCCACGGCAGGAGCAGCCCCACCGCGCACGCGGCCACGCCCGCGAACACCCACCGCTTCAGCCGCACGTCCGCCGGCCGCTTCGTGAGCGACGGCTCCGCCAGCGACGACGCCTTGAACGCCCGCCATTGCACGGAGCCCAGCACCACCGCCGCCAGCACCCACAGGAGCGCCGCCACGCCAAACCCCAGCGACAGGAACGCCTGCGTCACGGTGAGCGCGGTGAACATGGGCAGGAACGCCGGATGCGCGGCCCACTTCACCATGGGCACCAGCGCGTCCGGCAGCTTCCGTCCCGCGGCCCGCCACTCGCGCGCGCCCAGCATGCCGGCGCCCACCAGCATCAACACCGACCAGGGCAGCCCCAGCCCGCCGCCGACGAAGGGCAGCACCGGCACCACCACCGCCGCCGCCACCAGCCCGGAGCCGAGCAGCGGCAGCGAGCCCCCGGGCAGCCGCTCGCGCAGCCTCGGGTCGTCCAGCACGTCCTGCACCGCGCGGCCCGCCGTGTCCGCCGCGCGCTGCGCCTGGTCCGCCACCTCGTCCATCACCGGTGAACCGGGCGCGTTCACGTCCCGGCCGCAGTGGGGACACGTCCGCGACGACAGGCCTTCAGGGAGCGGCTGACCACAGTGCGGGCAGGACATGGGGTGGAGTCCTCCTCAGGCGAAAAAAGGCGCGAAGAGCCTACACCGCGCCTTCGCTGCGACCTGCATGAACACGCGGGAGGCCCTCAGGGCTTCGCGGCCTGCGCATGCACGGCCGCCTCCAGGCGGGACAGGCTGCGCTGGAGCTCGGCCATCTGGGCCTTGAGCGCATCCACCTCCGCGCTCTTCGCGTTCAGCTCCTCCGTGCGCCGCGCCAGCGCCTGGATGGCCACCATGTTCACGCCGTCGATGTCCAAGAGGCCGATGCTCTTGTCGTCCGCGCCCAGGCCGAACGCCGCGCGGAAGTCCTGCGCCACCGGGCCCACGTGCCGCACGCCGTCGGCTTCCGTCTTGTAGCGCCAGCTCTCCACCGGCATCGCCGCTACCTTCGCCAGCACGGCCTCCGCGTCCACGCGGCGGAAGTCCTCCTTCGTGGTCCGGTCCGACGTGCAGCTGAACACGCCCGAGCCCGCCGGCAGGTCACAGCCCGTGGTCATGTTGCTGCTCGTGCGGAAGCGGAACCCGCCCGCCGCGCGCGCCGTGAACTGGTTGTCCGCGGTGTTCGCCACCACGGAGGCGTTGGTGGAGTTGTCCGCCCAGATGAAGGCCCCCCGGAAGCCGCCGGAGCTCGCGCGCTGCCCCATCGCCGTGGAGTAGTCCGCGTTCGCGTTGGTGCGATAGCCCAGCGCGATGGAGCCCTGCCCCGTGGCCGCGTTGGTGTAGCCCACCGCCATGGAGCAGAAGCCGCTCGCGGTGTTGGAGGCGCCGGCGGTGAAGGACGCGGTCCCGCTGGCCGTGTTGTTGCTGCCCATGCACGCCGCGACCGTGCCGGACGCCGCGCACAACTCACCGAACGCGACGGCGCCGTACGCGCTGGCCGTCGTCTGGTTGCCGGCCGCGAAGGACACGAAGCCGATGTTGGCCTCATCCCATTCGGTCTCGGCATGGCCTGCGCGGAAGGCGGACTTGAACGGGTGCCACATCATCCGGTCCCCGGCGCCCGTCATGGGGATGTTGCCAACCCCCTGCTCACCGCGCGCGAGCAGCCCGCCCGCGGAGTCCACCGTGAAGACGCGGTACTTGTCCCAGGTGGGCTCGTTGGTTCCGGACACGGTGTTCCGCACGCGCAAGAGCGGCACCGTGTCCTTCGCGGACGCCGCCGCGTCCAGGAACACCTCCGCGTTCGTCGTCAGCCGGCCGCCCACCTGCGCGGTCCCCGTCACCGCGAACGACGCGTCCTGCGGCTCCGTCCCGTTGCGGATGCCCTGCCCCGCGGCGGACAGGCGCGGATCATTCCCCTCCACCGCCGTGCCCGGCCCATCGCCGTAGACGACGCGCACCGCGTCGCCCTCCAGCGTCAGCCCCGTGCCAATCTCCCGCTGCTGCGCGGGCGCCGGATCCGAACCACAGGCGCTGGCCAGCAAGCCCACGACACAACCCAACGAGACAGAGACTCCCCGGACCCACGCCATGCGGTGCTCCCTCAGTGAAGGAGCATCACACTGGCAAAGCGCCGGGTCATGGACAACCCAGGACCTCCCCGGGAGTCAGGTTGTCCCGGAGAACCGCTGCTACCAGAGCATGTCCTGGTCCTCGGTGACGCCGGGGACGTTGGACAGGCGCAGCTCCTTGCCGCCCACGCGCAGGGTGCCCTCGAAGAAGCCCACGGGCTGCGCGAAGTGGCTCACCACCAGCCGCAGGTTGCGCTCCTCGCGGTGCACGTAGATGGGCTTGAAGCGCAGGTCCACCGCGCCGTCCGCCGTCGTCAGGCGCCACGGGTCCAAGAGCTCCTTCGCGTCGTATTCGAAGTGCGCGCGGCCCACCGGGTAGAGCCGGTCACCCAGCCAGACGGCGTTCTCGTTGGCCTCGGTGGCGCCCTCGTTGAAGCCCTCCACCAGGTTGAGGCCCACGGGCGTGCCGTCCGGCAGCCGGCCGGCCGCGAAGGCCCAGCGCCAGGCGGTGTGCCGCGCCAGGTAGCCCTGCGTGTAGTCCATGCCGCCCACGCCGCCGTCCAACCGGAAGCGCCGGCCGCCCGCCTCCAGGCTCCCGAAGGCCAGGAGGCCGCTGCGCTTCTGGGTGACGTTGACCAGCCCGTCGCCCTGCACCGGCGCGATGACGGTGAGGGCCGGCGGACCGCCCGCCACCAGCAGCTCGCCGTTCCACTGGAACGACTGGAGCGACTGCGTGCGCATGCGGCTGACGTCCACCTCCACCTGGTAGCGCTCGTCGGACTCGCCGCGCTTCACGGACATGCGCCCGCCCAGCGTGCGGAAGGCCGCCACGAGCCCCGCGCCCGGCTTGTCGCTCACCTCCGCGAGCGGCCCGGGCACGCCCAGGAAGCTGACGTCACAGAGCGGCTTCTTCTCCTGGAGGTCCACCGCCACCGCGAAAGCGTTGGCCGTGTAGCCCAGGTCCACCACCGCGAAGAGGGCCGCCACCTCCTGCGTGGCGACGAAGGTGTAGTGCCAGCGCTTGCGCTTGAGCAGCCGCGTGGTGCGCCCTGGCGCCCACTTCCCCAACAGCCGGGGCAGGTCCACCTCCGGCAGCTCTCCCTGGTACGTGCCGAACCGCGGTTCCCCTGCCGTGGAGGCCACCGAGTTCGGGGCGAAGGGCAGCAGGTCTTCTCGTTCACGCTCGAGCGTCATCGCGAAACATTGGATGGCACTTCGCTGGCGCTGTCACGTGAACACGCGAGCCAAGTTGTGCCCTGAAAACACTCGGGGACCGGGCCGGAGCCGCGCGCGCCTGCCTGCTAGCTCCTGCCGAAGATGATGCGCTCCTGGGTCAACAGACGCGTGGTGAAACGCAGCGCCACCAGGGACACCGCCACGCAGGACACGAACGCGAGCAGGAAGGGCACCGGGCCCAGTGTCTCGCCGCGCATCACCTCGCCCGCGAGCAGCTCCTGCCCCAGCACCGGCACCGCGAACATCCACGTCTGCGTCTGGATGGGGGACAGGGCCAGCAGCATCCCGGGCAGCGTGGGCAGCACCATCAGGAGCGACAGGTACGTCTGCGCCTCCTTGAACGAACGTGCATAGGTGGACACCCACATCTGCACGGCGGACGCGGCCAGCACCAGCGGCAGCACCGCGGCCAGCATCCCCAGCGCGGCCGGCGTGTCGAAGCGGGCGCGCACGCCCAGGTCCTCCAGCGGCACGCGCTTCACCACCAGGAAGTAACCCACCAGACACAGGAGCACGCCCGTGCCCGCCATGGCGCAGGTGGCCAGCCACTTGCCCGCCACCACCGCGCCGCGCGGGGCGGGGTTGAGGAGCAGGGGTTCCAACGAGCCACGCTCGCGCTCACCCGCCATGGTGTCGCTGGCCAGCTGCATGCCGCCCGCGAACGCCGCCATCACCAGGAACAGCGGGATGGTGGTGAGCACCGTGGCCGCGGTGCGCTCCGGGGTGGACAGGTCCAGCTCATCCACGCGCACGGGCACCGCCAGCTCCGGGGACACGCCGCGCGCGAACAGGCGCTGGCTGCCGGTCTGCTGCGAGTACACCGCCAGCATCCGCTGCGCGCGCTGCACGGCCTGACGGGCCTTGTTGCGCGAGCTGTCCACCACCAGCCGCACCGCGGCGGTGTGCCCGTCCGTGAAGGACTTCGCGTAGTCCTCCGGCACCACCAGCACCAGGTCCAGCTTCCCGGCCTGCACCAGCGCCTCGTAGCCCTGCGGCGCCTCCGACAGCTTCGCGCCGTAGCGCTCCAGGAAGGCCATCAGGCTGGGCGCGTGCTCGCGGCCCACCACCGGCATCTCCAGCGGCCGGTCCTGCCGGTACCAGGAGGCCATCACGTTGAACATCACCAGGAACACCAGCGGGCCCAGCAGCGGCCACATCACCGCGGTGCCCAGCGTGCGCTTGTCCCGCAGATGGTCGAGCACTTCCTTGCGCAGCACCGTCCCGATGAGGCCCTTCATTCGCGCAACCCCTGCTCGCTGCCAATCACGCTCACGAAGGCTTCCTCCAGGCTGTCCTTGCCGGTGGAGGCGCGCAGCGCGTCCGCCGTGCCGTCCGCCACCACCCGCCCGCGCGCCACCACCACGATGCGGTCACACAGCGCGGCCACCTCCTGCATCACGTGGCTGGAGAACACCACGCAGCAGCCCTGCGCCTTCAGCTTGCGCAACAGCGTGCGCACGGAGCGCGTGGCCATCACGTCCAGGCCGTTGGTGGGCTCGTCCAGGAGCACGTTGCGAGGCCCGTGCACCAGCGCGCGCGCCAGCGCCACCTTCACGCGCTCGCCCTGGCTGAAGCCCTCCGTGCGCCGGTCCGCGATGTCCTTCATGTCCAAGAGCTCCACCAGCTCCTCCACGCGCGCATCCAGCGCGGCGCCGGACAGGCCGTGCAGCTCGCCGAAGTACCGCGCGTGCTCGCGCGCGGTGAGGCGCGGGTAGAGGCCGCGCGCGTCGGGCAGCACGCCCAGCGCGCGCCGGGCCACCTCCGGCTGCTTCGCCACGTCCACGCCGTCCACGGTGGCGGTGCCGCCGTCCGGGCGCACCAGCGTGTAGAGCATGCGCATCGTGGTCGTCTTGCCCGCGCCGTTGGGGCCCAGCAGGCCCGTGATGACGCCGTCCTCCGCGGTGAAGGTCACGTCGTGCACGGCCGTCACGGAGCCGAAGCGCTTGTGCAGGTTCCTGGCTTCAATCATGGGCGCTTTGCGTCCTACGGAACAGGGCCGGCGAAGGAGGTGAAGAAGGGCGGCCGCTTGAGGCCCGCGCCACAGTCGGGCGTCAGGCCCTCCACGCTGCCGCGCGTGAGCAGGTCCGCCATCAGCGTGCGCGCGCAGTCCGCGCCCACCGTGTTGTGGCCCAGCCCCGGCACCACCACGTGCAGGCTGTGCGTGAGCGTCCGCTTCGCCTCCTCGCCCCAGGGCGGCGGCGTCACGGGGTCCAGCTCGCCGGACAGCAGCAGCGTGGGGATGTCCGACTTCACGGGCTCGCGGAAGCTCTTGGGTACGTTCGACTCGGGCCACTTCGCGCACGCGCGCTTGAGCTCCTGCGCCATGCGAGGGCCGAACCAGGTGCCCTTCGCTTCACGCTCGGCGTCCTCCTCCGTGAAGAAGGGCGCGTCCTCCGCGCACACCACCGCGAGGAACATGCCCCGGCTGGTGGTGCGCGCCACCTCGTCGGTGAGCCCCAGCGACAGCGCCACGAAGGGCGTCCAGTCATCCTTCGCGGCGCGGTCCAGCATCAGCGGGACGAGCGACGCGACGTCCGGGCTGTAGAGCAGCGAGAACAGCTCCGACAGGAAGACGCGCCGGGTGAGCGTGAAGTCCTCCGGCACGCCTGTGCGCGGGTGCGCCAGGTGCACCTTCGCGGGGGTCGCCTCCAGCTTCGCGAGCAGCGCTTCCGTGCGGGCGCGCAGGCCCGGATACGCCTTCGCGCAGACGCTGTCCTTCGCGCACGCGTCCATCAGCAGGTCCAGGGCGCGCTGGCCGTCGCGCGCGGCGTACAGCGGCAGGTACTGCCCCATGGGAGCCACGCCATCCAGGATGGCGGTGCGCACGCGGTCCGGGTGCTGGCGCATGTACACCAGCGCCGCGCGCGTCCCGTAGGAGATGCCCCACAGGTTCACCTGCCGGTAGCCCAGCGCCGCGCGCACGTCGTCCAGGTCGTCCATGGCGATGGACGTGGTGTAGAGCCGCTCGTCCGCGTCCCAGCCCTTGCGGCACTGGGGAATCACGTCCGCGTCCTCGCGGTCCTCGAAGCGCTCCGCCAGCGACGCGCGCGAGGGGTTCAACGCCTCGCAGTCCAGAGGGTGCGAGTCCCCCGTGCCGCGCTGGTCCACGAACACGATGTCGCGCTGGCGCCGGATGCGGTCCAACGCGGGCAGGATGCGCGTGCGGGACGCCGCCTGGCCGGGGCCGCCCGCGAGGAAGAACAGCGGGTCCTCCTTCGGCTGCGACGCGAGCGCGGGCACCACCACCACGCGCAGCGGGATCTTCCGCCCCTTCGCCGCGGCCCGGTCCTCGAAGACCTCCAGCGTGCCGCAGAGGGTCTGCGCGGCCACCCCGTCCAGCCGGCACGGCTTCAGGTCCATCCGCCGCGTGGAGGCGGCCTCCGCGGTGGAGGACCGGGAGCAGCCCGTGAGTGACAGCGCCGCCAGCACCGCCAGCGAGGCAAGGGGGTGAGACAAGATGCCACCTGTCACGAGGGGCCAACCTCCAGCACGGGGGAGCCCCTGGCGCATACCATTGGCGCACCGAAGGTGCACCCGTCGAAGCCCCGACACGCGCGGCGATTGAATCCGCGCGAACGCGGGGCGTCCTCTGCTACGCCCATGCCCATGAAGAAACGCGCGTTCCTGGTCCTCTTCGCCCTTTCGCTCACCACGCTCTCCGGCTGCGCAGCGCTGCAGAGCCTGCTCAATGGAGCCTTCAAGAAGCCCACGCTGAAGTTCAAGACGGCCCGGCTGGCGAACGCCTCCCTGTCCGACGCCACGGTGGACCTGGTGTACGAGCTGGACAACCCCAACAGCCTGGGCCTGAAGCTGGCGTCGGTGGACTACGCCTTCTTCGTGGAGGGCAAGCAGCTGGTGGCCGGCAAGCCGAAGGAGGGCCTGAACCTCAAGTCCAACGGCAAGAGCCAGATTGTCTTCCCCGCCAACGTGAAGTTCGCGGACATCGCGCCGGTGGTGACCACGTTCCTGGACAAGGACGTGGCGGCCTTCAAGGCGCAGGGCTCGCTGGGCGTCCAGACGCCGCTGGGCGTGCTGCGGTTCCCCCTGGAGAAGGAGGGCACGTTCCCCGTCCCCAAGATTCCCCAGGTGCAGTTCCAGGCGCCGCGCATCACCAACGTCACGCTGAGCGGCGCCACGGTGGAGTTCCCCCTGGCCATCACCAACCGCAACGCCTTCCCCCTGCCGGTGGCGGGCATCACCGGCGCGCTCAAGGTGGCGGGCGCCAACGTGGGCAACCTGTCCACGGGCAACCTGGGCATGCTGGATGGCAGCGGGACGAAGCAGGTGACCCTGCCGCTCACCATCAACTTCGCGAGCGCCGCTTCGGCGGCCATGGCGCTGCGCTCGGGTGGCAATGCGCAGGTGAGCCTGACGGGCAACCTGACGTCGGACGCGCAGTCCGTGCCCCTGAACCTCAGTCAGCTCGTGAATTTCACGAAATAGACAGCAGGGCATGCAGGGAAGCAGGCGGTGCATGGGACACCGGGGATGTTGTCCCCGGGCAGGGGAGCCGTTACGGTTGCGCCGCTTCCCGAGGGCCCCCCATGCGCCGCATCCTCTTCAAGTCCAAGATCCACCGCGCGACGGTGACCCAGGCCGACCTCGACTACGAGGGTTCGGTGACCATCGACAAGGACCTGCTCAAGGCGGCGGACATCCTCCCCTTCGAGAAGGTCGCGGTGTGGAACGTCACGCGCGGCACCCGGCTGGAGACGTACGCCCTGGAGGGCGAGTCCGGCAGCGGTGTCATCTGCATCAACGGCGCGGCCGCGCACCTCAACCAGCCGGGCGACCTGGTCATCCTGGCCACCTTCGCGGAAGTGGAGGAGGCGGAGGCCGCCAACTGGAAGCCCACGGTCGTCTTCGTGGACGGCAAGAACCGGGCGGTTCCCGGCGTCACCGAGGAAATCCCCGGGCCCGCGCGCCGTATCGCGTAGAGACGCCCTCAAGGCACCCCGGCGGCACCTTTTGCCGCTCCCAGCCCTGTCTGCCATGCTTCCCGCCCTTTAACAGCAGGCGCGGGGGCGCGGCGACGCGCGTCCCGGAGGCGATGACGCGATGAAGTGGACGTGGGCGGGCCTGACGGTCCTGGTGGCGGTGGCGGGATGCAAGCAGGTAGGCCCGTATCAGCGCGACCCGAACGAGGAGGACGCGTTCGTCTCCAACGTGCCGGTCATCCGCGCGCCCGCCCAGGACCGCTGCGCGGCGCTGGGGAAGTCCTCCGTGCGCGGCGGCTGTGACGACGCCCTCTACCTGGCCCAGGAGTACGCCCGGCGCCTGTCGGTGGGGGACGAGGTGTGCCTGGAGGGCGGCTTCGGCGAGGAGCCGGGCTCCGCGTGCAAGGCGCGCGCGGCGGTCATCGACACGGGGCCCAACCGGGTGAAGCTGGAGGTGCGCTCGGCGCGCCCGGACTCACGGTGGTTCCAGTCCGAGATGCGACACGCCTGGTACGAAGAGGGCGCGTTGGTGGACCTGTATCTGGCGGACCGGGGTTACTAGAGACGACCGGCCGCGAGCATCGCGGCCCCAAGGAGGAGACGACATGGCCTTCTACGACAGCGTGACGGAGCGGCTGGGCTTCATGAAGAAGCTGTCCCCCGCGGAGATGAAGAAGCTGGGGGCGCTGCGTCTGTCGGACCTCATCCAGGCGGAGATTGGCCGGGCGCGCGTGCGCGTGGCGGCGCTGGAGAAGCGCTACCCGTCCGCGACGACCAAGGAGCTGGCGCAGCGGCTGGTGGACGAGAAGAAGAGCCTCGCGGGCATGGTGGGCGGCGTGAGCGGCGTGTTCGGGCTCATCTCGCTGCCGGCGGACCTGACGTTCATGGCGTACCTGCAGCTCGTGCTGCTCACGGACGTGGCCACGCTCTACAAGGCGAACCTCAAGACGGACCGGGCGCGCGGGGAGCTGTTGGATTTGTTCGGCTACGCCAACGGGCTGGGGCCGCTGCACCGCTCCGGGCCGAAGGTGCTGGGGAAGCTGGCGGCGCTGCTGCTCGCGAAGGGCGGCATGACGACGCTGGGCCGCGCGATGCCGCTCGTCGCCGCGCCCATCACCGCGTACCTCAACAACCAGCACATCCAGATGGTGGGTGAGCAGGCCGTGCGCTTCTACGAAGGCTTCGACAAGGCGCACGCGAAGGCGCGGACCGCGCGGCGCAAGGCGGCGGGCGCGGAGTAACGCGTCCCCACGGAAAATCCCGGTCAGAAACCGGTTCGATATGTCCGTCACGTATTTCCGTTGATGTCTTCGCGGCCCCCGGGGCCGCGGGATGCCGGATGCGACGCACGCGGGGCCTGGACGCGGCGCTTGCTCTCGGCAGGGAGGGATACATGACGGAGCTCTCGGCGGAGGTGCGCGTGCAGGTGGCGCGGTGGCGGAATCTCCTCGTGGACGCGGCCCGCTGCGGCGCGCTGGAGAGTCCCCTGGATGCCCTGAGCCATCCCCACTGGGAGCCTCGGGAGCTTCAGGCCATCTGGTGGCTGCGCTCGGAGAGCCTGCTGCCCGTGGGTGTGCTCGCCATGCGCCTGGGGGGACTCGCCATGCCGCGCCTGAGCCGCCTGGTGGACCGGCTGGAGGACGGCGGCCTCGTGCGGCGGGAGCGCTCGGTGCGGCATGATCGCCGGCGCGTGCGCGTGCGCCTCACCGACGCGGGCCGCGCGCTCGCGGATCAGCTGGATGCGCAGGTGCAGGAGCGCATGGCCCGGCGGCTGGCCCCGCTCCAGGGCGAGACGCGCAGCGCGCTGATGGATGTCCTGGAGCTGTGGGTGCAGGCCCTGACCGTCCAGGCCCGCACCGCCGAGGAAGTCGCCGAGGAGAACACCGATCTGGCCAGCGTCCCCGACGAGCTTCTAACGGCGTCGGCCGCCTGAACTAAAGCCGCACCTCCACGACGCCCGAGCGGCGGCACGCCTCCGCTCCGTCGCCCTCCCAATCCATGGCGTCCCTTTCGTGCACCTGCAAGGGGAGCGCGTTGGACGTCATGGGCCCCATCCGCCACCGGCCCGTGGTGTCCGTCTCTCCGCGCACGGGCGGCAGCGAGGGATTCGCTCCGCCCGCGATGACGACCGCGCCCGCCACCGGCCGCCCCTCGCGGGTGACCCGCACCTCGCACGTGGACACGGCCGCGTCCTCCGGGGACAGCCGCGTCTCCACGTCCGAGGAGTCCTCGCCCGCCCGGGCGGTGCTGCTCGGCCGTGATGCATACGGCGACGACGCCACCTGGATCCGGTACGTGCCGGGCTCCAGCAGGGACACCGCGAGGCTGTCTCCCTCCGGGCGGAACTCCCGCGTGGGCACGACGCTCCACACGCCCCGCGCGTCGCGGCGCTCCAGCAGGTACACCGGATAGGGCGGCGACGTGCGTTCCCTCAACTGCGCCCGCGTGAAGCCATCCATCCGGAGCACCAGCCACCGGTACACCGGCATGCGCCACACCACGTCCACGGTGCCCCGCGACTCCGCCGTCGGCGTGAAGACGAAGTCCCACCACGAGGGCCCCAGGGGCCGTCCCTCGTCCTCCGCCACCTCCCGCCGCACCGTGAAGCGGGTCTCCTGCCACGCCGGCACGTCCGGAATCGTGAAGTGGCCGTCCGGCGCGAGCGGATGCTCCTCGCCACCATCCCCTTGCCGGTACACCGCCGGTCCCAGGGGGCGCGACCCATCGCCCAGCAGCACCCGTCCCCGCAGCGTGACGGTGTCCCCCACGCCCTCGGGGAACAGCTTCGCCACGTCCAGCGACACCGGCGCCACGACTCCCTCGCGCAGGGGGACCTCCACCGGCTCGCTCTGCTTCCCCGAAGGCGTGCGCAACCACAGCCGCAGCGACCGGTCCGGAGGCAGTGGCGCGAGCCGCGTCTCCCCGTCCCTCACCAGGGGCACGGGGGTGTCGTTCTCGAAGGCGTGCATCAACTCCGGCGCCGCCAGCGCCAGCACCGGCAGCAGCATGCTGGCCTCCTCCGCGTCGTCCGGATCCACGCCCCGCTGCATCCGCACGGTGAAGGTGCCCGAGACATCCCGGGCTCCCTCCAGCCGCACACGCACGCCCGTGGGCGGGTGTTCCCGCAGCCGTCCCATGTCCACCCGCCCCGTCACCGGCTGCGTGTCGGGCACATGGTCGCCCCACCAGACCGTGCCATCCGGCGCGTACGCCATCACCTGGTAGCGCGGCGCGGAAGGCACCGCCACCGGCCCCACGACACCGCCCTGCGCGGAAGCGGTGACCGGGGCCTCCACCCACTCCCGCACATTGGCCATGTCCTCCAGGCGCTTGGGACCCGCGCGAGAGATGCGCCGACGGCCCTCCTCCTCCCACCAGCCGCGATCCGATTCGGAGATGAACGCCGCGCCCACGCGCGCCTCGCCCTCGAACGGACGTGAGCCCTCCAGCGTCGCGGTCAGCCACAGGCCCGCGTCCACCGCGGCCTCCACCCGGGGAGCCACCTCCTCCGGCACACCGGCGTCCTCAACCCTCACGGACACGGGAGGCGATGGCGGCGCCAGCGGTGGCGCGGGCTCGGGACGCAGCAGCATCCACAGGCCCACGCCCACGAGCACCGCCACCAACAGCCCGCCTGGCACCTGCTTCACGCGCATCAGTCCGTGTCGCTGTTGGAGTACAGGGACAGCCACACCGGCGCGTGGTCCGACAGCCGGGTGACGTAGTCCACCGGGTTCGCGATGTAGTCGCGGCCCGTGCTGGAGAACTCCGTCACGTAGGTGTCCTGCATCCAGAAGTGGTCGTACGGGTTGGCGTAGCCCCCGGACGTGTTCATCGTCGTGGCCACGTCCAGCTTGCACGTCACCGTGGGCGACAGGCCCTTCAACTGGCTCCAGGACGCGTGGGTGCAGGCCATGTTGTGGTCGCCCACCAGGATGACGTCCTGGTCCGTGGTGCTGGCGGACTGCACGGACGCGAACACGCCGTCGATGGCCTGCGCCTCCAGCGTGCGGTCCGTCGCCGTGCCCCACACCGCGTGCCAGTTGAGGAACGTGTAGTCCGCGCCCGTGGGCACGTGGCGCACCTTCACCACCTGCGGCTCGCGCTCGAACAGGTCCCCCGTGTCCGTCCACACCGTGGAGGACACGAGCGACACCGTGTCCGTCCGGTACAGCACCGCGTAGTGCTCCTTGTAGGACGACCGGCCGATGAGCGGCGTCACCACCGCCTTCCACGTCACCCCGGACACCGTCGTCAGGTTCGTCGCGATGGCCGTCGCCGCCGCCGCGTCCATCACCTCCTGGAGGAACACCAGGTCACAGCCATTGTTCGACGTGCTGTTCGCACCGAACTGGTTCCACACCTGCTTCGCGTCATCCAGGTAGGTCTGCTCGGCCGCCCATCCCTCGTGGCGGAGGTTCCAGCTCACCACCCGGAGATACGAGCCCGCCTGCGCCAACGCGGGGAGCACCAGCACGGACAACACCAGGACGCGCGACAAGAAGGACGACCCTCTCATTTCACGGCACCTCCACAGGCCTGCGGGAGAAAAGCGCCCCATCTTCGGCATGCCAGCGCCCCAGGAACAGCCCTCCTTCGTGGAATCGAGGTGACAGCCCTCCCCCGCACGACACTCCCCAGCCACTTCCCACCAAATGCAACTTGATTGCATGTGGATCACAGTGGCATTTATTGCGGGTCTCTCGCGGGAAGGCGGGATGGCGCGCGCACCGCCACAGGTGCGTCCTGAGGGGAACCCATGAGCCGCATCGTCTGGAGTGTCGGAGGCACGGGGGTCGTGTTGTCGTGTCTCGCGGTGGCCTGGCTCCACCGGCCGCTGGAGACGCCCGCCGAGCCGGTCCTGGCCACCGTGTCCCAGCCGGCGCCCATCCCTCCCCCGAGGGCCGAGGCCGCGCCCCCTCCCGTCGCGCCCGTGCAGGCGTCCGCGCCTCCCGCGCGCGAAGCGGAGGCCGATCCGTCGCCAGAGGCGTTCCTCGACGAGGTGCTGAAGACGAAGGGGCCCGTGCAGCCGGAGCTCCGGGACCGGGAGCGCCGGGTGCTGCCCGAAACGCGCGTGCGGCTGGTGAAGGCTTTGCGCGCGGACCACCCCACGCCGCAGGCCCGCCGTGACGCCGTGCTCGCGGAGCTCACCGCGTCTGGAGACAGCACGGAGCCGTGGACCCGGGATGCCCGCGCCGCGCTGGACACGTGGCACGCGCGCATCGGGCAGGACGTGCGTCCCGTCCAGGCGGAGCCGCCCCACTGCTACGCCGCGGGCTGCGTGACGCGCGTCACCTTCCCGGACGAGGCGTCCTTCCGCGACGCCTGGGAACGCACCTCCCGCCTGTCCCCCAGCGCCAGCGGCGCCCACCTCCAGCTCCCGCCCGAGCGCCTGGCCTCGGGCGAGGTGCGCGTCCCGTGGCTCGTCCTGCGCCCGGACCGCTCCTAGCCCCCGCTCTCACCCGCAGCACCCACCCAAGGAGTCCCCCATGTTGAAGCATGCCCTGCTCGCCGCTGGCGCCGTCGTCCTGCTCGCCGGCTGCGGTACCGAAGAAGCCCCCGCCCCGGAGTCGCAAGCCCCCGTCACCCAGCAGTCGGAGCTGCTCGCCGCCTGCGAGGACACGGAGGAACTGGCGGAGGTCGCCGAGCACTCCTGCATCCACGCTGAATACGGTCCCTTCGAGTCCGTCACCGCCGCGCCCTATGGCGGCCCGTCCTTCGTGGACGTGAGCGTGGGGCACACCGCGTACAACGTCACCCTGCCGGCCATCAGCTACAAGCAGTGGACGCTGGCCTACGCGGGCTCCGTCATCTTCACCCCGGAAGAGTCCACCGAGTACGCCTTCCTCACCTCCGGCTACCGCGCCGTCCGCATCTTCAACGCGGCCACGAACGAGGAGGTCGGCCTCGAGTGCCGCTACCACGTCCCGCAGGAGGTCTGCGGCAACCTGCGCACCGCCGTCACGGCCGACCTGGAGGGCGGCGTGGACTACCGCCTGGACTTCGCGGCGGTCGTTCCCCAGCCCGCCACGTTCCTCCTCATCGTCGAGGAGACGGGCCACGACCACCACGAGGAGTAGTCCCGCGTGAGTGAAGGCCCGTGGACACCTCCAAGGTCCACGGGCCTTCCCAACACCCGAAAACTTCTGTATCTCAGTTGCATCTACATCACAGCTCCCGATGAGGCAGCCCCATGCGTACCCCGTTTCCAGCCCTCCTCCTGGCCGGCGGCCTCGCGGTCCTGACCGCCTGCGGCGGCGACGACGCTCCGCCCGGCACGCCCCAGGAGCAGGGCGACCCATGCGCCCCCAACGGCCACATCCACCGCGAGCCTGACGGCGACTGGTGCCACTGCAACCGGGGCTTCGTGGCCAGCGAAGCGGGCCTGTCGTGCGTGGCGGACCCGAACTACGTGCCGCGCACGGACTTCGACTTCGGGGACAACGGCGAGCACGCCTGCTGGCACGTCACCCACGGCCCCTTCGCCACCGTCACCGCGTCGCCGGAGCGGCAGCCGCGCGTGGACGACTTCCACACGCACTACACCATCCAGTTGCGTCCGGAGAACGGCCAGTCCGTGGGCACCTTCAGCTTCAAGGCCTGGGCGAGCGGCGACTTCATCCTCTACCTGAGCACGCCCGACGTCACCGTCACCGTGAAGGAGGGCGAGCGCGTCGTGGAGCCCCTGGGCACCCAGGCCACGGGCGGCTTCTGCGACGGCCTGAAGCAGATGGTCGGCTACGAGCTGACGGACAAGGTCCAGTACACCGTCACCTTCGGCCCCACCCCGCTGACGAACCTCGGGCTCGTCATCGAGCACCTCCAGTGACGGCCTGAATCGCCCCAGGCCTTATTGCAACAAAGTTGCGTTTACGGCATGAGTGGGTCACCGGACGCACCGGTGGCTTCCTGGCCGCCTGGCACCCCGCCGCGTCCGGCATCCCGAAAGGAAGCACCCATGTTGAAGATGAAGCGCATCGCGCTGGGCGCGTTGTTGTCGCTCGGCCTGACGGCCTGCGGACCGATGGAGGAGGCGCCGGAGGCCTCCTTCGAGGCGCGGGACTCGCAGGAACTGGAGGCCGGTTGCACGTCGCTGGGCACGGGCATCACCACGCACGCGTGCACCCACGCCGGCAACCCCACGGACCACGTGTCCGTCACGGCGAGCGCCACGCGCGTCACCAGCGCGCCCGCCATCAGCACGAAGCACAAGGCGTATGACCTGGCGCTGCCGTCCGGCGCCGAGGGCTCCGTGACGTACGTCCCGGCCACCACCGGTTCCTACGCGTTCTACCGGACGCAGAACGTGGCCTTCACCGTCGTCAACGGCGCCACCAGCGCCACGGTGCCCTCCGCGCTGGCGCACAGCGTGTCGTCCTCGGGGTGCTCGCTCACGTACGTGTCCGTCTACGACCTGACGGCGGGCACGACGTACATCCTCGCGGCGGGGCCGGCGTCCGGCAACGCGCTCACCGTGGTGCCGGAGTTCCTCAACGACACGCGCACGCGCTACTACCAGGACGCGGACGGCGACGGGTACGGCAACAGCTCCGTGTCCGTCCTCACCGCGTGCACGCCGCCCGCCGGCTACACGACGCAGCGCTTCGACTGCAACGACACGGCAGCGAGCGTCAACCCGGGCGCCACGGAGATCTGTGGCAACGGCATCGATGACAACTGCGACGGGTCGCAGTGCTGATCGCCGTCCCCTGACGCGGGCCTGAGCCGGTCCGCTCCCGCGCCGGAGCACCTCACCTCGGAACGGTGCTCCGGCGCGGGCCTTTCCCCGCATGCATGAAGGACTCCCTCGATGCGTCTCTCCTCCGCCACCTTCCTGTTCGCCACCTGCGCCGCCCTCGCGTTGACCGGCTGCGATGACGACGACCCCATCGTCACGCCGGACGCGGGAACGTCGACGGACGCGGGCTCCGATGCGGGCACCCGCACCGACGCGGGGACCGACGCCGGCACGACCGCGTCCACCGCCACCGTCACCACCTCCCGTCCCGCCGAGGGCGAGACGGATGTCTACCCACTGGAGATGTACCTGGACGCGTCCGGACAGACGCCGGTCATCGCCTTCCGCAAGGTGCTGACGCTCACCTTCAGCGAGCCCATGGACCCGTCCGCCGCCCAGGTCACGCTGCACGACCGCACGGACACCACCGCTCCGGCCCGCGTCCTCACCGGCACCTGGTCCGAGGACGCGCGCACGCTCACCGTCACCGTGCCGCGCACCGAGGAGAGCACCCGGCCGCTGGAGGTCTCCACGCACCACGCCCTGGCGCTGGACGCATTGAAGGACGCGGCCGGGCACACGCTGTCAGCGGCCGTCGTGGGCCTGGGCGGTGACACCGCGCTGGACTTCACCACCGGAGAGCGCGACCCGGAGCTGGAGCACGCGTGCACGCACACGCTCGTCAACACGCCGGAGGCGGTCACTGCGGGCCGCACGCCCTTCGACTTCCCGCCCGACACGCAGACCGGCCACGCGCGCTACGACGTCACCCTGCGCCCGGGGGAGGCGGGCTTCGGTGGCTACACGGGCTTCGTCTCCGACCCGGAGAACGCCGAGCACGTCACGCTCTACCTGAACCAGGAGGTCCCCACGAAGGTGACCAACGACACAGCGGGGACGGACGTGGCGTCAGTGCTCGCCCCCGCGCGGTTCATCTGCGCTGGCATCACGCACACGGTGACGTTCACGTCGGAGCCGGGGGATCAGATCCACCTGTTCCAGTTCGGCCCCGTGGCCTCGGAGCACATCCAGTTCGTGCTGGAGCGCGAATAGCAATCCCACACAGCCCGCGGGGAGGGCGTGCGTCCACCAGGACAAGGTGAGCCTCCCCGCCGGTCCAATGCCGCATGAAGGGCTGCCCGCTACGGTGACGGTATCTCTCGGATCCGGAGGCCTCCCGCATGCGCCACGCCGCTACCCGAAGGACGCTCGCCCCCTACGAGGAAGTGCAGACGTTGCCCCACTACCTCGTGGGCGAAGCACTGGATGGCGTCCTCTACGTCTCGTCGCCGCCCATCGCGCGCAAGCAGGGAATGACGCCGCTCCTGGGCCGCGCGCCGGAGGGCTGGTGGTGGACCTCCGAGCCCCGGCTGCTGCTGGGTGAGGACGTGCTCGTCCCGGACCTGGCGGGCTGGATGAGCGGACGGCCGCCGACACTGCCGGATGGCTCGTTCATCGACCACGTGCCGGATTGGATTTGCGAGGTGCTGACGCCCGCCACCGCGAAGCTGGACCTGACCATCAAGATGCCGCGTTACGCCCGCGCGGGCATCCGCAACGCGTGGATCATCAACCCCGTGCACCGCGTGGTGGAGGTGTTCCGCCAGGACCGCGAGCGCTGGGTGCTGGTGAACACCTTCGTGGGCGAGGACCGCGTGCGCGCCGACCCCTTCGGCAAGGTGGACCTGGTGCTGGCGCCGTTCTGGACGCAGGTGTGAATCACACCACGGGCTCCCACGCGCCCGTGAACGCGTCGAAGCGGCGCACGTTGACGCTCAGCGCCCGGTACACCTGCGTGTCCGCCCCCACGTCCACCGGCGCCCCATCCGCGGGCACCGTCAGCCGGTCGAAGCGCGCGCCGGTGAACCAGCGGTGCGGCCGAGGCTCCAGGACGAAGAGCCCCTCGTCGTCCAGGTTCACCTCGATGGGCACGAAGTCCACGCGCTGGAGCTCCACGGGCGGCGGGAAGTCCATCGCGACGCGGAAGGGCACGCGCGCCGAGCCCTGCGTCGCGACGCCCTCCAGGAACAGGGAGCGCCCCTGCATCACGTCCGCCTCCGCGCCCAGGGCGCTCGACGGCGGCTGGAGCAGCAGCGACAGCGACCTCGCCATGCCCGCGATGCCAGGGGAGCGCCCCAACACGCGCGCCTGTCCCGCGTCCGCGAGCAGGTCGAAGACCACCTCCCGGTCCCACTCGCCCAGCACGCGGCCCCCGGAGAAGAAGTCCCCTTCGTGCGCGTGCGCGGTGGGCAGCAGCGCGTCTCCCAGGCGGCGCAGCAGGGCCTGGGGCTGGAGGGGCGAGGCCTTCTCGAACAGGTAGATGGGCCCCAGCACCAGGCGCGCGGTGGTGAGCGTCACGCGCCAGCCGGTGTCGGTCGTGAATGCGCCGACGGCCGTCTCCCCGGACGCGAGCGCCGTGCGCAGGCCCATGCGGAAGGTGATGCTCCGGCCGCCGGTGCCGGACAGGCCGCAGCCCGCCGCGAGCGCTCCGCCCAACATCCACGTGAAGGCACGACGGGAGTAGCGCTTCATGGCCGGTCCTCCTGGAGGTCCAGGTACACGGTGAGGGTGCCGCGCACGGTGCGAGGCGCACCGGCGGAGAAGTGACGCGTGGCCAGCAGGGACGCGGGCGCGTCGGGGCCGCGGAAGTTGGACACGTAGTTGAACTCGGACTCGCGCCAGCGCGCGTCCAGCAGGTTCTCCACGGAAAGGCCCAGCTCCACCGCGCGCCACCGCGCGCGGGCCGCCACGTCGAAGAGGAAGATGGACTCGCTGTAGCGGTCCAGCGGCAGGGGCTTGGGCCCGATGGCGCTGTGCCCCAGCGCCACGCTCCACCCCACCGGCTGACGGGCCACGGTGGCCGTGCCCCGCCACGACGCGTCCACGCGCCCCAGCACCTGCGGGATGTACGGCAGCACCGCGCCGTCCCACAGCTTCCACGGCGAGGCCCCGGGCACCGGCTGTGTCGCGCGGGCCCACGCGAGGCTCGCCTGCACGTCCAGGTGCTGCTCCCACTGGAAGCGCGCGCTGCCGAACGCGCCCAGCCGCTGCGACGGGCCAATGGGCTGGTTGCGCCCCGTCGTCTCGCTGAACACCAGGTCCTGCGACACGCGCGTGGCGAACACGGCGCTCCGCAGCTCCAGCGAGGACGGACCGTCGGCCCAGCGCCAGCCCAGGCCCGTCTCCCCGGATGTCACCCGCGCATAGGGCGCGAATTCCGCGTCGGACAGGCCGGCCGCGTCGCTGGAGCGGGCGCCCAGGCCCGCGCTGGTCAGCCACGTGAGGCGCGGCGTCAGGCGCACCTCCGCGCTGGCTCGAGGGCTGGCGAAGAAGCCATAGGCCTCCACGGACTCCTCCGGGATGCGAGCCCCCTGCCGGTCCTCCGCTGGCCGGTTCAGGTCCTCCACGCCGAACAGGAACGCGTCCACGCGCACGCCGCCTCGCAGCGTGAGCCACTCCAGCGGCGCGCCGCGCAGGGACAGGTACGCGCCCAGGTTCGTCACGCGCACCTGGTTGTCGAACACGGTGGCGTAGGGCGCGCCGCCCTTGTCGCGCAGGCGCCGAGCGCGGGTGTGCACGGTGTCGTAGCGGGCCACGTAGCCCAGCTCCACCGGCTGCGGCTGGCCCCACCAGGTGAGGCCTGGCGTATAGCGGCCGCGCAGGCCCACGGTGGTGCCCTGATAGGACTGCTCCGTGTTGTCGCCGCGCTGGAACTCACCAATGGGCGGCGTGTCCTGGAGGAAGCCGGTGAAGTTCTCGCGGCTGCGCATCTGCCGGGCGATGGCGAAGGCCTGCTGCACGAAGCGGCCTCCGCGCTCCAGCCGGGACGTCAGCTCCACGGAGGCGATGTGGCGCTGGCTCGCGCCGCCCTGGTTCGGGTCGTAGAGACAGAAGAACTGCGAGTCCGCGTCCTGCTCACACGGCAGCCGCGCGTCCACGACGTCCGTCTCCCGCACCACGCCCGCGGAGGCGTAGCGCGCGGCGTAGCTCGCGCCGAACAGGCGCAGCTTCGCCTCCGGGCCCAGGCGCAGCTCCGTCTGGGCCATCAGCCCCGCGTTCGCGTACGCGCGGTTGGGACCGAAGCCGTGCCCCTGGCGCAGCAGCACGCCGACGAAGGTGGCGGCGGTGGACTCGGGAGGGCCCCACACCAGGGACAGCCGGCGCGACGCGAAGCTGCCGTAGCTGGCGGACGCGGTGATGCCCCGCCGCTCCAGCCCCAACTGGTACTCCACGGTGCCCGCGACGCCGAAGTCGCCCTGGGATGGATCATACGGTCCCTCCGTCACGCGCAGCGACTGCACCAGCTCTGGGATGATGAAGTACGTGTCCGCGTAGCCGTGACCGTGGGCGTTGGAGACCTCGTTGAGGGGAACGCCGTCCAGGCGCATCTCCACGTCCTTGCCCTCGCCCGCGTCGAAGCCGCGCAGGTAGACGGTCTCCGCGTGCCCCTCCCCACCGTGGTTGGCGAGCATCACGCCCGGAGCGAGCAGCATCAGGTCCGTGGCCGAGTTGCGAGGCACGTCCGCCAGCTGCCCCACCGTGATGTGGAAGTCCCCCACCGCGACCGGAGGCGGAGCGGCGGACTGCCCGCGCACCGTGGTGGAAAATGAGGACGGCTCCGGCTTCGCGGGCGCTGGGGCCTGCACCTCCGTGGAAGCCCGCGCATCCGTCGAGGCCGTCGGAGGCTCTGGCCGCGTGAGCGCTGTCTGCTCCGCGCCCGTGGGCGCCGGAGGCACGGGCGGAGAGCGCTCCTCCGCGAGCGGCATGGCCTCCGCCACCGGCTCGAACATCACCGGCACGTCCACGCGCACCTCCAGCGGCTCCTCGCCCTGGCGCGCGGGCTCGAAGCGCCAGCGCAGGGCCGCCGCCATCGCGGCCTGGTCGAACGCCACGCCCCCGGACTCCTGGACCTCCACCTGGGACACCTCGCCCCCGCTGTCGATGGTCAGCCGCAGCAGCACCCGCACGGCCTCCGTCAACGGCGGGACGTCCGCAGGCATCACGGGCGGCGGCGCCTCCACGGGGACGGGCGGCGTCACGGGCGCTTCGGGCGACGCGCTCAACAGCCAGAGCACCAGCGTCGGGATGAACACGGGCAACGACCTCGGACTTCGGGGTCCACCCGGCACGGGCGGACCTCCCAACGGCCGCCCGTGGATATCGCAACCCAGACTTGACTTGCAACATAGTTACAAATACCAACTGGATGCATGAACCGACGAAGCAAGTGGACCCGTGGCCTGCTGCCAGGTGCTTTGGCACTCATGGCCTCCGGCTGCGGTGACGCCGTGGCGCGGGGCGACGTGCGGGTGTCGTTGAGCGGCGGGGACGGCACGCAGCGCGGCTACGCGGATCACCTCTTCCAGGACGGCTGGTCCGTGCAGTTCACGAAGTACCTGGTGTCCCTGGGCGACTTCACCCTCACCTCCGCGGCCGGCGACGTGCACGCCACGACGGAGCACCTGCTGGTAGACGTGCAGAAGGGGGACGTGCCCCTCACCGGCCTCACGGGCCTGGAGGCGGGGCGCTACGGCGTGGCCTTCCGCGTGAGCCCTCCGGAGGCGCGCACCGTGGCGGGCACGTCCGTGTCCGAGGACGACCTGGCGATGATGCGCGAGCGCGGCTTCAGCTACTTCGTGGAGGGCCGCGCGCAGAACCGCGACCCCGCGCTGGGCCTCTACACCTTCCGCATGGGCTTCCCCGTGGACGCGCGGATGGTGGACTGCATCAACGGCGTGGACGGCACCCAGGGAATCGTCGTGCCGGAGAGCTCCGTGGCGGAGGCGGAGGTCACCATCCACGCCGAGCACATGTTCTACGACCGGCTGGGCACCCACCGCGGCGTGCAACTGCGCTTCGAGGCCATCGCCGCCACTGCGGACGCGAACCACGCCATCACGCCGGAGGGGCTGGCGTCCCAGGATCTGCTCGACCTGCGCGGACTGGACGGCGGCGAGCTGCGCGACGCCCAGGGCCAGCCGGTCGTCTACCAGCCCGGCGCCTACGCCCTGCGCACGCTCCAGGAGTTCGTCACCCAGAGCATCGTGGATCAGGCACACCTCAACGGCGGCGGCGTCTGCACCGTCGCCGCGCCGTAGGGCCTCCCCGTCACGAAAAGGGAAGGCCCCGGCGGAGGCGTCAGGCCTTGGGCGCTTCCTTCGCGGCGCGCTGCGCTTCGACCTCGCGCCGCACGTCATCCATGTTCAGCGCGCGGACCTGCCGCAGCAGGTCCTCCAGCGCCGCCGCCGGCATCGCGCCCGGCTGCTCGAACAGCAGGATGCCGTCCCGGAACACCATCAGCGTGGGGATGGAGCGAATCTCGAAAGCACCGGACAACTCCGGCTGCGCGTCGGTGTCGATCTTCCCGAACACGACGTCCGCGTGCTTGTTGGAGGTGCTCTCGAAGATGGGCGCGAACGCGCGGCAGGGACCACACCAGGTCGCCCACCAGTCCAGGATGACGATGCCGCTCTTGCCCACCGTCTCCTTGAAGTTGTCCTTCGTGATTTCGAGCGTCGCCATGAGGTCCTCCTACCGAACGTCCAACAGCTCCACCTCGAACAGGAGGGTGGCGTTGGGGGGAATCACACCGGCCGCACCGCGCGAGCCGTAGCCCAGCTCCGGCGGGATGGTGAGCTTGCGGATGCCGCCGACCTTCATGCCCGCGACGCCCTGGTCCCAGCCCTGGATGACCTGGCCCGCGCCCAGCCCGAAGGTGAAGCCCTGACCCCGGTCCCGGCTGCTGTCGAACTTCTTGCCGTCCGTGAGCGTGCCCACGTAGTGCACCGTCACCCGCTTGCCGGCGACCGCTTCCGCCCCGGTCCCGACCTTCACGTCTTCCACTCCCAAGCTCATGTCAGGCTCCTCGGGCGGAAGAATCCGCCCTGGAAAGATGCGCACTCTAACGCCGTGCGCAGCCTCCCGCCTCCCTGAATGCCCCACCCTGGCCCGGAATAAAAAAGTGACGGCGGGGCTCCGGATGATTCCGGACACCCCGCCGCCAGCTCCTGCCATGGAGACTTCAGGTCAGAACGTGCCACCCACGTTCAGCGTGGTCGTGTAGCTACCACCGCCCGACGGGTCGCTGCCGCCCGGATCGATGTCCGGAGCGAACTGCTTGTCGAACAGGAAGTTGTAGTAGCCACGCAGGTCCGCGGTGAAGTGGCCGAAGTGGCCGCGCACGCCCACGCCCGCCGGGATGTTGCCCACGGTGTCGTCGCTGTAGCCGAGCGACTCACCGCCGCGGAAGTGGTAGTTGCTGATGCCGATGCCGCCCAGGAGGTACGGCTGCACCGCCGTCGGCGTCACGGCCAGCGTCAGGGCCGCCTGGCCACCGTTGCGCACCAGGTCCGGACCGTCATCCGCACCCGCGGCACCCGCGTCCTTGATGTTGTTCAACGCGCCGGAGTAGCCCACTTCGACGCCCAGCACGGACGTCGGCTTGAGCGACGCCGTCACGGCCGCGGAGGGACCGGGAGCAATCTGCGGAGCCAGGGCGCCGGTGTAGCCTTCCACACCGCCACCGATGAGGAGCGTCAGCCCCTTCTTGTCGTTCTTGCTCTTCTTCTCCACCTCCAGCGGCTGGATGTCCTCATTGGACGACGCCGTGGGCGCGTAGGCCGGAGGCGGCGTGGTCATGCCGCTGCCACCCGTGGCCTGCTCGCCGGACAGCGAGCTGTCACTCTGGCTCATGCCGCCGCTGCTCGTGCCGGACGGAGGCGGAGGCGGAGCAGGAGGCTCCGCGGGAGGCTGCGCCTGGGGAGTCGATTCGAGCGGTTCGCTCTGCGGCATGACGTCACTGGAGCCACTGCCTCCCACGCCAGCGCCGCTGCCGCCCACGCCGGACTCGTTCACCGGCTCGCAACGCAGCGGCGTGTTCAGGTAGATGGCGCCGCTGCCACCCGTGCCCTTGGAGCTGGGGCTGCTCAGGCCCTGGTCGCTGGTGCCCAGGTTCTGACCGCTCGTCGAGGAGTCGTCGATCGACCCGCTGCCGCCCGTTCCTTGAAGCGATTCATCCACCGGCGCCTCCTCGATGGTGAGGTCCTCCTCCTGGACCCCGCCCTGAGAGGATTGCGCCGTCATGTCCTTGTGCTTGTCCTTGTGGACCGCGGCCTGCCCTGGAGGGCAATCCTTCTCCGCCGCACCCGCGCCCGTCCCATACATGAGCGCCGCGATGGCGCCCGCCAGAATCTTCGCTTTCATCCAACCCTCCATCGTCGACTGACTGACATGAAGGTTGTCGTGCGAGGGACATCCGGCAAGCCTTGCGCGGAAGGTCAAAGACAGCTGACCTGCACGCCTGCCCCCCAGGGGGGAAGACGTGGTTTCAGAGCCACTTCACGGGGACGGAGGGCTCGGACGCCCCCCTATCCACCGTCAAAGACAGACGTCCATGGACCTCCGTCAGGCGTTGCGAAGCCAGGCCGAACCGGTGACGACAGGCAATTGCAGCGCGCGCTCACGGTCCAGGTCCAGGTTGCCGATGTGCAGCGACAGCGGCGACTGCACCCACTTGTAGATGGACTGGTGGAACAGGCGCACGAAGCGGTCCACGTACCCGCCCAGCCGCTCCGCATCCACCTCCGGGAACATCGCGGTGAGCGCGGTGCGCATCTCCGACGGAGTGAGCTTCTCCCCCGCGTGCAGGTAGAAGCACGCGTCCAGGATGGGGAAGGGCATCAGCTCCTCTTCGCCCACCTGATCATGCGCCAGCTCCGGCCCCGCGGGCTTGGCCAGCACCTTGCGGATGCCCTCGTAGCCGGTGGTCTCCTGCAAGTAGTCCAGCAGGTACATCACCACCGTCTTGGGCACGTTGGCGATGACCGCGAGCGCGCCCATCAGGTCACCGCCGATGGTGGTGTAGCCCACGGACTTCTCGCTCATGTTGCCCGTCTGCAGGAACAGGCCGCCGCAGGAGTTGCTCCAGTTCCACATGCGCTGGGCGCGGATGCGGGCCTGGATGTTCTGCTCGGTGATGGGCGTGAGCTTCTGCTCGCCCAGCATCGTCTGGGCGGCGGCCTTCTCCCGCTCGAAGGCCTCTTCGATGGAGACCACCTGGAAGGGCACGCCCAATTCCCGCGCGATGGTCTCCGCCGCGTCGCGCGTCTGCTGGCTGGAGTACGGGCTGGGCATGTAGAACGCCTGGATGAGCGAGCCCGGGTTGTCCGGCCGCGCGCGCTTCGCGTACCGGTGCGCGATGAGCAGCGTGAGCAGCGAGTCCCGTCCGCCCGACAGCGCGATGCCGAACAGCTTGAAGGCGCGCGTCTTCTCGAAGTAGTCGCCCACGCCCAGGGACAGCGCGTCCAGGATGTCCTCGCACAGCGCCACGCGCGCGGTGCGGCGGGTGTCCGGCGCGGGGAGGAAGAAGCTGCGGTGCGCGGGCACGGGGTATGTCAGCTTCTGGCGCTCGGTCTTCACCGCCTGCGTGCAGTCCAGCGTGGGCACCTGCTTGCCGCCGGCCGACACCCAGTCCTCGCGGTCCACGCGCCAGGTGGTGTTCTCCGTGCGCAGGCGCAGCGTGCGGTCCAGGTCCACCACGGCGGAGGTGAAGCCCTGCTGGAAGCGCGGCGTCTCCAGCACGTGGCGGCCGTTCTGGTTGATGAAGCCGCCGCCGTCGAAGACGAGGCCGTCGTTGCTGCCCACCGCGTTCGCGTACGCGATGGTCACCTGGTGGTCGGACGCGCGCGTGGCGATGAGCTCGCGGCGCGTCTCCCAGAAGCCCAGCCGGAAGGGGGACGCGGACAGGTTCACCACCAGCTCGCCGCCGGAGTACGCGCGCCGGCGCATGGGGCCGTCCGCGCTCCAGATGTCCTCGCACACCTCCGGCGCCAGCGTGCCGAAGTCGAACTGGAAGAGGTAGTCACCCAGCGGCACGCCCCGGTGCGTCTCCGCCATGCCCGGCTGGCCGTGGCCGAAGGTGCGGCCCTCATAGAAGACGTTGTACGTGGGCAGCTTCTCCTTCGGCACCAGGCCCAGCACCTTGCCGCCCGCCACCACCGCCGCGCAGTTGAGGCGCACGCCCTGGTGGGCCACGCCCACGCCCAGGATGCTCACCAGCGGCAGCGCCGCGGTCTCCTTCGCGAAGCGCTCCAGCTCCGGCCACTGGTGGTCGATGAAGCCCTGCCACTGGACCAGGTCCTCCGCGGGGTAGCCGGCGATGACCTGCTCGGGGAAGACGCCCAACGTGACGTCCTCCGCCGCCATCTTCCTCGCCAGGTCCAGCACCCGGTCGGTGTTCGCCTGGAAGGCGCCCACGGTGGTGTTGACGCTGGCGATGCCAATCTTCACGAGCCGCATGGTGCGTCGCTCTCCTCGGAAGGCGTGATGTCCCGAGCAATGCGCGCATGGGGGGGCCAGGGCAAGCGGATGATGCGGCCTTGGGGCCCCGGGCGTTCAGTTCCCTCGGCCGGAGGGCCCGGCTAGTTCAGCGGTCCGCTGGGGCGCACCGGCTGCAACTGGCTCAAGAGGTCGCTCACGTCCACCAGCACCTGCTCCAGGCGGCGGCGCACGTCCAGCTCGCCCAGCAGCTCCTGCCGCCGTCCGGGCTCCGGCACCAGCGCGGAGGCCACCACGTCCGCCAGCATGCCCCCACCGGCGCGCGCGGCCACCGGCAGCAGGCTCTCCGCGAACGAGGGCGGCACCCGGCCCGCCAGCTCGAAGACGGCCTGGCGCAGCTGCTCCTCCTCCGGCCCGGTGTAGGGCGGATCCGCCAGCACCTGGGCGCGCACCTGGCGGTAGAGGGTGTCCGGCGACAATTCCTTCACCATCCGGACGCGGCTGACGCCCTGCAGGAGGATGTTGTAGCGCCCGTCCTCCACCTGTTCGTCCCAAACGATGACGCCCGCGCACATCAGGGGCTGCAGCGGCGGACGGCCCTCGTAGTTGCCCTCCCAGCCCGGCTCCAGCTGGCCCAGGGCCAGCACCCGGTCCGTGGCGAGGGCGTCCTTCACCAGCGCCCGGTAGCGCGGCTCGAAGATGTGCAGGGGAATCACGGTGTGCGGGAACAGGACCGCCGACGGCAGGGGAAACACCTTCAGCGCACCGGCGGCGCGTTCCACGGTCTCTTGTGCGGTCATGGTCACCCTTCCCCGTGTGTAAGCCCCCGGGGCATGGGGCGCATTCCAATCAGGCAGGCATCCGGGCCCGGGGTCCCGGTGGCAAGGGCCCCGGGTTCCGCTAGGGTGCGCCCCCGAATGTCCTCGACCGAGCCTTCCCCCCAGACCTCCCCGGCCGCCACGGCCGCTGACGCCCCGAAGCTGTCCTGGTACCGCCGGATGTACCTGCGCGTGGAGGCCGCCGCCTCCACCCCGCACGCGCTCGCCACCATGATGGCGGTGTCGGTGGTGGATGGATCCGTCTTCCCCATCCCGCCCTTCGCGGTGCTGGTCCCCATGGTGCTCGCCCAGCCGAAGAAGTGGGTGCGCTACTGCCTGCTCGGTACCCTGGCGAGCCTGGTGGGCGGCCTCATCGGCTACGGCCTGGGCGCGTTCGTGGGCGAGGGCATCACCCAGCTGCTGCACATCGACCTGGACGTGCGCGTGGACCGCTTCGGCGTGTCCGGCACGGTGGGCGAGCTGTTGGGGCGCAACTTCTGGGTGCTGGCGCTCCTGTGCTCCATCCTGCCCACGCCGTTCAAGATCGTCGCCATCGGCAGCGGCCTGGTGTCGGTGCCGCTGGAGCGCTTCCTCCTGGCGTCCATCATTGGCCGCTCGGTGCGCTTCTTCCTGGTGGGCAGCGTGGTGCGCTTCTTCGGCCCCACCGCCCGCAAGTGGCTGCGCGTCTGACGCGCGCCTAGCCGCGGCGCGCGCCGCCCACCGCGCCGCGCGCCGCCACCTTCGGGGAGCTGCCCTCCACCAGCACCTCCTCCACCGTGGACAGGAGCACGTCCGGGCGCACCGGCTTCTCCAGCACCCGCTGGGCCACCGTCTCCACGAACGCCCTCGCCTCCGGCGATGACGCCCCGCCGGAGATGAACACCACCCGCGACGCCAGCTCGGGCGCCTGCTGCTGGAGCCGCCGGTACACCGCGATGCCGTCCATGCCCGGCATCTGCAGGTCGCACAGCACCACGTCGAAGGACTCGCCCGCCGCCACCTTCTCCAGCGCGTCCTCGCCGCGCGTGACGGTGACGACCTCGTGGCCAGGCTCCAGCAAGAGGCGCATGGACTGCGCCAGCCGGGGCTCGTCGTCCACGATGAGCACCCGCCCGCGCCGCCCGGAGGCCGCCGGCGCCGGAGCCTCCTCGAGGCTCGCCACGGCATGCAGCGCCGGAGGGCTCCCCGCGCTCTGCACGGGCGCGGGCGGAAGCAGCAGCGTGAAGGTGGCGCCCTGGCCCGGAGAGCTGTGCACGCGCAGCTCGCCCCCGTGCGTGCGGACGATCTGCTGACAGATGGCGAGCCCCAGGCCGGTGCCCTCGTCACTGCCCTTGGTGGTGAAGAACGGGTCGAAGATGCGCGGCAGCACGTCCGGCGGGATGCCGCCGCCCGTGTCCTCCACCTCCACGCGCGCGTGGCCGGAGGCATCCGTGCTGGTGCGCACGCGCACCTCGTGGCGGCCGGGGTCCCCTTCCGGGATGGCCTGCAGGGCGTTCACCAGCAGGTTGAGCAGCACCTGCCCCAGCCGCGCCTCGCTGCCCAGCACGCGCGGCACCGGCCCGAAGTCCTCCACCAGCCGCGCCCGCGCGCGCAGGGCGTGCAGCACCACGCGCACCGCGGGCGGCACCAGCGCGTTCAGGTCCACCAGGCCGCGCTCCGGCGCGCCCTCGCGGCTGAACACCTGCAGGTCCCTCACGATGAGGCGGATGCGCTCCGCGCCCTCCTGGGCCCCGCGCACGCTGGAGAGCGCGTCGCGCACGCAGGACGGTGCCTGCGCGCCCTCCGGAGAAAGGCCCGCCGCGAGGCTCCTGCGCGCGGCCTCCAGGTTCAGCGCCAGGTAGGCCAGCGGGTTGTTGATTTCATGGCCCACGCCCGCGGCCAGCGTGCCCACGGCCGCCACGCGCTCGGCGGCCACCAGCCGCGCCTGCAGCTCCTTCGTCGCGGTGACGTCGCGGTGGGTCGCCACGAAGTGCGTCACGGCCTGGCCGTTGGCGCGCACCGGGGACAGCTGCATCTCGCTCCACACCCGCGTGCCATCCGGCCGCGTCAGCGCCACCTCCGCGCGCAGCGAGCGCTCCTCGCGCAGCGCCTCCAGCAGCCGCTGCCGGTCCCCGCCGTCCGCGGACGCCAGCAGCTCCCCGGGCGCCGCGCCGACGAGCTCCTCGCGCCGCCGGCCCACCAGCGCGCACAGCGCCTCGTTGACGAAGACGGTGTGCAGGCCGCCCGACTCGCGCACCTCGCAGATGAGCACGCCCTCGTGCACCGCGCGCACGGTGGTGGCCAGCAGCTCCAGCAGCTCCACCGCCTGGCGGCGCTCCGCGCGCGCCGCCGCGAGCAGCAGGCCCGTCAGCGCGGTGATGCCGATGAAGAGCTGCAGCACCACCAGCCCCCGGTGCGGCAGGTCCACCGTGAAGAACGGGCCCAGCTCCCGCGCCGTGCCGGCGATGGCCGCCAGCGCGATGGAGAGCGAGGACAGCGCCGCCCCCCGCAGCCCGAAGCCCAGCGCCGCCCAGGCCATCAGCGGGAAGAGCAGGAACGTCATCGCGTGCGCCGCCCCGGAGCCCGGCCGGGGGAAGGCGAAGACGCCCACGCACACCATGACCGTCAGCGCCGTGAGCAGCAGCGCCTCCCACGAGCGCGCCATGCGCCGAGGCCTGCGCAGCAGCAGCACCGGCGTCACCAGCAGCATGCCCAGCAGGTCCGCCATCCACCACAGCCAGCCGGCGGCGCCCCACTGCGCGAAGGGCACCACCCCGCCCAGGACAAGCCCCAGCGTGCCCATCCCGGAGCCCACGAGCGCCCCCAGCCCCGCGCCCGCGCCCAGCCACACGACGTCGCGCACGCGGTGCAGCTCCCGCGCGCCCTCCATCTTCCGGAACAAGAGCGCCGGCAGCACCGCCTCCAGCGTGGAGCCCAGCACGACGGACAGCCCCACGCCCGGGGTCACCCCCATGGCGTACGACACCGCGCCCGCGCCCAGCGCCACCGCGGGCCAGCGCGACACGCCCAGCAGCAGGAGCCCGCCCAGCGCCACGCCCGACGGCAACCACACGGGACAGATGTGGCTCTTCTCCGCGGCCAGCGACAGCGCCACCCGCGCGGCCAGCAGGTACACCGCCGCCAACGCGAGGACCTCCACGAGGCCCCGGACCGGGAACGCCGCCACACGGGCCTGAGGACGACCTTGGATGATGACTCCCCCCGTCCCTTCCAGGCCGTGACACCAGGGCCGGCAGGAACATGCGTCATGCTAGCGGGGACCGCAGTGCGTTGCACCCCATCCGCCGGCAGGCCCGCCCGGCAGGCAGGCGGTGTGCGGCAGGCGATGCAATGGACACCCTTGGGGACCGTAGGAAGGGGCAAGGAGGAACGAAATCCATGTCGCGTCCCGGTCTTGCTGCGCTGCTGTCGTTCTTCATCCCCGGCGTGGGGCAGATCTACAACGGTGACATCCTGCGCGGGGTCTTCTGGCTCATCATCACGCCCGGCTTCTGGCTGGGCACGGGCGGCATCCTCGGCTGGGTGTGCCACGTCATCGCCGCGGCCACCGCCTACAACCGCGCCGAGGACAAGGAGCGGATGAGATACGGCATGGGCTAGTCGCGCGGCCTTGATGCTCGGAAGAGCCCGGACATGAAAAAGGGGCCCACCGGCCCCTCGCCCACCGCCGCCCCGGTGCCCTCATGGGCCGGGGCGGTGTTGCTTCATCGGACTCAGGTGTTGAACGCGTCGGGCAGCGGCTGCGGGCCCGGGATGATGCCGGCGATATCGGGATCCTCTTCGCCCGGCCCGCGAGTCGGACGGTTGTCCTTCTCGGTCTTGCGCTCGGCCTTCTTGGCGTCCTTCTCGCGCTGCTTCTGCGCGCGCGCCATCTCCTTCTGCCGCTTTGTGGACCTTCCCTGCATGGAGCCTCCTGGGAAAACATTGACCGAAAAAGAGGCCCGGCCCCGTCAAGGCCGGACCTCGTGGATGCGTGAAGAGCAACTGAGCCGGGAGGCTCAGCCGACCGGGCGGACGTTCTCCGCCTGCAGGCCCTTGGGGCCCTTCTTCACGTCGAACTCCACCTTCTGGCCTTCAGCCAGGGTGCGGAAGCCGTCCGACTGGATGGCCGTGTGGTGGCAGAACACGTCCGGACCACCGCTGTCCTGCGTGATGAAACCAAAGCCCTTCGCATCATTGAACCACTTCACCGTACCACTTGCCATGATCTGCTTCCTTGTCCCACAGACAACCCGGCGAGAGCGCCGGGCTGCCCGCCCCGTGACTTTGGGGCGAAGACCGCGCCTTAACCCTGAACAGGCATGAAGTCGAGCCGGGAACCACTCCCGGTCTCCCTCACGGCGTCGAAGGTAACAACCTCGATCTCGGGGTGAAACGCCTTCTCGGGGCCGGGCATTTCCCGCTGGCTGACGCTCCAGGCAGCCAGGGGTGACACTTTTCGGGCGCACGGGTGTTCTGGAATAGTTTCCACCCCTGAACACTTCCGCCTGGACGTGTCCTATCGTGGGATCCGCCCGTACCCGCTCCACCCTGCCGTCCCCCTCCCGTGAGGCGTCCTTCCCAGTGACAAACCCGACCCGTGTGACCTTTGGCCAGCGCGATGCCTCCTTCGCGGAGGACCTGAAGCGGCGCGTCTCCGAGTACTTCGAGACCCGGAACCTCTCTCAGCGGGCCAACAAGGCCATGTACGTGAAGGCCCTGTCCATCATGGGCTTCACGGCGGGCGTCTACGGCTTGTTGCTCAGCGGCCACTTCAACGCCTGGGGCATGCTGGGCCTGGCTGTACTAATGGGCGTGGCCATCGCGGGCATCGGATTCTGCATCGGCCATGACGGCGTGCACGGCTCGTACAGCGACGACGCGAAGGTGAACGCGGTGGTGGGCTTCGCGTTCGACCTGATTGGCGCCAACAGCTACATGTGGCGCATCACCCATAACGTCCTGCACCACACGTACACGAACATCCAGGGCATGGACGAGGACCTGACGGTGAGCCCGCAGCTGCGGCTGTCGCCGTACAGCGAGTGGAAGCCGTACCACCGCTTCCAGCACCTGTACGCGTTCACGGCGTACTCGTTCACCACCGTCTTCTGGGTGTTCGCCAAGGACTACAAGTACTTCTTCCAGAAGGACCTGGGCCCCTACAAGGGCAAGAAGCACGCGCCGGCCGAGTGGGCCGCCTGCTGGCGATGAAGGCCGTGTACTACGGCTGGACGCTGGTGATTCCGTGGCTGGTGCTGGACGTCACCTGGTGGCAGTTCGTGCTGGGACAGCTGGCCATGCACCTGACGGCGGGCTTCATCCTGGGCATCGTCTTCCAGCTGGCGCACGTGGTGGAGGACGCCGAGTACCCCGTGCCGGACACGGACGGAAAGGTGGAGGACGCGTGGATGGTGCACCAGCTGCGCACCACCGCGAACTTCGCCCGCAAGAACCGCCTGCTGAGCTGGTACGTGGGCGGCCTCAACTTCCAGGTGGAGCACCACCTGTTCCCCAAGGTGTGCAGCATCCACTACCCGGCCCTGAGCGAGATCGTGAAGGCCACCGCCCACGAACACGGCCTGCCCTACATCGAGGCGGAGACCTTCCGGAGCGCCGTGGCGTCGCACTACCGCATGCTCAAGATGCTGGGCCGCCCGCCCGCGGTGGACGCCATCCCGGAGCAGCCCAAGCCGAAGCTCGCCGTGGCCGCCTGAGCCACCCGGCCATCGCGCGGTAGCCCCAGGGGCCGTCCTCCTCATCCGAAGGAGGCGGCCCCTGCTGCTTTTCAGGCGCCCGCGGTCCGCAGCGCGGCCAGAAGCTCCCCCGCCGAGGACACCACCGCGCGAGCCCCGTGCGCGTGCAGCTCCTCCGCCGTGCGGAAGCCCCAGGTGACGCCCACGCCGTACATGCCCGCGGCCTTCGCGGTGTCCATGTCCACGGAGGTGTCCCCCACGAAGCCGCACGCCTCCGGCGCCACGCCCAGCTCCGCCGCCAGGGCCAGCGCCGCGGTGGGGTCCGGCTTGCGGGGGATGCCCGGCCGCTCGCCGTACACGGCCGTGAAGCGCACCCCGGGCAGCAGCCGCGCCGCCAGCCGCTTCACGAAGTCGTCGGACTTGTTGCTGAGCACGCCCAGCCGCACGCCGTCCGCCGCCAGCTCCGCGAGCGCGTCCTCCACGCCCGGGTAGGCATACGTCCGGTCGAACAGGTGGGTGTCGTAGTAGGCGTGGTAGGTGGCCAGCACCTGCCCCTGGAGCGCGGGGGGCGCGCCGCCCGTGGCCCGCTCCGCCAGCTTCGCCACGCCCTCTCCCACGAAGCGCAGGTAGGCGGCCTCCGGGTGCGGCGGCAGGCCGTGCTGCTGAAGCGCGTGGTTCATCGCCGTGGCGATGTCCCCCAGCGAGTCCACCAGCGTCCCATCCAGGTCGAAGAGCACGGCGCGCAGGAACATGATGGGCGCTTCTCTAGCAGAAACGCGAACGCCCCGACCCAGGCAGGGTCAGGGCGTCTTTTGTAAAGCGCGGATCCCGGAACCGGCCGGGATCCGCCGCGAAGCTCTGGTTACGGCGTGGCGGCGGCGGTCTTCTCACCGGTCGCGGCGCCACCGGCCTGGATGACCGCGAAGTTGATGTTGCCGTAGCCGGCCGTGGCGCAGCTGAACATCACCCGCTTGATGATCTTGAACTGGACGTCCTTGTTGGCCTGGATGTTGACGTCACCCTTGAAGGTTTCGCCACCGCCGGCCATGGAGTGCAGGTCCTCGAACTGCTTCTTCATGTCCCGCAGCTTCTCTTCCAGCGCGGGGATGTTGAGGTACTCGTCCTTGGTGAGGTCCTCCACCCGGCCCACGATGGTGCCCGACACGCTGACCTGGTCGTTGGACACCATCACCACCGGGTGCATCTCCACTTCCTTCACGTTGACCGCTTCGGGAAGGACGATGTCCTTGGTCATCATCAGCACCTCGCCCGTCGCGGAGAAGTTCGCGATGAGGAAGAGCACGATGATGACGAACATGTCGACGAGCGGGGTGATGAGCAGGTCCGCGTTGCCGTTCTTCTTGCCGTGACCGCCGTGGCCGAAGACCTTGGAGTGCTCCAGCCGCTTGCCGTACCGCTTACCGGGAACCTTGATGCCCATGGCGTTCGGTGACTCCTGTTAGCCCATCGCCGCGGAGACCGACACCTGGGGCAGCCCGGAGCCGATGCACTCGTCGATGATACGGACCAGGTCCTCGTAGCGGACCGCGTCCTCGGTCTGAAGGGTGATGGCGGACTGGTCGGGCAGCTGCGCCTTCAACTCCTTGAAGCGCGCAACGAGCTTGGTCAGGTCCGGCCGGCCCTTGTCATCCCGGGTGAGGGGAATGGGGTCGAAGGCGCTCTGGTCGGCGGTGAGGCGCATCTCCGTGGCGGACACCAGGAGGGTGAGCTGGACCGTCTTGGTCTTCTCCTCCTCCTGCTGCTCGTCCGTGGAGGCCCCGCCGGCCTGCGACACCTGGAGACGGCCAATCTGGGTCCAGACCGCCGTCATGATGAGGAAGCTGATGGTCACTGCCATCAGGTCGATGAAGGGCACCATGTTGATGGCGGTATCGAGCGGCTTCTTGCCGCCCTTTCCACCGGTGCCCAGGTCCATTCCGCCGGCCATGGCGACTACCTCCCAACCCTACCGCGCTCTTCGCGCACGAACGACGTTTCAAGAAGACTGCGAAGGCTGGCGCGCCTGCCGGTGCCCTCCATGCCTCGGAGTGTCCAGACAGCGCGCCAGTACCGCCGGTTCCACGACACCGCGCTACAGCGAGGAGGACTACTCCTCGGCGTGGGCGGAGGCCGGGATGTTCAGGTTCTTGAACTTGTCGCGGTTGGCGACGATGAGGTTCAGCACGGAGACGCTGGTCTCGTTGATGTCGTTGATGAGGCCCTGGGTGCGGCCCATCAGCACGGAGAAGGCGATGAGCGCCGGGATGGCCGTGAGCAGACCGAAGCCCGTGCAGTTCATGGCTTCCGAGATGCCGTTCGCGAGAATGGTCGCCTTGTCGGCCGGGTTCACGTTCGCCACCGCCTCGAAGCAGGTGATGAGACCGTTCACCGTCCCCAGGAGGCCCGCGAGCATCGCCGCGTTGCCGAGCATCGCGAGGTAGCCCGTGCGCGCCTCCAGACGGGGCGTCTCACGCAGGCTGGCCTCGTCGAGCGCCGCCTGGACCTCTTCCTGGCCCTTGGGGACGTTCATCAGGCCGGCCTTGATGACGTTGGTCAGCGGGGTGCTCTTCTGGCCGGCCACGTAGTTGATGGCCTTGTCCAGGTCGCCCGCGTAGATGTGCTTCTTCAGCCCGCGCAGGAAGCCTTCCTTGTTGATGGAGGCCTTGCCGAACAGGACGATGCTGCGCTCGATGATGATGGAGAGCGCGATCACCAGACAGACCGCGATGGGGTACATGCCGGCCTGACCGGACTCCCAGCGGCGCCCCAGCTCCTGCAGGAAGGTCTCATTGCTTCCGCCGGCGTTGGCGAGGACGGACAGATTGGCTACGAACCCCAGGTTCATCACGGAAAGCCTCCAGATGGACGGCGCGGCACGCGCCTGCGAGCCGCTCCGCACTGCTACCGGCCGGGTGGACCTCCACCCTGGTCAGCGGCAGGAATTTTGGATCACGGTGGCGCCGAGTCTAGGAACCGCTCCCAGGCGTGTCAAGGCAGGCACCCTCAGCGTTAGTTACTGAAATCTCACAGGAATTTTGCGTTGGCGCGCGGCTTGCCAAGTCGCTCCACAGGGCACAGGACGGGCCCTTTTCAGTGGCTTGCGCAACAGGCATGCCAGCGATTTGGGCACCTTGGAATGACGTGTTAGGCGGGAAAACCATGGCCAGGAAGCGCATTGGTGAGCTGCTCGTGGAACGTGGCGCGATCACCCCCGCCCAGTTGGAGGCGGGGCTCGCGGCGCAGCGGCAGACGCGGCAGCGGTTGGGTGTGACGCTCATCGGGCAGGGCGCCATCACGGAGGCCACGCTCGCGCAGGCGCTCAGCGAGGCGCTGGGGATGCCGCAGGTGGACCTGGCGGCGATCACCCCGGACTGGGCCGCGGTGCACCTGTTGCGAGCGCGCTTCTGCGAACAGCACGACCTGTTCCCGTACGCGCTGGAGAGCGTGGGCGGCAAGCGCCAGCTCGTGGTGGCGATGGCTGATCCGCTGAACATCACCGCCATCGAAGAGATTGAGTTCACCAGCGGACTGAAGGTCAGCGGCCGGGTGACGGCGCTGTCCGCGGTGCGCGGCGCCATCCTGCGCTACTACCACAAGGTCCCCGTGGCCACGGGCCCCCGCCCCGCTCCGGCGCGGCCGCCCGCGAGAGCGGCTCCAGTGCCCGCGCGTCCGGCCGTGGAGGATGACGACGAGGAGGTCATCGTCGGCGAGGAGCTGCCCGCGTCGGAGAAGACGCAGCGCACGTCGCTGGCGGACCTCATCCGCGAGCGCGAGGAGCAGGCGAAGCGCAAGCGCGGTGGCGCGGCGGACAAGGGCAAGCCGCGGGCGCCGGCGTCCGGCGGGGGCGGCGTGCTGGATGACCTGGACTACCTCTTCGGCCAGGCGGCGCGCGAGGAGCCGGACCGGCTGGAGGAGCTGGAGCGCCGCTTCTGGGCCCTGATGCGCATCATGGCGCGCAAGGGCCTGCTCACGAACGAGGAGTTCCGGCGCGAGCTGGACGACGAGGGCGGCGAGGGCTGAGGCGCCCCACGCCGCACGCGCTCAGTCCGCGGCCAGGGGCAGCCGCACCGTGAAGGTGGTGCCCTGCCCCATCGTGCTCTCCACGGTGAGACGTCCGCCGTGGTTCTCCACGATGCCCTGGCAGATGGACAGGCCCAGGCCCGTGCCCCGGCCCTCGGGCTTGGTGGTGAAGAAGGGCTCGAAGATGCGCGACAGGTTGCGCGGCTCGATGCCGGTGCCGGTGTCGCGCACGCGCACCACCGCCTCCGTCCCCTCCTGAAGCGTGGTCAGGAACACCAGCCCACCGGGCTGCATGGCGTGGCAGGCGTTGGTGATGAGGTTGACGAACACCTGCACCAGGTTGGCGCGCACGGCGGCCAGGGGCGGCACGTCGCTGGCGTACTCGCGCTGCACGCTGACGCGGGCCTGGGACACGACGTGCTCGCAGAAGCCCACCGCCATGTCCACGACGGCGTTGAGCGACACGCGCTCCGGCCGGTCCTGCGCGGGCCGCGCGTAGCTCACCAGGTCGCGGGTGAAGCGCAGGATGCGGTGGCTGCTCTCCAATATCTTCTTCAGCTTCTCCTGGTCCGCGGGGTTCGCGCCCGGCGTCATCCGCGAGCGCTGCAACAGCGCGTCCGCGTAGGTGGCCACCGCGGTCATGGGGTTGTTGATTTCATGCACCACGCTGGCCGCGAGCTGCCCGATGGAGGCCAGCTTCTCCGCGTGGATGATGCGCTTCTCCAGCTCCTTCACCACCGTGACGTCCTGGCCGATGGCGATGACGCCCTCGACCTCGCCCGGCTGGGTCTGCATGGAGGAGGTGGCGAAGGACACGCGCACCTCGCCGCCGTCGCGGGTGAGCAGGCGCGTCTCGAAGTTGTTCACGGACTCGCCGCGCATGGCCGCCGCCAGCACGGGCACCAGCCGCAGCTGCTCGCTGTCCGCCACCAGCGAGGACAAATCCCGCCCCAGCACCTGCTCCTTGGTGAGACCGGTGAGCGCGCTCAGCGCCTGGTTGAAGACCACCACCTGCTTGTCCCGGTTCACCACCAGGATGAGGGCGTTGGCCTTCTCCAGCAGCTCCTCCAGGTACTTGCGCACGAACGTCAGCTCGTCGATGAGCTTCGCGTTCTTCACCGCCACGGCGACCTGGCTGGCCAGCTGGAGCAGCACGCGCTCGTCGTGCGCGGGGTCCGCGTCCAGCCCCTCCGGGTACTCCATGTTGATGGCGCCGAAGAGCTGGCCGCTCGCGACCAGCGGGGCGCTCACCGCGCGGGTGCTGCCGTGGAAGAGCAGCGGCACCTCCTCGGAGATGGTCACCCGCCCCTGGGGCAGCGCCGTCTGCGTGAGGTTGGTCTTCTCCACCGAGCGCTGGAAGAGCACCAGCGGCTCGTGCGCGCCCTCCTTGAGGCGCCCTTCCGCGTAGAGCGACGTGAGGCCGCCGGTGCGCGCGTCCACGATGCGGATGCAGAAGGCGCGGCCGGGGAAGAGCTCCTTCACGCCGCGCGCCACCGCGGCCACCAGCTCCTCCTCGCCGCCGGCCTCCGCCACGCTGCGGCCCAGGTCCAGGAGCACGCCCTCCGTGCGCGCCTGCTCCAGCAGGGCCCGCTCCGCCACCACCAGCCGGCCGCTGATGACCTCCGTGTCCACGCGGGCGCGCACCGCCACGGTGTCCGAGCGGCGCGACAGGGTGAGCACCAGCGAGGTGCCGCTCTGGAGCACGAGGTCGATTTCGTGGGACTGCCCGTCCTCCGGCGCGACGGCGCTCGCCAGCGCCTCCGCCACCACGTCCACGCTGATGTCGTGCATGGCGCAGAAGCGGCGCATGGCCGGGTTCGCGGCCGCGATGCGCAGGGACACGTCGCAGACGGCGGCGGGCTCGTCGAGCGCGTCGAAGAAGGCCTGGAAGGCGTCGGGGGCCAGATTTCCGGGCGGACGCACGGCGCGGACCTCACTCTTCATGGGAGCTGGCCTTGTCCAGGTCGAGGATCTGCTTCGCCCCCACGTACGACTTCACCTCGAAGCGGGTGATCTTCCCGATCTTCCGGACGATCTCCGCCATGCGCTCCGCCTCGCGGTAGATGATGTCCACCGGCCTGTAGGCGAAGTCCTCCTCCTTGAGCTTGCGCTTGAGCAGCTCCGCGTAGCCCATCACGGAGGTGAGGGGCTGGTTGAGTTCGTGGGCCGCGGTGCCGGCGAGCGCGACGATGACGGCGTTCTTCTCGCTCTCCTCCAGCCGCGTCTCCACGTCGTACAGCTTGCGCTCCAGCTGCACCCGGTCGCGGAGGTCCGTGAAGATGCCCACGGTGAAGGACTCGCGGCCGCCCTCGTAGACGATGGAGGCCGTCATGTTCACGGGCACGCGCTCACCGGAGCGGTGCATCAGCTCCTGGCGCGTGAGGGACAGCCGGCCCTTGCCGCCCATGTCGGGTCCGCGCAGCTGGGCCATGATGCGCTGGGCCTCGCCGGGCGGGTAGAGCTGGAGCGCGTTGAGCTTCTCCTGGGCCTCCTGCGCGGTGTAGCCGCACATGGCCTCCGCGCCCTTGTTGAAGAGGATGATGCGCCCCTTCAGGTCGGCCGCGATGATGGCGTCCACCGACGAGTCGATGAGCCGCTCCAGGAAGTCCTTCGTGTTGCGCAGCTCGTCCTCCAGCTTGCGGGCGTGCGTCACGTCGCGGAAGGACAGGATGGTGGCCGCGTCCTCGTCGCGCAGCGGCGCCGCGGACATTGACAGCGTGAGGCACCTTCCCGCGGGCGTGCGCACCACCACGTCCACGCCCATGCGCGCTTCACCCCGCGACGCGGACGTCACCAGCTCCATCAGCACGCCGTCGTCCACCGGCTGGGTGATTTGATTCAGGTGCTTGCCACGGGCCTCGCTGGCGGTGGTGTCCAGCATCTGCGCGCCGGCGGGGTTGAGCGACAGCACGGCGGCCTCGTCATCGAGGATGGCCACGCCCTCGCTCACGTGGGCGAAGAAGAGCTGGTAGGGCTTGAAGGACGCGGCCTTCTCCTCCGCCGCCAGCCGCGCCGTCTGCACGGACTGGAGCACCGACGCGCTCCGCAGCGCCACCGCCGTCGCGTGGGCCACCGTGGTGAGGAAGTCGATTTCGCGGGTGCTGAAGGCCCGCCTGCGCCCGGCCGCGCGCAACAGCAGCACGCCGCGCACCTGGCCCCGGATGGGCAGGGGCAGCGCGGCGATGGCGTGGATGCCTCGGGCGGCCACGGCCCTGCGCTCCAGGTCGCCCAAGAGCGGGTGCGTGGCGGCCTCCTGCATGACCACGGGCTTGCCGGTGCGCACCACCTCGCGGATTTCCGGGTAGCGCGCCAGGTCGATGCGCAGGTCCTTCATGCCCGGGTCGTCGCTGGCGGCGACGATGACGCCCTCGTCCACGCCGCCGCCCACCATCACCAGCGTGGCGCGCGCGATGTCCAGCTGCTCCGCCAGACGCCGCGTCACGCCGTGCAGGAGCGCTTCCACGTCGGAGCTCTCCGCGTAGTCGGCGGTGAGCTCCAGGAGCAGCGCCAGGTCCGTCTGGCTGCGGGCCTGCTCTTCACGCTCGCGGTGGCGCTCCGCGGCGCGCTGGAGGCGCCAGGTGAGCTCGTAGGGCAGCCCCTGGTGGGTGACGATGTCCGCGGGGCGCAGCGTGTCCACGGCGGCGAAGCCGCGCGGCTCCGGGGACACGACGGCGATGAGCGTGAGGTGCGGCCCGTTGAGGGACGTGAGCAGCTCCACCACGGCGGGGCCGCAGCCGGGGGCGGTGAGGTCCACCAGCGCCAGGGCGGCGTCGTCCGGGTTGTCCACCACGCGCAGGCCCGCGCGCTCGGCGGCGGCGTTCAGGGGTTCTCTTGCCACCGACCCTGGGGGGACCAGGACGATGCCGAAGGCGGGTTCCGACGGGGCCGACACGGGGCGCTGGACTCCGGAGCGAGGGGCGCCGGAGTCTACACAACCCCCGGGGTCAGGGGCAGCCCGACTCGAAGGCGCCCTGGTCCGGCGCCGCCCCACAGTAGGGCAGGCCCAGGGACAGGCCCGCCTCGCGCGCGGGGGACTGCGAGGAGAGCTGGTAGTCGTCCGCGCCCGTGTCCACGAAGCCGGGTGCGCGCTCCTGGGAGCGCTTGTCCAGGCCAGCCTTCGTGCGCCAGTCCGCCAGGCCCAGGGTGGAACCCTCCAGGTTGAACACCGCCGCGCCGCTGCTCCGGAAGTACAGGTTGCCGTCCACCACCGCGCCGCTCCGGCCCGCGCCACCGCGCGCGGCGATGCCACAGCCGGCGAGGATGTTGTTGCGCACATCCAGGCCCTGGCTCGCGCCGTTGGAGCCCGTGCCGAAGATGAGGCACGCGCCGCTCAGGTTCCACACGGTGTTGTGCTGCACCTTCACGTCCACGGACGCGTCGATGCGGATGCCGGTGCCCTCCTCCCCGTCCGCCTCGCCCAGGCCGTCGTGGATGAGGTTGCGGCGCAGGATGACGCGCGTGGGGGGCGCGCCCTCGCGGTTGCCGCCAATCTGGATGGCGCGCGCGTTGGCGTAGAAGACGTTGTCCTCCAGCGTGACGTCGGACGGGGACATGTGGACGATGACGCCCTCGCCCGCGGAGGTGGACACCGCGCGGTGGTTGTAGATGGTGTTGCCGCGCAGCGTGACGCGGGTGCACGTCTTGATGTCCGCGCCGTTCTCCCGGTTGTCGTGGAGCTGGTTGTCCTCCACGAGCAGGTTGTCGAACGGCGTGCCCGGGTTGGTGGCGCCGCCCTCCGGCCCCAGGCACTGCACGCCGTCGCCGGAGTTGTGGTGGATGTCGTTGCCGCGCACGGTGACGTTGCTCGCGGAGGTCTGCACCGCGACGCCGTGGCTGTCCACGTCGCCCTGGTCGAAGTGGGAGATGTCGTTGTCCTCGATGAGGACGTCGTGCGCCTTTTCCGTCACGTAGACGCCCGCGCCCTCCGTGCCGTTCTTCACGATGCTGTCGCGGAGCACGCCGTGGTGCGCGCCCGCGCCGCGCCACATCACCGCGAAGCTGGACTCGCCGCCCACGTCCACCGTGAGCCCCTGGATGTTCCAGTACGCGCCGCTCACGTCCACCAGCGACGTCTCGCCAATGGAGCCGCCCTTCAGGATGGCCGTGGCGCCCGGCGCGGCCCGCAGCGTCAGCGGCTTGTCCGCCGTGCCCTGCCGCTCCGTCAGTTGAACGTGTTCGCGCCACGTGCCGGACTTGAGGAACACCGCCTCACCGGGCTTCACCTGGGACAGGGCTCGCGCCACCGTGCGCAGGGGCAGCTCCTCCGTGCCCGCCGCGGAGTCGTTGCCGCTGGGGGACACCCAGAGCACGCGCGTGTACTGCGGCTCGGCGGGCGGCGGCGGCGGTTCGGGCTCCTGAGGTTCCTCCGTGGGTGGCGGGTCCACGGGATCCGTGGGCGTGGTGCCGCCGTCCGTGGCGACGCCCGCGTCCTCGTCGGGAGGCGTGCCCGCGTCGGCCGGTGTCTGGGGCCGTTCGGGCGGAGTGACGATGGGCGGACCGGACGTGCCCGGAGGTGTGGCTGTCGCGGGCGAGGGCTCGACCTTGCCGGTACAGCCGACGGTGCCAGCAAGCATCCCGGTGGCGCAGACGATGGTCGTCAGGGTCAGGCGGAAGCGCATGTGGACTCCTCGTGGGGGTTCACGGCGCGGGGGTGCGCTCGCGGGGTCGGCGGGCAACGGGAACACGCGTGCCGTGCATTCCCCGTGAGCCATGGACATGGACGCCGCCCGGTCGCAGGGCAGCCGGGCAAGAATGTGAATCCGCGCGGTTGGGCCTGGCGCCAGGGGCCCGCGAATGTGCCGGAGGGTGGTCACCGCGCGCAGAAACACGCGGGCCGTGTTCCCCGGCAGGAGGAACACGGCCCGGATGCGACGGCGGATGACGGCTTCAGGGGGCGGCGGAGTCCCGGGCCTCCCGGCCGAGGAGTGCGTCCAGCTCCCCGCGCGCCTCCAGGTCATACAGGTCATCGCAACCGCCAATGTGGCGGCCCGCGATGAAGATCTGCGGCACGGTCTGACGACCGCAGCGCCGCAGCATCTCCTCATGCCGCGCTTCGTCCGCGGCGACATCCACCTTCTGGAACTCGCAGCCCTTCTCGTTGAGCAGGTCCATGGCCTGCCGCGAATAGGGACAGGTGCGCTTCATGTAGACGACGACCTCGAGCATCACGACCTCCTGCGTCGAAGGGTGGGGACTCGCCTCGCGGTCCGCCACCCGGCACGAGTGCGCTCGCTCCCCTGCCCGCTCGCCTTTCAGCGGACGCCGGACACGGGCACCGCCGCGGGCAGGCGCGCGCTGGCCTCCCGGGCACGGCCGCGCAGGTCCCACGCGTAGAGGGCGCACCACTGGAGCACGGCGGTGAACACGAACAGCAGCGGCCACAGCGGCGTGTAGTGCAGCCGCAGGAGGTACAGGCCCGCGTAGTACACGTAGAACTGGAGCACGAACGCGAGCAGCGAGTGCCGACCGATGACGCTCGCCACGCGCAGCCAGCGCGCCAGGTATCCGGCCTGCTCGGCGTGAATCAGGAGCCCCAGCAGCGCGAGCGCCGTGCCGCCATAGAGCCCGACATAGGCGGGCCCCGGCGGGTACTTCTGCGCCTGCGACGTGAGCGCCATCAGCGTGTCGAAGCCCGCGCCATGCCACAGGTGGTGCACCGCGATGTGGAGCACCACCAGCCCGGCGCCGCTCACGGCGATGCCCAGGCCCACGAGTTCGAAGCGGCGCCCCACGCCCTTCACGTCCGCGCGGCCCCACGTCCCCAGCCACTCGCCGAACATGCTGCCCACCAGGTACACGCCCAGCCACGGCACCACCGGGAAGCCGGAGAGCAGCACGGACAGCTCGCGCTGACCGAAGAAGACCTCCTTGAACGCGCGCGCCACGCCCCACTCCGGCCACCAGCACAGGCTCACCACCCAGCTCAGGACGAACAACCCCAGCCCCAACATCGCCCGGGCCCGCCCATCGAGCCGCGTCACCACCCAGGGCCCCACGAGCAGCGCCACGCCGAGGGTGTCCGTCACCGGCAGGACCCGCAGCAGGACCCACGGCTCGTCCGGCCAGAAGCGATACGTGGGCACGATGAGCAGGTGGCCCGCGGTGAGCAGGAACAGACCCCGGCGCTGGAGCCGCGTGCGCAGCGGACCGAAGTCTCGGCTGCGCGCGTACAGCAGCCCCAGCATCAGGCCGCTGATGACCATGAAGCCGGGCGTGGCCAACCGTGTCAGCAGGTTGAGCCGCTCGCGCAGATGCGCGGCCTCACCGCCCAGCGGATAGAGATACGCGTCCGCGAAATGAGAGAGGAACACGAGCAACATCACCGTGCCCCGCATGGCATCCACCGCTTCCAGCCGTCCAGAGGCGGAGCGCGCCCCCGACACCTGCTCGCGCTGCATTGGGATTGTCCTTTCGGATGACGGCGCGCGGCATGAATGGCATTCCTCCCCCTCGAGGAATGTCGGCTCTGCGCGCCGCCACACCGAATATCACCCCGGCCGTCAAAGACAAACATTTGGACCCTCAATCCCTTCCCACTGGAATCCTTGTCGCGCCAAGCACCGTGTCTGGGATTCAGGATTGACCCGCGAGGGCCGGGTGCCCGCCCGGTGGGGAGGTGGACGGGCATCAAGAGGGGAGCGGCGGGAGCGGGCGTGCTAGGTAGGAGTCATGTCTCCCCGACGCCCCGAAATCCTCGCCCCCGCTGGTGACCTGGAGTCGTTGCGTGCCGCCCTCGCCAGTGGCGCGGACGCCGTCTACTTCGGGCTCGACGAAGGCTTCAACGCGCGAGCCCGCGCGGAGAACTTCTCGCTCGAGCGGTTGCCTGAGACGGTGGGGCTCATCCACCGGGCCGGTGCGCGTGCCTACGTGACGCTGAACACGCTGGTGTTCGAGCCGGAGCTGCCGGTGGTGGAGCACCTGTTGCGCGGCGTGGCAAAGGCAGGCGTGGACGCGCTCATCGTGCAGGACCCGGCGGTGGCGCTGCTGGCGCGGGCCATCTGCCCCCAGTTGGAGCTGCACGCGTCCACGCAGATGACGCTGTCCAGCGCGGAAGGCGCGCGGTTCGCCACGGGCCTGGGCTTCACGCGCATGGTGGTGCCGCGCGAGCTGTCGGTGGCGGAGATCCGCCGGCTGGCGTCGCAGACGGACATCGAGCTGGAGGTCTTCATCCACGGCGCGCTCTGCATGTCCTGGAGCGGCCAGTGCCTCACGAGCGAGGCGTGGGGCGGCCGGTCCGCCAACCGGGGCCAGTGCGCGCAGTCGTGCCGGCTGCCGTACGACCTGGTGGTGGACGGCGAGACGCGCGACCTGGGCGAGGTGAAGTACCTGCTCAGCCCCAAGGATCTGGCGGGCGTGCGCGCGGTGCCGGAGCTGGCGGACATCGGCGTGCACAGCCTGAAGATTGAAGGCCGCCTCAAGGGGCCGGCGTACGTCTCCAGCACGGTGCAGGGCTACCGCCGCTGGCTGGACGGCGTGATGGCCGGCAAGCCCGACAGCGTGCGGCTGGCGAAGGACCTGGCGGAGATGTCGCTGTCATACAGCCGGGGCTTCTCTCACGGCTTCCTGGCGGGCTCCGACCACCAGACGCTGGTGGAGGGGCGCTTCCCGAAGCACCGCGGGCTGTACCTGGGCCGGGTGCATGCGGTGTCCGGCAAGGACGTGCTCGTGGTGCCGGACGACCGGCCGTGGACGGGTGCGCTGGGCCTGGGCGACGAGCGTCCGGAGGCCCCGGCGGGCAACGTGTCCGCGCCGCTCACGGGCGAGCCCGACCCCGCGGACGTGGATCCGCGTCCGGGCATGGGCGTGGTGTTCGATGCGGGCGCGCCGGAGGACAAGCACGAGCCGGGCGGCCCCATCTTCCGCGTGGAGCGCGAGGGCGACGCGTGGGTGCTGGGCTTCGGCCATCCGGGTCCGGACCTGGGCCGCGTGGCGCCGGGGCAGCGCGTGTGGCTGAACAGCGATCCCGCGCTCGCGCGGCGCACGGGGGATCTGCTCGCGCAGGGTGAACCCGAAGGCCGCATCCCGCTGTCGCTGGTGGTGTCCGGCTCGGAGGGCACGCCGCTGCGCGTGCGGATGAGCACCGGGCGGTTCACTCGTGAGGCCGTGGGCACGACGCTGCTCGCGCCGTCGCGGGGCGCGGGCGTGGACGCGGCGCTGCTCAAGGACAAGCTGGCCGCGCTGGGCGGCACGTCGTTCCACCTGGCGGAGCTGGACGCGTCCGGCCTGGCGCCGGGGCTGCACCTGCCAGTGTCGGAGCTGAAGGCGCTGCGGCGGCAGTTGGTGACGGAGCTGACGGCGGATGTGGAGCGTGGCCCCGCGCGGACCGTGAGCACGGAGGCGGTGGAGGCCGGCGTGCGTCAGGCATTGCTGGCGAAGGTGGCGTCGCGGCCGGCGGAGGACGCGCCCCGGTTGCTGCCGCTCTGCCGCAACGACGCGCAGTTGGAGGCGGTCATCGCCGCGGGCCTGCGCGAGGTGGAGCTGGACTGGATGGAGATGGTGGGGCTCCAGAAGGCGGTGGAGCGGGCGCGCGCGGCGGGCCTGCGCGTCACCATCGCCACGGTGCGCGTGCAGAAGCCCGGCGAGGAGGGCTACGACACGCGCCTGGACCGGCTGCGGCCGGACGCGGTGCTGGTGCGCCACTGGGGCGCGATGATGCACTTCCTGGAGCAGCCGGCGGGAGCCTCGCGGCCGGTGCTGCACGGGGACTTCTCGCTGAACGTCACGAACTCGCTGACGGCGGCGCACCTGTTGAGCCTGGGGCTGGACACGCTGACGGTGTCGCACGACCTGGATTCGGAGCAGCTCTTCGGGCTCTTGGAGCAGGCGCCGGCGCACCGGTTCGCGGTGGCGCTGCACCACCACATCGCGACGTTCCACACGGAGCACTGCGTGTATTCACACACGCTGTCCAACGGGCGCGACTACAAGACCTGCGGGCGGCCGTGTGAGAAGAGCGCCATCGCGCTGAAGGACCGGCTGGGCCTGGAGCACCCGGTCATCGTGGACGTGGGGTGCCGCAACACGGTGTTCAACGCGCAGGCGCAGAGCGCGGCGTCGCTGGTGCCCCGGCTGCTGGAGCGCGGCGTGCGGCGCTTCCGCGTGGAGTTCGTGCGCGAGACGCGCGAGGAGGCCGCGCGGGTGCTGGGCGCGTATCAGGAGCTGCTCGCGGGCCGGCTGTCGCCCGCGGAGGCGGTGAAGCGCGCGGCGGTGCACGAGCAGTTCGGCGTCACGCGCGGCACGATGCAGGTGCTCAAGCACCCGGCGGCGAACGCGCGCTGAGACGCGCTGTTCGCTCAGGCCGCGGCCGCGGACGGGGGCTCGGCCTTGGTCGTCACGAGGTTCACCGGCTCACCGTCCTCGCCCAGGACCACCGGGGCGATGCCCAGCTTGCGCTCCACCAGCGCGTGGCCCAGGTAGACGAGCGGCGTCAGGCCGATGGCCACCAGCAGCTTCACCGCGTACGAGGTGAAGATGATGCGGAAGATGACGTCCTGGGGCAGCACGCCCGTCCAGGCGACGAACTGCACCACCACCGTGTCGATGAGCTGCGACACCACCGTGGAGCCCGTCGCGCGCAGCCACAACATCCGGTTGTTCGTCACCCGCTTGAGCAGGTTGAACACCGAGATGTCCAGGAACTGCGCCACCAGGTACGCCACCATCGACGCCATCAGGATGCGCTGCGAGCCGCCGAACACGTTGTTGAACGAGGCCGCCACCGTCCCGCTGTAGTCCTTGGCCTCCGTCATCGGCGCCCACGGAATCAGGCCCGCCAGCGCGACAATCACGAACGTGAAGATGGCCATCACGAAGCCCACCCACGTCACGAACCGCGCGACCTTCTTGCCGTAGAACTCGTTGAGGATGTCCGTCAGCAGGAACGTCACCGGGAACGGCAACATCCCCACCGACATCACCGCGACCACCGGGCCCAGGTGCACCTCGAACAGCTTCACCCCGATGATGTCGCCCACCACCAGCGAGGTGATGAACAGCCCCGCGAGCACCACGAAAAGCTGAATCCGCCGGTCCAGGGTCATCCGTTGCGTCCTTCAAGAGCAGAGGCGCCCCCACTGCTAGCACACCCTCCCGCCTCCGTCGCTTGGACGCCCGGGGCCTACTCGGGCAGGTAGTACTGCCTGCCCGGCCCCACGGGCACCGTCTCCCCGGAGCCGCCCGCCTCCGACAGCACCAGGCGCGGCCGGTACACCCCCAGCACCGTTTGCTCGGTCGCCGTCGGGTTGTCGTAGCCGTGCCCGAAGACCTCCGGTCCGCTGAACGCCATTCCCCGCCCCACCGGCTGGCCCTGGAGCACCAGCCCCGCGCCCAGCACCAGCTCCATGCCTTCCGTGTGGCCGTCCGCGCGCGGCGGGATGCTCGCTCCCGGCGCCACCCGCAGCCGGTACACGCCGTAGGTCGCGCCTTCGTGGATGACGTCCACGTGGCCGAAGGGCTTCGCGTCCGTCCGGTACACCATCTCCTCCGCGGTGCGGTGCACCTGGAGCGACGGAATGGCCCAGCCCGTCAGCGCCTCCGGCTTGGTGACCCGCACCGTGGCGGCGTGCAGCGGCGCGTGCGGCGCGGCGTCCGTGGGCGGCGCCAGCAGGTAGCGGCACACCGCCTCCGCCGCGGACTCCAACAGCTCGAAGCGGCACGCATCCAGGAGGAAGCGCAGCTCTCCGGCCAGGCGCCCGTAGTGCACGGTGTTCGCCAGCCGCCCGCCCACCGCCGCCTGCCGCGCGTCCAGGAAGAGCGCCACGTCCAGGCGCAGCGGCTGCGGCGTCACGCGCTCCCGGTTGTAGAGGCCTACGATGACGTCCACCGTGAGCCCGCGCAGCTCCATCACGTCCAGCGGACGGCCCTGCGCGTCGGTGACCACGGGGTGCATCCACACGGGTTCCTGGCTCACAGCTGCGCGCTCCTTCCGCCATCCACGGCGATGACCTGCCCGGTGAGATACGGCGCCTCGCGCGCGAGGAACACCACCGTGCGCGCCACGTCCTCCACGCTGCCCTCGCGCCCCATGGGCACGCGGTCGAGCACCTCCTTCCGCGCGGCTTCGTCGAAGTGCTCCGGGAAGGCCACCACGCCCGGCGAGATGGCGTTGACGCGCACGTGCGGCGCCAGCTCCACCGCCAGCGCACGCGTGAGCATCACGAGCCCCGCCTTGCTCACCGAGTAGTGCGAGTAGTGGCTCACCGCCCGCTCTCCGCCGATGTCGGTGAGGTGCACCACCAGCGGGTCCTTCCCCGCGCGCAGCGACGGCAGCAGCGCCTGCGTGAGGAAGAAGGGCGCGTCCACGTTCACGGCGAGCATGCGGCGGTACTGCTCACGCGTCACGGCCGCGAAGTCCACCCGCTCGTAGAGCCCCGCGTTGTGGACGACCACGTCCAGCGCGGGATGCGCCTCACGGACCCGAGCACCCAGCGCGTCCACGGCTTGAGCGTCGGAGAGGTCGCCGCTGTACAGCGTGACGTCGCGGCCCAGCGCTCGCAGCTCCTGGGCCAGCGACTCCAGCGGCTCCATGGAGCGGTTCGCGTGAAGCGCCAGGTCGTAGCCGGCGCGGCCGAGCGCTCGCGCCACCGCGCTGCCGATGCGCACGCCCGCGCCCGTGATGAATGCGGTCCCCATATGCAGGCCCTGCCTAACAGGCCCGCCCGCGAAAAAACACCGCGGGGCGACACCTGGAGTCCCCACTCCAGGCACCGCCCCGCGTCACTTCATCCCCTTTGCGTCGTCCGTCCCGTCTCGTCTCGGCTCCTTGTCCTTGCTACGGGTAGTAGACCACCGTCTGCCAGCGGCGCCCGCCGTACGGCACCCAGACCCACTCCGTCACCGCCTGGTAGCCGCCCGGCACATAGCGCTGGTCGTAGTAGCCCGGCGTGCACCGCGTGTGGCGGCCGTGGCGGCCACGGGACACGCACTGCTCGGGGACCCAGACCTGCTCGTAGCGCGCCGGCACCCAGCGCTCCACCGTCTGCAGCTCGTAACGGCCGCGCGAGTCCACCGGGCGCGGCATGGGGCCGTAGTTGCAGTTCGGGCCGCGGCAGCCCATGAAGCGGCGCGTCTTCGCGTCGTCATTGTCGTAGCGGAACGCCTGGCCCTGCGGCGCGGAGTCCCAGCCGCCGTTGTACCGCTGCTGGCCGCCCCACTGCGCGTCCGCCCGGGTCGGGCCGCGCCAGTCCGCCGCGAACGACGTGGAGGAACCGAGCAGCATTGCACCGAAGGCCAGGGTCGCGAGTCCGAGCTTGAAAGCCATGTCTTCCATCCTCCGTCCGAGTTGCTTGTCCTGACTGACGGGGCCCCCGCCGGAACATTCAAATCCCGTCGAGTCCCTCTCGACACCGGAGGCCGCGGGGTGGCGGGCCCGGGGGGATGTGGGTACATCTCCGGTCATGTTCCACCGAGACGGCCCCACCTTCCGCGAGCTTGCACGGCAGGCCCTCACCTCCGTCGAGGAGGGCTACGACCTGCTCGCGCCCAAGTTCGAGCACACGCCGTTCCGCACGCCGGATCCGGTGCTCAAGGCCGCGCTCGCGCACGTGGGTCCCGTGGGCAGCGCGCTGGACGTGTGCTGCGGCACCGGCGCCGCGATGCGCGTGCTGCGCCCGCTGTGCACGGAGCGCGTCGTCGGGTTCGACCTGAGCCAGGGCATGCTGGATGAGGCGCGGCGCAGGCTGGTGGATGCGCCGGGCAGCGCGGCGCTCGACTTCGTCCGGGGCGATGCGCTGGCGATGCCCTTCGACGCGGCGTTCGAGCTGATCACCAGCTTCGGCGCCTTCGGGCACATCCTGGAGGAGGACGAGCCGCGCCTCGTCGAGGGCATCGCGCGGGCGCTGAAGCCCGGGGGCCGCTTCGTCTTCGTCACCGCTCGGCCGCCGTCCGCGCTCAACCCCGGCTACTGGGTGGCCAAGGGCTTCAACGCCGCCATGCGCGTGCGCAACGCGCTCTGGAAGCCGCCGTTCGTCATGTACTACCTGACGTTCCTCGTGCCCCGCGCCCGCGCGCTGCTGGAGGCGGCGGGCTTCGACGTGGAGGTGCGCGAGGGCGACATGCCGGAGCCCTTTGGCCGGCTCGTCACCGTCATCGCCACGAAGCGCTGAGCGGACTCACGGCGCGGCCGCGGCGGCTTCGGACTCCGCGTACTCCACCGCGAGGATCTCGTACTCCACCGTGCCGCGCGGACGCTCCACCTGCACGGCCTCGCCGGCCTCCTTGCCCAGGAGCGCGCGCGCCAGCGGGGACTCCACGCTCAGCCGCCCCGCCTTCACGTCCGCTTCATCCGGACCGACGATGCGATAGCGCATGCGCGCGCCGTCCTCGTCCTCCAGCACCACCCACGCGCCGAAGAAGACACGGCCCGCCTGCGATGGATCCGCCTCCACCACCCGCACGTCCTCCAGGATGGCGGTGAGCTCGCGCGCCCGGCGCTCCCGCTCGCGCTTGCGCACGCCCGCTTCCAGCTCCGGCCAGTCCTGGGGCGCGGGGCCCTGCAGTTCCAGCAGCTCCTCCTGGAGCGCGCGGTAGCCCTCCGGCGTGATGTAGCGCTGCTCCGCCGACGTCGACCGGGGACGCGCGGGGGTGAGCCCCTCGTCACCGCCCCCGTCTTCCTTGGTGAATGCCTTCGACATGGCCCGCTCCCTTCGTCCGGGAAATTTCTCAACGTTTCCCGGGCCTTGCACGCTGGGTTAGCTTGCCCGCCCGCTTTCTATTGGCGCAATTTTACTACTCAGGCGGAATCCGCCAGGATTCGAGGGCATGCACCTCCCCCGAGCCGTGCCTCGCTTCGAGCATCGCCTGGCTGTCCGTCTGCGCGGCATGCTGCCGCTCTACACGCGGGATGTATCGGAGAGCGGCTTCTGCGCGGAGATGCTCCAGCCGATGAAGGCGGGCGATCTCCTCGAGGGCGCGTTGCTGCTGGGGGACGAGGAGGTCCCCTTCCAGGCCCGGGTGATGTGGGCCCGCCGCTCCGCCGGGGAGCGCACGCGAGGACGCTGCGGCGTGCGCTTCGTCACCATCGGCGAGGACTTCCAGCGGCGGCTGGGTGCGTTCAGGCGCTTGCAGGGCAGGCGCCTGATTCGCTGGTTCACCTGACGAAGCGGATCTACTTCGCCGTTTCAGAGGCCGCCGGGGCCGAGGTCTCGGACGGAGCACCGGGCGTCGCGGGCGTGGTGGACGGCTCCGTGGCGGAGGGCTCCGCGGCGGACGACTCAGCCGGGGGCGCGATGGGGGCGCCTTCGGGCGCGGGGGCCTGACCGGAGGGCACCACCTGGAGCTTGTAGCGGCTCACGCCCTTGGGCAGCACGACCTCCACCAGGGGGTTCTCCTTCACCAGGCCCGGGTCGATCGGGAGGGAGAACTCGCCGTTCTCGTCGGTGGTGGCGTTGATGTGGTTGCGGTACTCGCCGCCCAGCACCTTGGCGCCCTTCACCGGCTTGCCCGTCGCGGCGTCCGTCACGCGCAGCACCACCAGCTGGCCCTCCTGGAGCCCGGTGGCGCCATTCGCCTGGATGACTTCGTTGTAGCGCGGGCGCAGCGCGCAGGCGGACAGCAGCGCGGAGGAGAGGACGGCGATGGTCAGCAGGTTGCGGCGAAGGCTCATGGAATCCATCCAGGCTGGGAAGCGGTACGGCGGAGGCGCGGCAGCATAGCCGCCAGCCACCAGACGCCAAGTCTCCGGTGCGTGACAGCCCCCGTGTACGGCATCCGCCCTCACGCCGGGTCGCGAAATTCCCGGCAGGCAGGCACGGCATGCGCCCACCTTCTCAGGGACCGGTGGAGCCGTCAGCCCTTCCACCCGCCCGCTTCCAGCACCATCTCCCAAGGTGTCCGGGCACATCCTTCCCCCGCCCGCACGGAGGTCATTGCTCCATGGATGAGACCTATACGGAGACATCCGAACGCGTCGCGCGTCCGGAGCGCCGCTTCATGATGGACAACGGGCGGGCCGAGTACGCGACCATTCCAGCCGACACGCGCGTGGAGGAGAGCCGCATCGTCTGGAAGCACAACCGGTTCGACGTGAGCGTGCTGACGATGGTGCTCATCAGCGCCATCACGTTCTTCATTCCGTTGTTCAACGGCCTGTTGGCCGGCACGTTCGGAGGCTTCCACGCGGGCCGTCCCCGTCGTGCGCTGGCCGCCGCGGCCGTCGCCTCAGTGGTGGTGCCCGCCGCGTTCTACGTGGCCTTCAACGTCTTCAGCGTGGGCGGCGAGCGCATCTTCCTGGGCCTGGGCTGGGGGAACTGGACGCTGCTGCACGTCATCGGCCTGTTCATCGGAGCGCTCTGCGGCGCCTCCAGCCGTCCGGTGTTCACCGGTGAGGTCCCCGTCTTCCGTACGCAGTACGTCAGCGGACCTCCACTCCTAACGCAAGGCGATGTCGCGCCATCCCTTCCGGAAGGCTCGCGAGACTTCTCCCGGGACCTGCCCACGACGCGAGTGTCCCCTCCCAGTGGACCTGTGCGCGGGGAGTGAGCAGCACGCTCCAGCGGGAGATACGCCCCAGGTACCACTCCACCTGGAGCGTCGCGTCCGCCTCGTGCGTGAAGCCCGGCGTGATGCCCGTGCGCCACGACGGCACGTACGTGGCCTCCAGGCGCAGGGCGCTGTTGCCTGGACCGGGAAGGCCCACGCGATGGGCCAATGACAGACGGGGCCCCACCGTGGGGACCGTCTCCGTGGGGCTCCAGGACATCGTGGCCTGGGCGCCCAACCCCACCGCGAGGAAGGTGTCGAAGCGCTCCGAGGCCGCCACCACGCCCAGCGCCTCCGCCTCCACCGTCGCGCGGTAGGGCAGCGGACGGCCGATGTCCGTGGACATCCTCGCCTCCGCGCCCCAGCCCAGCGAGTCGGAGAACGACCGTTGCTGCTGGGGCAACTCGGGCATCAGCGTGCGGTAGCCCACCAGCGTCAGGCGCGAGCCGAGGATGCGCGGCACGCCCCAGCGCGGCTCCACCGACAGCTCTCCGTCCAGCACGCGCAGCTCGCTGCTGGACTGGAAGCCGTGCAGGCGCGCGTCGCCCAGGGCCTCGTTCATCGCGGAGGTGCGCAGGCTCACCACCGGCCGCGCGGCGCCCACCTCCGGGAAGTCCACGCCGCCGCTGACCACCGTGCGGGCCGCGCCGGACTCACGCAGCGCGCCCCGGGCCCAGGAGGTCTCCGTCTCCACCTTCCGGTCATGGTCCTTGGCGAGGAAGGCCCGTGGATCCACGTCCGCGAGCGGTCCGTCGTTGAGCGCGCCCTGCGCCTCGGTGGCCGCGGCGAAGGCGGCCTCGGTGTGCTCCGCGCGGACCAGGGCCTTGAGCTCGTCCGGCGTGGGCGGGCGCTTGATGGCGGTGTCCAGGGCCTGCTGGAGCAGGGCCGTGCGGTCGAGCACCGCGAGCTTGCGCTGCATGGCGTCCTCGCGCTCGAAGAGGAGTTGCCGGTCCTTGACGCCCTGGGTGGCGCCGCCCTGCCCCTTCAGGTCGAGCGCCACGAGGCGCTCGCGTTCGATGGCGAGCTTCTCCCCTTCGGCCTGGTCCACCGCCGCGCGCTCCACCCGCACCGCGTGGGCCACGTACGCGTGCAGGGCATCGCGGGCTTCGGGACGCGCGGCTGGGGATGCCGCGTCGAGCGCCGTCGTCACGGCGTGGGGCAGTTGTTCCCAGGCCTGCCTGCGCTCGCCGGGTTCAGGGGACTGGAGGCGGCGGTGCACCTGGTGCAGCGGCGCGAGCGCGTTGGACGGAAGCAGGGAGGCCAGCTTCGTGAGCAGCCGCTCCTCTTCCACGAGCGCGCGCCGGGCGCGGTCTCCCGTGGATTCGAAGGCGTCCGGGACGTGCTCCAGGAGCGGCACCGTGCGCCCGTTCGCGTCCACGACGTTCGTCTTCGCCAGCGTGTCCAGCGTGGCCGTGGGCAGGACCCACAGCGTGCCGGGCGCGCTCACGTGACGGCCGTTCTCCAGCGAGCCATTCAGGAGGAAGAGCAGCGCGGCGGCGCAGTTGTCGGTGAAGAAGTAGTAGCCCAGGTAGCCGCGACGCTCGAGTTCCCAGATGCGCTCCAGCATGCGCTGGGACTCGCCGGGCGTGAGGTTCAGCCGGAAGCGGCGGATGGTGCGCTGCTCCAGCTCCAGCGATTCATGGGTGATGTCGCCCAGGGTGCCCGTGAGGAAGACGGTGCTGTAGCCGCCCGTCATGCCCTTCATCAGGTAGCCCAGGCCCTTCTCCTCCATGCCGGTGAGGGCCACGAGCTGCACGACGCGCTCGAAGCCGGGGCCCTGCACCGTGGCGCCTTCGCGCCAGACCGGGCGCAGGAGCAGGTGGCCGAAGAGGGACTGGGGCTGGCGGCCCGTGGCCGCGACGAGCAGGACCTCCAGATGGGAGAGCGCATCCGCCTCCGCCCACGTGTCGAAGGCCGGGCAGTCTCCCCGCGCGGGCAGAGTACCCAGGCGCGCCTCCGAGATGAACTCCGACAGGGCGCGCGTCTTGGACAGCTCCTGACAGCGCACCTGATCATCCTCGGGCAAGGCGTCCGGGCGCAGGGACTCCGCGGGGACGAACAGCTCCTCCGCGAACGTGACGAGGTCCAGCGAGGCGCTGGCCTGCCCTCGGGCGCGGCTGAAGGCTCCCGCGTAGGTGATGCTCGCGGTCTCCTTCCACGTGAGGGGGCGCTCCAGGGGGAGCAACCATCCGTCCAACCTGCGCCACTGGGGACGCCTGCTCCAACCGCGCGCGTCGTCCCAGCGCTGCATCACGGCGTGCACCACGGCGCGGCGGCGCCACAGATGCTCGGCCTCCGTGTCGGTGAGCCGTGACAGGCGCAGCGTGGCCCGGCGTTCCTCGGAAGGCGCGTAGCGGTAGAGGTGGAACTGCTCGCGCTGCTCCGACCAGTCGGGACGGGCCTTCGTGCCGTCGCCCAGGCCCAGCGGCGCGGGCTCCTGATGCAGCACGAACTCCAACCGGCCTCCGGGCGGACGGCGCATCGCGGGAGGCAGGGCGGCGAGCCCCGCCTCCACGTCCGAGACCAGCGAGGCATCCCGCGCCGCGGCGCCCCGCAGGACGACGCCCGACGTGGCCTCCAGCGCCGCGACCCGCTCGGCCAGGACGACCTCCGGGGACAGCTCCTTCAAGAACGCCGGCACCGCGAGGTGGCCCAGGGGTTCTTGCGCCCGCGCGCTCACGGTCGACAGCAGCACCGTGAGCCATCCCATCCAGGCCAGGCGGGGCCTCACGGGAGGGCCTCGGCCGTTTGGGGCGCTCCCTCCTGTTCCAGGATGAAGGCCTGACGGTCCTCCTCGAGCCGGGGTTCGGTGCGCGCCAGCTGGCCCACGCGCTCCAGCCAGGCTCGGGCGCGCTCGGGCGTCAGCGTCTTCGCGTCCGCCATCATCAGCAGCTCCTTGCGGTGCGTGCGCAGCAGCTTGCCGAAGACATCCAGGTTCTCACGGCGGATGCGCGCCGCCTGTGCCAGGTCCTCCACCGTCGGGCCCGCGCCCAGCGCCAGGTCCTCTCGCAGCTGGTGCGTACGGGCCCGCAGGTACGTCTGGGCCGCGTGCCCCACCTCCTTCGGCGGGGGGTGCCTGCCCTTGCGCCGCTCCGCTCGCGCGTACGACTGCCAGATGATGATGCCCAGGCCCATCACCGTCAGCGCCACCGTGGCTGTCGACAGGAGCTGGTTCTCGCGGCCGTTGCTGCTCTCGCTGCGCGTGCGCGAATCCTCGCCCTGGTCCACCCGGTTCGACTCGCTGGTGCCCTCGCTGCTGTTCTCGCTGGAGCCCCCTTCTCGCGAGCTGTGGTCGCTAGAGCCCGAGGAGTCCGAGGAGTCGCTTGAATCCGAGGAGTCGCTGGAGCCCGAGTCCGACTTGCTCGAATCCCCGTGGCTGGAGTTGCCCGAGTCGGAGTCGCTGGACTCGCCCGAGCCCGACTCGCTGGAGCCCTCGTCGCTGGAGCCGTTGGAGTCCGACTTGCTCGAGTCCCCACCGCTGGAGTTGCCCGAGTCGGACTTGCTGGACTCGCCCTGGCTGGAGTCCCCCTGGCTGGAGTTGCCCGAGTCCGACTGGCTGGAGTCACCCTGGCTGGACGCGCCCGAGTCCGAGGAGTTGCCCGAGTCCGAGACCTCCGCGCCCCTCAAGCCCACGGCGGGCGTGCGGCACCCCACGGCGAGCGTCAGCATCGACGCCGTCACCACGCGCTTCCACGAAGACTTCGTCCGCATCCATCCCCCTCGAAAGGGCGCCACCGGGCCTGGCGCCAGCCAGTGCCCTAGCCAACCGCATGCCGGGCGCTGGATTGTGCATTATCGGGAGGTTGCTGGATCGTCTGACGCGATACGGCGCGAAAATCAGCCTCCGGGGTGCATCACGCGCTTCGCGCCCCTGTTTCACCGCAGGTGTGACGGACGCCCTCCAGGAAGAGACGTCTCAGATAGGGATTGAGGAAACGTCCCTCCGGGTCCAGTTGCTCGCGCACGCGCTGGAAGTCATCCCAGCGGGGATACAGATGTTTCAGGGTCTCCGCCGTCTGGGTGTGCAGCTTGCCCCAGTGCGGCCGGCCACCGTGGTTGCGGAAGATGGCCTCCGCGCCGGAGAAGTAGGGCTCCAGCGGCATGCCCCGGTATTGATGCACCGCGATGAACGCGCGGTCCCCGCCGTGCGCCGGGCTGAGGAACACGTCGTCGCCGCGCACGAAGCGGTACTCCACCGGGAAGTGCACGGGCAGTTGCTCTCGCGTGATGTATTCAGACAGCTCGCGCAGGCAGTCGGGCCCTCGCTCCACCGGCACGGCGTATTCCATCTCCTGGAAGCGCACGAGCCGCGGCGTGGCGAACAGCGTGTGGCTCTGCCCCGCCAGCACGCCCTCCGACGCCAGCTTCGCCGACAGCCGGCTCACTGGCGCGCACAACGCCGGCCGCATGCGGCACGCGCGGCTCACCGCGCCGAAGACCGCGTTCTCCATCACCATCTCGCTGAACCAGCGCCCCACGCCCACCCCGTGCGGGGTCTCGTCCGTGAGGTCCATCGCCTTCGTCATCACGCGGTCGGAGTGCGGGAACCAGAAGAACTCGTAGTGCCGGTGGCGCGCCCGCGCCTCGTCCAGGCCCGCCAGGCACTCCTCCAGCGCCAGGTTCCGCCGCGTCAGCCGCAGCCGGTACGCGGGCAGCAGGCGCAGCCGCACCCGCGTCACCACGCCCAGCGCGCCCAGGGACACGCGCGCGGCCTGGAGCAGCTCCGGCGACGCTTCCTCCGAGCACGTCACCTCGTCCCCGCTCGCCGTGACGAGCGTCATCGCCGCCGCCTGCGTGGAGAGGATGCCCAGCCCCACGCCCGTGCCGTGCGTGCCCGTGCCCAGCGCGCCGCCCAGCGACTGCTTGTTGATGTCGCCCAGGTTCTCCATCGCCAGCCCGTGCGACGCGAGCAGCGCGCCCAGCTCGCGCAGGTTCGTGCCCGCCCACACCACGGCCTCGCGCGTGCGCTCGTCCACGGACTCCAGGCCCCGCAGCGCTTCGAGTGACACCATCGTCTCGTCCGTCGCGCACAGCGGCGGGAACGAGTGGCCGCTGCCCACCACGCGCACGGTGCGCGATTGAGCGCTGGCGTCGCGGAGCGCGGCCTTCAGCGCGTCCACGGAGTCCGGCTGGAGGAAGCCGGAGGGATGGGCCACCACCCCGCCGGACCAGTTGCGCCACGTCTTCGTCTTCGCCGTGTCGGTCGTCATGCCGTCACCCCCATTCGCCCCGGTAGGTCGGGACCTCTTCCACGACGCGCCCCTCGGAGATGAGCAGCAGCGTGCGGAAGTGCTCGCACACCTCGCCTGCCTTCGCGTGCCGGAAGAACACCGGCGCGCCCAGGGGCAGCGGCACCGGGCCCGCGTACGCGATGGGCGTCTGCACCTCGCCCGCGCCTTCCAGCGGGAGGAGCTTCGCGCCCTCGGGAAGGTAGGGCACGGGCAGCTTGTCCACGCCCGCCGAGCCGGAGGCCACGAAGCCTCCCCCCTGGAGCGTGAAGAGGCCCGGGCCGGGACGCCGCGTGACGGGGATGGCGAATGCCACCGCGGGCTGATGCTGGAAGCCGCGATAGCCGTCGAAGAGCGCGGGCGAGTACAAGCCACTGCCCGCGGTGAGCTCGGTGACGCTCGCGTCCTCGCGCGTGGACTCCAGGCTGCCGGTGCCTCCGCCGTTCACGAAGCGCGGCGCGAACCCCGCCTCCTTCAGCGCGGCCACCACCGCCTGCCTGCGCGAGTGCACGCGCCCCACCGAGCCCCGCTTGAGCGCCCGGATGACCACGTTCTTCGGCCCCGCGTGCGGCGCGGCGTCCGGTACGCCCGCGAGCTGCGCCTCGTAGCCCATGACGCCCGCGAGGAAGACCGCGTCCCCTTCCGCCGCGATGCTCTCCGCCACCGCCAGCGCGTCCTCCGGCGAGCGCACCGGCGAGCGGTGCACCCCGAAGCGCAGCCCCGGCAGGTCCACGGACAGGTCCACGTCCAGGCACAGCGGCGCCCGGGTCCCATGCCGGCGGGCCGCGCGGGCGGCGAGCGCCACGTGCTCCGGCGAGTCGACCATCAGCGTCACGGGCGCTGGCGGCCGGCACAGCTCCGCCAGGGCCTCGGCATCCACGACGGGGTAGCCCATGAGCAGGTCGCTAAAGCCGCGCTCCCGCAGGTGCACGGCCTCGTCGGCGCTGAAGCACATGAGGCCCTGGAAGCCGGGATGCCCGTCGAGCACGCGCCGCAGCAACGCGACGCACCGCACCGACTTCGTGGCGACGCGCACCGGCAATCCGCCCGCGCGCCGCACCAGGGCCGCCGCGTTCTCGTTCAGCAGGTCCAGGTCCGCGAAGGCCAACGGCAGCCTCCGTCCCTCCAGCGCCTGGGCGTAGTAGGCGTAATCACGCGGCATGTCAGGGCCTCCGGGCGCGGGCACGACGGGAGCGGACATCATCGCCGCGCCCCGTCAGGTCCGGGGCCTGCTGGCACCGGGCGCGTGGGGTGGTGGACAGGCGGGGACAGGAGTCGGAAAAGGGGCAGCGCGCCGGACATCCCTGGGGGAACGCCCGGCGCGCGCACACGCGGATACTTCGACTCCTAGGTCGGCCCACCCCCCCGGAAGGGCACGGAACGCCATGGTGCCGCCAGCCGAAAGTCATTTCTATTGAGGAAATCACGCGAGTCTTAAACGACTCGGGGGGCAGGGAATCACTTCCCACCTGGACAGGCGGAAGAAGCACTGATTCCACTCCCGACCTCACAAGTCTTCCAATTGTCTCCAACGGCTATAGTAAGAAAATCGTGATTGATTTGATTTCCGAGGACCAACGCCTCTTGCAGGAGCTGGAGGGCCTGCTGGAGGGGTTGGAGCCAGGCTCTGACGCCCTGCCGGCGGTCCTCGCCGCGCTCCGAGGCGCCCTGCGCGCGGAGCGGACGGCGGCCTACGGCGTGGACGTGGGCCCGGACCGCTATCACACGGCGTTCGTGCACGGCGTGGGCTTCCCTCAGCCGCCCTCCGTCATCTCCGAGGCCTTTGACGCCTCGCTGCCGCCGGCGGGCAGCCGCTTCGGCTATTTCGATCCCGCGCGTCCACCGCTGGCCCAGCGCAACCGGGCGATGCGCTTCTCGCCGCTGGGCATGTCGGAGCCGCTGCGGGCCCTGCCCATCACCGGCGAGGGCGAGGGCCCGCTGTGGGAGCGGCTGGGATTGAGCGAGGAGGAGTGGGAGCACGCGCGGACGCAACTGGCCGGGCATGCCTCCCATCTCTACCGGCAACTGGGATTGGAGCATCTGGCGCAGCTGCGGGTGCTGGTGTGCGAAGGCGACATGATGCTCGGGTGGGTGGGCGCCTTCCGGACGGAGCCCTTCACGGAGCGGGAGCAGCGGCTGTTGCAGGCGCTGACGCCCTCCATCCAGCGGCGGATGGCCATGGACCGGCGGCTGCGCGAGGCGGGCCTCCTGGGGCCGGCGTTGGGCGCGGCGCTGGAGGTGCTGGGGCGGCCCGCGTGGGTCGTCACGTTCAGCGGCCGGGTGATGCACGCGAACAAGGCGGGGCAGGCGCGGTGGGAGCTGGACTCCGAGGCGCTGGCGAGGCAGGTGCGCGAGTGCCTGCGGAGCCCGCCGGGCACGGGGCCGCTGTTCTCCTCCGGGCCGCTGCGCACGCAGGGACTGCCGGACCACTACCTGGTGCTGGACCCCGGACCTCCGATGGAGCCGACGTCACGGCTGCCGGTGCTGACCCAGCGCTGGGGGCTCACCGCGCGCGAGGCGCAGGTGCTGGAGCACGTGGTGCAGGGTGAGACGAACAAGGCCATCGCCCTGCACCTGGGCTGCGCCGAGCGCACGGTGGAGGTGCACGTCACGCACCTCTTGAACAAGGCGCAGGTGGAGAGCCGCTCCGCGCTCATCTCTCGCTTCTTCCAGTCCTGAGCGCCGCCTGGGGCGTGACTAGGATGGAGGGATGGAAGACGCGCTCTTGAGGAAGGCGCTGGCCCGCGCCGACGCGGCGGTGGCGAAGGGGCCGCACGCGGTACCGGCGGATGGGCGGCAGCGCACGCTGCACGTGGCGATGGGGGACCCGCAGGCGGACTTCGAACGGGTGCTGTCCATCCTCTCGCTGCACGGGCTGCTGGACGAAGCGGGAGGGCTGCGGCCGCACGTGTGCCTGGTCTCCGTGGGCGACCACTTCGACTGGGGCCCCGCGGCGGATCGGGAGCGCGTGGCCCAAAGCGCGCTCCGGCTGGTGGCGTGGCTCGCGTCCCATCCGGCGGATCAGGCGGTGGTGCTCCTGGGCAACCACGACCTGGGACGCGTGGGAGAGCTGGCGGACTTCACGGATGCGACGTTCCGCGCGGCGCAGGTGGAGGCGGACCGGGTCTACGCGGGGGATGACACCGACGCGGCGGCGGAGCGGGCCTTCCTCCAGCGCTGGCCCGGATTGCCAACGGTGGAGCTGGCGGCGCGGGACTTCAGCACCTGGACCGAGGAGCAGCGCGCGTGGGTGGAGCATCTGCTGCGAGCACGGCGCTTTCGCGTGGCGCATGCGGCCGGGGATTCGCTGCTGGTGCTGCACGCGGGCGTCACGCGCGAGGACTTGGGGGTCGTAGGACTCGAGTCTGAGCGGTGGGCGGAGGCGCGCGCGGTGGCGGAGGCGCTCAACGGCGTGATGGACCGGGCGGTGGCGGCGTGGAAGGGCGGGCCGCTCGTGCTGCCGGGGTTGCACCATCCGGGCAACGCGAAGGATGGCGAGGGCGTGGGCATCTTCTACCAGCGGCCCAGCCTCGCCGCGGAGGATGGGGAGCGTGTGAGGGGAACGCCTCGGCGCAGGTTCGATCCACGCAGGTTGCCGCTCGGATTGACCCAGGTGGTGGGCCACACGCGGGACAAGCGGGTGCGGGAGCTGGTGTCACCCGGTCCTGTGCGCGACGGAGTGCTGCGCCACCTGGTGACGGACGGGGCGCGCGTGGACTACGCGCACGGCCCGCCGCCCGTGACGGACCCAGGCGAAGCGGTGATGGTGTTCACCGACGGCGCCATGCGCGAGGGCCGCGCGGAGGACTTCGAGCTGTTTGATTTGGATGCCCGCCGCGCGGTGCCGCTGGCACCGTGATGGGCCCGTCCGTGGGGATGCTGTTCAACGTGAACGCACCTGCGGGTGAGCGCTGTCCGATGCGGCCACCCTTCGCGCATGCCTCGTGCGGCGCATGCGCGAAGGCTTATGCATCTACTACGGCGCCGCGCCAGGCACGGCGGCGGGCGACTTGAGGCCGGCGAGCTTCTTCTCCAGCGACTCCACCTGACGCGGGGACACCTGCGCGGCGGGCAGCGTCTTCGCGAAGGCGAGCGCCTCTTCCAGCGTCTTCACCGCGCCCGCGGTGTCCTTGCGCGCGACCAGGATGTCCGCGCGGCCGGAGAGCACGGACAGCCGCCGCGCTCCCTGCACCCGCGCCAGCGCCCGGTCATTCGCGGCGAGCGCGTCGTCCAGCCGGCCCGACAGGCGGTACAGCGTCGCGAGCCGCGCGGGCGGGTTGTAGTCCTGCGGCAGGTCCTTCTCGCTCTGCTCCAGCGCGGGGATGGCCCGCTGCGGCTGCTCCAGCGTCATCGCCGCGAGCATGCGGTGCGAGTCGAACACGCTGCGCGCCTCCGGGTTCGGCGCCTTCGCGGCCTCGCCCTCCAGGAACGTCAGCCACTCCTGGGCCACCTGCTTCGCGCCCGCGGTGTCCTTGTCCTGCTTGCGCGCCTCCACCAGCACCTCGTACAGGCCGGAGCGGTCATCCGCCTCCATGTCGATGGCCGGCGGCGCCAACACATCGCGCGCCTTCGCCTCCAGCGCGTGCCGCAGGTCCGCAGCCTCGGGCGTGCCTTCCGGGATGGCCAGCGCGCAGGTGAGCCCGTTGAGGACGCCGTTGGCCAGGTTGAGCGAGCGCTGCACCTTCGGCAGCTCCGCCACCGCCTTTTGCGCGCAGGGCACGTACTGCTTCGCTCCGTACTGCGCCATCAGCAGCGACTCCAGCGCGCGGCCCCGGCGGGACCAGTCCGCGGGGGCCTCCGCGAGCGCGAGCGACAGGGCCTCGGCGGCCTCCGCGGGCTTGCGCTCTCCGTAGAGGGCATCACCGCGAGCGAGCAGCGCCTCCGCTCCGGTGGCGCCGCCCTGGTAGGCGCGCTCGCCGTCCTCGAAGAGGCGCTCCAACTGCGGCACCGTCGCGCTGCCGGCGAAGCGCAGCAGGGCCTTCTCCTCGCGCGGGTCGATGATGAAGAAGGTGGGCCAGAACTCCACCGGGTACTTCTCCTGGAACGTCGCGTTCTGGGTCAGGTCGGTGTTGAGCTCCAGCCACACGAAGCGGTCCGCGTGCTTCGCCAGCGCCTTGTCCGTGAAGACGTACGCGCGCATGGAGCGGCAGGTGTGACACCACGGCGCCCAGGTGTCGACGAACAGGGGCACGCCCTTCGCCTTCGCGTCCGCGAGCGCGCGGGCGTAGTCATCCGGGATGAAGGGCAGCGGGCCTTCGGCGTGGGCCTCGGCGGACGCGGACGCGGGCGCGTTGGCGTTCGTGGCCGTGCAGGCGATGGACCCCGACAGGAACAGGCAGGCGAGGAGGGAGCGCATGCGGCGCACCCTATCGCGCCTCTCCAGGGGTGTCCTCGGTGGACAGAGTGCGCACACTTCGCTGGGCACCACGCGGCGTGCGTGCTGTCCTGCACCTGGCCCCTATGCCCATGAAGGACCCTCGCGCCCTGCGCACCGCCCTCGCGTCCGCCCTGGACGCCCTGCCCGCCTCCGAGCGCTTCCCCGACAGCGGTGACGCCGACGTGGCCCGCCGCCTGGCTGAACGCCTGCGCCGCGACCTGCTGCCGCGCCTCGGCGCCGGGGACGCGCCGCTGCTCCTCGTGGCCATCGCCGGCCCCAACAACGTCGGGAAATCCACGCTCTTCAACTCGCTGGCGAAGGCGTCCCTGTCCCCCGCGCGTCCCGAGGGCGGGCTCACCAAGCAGTGCCTGGCCGCGTCGAATCCGGAGACGTGGACGGGCGCGCTGAAGGACGTGCTCACCCAGCGCTACGACATCATCCCGGTGGCCGACGGCACCGTGGCGCCCGTGGACGAGCCCGGGCCTGCGGGCCGGCTGTACCTGGTGCTGTCGGAGGCCGTCCCGCGCGGGCTGCTGGTGATGGACACGCCGGACTTCGACAGCGTGTACCGCGACAACCGCGAGCGGGCCGAGGCGCTGCTCGTCACGGTGGACGTGCTGGTGTTCGTGGTGAGCCGGCAGACGTACCAGAACGCGGCGCTGGTGGACTTCCTGCGCGCGGCGGTGGGCCACGGCAAGCCGTACCTGCTCGTCTACAACGAGGCCACGCGCGAGGACGTGGCGCGCGGCCACCTGGACAAGCTGGCCCAGGACGTGGGCCACCCGCCCATCGCGCGCTACCTGGCGCCGCACCAGCCGGACGTGGAGGCGGGACTGAAGCCGCTGGCCACGGAGGCGCTGGATGGAAGGCCGCCGCTCGCCGCGCTGCTGGGACAGGCGGAGCATGCGCGCGAATTGAAGGCGCGGGCGTTGGAGGCGTCGCTGTCGGATGCGCGCTCGGAGCTGGACACGGTGGCGCGGGCGGCGACCCGCGCGGCCCGTGAGCCGGAGCGGCTGAGGCAGCGGCTGCGGCACGACCTGCAAGGCATTGGCGCGCAGGCGGCGCTGAAGGCCGTGCCCGCGGACGTGCTGGTGGATGCGTTCCGCGACGAACTGGATGCGCGCAGCACCTTCCACCGGTTCGTGCGCCTGCCGTTTCGCGGGCTGGCCACGGCGCTCACGTTCGTGAGCCGCAAGGTGCGCGAGTCCTTCACCGGCCCCCAGCCGCATGAGGCGCTGCCCTCGCAGGCCGTGGATGACTCGCTGAAGGATGGGCTGCGCCGGCTGGTGGATGCCTTCGCGCCGGAGGTGGCCGCGTGGCGCGGGGACGCGGAGACGCGCGAGAAGCTGGCGCAGGCGTTCGGGCCCGCGATGCTCGGCCGGCTGGATGCGCCGCTGGACCTGGGCGCGCTGCACGCGCACGCGGCGGACCGGGCCACGCTGTATGACTTCTGCCGCCAGTTGGTGGGCAGCGAGCTGCAGGGCGGCATGCGCGAGGAGCTGCTCCAGGCGCTCACCACGCTGGTGTACTCGGTGCCGTCCGGCGCGGCGGCGGTGGTGACGGTGGCCACCGGCGGCCTGGGCCATGACGCGGTGGTGTGGGCAGGGACGCTCCTGTCCACTCCGCTGCTGGAGCGCTTCGTGGACCTCTTGGGCGCCCAGGTGCGCGCGACGGTGACTCGCAAGTGGGCGGACGCGCACGGGGCCACGCTGGCGCAGGCCCTGGAGACGCGCTTCTTCGCGGAGCTGTTGTCCCACCTGGACGCCCAGGCGGAGGGCTGGCTGCGCACCGCTTCTACATTGGAGACGGCACGGCGGGCGGCGGAGTAGGCGGCTGGTTCCTGACAGGGTCCGGCCTCCCGGATGGAGGCAAGACTTCGTGCCTCATCGTCATCGATGCGTCATGCTGGGTCCGCCATGACCGGTCCGGGCCCGGAGGCGGGTTCTCCTCTCATCCTTTCGTTCCGACATCTGCTGACCGAGTCCGTCAGTGCGTTCCTCGACGAGGCGGACATGACGTGTCCGCAGACGGCGGATGCGCTCAGCGAGCTGCTGGTGACGCTGTCGCGCTACCGCGAGGAGGGCGCCCTGCTGTTTCCCACCGCGTTCCTGGGTGACGACCTGGGCACGATGATGGAGATGCTGGGCGGGCACGACCCGATTCCCCTGGGCTCGGGGCCGCGCAACCGCGCCACCATCCAACGGGCGCTCAAGCAGTGCGCGCCGCTGGGACAGGGGCGCTGGTGGGCGCTGTACCTGCTGCGCGATTCCGCGGGCCTCACCTACGGCATCTTCCGCACGGATCCGTTCCCCCTGGCGGAGACGCCGCTGGAGCGCCTGCGGCACGCGCCGGACCGGGGCGCCCGCGTGGTGGGCGTGTTGCAGTTGGCGGACAACATCATCGAGCTGCGCGGTGGCGGTGGGCTGTGCCGGCACGTGTACCTGTCCGGCGCGCGCGTCGACCTGGAGCCGCCCTCCGTGGTGCTGGACACGCTGGCGAGCGCGGTGACCGAGCAGGTCCTGCCCTCCAGCCGCGAGTACGCGCGGGGCTTCTTCCAGCGGGTGCTGTTCGAGGTGATGCAGTCCTCGCACGGCACGCTGGTGGCGGTGCTGCCCCGCGAGCGCGCGGGCTCCGCGCTGTTCGTGGACGGCATCCTGCTGCCGCGCCCCATGGACGTGGTGGCGCTGCTGGACCGGCATCACGCGACCCAGGACGGCAGCGCGGCGTCAGCGGTGCGGGCGGCCTCGCAGCTCTTGCGCGGCATGATGGCCACCGACGGCATCACCGTGCTGCGCGCGGACGGGTGCATCCTTGGCTACAACGTCTTCGTGCGTCACCCGGAAACCCTGGCGCGGCAGCCGGGCTTCTTCGGCGGGGTCCGGCGGCGCACGTTCGAGGTGCTGTGCGCGGCCCTGGGCAACGAGCTGGCCGCGGCGTTCATCCGCTCGCAGGACGGGGATGTCGCGTGCCGTCGCGCGTGACGGTTTCCTGTTTTGCATGCTGTCCGGATTGATTGCGAAACCGAGGGACGGAGGACCCTGGAGGTCGCATTCAGGCACCGGAACTCGGGACGTGGGCGGAAGGTTGAGAACCTCAACTTAATCTGTAAGGCTGCGCGCGCTTTGCGCACTGCTCCCCTCCCCCTCCGCGCGTACGCCGCGCTGTCCCTGCTCGCCGTGTGCCTCGCGAGCGCGCCTGCCGTGGCGCAGAAGCTGCCGGCTGTCGTGGTGACGGGGGCACCCGCTGCACCGTCGCCCACCGACACCGGTACAGGGCTCTGCATGGCGTCCAACGTGTGGACGCGCACCGCGGCGGAGTATCCGCAAAGTCAGTCGCTCTATACGGATGTCCTGAATGCATACATGGAGGAGAACCGCGCGACGCGGATGACTTCCGTGCTGCGCTCCGCGTTCGACCTGTCGAACAACCTGAATGACGGTCGCATCCTGAGCTACGGCGACTTCGTCAACGTGGTCTCGGGCTGCGCCCAGGGCGGCTGCCCCTTCCACTACAACGATTCGACCACCCGGTTCGTCTCCCGTTTTCGCGGCTACCTGAACGTCACCCCGGCCATGGTCGGGCGGGTCCTGCACTTCGGCTTCTATGCCGACGACGCCATCAGCTTCGTGCTGTTCGACAAGACCAGCACGCGCTACGACGTGGTCATCCGGCCACCGGAGCTCGGTGCACCCACGCGCCGCACCACCAATTCAGTTACCTTCAACCAGTCCGGGCTCTACGCCATTGAGTTGCTCTACGTGCAGATCGTGGAGCACGCGGCGCTGGAGTTCACGGTCCTCGACGGAACGTTCACGGACTATGACCGTCCGGCGAATCAAGTTCCGGTCGTTCCGCTCAACACCGCAGGCTTCTCCCTGGTCCAGCCCGCGCAGTTGTTCCAGACCGAAACCGGTCGCCCGTCATTCCCGGACAACCTGGACCAGTGCGTCCAGTGCAACCGGCAGTTCGCGAACCAGCCCGGCAATGGCAGTTGCGGTCCGTCCTACTACTGCAACTCCGCTGCGCTCTGCGCTCCCTGTGACACGAACCTCCTTTGTGGAGACACGTGCTCACCTTGCGGTCCTACCGCGCCCATCTGCGCGCAGGTCAATGGCCAGTTCACCTGCGTCGCGTGCACCCAGAACAGTGACTGCGCCACGGGCCGCTGCGACACCACCAACAACGTGTGCACCGGCTGCGTCCGCGATTCCGACTGTGGCTCCGGCCAGGTCTGCGACGAGCCGAACTTCACCTGCGTCCAGTGCACCTCCGACGCGGAGTGCCCCGGCAGCCAGGTCTGCGACCTCACCGCGAACACCTGCGTCGAGTGCAACGAAGACACCCAATGTGACCGTGGCGAGTCGTGCTCCAACCACGTCTGCACGCCCTGCAGCACCAACGACTCCTGCGCCGGCAACTCCTGCAACTGCTGCCCCAATGGCACCCAGTGCGCAGCGCCCACTCCCGGCGCCCCGCCCTCCTGCGTCGAGTGCACCACCGACAGCCAGTGCTCCAACGGCCAGCGCTGCGACACCCTGAACGGCGCCTGCGTCGACAGCATCCCGGAGTGCAACACCTCCGACCGCTGCGGCCCCGGCTGCTCCAAGTGCCCCGGTGAGCGCCCCTTCTGTCTCGACGGCGAGGTCTGCGTCCAGTGCCGCAACGACCTGGAGTGCGGCGACGGCCAGACCTGCGTCAGCGGTGAGTGCAGCTCCTGCACCACCGACAGTCGCTGCGGCCCCCGCTGCGACTCGTGCGGCGGAGACACGCCGTTCTGCCTCTCCGACGGCACCGTGCAGAACAGCGTGTGCGTGGGCTGCGTCAACGACTCCGACTGCGGCAGCGGCACCTGCGACCCCACCACCCGCACCTGCTCCAACACCGGCGCCTGCGCCGTGACGTGCGAGGCAGGCACCGTGTGCGACGGCTCCGCGTGCGTCGAGTGCTTCGCGGATGCCCACTGCCCCTGCGGCGGCACCTGCGACCTCACGTCCAACACCTGTCTTGAAACCTGCGCCGACAGCGGCGACTGCCTGGGCGTCGAGTTCTGCTCCGCCGAAACCCAGCAGTGCGAACGCGGCCGCCGCAAACCCGGCACCGAACCCCAGGGCGGCGCCTTCTGCTGCGGCACCACCGCCGAGGACACCCCCACCGGCAGCACCGCGATGCTGGTCACCCTCGCCCTGGGCTTCCTCTTCCTGCGCTCCGCCCGCCGCGTCCGATGAAGCCCTCCCGCTCGCCGCTGCTCCCGCTGCTGCTGGCCCTCGCGCTGTCCACCGCCGCCCACGCCGCGCCGGATCCGCGCTTCAACATCCAGGTCTTCCGCCCGTCCGGCGCGCCGCAGGACCTGGTGATGGTCACCCAGTCCCGGCCCCTGTCCCACCTGTCCGTCTCCGCCGGGCCCTACTTCAGCTACTCCATCAACCCGCTCTCGCTCGTCCCCAAGGACGGAGACCTGGGCTCCATCAGCCTCGTGGGCAACCGGCTCCAGTTGGATGTCATGGCCACCGTCGGCCTCTTCGACTGGTTCGAGGTCGGCGTGGACATGCCGCTCGTGCTCCTGCAGGGCGGCCAGAACCTGGAGGTCATCGGCACCGAAGGGCCCGTGGAGAGCTTCGCCCTGGGCGACCTGCGCCTCATGGGCAAGGTGGCCATCCCCGGCTTCCGCCGCTCCGCGGAGGGGCACGGCTGGGGCGCGTCCCTCACGCTCAACGTCAGCTTCCCCACCGGCGTGCAGGAGGCCTTCGCGGGCGACGGCGAGCTCACCTGGGCGCCGGGCCTGGTGCTCGACTACCGCTTCGAGTCCGGCATCCTCCTCGCCTTCAACGGCGGCTTCTGGAAGCGGCCGGACGTCATCTTCAGCGGCGTGCAGTTGGGGGACATGGCGCCGTTCGGCCTGGGCACGGAGGTGCCCCTGTTGCGCGGCAGCGGCATCACCGCGCTCGGCATGGTGAACGGCGCGTTCGGCCTCAAGAAGGCGCCGGGCCAGGAGCGGCAGATTCCCGCGGAGCTGCTCATCGGCCTGCGCTGGTACAGCTCGCTGGGCGTCACCTTCACCTTCGGCGGCGGCCTGGGCTGCGGCTGCTCGCTGGCGTCACCGAACCTGAGCTTCTTCACGTCCATCCTCTGGGTGCCCGCCAAGACGCGTGAGTGGGAGGCCATCGAGCGCTTCAAGGAGCCGCCCGAGCCGCCGCCGCCGCCCGTGGATCCCGACTTCGACGGCGTCATCGGCGAGCGCGACCGCTGCCCCAACCTCGCGGGCCCGGTGGAGAACAGCGGCTGCCCGGACACCGACGCGGACTCCGACGGCGTAGTGGACCGCATCGACAAGTGCCCGGACGTCCCGCAGGGCAAGCGTGGCCGCGACGGCTGCCCGCTCGCGCGCACGTCGGGGAACAAGATCGTCATCCTGGAGCAGGTGAACTTCGCCACCGACCAGGACGTCATCCTCTCCGAGTCCTACCCGGTGCTGGAGGAGGTCGCGCGGGTGATGGAGGAGAACCCGAAGATGGACCGCATCCTCATCGAGGGTCACACCGACTCGCGCGCCAGCGACCAGTACAACCTGGACCTGTCCAAGCGCCGCGCCGCCAGCGTGAAGCGCTTCCTCATCGAGAGCGGCGTCGCCGCGGAGCGCGTGTGCTCGCAGGGCTTCGGGCGCAGCATGCCCGTGGCCGACAACGCCACGGAGGAGGGCATGGCCCTCAACCGCCGCGTGGAGTTCACCATCCAGCCGCCGAGCGACGGGCCGCGCCCGCCCTGCCCGGATGACGTGGAGGCCGCGTCCAAGAAGAAGCCCGGCAAGCGCCCGGCGCCGAAGTCCCCGGCGCCGCCCAAGAAGAAGCCGTAGCGGCGCGAGCTACTCGACGATGAAGTCGGCCGCCGTGCGGCGGCGGCCGGCCACCACCGACACCACCGCGCGGCCCTTGCCCACGGCCGTCACGCGGCCCTCGGACGACACCGTCACCACGGCGGTGTTGGAGCTGAACCACTCCAGCGGCACCTTCTCCAGCGCCACGCCGTTGCGGTTGTACGCGCGCGCCTGGACCATCACCGACTGGCCCTTCTTCTTGAAGGTGTACGAGGTGAGGTTCAGCCCCAGGCGCGCGAAGTCCGGCGGCACCACCTGCACGGCGATGGCGCGGTGCAGGTGCCCCAGCGTCGCGCTGACGGTGGCCACGCCGGCCGACGCGGCGATGAGCTCGCCGTTCTCGACGCGCGCCACGGCCTCGTTGCTGGAGCGGAAGTCGGGCGTCGCGTCGGGGATGACGTGGCCCGCTTCATTGCGCGCCACCACGCGCAGCTTGATGGTGCGCCCCACCTCCACGAAGTCCGCGCCCGGCGCGCGCACGTCCAGCGACGCGAGGATGGTCAGGTCCAACGGCAGCGCGGCCTTCGCGCGTCCGCCCTGCACGCCGATGATGGTCTTCCCGGACTTGCGCGCCACTACCGTGCCGTCCTCCAGCACGGAGGCCACCTCCGGCGCGGAGCTGGTCCAGCGCAGGCGCGTGTCCATCATCTTGCGCCCGTCCGCGTCCAACACCGTGTAGCTGAGCGGCAGGTTCTGCCCCTGGGTGCGCAGGTAGCGCTGCTCGGGCGGCTCCAGGGTGATGGTCGTGGGCGTCGGTCCACATGCGCCCAGGACACCCAGCGCGAGGAAACCCAACAGGGAAAAGGAGACGGGACGTGAGGTCTTCACGAAGGCAGGCACGGGGCAGGTGGGGAATGGCCGAGTCTACCGGCGGATCACGAGGAGGGCGTGAAAACCGCGCGCCTCCGCGCCGAAGTCCGCGCGCCTGCACGCCTGCTGACGACTACTGCCCACTTCCCCGGCGCGGGGTCCGGGCCTCCATCGCCCCCAGCACCTGCGCGGCCAGGGCCTCCCCCTCCCGCCAGCCCGCCACCCGGGCGCGCTCCCTCGCCTGCTCCAGCCGCTCACGCGCCTCCGGCGCACGGCCTCCCGCCACCAGCAGTCGCCCGGCGTTGTAGTGGATGCGCGCCACCTCCTGCGCATCCCCACCCTGCTCGGCCAGGGCCAGCGCGCGCTCCAGGTCCGACAGCGCCTGGGCCGGCTCGCCCGCGAGCACCCGCAGGCCCGCGAGCTGCGACAGCGCCCGCGCCTGGCCCACCGCGCTGCCCACCGACCGCGCCTGCTCCGCCGCGCGCGTGAAGGCCACCCGCGCCCGGTCCTGCTGCCCCAGCCGCTGCTGCAGCCGGCCCAGCAGCAGGTAGTGCTCCCAGAAGAAGTCCGCCGTGTGCGGGGTCCGGTTCCCCATGCGCTGGAAGGCCCGCGCCAGCAGCTCCACCGCGGCCGTCGTCTCGCCCTTGGCCTCACGCACCCGCGCGAGCTCGCAGAGCACCAGGGCCTCGACCTCCGGGTCCGCGCCCGCCGGCCCCTGCGCCATGCTGAGGCGCACCTCCGCGTCGTCCACGCGCCCCAGCTTCAGCTCCGCGACGGCCAGGCGCCGCGCGACCTCCGCCCACCGGCCGGGCGACTGCATCACCGGCACGCGGTCCAGCCACGGCGTCACCAGCCCGTCCACGGCGGCGGGGTCCGCCTGCGTGAGGCATCCCGCCGCGCGCGCGAGCACGTCCAACTGCCAGCGCACCACCGCCGCCGTCGCGCCGGGCGCACGGCCCAGGGCCCAGCGGAAGAACTCCACCGCGGAGCGCCACTCGCCTCGCGCCGCGAACCAGTCTCCCGCCCGCTCGCACGCGGCCGGCGCGGCGGCGGCATCCGCGCCCAGCAGGTGGTCCGCCACGCGCACCTCGCGGGCCGGCTCCTGCGCGAACGCCATCATGTCCAGCGCCTCCGCCAGCTCCTGGTGCGCGCTCCGCAGCTGCTGCGGCGACAGGCGCTCGCGCAGCACCTGCCGCGCCTCCTCGCTCCTGAAGCGGAAGATGCCGGGCTGCCCGGGCACGGGCACCACCCACTCCGCGTCCTCCAACACGCTGGCGCCGTCCGAGGCCGTCAGCGACGCGCGCACCAGCTCCGCGGAGAAGAGCGAGCCCTCCACCGCGGCCCGCTGGAGGAAGCGCAGCGACGCGGCGGGCAAGAGCTCCAGCCGCGCGCCCAGGGCCTGCCCCAGGCCTTGCGGCAGCGCCGCGGGGGACAGCGGGCCATTGGATTGGAAGCCGCCCTCCGTGCGCTGCAACACGCCCACCGACACCAGCAGCCGCACCAGCGCCAGCGCATGCGCGGGATTGCCGCGCACCCGGTCCGCCACCGCTCGCTCCAGCGACGGCGACAGGGCCATGCCCAGGCTCGCGGTGAGCAGCGCGTTCAGCTCCGACGGTGACAGCCCCTCCAGCACCGTCACCGGCAGGGACGCCAGGGCCGTGGGCACCGCGTCCACGTCACCCGTGGCCACCAGTGACACGCCCAGCTCCTTCGCCGCGAGCAGCCCCGCGAGCATCTCCAGCGAAGGGCCGTCCACGCGGTGCACGTCGTCCACCAGCAGCAACAGGCCGGACGGCTTCGCCACGCGCTGGATGGCGTCCACCACCGCGCCGTCACCCGCCGGCAGGAGTCCACCGCCTTGCGGCGCACCCCGCGCGAGCCTCCGCCACAGTGCCGCGGCCTCCGGTTCGGAGAAGCCCAGTCCCGACAGCGGCGGCAGCGACGCGTCTCCATTCGTGGCGGCCCGCGACAGCGCGGCGAACACCGTGCGCCACAGGCCCAGCGCTCCCGCGGAGCGAGGGTCTCCACCCCACGCGTACACCACGCGCGGCGAGGCGCCCGTGGCCAGCTCCGCCACCGCCTCCAGGAAGCGGCTGCGGCCCACGCCCGAGGGCCCCACGAAGAGCCGCGCGCCGCCTTCGCCCTTGTACGCCGCCTCCACCACCAGCGCCGCCTGGGTCAGGGCCTCGTCGCGCCCCACCAGCGCGTCCACGCGGGTCGCGGGCGCGCCGGACTCCACCCGCCACGCCGTGCCGCCGGGCAGCTCGCGCGACATGCCGATGCGCACCCCGCCCGCCTCCACCAGCAGCGACTTCACGGAGGCGCCCACCAGCAGCTCGCCGGGCACCGCCGCGTCCGCCAGCGCCCGGGCCTGCTCCAGCCCCAGGCCGGACAGCCGCGACGCTCCGGCCTCCGCGCTCACGCGCACCACGCCGGACTCCAGGCCCCGCCGCGGGTTCAAGCCGGCGCCGCCCAACTCCTCCGCGCACTGGAGCGCCCGCGTCGCGTCCTCCGCGTGCGCCTGCGGCAGGCCGAAGGGCAGACACCAGTGCGTGTCCGACAGCGCCAGCGCCTCCACGTGGTGGCGCGCCGAGGCCTGCGCCACCGCCTCGCGCAGCCGGGCCGCGTGGGCCGGCTCGCCCGCGACCACCAGCAGCGTGAGCCGGCGCATCTGCGCCTGCGCGTCCATCGCGCGGATCTTCACCGTGGGGCCCGGGGCCTCGTCTCCCAGGGCCGGGGGCCCGTCGTCGTCCTCGTGCGCGGCGGGCGACCCGGCCAGCGCGGAGGCCAGCGGCGCGGGGACCTCCATCGTCGGGTCGGTGGGCGGCTCGTGCACGGCGCCGTCGCCGCGACGCGCGGGCGCCTTGGCCGTCGGAGCGTCGGGGAGGTCCTCGTCGCCCAGGTGCACGGGCGACTCGCGCAGCGCGGGCATCGCCAGGTCCGGCGCGGCGTCTCCGGAGGCAGGCGTCCGCGCCAGGTTCGGCGCGGCGTCTCCGGAGGCAGGCGTCCGCGGCAGCCCTGGCGCGTCGTTTCCGGACACGGGCGTGAGCAGCTTTGGCGCGGCGTCCCCGGACGGGGGCGTGAGCGAGTTGCCGCACGCGGGGCAGAAGCGGCTGGTCGCGGGGGTGGACTGGCCACAGCGCGGGCACGACACGTTGGAGGGCTCACGGACCTGGGGCAGCCCGGGCTCGCCAGCGCCCGCGTCTCGCAGGCGCGCCAAGACCGTATCGCCCACCAGCCGCGTCACCACCGCGGGGACGCTCTCCTCCGGCGGCTCCGGCGTTTCGTCCAGATAGGCCTGGAGCGCGCGGGCCACGTCCGCGCAGCGGGCGAAGCGCTGACCGGGCGCACGGTGGAGCATGCGCAGGATGATCTGCTCCAGCAGCGGCGACAGCCCCTCCACGAACTGCGAGGGCCGGGGCACCGCCGCCAGCGCGATGCGCCGCATGGCCTCCGCGGGGTTGTCCGTGTCGATGAACGGCCGGCGCGTGCACAGCTCCCACAGCACGACGCCCAGGGCGAACTGGTCGCTGGTGCCGGAGACGGGCTCGTTGCGCACCTGCTCCGGCGACATGTAGCGCAGCTTGCCCTTGAGCACGCCCGTGCGCGTGCGGCTGGCGCGGATGGTCGCCTTGGCCACGCCGAAGTCCACCACCTTCGTCAGGCCATCCAGGCGCACCATGATGTTCTGCGGGCTGATGTCCCGGTGCACCAGCTCCAGCGACTGGCCCTGGCTGTCGCGCGCGTGGTGCGCGTGGTCCAGTCCCAGCGCCGCGTCGCGGATCATCTGCGCGCAGACGCGGTGGGGCAGCGGCGTGCCGGCCCGCTGCGCCGCCTTCGCCAGGCGGCCCAGGTTCTCGCCCTCGATGTACTCCATGGCGATGTAGAACGTGCCCTGCCACGCGCCGACCTCGTACAGCGAGACGACGTTCGGATGGTTCAGGTGCGCCGCGACGCGGGCCTCGTCGAGGAACATCTCCACCGAGCCGTCGTGCTCCAGCAGGTCCGGCAGCAGGCTCTTGAGGATGACGGGGCGCTCGAAGCCGCTTACGCCCACCTGACGTGCCAGGAAGATTTCCCCCATGCCCCCCACGGCCACGCGGCGCAGCACCGCATACCTGCCGAAGATGAGGGAAGACGGGGAAGCACCGGACACCATCGCCCTTGAACCGTACCCAGCGATCGCCATCCCCCGCCAGTCCCCGGCCCTTCGCTTTCGCACGGGGAGCCATTAGCCATTCCGCCCCCGTGTGGGGTCCTGGCGTACCGCGCACGAGTCACCTCGACCCAGCCATGTTTCAGACGGACCAGGTCAGCCGTCCGGCCTGCTCGGACGACCCGGGCGCGAGGGTCAACGGCGACACATACAGCCCGCGCCGCTCCCGCTTCCACCAGGCCCCGGTGCGCTGGCGCTCCGACCGGGACGTCATCCGGTAGTCGTGGAGCACCGCCCGTACGAGCCGGGGCGGACGGTCTGGAAAGGGATTGGACGCGAACAGCCCCAGCACCTCCGGCGAGCCCTCCAGCAGCCGCTCCAGCAGGGCCAGGAACCACGACGGCGGCGACCCCAGCGCGGCGAACCACATCTGCCAGTCCAGCCGGGGCTGATGCGGAGCGACCCATCGCGGTGGCCGGTCCACACCCGACGTCTTGTATCGGAACGGGTACTCCACCCAGTGCACGCCGTCGTTCGAGCCCTCCACGGTGATTTCCGGCCGGTCCACCGTCATCACCGCGAACAGGCCGTAGGAGTTCACCGAGTGCAGCGGAAACACCCGGTCCTCCAGCCAGTCCACCGCCCGCACCAGACGCTCCGGACCGCGAGGCCACCACCCCATCCGCCGCAACTGCTCCACGGTGCCCATCGTGAGCAATGGCACCGCCGCGGCCACGGCCAGCGCCGTGCCCGGCACCGACGGCCGCCGCGAGGGCCCGGCGTCGCGCCACAGCGCCTCCGGCAGCACGCGCCGCAGGGCCGCGTCGTCCAGCAGCCACAGCCCCAGGGCCAGCGACTGGACGTTGAAGAAGCCGTAGTTGCCCGTGGCCATGATGGCCGCCTGCAACGCGGAGAAGATGCCGAAGGCGGCCTGCCGCACGCGCCGGGGACCGAACGCGAGGAACGGCACCGCCGTCTCCGCCGCCAGCACCGCCGCCGTGCCCGCGTGGCGCACCTGGCGCGGGAGCTGGTGCGCGGCCCAACCTCCGCGCGTGGGCAGGGGCGCGGTCTCGAAGTACACGTCGCACGCGCTCAACTCGCGCCACGTCCGGTCGCCCGAGTGGAACTTGCTGATGCCCGAGCCGAAGTAGAGCCGGAACACGAGCACGCGGAAGAGGAACACCTCCAGCGCGGACACGTCCCGCTTCCCCAGTCCGGGCCTCACGCCAACCGGCGCGGTGAGCGCGCCCAACAGCCCCATCTCCAACAGCAGCACGTCCCACTGGAACGACAGGAACTCGCGTCCCAGTGACACATAGGACAGATACAGCGCCCACAGCGCGGCGGCGCTCGGGAGCGGGGCCACATTGAAGAGCAGCGCCAGCGACAGCGCCTGTCCCACGCGGCAGCCGCGCACCAGCGCCGCGTCCGACGCGTCCTTCCAGAACACGGAGGGACGGCGCCAGCGGCCCTGCGCGGCCCAGCGCTCGGACTGCGCCACGTCGCGGATGGGACGGATGCCCTTCTCTCCGTAGAGCCCCAGCACCTGCTTCCCCAGCGACGTGAAGGCGACGAGGAACGTACCGCCCAAGAGGCGCATGAAGGCCCAGCGCACCCGCCGGTGCTCCGCGGGCTCCGTCACGCGGCTGAACAACCACGTGTCCCATCGCGATGCGCGCCGCCGGTTGTGCGCGATGACCGAATACACCGCGCCCGCCACCTGCCGGACGCCGGGCGCCAATCCCAGCCGCGCGGCCAGCCGCGTGCTCCAGCGGGGCGACCAGGCGAGCATGCGGAAGACGGCCTCCGCGCCGGACGAGCGGCGCCCCGACGGCTCCACCAGCTGCATCGCCCGCGACATGTCCTTCTTCGGAATGCCCAGGAGCTTGAGCAGCCATCCGCTCCCGCGCGCGAAGCGCACCCGGCCGCCGGTGTCCTGGCTCCAGCGCGCCACCCAGCGCTTGCAGAAGCCGCAGTCCCCATCGAACAGCACCAGCGGTCGCATCTCGCGCATCGGGTCGCTCCTTCGTCCGACGACAAAGGTGCGCGCGGCGGGCGGGATGCGAAGGGGCCGGGAGGGCTCGCTGGAGGGGCAGGCGGGCAGCGGAGCGGGGGCCCCTGTCACCTGGGGACAGGTGCCTAGCTTTGTCCGCATGAGCGAGCCCAAGGCCCAGGCGAAGAAGACGGATGAGATCGTCCCCGGCGTGCACCACTGGACCGTCTCCGACGACCGGCTCGGCGGCACCCGCAGCGACGCCTACGCGGTGGTGGATGACGACGGCACCGTCACCCTCATCGACCCATTGCCCATCGACGAGAAGGCCCTGCGCAAGCTGGGCGACATCGACGCCATCGTGCTCACCGCGGGCAACCACCAGCGCTCCGCGTGGCGCCTGCGCAAGGCGTTCGGCGTGCCCGTCTGGGCGCCCGAGGGCGCGCAGGGCCTGGAGGAGAAACCGGACTTCGAATACGTGAACGGCACCACGCTGCCGGGCGGCCTCAACACCTTCCAGACGCCAGGGCCCACGGAGGCCATGTACACGCTGTGGCTCCAGAAGAGCCCGCACGCCGTGGTGTTCATCTCCGACCTGCTGTCACACGAGGGCCGGCGCACGCCTACCTTCGTCCCCGGCGAGTACCAGGACGAACCGCTGCGCACGCGCACCAGCATCCAGCGCATCCTGGACCACCTGCCCATCCAGACCGTCTGCTTCGCGCACGGTGCGCCCATCCTCAAGGACGGCGCCAGCGCCCTGCGCAAGGCCCTGCAAGAGGACGACGAGTTCCCGCACGCCCCCGCGCCCTGAGCCCTTCAGCCCGGAGGCACTTCGCGCACCAGTACGTGGCCCGCGTCCTGGCCCGGAGGCACCAATTCCAGTCGTGCCCCGGCCTCCGCCCGGTCCAGCAGCGCGCCCAGCGGCAGCAGGTCGGTGACCGGGATGCGCACGGCGGGCAGGGCCGCGTCCTCCCGGCGCATCGCCCGGGCCACGCGCGACTCGTCACTCAAGTCCGTCTCGTAGACGAAGGTGCGCTCGTCGTAGTCGTGCCCACCGGGGACGCGCCCCACCAGCCGCATGGGCCCCAGCCTCGAGTGCACGCGCACGGCGGGGTTGTCCCACTGGGTGACGCCGCGCAGCCGCTTCGCGCGCACCATGCCCAGCGTGAGCAGCTTCACCCACGCGGACGCGCCCCGCCCCGGCAGGAAGCTGAACAGCGATACGCCCACGAACAGCCCCGGCGTCAGCGACGGCGCCACGTAGCAGGCCGCGCCAATGGCCGACTCCTCGTCCGCCAGCAGCAGCCGCTCGCGCGCGGGCGCCTTGAGCAGCCGCGCGGGACAGCGCAGCAGTCCAATGGCGCCGGGCAGCAGGTACAGGTCCGACAGCACCCAACGCGGCACGCCGATGCCGCCGAACGCCAACTGGTTGAGCGTGAGGTACTGCCGCGCGAGCTCCGCGTTGTGCTCCGCCAGCAGGTGCGTCACCGGGATGCCGTACGGCGCCAGGTCCAGCGACGGGACGTGCACGCCGGAGCCCAGCGCCTGCAATGACAGCTCCGGGGTCGCGGCGAAGAACGCCCGGGCCAGCGACGCGAGCTCACCCGCCATCGGCTTCGATGTCCTTCGCCACGACGTCCAGCCGGTACTCCGGAGGAAGCGAGACGCTTGAAGCGTCCACCGACGCGCGCGACACGAGACAGCGCGACGAACCGCCGCCCTTCTCCGTCAGCTCCGGCATCGGCATGGACACCACGCGCATGCCCAGCCGCTCGAAGGTCTCCACGATGTGCGCGGGCATCACCGTGGGCGCGAGCAGGTCCTTCCCCAGCGGCAGCCCGTTCGTCGCGTAGCGGCGGATGTCCGCTTCCGCCACCCGCACCAGCCGGTTCGCGCCGAAGCGCTGCTCCAGGAGCGCCACCGACTCCGGCGCCATCACGTCCGGGCACACCACCAGCCGGTCCACCGCCGGCAGGGGCAGCACCGCCATGTTCCCGTGGAACGCGGGCTCGCGCACCTGCACGCGCAGCACCTCGCCGGGGAAGTACTTCTGGGCCGCCTCCAGCCCGTCGAGCGTCGTGCGCCCGCCCCAGAACAGCAGCGTCACGCCGTCGAACGTCGCCACGTCGCCGTGCGCCTCCCAGATGCCCACGCCGGGGTCGACGACCTCCAGGCCCAGGCGCTTCGCCAGCGGCGTCCAGTGGTCACGCTCCGCGAAGCGATGCGCGCTCATCATCTTGGGCAGGAGGAACAGCGGGGCCTGGCCCTCGCGCGCCACCACCTGGCCGCACTCGGCCGCGTAGGGCATGCCCGTCAGCGCGTCCGACGGCGAGGGCAGCGCCACCACCGTGCCTCCTCGGGACTCGATGTGCCGGGCGAGCGTCAGCCACTCCCGCCGCGCGCCGCGCGCATCCGCCGGGGCAGCCTCGCGGCTGCGGAAGTTCGAGCGGCCTCGCAGCGCCCAGCCCCGGCCCGGGGGCGACATCAGGAAGAGGTCCATCATCCCTCGCTTCTAGCCACCGGCCCGGAGCCCCACAACGCATCCGTCTCCGGCCTTGAGAAAACAGTCTGGCAAATTGCAACGCCTGCCCGTCCCCTCTCATTTCCCCCCGAAAGGGGGTTGCCCCACCGCCCCGCGCGCATGGCATCCTCGCCATTTTTGAGCACAAACGGGGCTGGGGATTCATGCACTTCGAGTTGGCCTTCGTGCTGCTCTTCTCCATCGCGACAGCGGTGGCGATCGCGGCGCGCTACTTCAAGTTTCCGTACACGGTGGCGTTGGTGTTGGCGGGCCTGGGCCTGGGCATCGTGCAGGCCTTTGAGCCGCCGCACCTGACGAAGGAGCTGCTGTTCGCGGTCATCCTGCCGGGCCTGCTGTTCGAGGCGGCGTTCCACGTGGACTTCCGCAAGTTCATGAAGAACAAGCTGGCCATCACCTCCATGGCCATCCCGGGCCTGGTGGCGTCCATGGCGCTCACGGCGCTGCTCCTGTCTCCCGCGATGCAGGGGATGAACCTGCTGGAGGGCTTCGGCCTCATCCACGCGATGGTGTTCGCGTCGCTCATCGTGTCCACGGACCCCATCGCGGTGGTGGGCCTGTTCAAGGCGCTGGGCGCGCCCAAGCGGCTGGCCATCCTGGTGGAGGGCGAGAGCCTGCTCAACGACGGCACCTCCGTGGTGCTCTTCACGCTGGTGGTGGGCGTGGCCGGGGGCCAGGCGTTCACCGTGGGCGGCGCGGTGATGGACTTCATCAAGGTCGCCGGCATGGGCGCCGTCATCGGCGCGGCGGTGGGCTGGGCGGTGGGCAAGGTCATCCTGCGCGTGGAGGACGCCATGGTGGAGATCACCTGCACGGTCATCGCCGCGTACGGGTCCTTCGTGGTGGCGGAGCACTTCCACTACTCGGGCGTCATCGCGGTGGTGGTGGCCGGCATGGTGTGCGGCAACTGGGCGGCCCAGGAGGGCATGGGCCCCACGGTGCGCATCGCGGTGGAGAGCTTCTGGGAGTACCTGGCGTTCGCGCTCAACTCGGTGGTGTTCCTGCTCATCGGCCTGGAGGTGCAGCTGTCGTCGCTGCTCGACTCGTGGCTGCCCATCCTGCTGGCGTACGGGGCGGTGGTGCTGGGCCGCGCGGTGGTCGTCTATGGCGTGTCCGGCCTCTTGCGCTTCACGTCGGAGAAGCTGCCGTGGAAGTGGAGCGCGGTGCTCACCTGGAGCGGCCTGCGCGGTGCGGTGTCCATGGTGCTGGTGCTCGGCCTCCCGAACGACTTCGCCCACCGCGAGCTGCTGGTGAACATGACGTTCGGCGTGGTGGTGCTGTCCATCATCGTCCAGGGGCTCACCATGGCGCCGATGCTCAAGGCGCTGGGCATCACCGGCATCAAGGACGTGTACCAGGAGCAGTACGAGCTGGCCCGGGGCCGGCTGGGCGCCATCCACGCGGCGCTCGCGTCGCTGGAGGCCATGCGCCGCGCCCGCGAGATTCCGGTGGACACGCTGGAGCCCCTGGAGCGCGAGTATCAGCAGAAGGCGCAGGCGGTGGAGCAGGAGCTCATCACGCTCAAGCAGCAGTCCAACCGCTTCCACGACGAGGAGAAGCAGGAGGCCATCCGCCGCGTCCTCATCGTGGAGAAGGACGCCCTCTTCAGCGCCTACCAGCAGGGCACGCTCAACAAGGAGGTCTTCGAGCACCTCACCGCGGAGCTGGACGAGCGCATCGCCAAGGCGAAGGACGACGAGGCCCACGTCCCGGAGGAGGACGCCCCCGCCCCTCCGCCGCAGGCCCTGGCCTCCTGAGCGGCCGGCCCGACGACCCGACCGGGCCGCTCCTCTCGTATGAAGGGGAGCAGGCCCGGTATCGTCACGGCGTTCCGGCCTGACAGGGAAGGCGACGCGCATGCGGTGGATTCGGGGTTCGTGGCTGGTGCTCTCCTTCGTCGCGGGAGGGTGCGCACCGCTCGACCTGACCGCCCTCAAGCCGCAGGCCCCCGCACGCTCCCGCGTCGTCGCCGAGCCTCCGGGCGCGGCGTGTGCGTCTGGTGGGAAGGCCGTCCAGACGGGGCTGGACCTGGACGGGGACGGCGTCCTCGCGGACGCGGAGGTCACGAGCACCGAGTACCTCTGCGCGGACGCACCCACGCAGGTGCTGGTGCGGACCTCGGAGCTCGCCCCTGGCGCCGTGTGCGCGGAAGGGGGCCGGCTGACGCAGGCGGGGCTCGACCTGGACGGCGACGGCGTGCTGGACGACGCCGAGGTCACCCGCGAGGTCCCCGCCTGCACGCGCGCCTCGGCCATCGTCACCCGGACCCGCCCGGTGACGGACAGCACCTCCTGCCTGTCCCCCGCCACCGTGCTGGAGGCGGGCGACGACGTGGACGGCGACGGCGTGCTCGACACCGCCGAGGTCCAGGCCTCCCATCACTTCTGCCTCGTGGACAGTGCCCTCTTGCGCATCCAGGTCCAGCCCGAGCCGGCGGGCGGGGCCTGCGGGCGGCCCGGCATGCGCGTGGAGGCCTTTGGAGACATCGACAACAACGGGCAGCGGGACCCCGACGCGGAGGCCCTGACCACCCTGCTGCTGTGCCAGCCCGCGCGCGTCTACAGCGGCGGCCCGTACGTGGTGACCACCGCCGAGGACCTGGCGGGGCTCCGGGGCGTCACCCGCGTGGACGGGGACCTGCTCATCCACAGCGAGACCCTGACGGACCTGGCCCTGCCGGAGCTGTCCGCCGTCATGGGCGCCCTGACCATCCAGGCCAACCCCCAGCTCACCCGCGTGGCGCTGCCCGGGCTGAGGTTCGCCGGGGAGCTGTGGCTGGATGACAACGCGGTGCTGTCCACGGCCACCGTGGGAGACCCGGCTGGCCGGGTCCACGTGGACCGGAACCTGTCCGTGCGGGGCAACCCCGCGCTCCCGTCGCTGGACGGGCTGCGCGCGCTGACCCCGCGCCGCTGGCTGGGCGTGGCGGACAACGCGCTGCTGGAGACCTTCGAGTTCCCTTCCGTGGACAGCCTCCCGGATGGCCTCAGCGTGCAGGGCAACCCGCGGCTGCGCACGCTGTCCATGCCGTTCCTCGAGTCCGCGGGCAGCGTGTCGCTGAGCCAGAACGAGGCCCTGGAGTCGCTGTCCGGCCTGTCCAGCCTGCGCACCGTCGAGCACCTGTCCATCTTCTCCAGCGGGAAGCTGACGACGATGCAGGGATTCGACACCCTCCTGACCGCGAGCTCCATCACCATCGCCCGGAACCCGAAGCTCCAGACCACGGAGGGCTTCCCGCGCCTCATCCGCGCGGGCGCGGTGACCATCGGTGACAACGCGGTGCTGGAGTCCACGGGCGGCATGCCCGAGCTGCGCACCGTGTCCGAGCTCTTCACCGTCCGGAACAACGCCCGGCTGAAGTCAGTGACGGGCCTGGACCACCTGGACTCCGTCCACACCCTCCTCGTGGAGCTGAACCCGCGCCTCACCGACCTGGGCGGCTTCGGGCGGCTGCTGCGGCTGGACCGGCTGTCGGTCCGCTACAACAACGACCTGCGAGAGCTGAACCGGCTGGAGGGGCTGCGCTACCTCCAGTTCCTCACCGTGACGGACAACCCGTCCCTCCAGGAGCTGGGCCTGCACGGGCTCCAGGCCGTGGAGGGAGGGTTCAACGTGGCCAACAATCCCCTGCTGCCCGCGTGCAGCGCGCGGGAGCTGGCCGACCGCGTCTATTCAGGGATGGAGATGCGCGTCATCAGCGGCAACGACGACGCGGCCACCTGCCCCAACCCCTAGGCCCCGTCAGCTCGCGTTGCCCTCCACCCGCGACTGGAGCACCGCGCCCAGCACGTCCGCGGTGTCCTCGCGCAGCCGCGACAGGTGCGTGTAGAGCACGTCCTCCACCTGGGCCACCGCCTCCTTCGGCGCGCCGGCCTCGCGCAGCCCCGCCAGCACCGTGTACGCGGCCACCGCCAGCGGCCCCACGTAGCCGCGCGACTCCTCCCAGAACTCCTCGAAGCACGGCACCGCCTCCCCCGCCACCACGCGCGCGAGCCGCCCCAGGCACGCCTCCCAGTAGGCGCGGTGCGCGTCCCGGGCCGCGTCGTCCGCGAACGGGCCCTGGCGCAGCTCCAGCCGCGTGCCGTCTTCCCCTGCTCCGGTCGCGTGGAAGGTCAGCTCCGCCCGGGTGCGCCCCGGCGGCACCGGCCCGCCGCCCTCCCAGTCCATCTCCAGCGCCAGGAACCGCCCCGGCTCCACCTGCACGATGCAGCCCACCTGTGAGAACGCCCGGCCCGCCGAGTCCCTCAGGCCCACCCGGTAGGGCTGGCCCAGCGCCCCGGGGTCCGGCGCGTGCGTGCGGTAGCAGCCCGGCGGCGCGCCGAACCAGCGGCGGATGAGCGCGGGCTCCGAGAACGCGGGGAACACCGCATCCGGCGGCGCGGGCAGCTTCCACTCCAGCGTCAGGTCGCTCACGCCCGCACCCCCGAACGCGTGCGCAGTTCGAAGCGGGGCACGTTCGCCAACTGCGCCTCCGGCGCGCGGTACTGCTCCACCACCAGGCTGATCCGCGACTCCCGCATCGACTCCGCGCCGGAGGTGATGGCCTCCACCTCATGCAGCAGGTCGCCCCGGAACATCACCAGCGCGTTCTGCTGGGGCTTGAGCTCCGCCACCTGACCTCCCCGGTGATACAGCCGCAGCGCCCCACCCCGGAGTTCCTTCGGAACCTGGACATACAGCACGCTCACCGCCACCGGGCAGCCGATACTCGGGCCGTAGAATTCAAGACTCCGGTCGATGTGCGCCGCGACGTTCCGGCCCTTGCCCACCAGCAGCGGGTTGAGCAGGAAGGCGTTGCACTCCGGCAAGAGCGTCTTGGCCAGGTACGGCGCGAACGCCGGGAAGCGCTCGTGGACCTCCGGCAGCGCGTCCCGGCGGAACGTCAGCGAGAAGCCGTACGTGCCGGAGAACTGCCCCGACAGGTTCGACTCTCCCAGGAGCGACGAGCCCAGGATGGCCGAGCGGATGGAGGCCATCGTCTCCTCTGGGAGGACGTCCGGAGTGCGGTGGAAGAAGGTGTCGAGCCGGAAGGCTCCACCCCACGGTGGCTGGAAGCGCATGGCCCCGGAGTCTACCCAGCCACGCCGCGCTGCCCCATCCCCCGCCGCCACTCGGGCGGAGGCCCTCCACGCCCCCACGCGCAACACAACGCGTCAATCCCTGACAGCACAGCGCGTCAAGAATGACATCAATTTCTCTTATTTATCATTTATCACGCCAAAGCCGAATTCTCCGGCCTCCCACCTTGCGACTCCCGGGCGTTCAGACTTTCTTCGGCCAAGCTACGAAGTCCCCTTCGCAGCGCTCGCCGTCCCACGCCCCATCCACCCCCACAATGGAGTTCGCAACCATGAGCCGAAGCAGACTCACGGGAATCGCGCTCGCATTCCTGGCCGTCAGTTGTCTGGCGGTGCAATCCGCAGAAGCCGCCACGTATGGCGTCACGCCATCGGGCTCCTCCGCCGTCTTCTACGTCGACACGACGGACTGGGCGGACATCCACTACGTGCTCAACGGCGGCGGACAGCAGAACATCCGCATGACGGTGACGGGAGGCCGCAACCAGTACACCGTCACGGGCCTGAGCACCGGCAACACCATCGACTATTTCTTTACGTACTGGGACGTGTCCTGTGCCTGCGCGCGCGACACGACCTGGACGCGCTACACGCATACCGGCACGGGCGGCGGTACGGACGCGGGCACGGGCACGGACGCGGGCACCGGCGTGGACGCCGGTCCTCCTCCCAACGGCGACGCGGGCCCGGTGGTGCCGCTGTTCACCAGCAGCACGGCGCTGGAGGCGGCCACGGTGGAGAACACCTCCACGGCCCTCATCACCCGCGTGGGCGACCGCGTTCGCGACCGCCACATGCGCGAGGACCAGTACCAGGCCTACGACCACTACCTGAAGCTGTACTTCGAGAAGCGCACCCACTGGATTGAGATCGTCGACCAGGTCGCCAAGGGCGGCAGCGTCATCACGGTGAACCTGTACACCATCTATCCGTATGACTCGCCGGACTTCCGCGCGTTCTTCCGCGGCATCAACACGGTGGCCGAGTACTGGCACAACGCGGACTTCGTGAAGGTCAACGACTACAAGTACACGTCGTCGGTGAACTTCAACGCCAAGGAGGGCCGCGCCATCCGCAACGGTGACCGGATGGAGCTGGAGGTCGGCGTGTTCCTCCAGCAGCCGGTGGAAGGCCGCTTCAACTACTACTCCACGACGATGCTCTACATCGTGGGCCAGGGCGGCATCGTGCCCTTCGAGGGCCAGGGCAGCCTGCGCGACTCCTTCCCGCTGCCGGAGAAGGCCTGGTCGGGCGGTCGCGGCACGCTGCACACGCCGTTCTCCAACGAGCCGGACAACCGCTTCCTGCAGATGGCCACCAACATGGCGCCGGTGAACGCGCAGCCCTTCGTGGAGGGCCGCCGCCTGCACCACACGAACTTCCGCGACGGCAGCCACTCCGAACCGGACAACCCCATCTTCACCGCGCACGCGAACAAGCTGGGCAACAACTACGTCAACGTGTCCTGCATCTCCTGCCACAAGCAGAACGGCCGCGGCCTGCCGCCTGGCACCACGAACACCACGCTGGAGAACTACGTGGTGAAGGTGGGCAAGGTGAACAACGGCGTGGTGTCCGTGGACCCGGCGCTGGGCTTCCGCCTGCAGCCGCGCGCGGTCAGCGGCACGCCGGAGGCGGACGTGCGCATCGGCAGTTGGACGACGACGGCGAGCGGCACGCTGAACGGCGGCACGGCGTACAGCCTGCGCAAGCCCAACTACAGCTTCCTCAACGTGACGCCGACGAACTTCTCCGCGCGCATCTCGCCGCAGCTGGTGGGCATGGGCCTCCTGGAGGCGGTGCCGGAGTCGCAGATCGCCGGCCTGGCGGATCCGAACGACGCGAACGGCGACGGCATCTCCGGCCGCATGCAGACGGTGAAGGACCCGGAGACGGGCGTCACCCGCATGGGCCGCTTCGGCTGGAAGGCCGGCACCGCGCGCGTGAAGCACCAGGTGGCCGAGGCGCTCAACAGCGACATGGGCGTGACGACCAACGTGTTCAAGACGCAGGACTGCGGCTCGTCGCAGCAGGGCTGCGCGGGCACGAGCACGGAGCTGGGCGACAGCGAGCTGGACAAGATGACCCGCTACATCGCCCTCCTGGGCGTGCCCGCCCGCCGCGACCACTCGGACGCGACGGCGATGCAGGGTGAGACGGTGTTCAACAACGCGGGCTGCGCGAAGTGCCACGCGCCCACGCTGACCACCAGCCAGTACAGCGCGATGGCCGAGTTCCGCGGCCAGACCATCCACCCGTACACGGACCTGCTGCTGCACGACATGGGCGCGGGCCTGGCGGACAACCTGCCGGAAGGCCAGGCCTCCGGCTCCGAGTGGCGCACGGCCCCGCTCTGGGGCATTGGCCTGACTGCGGGCGTGTCCGGCGGTGAGGCGTACCTGCACGACGGCCGCGCGCGCAGCGTCACCGAGGCCATCCTCTGGCACGGCGGCGAGGGCGAGGCCTCCAAGCAGGCCTTCGTGAACCTCAGCGCCGCGGACCGCAACGCGCTCTTGAAGTTCGTCAACTCGCTGTAAGGCGGCAAGCCGGCTTCAGACACAGACGCCGGGCGGGAGGGGCCACCGGAGCCCCTCGCGTCCGGCGTCGCGCCGTTTCAAGCCTGCCCGCCTGGTGCGCCTCCGGGCGCTTCGGGGTCCCTGGAGGCCATCCCATATTGGTTCCAGGGGAGGAGCCACGGGATGGACGAACAGGGAGCAGTGGAGGCCGCGCCGAGGTTCAAGAGCGGGACCCCCTACCTGGACGAGATCCTGTGCGGAGGCTGGTTGCGTGGCGGGCTGTACCTCATCGCCGGGCCGCCAGGCTCCGGCAAGACGACGCTCGCCAACGAGATGTGCTTCCGCGCCGCCGAGGCGGGTGACAGCAGCCTCTACGTGACGCTGCTGGCGGAGACCCACGAGCGCATGCTGCTGCACCTGCGCTCGTTCGAGTTCTTCCACAAGGACTCGGTGGGCACCCGGGTCCACTACATCAGCGGGCTGCCCTCGCTCCGGGAGGGCGGGGGGCGGGCCTTCGTCGACATGCTGGTCCGCACGGTCCGGGAGCGTGATGCGCGGCTGCTCATCGTGGACGGCCTGATGGTCTTCAAGGACCGGCTGCGCCCGGACGAGGACCTGCGCGAGCTGCTCCAGACGCTCAGCGTGCGGCTGTCCGCCCTGGACTGCACGACGCTGCTGTTGAACACGGAGACCCAGAAGGGCACGGGCCCCGAGTTCGGCGTCGTCGACGGCGTCGTGGCCATGAGCGCGGACCTCATCGGGCTCAAGGCCACGCGCGGCATCGAGGTCACCAAGTTCCGCGGCAGCAACAACATCCCGGGCCGGCACACCTTCCTCATCGACGAGAAAGGCGTGAGCATCTACCCGCGCTTCGAGGCGGTGATGCGCGACACGCCCCGCAAGCTGGCCGACCCGCGCCACCGCAGCCGCTGGGGCATCGAGGGGCTGGATGCCATGTGCTCGGGAGGGCTCGTCACCCGGTCCTCCACGCTCATCATGGGCAGCCCCGGCAGCGGCAAGACGCTCATCGGCATGTCGTTCCTGTTGGAAGGGGCACGCCAGGGAGAGCCGGGGCTCTACTTCGGCTTCGCGGAGAGCGGCGCGCAGCTCACGCTCAAGTGCCACAACGTGGGGCTGGAGCTGGAGCCGATGCAGCGTCAGGGGCTCTTGCGGCTCGAAGCGCGCGCGCCGGTGGAGACGCTGCCCGACGCGATGGCCCAGGAGCTGGTGGAGCTGGTCGAGAAGCAGGGCGTGAGGCGGCTGGTGCTGGATGGCCTGGAGCCCTTCGCCAAGGAGGCCATCGACCCGGAGCGCACCACGCGCTTCATCACCGCGCTCATCAACGCGATGCGCGAGCGTGACGTCACCCTGCTCATCACCCAGCAGACGAACGACATGTTCGGCCCGGAGCTGCACTCGCCCATCCGGGGCATCGAGGCCATCTGTGACAACCTGGTGTTCCTGCGCTTCTTCGAGCTGCACGGCGAGCTGCACCGGCTCATCACGGTGCTGAAGATGCGCGACAGCACCAACGACCCCTTCCTGCGCGAGCTGCGCATCACGAACGAGGGCCCCCGCGTCGGGGAATCCTACGTGGCGCTGGAGGCCATGCTCACCGGCCAGCCCCATGCGCGTGTCCAGGGGACTGGCGTCACCGGCCCCGGCCGGAACAGGGAGGACGGGTGATGTCACGCATCCTCGTGGTGGAGGATGAGGAGACCCTGGCGGACGCCATCCAGGACGTGCTGCAGGACGCCGGCTTCGAGGTGCAGGTGGCCCGCAACGGACTGGAGGCCTTGCGCAAGATGGAGGCCGGCGTGCCCGACGTGCTGCTGCTGGACCTGATGCTGCCGCTCCTGGACGGCCGCGGGCTGCTCACGCGGATGCGCGACCAGGAGCGACTGCGCGAGCTGCCGGTGGTGGTCATGACGAGCGCCAGCCGCAAGGCGCTGGGCGAGCATCCGGTCCGCTCGTTCCTGCCGAAGCCCGTCACGGCCGTGGGGTTGCTCAAGGCCCTGAAGTCCGTGCTCCCGGGTGCGGAAGGGTGAGGCCCCACATCCCCGGACGCCACCTGACACCCGGGTGGCCCGGGTCACTGCGCACGGGCGCACGGTCGGCGTCCGCGATGCGCGATGGCGGACAGGTGCGGAGGAGTCCCCACTCCCGGCCTCGTGAAGCGTTCCGACATTTCCGGTGACCCTTTCCCGGAGAACGCCCATGGCGCATCGTCCCGCCCCTCCGCCGCCGCTTTCCGACAATGACATCCAGGCGGAAACGGTGGCCTTCATGGATGCACGGGGACACTGGCTGACCGCCGTCGCGGCGCGGCGGGTGGCGGCGGTGCGCGAGTTCTTCCGGCAGCACGCCCACCTGCGGCGCGACTTCCTCCGGGAGCGTGCCGACGAGGAGCGCCGGGAGGGACGGCTCGCCCTGGAGCTGTTCTCCCGCGCGGCCCAGCGCGTCCGGTGGCTGCTCACCACCGGGGACGGCCCCAGCACGCGCATCCATGGCGCGGAGGCCGGACGCGACCTGGGCCTGCTGTTCGCGGGCACGGACTCCGGACTGGATGGCCTGGCGTCGGAGCGGGAGCAACGCTGGAACCTCAACCACCCGCACCCGCTTCCATCCACCGGCTTTCGCGCGAGCCGCCCCGATGAGGCCTCGACGCAATACCTGGCCTTCTACGCGATGTTCGGCGCCTCCAACGAGCGATTCCCCGAAGAGCAGCTGAACAGGCTGATGGGCACGCTCAGCGACATGGGCCCCCCGGATGATCAGAACCTGGCCTGGGACGGCATCGACCTGGGGCGCCAGTTGGGCGATCCCCGCTTCGACGTGAACGCCTGGCTCTGGAAGACCGTGGGGGACACAGGCCAGGTTCCCCAGGCCGCCGAGGCCGTCGCGAGCTAAGGGCCTGGCGTCAGCGGCAGCAGGACGAGCTCCTTGGGGTATTTCTTCGGGTCGTCGGGTTTGCCCCAGGGGATTCGCACGTAGGACAGCCAGCGGCCATCGGGCGACACCAGGGGGGCGCGCACGCCGTGGTCCTCGGACTCCAGGGGCAGCTTCCAGCACCTCCACGGGCGCACCGCCGTGCACAGCCACGGTGAGCGTTCGTTCTTCGGCGCGTGCAGCAGGAACCCGCCCTCTCCCAGCAAGGCGGATCCTCCGCCAGCGCGCGCCGCGAGCACCAGCTCCTCCACGGTGGGCGCGCGCGTGCGCACGGGGCCCGCGTCCTCGGGGGCTTCGATGACCTGGAACTCCGGGGCCAGCTCGCCGCGCGAGGTGTCCGCGAACAGCGAGGCCCGCGATGACAGCGGCAGGGCGTCGCGCAGCTGTTCCGAAACGGGAACGGTGCGGCTTCCCACCGGGTAGCAGCGGGTCTGATACTGCGACTTCAGGAGCAGGTCCTCTCGCGGGAACGGGCGGTCCTGCCTGGCCACCACGGGCCCCCACTCGCGCGCCGCCGGGTCGTAGCAGCGCACCTGTGCGCCATCCGGCTGGACATGGCACAGGGTGCCCTCCCGCCAGTACAGGTGGGGCTGGCGCTCCGGGGGGATGCTGGGGACGAACGGCACCTGACCGATGACCTCCGCCTTGCCCTTCGCGATGCTCAGCGGAAGCGGACGCGTGGCGGCCTGGAGCCGCTGCTGGAGGGCGCGCATGCCGTAGCGTTCGGCGCAGGCGCCGTCGGTCTTCAACGGGCCATGCAGCTCCGGGTGGACCCCTTCCGCGAGCGCCCGCCGGGCGGAGATGGCCTCCAGCGCCGTGGAGAGACAGCCCATGCGGGAGATGCGCACCTCTTCCTTCTTCGCCCCGAACGAGGCGTCGCGCGCGTCGTCATTCATCTTCACCAGCCGCGCGAAGGCGGCCAGGGCCTCGCGGGCGGAAGCATCGTCGCGGGCGAGCAGCGCCTGGAGGCGGGCCTCGGTCTCCGGCGCCAGGTCCCAGCGCACCGCGCCGAACGCCCCCATGTTCGAGGCCAGCGTCAACGCGGGGACGTCAGGCACGCCCGCCATCCACAACGACAGACGGCCCGGCTGGCAGCGCATCTTCACCTCGCCTTCGGCGGACGGACCGTCCCCGGCGACGACGAAGCCGCCGCGGATGAACTCCAGACCTCCGGGCGCGGACAGCTTTTGAGACATCCGCACTCCGTCGCCGCGGCAGGAGCTCTCAGCGCCGAGGTCGTACGGCGTGACCCTGCGCCACGTCTCCAGTTCGAAGGGGATGCGCGGGTCCTGGCCCAGGTCGCAGGCGATCCGCGTACGGAAGACGCGTTCGGCGGCGTCCCACTTCAGCGGGGGCCCTTCCCAGGCCAGCTTCTGCATCACGACGTCCGTCCGCACGAGGCGCGGTTCCTTCGAAGCGAACACGCGGGGCGCGACGTACGGGCCCAGCACCAGGGAGCGCACGACCAGCGTCTGGGTCTTGCCCTCCGAGTCCACCTTGCCCGGCTTGGGACGGCGCATGTAGGCGACCCACCGGCCGTCCGGGGACACGCGGGCCTCCGACAGGTCCTGGCTGCTCTCCTCCTGGCCCGGACCGTCCCATTGGAGGGACCAGCACCTCAGGGGCCTGCGCACGGAGCAGAACTGCTTGCGCTCCTCGTCCAGGATGAACCGGCCTTCGGCGAAGAGCCGGGAGCCGGTGGACGCGCGCATCGCCTTCTTCAGCTCCTCCGCTTCCGGCGCGCGAAGGCGCGGAGGGCCGTCCCCTTCAGGGACCTCCAGGACATGGGCCTCGTGGGTCGTGCTTTGCCAGTACAGGACGGCCCGGGGAGACAAGCGCAGGACGGGGTCATACCGGTCGGGAGGCCGGACGTTCCGGGTCCCCAGGGGAATGCCGCAGGCCCCCGCGCGAGCGGTCCAGGTGGACGGGGCACCCCGGTCCAAGGGGACCGCCTTGCTCCAGCGCCGCGCCACGGGGTCGTAGCAGCGCATCTGCTTGCCGGTGTCCTGCTGCGCCACGCACAACCGTCCCTGGCGCCAGAACAAGTCCGAGTCCACGAGCGAGCCGGGCTGGAACGGCGACCTGGATGGCTGGACCTCGCCGAGCTCCTCGGGAGCGCCTGTCTCCAATGGCGGCCGGTCTTCCTCCGGCTGCGGATCCACCATGACATCGAGAGGGGCGTACTCGGCCGGGTCACCCCCCGAGGCCAGCTCGACGCGATACCGGGCGCGCACGAGCGCGGCGGCCAGCCCCGCGACGCTGTCCGCCTCCAGGTTCGCGTCACGACCGTACAGGCGGGAGGGAACGCCCTTGCCGGCCAGGAGGTCCAGCTCCTCCAGTGCCCGGCGGTCCCCGGCGTCGTCGCGGACCAGCAGGGGCAGGATGCGGGCTTCGCTGTCCCGGGACACCCGAAACTTCACGGAGGCGGAGGCGGCGCCGATACCGATGGGCTCCAGCCGCAGCAGGGGGGCCTCGGGCACGCCCTCCACGGACAGCTCCAGCCGCCTTGCCTCACAGCGGACGCGGATGCGGGGGCGCGGGGGAGGCGGCGGCAGTTGGGTGCCAGGAGCGTCATCCACGATGCGAAAGCGGCGCTCGACGTGTGAGCCATCCGGCAGGGACAGCTTCTGGGTGATGACCGCCTCCGCGGGCTGGCAGGAGGCCGGCCTGGCCTGGGTCACCTCCACGGACTGGGAGACGGTGATGTCGGGCGTCTTGCCCAGCCCCAGGTCGCAGGCAGCGGACTCCGTGAGCTTGGGAGGAAGTGCCTTCGCCTCCGCGAAGGTCCGCGGCTCGGCGGCGAGGACCACGCCCTGCGACGGTGGCTCCGCGGCGGAGGTCCGGGCCGAGGACAGGGTCAGCAGGAGCCCCAGGCACCACCCACGAACGATACGAAAGTGCATGTGTCCCGGACCGTAGCAGCAGGTCATCCTCCGCCGTCCAGGGAGGGGAATGCACGCTGGCGCACCGTCACCGCACATCCCGGTAGCCAGCACACGCGCGTCACGCCACGCTGGCCCTTCCGTGGACGACACCCGCCTTCCCGACCCCGAAGCCCTCCGCCCGCTGCTCACCGACGCGCTGACGCTGCCCGCGCTCCAGCCGCATGGCCCGCGCCTGGAGCGGCTCCTGGAAGACTACGCGCGGGGCATGGCCCGGAAGGACGCGCCGCTCGTCGTCGCGCTGGTGGGCGCCACCGGCGCGGGCAAGTCCACCCTGCTCAACGCCCTCTCCGGCCAGAACCTCTCCCGTGAGGGCGTGGACCGCCCCACCAGCACCGTCTCCACCCTCTTCGCGCCGGAGGGCACGGCCACGGACGAGCTGGCCCGCACCGGCGCGCGCGTCGTGCGCTACACGCCCGGGCCCCAGGGCCTGTGGAGCGGCCAGGTGTTCATCGACACGCCGGACCTCAACAGCGTGGCCACGGCGCACCGGGATGTCGCGCGCGCCGCGCTGGACAAGGCGGACGTGGCGCTCGTGGTCATGCACCGGGGCAGCGTCGCGGAGGCCACCCAGGTGGAGTTCCTCAGCGAGTTCGCCCGCCGCCGAGCGCTCGTCTTCATCCTCAACTTCGCGGACGAGCTGTCCGCCGAGTCCCGCGACGCGCTGAAGTCCCAGGTCCGCCGCGTGGCCACCCAGCACTACGGCCTGGCCGCGGAGGACGTGCCCGTCTTCGCCATCAGCGCGCGCGCCGCGAAGGACGGCCAGGACGTCTCCGGCGAGTTCGGCCCGCTCCTCTTCCACCTGCGCGGGCTGGCCACCCAGGCCGTCGCCGCGCGCGTGCGCCACACCAACGCCCTGGGCGCGCTGGAGGAGTTCGCCAACACCGTCCAGACGGCGCTCAACGACACGGACGCGCTGCTCGCGAAGACGCGCACCGCGCTGGACGCGGGGCTCGCGCGCGCGGCGGAGTCGCTCCAGGCGGACTTCGACGCGCGGCTGTCCCTGGCCCACGGGCACCTGGCGTCGGAGGTCCGCCGGCAGGCCGCGGGCCGCTTCTGGGACCCCGCCGCGTGGGGGCTGCGCTTGTCCTTGTGGGGCGCGTCCGGGATGGGCGTGGGGGCGCTCGTCGCGCGCCGCAGCCTGCCCGCGGGGCTCGCGGTGGCGGCGGCCTCCACGGTGGTGGACGCGGTGAGGGACCGCACCCGCGCCCGCGCCGCGGAGGTGGCCGTGGTGGAGCCCTTCGAGGACGACTTCCTCGCGGAGTCCGCCGCGCGCACCGCCCTGGCGGAGGCGCGCAGCGTGGCGCGCACGCAGGGGCTGGAGGCGGAGACGCTGGGCGTTCCGGACGTGGAGGTGATGCTGTCGGAGCTGCGCGTGGCCCGGGCGGGGGCCTGGCGCTACACGGCCTCCACCGCCGTCGCGGAGGCCGTGGCCCGCTGGTGGCGCACGGCCCGGTGGCTGGTGTTGCCGCTCATCAACCTGCCCCTGCTGGCGCTGCTGGGGCACGTGGGGTACCGCGTGGTGCGCGGCTACGTCGAAGGCCCCCTGTTGCCGTTGGAGTACTTCCTCAACGCGGGGGCCTTCTTCGGGCTGCTCGCGGGCGCCGGAGCGCTGCTCGCGTCAGCGAGTCTCGTCGGAGCCGCTCGCCATGCGGGGAGAGCGGGCCGGAGCCGGTTTGTCGAGGCCCTCGCCGCCCTGGGCGGGAGGCTGGGAGAGGCCGTCGATGATGGCCTTGGCACCGGGCGGCAGGCCGCGCGACGCATCCTGGAGCGGATTCGCGCTGTCGGGTGACATGGACATCACGGCCTGGCCCGGCATGTGGACGCCGCCGTTGGAGGCCATCATCGGCTGCGCGGAGTCCTTGCACAGCGGCGCCGACACCAGCGTGTCACGCACCGGATCGCCATAGCCCACGATGCGCGCGGGCACGGAGGGGTTGTTCCACCCGGCGCCCTGCTCCTTGGCGACCTTGAAGTGCAGGTGCGCGCCGCACGCCCAGCCCGTCGCGCCGGAGAAGCCGATGAGTTGGCCCTCCTTCACCTTCTCACCGGCCTTCACCACCACGGCGCTGAAGTGCAGGTACTGCGTCTCCAGCCCGTCGCCGTGGGAGATGACGACGTAGTTGGCCAGCGGCGCGAACTGCTCGCCGCACCCGCCCTGCTTGCTGTCGCCACGCGCCATGCGCACGACGCCGTCATGCGCCGCCACGATGGGCGTGCCTTCCGGCATCCGGAAGTCCCACGCGAACGTGTCGTTGTGCTGGTGGCTGCCGGTCTCATGGCCCTGGCTCACCGTATAGATGCGGCCACACGCGAAGGGCACGCCGACCTCAGGCATGTTCGCGACCGCATTGGCGGAGGGAGGGAGGACAGGAGCCGAAGCGAGGAGGGAGCCGACGAAAAGAGCGGAGATGTTCATATCGGGGCGGGCGGACAACCGGCGCAAGGGCTTGCGCTATTTCCCTGTGATTTTCGCTCAGTCCCGAACGGATCACTAGCAGGCGAGCCGCGCCCTGCCCTGTCTCAAGGGGGCGACCCTTGACCACATTCCAGAGGGAAACCGCTCCGAAAGCACAGGAGCGCCTGTCTCCCCGTCTGGCCACTTGGCAGGCATTGCGCCTCTCAAGCCTTGCCGCTCCAATCCCTGTCAGCTGACCGGATGTAAAGACAGACGCCCGCCTGCCCGGAAGCCCCACGGGCAGGCCCGGGCATCCGCGATCAGACACCCCGGAAGACCCTCCTCAAAAAGTGACTGGTCACTTTTTAAGTAGGCGGTTATGGTTCCGGCATGCCCCCGAAGTCCGCCGCCAGGAAGGTCGAGGCTCCCGTGCGCCGCACGCAGGCGGAGCGCCGCGAGTCGACGCGCCGCAAGCTGCTGGACGCCACCATCGAGACGCTGGTGGAGCAGGGCTACGCGCGGCTGACGACGGTGGAGGTGGCGAAGCGGGCGGGGGTGTCGCAGGGGGCGCTCTTCACGCACTTCGAAACGAAGGAGGAGCTGCTCGCGGTGGCGGTGGAGCACCTCTTCCCCCGCCTCATCCAGGACTTCCTCGCGGGCGTGGGCGCGCGGCCGTCCGGGAAGGACCGGGTGGGGGCGGCGGTGGACATGCTGTGGGCCGCCTACCAGCGGCCGGAGCTCCAGGCCGCCATCGAGCTGTACGTCGCGGCGCGCACCAGCCCGGAGTTGCAGAAGGCGCTGGCGGTGGTGGACGGGCCGCACCGCCAGAACCTGCACCGCGTGGCGCGCGAGCTGTTCCCGGACGTGGCCGCCACGCACCCGGACTTCGACGACGTGGTGGAGCTGGCGCTGGACGCGGTGCAGGGCGCGGCGGTGGGTGGGGCCGCCCGTCCTTCGGATCCAGCGCACCGCCGCATGCTGGACACGCTGGCGCGCTTCATGCGCGTCGCGTTCGCCCCCAAGGACTGAATCGCAGGAGGTCAGCAGCCATGGACATGTCGCACATCCCCGACCTCATCACCCCGGCCATCCCGGTGTTCGTCATCACCGTCATCGCCGAGGCCTTGTGGGTGCGCAAGCTGCGGCAGGAGCACGGCGAATCCATCAAGGGCCACACGTGGAAGGACACGCTGGCCAGCCTCTCCATGGGCCTGGGCAACGTGGCGGTGAGCGTGTTCTGGAAGGGCGTGGCGTTCGCGGGCTACGCGGCGCTCTACCACCTGACGCCCCTGCGCATGGGCCACGGGCTGTTGGCGTGGGTGCTGCTCTTCTTCCTGGAAGACCTCTGCTACTACGCCTTCCACCGCGTCCACCATGAGAGCCGCTTCTTCTGGGCGTCGCACGTGGTGCACCACTCCAGCCAGCACTACAACCTGTCCACGGCGCTCAGGCAGACGTGGACGCCGATGACGGGCTGGGTGTTCTGGGCGCCGCTGGCGCTCTTGGGCTTCTCCCCGGAGATGATCGTCACGCAGCAGGCCATCAGCCTGCTGTACCAGTACTGGATCCACACGGAGGCCATCGACCGGCTGCCGCGCCCGGTGGAGTGGCTGTTCAACACGCCGTCGCACCACCGCGCGCACCACGCGTCCAACGCGGCCTACATCGACGTGAACTACGCGGGCATCCTCATCATCTGGGACCGGCTCTTCGGCACGTTCGTCCCGGAGACCGAGCGCCCCATCTACGGGCTGACGAAGAACCTCACCACGCACAACCCGGTGCGCATCGCGTTCCACGAGTTCGCCGCCATCGCCAGGGACGCGGCCCGCCCGGGGCCACTGAGCCAGCGGCTGGGCTACATCTTCCGCAACCCGGCGTGGAAGCCCAAGGGGACACTGCCGGCGTCGGAGCCCGCGCCCGTGGAGGCCGCGCCCTCGGCACCGTAGGGAGCGCGCCTTCCAGGTGGCGGACAGCCTGGGCGGTGGAACCGACGTCCAGGCAACGGGACCCGCGACATCGTTGCGTCCGCGCCGTGCGGGCCTTGCTACGGTGCGCCGCGACGGTTCTGGCGGGCGCCGCGCATGAGGTCGGCGCCCCTTGCAAGGGAGTCGGGTCATGACGGAGCGCGAGTTGTGGGAGCGGTACCAGCGGCACCTGTGCGTCGTCCCCTCCGTGGGGCTGACGCTGGACATCTCCCGCATGAACTTCGGCGCGGACTTCCTGGACGGGATGCGCCCGCGCATGGACGCGGCGTTCCAGGCCATGGACGCGCTGGAGAAGGGCGCCATCGCCAATCCGGATGAGAAGCGCCGCGTGGGCCACTACTGGCTGCGCGCCCCGGAGCTGGCGCCGGAGGCGGAGCTGAAGACGGCCATCACGGACATGCAGGCCCAGGTGGCCGCGTTCGCGAAGGACGTGCACGCGGGCAAGGTGAAGCCGGCGAAGGCGGCGAAGTTCACGCAGGTGCTCATCGTCGGCATCGGCGGTTCGGCGCTGGGTCCGCAGTTGGTGGCGGACGCGCTGGGCAGCGGCCGGGACGCGATGCAGGTGCACTTCCTGGACAACACGGATCCGGACGGGATGGACCGGGTGCTCAACGGCCTGGGCGAGCGGCTGGCGGAGACGCTCGCCGTGGTCATCAGCAAGTCCGGCGGCACCAAGGAGACGCGCAACGGCATGCTGGAGGCGGAGGCCGCCTATAAGCAGCGCGGCCTGGACTTCGGCGCGCACGCGGTGGCCGTCACGGGCGACGGCAGCGAGCTGGACAACTACGCCAAGGGCCACAAGTGGCTGCGCACCTTCCCCATGTGGGATTGGGTTGGCGGGCGCACGTCGGTGATGTCGGCGGTGGGGCTGTTGCCGGCCTGGTTGCAGGGGCTGGACGTGGACGGCTTCCTCGCGGGCGCGAAGGACATGGACGCGGCGACGCGCGGGCATGACGCGGCGGCGAACCCGGCGGCGCTGCTCGCGCTGATGTGGTTCCACGCGGGTGGCGGCAAGGGCCAGAAGGACATGGTCATCCTGCCGTACAAGGACCGGCTGATGCTGATGTCCAAGTACCTCCAGCAGTTGGTGATGGAGTCGCTGGGCAAGGAGCTGTCGCTGGACGGCAAGGTCGTGAACCAGGGCATCGCGGTCTACGGCAACAAGGGCTCCACGGATCAGCACGCGTACGTGCAGCAATTGCGCGAGGGCGTGAACAACTTCTTCGTCACCTTCGTGGAGGTGCTGAAGGACCGGGACGGGAAGTCCCTGGCGGTGGAGGGCGAGAACACCAGCGGCGACTACCTGCTGGGGTTCCTCCTGGGCACGCGCCGGGCGCTGTTCGAGAAGGGCCGCGAGTCGATGACACTCACCGTGCCGGACGTGAGCGCGCGCACCGTGGGAGCGCTGATCGCGTTGTACGAGCGCGCGGTGGGCCTCTACGCGAGCCTGGTGAACATCAATGCCTATCACCAGCCGGGCGTGGAGGCGGGCAAGAAGGCCGCGGGGCGCGTGCTGGAGCTCCAGGGCAAGCTGCTCGCGAAGCTGAAGTCAGCGAAGGCGGAGGCGCGGTCGGCTGATCAACTGGCGCAGGACATTGGCGCGGCGGATGAAGTGGAGACGGTGTTCAAGCTGCTGGAGCACCTGTCCGCGAACGGCGACCACGGCGTGAAGCGCTCGGGTGGCGCGCGTCCGGCGGAGGCCCGCTTCCAGTCCGCGTGACAAATCATTGCCCGCCGGGGCAATGCCTGACGGTTCCAGGCCACGGCTAGCCTGGACCGTCATGGGCCGAGCACACGCGGTGGGGCTGTGGCTGTGCGTCCTGGGCGGGCTGGCGGCATGCCCGGAGGTGCACCGCCCGGGCGGCAAGCTGGACCGGGCGGCGCACAGGGACGCGGTGGAGCGGATACCGAAGTTGCGTTGCAGCAAGAAGGACTACGACCATTTCTGCGCCCTCCCGGACGAGCCGAGCGAGGAGTGCCTTGAACTGTGTGGTGGTCCATGACGCGGCCATGGCACGTTCCCCTGAGCCTGGTGGCCTGCCTCGTGATCCTGGCCCCCGCCCTCTTTGTCCTCAGGCAGACACGGGAGGCCAGCGCGGCCCCCATGCCGGAGCCAGAAGGCCTGGTCCCCATGCTGAGTTACGACGCGCGGATGCGGCGGACGACCTACCATCAAACCTGTTCGGAGCAGACCGAGTGTGAGGCCCCTCTCGTCTGCTTCCACGACGGCCGCTTCCGGAGCTACTGCTCGGACAGCGAATGTGCGACCGATAGTCAGTGTCCCGACGACCAACGCTGCAGGACCGTGATCGCTCCCAGAACGGGTGGCGGCTTGATCAGACTCTGCCTCGTCGTCGGCATTCGACAGGAAGGTCAGGGCTGCTTGAGGACTCCCTTCGACGTGACCGATGCATGCACGGAGGGGCTTGAGTGCCGGGGCAGGGATGGCTACTGCGCCCGTTCCTGTACCCCGGACCAACCCGACTCATGCCCGGAAGGCTTTTTCTGCGCGGATGTGAAGCCGACACCTGCGTGTCTCCCCACCTGTGAAAAGCGCGGCTGCGCCCAGGGACAGCGCTGCATCCCGTTCGAGGAGGGCACCTCCATCTGCGCCTCCATCCACGGGCCCAACTGCATGGACACACCATGCCCTGATGGACGCGAATGCCGCATGCGCCCAGACCCGGCGATTCCGGGCAAGGTCTGGGCGGAATGCGTCCATCGATGCTCCGCCACGAACCCTACGTGTGGCGAAGGCCAGGTCTGCGACCACTACCACTGCCTGCAATCCTGCGACCCCGAAGGACCGAATCCCTGCGCCGAGGGCTTCCACTGCGACCGGCGCGGCGAGAAGCTCCCGTGGTCCTGTCAGCCGGACTACTGGCGCGGCGGCTGATCAGCTCCTGACGCTCTGACTGCCCCGGGGTCGACACCTTCATGGCCCCGGGCGCACGGGATGTGGAGGCCCGGGTGGGTTCCATCGTGAAGGCTCGCCCCCAGGAGCCTCCTCCCGATGAAACCGTCCTCCGCCTTCCAGCTCGCCCCTCCCGTCCCCTCTCGAGAAGCCGAAGAGCCGTGGTACGGCACCGTGCAGGGCTGCGTGCGCAGCCGCGATGACGTCACCCTGTCCGCGCTTCCCCGTGCGCACTACCGCTCCGCCCTGGAGATTGGCGGCGCCATTGGCCTGCTCACGGAGAAGCTCCAGGCGAGATGTGACGCCCTGCTCTCCCTGGAGACCTCCGACTCCGCCCAGGCCCGCGCCATCCACCGCTGCCGCCACCTGTCGCACGTGCGCTTCGAGCGCATGAACGTGCCGGACCGCTACCCCGAGCAGACCTTCGACCTCACCCTCGTGTCCGGGCGCGGCGCGTGGTGGAGCCTCCCGGAGATGGCGCTCGCGCAGCAGCGCATCCTGGAGCACCTGGAGCCCGGCGGGCACCTGGTCCTCGTGCACTGGACCGGCCAGACGCGCGACATGCGCTGCAGCGGCCATGAAGTCCACGACGCCTTCCGCCGGCTCACCCCCAAGCACCTGCGCCACCTGCGCGGCGAGATGGAGGGCACCTGGCGCCTGGACGTCTTCGAACGGCTTTGAACGCCCTGGATGAATCCCGTCCCCCACCCGGCCCGGCCCGGCGGTAGAAGGGACGGCATGGAACTCGGAATCACGGGGAAGTCGGCGCTCGTCACCGGCAGCAGCAAGGGCATCGGGCGGGCCATCGCCATGGTGCTGTCGCGCGAGGGCGCCCGGGTGTGCGTGTGCGCGCGCAACCCGGAGCCGCTGGATGCGCTCGCGAAGGAGCTGCGCTCCGAGGGCGCCCAGGTGGCCACGGTGGTCACGGACGTGGCCACGCAGGAGGGCGCGTACCTGGCGGTGGACTCCGCGGTGCGCGCCTTCGGCGGCATCGACATCCTGGTGAACAACGTGGGCGGCAGCGGCGGCGCGGGCGCCTTCGACGCGGCCAGCACCCAGCAGTGGAACGACGTCTTCCAGCGCAACCTGATGTCCGCCGTGTGGTGCAGCCAGCGCGCGGTGCCGTTGATGCGCCAGACTGGCGGCGGCAGCATCGTGCACCTCAGCTCCATCTTCGGCCGCGAGTACGCCACCAGCGCGCCCTACAGCGCGGCCAAGGCGGGCCTCATCGCGCTCACCAAGGAGATGGCCGTGGACCTGGCGTCCCACCGCATCCGCGTCAACGCCGTGGCCCCGGGCTCCATCTTCTTCCCCGGCGGCAGTTGGGACCGGCGCCAGCAGCACGACCCGGAGGCGGTGGCGAAGATGGTGCGCGAGCAGATTCCCTGGGGCCGCTTCGGCACGCCCGAGGAGGTGGCGGACGTGGTCGCCTTCCTCTGCTCGGAGCGTGCGAAGTGGGTGACGGGCTCCACCCTCCCCGTGGACGGCGGCCAGGGCCGTGCCTACTGAACCCGGTTGCGGTATGCAGTCCGCGCGAATGAGGCCAACGCATTGCTGAAGCTCTACAAGAAGGACGGCGACACCCTGCGCTACTGGGAGGCGTGGGAGCACGAGGGTGTCGTCACGGTGCACTGGGGCACCGTCGGTGAGGGAGGCGAGCAGAAGACCGTCCCCGTCCCCCCGGACGAGGACCCCGACATGGTCATCGCCCAGGAGGCCGAAGCCCTGGTGGACGCCGGCTACGACGAGCCCGAGCCGGACGCCCTGTCCGTGCTGCTCGTCGAGTACACCGTGCAGGGCAAGGGCACCGGCCACGACTTCGAGCAGCGCAACGCCGTGGAGGAGTTGCTCACGGACGCGCTCGGCTGGACGGGCAACGGAGAGGTGGAGGGCGGCGAGACGGAAGAGGGCGTCATGCGCGTGCACTGCCGCGTGATGGACCCCGACAGCGCCGCGCGCACCGTGGTGGAGGCCCTGGACGCGGAGGACCTGCTCGAAGGGGCCCGCGTGCTGGTGGCGCGAGGCGACGAGAAGCCCCGCGTCGTGCACCCGCCGCTCTTCCCCGTGCTCAAGTCCTAGATGGTTCCGGAGCCTGTCCCCGGGGCCCGAAGACGCGGAACAGCAGCACCAGCGACGGCACCACCGTCACCAGCCCCACCCCGAGCGCCACCAGGAGCAGCCGCTGCACCACCGGCTGCGCCGCGGCGCTCTGGAGCGTCAGGTGCGGGTAGACGAGATACGGCGCCTGCGACACCGCCCACCCGAGCACGATGAGCCCGCCCTGCGTGGCCGCCGCCACCCGCGCGGCCCGGAAGCGCCGCGTCCACAGGAGCGCGAACGCCGTCACCGCCGCCACTGCGGTCCCCCCGTGCAGCGCCAGCGCGAACGGCGTCTGGAGCAGGCCCGTCCACACCCGGGGCGCCCCCTCGCGCGACAGCAGCAGGACGGCCAGGGCCAGCGGGAACAGCAGCCCGCCCGTCACCAGCGCCCGGCGCCGGAAGTCCTCCGCCAGCTCCGGCGTGCGCGCCTCGTGCGTGAGGTACACGGCCGCCAGGAACGCGAACAGCCCCAGCGTCAGCACGCCCACCGACAGCGCGAAGGGCGACAGCCACGACGCGAAGAAGCCGCTCACCACCGCGTGTCCCTGCATGCGGATGGTGTCGCTGGCCACCGCGCCCACGCACATGCCCAAGAGCAGCGGCGCCACCACGCTCGCCACGCTGAACACCACGCCCCAGCGGCGCTCCACCGCGTCCCCGCGCGTGTCGTAGGCGCGGAAGGTGAACGCCGTGCCCCGGAACACGATGCCCAGCACCAGCAGCGTCAGGGGCACGTGCAGCGCCACGCTCAAGGCCGCGAAGGCACGCGGGAAGCCGCTGAAGAGCAGCACCAGCCCCACGATGAGCCAGACGTGGTTCACCTCCCACACCGGGCCGATGGCGTGGGCGATGAGCGCGCGCTGCTCCGCCTTGCGAGGTCCCCGCGCCAGCAGGTCCCACACCCCACCGCCGAAGTCCGCCCCACCCAGGAGCGCGTACAGCACGAACGTGCCCGCCACCGCGAGCCCCAGCAGCGTCGTCTCAGTGGGCATGGGCCACCTCGCCATCCACGGCCGCGCCGGGTCCCTTGGGCAGCGTGCCCGCCACCTGCCGCCAGAGCACGAAGAGCACCGTCACCCCGAGGAACAGGTACACCGCCGTGAAGGTGAAGAACGGCGCGGCCAGGTGCGGTACCGGCGTCACCGCCTCGCCCGTGCGCATCACGTCCCGGACGATCCACGGCTGCCGGCCCCACTCCGTGACGAGCCACCCCGCCTCCAGCGCCACCAGCCCCAGCGGCCCCGACCAGAGCCACGCGCGCATCATCGCCTTGCCGTGCGGCCACTCGCGGCCCCGCCACCGGCGCCACAGCGTGGCCAGCGCGAGCAGCGCCATCAGGCTGCCCGTGCCCACCATCACCTGGAAGGCCATGTGCACCTTGGCCACCGGCGGCCAGACGTCGCGGGGGAACTCGTTCAGCCCCTTCACCTCCGCGTCCGGATCCGCGAACGCCAGGATGGAGAGCCCCTTCGGCAGGTCGATGGAACCCGACACCGTGCGAGTCTCCACGTCCGGCCATCCTCCCACCCGCAGGGGCGCGCCCGCCTCCGTGTCGAAGTGCGCCTCCATCGCGGCCAGCTTCACCGGCTGCTCACGCGCCACGTGCTTCGCGGACAGGTCGCCCACCAGCGGCTGCGCGAGCGCGGTGACGCACGCGAGCGGCAGCGCGATGGACAGCGCCTTCTTGTGGAACGCCGCGCCCGGGTGCTTCAGCAGGATGAAGGCGTGGATGCCCGCCATCGCGAACGCGCTGGCCTGATAGCAGGACAGGAGCACGTGGGCCGTCTGGTACTGCCAGCCGGGGCTGAACATGGCCACCAGCGGCTGCACGTCCGTGGGCCCCGCCGGCGTGGGCGTGAAGCCGGACGGGTTGTTCATGAACGTGTTCACCAGCGTGACGAAGAACGCGCTCGCCGCGCCGCTCACCGCCACCATCACGCCGCTGAACAGGTGCAGGCCCGGCGACACGCGCTCGCGGCCGTACAGGTAGATGCCCAGGAAGATGGCCTCGGTGAAGAAGGCCACGCCCTCCAGACTGAAGGGCAGGCCAATCACTTCCCCGTAGCGGCCCATGAACTCCGGCCACAAGAGGCCCAGCTCGAACGAGAGCACCGTCCCGCTCACCGCGCCCACCGCGAACAGGATGGCGGTGCCCTTGGCCAGCTTCTCGCTGAGCTTCCGGTAGTCCGCGTCCCCCGTACGCCGGTGCTTCAGGTCGCTCAACACCATCAGCACCGGCAACGCCACGCCGGCCGCCGCGAACACGATGTGGAACGCGAGCGAGAGCCCCATCTGCGCGCGCGCATAGAGCAGGTCCGTCATGGACATCAGTCTGCTTTATGCGCGCATTTTACGCATTCAGGATTTCTTATTCTTCTCCACAGTCACCTTGTCCGCGGGCACCTTCGCGACGGTCCGCGAGGGCACCAGGGTCTGCATGGAGTTGCGGGCCACGGCGGTGGCGAGCGAGGTGACGAAGATCATCACCACCTTGCGGCCCAGCTCCGCGCCCAGCGGCTTGTCCTCGATGCTGGTGGCCACGCGGTCCGGGTGGGCCCAGGCGCGCTCCAGGGCCTTGCGGCGCAGGCGGCGCACGCGCTCGTCATGGTGGCGGGCGCGGTAGATGGCGATGCCCACGCCCAGGCCCACCGCCACCAGGGCGGCGGCGCCCACGGTGATGAGCAGGTCCTTGTTCTGGTTGACGTGGTAGCGCACGTCCGTGGCGCGGGTGCGCCGGCGGTCCAGCTCCTCCAGGGTGAGCAGCAGCTCGTCGCGGATGCGGTCCGCGGTCTGCTCCACCTGCTCGCGGTCGCCCATGCGCTTGGTGATGGCGTGGTCGGCGTGCGTTTCGGTCTCGGAGGCCTGGCTCATTGCAGCGTCTCCCGGGTCATCTGGAGGTCCGTCTTCAAGCGCTCCTGGGTGTGGACCAGCGGCTTCTTGGGAATCCGCTTGGTGCCCAGGAACAGGAGGAGTCCGGCCACGGCCAGCAGCACCGCGCCCACGATGAGCACGCCCACGGCGGCCCCCAGGGGCAGCGCCAGGCCCAGCGCGACGAACAGCACGGCCAGCGACGTGAGGGCCAGCACGGCCCCGGCACCCAGGAAGATGCCCGCCAGCTTGGCCGCCTGCAGCTCCTGCTTCAGCTCCTTCTTGGCGTGCATCACCTCCGCCTTCACCAACAGGCGGGTCTCCGACAGCGCGTGCCGGATGAGTTCGGGGGTGGAGAGCGTCTCCAGCTGGCTGCGCTCCAGGCGTTCTGATTCGAGGTCCACGACCGTGCCTCCGACAGGATGACTTCACGGGGAATCACCGACGGTCGCCTGCCTGGCGTCCCGGCTGTCCCCGGTCTGTCCCTGAAGGTGGTCAGGAAGGGTGTGTGGGAGAAGTCCCGCCGCACACCCCGTTCGCGTCCGGCTGCCTGCCTGGTGCCCCGGCCCTTCCGGGTGGGCCTGACGCGGCCGGCGGGCTCGGCCGGCTAGCGGCGGGTCTTCTGGTGGGCGATCGCCGTGGCCAGCGTCTCGCGCACCTGGCGGGCCCGGAACAGGCGGTCCGCGGTGTCCAGCAGGTTCTCCGCGTACAGCACCTGCTTGCGCAGGCGGGCCGGGATGGCGCGGGTGCCCAGGTGCGCGCCCAGCAGGGCGCCGGTGAGGGCCGCGGCCACGTCCGCCTCGCCGCCACAGCGCAGCGTGAGGACCACGGCCTCGCGGAAGTCGTGCGGCACCTTCAGCGTCGCGTACAGCGACGTGAGCAGCACCGGCACCACGTGGCACGGCAGGCCGTCCACGCCCTTCAGCTCGCTGGGGGGCACGCCCACCTTGCGCAGCTGGTTGAGCGCGCGCTGGGTGTCCCAGGTGAGCAGGCGCGGCAGGTGGCGGATCTCCTCCGCCAGGTTCTTGTCGTGCACGGCGGCGGACAGCGCCAGGACCTCGCAGAAGGCCGCGGGCGTGAGGGCCTCCTGCTCCATGCCCAGCGCCACCGCCTGCGCGAACGCGGCGGCGGCGGCGGCGCAGACGGGGTCCTTGTGCGTGATGACGGTGAGCACGCCCGCGTCGTGCGGCAGGCGCGCGCGCTGGCCGCTTTCGAAGAGCCCCACCACCAGCGCGCGGCTGAGCACCGACGGGCACTTCGTGCCCAGCGGCGCCCCCGCGCTCATCCACGGCGTGCCGCCCGCGAGCCGCTGGAGCGCTTCGGAGAGGCTGCGCGGCGGCTGGAGGATGATGCCCTCCTGCCACAGCCACGCCAGGTGCAGCGCCGCGCTGCGGCCGTCCACCTTGCCCTCGCGGATGACGCTCTCCGCGGCCGCGAGCAGGAGCTGCGTGTCGTCGCTGAACTGGCCCTTGGCGAACTTGCCGCGCGGCCGGGGCGCGAAGTCCTCCGCCAGCCCAGGCAGCCGCGCCAGGCTCGCCGGGGGGATGCCCCTCAGCGGAAAGCCGAGCGCATCCCCGATGGCGAGCCCCAGGAATGCCGCATGAAAACGGTCCTGGCGGTCTGCGGGAGTCAGCGGCATCGGAGGAGCGGAGATTACCCGAGCCTCAGCCAAGGACGAGCACCGAGATGAACGCTGCGTGGGCGCGCGACGCGACGGCGGATCGAACATGGGGCCTTGACGTGCACGAAGCGGGTGCGGTGAAGCGCTGGACAAGAAAGGTCCCGCTGGATTGCACCACGCGCGTCGCCACTGTCCGCCTCCTCCGCCGCAACCACGGCGCAACCGGGGGCGCGGTAGCTATCGCATCCCGCTGCGTTTCAGCAAGCAGGCGAGCCCGTTGAAACGCGCGAGCACGCATGCATGTCCAACTTCGAATGCTGCGCATGAACCGAAAGGGACGCACGGGTGGACTCGTGCGCGTGCGCCGCCCACGGGCTCAGGTGTTCACCTTGACGCGGGCGACTTCACTTCATCCAAGCGACGCACGCGCGTGCGCGCGGATCACGCGTCGTCGCGGCCCAGGTTCACCACCGCCATCAGGCGCGCCACCACGGCCTCCGCGCCCTGGTGCAGCCGCGCGCCGTCCCACAGCGCGGGGGACGTGTGGCCGCCGCGCTCGCGCCAGTCCTTCTCCACCTCTTCGTAGGTGAGGTTGCGGAAGCGCACGCGGTCCTCCAGCGCGTGGTCCGTGACGAAGCGGCGCGCGGTGGCGGACGGAGGATCCGCGATGCGGTGGAACAGCTCCAGGACGGGCGAATCGGGCGTGCTCATGTCAGCGCCGCATCATGCTTCGTCCGAGCTCCGGAACGCGAAAAGGGTGGAGCGCCGGCCCCCGTGCCGCGGGGCTTCGGAGCTCCACCCTTCCGGATACCGCGAAGAGGCCCCTAGCGGGACTCGTGGGCGCTGATGCGCGCGGCCTCGCGGCGCACCGCGGCCTGCTCCAGCGCGTAGCGCGCGTCCGCGGCGCTCAGGTCCTTGAGGCGCGCCTGGGCCTCTTCCATGCGGCGGCGGGCACCCGCGACGTCGATGCCGTTCACGTGCTCGGCGGCGTCCGCCAGCACCAGCACCTTGTCGTTGCTCACCTCCACGAAGCCACCGGCCACGAAGTAGCGGTCCTGCTTGCCCGCCTCGATGAGGGTGAGCGTGCCCGGCTCCACCAGCGACAGGAACGGCGTGTGGCCGGGACGCACGCCGAACAGGCCCTCTCCGCCCGGCACGATGGCCTCGTCGGCCTGCACGGACAGGATGCGCTTCTCGGGGGTGACGATCTCGACAGTCAGCTTGGCCATGAAGGTCCTCGTGCTACCGCACTACCGCATCAGAAAGTCAGCCGCTGGGTCTTCACGCCCACCGGCTCGAACTCCACCACCCCGGCGTCCGTCAGGCGCGGGCCCTTGCCCGGGATGCCCAGCGTGCCCTCCAGCCACTTGAGGTGGTGGGCCAGCTGCCGCACTTCCGACAGCTGCTTCGTCGTCATCAGCTCCGTCAGCCGCCGCTCCTGGAGCTTCTGCCCGGTGCGGTCGAACTGGGCGGCCACCATCACCCGCGCCCACGCCAGGCTCTGGCCCTTCGCCTTCTTCTTGCCGGGGAGCGGCTTGCCCTTCTCCACCAGCGGGTAGAGCACCCAGACCTTCTCCCCGTCATTCGACGCGAAGTAGAGGTCATCCACCGTCCCCACGCACACGTCCGCCGTCCAGAGGGGCCCGCTCTCCTTGAGCATCTCCAGCCGGCACTTCCCCACGCCCACGTCCACGCTGCGGACGCTGTAGAGGCCGTTCGCGCTCACCCGTGCCCGGCTGCCGCGCTCCTCCGCCAGGGCGGAAGGCGCGGCACCACAGATGAGCAGGGCGAGCGCGACGGTCAGGCGCATGGGTGTCTTACGCCGCCGCCAGCTTGCGGGCCTTCTCCTGCGCCTCCTCGATGGAGCCGACCATGTAGAAGGCGGACTCCGGGAGGTCGTCGTGCTTGCCGTCCGCGATCTCCTTGAAGGAGCGGATGGTGTCCTGGAGCTTCACGTAGCGGCCGTCCAGGCCCGTGAAGACCTTGGCCACGAAGAACGGCTGGGACAGGAAGCGCTGGATCTTGCGGGCGCGCGCCACGGAGAGCTTGTCCTCTTCGGAGAGCTCGTCCATGCCGAGGATGGCGATGATGTCCTGGAGCTCCTTGTAGCGCTGCAGGATGCCCTGGATGCGGCGGGCCACGGCGTAGTGCTCGGCGCCCAGCACGTCCGCGGACAGGATGCGGCTGGTGGAGTCCAGCGGGTCCACGGCGGGGAAGATGGCGAGCTCCGCGATGGAGCGGTTGAGCACCGTGGTCGCGTCCAGGTGGGCGAACGCGGTCGCGGGGGCCGGGTCCGTCAGGTCGTCCGCGGGCACGTAGATGGCCTGCACGGAGGTGATGGAGCCCTTGGTGGTGGAGGTGATGCGCTCCTGCAGGCCGCCCATCTCCGTGGCGAGCGTGGGCTGGTAACCCACCGCGCTGGGGATGCGGCCCAGGAGGGCGGACACTTCCGAGCCGGCCTGGGTGAAGCGGAAGATGTTGTCCACGAAGAGGAGCACGTCACGGCCCTCCACGTCGCGGAAGTACTCCGCCATGGTCAGCGCGGAGAGGGCCACGCGGGCGCGGGCGCCGGGCGGCTCGTTCATCTGGCCGTACACGAGGACCGCCTGGCTCTTCTCCAGGTTGTCGGTCTGGATGACCTTGGTCTCCTGCATCTCGTGGTACAGGTCGTTGCCTTCGCGGGTGCGCTCACCGACGCCGGCGAACACGGAGAAGCCGCCGCGCTCCACGGCCACGTTGCGGATGAGCTCCTGCAGGAGCACCGTCTTGCCCACGCCGGCGCCGCCGAACAGGCCGATCTTGCCGCCACGGGTGTAGGGGGCGAGCAGGTCGATGACCTTGATGCCGGTCTCGAACATCTGCACGCGCACGTCCTGCTCCGTGAACGGCGGGGGCGCGCGGTGGATGGGCCAGTACTCGGTGGCGCTCACCGGGCCCATCTCGTCCACCGGCTCGCCAGTGACGTTCATGATGCGGCCCAGGGTGGCCTTGCCCACCGGCACCTGGATGGGGGCGCCCGTGTTGCTCACCGGCATGCCGCGGCCCAGGCCCTCGGTGGAGTCCATGGCGATGCAGCGCACGGTGTTCTCACCCAGGTGCTGCGCGACCTCGATGGTGAGGTTGTCCTTCTCCGCGCCCAGGTTGGGGTTGGTCACCTTGAGGGCCGCGTACACCTCCGGGAGCCCGCCGGGCGGGAACTCCACGTCGACCACGGGGCCGAGAACCTGCGTGATCTTGCCAGTCGTCGGGACTTGAGCGCTCATGGGACTCCTCTGCCTTGTCTCGTGTGGCGAGCGGCCGGGGCGCCGCCGCCCGTCAGGAAATCGAACCCCGAAGAGGGGTGTGGGCGGGCCCCCTTTACCGGGGGGTGCCCGGCAGGGTCAAGCCTCCCGGGTCCGCCTACGTAAGTCCCGCTTAGCGGAGCGGTGTCCCGGGCGCCAGTCCCTTGCCATTCCCCTCGGTCCTGCCTGCCCGGTGGGGGGCCCTGGAACGACGAAGGGCCCGCGCCCGGCGCTCGTGGGAGCGTGGAGCATCGGGCCCATCGTCTGAAGCCGAGGGAGTGCGACCGGGCGGGAGGCGGACTACTTGAGGGCCTCGGCGCCGGAGACGATCTCCATGAGCTCCTTGGTGATGACCGCCTGACGGGTGCGGTTGTAGAGCAGGGTGTAGCTGGAGATCATGTCCGTGGCGTTGTTGGTGGCGTTCTCCATGGCGCTCATGCGCGCGCCCTGCTCGCTGGCCACGCTCTCCAGCAGCGCCCGGTACAGCTTGATGTTCACCGCCTGGGGGACCAGCCGGTCCAGCACGGCCTGGCGGGACGGCTCGTACTTGAAGTCCACCAGGGCCGGGGCGGAGGTCACGGTCTCCGGGGCGGGGGTGGCGGCCTTCGTCGTGGCGGGCTGCAGCGGCAGGAGCTGCGACACGACCACGTTCTGGGTGATGGCGGAGACGAACTCGTTGTAGACGACGTAGACCGCGTCGACCTCGTCGTTGAGGAAGGCGGCGGCCAGCTCTTCCGCGACGTTGGCGGCGGAGCGGTAGTTCAGCGTCGCGTACAGGCCGGCGAAGTCCTTGCGGATGGACTGGCCGCGGTTGCGGAAGAAGTCGTTGCCCTTGCGGCCCACCGTGGAGACGCGCACCTGGAGGTTGCTGTTCTCGTACAGGTAGCGGTTGGCGCGGCGGATGACGTTGGAGTTGAAGCCGCCGGCGAGGCCGCGGTCGGACGTGAGGAGCAGCAGCTCCACGCGGCGGATGGGGCGGGTGGCGAGCAGCGGGTGCGCCAGCTCCTGGTCGGCGGAGCGCACGGCCAGCTCGGAGATGATCTGCTCCAGCGTCTGCGCGTACGGGCGGGCGGCGAGGATGGCGTCCTGCGCCTTCCGCAGCTTCGCGGCGGAGACCATCTTCATGGCCTTGGTGATCTGCCGCGTGTTCTTCACCGAGCGGATGCGCTTGCGGATGTCGCGAAGGGACGCCATGGACCGGAAACTCCTCGTAAGACGTGCGGCGCGCGCCCCGTGACAGCCCGGGCTGGCCATATAGGGACGGCGGGCCCCCTATATAGGCGGGGCGGAGGCCGGTCAACGGCGGGGTGCCCGGACCTGGGGCCCCTGCCCGCCGCCATGGCCCGTCCGGGGGCCGGGCGGGCGTGACCAGTTCCCGCCAGAGGGGCGCGGGTGGTGCTTTCCGAGCGGGGGGCTCCGGAAGAGAATGGCCCCTTCCGACCGTTCTGCGGGGTCCATGAAGGCTGGCGGCACGACCAGGGTGTGGGTACGCAGGGGCCTGGGGCTGCTCGGGCTGGCCCTGGCCGTCCTGCTGGGTCTGTCCCACTTCGTGCGCCTGCGCTACCAGGGCCGCATCGTGCCGCTGGCGGTCGCGCCGGAGGCCCCCATCGCCCTGGTGTTCGGGGCGGGGCTGGCGCCGGGCGCGGTGCCGTCGCCGGTGCTGGCGCAGCGGCTGGACGCGGCCATCGCGCTCTGGCGGCAGGGCAAGGTGCGGTCGCTGCTGGTGAGCGGGGACAACTCCGCGCCCTTCCACAACGAGACGCGGGCCATGCGGCGCTACCTGCTGGAGCGCGGCGTGCCGGAGGACGCGGTCATGGGGGACGAGGCGGGGCTGTCCACCTACGACAGCTGCCTGCGGGCGCACTCGGTGTTCGGCGCGGACCGGGCGGTGCTCGTCACGCAGCGCTTCCACCTGTCGCGGGCGCTCTTCATCGCCAACTCGGTGGGCATCGACGCGTGGGGCGTGGCGGCGGACGAGGGACGGGCGACTCCCTGGCGCTACACGGTGCGCGAGACGCTGTCCCGGGTGCTGGCGCTGGGGATGGTGCTCTTTGAGGTGAAGCCCGGCAGCACTGACGGCCAGCCGCCGACGGCTCCCCGCTGACGGGGGTTGGGCCCGCCAGGCAGGCGGGCGGCGTCCATTGCCGCTCCCGTCCGGGGGTCCCATTTTCGTGGGGACACGGAAGCTTTTCTCAACCGTCCCTGTCGAGGAGACCCCATGAAGTTCAACAAGCTCGGAGACGAGGATGTGGGCGAGTCCACCTCGCTGCGCCACCGGAACCCGGACACGGGAGAGGACGAGATCAACATCTCGGACCAGGACCTGGCGCTGTCGCCCCCCATGGAGGAGGAAGCGGATGCGCGGGACATCCTGCCGGATCAGATCCAGCGCTTCGGCCGGGGGGATGAAGAGGAAGAGGAGCGCGAGCTGACCGCGCAGCCGGACGAACCCGGACCGCGCGCCCAGTCGCCGGACCTGCTGCCCGAGGGGTAGCCGGGTCCAGCGGTCGGGTGCGGCGTAAAGAACAGGGCGCGTCCCCGTGAATGGGACGCGCCCTTTGTTTTCAGGCGGGGCCTCCACTAGGAGGCCCCGTTCGGCATAGGGCTAACGGCGCGAGGACTTCTTCGCGGCGGCCTTGCCCGTGGCCTTCTTCGTGGCCCCGCGCGTGGATGCGCCTTTCTTCGCCGTGGTACCCTTCTTCGCGGCGGTCTTGCCTGCGGACTTCTTCGCGGCAGCCCCACGCGTCTGAGCGCCCTTCTTCGCCGTGGCGCCCTTCTTCGCGGCGGCTCCGCGCTTCTGGGCCGCGCCCTTCGCGGCAGCGCCCTTCGCAGCGGTGGCTCCGCGCTTCTGGGCCGCGCCCTTCGCGGCAGCGCCCTTCGCGGCGGACTTCTTCGCGGCAGTGCCCTTCGCGGCAGCGCCACGCTTCTGAGCCGCGCCCTTCGCCGCAGCGCCCTTCGCAGCGGACTTCTTCGCGGCAGTGCCCTTCGCCGCAGCGCCCTTCGTGGCAGCGCCCTTCGCAGCGGACTTCTTCGCGGTGCCACGCGCGGGTGCGGCGGTCTTCGCGGCAGCGCCCTTCTTCGCGGTGGCGCCCTTCTTCGCGGCGGTCTTGCCCGTGGCCTTCTTCGCGGCCCCACTCGCGGGCGCGGACTTCTTCGCGGCGCCCTTCTTACCGGCCGCCTTGCGCGCTCCCGTCCCGGTGGAACCGGCTTCGGTCGGCGCCTCCGCTTCGGTGGCTTCGGCCTTCTTCGCGGCGCCCTTACGAGTGCTCTTCGGGGCCTTCACGGCAGGGGGCTCGGGCTCCTCGAACAGCTCTTCCTGCTCGGGGGCCTCCTCAGCAGAAACCTCGGCCTCCTCCTCGCCGGTGTCCTCGGCCAGTTCCTCTTCCAGCTCCTCCTCGCCGGACACCTCGGCCTCCCCGGCTTCGAGCTCGTCGGCGGCCTCCGCGGCTTCGAGCTCCTCCTCCTCGTCGGCCTCTTCGTCCTCGCCCGCGTCACGGGCCAGGGCGGCCAGGGCTCCCGAGTAGTCACCGCCACGGCCCGCGGGGGCCTCCTCCTCGTCCTCCAGCGCCTGCGCGGCCGCTCCGGACAGCGCGCCCTGGAGCACGGCGTTCATCGCTCGCGCGAAGGTGCGCTCCCCGAAGCTCTCCACCTCTTCCACGGGCGGAATCAGCACCTCGAGCATGTCCTTGAGCCTGCGGTACAGCCGCATCTCCCTCTTCTCGCCGTCCCAGGTACCGAAGACCCAGGTGTCGCCGTCCAGCGCGTCCACCCAGCCGGGCAGCGGCCCTCCGCCGTCCCCCTGCTCCTCCATCGCGGACTTGCGCGCGACGAACAGGTGCCGGTGCGGCCCCTTCAACCCGAAGCGCCACACGCCCGCGGCGGGCAGGCCCACCACCATCAGCCGGCTCTTCTCCAGGACGCTGGGCGCTCCCTCCTCGCCACGCAGCGGGAACAGCCGCACCTCGCCCTGGAACTCACCGCCGTTGAGCGCCTGGTACAGGTCCGCCAGGTCCTCGGGGAACGGGACGCCGCACTCCGTCTCCGCGCGGCGGACCTCCTCCGCCTGCACACCCTCCGAGGTCGCCTTCGCCGACTTGCGCAGTGCCTCCAACCACTCGTGCATGACCCCTCCACGACATCGACAGCCACCAGGGCTCGCACCTTATGGCGCCTTGGGCCCCCGTGAGCAGTGTGCATGTCGGGTTTCGTCCACCCGACGGCCTCTAGACATATTTGGACAACCTGACACGCCCGCCCCCTCCATCCCCCCTGGCCGCCTGCCCCGGGTCCAGGCAACCCGGATGGAAGCCCGGCCCCCCGGGCGTTAGGAAGGCGCCATGGCGCATCCCGTAAGCATCGAGGCGACGACCGAGACCTTCGACTCGCTCGTCATGGAACCCCGCGACGAGCTGGTGGTGGTGGACTTCTGGGGCCCCGGCTGCCCGAACTGCGACATCTACGCGGCCGCCGAACCGGAGCTCCTCAAGGAGCTGGACGGCGCCCCCATGCGCGTCGTCAAGGTCAACGCCTACGAGCACGAGGCCCTGGCCACCCGCTTCGGCCTGTTCGGCATCCCCACCTTCCTGCTGTTCCGCAACGGGAAGCTGCTGGGGAAGATGAGCCAGTACTACGGCAAGCCGTACTTCCTGGGCGTCATCCGGGACCACCTGCCCGGCGGCGCCAAGGCCCAGGCCTGACGCCTTCAGTCCCGGTAGCCGCGCGCCTGCAGCCGGAACAGGTGCGCGTACCGCCCGTCCAACGCCATCAGCTCGTCGTGGCTGCCCAATTCCTGCACCGTGCCGTTGTGGAGCACGGCGATCTGATCCGCCATGCGCACCGTGGAGAAGCGGTGCGAGATCACGATGGCGATGCGGTCCGCGGCCAGCGCCTGGAAGCGCTCGAAGAGGGCGTGCTCCGCCTCCGCGTCGATGCTCGCCGTGGGCTCGTCCAGGATGAGCACCTCCGCGTCGTCGCGCATGAACGCGCGTGAGACGGCGAGCTTCTGCCACTGGCCGCTGGACAGCTCCTGGCCCTTCTCGAACCAGCCGCCCAGCATCGTGTCGTACTGCGCCGGCAGCGCCGCGATGACCGAGTTCGCCCCGCCCTGCTCCGCCGCCCGCTCGATGCGCGGCCGGTCCTCCAGCGCGGGCACGTGGCCCAGGCCGATGTTCTCCGACACGCTGAACTGGTAGCGCACGAAGTCCTGGAACACCGCCCCGAAGCGCCCGCGCAGGTCGTCCGCGTCCATCCGCGCCGTGTCCACGCCGCCGTAGAGAATCTGGCCTTCGGTGGGCTCGTACATGCGCAAGAGCAGCTTCACCAGCGTGCTCTTCCCCGCGCCGTTCTCCCCCACCAGCGCCAGCTTCTGGCCGGGCTTGAGCGTGAGGTTCACGTTGCGCAGCGCCCACGCGTCCTTGCCCGCGTAGCGGAAGGAGACGTCCTTCAGCTCGATGGCGTTGTCGCGTCCGCGCGGCGGTGAGACCGCGGGCAGCACGCGCGGCGTGTTCTCCACCGTGGGGATGTCCAGGTAGGCGAAGAGGTTGCTCATGAAGAGCGCGTCCTCGTACATGGAGCCCACGCTGGTGAGGATGCCCTGGAACGCGGCCTGCCCCTGCCGGAACACGGCCAGGTACAGCACCATGTCGCCCACGGAGATGCCGCCTGCCGCGGCCTTGCTAGCCACGAAGAGGTAGCAGCCGTAGAAGGCCGCCAGCGACAGCAGGCCCAGCCCCAGGCCCCACACCATGCGCTTGCGCGCGAGCGCCCGGTCCTCCGAGAAGAACTTCTGGAACAGGTCGCGGTAGCGCCCCAGCACCAGCGGCCCCAACCCGAAGAGCTTCACCTCCTTCACGGTGCTGTCACGCGTGAGGATCCACTCCAGGTAGTTGAGCTTGCGGCCCTCCGGCGCGCGCCACGAGTACAGCCGGAAGCCCTCCGCCGCCAGCCGCGCCTCCGCGATGAACGCGGGGATGGACGCGGCGAGCAGCACCACCACGCTCCACGGCGACAGCGCCACGAGCAGCACCGCGTAGGTGGACAGGGTGATGACGTTGCGCACGATGCTGAACGCCTGCATCACCAGCGACAGCGGGCGCGCGTTCGCCTCCCGCCGCGCGTTCTGCATCTTGTCGTAGGTGTCCGAGTCCTCGAAGTGCTTCAACTCCAGGTCCAACGCCTTCTGGAGGATGCGCTCGTTGAGCAGGTTCCCCAGGTGCGCGCGCAGGAGGTCCTTCGTCAGCGTGAGCCCCCGGTCCACCACCGCGGAGGCCACCATCAGCGCGAACTCCGTGGCCACCAGGCTCACCACGCGCGAGCTCGCCGCCGCGTCGCCCTTCGCCGCGGCCACCACCGTGTCGACGATGAGCTTGCCCACCCACGCGATGCCCGCTGGCAGCACCGCCGCCACCAGCGTGAGCACGCCCAGCACCACCGCGCCGCGGGGGCTCGCCCGCCAGAAGAGGTGGAAGGTGCCCGGTAGCTGCTTGAAGAGGACGCCCGCGTTCTTCAGACGGGCCCGGAGCGACGGCGGTGATGAAGGCAGGGGACGTGGCAAGGTGCCGCCCCTCATAACGCTCCGGCACGCGCCGCGCTGGACTTCCCTGCTTTCAGGAAGCGGGGGCGCCCTTGCCGTCCGGCAGGGCGGTGGGCGGGGCGACGTGCCGTGAGACGAGCACGTCGCAGCGCGAGTGCCGCAGCACGCCCTCTGTCAGCGCGGTGGGCGGGTTCGCGGAGGACATGCCCAGCGTGAGCAGGTCCGAGTCGCGCTCCCTCGCCTCCGCGAGGATGCACTCGCATGGGTCTCCGAAGCGCAGGCGGAGCTCCATCACCCGGCCCGTCTCCCGGTAGGGCGCCAGGAAGCGCCCGAGCGCCCTTCGCGCCGCGTCCTCGCGCTCCTGCCGCAGCCGCAGCTGCTCCGCGAGCGGGGCATGCTCGTCCTCGCGCAGGTCCACCACGTGCAGCACCTCGATGGGGGTCGAGGCCGGACACAGGCGCATCGTCAGCTCCAGCCCCCGGCGGGACTCGCGCGAGAAGTTCACCGCGACGAGGGGCCGGTGGTAGACGCGGCCCGGGTGCGGCATCACCACCAGCACGGACGCGTCCACCTCACGCACCAGGCGCATCACCATGGCGTCGTCCGGCAGCGGCTTCCCCGGCTGGGGCAGGTGCGGCCGGCCCACCACCAGCACCTCCACGCCCTGGTCCTTCGCCAGCTCCGCCGCCTCGTGCGGCGCGTCACCGGTGCGCAGCTCCTCGCGCACATCCACGTCCGGCCGCTGCCGCAGCCGCTTCGCCGCGGACGTCACCGACCGGCGCAGGCACTGCTCGCCGTCCACCGCCCCATCCGGGCCGGCGTGGCCATCCAGTGACGGGCTCACGTGCAGCACGCTGAAGGCCGCCCCGTGCGCGAGCGGAAGCCGCAGCGCGCGGGCCAGCGCGAACTCGGATTGCAGGGAGAAGTCCAACCCCACCGCCACCCGTCGCAGTCCCCGCTGTGCGCGCGGGAGGCCGTCGGGCAGCAGGGGCAGGCTCCTTCTGGAAGACACGTTTGGCCTCATCTCGACTCCCTTCCCCCTCACCGCGGGACGCACCGCGGAAGGGCTTGCCGCCTCACGCGGGCCCTCATGGACATACATTCAGACCCGTCGGTGGATGTGCCACCCGTCTTTTGCGGGGATGCCGCGTCCGCAGCCCGACGGCGCGGCACGCGAGCGGCGTGGCCGGCGGGACGCTCCGGCGGGGGCAGGCGGACAGGCCTTCCATCCTCTGGACGCCGTCCTGTTTCTGTAACGTTTTCAGGGCGCCGCACCGCTTCGTTCAAGGACTCCAGGGCAGGCGTGCGTTCAGGGCCGCCATTTCAACGGGTTGAGACGTTCACCGCCGGACCTTGGGAAACGGGGGCGCTTTCGGAGGTTCGGCCAGCCCTTTGCAAAGACCTCTGCACGGCTTCTCACGAGGCCATGGGCGGCGGGTCGGACGGCAGGACGCAAGGGAGCGGGAACATGCGAGGGGTCATCACCGGACGTGAGGTGGTTGCCAACCTGGGACTCATCTACCGGGAGTTCGGAACAGCCTGTGTGTTGCGCTGCCTCTGGGTGATGCTCAGCGGGAAGTCCACCACCTTCCTGGAGGTGGCATGTCCCTGCGAGAAGATGCGGCAGTGAGCACACGCCGCTGAAGACAGCTCGGGCCGCGGGGAGCACGAAGGCTTCCGCGGCCCGAACGGCTTCAACGGCGGTTCAGTGAGGCGTCGCTAGCGCTGATACGGATCCGCGTCACCGCGACGCACTTCCTCGCGCTCGTCGGTCTTGTCCTTGATGGCGTGCTTCACGTCCTCGACCACGCCCTTGACCTTGCCCTTGAGCGTGTCCGCCTTGCCCTCGGCCTCCAGCGAACGGTCGCCCGTCGCAACGCCCACGGTTTCCTTCACCTTGCCCTTGGCCTTGTCAGTCCACTCGCCCATGGCGTCCTCCTGACGTCGGTGTGTGAATCGTTGTGGAAGACAACGTGCTCACGTCACAGGCGCGCGGCAGGTGACGGTGGCTCGTCCGCACGGCCGCCCTGCTCGGGCCGCGACAGGCCGGAATGTCATGCAATGGACAGTACGCGGCGCGCGATGAGACGACACGCGCCCTGCCCTCCCTACCCGTTGCGTCCCTGTTATTCGCGGAGACCCGGGAGTCTGGATGGCAAGACGAAGACGTTGCATTGACGCATCCGCACTTCGCCCTCAGGCTTGAGCCGTTCAACCGGATCCGTCACCCGATGACTCAGCCATCCCCCCCTTCGACCCAGGCGCTGCTCTTCAAGCTGCTCTTGCTGCGCACGCTGGTCGTCACGGTGGCGGTGGCGCCGGCCATCTACGTCGACATGCAGTTGCTGGAGGTGGACGCGAGCAACGTCGGGTTCGTGCTCGGCGTCGTCACGCCCATCGTCATTGGCGGGCTGGCGCTGGTGGTGCCCATTGGCGCGGTGGGCGCGCTGCTCAGGCACGCGGTGGAGGCGAAGGCGAGTCCCGCGGAGCGGCTGGGGCGGCTGTTGCGGCTGCCGGGCGTGCTCACGTTCGTGGAGGCGCAGTCGGGCTGGTTCCTGGGCGGCATCTTCTTCAACGGCGCCATTGGCCTGGCGCTGGACCGGCCGCCGCGCGTCATCCTGGTGGGCGTGGCGGTGGCGATGAGCGCGGGGCTCTTCAGCGCGCCCATCATGTACATGCTCTACGAGAAGGCGCTGGCGGCGGTGACGCTGGAGGCGTTCCGCCGCGCGCCGCACGAGCGCCCCGCCGGTGAAGGGCTGTTCCTGCCCCGGCAGAGCTGGTTCCTGCCGGCCATCGTCGTGTCCGCGCTGCTGATTACGTGCATCACGAGCATCGCCACGTTGCAGCTGCGGCTGGAGAAGAACCTGTCGTCGCTGGCGGACGACCTGGAGCTGTCGGGCGAGTACCGGGGCGCGGCGCGGGTGCGCGCGCGCATCCAGCCGTTGCAGCGCGATTTGACGCTGCCGGTGGCGTTCCTGGGTGGGTTCGCGGCGCTGGGGGCCATCTTCACGGCGGCATGGGCGGCGCGCCGGCTGGCGCAGGGCGCGAGGGCGGTGGGGGCGTCACTGGACGCGCTGGTGGAGGGCCGCGCGGCGCCGCCGCAGTGGGTGTCCACGGATGAATTGGGTGACCTGTCCGCGCGCACGTGGCTGCTCTATGAGCAGTTGCAGGAGCTGCCCCGGGCGCTGAGCTCGTCCGCGGGGCACCTGGCGAAGGCGGGCACGCGGCTGACGGAGGCGAGCGACCAGCAGAACCGGACGCTGTCGCGGCAGGCGTCCGCCATCCACCAGGCGCGCACGACGGCGCAGGAGATCCAGCAGATGTCGAAGCTGGCGGCGAGCCGCGCGGGGAGCATCCTGCAGGTGGCGGAGCGCGCCGCGGCGATGGGCAAGCTGGGCGAGGAGTCGCTGGCGGGCACGGAGCAGGGGCTCGACGACATCCGGGGCCTGACGCACGGCCTGAATCAGCAGGTGGTGGACCTGGGCACGCGGGCCCGCGAGGTGGGCCGGGTGTCGGAGGTGGTGAAGTCGCTGGCGGACCAGTCGCACATGCTGGCCATCAACGCGGCCATCGAGGCGAGCCGCGCGGGCGAGCAGGGCCGGGGCTTCGCGGTGGTGGCGCGGCAGATGCGCGAGCTGGCGGATCAGTCCATCAAGGCGACGGGCCAGGTGCGCGGCCTCTTGGAGGGCATGGAGACCGCCACGGGTGAGGCGGTGGCCACCGCGGACAAGAGCTCCGCGGGCGTGGAGGCGGCGCTGGTGCCGCTGCGCAAGAGCGGCGAGCGGCTGCGGGAGCTGATCAAGCTGACGCACGAGTCCGCGGGGGCGGTGCGGCAGATCGCCGAAGCCGTGGCGCAGCAGCACGCGGGCGTGGATCAGCTGTTCAGCGCGGTGAGTGAAATGGACGAGCTGATGGCCGCGACGCTGCGGCAACTGGGCACGACGCAGGAGGCGGCGACGGCGGTGGCCCAGGCGACGGGGCAGGTGTCGGAGCTGGCCGAGCGCTACGTTTCCTAGTCTGGCCTTCCGTCTGTCATTGCGTTAGCCTTCACGCCGGTCGAAAAACGGCGGACCGGTTCGGTGAGCCCCGGTCACTTCCATGGTGGAAGCACTTGTCCGTCTCCTTCGGGATTCAGGACCCACGGCCCTTCGAAGGCACTCGTGTGCCTTCGCGAGGTCCACCATGAAGCTGAATCACCTTGATCTGCGGGTCCCCGACGTCCAGGCCACCGCCCGCTTCTTCACGCGCTACTGCGGCTTCACGTCGCACGCGAAGAACCATGACTCGCCCGCCATCGCCATGCTCGGGGGGACGGATGGCTTCGTGCTCATCCTCCAGCGCCGCAAGCGCGACTCCGACGTCTTCCCCGAGGACTTCCACGTCGGCTTCCTCCAGGACTCCGAGGCCCCCGTGCTCGCCTTCCATGAGCGCGTGAAGGCGGACGGCCTGGAGGTGTCCGACGTCATCCGCAACAACCGGGGCACCCTCGTCTACTGCCGCGCCCCGGGCGGCATCCTCGTGGAGGTGAGCTGCCGCCCCGGCGCCGTGTAACCCGCGCCCCTTCAGCCGCTCCGCGCCATGCGGAGCGGCTCGTCGTCCTCCATGGGCGGCACGTACGGCCAGCCCTTCAGCGGACCCTTGCCGGCTTCGCGCGTGAGGTAGTCCGCCGCGATGTTCGCGCTCTCCATGATGGTCAGGAGCCCGCTTCCCGGGTGCGTCCCACCGCCCACGAAGTACAGCCCCTCCACCTGCGCGTTCTTCACGCGCGGCCGCAGCGGGCCCAGTTGCAGCCAGGTGTGCGACAGGTTGAACACCGCGCCCCGGAACACGTTGAAGTCGTCCCGCCACGTCTCCGCCGTGAAGTAGCGCTCCGCCTTCACGTGCTCGCGCAGATTCCTGATGCCCACCTTCTCCAGCATCTTCGGGATGCGCTCGCGCAGCGTCGCCTCCGTCTTCGCCCAGTCCACCGGACGCGCCGTGTTGGGCGTGGGCACCAGCACGTACAGCGTGGAGTGCCCCTTCGGTGCGCCCGTGCCGTCCGTCACGCCCGGGTTGCACACGTAGAAGGGCGGGTCGTCCACGTCCACTGTGCGGTCCTCCAGCGCGTCCCGGTCCGTGCGCCTCGCGCTCTCCGACAGGTAGATGAGGTGGTGCGGCAGGTCCGCGTACGTCGTGTCCACCCCGTAGTACGCCATGAACGTGCTGCACGAATACTTCGCCCGCTCCAGCGCCCCGTCCGACAGCCGCGTGCCCTCCCGCAGCTCCGGCGCCAGCAGCTTCTGCGCCGCGTACGCGAGGTCCGCGTTCACCACCACCGCGTCCGCGTCCAACACCTCGCCATTCGCGAGCTTCACGCCCACCGCGCGCCCGGCCTCCGTGCGCACGCGCTCCACCGCCGTGCCCATCCGGAACGTCACGCCCAGGTCCTGGGCGCACTTCATCATTCCTCGCGCCAGCTCCCGGAAGCCGCCCTGCACGTGCCACACGCCGAAGCACAGCTCGATGAACGGAATCACGCTGAACACGGAGGAGCACGTCGTCGGGTGCAGCCCCAGGTACTTCGACGGATACGCCAGCGCGTACGTCATCCGGTCGTCGTGGAAGAACGAATCCAGCTGCCGGTAGAGCGTCTGCCACGGCTTGAAGCGCAGCGTGGGCGCGAGCCGCCAGGGCGCGTAGTAGTCCAGGCTGCCCGCGTTCGTGCAGATGAACTTCTCGTACGCGAGCGCGTACTTCCGCCGCCCGTCCTCCATCCACTCCTGGAGCGCGCGCCCCTTGCCCGCGCCGAACTTCTCCAGGTCCTGGCCCATCCGCTCCAGGTCCTTGCGCGTGTCCAGGTGCGTGCCGTCCCAGAAGTGCACGCGCGTGTTCGGGTCCACGGGCACCAGCGTGACGTAGTCCTCCAGCCGCTTCCCCGAGCGCCAGAAGATCTGCTTCAGGATGCCGGGCAGTTGGAGGATGGACGGGCCGGTGTCCACCGCGTACTCGCCGCCCTCCCCCAGCGTGAGCCCCTTCATCCGGCCGCCGGGCACCGGGTCCTTCTCCACCACGGTGACCCGGAAGCCCTGCCCCGCGAGGTTGATGGCGGCCGTCAGGCCCCCCGGGCCCGCGCCCACGACGATGACGTGCTGAACCATGTGCCTCACGATGCCCGGCCCCATGCCGCCTGGCGACTGTCCCTTGAGGACGGCCCGCGCGAAAAAGCGTTTCCGTCCGGGACTCCGGGCGCTCCGCCGGGCGTTGGCTCCAGGTCGGACCCGCCCCTTCCCCGAAGGAGCGTTCTCTGGAAGACGGGCCACCATCCTGAATCCACAGGGTGCCCGGCCTCTTGTAGCCTGCGACGCGCATCCATGAATCCCCCCTCGGAGGCCCGCCCACAGGAAGTCCTGCTGTTCACCCTGGAGCGGCAGCGCTACGGCCTGCCCGTGGAGGACGTGCGCGAGCTGGTGCGCGCCGCGCGCCTCACGCCCCTGCCCCGGGCACCCGACGTGGTGGAGGGCCTGCTCAACCTGCGCGGGGAGCTGCTGCCCGTGCTGGACCTGCGCCGCCGCTTCCGCCACCCCGCTCGCGCCCTGTCCCCCATGGACCACTTCATCGTCGCCTCCGCTGGTGGACGGCGGGTGGCGATGCGCGTGGACCGGGCGGAGGGGCTGCACGCCGTCGCCCCCGGGGAGTGGGACGCGTCCCCCCGCGAGCTGCCGGGCGTGGGGTTCGTGGCCGGGGCCGCGAAGCTCCCGGACGGGCTGGTGCTCGTGCACGACCTGCGATCCTTCCTCTCCGAGGCGGAGGCCCTGCAACTCGACAGCGCGCTCGGAGCCCTTCCGGAGCCTGCTTGATTGGCGGCGTCCTCCCCTCGGGCTTCAAGGAGGTGCTCGCCCTGGTGGAGGAGCGCGCGGGGCTCGCCGCGCCCAGCTGCCTGGCGGCCGCGCTGGAAGGCATCCAGCGCGCCATGGCCCGCGCCAACCAGGACGACGTGGAGGTCTACCTGCGCGAGCTGTCGTTCGACAACGCGCTCCTGGACGACCTGCTCACCGAGCTGACCATCGGGGAGACGTACTTCTTCCGCACCCACGAGCACTTCGACCACCTGCGCCGCGTGGTGCTGCCGGAGTTGCGCGAGCGCCAGGGGCCGGACCACCTGCTGCGCGCGTGGAGCGCGGCGTGCTCCTCCGGTGAAGAGCCCTACTCCATCGCCGCGCTGCTGATGACCGAGGGCTGGGAGGAGCGCATGACGGTGCGCGCGACGGACGTGTCGCGCACGGCGCTCCAGCGCGCCCAGCAGGCCCGCTACACGGACTGGTCCCTGCGCGGCCCCTCCGCGGACCGCATGCGTCCCCACCTCAAGCAGGAGGGCCGCTTCTACCTGCTGTCGCAGGACGTGAAGCGCCACGTGCAGCTGGGCTACCTCAACCTGGCGCTGGAGACGTGGCCTTCCGCGGAGAGCGGCCTCTGGCAGATGGACGTCATCTTCTGCCGCAACGTCCTCATCTACTTCAACCGCGCCACCATCGAGGGCGTGGCGCGCAGGCTCCATGCGTCGCTGAATGACGGCGGGTACCTGTTCACGGGGCCGTCGGATCCGCCGCTCGGGGACTACGCGCCGTTCGAGCCCGTCCTCACGGAGTGGGGCGTGCTGTACCGCAAGCCCCTGGCCGGCTCGAACGCCGGGCACTTCGTCCCGCTCCAGCCCCTGGCGCCCCTGCGCGCGGATGGCACTCCCTTCCCCGTGGCCACGCCGGGCGCGGCCTCCGGTGGACGTCCCGGATCCGGTTCGTTCCCCGTGGCGGGGACCCGGCCGGCTCCGGCCGGAGGCGCTGGAGGCGCCGCGCAGGGACCGCTCGCCGCCGGGATGCCCGCGACGGCCGGAGCGGCTGGCGCGACCGCGGGTGTCTCCCCGCCGTGGACGTCCAGGCCCGCGGGAGCGGGGACTCCCGGGACCGGCACCTACGGCGCTCCCGCTCCGGGCCTCGGAGCTCCTGGCGGTGGTGCGCCTGCTCCGGGCCCCGGACCTTTCGGCGGCGGTGGGCCCACTTCAGGCCTGGGGCCTCCGGGGGGCGACGCGCCTGCTCCGGGCCTCGGACTTTTCGGCGGCGATGGGCCCGATTCGAGCCTTGGAGCTTCCGGCGGCGGTCCCGCTTCAGGCTTCGGGGTTCCCGGCGGTGCGCCCTCATTGGGGGGCGCCCGCTCCGGCGCCACTCCCGCTTCGGGGACGCCGGCGGTCCGCACAGGGGATGCGTCCACTTCGGGCACGCGGACCCGCTTCACGCTCAGCGTGGAGGCCCTGGAGGCCGTGCGGGTGGCGCTGGCCCGGGGCGACTGGCGCGAGGCGGCCCGGCGGGCGGGGGCCCAATCGGCCGACCCGGAGGGCGCCCTGGCCGCGGTTCGTGCACTGGCCAACCTGGACCCGCGCGCGGCGCTGTTCGCCTGCGCGGAGGCCGCGGTTCGTCACCCACTGGTCGCCGGTCTGCGGTATCTGGAGGCCTTGCTGCTCCTGGGACAGGCGCGGCTGTCCGACGCGGAGAGGTCCGCCCGGCAGGCGCTCTACCTGGAGCCGGGGCTCGCGGTGGGCCACCTGCTCCTGGGCCACGTGCTGCGCCGGCAGGACCAACCCGCCGCCGCCGCCCGGGCCTACCGCGAGGCGGAAGGGCTGTGCCGGAAGCTGTCGCCAGAGGCGCTGGTGCCGCTGGCGGAAGGTGAGCGGGCCGGGGCGCTGGCGGACGTGGCCCGCGCGGAGTGGCGGCGCCTGGAGCGGACCGAAGGCTAAAGAGGCGAGCGGATGCCGAAGCGCGAGGGAAACATCGACTGGGACAAGGCCCGGGCCCGGCTGGAGGCGCTGGAGCGCGCCACCGAGGCACGCGACACCTTCACCGACGAGGCGGCCCTCGCCGCGCTCGACGCGCGCGCCCTCTCCCTGGCCCGCCCCGCGGAAGTCCCCGTGCTGCCCGGCAGCCAGCGGGAGATGGTCCGCTTCAAGGCCGCGGGCCAGACCTACGCCCTGGAGTCGCGCTTCATCCTGGAGGTCATGCGCGCGCCGGAGCTCACCCTGCTGCCGGGCGCGCCGCCGCTCTTGCGCGGCCTGACGCTGCTGCGCGGCGAGGTGCTGCCCGTGGTGGAGCTGGCGCCGCTGTTCGGCCGGCCCGCGGCGCAGGGCGTAGGCCCCGTGCTGGTGGTGGGAGTGGCCCGCGCGGAGCTGGGCCTGCGCACGGATGAGGTGATGGAGGTGGTGGTGCTGACGGGCACGGAGCTGCTGCCCGCGCCCCCCTCCCTGGAAGAAGAAGCGGGCGCGCTGGTGTCCGGCGTCAGCCCCGACGGCACGCTCGTCCTGGAGGGAGAGGCCCTCCTTGGCGACGAGCGTCTCGTGTTCGAGCTTTCCGAAGAAGGAGTCGCATGAGCATCGGGAATCGCATCGCGCTGGGCTTCGGGCTGTCCCTGCTGGTCCTGCTGATCATCGCCGGCGTGGCCTTCCAGGGCGCCCAGCAGCTCACCACCACCACCGAAGGCCTGCTGGAGTCGCACAACAACTACAAGCTGCTGCGCGAGGTGCGCGCGCTCATCGTGGACGCGGAGACCGGCCAGCGCGGCTTCATCCTCACCGGTGACGACAGCTACCTGCGCCCGTACCAGAACTCCCTGAACGAGCTGCGCGCGGACCTGGACGCCCTGCGCCCCGCGATGGCGAAGTACGCCGACCAGCGCACACGCTTCACGAAGCTGGAGCCGCTGGTCGTAAGCAAGCTGGACGAGCTGGCGGAGACCATCCGCATCCGCCGTGAGCAGGGCTTCGACGCGGCCGTGGCAGTGGTGAAGACCAACCGCGGCCAGAAGGAGATGGAGACCATCCGGGAGATCATCTACGACATGCGCGACACGGAGGAGGAGCGCTGGAAGCAGTACTCCGACGCCGCCACCCAGGCCGCGCAGCGCAGCGTCTGGGTGCTGGCGCTGGGCACCCTCCTGGGCCTGGCCATCGTGGGCGTGGGCAGCTTCGTCATCACCCGCGGCATCACCGACCCGCTGCGCAAGCTCACCTTCGGCGCGGAGCAGCTGGGCAAGGGCGACCTCACCCACCGCATCGACGTGCGCGGCAAGGACGAGATGGCCGACCTGGCCGGCGCCTTCAACGGCATGGCGGAGCGCCGCCAGCAGGCGGAGATCCAGCTGGCCAAGCAGGCCGAACAGCGCGAGCACACGCTCAAGACCGTGGCGGAGTTCGTCAACCAGCTGGCCGGCGCGTCCTCCGAGATCCTCGCCAGCACCACCGAGCAGGTGGCCGGCGCCCAGGAGCAGGGCACCGCCGTCACGGAGACGGTGAGCACCATCGAGGAGATCACCAAGACGTCGGAGGAGGCCGCCGGCCGCGCCCGCGCGGTGAGCGAGTCCGCCCGTCACTCGGAGGAGGTGGGCCGCTCCGGCCGCCGCGCCGTGGAGGAGGCGGTGTCCTCCATGGGCGCCGTGCGCGACCAGGTGGAGTCCATCGCGTCGCGCATCCTGGCCCTGGCCGAGCAGGCCCAGGCCATTGGCGACATCATCACCACCGTCAATGACATCTCCGAGCAGACGCACATGCTCGCGCTCAACGCGTCCATTGAAGCCAGCCGCGCGGGCGAGCACGGCCGCGGCTTCGCCGTCGTGGCCTCCGAGGTGAAGGCCCTGGCGGACCAATCCAAGAAGGCCACCGCGCAGGTGCGCCAGATTCTGGGGCAGATCCAGAAGGCCACCCACGGCGCGGTGATGACCACGGAGGAGGGCACCAAGAGCGTGTCCGCCGCCACGCGCGTCGTCACGGAAGCCGGCGCCACCATCCAGCAGCTGGCGGACCTGCTCACGCAGGCGTCGCTCACGGCCGCGCAGATCGCCGCGTCCGCCAACCAGCAGGCCACCGGCATCGGGCAGATCCGCCAGGCGATGCACGACGTGAACCAGGCCACGCAGCAGGGGCTCATCTCGTCGCGGCAGACGGAGCGCGCGATGCAGGACATCAACGCCATGGGCCAGAAGCTCAAGGGGCTGCTCGGGGAGTTCGGTCGCTAACCCATGCCCATGGATCGCGACAGGCTGGCGCAGGCACTGCTGGACTCGTTCCTGGAGGAGCTGGAGGGGCACGTGGTGTCCCTCAACCGGGACCTGCTCGCGCTGGAGCAGGCCCCGGCGCGCGCGAAGGAGCTCATCCCCGGCCTCCTGCGCACGCTGCACAGCGTGAAGGGCGCGTCGCGCGCGGCCAGCGCCAGCATGGTGGAGAACGCCTGCCACCGCATGGAGGAGGTGCTGGAGCCGCTCATCCACGGGCGCGCGCCCTCGCCGGACCTCTTCGAGCTGTGCTTCGCCACGGTGGACGCGCTGGACGACGCGGGCCGCCGGCTGGCCTCGCGCCAGGAGCTGGCCGGCTCGCCGCTGGAGACGCTGCTGCCCCAGTTGGAGCGGGCCGCGCACGGCACGCCGGGCCAGGCTCCGCCGAAGCCGGCGCCCGCCGCCCCTGCGCCCAACGAGAAGCCCCCGGCCGCCGCGGAGGCCGAGCCGGAGCTCTCCTTCCCCGCGCAGGCCAGCGGAGAGACGCTGCCGGTGCGCGTGTCCGGGCAGAAGCTGGACGCGCTCTTGGGCCGCAGCGGTGAATTGCGCGTGGCCATGCTGCGCCTGGAGGGCCACGCCGAGTCGCTGGAGGCGCTGCGCGACGACGTGACGGGGCTGCGCGAGCGGGTGCGCGGCACGCAGTCCGAGACGACGCTGCGCCGCGTGGAGCTGGAGCTGGCGCGGGTGGCGCGCGTGCTGGCGCAGGACCGCCGCGCGCTGTTCCAGTCCTCCACCGGCCTGGATGATGAGGTGCGCCGCGCGCGCATGCTCCCCTTCGAGGAGGGCTGCACCGGCCTGGAGCGCGCCGCGCGCGACGTGGCGCACGGCCTGGGCCGGCGCGTGCGCATGGAGGTGCACGGCGGCGGGCTGGACCTGGACCGCTCGCTGCTCCAGTCCCTGCGCGAACCGCTGCTGCACCTGGTGCGCAACGCGGTGGCGCACGGCCTGGAGGCGCCGGAGGAGCGCGTGCGCCACGGCAAGCCGGAGGAGGGCCGCGTGGTGCTGTCCGCGCGGCTTCGCGGCAGCCGGGTGGAGGTGGCGGTGGAGGACGACGGGCGCGGCCTGGACCTGGAGGCCCTGCGCGAGCGCGCGCGGGCCCGGGGCATGGAGGCGCCCGAGGACGACGAGGACGCGGCGCGGCTGGTGTTCCTGCCGGGCCTGTCCACCGCGGCGAAGGTGACGGCGGTGTCCGGCCGGGGCGTGGGCCTGGACGTGGTGCGCGCCCAGGTGGAGGCCCTGCGCGGCAGCGTGGAGGTGGCCTTCAAGGCGGGCCAGGGCACCCGCTTCACGCTGGACGTGCCCCTCACCCTGAGCACCCTGCGCGTGCTGCTGGTGTCCGTGGGCGGGCAGGTGCTGGCGCTCGCCAGCGAGGGCGTGGACCGGCTGTTGCGCCTGTCGCCCTCCGACGTGCGCGAGGTGGAGGGCCGCATGTCCTGGGTGACGCCGGAGGCGCTGGTGCCGCTGGCGTCGCTCGCGGGCGTGCTGGACCTGCCCCCGGGGCCGCCGAAGACGCGGCCCCCCGCGGTGGTGCTGTCCGCGGGCACCGCGCAGGCGGCGCTGGTGGTGGACGAGGTCATCGCGGAGCAGGAGGTGCTGGTGCGCTCGCTGGGCAGCCGCGTGAAGCGCGCCCGGCACGTGGCCGCCGCGGCGGTGCTGCCGGATGGGCGCATGGCGCTGCTCCTCAACCCCGCGTCGCTGGTGCGGGCCGCCGGGGGACGCCCCTCCGCCCAGTTCTTCCCCACGCCCAAGGAGCAGGTAGCGCGCCGGCGCGTGGTGCTGGCGGACGACTCGCCCACGACGCGCATGCTGGAGCAGAGCATCCTGGAGGGCGCCGGCTACGACGTCGTCGCGTGCGCGGACGGCGCGGAGGCGTGGGAGCGGCTCCAGGCGGGCGGCGCGGACGCCATGGTGATGGACGTGGAGATGCCGCGCATGGACGGCTTCCAGGTGACGGAGGCCGTGCGCACCTCTCCACGCTTCGGACGGGTGCCGGTGGTGCTCGTCACGTCACGAGAGAAGCCCGAGGACAAGGCGCGCGGCCTGCAAGCCGGCGCGAGCGCGTACATCGTGAAGAGCGCGTTTGACCCCACGAGTCTGCTGGAGACCCTGAGGCGACTGCTATGAAGACCGAACCGTTGCGCATCCTGGTGGCCGAGGACTCGCCCACCGCCCGGCGGCTGCTGGTGGAAATCCTGCGCACCGACCCGGCGCTCACCGTGGTGGGCGAGGCCCGGGACGGCCTGGAGGCGGTGGAGGCGTGCCAGCGGCTACAGCCGAACCTGGTGACGATGGACATCCAGATGCCGCGCATGGACGGCCTGGACGCCACCCGCCGCATCATGACGGAGGTGCCCACGCCGGTGGTGGTGGTGTCCACGCTGGTGGAGCGCGACATCCAGACGTCCATGGCCGCGCTGAGGGCCGGGGCGTTGGCGGTGCTCCAGAAGCCGGTGGGCCCGGAGTCGCCGGACTTCGAGGCGGACAGCCGCCGCCTGCGCGACACGCTCAAGGCCATGGCCCAGGTGAAGGTGGTGCGCCGCTGGCCGGACCGCGCCGCCACGCCGCCGCCCCCGCTGGAGTCGACGCCCACGCCCGGCGCCCGCCCGCCCGCCGTGCTGGCGATGGCCGCGTCCACCGGAGGCCCCGCCGCGCTCTACCGCATCCTCTCCGACCTGGGCGAAAGGGAGACGCCTCCGCCCCCCATCCTGCTGGTGCAGCACATCGCGCTGGGCTTCGGCTCCGACCTGGCCACCTGGTTGGGCACGGCCACGAAGCTGCGCGTGAAGGTGGCCGAGGACGGCGAGCCCCTCATGCCCGGCACCGTGTACCTGGCCCCGGACGACAAGCACCTGGGGGTCAGCATGGACCAACGCGCGCAGGTGTCCGGCGCGGCGCCCATCCAGGGCTTCCGGCCGTCCGCCAACTGGCTCTTCCGCAGCGTGGCCCGCGCGTACGGGCAGACGTCACTGGCGGTGGTGCTCACCGGCATGGGGCAGGACGGCCTGGACGGCATCCGGGACCTCCACCAGGCAGGCGGGCGGGTCATCGCCCAGGACGAGGCAACCTCCGTGGTCTACGGCATGCCCGCCGTGGTGGTGGGCGCCAACCTGGCGCACGAGGTCCTGCCGCTCGGGCAGATCGCGCGGCGGCTGCTGGCACTGCTGCAACCGACGGGGCGGCTCACCTGAAGTGTTCGTTGAGTGAAATTGATTCGTCGGAATTTGTGGCCGGAATGGCGGGCCTGGAACGGAGTGTCAATATCGGGTCCAATCGGGGCCCCTCCCCCGCCCCCTCTTACCGATGAGCGCTCCCACGACCGGTCTGGCCTACGAAGCGGTGTTCGCCGCCATCCCCGACCCTGCCTACCTCCTGGATGGCACGGGTCGGCTGGTGTCGTGTAGCGCGGCGGGCGCCCGTGCGCTCGGCCGTGAAGCCGGCGCGCTGTCGGGCCGGCACTGGAGCGAGCTGGGCCTGCCGCAAGAGGCGCTGGCCGCGCTGGAGTCCGCGCGCGTCCGCGTGGTGACGCTGCGCGAGTCCGCCACCGTGGAGGCGCCGTGGCCGGGCGCGCAGGGCATCCGCCGGCACGCGCTGGTGCTCACGCCGCTGGGTTCGGACGCGGATGCGTCTCCGGCGGTGCTGGTGACGGCGCGGGCGCTCACGGAGGCGGAGGCCATCTATTCGCGCGCCCTGGAGCTGGAGCAGGCCGCGCGCGCGGAGGTGGAGACCGCCGAGCGCCGCCGCTCCTTCCTGTACCAGGCGATGACGACGCTGTTCACGCACCCGCCGGATCCGCAGGGCATGTACACGCTGCTCGCGCACCTGGCGGTGCCGGACCTGGCGGACTGGTGCCTGGTGGACGCGCTGGAGCAGGGCCCGTGGGTGGGCCGCGCGGCGGTGGCGTGCCTGGATCCGACGCAGCAGGAGCGCGCCCGGGGCCTGCCCATGCGCACGGAGGTCCGCGAGGACGCGCCCGTGGGCCTCTTGCGCGTGCTGCGCACGGGCGAGCCGGAGCTGGTGCCCGCGGTGACGGAGTCACTGCTTCGCGCCGCGGCGGCGGAGCCCGCGCACCCGGCGATGCTGGAGGCGTTGCAGGCGCGCTCGTACATGATCATCCCGCTGCGCGCGCGCGGCCACACGCTGGGCGCGGTGACGTTCGTGAGCTCCGGCTCCGGGCGCCGCTACGGCCCGGACGACCTGGCGCTGGCGGAGGACCTGTGCCTGCGCGCGAGCCTGGCCATCGACAACGCGCGGCTGGTGGGTGAGTCCCGCCGGGCGGCCCGCGCGCGCGAGGACCTGCTCGCGGTGGTGTCGCACGACCTGAAGAACCCGCTGGGCGTGGTGCAGCTGGGCGCGGCGCTGCTCCTGCGCGGCACGGCGGGCAAGCCGGGCGGCGAGGCGGTGGCGAAGCAGGCCACGCGCATCAACGACGCGGCCGAGCGCATGTCGCGGCTCATCTCCGACCTGTTGGACTGGGGCCGCCTGGAGGCGGGGCACCTGCCGCTGGAATTGGGCGAGCACACCGCCGTGGCGCTGGCCACGGAGGCGCTGGAGGCCATCCGTCCGCTGGCGGAGGCCAAGGGGCTGCACCTGGAGGCGGACCTGCCCACGGAGGGCCTGCGCGTGAAGTGCGACCGCAGCCGCGTGCTCCAGGTGATGGGCAACCTGCTGGGCAACGCCGTGAAGTTCACCCCGCCGGGCGGCACGCTGGCGGTGAAGGCGGTGATGCGCAACGGCGAGGTGTCCTTCGACGTGCGCGACACGGGCAATGGCATCGCGCCGGACGCGCTGCCGCACATCTTCGACCGCTACTGGCAGGCGCGCGACGCGGCGGCCCGCGGCACCGGCCTGGGGCTGGCCATCGCCAAGGGCCTGGTGGAGGCGCACGGCGGCTCCATCCGCGCGGAGAGCATCCTGGGCACCGGCAGCGTCTTCACCTTCACGCTGCCCGTGGCGCACATCGGGATGCCCGTCGCCGCTCCCCAGGCCGCCGCCGGTGGCATGTCGCGTCCGCGCGACACCTACGAGCACTGAGTCAGCGCCCCTTCCTCCGCGCGGGAGGGGTGAGCACCTGGCGCGCGTGCTCCAGGAAGGCGCGCAGCGCGGGTGACACCTGCGCGCGGCTGGGGAAGTAGAGGAAGAGGCCCGGCACGGACGCGGCGTACTCCTCCAGCACGCGGCGCAGCGTGCCCGCCTTCAACTGCGCCTCCACCTGGGACTCCAGCACGTACGCCAGGCCCAGGCCGGCCTCCGCCAGCCCCAGCCAGACGCGCTCGTCATTGGTGGTGACCGTGCCACGCACCGGCAGCCGCCACGTGCGCGAGCCCTTCTCCAGGTCCCACGGCAGCAGCGCGCCGGTGTTGGACGAGCGGTAGGTGAAGCAGTCGTGCTGGAGCAGGTCCTTGGGCTTCAGCGGCGTGCCGTGGCGCTCCAGGTACTCCGGCGTGCCCACCACGATGAAGCGGAACGGGGGCGCGATGCGCACCGCCACCATGTCCCGCTCCAGGTACTCCTCCAGCCGGATGCCCGCGTCGAAGCCCTCCGCGACGATGTCCGCCTTGCGGCTCTCCACCACCAGGTCCAGCTCCACCTGGGGGTGGCGCTCGCGGAACGAGGCCACGAGCGGCGTGAGCACGAAGGGCAGCGCGGTGGACGGCAGCGTCAACCGCAGCGCGCCCGTCAGCGTCCCGGGTCGCGAGGACGCGTCCTTGAGGGCGCCCAGCGCCTGCGCCACGCCCGGCCCGGCCTGCTCCACCAGCCGCCGTCCCGCCGCCGTCACCGCCACGCTGCGCGTCGTGCGCGACAGCAGCGGCACTCCCAGCCGCTCCTCCAACTGGCGCACCGTGTGGCTCAGCGCGGAGGCGGACACGCCCAGCTCCGCCGAGGCCGCCGCGAAGCTGCGGTGCCGCGCGACGGCGAGGAACTGGTGCAACGCATTGAGCGGGGTCAGGGCCATTCCTGAGCTTTCTTCAGGAGTCCATCCGGATTCCAGACCTACTCCTGGAAGCGCCCGTTTCCTATCCCTTGTCCTGTCTCGCGGAAGCAGCACCCACCCAAGCGCGAGCAGGAGTCCTCCCATGGCATCCCCCACCCTTCCCGCCTCCCTTCCATTGTCGGGCCGCGTCGCCGTCATCACCGGCGCCTCCAGCGGCATCGGCGCCGCCACCGCCCTGCGGCTCGCACGGGACGGCGCGAGCGTCGCCCTGCTCGCCCGCAACAAGGAGCGGTTGGACGCGCTCGCCTCCACCATCACGCAAGGGGGTGGCCGGGCGCTCGCCCTGGGCACCGATGTCCTGGACGCGCGGTCCGTGAAGGAGGCCGCGAAGGCCATCGCGGGCGAGCTGGGCGTCGCGGACCTGGTCCTCAACAACGCCGGGTTCATGCGGCCCACGCCCATGGAGGCACACCCCACGGAGGACTGGGAGCGGATGATCGACCTGAACCTGAAGGCCAGCGTGCGCGTCGTGGAGACCTTCGTGGAGCCGCTGCTGGCGGCGGCGAAGGCGGGCGGGCGCTCGGACCTCATCAACGTGTCGTCCGTGGCCGCGCAAGCGGTGTACGCGAACTTCAATGTCTACGGCGCCACCAAGGCCGCCGTCACCCACCTGTCCCGCCACCTGCGCGCGGAGCTGGGCCCCCGCTTCGTCCGCGTGATGGCCCTGGAGCCCGGGCTGGTGGACACCGCCCTGCACGACGGCAACACCGACCCGGGCGCGCGGGCCTGGCTGGACAGCGCCCGGAAGTCCCTCACCTGGATGTCGCCGGAGGAGGTCGCGGGCGTCATCGCCTTCGCCACCGCCCTGCCGCGGCACATCAACTTCCAGCAGCTCACCCTCATGCCCACCCAGCAGGCCTGAGCCGCACCCCACGCCTGTTGCCGAGGTGGCCTTCAGCGTGCCATGCAGGCGCCTTATGTCATTCCTGCATCAGGCGCTGGTGTTCCTGGCCGCCGCGGTCGTCGCCGTGCCCCTCTTCAAGAAGCTGGGGTTGGGCTCCGTGCTGGGCTACCTGGCGGCGGGCGCGGCCATCGGGCCGTATGGCGCGGGCCTCATCTCCGACGTGGAGAACGTCCTCCACACCGCGGAGCTGGGCGTGGTGCTGCTGCTGTTCGTGATTGGCCTGGAGCTGCAACCGTCGCGCTTGTGGAACCTGCGCCGCTCCGTGTTCGGCATGGGCGGCGCGCAGGTGGTGCTGACGGGCCTCTTGCTCGCGGGCGTGTCGAAGGCGCTGGGCCTGTCCTGGAACGCGGCCATCATCGCGGGCTTCGGCCTGTCGCTGTCCTCCACCGCGTTCGCGCTCCAGCTGCTCGGGGAGAAGAACCAGCTCACCACCGAGCACGGGCAGCTGGCCTTCGGCATCCTCCTGTTCCAGGACCTGGCCGTGATTCCGCTGCTGGCCGCGCTGCCGCTCTTGGGCACGTCCGACACGCCGTCCACGGAGCCCGGGTGGCTGATGGCCGTGAAGGCCGTGGGCGCGGTGCTGGTGGTGGTGGTGGCGGGCCGCTACCTCCTGCGTCCGGTGTTCCGCGCGGTGGCGTCCGTGCACAGCCAGGAGCTGTTCACCGCGACGGCGCTGCTCGTCGTCGTGGGCACCGCGTCGCTGGTCAGCGCGGTGGGCCTGTCCATGGCGCTGGGCGCGTTCCTCGCGGGCGTGCTGCTGTCGGAGTCCGAGTACCGCCACGAGCTGGAGGCGGACATCGAGCCCTTCAAGGGCCTGCTGCTGGGCCTGTTCTTCATCGCCGTGGGCATGTCCGTGAACCTGGCGCTGCTCGCGCGCGAGCCCCTGCGCGTGCTGGCGCTGGTGCTGGGCCTCACGCTCCTCAAGGCGCTGGTGCTGTACGGGCTGGGCCGCGTGGGGCTGAAGAAGCCGGGCTCCGCGGAGAGCCTGGCGGTGGTGATTTCGCAGGGCGGTGAGTTCGCCTTCGTCCTCTTCTCCCTGGCGGTGTCCTTCCACGTGATGGACCGCGAGCAGGCGGACCTGCTGGTGCTGGTGGTGGGCCTGTCCATGGTGGTGACGCCGTTCCTGTCCGCCATCCACGAGCGCTGGGTGGCGCCGCGCTTCAAGCACAAGGGCCCGCAGCGCGAATACAACGTGGCCCCGGAAGAGGACCACCCGGTCATCATCGCGGGCATGGGGCGCGTGGGGCAGGTGGTGGCCCGTCTGCTGCGCGCCCGCCGCATCGGGTTCACCGCCATCGACGCGAGCGCGGAGCACATCGACTTCATCCAGCGCTTCGGCAACCAGGTGTTCTACGGCGACGCGTCCCGGCTGGACCTCCTGCGCGCGGCCCGCGCGGAGAAGGCCAGGGTGTTCGTGCTGGCCATCGACGACATGGCCGCGTCCCTGCGCACCGCGCAGATGGTGAAGGAGCACTTCCCGCACCTGACCATCTACGCGCGGGCGCGCAACCGCGAGCACGCGTACCGGCTGCTGGACCTGGGCATCACCCACCTCATCCGCGAGACGTTCGACGCCAGCCTCGCCATGGCCGGCGACGTGCTCCAGGAGCTGGGCCTCACCTTCGCGGAGGCCCGCCGCTCCGTGGAGCGCTTCCGCGAGCACGACGAGGCCCTGATGCTGGAGAGCGCCAAGGTCTTCAAGGACGAGAAGAAGATGATGGAGGTCATCGTCCGCGCGCGCCGCGAGCTGGAGCAACTGTTCGAGAAGGACGAGGCCGAGCAGAAGTCGGCCTGAGGGGGGACACACGACCATGAGCGCCGATACCGCCGCGGGCCACTCCAAGTCCTCGCGCCTCTACCTCTGGGTGCTGGCCGCCATCTTCGCGGGGGGCCTGTTGGGCCACTTCGCGCCGTCCACCGCGGTGAAGCTCAAGCCGCTGGGGGACGGCTTCATCGCGCTGGTGAAGATGCTCATCTCCCCGGTCATCTTCCTGACCGTGGTGCTGGGCGTGGCCAACGTGGCGGACATGAAGAAGGTGGGCCGGGTGGGCGGCAAGGCGCTGCTCTACTTCGAGGTCATCTCCACGTTCGCGCTCATCATCGGCGCGCTGGTGGTGACGGTGCTCAAGCCCGGCTCCGGCTTCAACGTGGACCCGCGCACGCTGGACGCGAGCGCCGTGGCCCGCTTCGCCCAGCAGGCGCATGACCAGTCCACGATGGGCTTCCTCTTGCACATCATCCCGCGCACCTTCGTGGACGCCTTCACCGGCGAGGGCGACCTGCTCCAGGTGCTGCTGCTGGCGCTGCTGTTCGGCTTCTCGCTCACGGCCATTGGCGCGCAGGCGAAGCCCGTGGTCGTCCTCTTCGAGGCGCTCTCCAAGGCCTTCTTCCACATGATTGGCACGGTGATGAAGCTGGCGCCCATTGGCGCGGGCGCGTCCATGGCCTTCACCCTGGGCGCCTACGGCGTCACCAGCCTGGGCCCGCTCTTGCGCCTGATGGGCTGCTTCTATCTGGCGTGCGTGCTCTTCGTCGTCGTGGTGCTGGGGCTCGTCGCGCGGGTGACGGGCTTCTCCATCCTGAAGTTCCTGCGCTACATCCGCGCGGAGCTGTTCCTGGTGCTGGGCACGTCGTCGTCCGAGTCCGCGCTGGTGCCGCTGATGCAGAAGCTGGAGCGGCTGGGCTGCTCCAAGTCCGTGGTGGGCCTGGTGGTGCCCAGCGGCTACTCCTTCAACCTGGACGGCACCAACATCTACCTCACCATGGCGGCGCTGTTCGTGGCCCAGGCGCTCAACGTGGACCTCACGTTCACGCAGACGGCCACGCTGCTGGGCGTGGCGATGCTCACGTCCAAGGGCGCCTCCGGCGTGACGGGCGCGGGCTTCATCACCCTGGCCGCCACGCTGGCGGTGGTGCCGTCCGTGCCGGTGGCGGGGCTGGCGCTCATCCTGGGCATCGACCGGTTCATGAGCGAGGCGCGCGCCATCACCAACTTCATTGGCAACGGCGTGGCCAGCATCGTCGTGTCCCGCTGGGAGAACGAGCTGGACCGCGAACGGCTGCGCGCGGAGCTCAACGGCGTGCCCACTCCCGAAGCACCGCCCGCCGACGCGGGGACGCCGGCCTGAGCCTGGTCACGGGTGCGCCACCGCGTCGCGCACCGCCTCCTTCAGCACATCCAGGTCCACCGGTTTGTCCAACAACCGCCGGGCGCCCAGCCGCAGGGCCTCCGCGTGCGTCTCCTCGTCCGCGAAGGCGCTGAGTAGCAGCACGGGGCATGCGATGCCCTGCGCGCGCAGCCTCCCGAGCGCCTCCAGGCCGGTGCGCCCCGGCATGCGCACGTCGCTGACGATGAGGTCCGGCGGGGCGAGCGTGCCGCCGTGGCCCTGCATCATCGCCACGTAGTCGCCCAGCTCGAAGCCGTCCTCCACCTCCACCACGGTGTAGCCCGCGCGCTTGAGCGTCCGCACGAGCATCGCGCGCATCGCGTCGTCGTCCTCGGCCACCAGGATGCGCGGGGCGTGCGTGGCTTCTTCTTGCGCAGGTGCGTTCGTCATTCGATCGCGGAGGAGCATGGCGCATGCCACGTGCCTTCAAGAGACGTGGATCCGTCATGTCGCGTGGGATTCCGGGGCATCCTGCCCCCGCCGGGGCAATGTGCCCCAGGCATGCATGGGCATCCCGCCCCGCGTTGTCAGCGCCCCACTCCGGGCCGCGCGTTGGCATGGCCGATGCTCTAGCTCCAGTCAGCCCCGCACCCCACTCCACACCTCGCGGGTCTGATTCGGAGTCTCTCCATGAAGCGCACTTCCGCCCTGGTCCTCGGTCTGTCGCTGTCCCTCGCCTCCATGGGCGCGTTCGCCGCCGCCCCCAAGCCCGCCAAGAGCGCGCCCGCCGCCCAGGCGAAGGCCGGCGCCAAGGCGAAGAAGGCGAAGCAGGGCACCTCCCAGAAGGCCCCCGCCGCTCCGGCCGAAGGCTCGAGCAGCAACTAGCCACACACTGTCGTGACGCAGCACCCGCGGTACCCGTAGCGTACCTCCCCGGTCCGTGTGTTCCTTCCCCCTCACGCACGAACCGGGGGTTGCCTCTTCCGTGAAGCTCGCTCGCAAATTCACCCTGGCCCTCGTGCTGCTCGCCGTCGCGGTGATGGCCGGGCTCCAGGCGTTCCAGGTCAACCGGGAGCTCGCCCGGTCGGAAATCGACACGCAGCACGACCACCGCCTGCTCGGCCACACGCTGGCCGGCTCCATTGGCAAGGCGTGGCAGCTCGCGGGCGAGGCCGAGGCGCTCACGCTCCTCAACCAGGCCAACCGCTTCCAGGAGCAGGTGCGGCTGCGCTGGGTGTGGCTGGATGGCGGCCCGGGCTCCGGCTTCGCGCCGGCGCTGCCCCCGGCCCTGCTGCTCAGCCTGCGCGCGGGCAACGACGGCTGGCTGATGGACAACACCACCAGCCCGGGCGTGCTGCGCTCGTACACGCCGGTGTTCCTGGGCCGGCGCATGGGCGCCATTGAAATCACCGAGTCCATGTCCGAACAGGAGATGCACGTGCGCACCACCGTGGTGGGCACCTTCATCGCCACGGCGGCGCTCTCCGGGTTCTTCCTGCTGGCCGCCATGGCCATGGGCCGCAAGCTGGTGGGTCAGCCCGTGGAGCAACTGGTGCATCTGGCCGGACGGATTGGCGAGGGCGACCTCACCGCGCGCGTGCCCCTGCGGCGCGAGCAGGGCGATGAGCTGACGACACTGGCGGTGGCCATGAACCGGATGGGTGAGCAACTGGAGGAGACGCGCGCGCGGCTGGCGTCGGAGACGGCGGCGCGCCTGCGCACGGTGGAGCACCTGCGGCACGCGGACCGGCTCACCACGGTGGGCAAGCTCGCGTCCGGCGTGGCGCACGAGCTGGGCACGCCGCTCAACGTCGTCATGGGCCGCGCGAAGATGGTCTCCTCCGGCGAGGCGGAGGGCGACGAGGTGAACGAGTGCGCCCGCATCATCTTCCAGCAGGCCCAGCACATGACCGGCATCATCCGGCAGCTCCTGGACTTCGCGCGGCGCCGCACGCCGTCCCGCGCGCCGGAGGACCTGTCCCTGCTGGCGGAGCGCACGCTGTCGCTGCTCAAGCCCATGGCCACCAAGCGGGGCGTGACGCTGTCCCAGGAGGTGCCCGCGGGCTTCACCGTGGAGGTGGACGCGGGGCAGTTCCAGCAGGTGCTCACCAACCTGGTGATGAATGGCCTCCACGCGATGAACCAGCCCGGCACCCTGCGGGTGCGCTCGCAGGTGCTGCGCGCCACGCCGCCCGCGGACGTGGGCGGCGTGGAGCAGGACTGGGTGCGGCTGGATGTGGAAGACGAAGGAACGGGCATTCCCGCGGACGTGCTGCCCCACGTCTTCGAGCCCTTCTTCACCACCAAGGACGTGGGCGAGGGAACGGGGCTCGGGTTGTCCGTCTCCTATGGGATGGTGCGGGACCACGGCGGCTGGATTGACGTGAAAAGCGAGCCGGGCCGTGGGAGTTGTTTCTCCATCTACCTGCCGCCGGGGACGCACGCATGCCAGGCCGCATCCTGATTGTCGAAGACGAGCGCGAGATGCGCGCCATGGTGGAGAAGGGCCTCCAGCGCCGGGGCTTCCAGCCCGTGGCCGTGGCCGCCGCGGACGAGGCGCTCCAGAAGCTGTCCGTCGAGGACTTCGACACCGTCCTCACCGACCTGCGCATGCCGGGCATGGACGGCCTGGCGCTGTGCGAGCGCATCGTGCTCAACCGGCCGGACATCCCCGTCGTCGTCGTCACCGCCTTTGGCAGCCTGGAGACGGCGGTGGCCGCCATCCGCGCGGGCGCCTACGACTTCATCACCAAGCCCATCGACCTGGACGCGCTGGTGCTGGTGCTGGAGCGCGCCGTGCAGCACCGCGCCCTGCGCGCGGAGGTGCGCCGCCTGCGCCAGGCCCTGGACCAGCGCCAGGACGACGGCGCGCTCGTGGGAGAGAGCCCCGCGCTCAAGCAGGCCTACGCGCTCATCGACCGGGTGGCGGACGTGGACGCCACGGTGCTGATCACAGGTGAGAGCGGCACGGGCAAGGAGGTCGCCGCGCGCGCCCTCCACGCCCGGGGCCGGCGCAAGGAGGGGCCCTTCGTGGCCATCAACTGCGCGGCCATGCCGGAGCAGTTGCTGGAGAGCGAGCTGTTCGGCCACGCCAAGGGCGCCTTCACCGACGCGAAGGCGTCACGCACGGGCCTGTTCGTGAAGGCGAACGGCGGCACGCTGTTCCTGGATGAGGTGGGCGAGCTGCCCATGACGCTCCAGCCGAAGCTCTTGCGCGCGTTGCAGGAGCGCGTGGTGCGCCCGGTGGGCGGGGACACGGAGACGCCCTTCGACGCGCGCATCGTCGCGGCGACCAACCGCGACCTGGAGCTGGCGGTGGAGGAGAACCGCTTCCGCGAGGACCTCTACTACCGGCTCAACGTCATTGGCCTGGAGCTGCCTCCGCTGCGCGCGCGCGGCAACGACGTGCTGCTGTTGTCCCAGCGCTTCGTGGAGCAGTTCGCGTCCCGCACGGGCAAGAAGGTGGTGGGCCTGTCCCCCGCGGCGGCGCAGCGCCTGCTGGCCTATGGCTGGCCGGGCAACGTGCGCGAATTGCAGAACTGCATCGAGCGCGCCGTGGCGCTCACGTCCTTCGAACAGCTCACGGTGGATGACCTGCCGGAGCGCATCCGCAACTACAGCACGCCGCGCGTGGTGCCGGAGAACACGGACCCCTCGGAGCTGGTGACGCTGGAGGAGCTGGAGCGCCGCTACATCCACCGCGTGCTGGAGGCGGTGGGCGGCAGCCGCACGCTCGCCGCGCGCATCCTGGGCGTGGACCGCAAGACGCTCTACCGCAAGCTGGAGCGCGGGGACGCCGAGGCCCGGGAGGCCAAGGAGCCTCGCGAGGCGAAGAAGCCCTGAGCCGGGAGGGACAGGGCCCCCCCGGGTGGCGTCCACCCCGTTTTCCCATCGCCTGGGAGACCCTGGAGCATCCGCTCCGGCCACAACCCTCCGCCCGGGGCACAAGTCGCGGGTCACCCCTCGGGGCGGGCCCCCGCCTGGCCTTCCGCGGGGTATGGTTCCGGGAGGATGCGCCCCGTCCCCGTTCCAACCCGTGTCTTCTGTCTCATGGCGGACCTCGCGCGCGGCGTGGGCGACAAGAACAGCACTGACCCGTTTCCTCCTGGAGGTTCCTCCCTACCCTCGGAAATCCACGAGTCCTTGTTTCGCGTAGACAGGCGGTCAGGACGCCCTTCGCCATCCTGGTTCCGTGTTCCGGGGTTGAAGCCGGGCACGCTCCGCGGCACCGCTGTGTTTCCCACCTGAAGGAACCCGCTCCCCGTCGTACCCCGACGACCCACCGATGGCCCAAGCTCCCGCCCGCCCGCGTTCCCGTCCTTCCGCCCCGTCCCCGACGGAGGCCTCTGGCCCGGGTCTGCAAGGGCTGCTGGAGGCGCTGCCAGAGGCCTTCCTCGGCGTGGACGCGGGCTGGCGCATCACCTGGCTGAGCCGGCGCATGCGCGAGCTGCTGGGGCCCCGCGTCCAGCCGGGCGATGACCTGCGCAAGAAGGTGGCGGACGTGCTGGGCCTGGGCCCGCACCTGCGCCTGGACGCGCCCGCCACCGAGCAGCCCTCCCCCGAGCCCTACGAGCACCGCTGGCACGAGGGCGGCCTCTGCTTCGAGGTGAGCGCCCGCCCCGTGGACGGCGGCCTGCTGGTGCACTGCCGCGACATCAGCCGCGAGTTCCAGGCCCGCCACGAGCTGCAGCGCGTGGGGCAGCTCTTCCAGGCGGTGATGGAGGGCACCACCGACGCCATCTACATCAAGGACATGGATGGCACCTACCAGGTCATCAACTCCGCGGGCGCTCGCGCCGTGGGCCGCACCGTGGCGGAGGTGCGGGGCCGCACCGACGCGGAGCTCTTCCCGCCCGACGAGGCCCGCGTCAACCTGAAGCACGACCGGGACGTGCTCAAGGCGGGCCATCCCCTCACCTACGAAGACACGCAGCGCGCCCCCGACGGCGACCCGCGCGTGTGGATGTCCACCAAGGGCCCGCTGCGCGACCCGGAAGGCAACGTGTTCGGCCTGTTCGGCATCAGCCGCGACATCACCCAGCGCAAGTGGGCGGAAGACGAGGTGCGCCGGCACGCCGAGTTCCAGGAACACCTGATGGGCATCATCAGCCACGACATCCGCAGCCCGCTCGGCGCCATCATGAACTGGTCGCGCGTGCTCGCGGCCGGCGGACCCGCGGAGGAGACGGCGCGCACCAGCCAGCGCATCGCCACCGCGGCGGTCCGCATCGAACGGCTGACGCGCCTGCTCCTGGACTTCACCCGCGCCCGGCTGGTGGGCGGCGTGGTGATTGAACCGCGCGGCACGGACACGCAGGAGCTGCTGGCCAAGGTGGCGCACGAGTTCCGCGTGGCCTTCCCGAAGCGCGACATCGTCGTGGAGCACAAGGGCAACACGCAGGGGCACTGGGACCCGGACCGCCTGGCGCAGGTGGTGTCCAACCTGACGGAGAACGCCCTCAAGTACGGCCCGGCGGACGCGCCCGTGCTGCTGTCCACGCGCGGCCTGCGCAACAAGGTGGTGGTGACGGTCCACAACCAGGGCCGCCCCATCCCGGAAGCCACCCTGCCCCACCTCTTCGAGCCCTTCCGTCAGGGCCCGCAGCAGACGCGCACGCTGAAGATGAGCTATGGCCTGGGGCTCTACATCGTGCGCGAGATCGTGCACGCCCACGGCGGCACCATCGAGGTGACGTCCACCGAGGACGACGGCACCACCTTCACCGTCACGCTGCCGCGCCGGGCGCCGCCCCGGAAGGGCCCGCCGCCGGAGCCGCCTTCGCCGCCCTCGCACCGCGACTGAAACAGCGCGGGCCCGCGGTCCGTCAGACGAAGCGCGAGATGAGGGGCACCAGCGCGTCCAGCGGCGCGTTGCCGTTGGACAGGCCCGCCTCCGCCACCGCGCGCGGCATGCCGTACACCACGCAGGAGGACTCCGCCTCCGTGAGCACCACGCCGCCCGCGGCGCGCAGGGCCCGCGCGCCCTGGAGCCCGTCCTCGCCCATGCCGGTGAGCACCAGCCCCAGCGCGTCCTTCCCCCAGACCTCCGCCACGCTCTGGAAGAGCACGTCCACGGAAGGGTGGTGCGGGGTGCCCAGCGGGTGGCGGTCCAGGCGCACCAGGTTGAGCGCCCCGTGCCGCGCCACCTTCAGGTGGTGGCCCGCGCGCGCCAGCACCGCGCGGCCCGGCACCAGCTCCATGCCGTCGCGCGCCTCCACCACCTCCAGCGCGCTCTGCGAGTCCAGCCGCTTCGCCACGGCCTCCGTGTAGCCTGCGGGGATGTGCAGCGCGAGCACCACCGGCGCCGGGAAGTCCCGGGGCATCGCGGACAACAGCCGCGTCAGCGCCTGCGGCCCGCCCGTGGACGTGCCCACCGCCAGGAGCTTCGTCGACGTCGCGGGCAGGGACTGCTTCGGGGGCGGGGCGTCCGAGGCCTCCGCCAGCTCCTGCTGGTAGCGCGGCACCGCGCGCCCCGCGGTGCGCACCTTCTCCACCAGCTCCGCGCCCAATTCGTAGAGCCGGTCCGTGGCGAGCGCCGTGGGCTTGTGCACCAGGTCCACCGCGCCCGCCTGGAGCGCGGCCACCGCCAGGTCGCTGTCCGCGCCCGCGCTGCTCACCACCACCACGCGCGGCGCGTCCGGCATGCCGGACAGGGCTCGCAGGAAGCCCGTCCCGTCCAGGGACGGCATCACCAGGTCCAGGGTGATGACGTCCGGCTTGAGCTCCGCCACCCGCTCCAGCGCGTCCAGGCCGTCGCGCGCGGTGCCCACCACCTCCAGCCCCTCCGCGTCCGACAGCACCTTGCGCAGCACCTTGCGCGCGAACGCCGAGTCGTCCACCACCAGCACGCGCAACGTCATGTGTCCGCCTTGCTGTAGAAGAACGCGCCGCGGCGCTCCTCGCAGCGCAGCGCCGTGCCGAAGCGCATCAGGGACTCGGAGGTGCCCACCACCAGGTGCCCGCCCGGCCGCAGCGCCCGGGTGAGCCCGTCCACCACGCGGCGCGCGGTGTCGTCCTGGAAGTAGATGAGCACGTTGCGGCAGAGGATGGCGTCGCAGCTGCCCGGCTGCGGGTAGCCCTCCGTGTCCACCAGGTTGAGCTGGCGCCACTCCACGCGGGCCATCAGGTCCGGCCGCACGCGGGGACGTCCGTCCACCATGTCCAGCCAGCGCCCCATCACGCCCGGGGGCAGCGCGCGCAGGCAGCGCAGGTTGTGCTCCCCCGCCTTCGCGCGCTCCAGCGCCTTGGAGCTCAGGTCCGTGGCCAGGATGGACACGTCCCCCAGCACGCCGCGCGAGTCCAGCAGCATGGCCAGCGTGAGGGGCTCCTCACCGGTGGAGCACGCCGCGCACCACACGCGGGGCTTCCTGCCCGCGCGCACCTCCGGCACGAGCAGTTCGTCCACCAGCACCTCCAGCGCCTGGGGCTCGCGGAAGAAGTACGTCTCGTGGACGAGCAGCGCCTCCACCAGCGAGTCCAGCGTCTCCGGCCCCTTCGGGTCGTAGCGCAGGAAGTAGTAGTAATCGAGCAGCGAGTCGAACCCGGCATCCAACGCCCGGGTGGACAGCTTCTCCGCCAGCAGGTCCCGGTCCTCGGGCCCGTAGTGAAGGCCCGAGCGCTGCTCGATGAGCATGGAGAGGATGGCCAGGACCTGCGGGGACAGCGGCAGCGTGCTCATGGGGCTTGGGTGTCCTAGCGCCCCAGTGCCAGCAGGCAGGCCCGGCGCACTTCCGGGTCCTCGTCGCGGTGGGCCGCCTTGTCCAGCGCCTCGCGCGCCTCCACCGTGCCCAGCGCCGCCACGGCGGGCGCGGTGGCCCGGCGGCCCGCGGGGCTCGCGCTCACGAGCGACTGCATCAGCGCCGCCCTCGCGTCCGCCCGGCGCATGCGCGCCAGCGCCGCCACCAAGAGGGGCGCCGTCGCGTCGTCCGCCACCTCCAGCGCCGCCATCAGCCCGGGCAGGCGCCCCTCCACGGGCAGCGCCAGCGCGGACACCACCTGCTCGCGCAGCATCATGTCGCCCAGGAGCGACACCAGTTGCTGCGTCGCGTGCGAGCCCGTGCGCGTGGCGAGGAAGCCCACCGCCGCGCTGCGCACGCTGTCATCCCGGTCCCCGGCGGCGCGCAGGAGCGCGGGCAGCGTCTCCGGCGCGTCGTACTCCGCCACGGCGGACAGGGCCACGAGCCGCGTGGCGGGGTCCTCTGAATGCACCGCCTCCAGCAGCACCGGCAGCGCGTCCGGCCGCCGGGCCACGCCCAGCCCCAGCAGGGCCGCGCGGCGCACGTCCGCGTCCGCCGACGAGGCCGCCCGGCGCAGCGCCGCCATGGCGCTCTCCGTGTGCATGTGCGCCAGCGCGTCCACCACCGCCACGCGCACCTGGCCCGCGTCGTCGTTGGCCAGCGCGACGATGGCGTCCGCGGCGGCCTCCTCGTTGAGCTTCCCCAGCGACTGGCACGCGTAGTAGCGCACCCATGGATCGCGGTCGTTCAGACCGCCCAGCAGCGTGGAGGTGATGCGCGCCTGCTTGTCCGTCTGGCCCAGCGCGCGCATGGCGGTGGCGCGCGTGCGCTCCGACTCGTGGTTCGCGGCGGCCAGCAGCGCGTCCACCGCGCGCGGGTCGTCGATGAAGGGCAGGCCGTAGATGGCCGCGTCGCGCAGCCGCTCGTCCGGGTCCCGCATGGCCAACAGGAGCGCGTCCAGGCCGCGCGGGTAGCCGAAGTACGCCACGATGCGCAGCGCCGCCCGCCGCTGGCGCACGTCCGTGGAGCGCGCGGCCTCCAGCGCCAGCTTCTCCGTCGTCTCGCTGCCCAGCGACTGGATGGCGCCCACCACCGCCTGCGACACGCGGGGGTCCTCGTCCGCCAGCCGCGCGAACAGGGCCGGCACCGCGGACGTGTCGCCAATGCGCGACAGCGTCTCCGCCGCCAGCGCGCGCACCGTCGCGTCCCGGTCCTCCAGGCACAACAGCACGTCCGGCACCGCCGCGGAGCGCTTGCCGACCAGGGGCAGCAGCACCCGCCGGCGCGAGCTGTCCCCCTCGCGCAGCGCCTGGAGGATCTGCGCGTCCGCCTCCGCGCCCAATTCACCCAGGGCCGCCGCGGCCGCGCGCGACACGCCCAGGTCCTGCGAGTCCAGGAGCTTCAGGAGCCCCGTGGCCGCGTCCGCGCCGCCCACCCAGCCCAGCAGGCGCGCGATGGCGGTCTTCTCCCCCGCGTCCGCGCCCGCGATGACCTGGGCCAGCCGGCGCCCGGTGGGGTGCGGCTCCGAGGAGCTGGAGCGCAGCACGGACGGAACCGTGCGCGCGCCGCCAAAGCGCTGCACCTGCGCGTCGTGGATTTCGACGAGCGCCACCGCCGCCACGCGCACCACCGCGTCGTTGCCGCGCTGGAGCAGGCCCACCAGCGCGGGCACCGCGGCCTCCTGGCCGGTGCGGCCCAGCGCGCGCGCCGCCTCCAGGACGTAGAAGGGGTCGGACAACAGCGCCATCAGCGCCGGCACGACGGTGGGGTCGCCCGAGCGGCCCAGCACGTCGATGGCGGGGAAGATGCGGAAGAAGTTGCCGCTTCCCAGCGAGGACAGGAGCGCGTCCACCGCCGCGCCGCCGCCCACGCGGCCCAGCGCCTCGATGGCGGCCACCGCCACGTTGTCGTCCGGGTGGACGATGAGCCGCGACAGGAGCGACACGGACCGCCGGCTGCGGCGGCGTCCCAGGACCTGGGCGGCGTCACAGACGATGGCCGGGTTGGGGTCGTCCCCCAACATCTCCACCGGCCCCTCCACCTCACCCGTGGCGGCCACCAGCGCGTCCACCGCCGCGGCGATGCGCGCTTCGTTGTCCCGGCGGTGGCGCAGCACGTCACACAGGGGCTCCACCGCGGCGGTGCCCAGGCGCGCCAGCGCGGACACCACGGCGCGGCGCACCGCCCACGACGGCGCGTCCAGCCCGTCCACCAGCACCGGCAGGCTCGCCGGGCCCCGGCGCGCCAGCTGGTCCACCTCTTCCACCCGGGCGCGGTCCTCCGCGGACAGCGACAGCGGGTGTTGCTTCGCGGTCGTGCTGCTCACGTGGCCTGCTCCCTTGGGTTCCGGGGGGCCGCGGTCTCCTGGGCGCCCAGCAGGCCGCTCAGGTGCGCCAGCCCCTCCACCTGTTCTCCGTGCAGCCGCGCCAGCTGTCCCAGCCGGCCGGCCACCTCCCGCACCTCATGCGCGGTGGCGGCGGTGGAGCGCGCCTGCTGGGCGGTGGTGACGGCGATCTCCCGCGCCCGCGTCCGCATCTCCTCCACGGACCGCCCCAGTTGCTCGGTCACGGTGGCCTGCTCCTGCACCGCCTTGGCCACCACGGCCGCGCCCGAGGCCTGCTTCGCGGTGGACGTGGTGAGCATGCCCAGCGCCTCCGTCTGTTCGTCCAGCGCGCGCGCGGTCGTCCTCGCCACCCGGCGCACCTCCTCCGCGCCGCGCACCAGCGACGTGAGCGCCTGGGACTGCTCCTCCGTGGCGCGCGTCACCTCCTTGGCCAGGTTCGCCACCTGGCGGCTGGCCACCTCGCCCTGCTTGAGGGCGCGGACCTGCTCCGCCATGGCGCGCGTGGACTGGGCCACCTCCTTGCGCGTGGCCTCCATGGCGCGCGTCACCTCCTGCGCGGCCTTGGCCTGCTCCGCGACGCCGGTGAGCGTGCGCTGCGTGGCGGACGCCACCTCCTGCGCCGTCGCTCCCAGCACCGCCACCTGCTGGCCCTGCGCCATCACCGCGCCGCTCACGCCCTGCACCAGCTGGCGCATCTGCGTGGTGCTCCGGGCCAGGTCCGTGGCGGCCTGCGCCTGCTCCTGCATCGCACGCGACACCTTCTCCGCCACCTCCGTCAGCTGGGTGTTGGAGCGCACCGCGTCGCGCAGCGCCTTGGCCTGGTCCTGGGTGGCCTGGGTGGTCTGCCGCGCCATGCGCCGCATCTCCGTGCCGCCCTGGGTCAGCGCCTGCGCGGCCTGCGCCTGCTCCACCGCGGAAGCCGCGATGAGCCGCCCCTGCTCGCTCACCTTCGCCGTGGCCTGCACCAGCGCCTGCACCGCCTGCACCTGCTCCGCGGACGCGCGCGACGCCTCGCGCACGTTCTGGCCCAGGTCGTCCACGCCCTTGAGGATGGTGCCCAGCGCGCGCTCCGCGTCCCCCGCCAGCGCCGCGCCCTCGTCCGCCGCGCGCACGCCCTCGCCGGTGGCCACCGCCGCCTCGCGCGCCGTCGTCTGGAGCCCCCGGACGATCTTGGCCACGTCGCCGCTGGCCGCCGCCGCGCGGTCCGCCAGGGCGCGGATCTCCTCCGCCACCACCGCGAAGCCGCGGCCGTGCTCGCCCGCGCGCGCCGCCTCGATGCTGGCGTTGAGCGACAGGAGGTTGGTGCGGTCCGCGATGAGGTTGATGGTCTGCACGATGTCGCCAATCTCCTCGGCGCGCCGGCCCATCTCCTTCATCACCCCGGACGACTCCACGATGGACTGGCGGATGCGGCCGAAGCCCGCGATGGAGCGCGCCACGGTGGCGCCACCCTCGCGCGCGCTCGTGCCCACGCGCTCCGCGGCCTGCCGCGCCTCGTCCGTCAGCTGCGCCGCGCGGCGCGTGGAGGACTCCAGCTGCGAGGACGCGGTGGCGCTGGTGGACGCCAGGCCGTTGATGCTCTCCGCGGCGCGGGCCACCGACTGGGCGGAGCGCGACAGCTGCTCGATGGTGGCCGCGTTGGCGTCCACCACGGCGGCGTTCTTCTCCGCGGTGGCGGCCACCTCCTCCACGCTGGCGGCCACCTCCTGCACGGTGGACGCGGTCGCCAGCGCGCTCGCCTCCAGGGTGCGGGTGTGCTCCGCCACGCCGCGCGTGCTGCGAGCCACCTGTTCGGTGGCGGCGGCCGTCTCCTCCACGCTGGAGGACATGGTGCCCGCGTCGCGCGCCACGTCCTGGAGCGTCTTGCCCAGGGACACGACGGCGCCGGACACCTGCCCCATGCGCTCGCCCACGCCCTGCGCGTCCGCGGCCAGCCGGGTGACGCCCTTGGACATCTCCTCGATGGTGGCGGCGACCTCCTCCGTGGTGGCGGCGCTGGTCTGGTTGCGCGCGACCAGGTCCTCCACCGTGGCGGTCATCTCCTGCATGCTCGCCAGCAGCTCCTCGCTGGAGGCGGCCAGCTCCTCCGCGTTGGCGCTCACGCCCTTCACCGAGCGCGCCACCTGCTCCAGCGTGGTGGCCGTCACGTCCGCATTGGAAGCGAGCGAGCCCGCGTCCTTGCGCACGCCCGCCACCGACGCGGTGATCTCCTGCATGGTGCCGGCGGTGGCCTCCACCTCCTGCTGCACGCCGCGCGCGGAGGCGGTCACCGCGCCCTGGTTGCGCACCAGCGACTGCACCGCGGCGCTCGTCTCCTCCACCTGCGCGGCCACGGACTCGATGGCGATGCGCACCTGCTCGCCCGCCGCGGCCTGCTCGTTGCCCGCGGAGGCCAGCCGTGACGCCAGCTGCTCGGTGGACTTCACCAGCCCCGCGCCCTCTTCCACCTGGAGCGTGGTGCGCTCCGCCAGCGCCCGCGCGTCCGCCAGCCGCACGCTGTTACCGTTGTCCGTCGACATCCGCCGTCTCCTCCCCCACCACGCGGGGGAAATCGATGAGCATCACCAGCCGCGGGCCCACCTGCGCCACGGCCTTCACGAATCCCTTCGCGCCCTCCACCACCATGGGTGGGGGCGGCTGGATGGTGCGGGGGTCCAGCTTCAACACCTCGCGGGCGCTGTCCACGAGCAGCCCCACGGTGCGCTCGCCCAGCTGCCCCACCACCACCCGTGAATCCAGCGACTGCGTCCCCGCCGGCAGGCCGAAGCGCGCGCGCGCGTCCACCACTGGGATGACCCGGCCACGCACCTGCACCAGGCCGGCCACGTGCGGAGGCGCCCCGGGCACCGGCGTCGCGCCGGTGAAGGACTCCATCTGCACCACTTCCGCCGCGGGCATCGCGTATTCCGTCCCGTCCACCTTGAACAGCACGTGCAGCACGTTCATGACACCCACTCCCCTGCCCGGGACGCACGCTTGCGGCGGCCCACACGGGCCGCGCCCAGCGCGCCCAGGTCCAGCACCAGCGTGGGCTGCCCGTCGCCCAGGTCCGTGGCGCCCGCCACGCCGGGCACGCGCACGAGCGGATCCTCCAGCGGCCGCAGCACGATCTCCTGCTGTCCCACGAGCCGGTCCACCGCGAAGGCCACCGGCTCCCCGCGCTGGCGCACGATGAGCGCCTTGGCGCCCTGGCCCGCCGCGTTGGCGTCCACGGCCGCGTCCAGGAGCCGCGCCAGCGACACCAGCGGCACCGCCGCGCCCCGGCGCTCCACCAGCCCCACGCCGTCCGCGCCCGCGGGGCGCACCACGCCCGCCACGTCGATGAGCTCCTCCACGGTGCCCACCGCGACGGCGTAACGCCGGCCCGCGCACTCGAAGACGATGGCGTCCATCAGCGTCACCGTCAGGGGGACGCACACGGTGAAGGTGGTGCCCACGCCCTTGCGCGTGTCCATGCTCAATTCGCCGCCCAGCTGCTCCACGACGATGCGGCGCACGATGTCCATGCCCATGCCCCGGCCGCTGGTGCGCGTGGCCTCCTGGCGCGTGGACAGGCCGGGCCGGCACAACAGGTCCAGGAGCGCGTCCGCGGAGTCCGGCACGGGAGCGTTCGCCGCCTTCGCCACCGCCTTCGCGTCCACGCCGCGTCCGTCGTCGCGCAGGGTGAGCTCCAGCTGGCCGCTGGCGCGCGCATGGCAGGTGAGGCGCACCAGCCCTTCGGCGGCCTTGCCCGCGGCCTGGCGCTCCTCGGGAGACTCCAGCGCGTGGTCCACGGCGTTGCGCACCAGGTGCACCAGCGCGGGCAACAGCCGGTCCGCCACCGCCTTGTCCAGCTCCGCGTCGCCCACGTCCAGCTCCAGCCGCACCGCCTTGCCCGTGGCCCGGCGCAGGCCGCGCACCAGCAGGGGCAGCCGCTCCAGCACGTCACCCACGCGCACCATGCGCAGCCGCAGGATGGCCGAGCGCAGGTCGCGCAGCTGCCGGCCGTTCTCCTGGAGGATGGCGGTGATTTCCCGCGTGGGCGCTCCCGCCTGGGTGAGCGCCGCCACCGCGCGCGCCAGCCGCGAGCGGTTGACCACGAGCGCCGCCAGCCACTCCATGGCCTCGTCCAGCCGGGACACCTCCACGCGCAGGAGGCCTCCGCCCCGGCGCACCTCCGGCTCGTCCAGCTCTTCTTCAAGGACGGCGGCGCCGGGCAGGGCCGCGTCACCGCCCGGAGCCAGCTCCGCGGGCGGGGCCTCCGCGGGCATGGACGACTCCAGCGAGCGCACCGTGGCGGGCGGGCCGCCCACGGCGTCCAGCAGCACGGCGTCCTCCACCCGGGTGATGAGCAGCAGCGCGAACGCGAGCGACGCGCCCCCCGCGGCGGCTCCGGACAGGGGCAGCACCTTCACGATGTCCGCGAGCTTCGCCACCCGCTCGCGCACGGTGTTGATGTTGAGCCCCTTCGCCGCGCGCTCCGACGACGGCACGAAGTCCAGCCGCAGCGCGCGCTGGCCTCCGGCGAGCCCGCCCTCCAGTTGCTCGCGCTCGGACGGGGCCAGGCGGGAGGCGAACGAGGCCTCCGCGTCCAGCTTCACGGGCCGGTCCCGCTTGGGAGCCGCGTCCCGCACCTGCGGCCCCAGCGCCTCCAGCCGCTCCAGCAGGTTCGCGGGCGCGGGCGACGCCGTCTTCCCGGCGCCCAGCTGCCGCACGCGCAGTTCGATGGCGCGCAGGCCCTCCACCAGCGGCTCCACGCTGGACTCGGGCAGCCGGCCGCCGGCTTGATCCGCCAGCCGCAGCGACGCCTCCATCCAGTGCGCCAGGGAGACGACGGGCTCCACGTCCACCATGGCGGACAGGCCCTTGAGCGTGTGCAGCGCGCGGAACAGCTCGCGCACCGCGCGAGGCTGCGCCTGCCCCTTGCGCACGGCCTCCTCCACCGCGAGCAGGTCCTTCTGCGCGGAGGCGAGCAACTCATCCGCCTCCGCCAGGTAGGCGGGGAGGAACTCCGCGAACTCCCCGGTTCCGGTCACCCGCGCGGCGCCTCGGCCGGGGCCTTCTCCAGAAGGGCCCGGGCGGCGCTTTGGATGGAGTCCGGCGTGAAGGGCTTGGTCATGAAGCGGTCCGCGCCGGCCTGCAGCGCGCGCTCGCGGGAGGCCTCGTCGCCGCGCGTGGTGACAATGATGATGGGCAGCTCGCGCAGGTGGTCCTGGCCGCGCACGAACTCCACCACCTCGATGCCGCCGATGTCCGGCATGTTGAGGTCCAGGACGAGCAGGTCGTACGGCTTGAGCGACAGCTGCTCGATGGCCTCCAGTCCGCTGGACGCCTGGGTGAAGCGGCTGTCCGGATAGGGCCGCAGGCAGGCGACCACCATCTCGCGCATCACCTTGCTGTCATCGACGACGAGTACCTCGGGCATGGCGTCCTCTGGAAACGACCGGCCAAGCTAGATCGATTCCGACCCGCTGAAAGAAATGAGTCATCCGGCGCGCGTTGAACGTTGGCTGGTCTACGCCCGCCTTGGACGATGTGCCACGGCGGGCGACGAAGCGCCACGACTGCCCGCACATCCGGCACCCTGCGCCCCGCTGTTTTTTCCGCTCCGGGAACCGAATTCCAACCATGCGCCCGCCCTCTCCGCCCGACGCTTCCTTCCCCCGCCTGCCGGGCCCGCCCCCACTCCCCCTGGAGCACGCACCTTGCGTCTGGGTGGTGGACGACAGCGCCAGTGAAGCGCGCTTCATCAAGACGGCGCTCGGAACAGGCTTCCAGGTGGAGACCTTCCCGGACGGCGCGGCCATGCTCGAAAGGCTGCACGCCGGGCGGGCGCCGGACGTGGTGGTGCTGGACTGGGAGATGCCGGGGATGTCCGGTCCGGAGGTCTGCCAGTTCCTGCGCGGCCAGCGGGAGACCCAGGCCCTGCCGGTGCTGCTGCTCACCGCGCACGGCCGGCCGGAGGACCTGGTGCAGGGCCTGCGCGCGGGCGCCAACGACTACGTGGCCAAGCCCTTCCGCACGGAGGAGGTGCGCGCGCGGGTGGACGCGCTCGCGCGCACCAAGCGGCTGGTGGACGACGTGCGGCGCACGAGCGAGGAGAAGGCGGAGGTGTTCGCGCAGCTGGACGCGCTGCTCACGTCCTCACCCGTGGGGCTGTCGCTGCTGGACCGGGACCTGCGCTTCGTGCGCGTCAACGCGCGCATGGCGAAGCTGGACGGGCTGCCCGTGGAGGCCTATCCGGGCCGGACGCTGGCGGAGGTCCTGCCCCGCTTCGCCGCGCGGCTGGAGCCCATCCTCCGCCGCGTCATGGACACGGGGGAGCCCGTGGAGGAGCTGGGCTTCACGCTGGAGCACCCGGACGCCCCCCTCGGCGAACTGTACGTGATGGCCAGCTACCACCCGGTGCGCACCAGCCGGGGCGAGGTGGTGGGCGTGGGCAGCGTGCTGGTGGACGTCACCCGGCACAAGCAGGCGGAGGCGGAGCTGCGCGCGTCCGCGGAGTTCCGCGAGCGCTTCCTGGGCATCGTGGGCCACGACCTGCGCAACCCCCTCAACTCCATCCGCATGGGGGCCAGCTTCCTCGTCGCCAGCGACCAGCTGCCCCCGCCGCTGGTGCGCACCGCCAGCCGCATCATCAGCAGCACGGACCGGATGACCCGGATGATCACCGAGCTGCTGGACTTCACCCGCAGCCGGCTGGGCGGCGGCATCCCGCTGAACCCGGGCGCCACGGACCTGGGCCAGGTGGCGCGCCAGGTGGTGGAGGAGCTGGAACTGGTGCACCCCCACCGCACCGTGAGGGTGACGTCCACCGGCCCCCTCACGGGGAACTGGGACGCGGACCGGCTGGCGCAGGTCTTGAGCAACCTGGTGGGCAACGCGCTCCAGTACAGCCCCCCGGACGCCACCGTGGAGCTGGCGCTCGTGGGCGAGCCGGAGCAGGTCATGGCGCGGGTGAGCAACCCGGGCGAGCCCATTGCCCCGGAGGAGCTGGAGAGCCTGTTCCACCCCTTCCAGCGCGCGCACACCGGGGCCCACGTCCCGTCGGGCCTGGGCCTGGGCCTCTTCATCTCCGAACAGATTGCCCGGGGCCACCGGGGCACGCTCACCGTCACGTCGGACGCGCAGGCCACGGTCTTCACCCTGACGCTGCCGCGCGGGGGCGCGTGAGTCACGAGGGACGCACGACGCCCCGCTCCCGTGCCTCCCGGCCGTCCAGGCCCACGAGCCCCCTGGCAACACCGGGGCCCGTGCCCTACGGTGCACGGGTGTCCACATCGCAACACCGCCCTCCCCTGCTCCTCGTGGAGAACAACGAAGACGTCCGCGAGGCGCTGCGCGAAATCCTGGAGTCGGAGGGCTACCGCGTCCTCACGGCCGGGAACGGACAGGACGCGTTGAACCTGCTGGCGAAGCAGGAGCGGATGCCCGCCCTCATCCTGCTGGACCTGGTGATGCCGGTGATGGACGGCCACGCCTTCATCGAACACCTGCGCGGCACGGGAGCGCTCGCGCTCACGCAGGTGCTGGTGCTGACGGCGCACCCCACCCTGCCCCTGCCGCAGGGCGTGGCCGGACGGCTGGGCAAGCCGGTGAAGCTGGAGGCGCTGCTGGACGCCATCGCGGTGCACACCGCGCCCGCGTGAAGCCGGGGGCTCAGGCGGCGGCGGGACAGTGCCGCGCCACCATGGCCAGCAGCTCCGCGATGTCCACGGGCTTGCGCAAGAGGCCCACCGTGCCCGGCGGGACCTTGGCGGAGAAGTGGGCGGTGAGCATCAGCACGGGCAATTCGCGGTAGCGCTCGTCCTCGCGCAGCCGGTGGAGGAACTCGTGTCCGTCCATCACCGGCATCATCAGGTCCAGCAGCACCAGGCAGGGCTGCGCGTTGGCGGCGAGGACGTCCAGCGCGGCCTGGCCGTTGGCGGCCTGGAGCACCGTGTAGTCCTCCATCTCCAGCAGCTCCGCCACGACCTCGCGCAGGTCCGGTTCGTCGTCGACGATGAGGATGATGGAACGCGCAGGGGTGCTGCTCACGGGCGGCAGCCTACGCAGGTATTGCTACGAGCGCCAAGGAAGTCGTGCTCCCTGGCCCCTCACGGCGCGCGGCGATTTCACGCGGAGCGGGCCCCCGCCCGTCCGCCTGTCGGGAATCGCGAGCGAAACCAGGCGGGTCGGTTGCACCTGGAGGCCCGAGCCCCTACCCCCTTCTCTACGGCCCCATGAACCTCATCGCGGACTTCATCGAAGCGAACCTGGACGTCCTGGTGCGGCGCTTCGCGGAAGCCGCGCGCCGACTGGAGAGCACGCAGGGGCTGAAGCCGTCGGAGGTCATCTCCACGCTTCCTGAGTACCTGCACGCGGTGGCGACCATCTGCCGGCACGGCGCCACGCAAGAGCGGCTGGAGACGCGGTCGCGCCTGGAGGAGGCCCACATCAACCTGCGGCTGCGCGTGGGCGCCACGCAGGAGGACGCGACGGACGAATACACGCTCCTGGGGCGGCTCGTCCCCCAGCTCTGGGAGGACGCCCGGCCGGAGCGCAAACCCGACGCCGCGGACCTGCAGTGCCTCTTCCAGCAGCTTGAAGAGGCCATGGACCACGTGGTGGTCCTCTTCTCCGGCTACTCGCTGGAGGACCGCCAGCGGGAGAAGCGCTTCCTGCGCCAGATGGACGCGCTGGCGCCCCGGTCGCTGGAGCCCGGCGCGGACATGCAGGGGCCGCTGAAGCCGCTGGTGGAGCTCATCGCCCGCGCGCTGGTGGCCGCCGGGGCGGAGCTGTTCCTCGTGGACGCGGGAGGCCAGAGGATGGTCCCCGTCGCGCACACCGAGCACCTGGTGCCGCCTCCGGGCCGGTGGGTGGATTCGAAGGGGCCCTCCTTCCTGGGCCGGGTGGCGCGCTCGGAGGAGCCGCTGGTGCTCGCGCAGGCGCGGGGCCTGGAGGACGCCGCGCGCGAGGGACTGCACGTCCCCGGCTGGAGCACGCTCCTGGGCCTGCGGCTGTGGCCCCATGGCGAGCTGATGGGGGTGCTGTGCGTGGGCTTCGCGGAGGCGCGGCCGGTGCCTCCGCAGACCAAGCGCTTCCTGGAGACGCTGGTGGAGTACCTCTCCGGCATCCTCGACCGCGCCCTGCTGATGGGCCAGCTGCGGGAGACCACCGCGCGGCTGGAGGCGTCGGAGTCGCGCTACCGGCTGGCCAGCCAGGCCGCCGCGGACACCGTCTGGGATTGGAACCTGCTCACGCAGGAGGTCGCCTGGAGCGGGGAGACGCGCCGGCTGCTCGGCTTCGCCCCCGAGGAGACGGGCCCCCTGGCGAGCTGGTGGGTGGAGCGCATCCACCCGGAGGACCGGGAGCGGGTGGAGCACGGCATCCGCGCGGCCATCCGGGGCACGCAGGCGCGCTGGCAGGACGAGTACCGGTTCATCAACCGCCAGGGTGACGCCGTGCGGGTGCTGGACACGGGCGTCATCCTGCGCGACGCCACGGGCCGCGGCGTGCGCATGGTGGGCGCCATGCAGGATGTCACCCTGCGGCGGGAGGAGGAGAGCGGACGCGCACGGCTGCTCCTGGAGGCCCGCACCGCGCGCGTCCGGGCGGACACGGCGCTTGGCCATCTGCACATGCTGTTGCAGCAGGCCCCCGTCGCGCTCGCCATCCTCCGCGGCCCCGAGCACGTGGTGGAGCTGGCCAACGACCGCGCGTGCCAGCTCTGGGGCCGCGCCAGCGCCCAGGTCCTGGGCCGCCCCCTGTTCGACGTCCTGCTGGAGGTGAAGGGGCAGGGCTTCCGCAAGTTGATGGATGACGTGCTCACCACGGGCGTCCCCTACGTGGGCCACGAACAGCACGTGCGGCTGGCGAGGGCGCCGGGGGGCGCCCTGGAGGACACCTACTTCAACTTCATCTACCAGCCGCTGCGTGAAGCGGAGGTGGGCATCCAGGGCATCCTCGTCGTCGCCAGCGAGGTCACCGAAGCCGTGCAGGCCCGTCAGCGCGCGGAAGGGCTGGCGGGGACGCTCCAGGCCAGCGAGGAGCGCCTGCGCCTGGCGTTGGAAGCGGCGGACATGGGCAGTTGGGACATCGAGCTGGCCACGGGCCGGGGCACCTGGGACGCGCGCTTCCGCGCCATGCTGGGGCTGCCCACGCAGGGCGAGGTGCTGCTCGACGAGGCCATGCAGTTCGTCCTGGAGGAGGACCGGCCCCAGGTGGAGCAGGCCATGGCGGAGGCAGCCCGGCCCGGAGGCTCCGGCGAGTACGCGTGCGAGTTCCGCGTGCGGCTTCCCCAGGGTGGCCAGCCCGTGCGTTGGATTTCTGGCCGGGGCCACATGCACTTCGGGCCGGACGGCCGGCCCGTGCGCTTCGTGGGCACGGGGCTGGACGTGACGGAGCGAAAGCTCGCCGAGGAGGCGGCGCGCCAGCGCGCGGAGTTCGAGCAGTACCTGGTGGGCATCGTGTCACACGACCTGCGCAACCCGCTGAGCGCCATCACGCTGGGCACGACGTCGCTGCTGCGGCGCGAAGAGCTGAACGAGCGCGCGACGAAGGCCGTCCTGCGCATCCAGAACTCCGCGGAGCGCGCGGTGCGGATGATCCGCGACCTGCTGGACTTCACCCAGGCGCGCATGGGCGGCGGGCTCCCGGTGCAGTGCCAGGACCTGGAGCTGGGGGCGCTGGTGCACCAGGTGGTGGAGGAGGTGCGGATGACCGCCCCGGAGCGCGACGTCCAGCTGTCGCTGCCGCAGGTGGGCCTGCGCGGCTGCTGGGATCCGGATCGCGTCACGCAGCTGCTCATCAACCTGCTGGGCAACGCGCTGAAGTACTCGCCGGAGGACACGCCGGTGGCGGTGCGCCTGCGGGAGGTGCCCGGGGCCGTCCTGCTGGAGGTGCGCAACGGCGGAGACCCCATCGCCTCCGACGTGCTGCCCCGCATCTTCCAGCCCATGCAGCGCGGGACGCCGGGCATGGACGCGGCGACGCGCAGCGTGGGCCTGGGGCTCTACATCGTGCGGACCATCGTGCACGCGCACGGCGGCACCATCGACGTGACGTCCACGCGGGAGGCGGGCACGACGTTCACGGTGCGGCTGCCGCACGCTGACGCGAAGCAGGCGGCGGCCGGAGTGTAGGGGTCACATCATCGGGCACCGCTGCTCCAGCGAGACGGCCCGCCCACGGACTCAGACGGCGGGCGTCGGCAGGTGCAACACGCTTCCCGGCGGGAAGGCGCCCACATCCGTCTGGAACGCCTCCATGAGCGGTGACGTCTTCGTGAGCGCCTGCTGGAATTCCGCGGCCGCCTCCGCGCCACCGTAGTCCCCACCCAACTGCGCCGCGTGGGCGCGGAGGTCCGCCTCCAATTCCTCCGCCGTCGCGTAGCGCTCCGACCGTTCCCGCGGCAGCAGCCGGTGGAGGATGGCGCGCAGCCCTGGCGACAGCCGCGCCATCAATGACTCCAGGTCCTCCGGCCGGTACGCGGCGGCGTGGATCACGACGTCGGCGTACTCACCGGAGCCGCGCCCCGCCTGCGCCGCCACCAGCATCCCCTGGAACACGCGCTTCGCGTCCGCGTCCGTCAGCCGCGCCTCCAGGTCGCCCATGAGGGCGCGCGGCAGGCTGTAGAGGTGCAGGCCCGTCGCCAGCTCCAGCAGGATGAGCCCCAGCGAGAAGAGGTCCGAACGCGCATCCGCGCCCTCGCCGAACAGCACCTCCGGCGCGCCGTAATACACCTCGCCGTGCGGTCGCGTGATGCTGGAGGGCACCCGGCCCGGCATCCGGGAGAAGACATCCCCCAGATCCGTGAGCCTCAGAGTGCCCTCCGGCCCGAAGCGGATGCCCTGCGGATGCAGGTCGCGGTGCACGAACCCCAGCGGGGCTCCCCGCGCGTCTGTCTTCCCATGCAGGAACCCGAGCAGCGACGCGAGCTGGAGGCCCACGTGCACCAGGAACGCCTCGGAATAGGAATGCACATACACCAGCGGCAGCATCGCCACGTCGTCCAGCGTGGGGCCCGGGATGTGTTCCCATTCGAAGAAGAGCAGGTCGCCCACCTCATGGCCGCCATGCAGCCGTGCGATGCGCGGGTGCTCCAGCAACCGTGAGAGGGCCAGCGTCTCCTTCAACCGCGCTCGTGGATCCCTCAGCGCGGAGAGGTCTCCGCCGCGCAGGGACAGCGCCTGGAGGAACACCGGCACGGGCTCGCGCCCGGGCTGCCGCCGGATGGCCAGGAAGTGCTGCTCCTCGTGGCCGCGCCGCCGCAGGATCCGCTCCAGTTCGAACGACTTGGAGCCGGTCTTGAACAGCACTTCAGGGAGGAGAGGCTTCACCGTCCTGGAGGGACTCATGCCGTGCGGGCTCCTTGGAGAACAACGCCAGACTACTTTTTGAGTAGTCAGATTCTCCAGAACCCATCAGGTTGTATTAGAACGTTTCTCCCGGCCCGGCATCCTGGCAAGAATGGCTCACGGAAACTCGTGCACGACTGTATAGGCAAAGGTGCGCGGCATCCGGACCGCGCCGGGCTTGGAGCCCTCGAGCCACTCGCCGCCATCATGGTTCCCGTAGACGAAGCACACGGGATGGATGCTTCCGTCGGGCAGCTCCGCCTTGGTGTAGCGGCCTGTCACCCGCCCTCCCCCCGTCCAGAGGCGTCCATACAGGCGGGTCCCCTTGGGCAGGTCTCCATACTGCTCGATGACGAGGCTGACGATGGGGCCGTCGTGAACGATGAGCTCTTCGGAATTCAGGCCGGGTTGCGTGATGTCCGTATAGACACTGGCGCTGCTGCCTTTGTACAGGTCGAGCTTCCGCATCGCCTCCAGGGAACCCGTGGGGCATCGGCTCGCGTCCGGCCGCACCTGGGCGCCCGTGCAGGCCGTCAGGACGGCTGCCCCCACTGCCGCGGAGCACCGCTTGAGCGTGCGAGACAAGGCGGGCGTGGGAATGATGGCCGCCTGCTGCGGCGAAGGGGGGGCATGGCTTCTTTCTCCTGCGGAAAAGGGACGGGTGGGGAGGTGCCCGTCAATGGCCCGTGAGCTTCTTCCGGCCCAGGACGGGACGCCATTTGCTGGACGTTTCGCGCCTCGCTCACCGCCAGCGGGAGCGCCTCCCGCACCAGGGCCCGCCGCAAGCCCTACACCGAGAGCCCAGCGATGAGCGGCCCCATCAACAACACCGCGAACGCGCCCCCTGAAGTGGGAGGGCTACCAGTGGATGCGCTCCTACTATGCGCGAGGCCTGGCCTTCGAGAGGACCATGATCGCCATTCTGGAGGCGGACGCTGCGTTGCCCCGTGCACAGCGGCGGTGGCTCGGCGACTTCGAGCAGCCGCGCATCGAAACGCACGTGGGCGTGTCGAAGGTCGACTTCCGGTACGCCGACGTCCTCGTCATCGAGGAGCGCCCCCCACCGGGCCAGCCACCTCGGGTGGAGACGTTCAGCTTCAAGAGCCGAAATCTCGCTGTTCTGGACGAGGATACGCTGCCAGTGCAGTTGAACACGGACGCCAGTAACGCGATGAAGCACTACGGTGGAACGCTGAAGATTCTTCGGGACGGTATGCGACAGCAGGCGGATGTTCGGCGGGTGCGCCTTGTTTATGAGGGCGGGGAGCTACTGCCCCCAAAACGAGTCGTGCTGAACAACGCGGTGGACGCGACGCAGAGCAACGTCAAGGGCGTGGAGGTGCTGTTTCAATGAAAGTGCTGACGCTGCGTGACCTGAGCAAGGTGGATAGCCTGCGCTTCACCTTTACTGGAGCCTACAACCCGAGGAATGGGCTGGAGCGAGAAGTGGAGCCCTTCCTTGAAGCCCTCGAGGAATGCGCCGACGGGTGGATGCCGAACCTCGTCAAGACGGGCCGGAAGCGGAAATACTCCCGAGAGGCTGTGTGGCGAGCGCTGGAGGAGCGGCGCAATGAGTACGGAACGATCATCGGGCTTTTCCGTTCGGAAAACCCCAGCGTGTCGTTGGTGCTTCATCTCGGGCCGGTGGACGAACAGTCCACCTTGAGGGTTGGCCTCAGTGCTCAGCCACTGTCATTCTTTGACAAGTTGGAGACCTGTCGCGGATTTGTGGCAGCGGCCCGTGCTTGGGCTTCCCGGTAACCCTTCGGAGTACGCCGCAGCGCACAGCCTGGCCGACCTGGAACTTGCGGATTCTCCTGCCTTCGGTCGTGACGACCAGACATGGAAGCGGGATGGTTTCGACATCATTTATGAGCTGTGCTGGGTGAACATCTTCGGGCCGAAGCTGGTGGAGTCCGTAGGCCGAGAGCGGATGCTCACGACGCCTGCACACCTCGTGGAGGAACTCCCCAACGGCTCCATCCTCCTGGTTCTGTGGCCCACCGCCGCCGAGTTCGCCAGCGAGGATGCGCGTGTGGCCCAGGCCCGCGCGCATGTCCACCTGCGGCCGGACCTCGACTTCGACACGGTGCTACGCACGCTGAGAGAGCGCAGCGCCGCGCTCGTACCCGTCGAGCCGCGCTTCCATCCTGACGTGGCGCCGTTCCTCTCGCGGCTGCTGGGCGAGTTCGCCATCAGCGAGCGGCAACGGAAGATTGCCGAACTCAACGCCTTCCGGCCGCCGGTGCCGGAGGAGTGGCTACCTGTCGCCCATCCCTCGGACGTGGCGAATCCGGAGCGCGTGCTCGAGTCTTACGGAGACTTGTCCGAAGGAATCGTGGCAGCACTGCACACCAAGGTGCCCTCCATCCTGGACGAGACGCCCGCGTCCCTCACGGAACTCGACTTCTACTTCTGGCGGGAGAACTTCCCGGAGCGCTACAAGCGGGAGCTCATCGATGAGCACACAGCCCCGGCCCTGGGGGCCTACCTGGGCGGCGTGTTGGTGAAACACCTGGGCGGGACCTGGGTTCCGCGCCAGAAGCTGGAGGAGTCCCAGGTCCGTGTCGGCCAGCGCGTCTGGCTGCCCTTCCTGCGCGCCCGCCGGTACATGGCGTCCCGCCAGTCACTACTGACGCACTCGCTCACCCAGTTCTTCCGTGAAGCGGAGCGGCACCGCGACTGACAGGCACCAAGATCGTTCGTGCGCAGAGGGACGCGCCTGCAAGCTCGGACACCAGCCGCAAGGCCGCTGCCCGCCACCACTGGACTTCGGTCCAACGGACGCATTAGGACCCCGTCCACCCCCAATGCCCTCCGACTCCCCGACACGCCCTGACCCGGCGGCACGTCCCGCCGTGTGGCTGCTGGAGGACTCCCCCACCGAAGCCCAGGCAACGCAGGCGGCGCTCGGCTCCGCGTGCGACGTCACGGTGTTCTCCGACGGCGCCGTGCTGGTGGAGGCCCTGGGGTTCCAGATACCGCCGGACGTGCTCGTCCTGGACCGGGAGACGCCGGGGCTGACCGGCCTGGAGGTCTGCGCCTTCGTGCGGCACACCCCCGCGACGGCGTCCCTCCCGGTGCTGCTGCTCACCTCCCACCAGCGCCCGGAAGACGTCGTGGAAGGCCTGGGCGCGGGCGCCAATGACTACGTCTTCAAGCCCTTCCGTCCCCAGGAACTGGCGGCCCGCGTGCTGGGGCTCGCGCACTGGAACTGGCGCCAGCGCCAGCGCGACGCCGAGGCGACGACGACGCTCGACACCACCCGCCAGAGCCTGTCCGACGAACAGGCCCGGCGCACCCTGGCGGAAGACGCGCTCGCGGAGGTGCGCGCCGCGGAGCAGCGCGCCTGGAACAGCGAACAGCGCTTCCGGCTGGCCGCGCGCGCCACCCAGGACGCCATCTGGGAGTGGGATCCCCGGACGGACACCCTGGAGTGGAGCAGCGGGGACCGGGACCTGCTGGGCGCGCTGGCCGATCCGCGGGTGCCGCGCCAGGACTGGTGGCGCGAGCACATCCACCCGGATGACGTCGCGGCCGTGCGGCAGGGCTTCATGGACGCCCTCACGGGGAGCGGCGGCATGTGGCGCAGCAGCCACCGCTTCCAGGACGCGCTCGGCGTCTGGCGGGACGTGGAAGAGCAGGCCCTCATCGTCCGGAACGCCCGGGGTGAGGTCGTGCAGGTCGTGGGCGCCCTGCGGGACGTGACCGCGCGCAAGCAGCTGGAGTCGGAGGCCCGCCAGCGCGGGGACTTCGAGCGGCAGCTCATTGGCATCGTGAGCCACGACCTGCGGACCCCGCTGTCCGCCGTCCTCATGTCCGCTTCGCTGCTGCTGAACCGCGAAAGCCTCAATGAGACGCAGCGCAAGCGGGTGCACCGCATCCGCGCCTCCGCCGAGCGCGCCGTGCGGATGATCCGCGACCTGCTGGACTTCACCCAGGTGCGCCATGGCGGCCTCACCCTGCACCCCCGGGACGCGGACCTCCACGCCGTGGTGGACTCCGCCGTCGAGGAGGCCCAGTCCCAGGCCCCCGGCCGGACCCTCTCGCACACCCGGGCGGGAGACGGCACGGGGACGTGGGACGCGGACCGGCTGACGCAGGTGGTGGGCAACCTGGTGGGCAACGCGCTGACCTACGGCGACCCGGCCGCCCCCATTCAGCTGCACACCCGGGGCGAAGCCGACAGCGTGGTGCTGGAGGTGCACAACACCGGCGCCCCCATCCCCGCGGACCTGCTGCCGCGCCTGTTCGAACCGCTGGAGCGCGGCGCGCCGCACCAGGAGAACCGCACGGACCGCAGCATCGGCCTGGGGCTCTTCATCGTGCGGCAGGTGATACAAGCCCACGGCGGCACCGTGAGCGTGACGAGCACCGCGGAGGCCGGCACCACCTTCACCGTACGGCTGCCACGCCACCCCCCCGTTTCGCGGCCTGGTCCACCGCGTTCGTGAACTGCTCGATGTCATAGGGCTTCAACAGCAACTCGATGACATCCGGACCGGTGTACTCCTTCGCGCCCTCGCGGTTGGTGGTGGTGAGCACGAAGGGGATGCCCGCGGCGGCCGGGTTCGCGGCCAGCTTCTGGAACGCGTGCCAGCTCAAATTGAACGGCACGCTGATGTCGTAGACGATGACCGCGGGCGCCGTCTCCCGCACCAGCGTGGCGAAGTCCAGGGGTCCGCGGATGACGTCCTGTACGCGCACACCCTTCGTCTGGAAGCCCGCCTCGTCGAGCACCTCCTCCAGCGCCTCGATGAGATCCTCGCTCCCGTTGAGCACCAGCACGGTGGGTCGCTTGTTCATGCGGGAAAGTTGCGTCCTCCCCTTCGGGTGAAAAGCGCCCCGCGACGCGCGGATGTAGCGCATCCGACAGAGGCGCCGGCCGCCCGGACGGCCGTCAGGCGTTTCCCACTGGAGGCCCCGCACGGGGCAGCCGCACCCGGAACGTCGCCCCCTGCCCCTGCGTGCTCGTCACCGACACCTCACCGCCGTGCGCCTCCACGATGCGATGCAGCCGGTACAGCCCCAGCCCCAGCCCACCATAGTTGCGCGCGGGCACCGCGCGCTCGAAGCGGCGGAAGAGGCCGTCCACCCGGTCCGGCGCGATGCCGATGCCGTGGTCGCGCACCACCAGCCAGGCCGTGTGCTCGTCCGCCCGGACCTCCAGCTCCACGGGCTTGCCCGGACCGAACTTCACCGCGTTCACCAAGAGGTGCGTCACCACCTGCCCCAGCCTGAGCGCGTCCCAGTGCCCCACCGCGGACGCCACGTCGCGCACCACCAGCAGACACCCCGCGCGCGCCGCCATCTCCTCCCAGCGCAGCACCACGTCCCGCACCACCTGGCCCAGGTCCACGTCCTCCAGGTTCAGCCGGGGCGCGTGGCTCTGCATCTGCGACACGTCCAGCAGCCCCTCCACCAGGTCCGCCAGCCGCTGCACCTGCCGGTCCGCCGCCACCAGCGCGCGCTCCAGCCGCTCCGGCGCCACCTGGCGCTCGTGCTTCAGCGCCGCCGCCGTGCCCTGCACGCGCAGCCGCAGCGCGGCCAGGGGCGTGCGCAGCTCGTGCGCGGCCACCGCCAGGAACTCGTCCCGCACGCGCACCGCCTCGCGCGCCTCGCGGTACAGCCGCAGCTGCTCCGTCACGTCGCCGATGATGCCCGCCATGCGCACCGGCCGGCCCTGCGCGTCGCGGATGGCCCGGCCCCGGCTCACGCACGAGCGGTAGCCCCCGGCCTCGTGCCTCAGCCGGAAGGACACGTCGTACGGCGCGCCCTGCTCCAGGTGCAGCGCCAGCGCGGACGCCACCGCGTCCCGGTCCTCCGGGTGCACCCGCGCGAGGAAGGCCTCGGAGGTCCCCGGGAAGTCCTCCGGCTTGAGCCCCAGCATCTCCAGCAGGCGCGGGCTCCAGTACATGCGCTGGTTGCGCACGTCCCAATCCCACACACCGTCATAGGAGCCGGACACCACCAGCCGGTAGCGCTCCTCGCTCTCGCGCGCGGTGCGCTCGGCCTGCTCCAGCAGGCCCACCCGCCGCTCCAGCTGGCGCACCATCGCGTAGAGGTGCGTCTCCGTGGACAGCTCGCCGGGCACGGGCGCGGGCAGCGGCCCCTCCGCGCGCGACTCGCGCAAGAGCGTCGCCACCAGTTCGTCATCCCCCTGCGCGCGCCGCACGAAGCTGTTGGCCCCCACGTTGGCCGCCATGCGTAGGTCCAGCTCGTCCGGCGCGGTGGCGTGCGTGAGGATGACCGGCACGCGCGCGAGCTTCGGATCCTGGCGCAGGGCCAGGCACAGCCGGAAGCCGTCCAGCCGGGGCATCAGCACGTCCGCCAGCACGATGTCCGGCGGATGCCGCCGCGCCAGCTCCAGCGCGAACAGCCCGTCCTCCGCCTCCATGAGCTCGAAGCGGAAGGGCGCCAGCGCCAGTTGCAGCAGCTTGCGGTAGACGGGGTCGTCCTCCGCCACCAGCACCCGCAGCGCGGCCCGGGGGTCCTGCGCCTCCCGCGCTTCCCGGGGCAGCGCCTGACGCACCGCCTCCACCCGGGCGCCCAGCGACATCCCCGGCGTGAGGAACCCCGCCACCGGCAGGCCCGACCGTCGGAGGGAATCCTGATCGGCCGCCGGCGCCTCCGCCCAGAGGGACGCCCCGGACGCGGCCAGCGCCTCACGCAGCGCTTCCAGCCGCCCCGCCGCCGAGGCCAGGAGCGCCCCCGCCGCCAGCACCAGGTGCACCGGCGGGGACTCGCGCAGCGCCTGCACCCCCGGCTCCACCCCCGCCGCCAGCAGCACCCGCCAACCCTGCCCCTGGAACGCCAGGGACAGGAGCTCCCGGTGCGGACCCGGGGCTTCGACGAGCAGCAGGGTGGGCTTCATTGGGGGGGCGGGAGGAGGGAGACGGGCGCGGGCGACAGGTCGTTCTGGACGGCGGGACCCCAACGGCCCACCCCCAGGGTGTGGAAAGGGCGCAGTCTGGTGACGGGGGCCCCCGAGTCAAGGCAACCCTTTGGAAGTGTTGGAAGTTGGAAGGCCACGGGCCAGGGGAACCGGCCGCTGGCCTGCCGCGTCACAGGTACAACCGGGCTACAGGTACACTTCGTTTGCACGGGCGTGGGGGACGTGGCGCGGCGGGTGTGTTATTCGACCGCCCATGGGTGCCAAGAAAGTCACGGCGCAGGAGAAGCTGACCGGGTTCCAGGACCGGATTCGCGCCGCGGGGCTGCGCAGCACCGCCCCCCGCGTGGCCGTGCTGCGCAAGCTGGAGACCGCCACCGCCCCCATGAGCCACGCGGACCTGGTGGAGGAATTGGGCGGCGAGGGCTACGACCGCGTCACCATCTACCGCAACCTCACCGACCTCACCGAGGCCGGCCTCGTCGTGCGCGCCGACCTGGGCGACCACGTCTGGCGCTTCGAGCTCAAGCGCGCCGGCGCCACCGAGCACGCCAACAACCACCCCCACTTCACCTGCACCGACTGCGGCACCGTCGCCTGCCTGCCTGAAGAGTCCGTGCGCCTCACCACCGCCCGGGGTGTCCCCCGCGCCGTGTCGCAGCGCGCTGTAGAGGTGCAGCTGCGCGGCCTCTGCGACCGCTGCGAGTAGTCCCCCCAGCCAGTCAGACGAGCCCCCGCGAGCATGTGCTCACTGGTAGGCACACGCCTACACGTGAGCTTCCGCTCTCCCGCCCCCGGACACAGATTCGTCCTGGCGAAGCGGAGGCCCGCCGTCCCGGCTCGGGGGATGGCGTGGGCGCTCCAGGGTTCGCAGGGGGATTGGGATGGAAGCCCATCACACGTTGCTGGTCGTCGACGACGACATGGACATCCGGGATGCGCTCCAGGACGCGCTGGAGCTGGAGGGCTACGCCGTGCAGCTGGCGGCGGATGGGCTGGAGGCGCTGGAGCGGCTGCGCTCGTCGGAGCCCCGGCCCCAGCTCATCCTCCTGGACCTGATGATGCCTCGCATGGACGGCGTCGCGTTCCGCGAGGCGCTGCGCCACGAGCGCGCTTGCTCGGACATCCCGGTGGTGGTGGCCAGCGCGGACCTGGACGTGCGCGACACGGTGGATGGCATGGGCGTGGCGGGCTACCTGCGCAAGCCGCTGGATTTGTCCGCGCTGCTCACCACCGTGAAGCAGCTGTGCCTGCCTGTCTGAGGGTTGAACCGGGACACGAATTCCAAACACGAAAGGGGAACGGGACCATGAAGAAGCTCATCGTCGCGGCAGTGATGTGTCTGGGAACCACGGCCTTCGCGCAGGAGACCACCGGCACGCCGCAGAACCCGGCGCCGAGCGCGCCCAGCTCACGGCAGATGAACGGCCCCTCCACGGGCATCGAGGCCCAGGAGGTGGGGCCCGCCATCGGTGACACCGCGAAGCGGGCCGTGGGCGCGCAGACCTCCAAGGAGGAGGCGGCGCAGACGGGCGTGTGGAAGGAGAAGCACGCCTTCAACCTGGAAGGCACCGTGAAGACCAAGGACGACGACGACGTCACCCTGGCGCGCAAGGACACGCTGCCGGAGGTGAAGCTGGACGTGCGTGACAAGACGAAGGTGACCCTGGACGGCCAGCCGGCGAAGGTGAGCGACCTGCCGGAGGGCGCCACCGTGCGCGCGAAGTTCCAGCTGGAGGGGGATGACTCCGTCGCGCTGGAGCTGAAGGCCACCTCGCCCAAGCCCAAGAAGTAGCCGGACCGGCACCTCAATGCCTCTCACCGGGCCCGCCTCCCACCAGGGAAGCGGGCCCGGTTTTTTTACTGCCCTTTCAGGGCCGGTCGGTTGCCCTGGCTGGGAAGGAAATTGCCCTCTCCCCAGGGAATGCCGCACGGACAGCCTGCTCTCCAGGGCGGGTACGCCGCTTGCTTAGGCAGCGCGTACGCGTAGGGAGACCATGGTGAATCGACGACTGCTGGGGCTGGGCGTGTGTGCGGGTGCGGTGATGCTGTCGGCGTGGGGGTGCGGCGGGACGGATTCGCCCACGACGCCCATTGATGACACGGACAACGTCGACCCGCGCGTGGAGGTGGACGCGGGGACGGGCGGGGACACCGACGCGGGGACGGAGGTGGATGCGGGCACGGACGCCGGCACCGGCACGGATGCGGGCACGGATGCCGGGACGGATGCCGGCACCGACGCGGGCACGGATGCCGGGACGGACGGCGGCACGGACGCGGGCACCGTCGTGGACCCGTGGCCGGCGGATCCGGTGACGAACTACTCGGACCGCTACGGCATCGGCAAGGTGCAGTCGGTCAGCGTGGACCTGGGCAAGAACATCTGGGTGCTGGACGGCGACCGCATTGGCGTGGTGCGCGCGGACACGCAGAAGCTGGTCTGGGTCTCGGGCCCTGTCGGCCAGGCGGCGGATGGCCAGCGCTCCAGCGTCATCTGCGGCGGCGAGGCGGGCCGCGCCTACGTGGGCTACTACGCCCAGGACCTGGGCGTGGATCCGGAGTGGCCGGACATCCACACCAACTTCATCGTCACCGCGAAGCCGTGCGAGGTCCCGGTCAACGAGACCACCTGCTTCCCGTTCAGCACGCGCCGGCTCAACTACTACAAGCAGGGTGACGTGGACGCGGTGAAGCTGGACGCCAGCGGCCAGGTCGTCCTCGAAAGCCACATCAACCAGTCCCGCCGCGCCAACAAGGACGCGAACGGCAACCCGTTCATCCAGACGGGCCCCACCGTGGTGGACGGCGTCAGCCTGGGCATCCGCAACAGCAACGACCACCACTTCGACGAAGACCGCGCCATGTACAGCTGCACGTCCGTGCTGCGCGGCCCGAACAAGGGCGACGTCTTCTTCGGCTCCAACCACGGCGTCACGCGCATCCGCGGCCTGACCTACAACGCCCACCGGCACCCGGTGTGGTTCGACGCGAAGGGCTCGCAGTACGCCGGCTACACCTACGGCCTGGGCATCGCGCCGGACGGCGACGTGCTCATCGCCAACGAGTGGAACTTCGGCATCGTCACGCCCGACACGAAGATGGAGAACTGGGACGACACCACCACGCCGGGCATCAACCAGCAGAAGGTGAAGTCCTCCTACCTCCAGGAGGTCAACTCGCAGGCGGACTTCGACTCCTGGCGCGGCTTCCAGCAGACCACGGACAAGAAGTACTACCTGGGCAGCAAGGACCTGGGCCTGTGGGAGATGACCATCCTCTCCGCCAACAACCCCTTCCAGAAGGGCACCCGCATCGGCGCGGACATCCCGGCGCTCACCAACATCAACGCGCTGGCCTCCACCAATGACGGCTCGCTCTTCATCGGCACCAACGCGGGCGGCCTCTACCGGCTGACCCCGGGCAAGACGCTGGAGAAGGTGGCGGGCGTGCGCGGCAACAAGGTGGAGCAGCTCGTGTACGACGGCTCCGGCACCTCCGGCATGCTGCTGGTGCTGACGTCGGAAGGCCTCACGGTCCTGCGCGGATACTGAGCAGGACTCCCACCCTGACGCCGGGGCGGTGCGCATGTCGCACCCGGCGCCAGGGGGGTGAAGGCCGCCTGCAAGGCGCGGGAAATGTTCTGGAAGGAGGCCCGGTTCTGCTTCCGCCCCCGTGCCAACACGCAAGGGGGCAGGCGGGCCGGACCCCGGGCTTCACGGCCCTCCGGACCGTTCTCTACAATCGCCCTCGCCCCGCCGGAGGAATCCGAACGCATGCGCCTGAGACTCGCCCGCCGCCGTCACGCCGCTGGTGCCACCGCCTCCCTCGCCATCTCCGAGGCAGTGGAGCCCCACGGCCGCAACGAGCTCCAGGCGCGAGGCCCCGACCCCTTCCGGCCGGACCGGCGCCTGCGCTGGCGCGACCACTTCGTCCTCACCGAGCACCTGCTCCAGTTGGACAGCATCCACCCGGAGCATGACGGCCTGCGCATCGCGCAGCTGTCGGACGTGCACGTGGGCCAGGCGACCAGCGACGTGCGCATCCGCCGCGCGGTGGCCGCGGTGAACGAGGCCGCGCCGGACCTGGTGTTCCTCACGGGCGACTACGTCACGCACAGCCCCAAGCCGCTGCCGCGCGTGCGCCAGCTCTTGAAGGGGCTCAACGGCCCCGTCTTCGTGGTGCTGGGCAACCATGACCACTGGGTGGACGCGCCCTACCTGCGCGCGGGCTTCGAGGACCTGGGCTACACGGTGCTCCAGAACGAGCACCGCGTGGTGCACGTGAAGGGCGCGCCGGTGACGGTGCTGGGCATCGACGACGGGCTCACCGGCATGGAGGACGTGGAGGCCACCTTCCGGGGCGCGCCCACGTCCGGCACGCGGCTGGTGCTGGCCCACACGCCGCCCACCGCGGAGAAGCTGCCCGCGCACGCGGGGCTGGTGCAGTTCTCCGGGCACACCCACGGCGGGCAGTTCATCGTCCGGGGGCTCACGGAGGCCCTCTTCCGCCGCGCGGGCCAGCCGTACATCCGCGGCCACTACCGCGTGAACGGCAACCACCTGTACGTGAACCAGGGGCTGGGCTTCGGCTTCGGCGGGCCGTACCTGCGCCGGGGCAGCACGCCGGAGGTCGCCTTCTTCACCCTGCGCACGCAGCAGGCCGCCCACGTCGGGACGACCTGATCCGCTTCGCGAGGGGCGCGCCCGCCATCAGCGCAGGGGCGCGCCCAGCTTCATCCCGCCCAGACCGGCCTCGCGCTTCTTGCGCGACAGGCTGAAGGGGCCGGGCCCGAAGTAGACGATGAGCAGGGCGCCCCCCGCCATGGAGAGGTTCTTCATGAAGTGGATGAGGTTGTTCTGCGCCTGCACCGGGTCATCCATCTTCCAGAAGTGATGGACCATGACGGCGGACGCCACCAGGAACACCGCGAGCATGGCCGCGCCCAGGCGGGCGAAGGCGCCCAGGAGGACGCACAGGCCTCCCACCACCAGCACCCCACCGGACACCAGCACCGCCGTCCTCGGGTCCGGCACACCGGACGCCTGGGCGTAGGCCGTGAGGGCCTGGAGCTGGATGAAGTGATTGAGCCCGCTGGTAATGAAGATGACCGAGAACAGCAGCCGTCCCAGCGGTGCGAGCAGCCCCATGAATGACCTCCATGCCTCCGGCGTGTCCTCCCTCAACGCGGACGGGTCGGTGTCATTCTCCAGATAGGCACGGATGGGCGGGCGGACAGCCATCCCCCGCTCTCCTGCCCGCTCCCCTGACGGGTGGACAGTCGGTCCGTTTCCGGGGTGACGCACCGGCGGGCTGCGACAACACGCCACAGCGCGTCGGGACGGGGGGGCGCTAGGGTGCCCACGCCTTGAGAACCCCCACCCTGGCCCTCCTGAGCGCCGCGCTCCTCCTCGTGCCCACGGCCCCGGCTTGGGCCTGCGCGAGCTGTGCGTGCGGCGACCCCACCCTCACCTCCATGGGAGGCGAGCAGCCCTTCGAAGGGCGCCTGCGGCTGTCCACGATGCTGCGCGCGTGGGGGCACACCGAAGGGGTGACGGGCGTGGACGCGCAGCGGCTGCGCGAGCTGCGCATGGACGTGGCGGTGGCATACGCGCCCAGGCCCTGGCTGGTACTGGCGGTGAACCTGCCGCTCCAGGCCCGCGAGGTCCAGGACGTGAGCCTGGGACTGGAGCGCGGCTGGGGGCTGGGCGACATCGACGTGACGGCGAAGGCGTTCGTGTGGAAGGACAAGGAGTTCTCGCCGGACCAGCTGATCAGCGTGGTGGGTGGGGTGAAGCTGCCCACGGGCCCGCGACTGCACGCGGGGGACGGCACGAGCCTGGGCATCGACGCGCAGCCCGGCAGCGGCTCCGTGGATCCGATGGCGGGCCTGGCGTGGCAGGGCTTCCGGGGCAACTGGTCGTTCCTCGCGAGCGCCCTGGGCTTCCTGCCCTCGCGAGGCCGCGACGACTTCCGGCTGGGCGCGTCGGTGCGCACGCAGGTGGCGGCGCAGTACCAGCCGTCGCCCAGGTGGGCGGTGCGGCTGGGCGTGGACACGCGGGCGGAGAAGGCGCCGGACACGAACGGCACGCCGGAAGAGGCCGGCGGAGGCTTCATCGCGTACGCGTCGCCGGACGTCCTCTTCAGCCCGGGCATGGACGTGGTGGTGCAGGCCGGGGTGCGCATTCCCGTCGTCAACCAACTGCGCCGGGTGTCCTCCACGCCCATCGCGGTGCTCTCGCTCGCGTACGACCTGTGATGATCCGTTCCTCGTGTCTGGGATTGGCGCTGCTGGCCCTGAGCGCATGTGGCGAGCGCGTGGACGGGATGACCGTCACGCTGGGCCTGGAGCACCGGGCCACCGCGCACGGCGTGCAGGCGGCGGGAGGCGAGCGTTCCTTCACGCGAGCGGATGGACAGGTGCTCACGCTGACGCGCGGCTACGTGACGTTGGGCAGCGTGGAGTTGAAGCCGTGCGAGGAGGCGCTGGGGTGGCGGCTCTTGAAGGCGCTGTCGCCCATTGGCACCGCGCATGCGCACTCGGTGGGGTCGCCGTTGAGGCTGGGCACGCCGCACGTCAGCGGCCTGGAGCGGCCGGATGGGAACGTGCTGACGCTGGGCACGGTGCGTCCCCCGCCGGGGCGCTACTGCCGGGCGAGGCTCACCTTCGAGCCCGCGGACGCGGACGCGGAAGGGCTGCCGGGCGTGGACATGGTGGGGCACACGCTGTGGCTGGAGGGGACGCGGATGACTGCGGGGGGCGGTGAGCCCCAGCCCTTCCGGCTGGTGACGTCCAACATCGCCACGGTGGACGTGGTGCTGGACGGGCTGACGCTGTCCGAGGACGAGCCGGCGGCCGGGCGCACCTTCATGCTCGCCTGGGACACGTGGCTAGCCACGGTGGACCTGGAGTCCCCTGGGGCGGCGGCCACGGCGCTGGACACGGTGGCCCGCTCCGTGGCGATGTCCTCCGTCGCGCCATGACGTCCCTTCCGCCGCCCTCCGCCTCCGAACCCTCGCCCCGGGCCCGAATCAACCTGGTGTGGCTCCTGAGGCTGCGCTGGGGCGTGCTGGTGGGGCAGGCGGTGCTCATCGCGGTGGCGGCGTGGGGCCTGAAGCTGGTGCTGCCGGTGCCCGCGCTGGTGGCGCTGCTGGGCCTGGAGGCGGTGACGAACGCGGCGGTGCGCGCGGGGCTCGCGAGGGCAAGGCCGGTGGCGGAAGCAGCCATCTTCGGGCTGATGCTCTGGGACACGCTGGTGCTGACGGGGCTGCTGGCGTTGAGCGGAGGGACGCACAATCCCTTCACGACGCTCTACCTGGTGAACGTGGCGTTGGGCACGGTGCTGCTGCCGCCGCGCCGCACCTGGGCGATGTTGGGCTTCACGCTGTTGGCGTTCGGGTCGCTGTTCGTGTTGCAGGACGTGACGCTGCCGGGGCTGGAGAGGCCAGACCACGCGGAGCTGATGCGGCTGCACCTGAGCGGTATGTGGGTCGCGTTCGCGGTGGCGGCAGGCTTCATCGTGTACTTCATCCAGCGAGTAACGCGAGCCCTTGCCCGGCGTGAGCAGGAGTTGGAGCAGACCCGGGCCAGGCACGCGAGGCAGGAGAAGGTGGCCTCGCTGGCGACGCTGGCGGCCGGAGCGGCGCACGAACTGTCCACGCCGCTGTCCACCATCGCGGTGGTGGCAAAGGAATTGGAGCGGGCCCTCGCGGCGTCACAGACCTCCGAGTCCGTGAGAGAGGACTTGAGGCTGATCCGCCAGCAGGTGGACCGCTGCCGGGACGTGCTGGTGCAGATGTCCGCGGACGCGGGCCAGACGACGGGAGAACCCTTCCAGCCCATCCCGCTGGAGCGGCTGGTGGAGGAGACGCTGTCGGAGCTGTCCGGCCGTGAGCGAGTGAAGGTGGACGTGCCGGAGGCGCTGAAGGCACATCTCGTCCACGGACCGCCAAGGGCGTTGGCGAGAGTGCTGAGGGGCCTGGTGAAGAACGCGCTCCAGGCGACGCCCAAGGGCCGAGGCGTAGAGCTGCGAGTGCTGGCGCAGGGCACGGGAGCGCGGCTGGAAGTGCGCGACGAAGGCCAGGGCATGCCGGAGGCGGTGCTGACACGCGCGGGAGAGCCGTTCTTCACCACGAAGGCGCCGGGAGAAGGCATGGGCCTGGGACTCTTCCTTGCGCGCTCGCTGGCGGAGCAACTGGGTGGGTCGCTGGAGCTGCGCTCGAAGGCAGGAGAAGGCACGACGGCGAGCCTGAGCCTGCCGGGAGCGGACACGAAGGAGGCAGCGGCATGAGCATGGCCCCAGTGGATCAACGTCCCAGCCTGCTCCTGGTGGACGACGACAGCACGCTGCGAGAGCGATTGGCGCGAGCCTTCCGTGAGCGCGGCTGGGACGTGACGACAGCCGGCAACCACGACGAGGCCATGGCGGCAGCCAGGCGCGAGTCACCCGAGTACGCAGTGGTGGACCTGCGCATGCCGGGCCACAGCGGCCTGGAGCTGGTGCGAGACCTGCTGGCGGTGGACGCGTCCACGCGAGTCATCGTGCTGACGGGCTACGGAAGTATCTCCACGACGGTGGACGCCATCCGGCTGGGAGCAGTGAACTACCTGCCGAAGCCCGCGGACGCGGACGACATCCTGGCGGCGTTCGCGAGGGCGGAGGAAGCCCCCAACGTCGCCGCCCCAGAAACACTCCAGGCACCATCCCTGGCGCGAGCAGAGTGGGAACACATCCACCGAGTGCTCGCGGACAGCGCCGGAAACATCTCCGAAGCCGCGCGCAAGCTGGGCATCCACCGCCGGTCACTCCAGCGGAAGCTCCAGAAGTACCCGCCGTCGCGCTGACACGGAGCCTCTACTTCGGCAGGCCTCCAACCAATCTTCACTCCGTCGGTAGAAGCCCTTCAGCAACGGCTCAAACAGTCGCTACTGCGCGTCCGTGAGAGCCGATGGGTCGTGCTTCTCCATCTGCTCACGGTGCTCACCGCGCCGAGGTTCAACAACACCCTCTCACGCTTGACGAAGCGCTGCCTCCAACGCTTCGGGCTCAGCCGTGAGCTTTGACATATCTACATCCAGCTCACCTGACCACCACGCCGGAACAAGTGCTGTTGCATGCTCGTAGGAACGGCAGGTACTGCACCACTCCCAACTCGCTCCGCGAGACACGTACAACTCTCCATCAGCCACGACCTCAACCTTTTTTCCATGCTGATAATACCGATGAAGTGTTCGTGCGCCACAGACCGGGCATGGCGAGGACAAGTTCAAGCCCTCTCTTGAGCCTGCGAAGACAGCATACCACTCCCGCAGGCACTCTTCCGGCACACCCTGCCAAGCCTGACCATGACCGGTGCTCATCTTTCACCTCGAATGAATGCCTCAAGGGCATTCCCGGCTCCAGGGAGAGCGATCCGGTTCGCCCTTGTGCAAGAGCTGGGGCTCCAAGAGCCACTCGATGTCACGGAGTTCCAACGCAGCGGGCCACACCCTCACCCTTCAACTGGTCCGAAAATCGGGGCGCAGCCCCTTCATCTCAGATGGCGAAGACGTTCCACGAATCGACCGGCTGCTTCTTGGCATCCCCACCCATCTCCTCGCACACTGACCTGATTCAAAAACCCTTGAATAGTATTCTCATAATCACCAGACCAGGCTTTGGTCTCATCAACAATTCCAGCCCCAGAAACTCTCGCCAGCGAAATCGCCAACGCTGCGGCCAAGACGTACCCCATCGGCTCAAGCTCGCCTCCCACTTCGATCATTGCTTCTAGCTGTCCATCAGGCGCTTCGACCACCGTACAAAACACCAAGCTCTGCGGGGCAACCGTGGCAAACCGCCAGACAGCCATGCCACAGCCAAGCTCGCGCAAGCTCGCGTACTCGTCTTGATTTCCGAAGCCATCGAGCACCACCACCTCAGGAGGTGGCGCATCTATCAATTCGGCAATAGCTCTCGATGCACCAACAATAACATCCCCAATACCCACCCTTTCACTCGCACGAACAGCCAACGAACTACCCATCACCACCCCCGTCCAGGAAGTACCACGACGCCATCCGGCTGGGAGCAGTGAACTACCTGCCCAAGCCCGCGGACGCGGACGACATCCTGGCGGCGTTCGCAAGGGCGGAAGAAGCCCCCAATGTCGCCGCCCCAGAGACACTCCAGGCGCCATCCCTGGCGCGAGCAGAGTGGGAACACATCCACCGAGTGCTCGCGGGCAGCGCCAGCAACATTTCTGAAGCCGCGCGCAAGCTGGGCATCCACCGCCGGTCACTCCAGCGGAAGCTCCAGAAGTACCCGCCGTCGCGCTGACGCGAAGCCTTTACTTCTGCAGTCCTCCAATAGGGAGCCAGGAACTGTCCGCCAGGAAGGAGGCATATCGTTCCCGCAGATCCCGGATCATGACGCCTTGATCATAGGCGCGAAACAGCACTTCTCCGCCTTGCAGTGAGACCAGGGTCCTGCACGAGAGTCGAACCGACAGTGCTCGACCCAGCTGATCCCCCAGCACCGTCTCCACCTCTTTCCCGAAGCACTCGCGCTGGCCAAAAATCTGCACCTCCACCACGAAGGCGTCCAGGTCCAATTCCCACGCGTCAGCGACCTCATCCCCAAGGCGATGGGTTCGAAGAAACTCTCTCGTGTAAGCCAACTCGGCGGAGAGGTCCTCAACGGCAACATGAAACACAAGGACGCTCGCCTCGGATATATCGTCCCTCAATCCCAGGCACTCCCGCAGGGCGCTTTCGACATGAGCCCTATCCCGCGCCTCTACCGTGATGCAAACAAAGGCTTCTCCGTTCATGTCCACGTCTCCGCACTCACGGCAGCTTGAACCTCGCGAAGCCCCGGTAGATCCAACTCATCAACCACAGAGATCTCCACCGAGCACGTCTCCCTGTGCGAGACTCTCTGCACCATCACCAGACAAGAGCAACTCGGCGGTCATCCCAGCCTCAAGCTCTTGGAAGCTGTGGCCATACGCGTGAATATGCGCAATGCGAATCGAGACCGGCCGGTCGCCTGAACGGGTGGACGGACCATACCCTTCGGGTGTCCGCACTGGAGTCAGCTTGAAGGCGACCGAGAAGACATCGCCTACGCGGATGATGCCTTCGATGATGCGTCCAACTGCGCGGACGCCTCCCGGCTGGGGATTGACGCTCGCCACTCCGAATTGCATGGGACTGCTCGCCACGGCTCCATACGCATGGGGTACAGCTTCGGACAGCCACCACTCCCAGAATTGAAGCCGGCGCTCGGGGTCGGATGATGCGTCCCAGGAGGGCCCGCCCGCGGAGGCAGCCGCTGCGAACATGGACGCATCCATGTCTTCTGCATCGACCTGATTGTCGCGCAGGTTCTCATCGTCCTCAGTCAGCGGGAAAGTCTCGTCGTCGATGCAGGTGAGCAGGACCTGCACTGCGGAGAAGCCCGCTGCGGCGCCCTGCGATTCCTCAACCGAAGACGACAACTCCACCATGTGGTCCCAGGCCCGCTGCCAGAGTGCCCGGGCTTCGATTTTATCGAGCCGCCCCGCCCTCATCGCTTCCGCCGAATCCAGCACCGTGTGCGGCGTGCGGTCCTGTGAGGACTTCAACTCCCAGAGAGGAAGCACATGCCGGGCAGTCGTGAGCGCCAGCGCCACACGCCGGGCATACCCTGGTCCACGCCCCTGCTCACGCCCCAGCGACAGCCAGATCTTCCGCCGCATGCCCAACGACAGGTCGTGCACGGGATCGACTCGCACTGACTCAATGGCCCGTTGAAGCAGCGACTTCAACACCTCGGGTTCTCCCATCTTCAAGCCCCGCGTTCCGCCTTTGCGGCCTCTCTGGTAACGATTCAAGGTGCATCAGGCGGCAGGATCCCCCATGCGTCCAAATTCTCCGGCTCGGGTGTCAGCGCGAGCCGGGTGAATCGGCCACCCTGGACCTCGACAACCGCCCACAATTCAGTTCCGCACTTCGGGCAGCGGCCAAGTCCGTAAGCCCAGACGTCGCGCCCTACCGACGCTGGCTCCGGCCCCACGGGAGACCGCCGCATCCTGGGCGCAAGGCCCCAAACGATGTCGCCCGCGGAGAACCGTCTGTGCTCCAAGACGCCGATGTCCGCCTGAAAGTCCACCTCACCCAGGAAACCGCAGGCACTGCACTCCACCATCCCCAAGAATTCATTGTACCTGCCCATCGCACCGCCCCGTGCTGCCATGGCCCCTCGCTTTCAGGGCCGTGAATGGGTTCTCCTACAAGGAGTTCATCTTCATCGCACCAGGGGGACAGAATGCATTGCCGTTGGCTCGTCGTCGCATTGACCCTGCTGTCCGTCGGCTGCGCCCACTCGAAGCGCACGCCCGAAGCGGAGCTGCCCAAGTACGAGCACGTCTTCCAGAAGCCGCTGACTGAGGCGCTCGCGGCCACGCGCCAGTTGCTCGAAGAGCGGGGCTATACGTTCGAGGAAACGGAAGACCCCAACCAGCTCGTCACCACCTGGTCCGAGCCTGAGCGGGTCGACTCGCTCAACACCACCTATACGCGCTACCTGGTGACGGGCATCCAGGTGGCCCCGCGCCAGTCCGTCGTGCGCATCTTCCGCATGACCCAGCAGACCTCCGGCAATGACATCGAGTGGCGCGCGCAGTGGTGGAAGGTCGGCGTGCAGCGATGGGAGCAGACCTCGAATCCCTTCGTGAAGGGGGTGGACTTCAACCAGGACGATGCGATGACCAAGCGTCTGTCCATGCTGCGCGCCGCCCAACAGGGCACCCGCGACCTGGACCTGGAGCAGGCCCTCACCCTGCGGCTGGAGTCCGCGCCCTCCGTCGAAGTCCTCGCGGGCAACGTGGCGGAGGAGAAGCGCCCCGACCCTGTCCGCGCCCCCGAGTTCTACCTGGAGCGCTGGAAGGACGAAGCCGTCGCGGCAGGCCCGTGCACCACGCCCGTGCGCGGACTGGCGGAGCTGCTGCACCCGGGCCTCACCCTGCTCATCGGCGAGCAACTGGGCTCCAACGAGGTGCCGGACGTCGTGGGCCACGTGGTGTGCCAGGCCGCGCGGACAGGGCTCGCCGTGGTGCTGGGCCTGTCGCTCCCCGAAACGGAGCAGGCTCGCGTGGACAAGTACCTCTCCAGCCCCGGCGCCCCGGCGGACCAGGACGCGCTGCTGGAAGGCCGCTTCTGGACCCGCACGTACCAGGATGGCCGCAGCAGCCGCGCCGTCATGGACCTCATCGACCGCGTGCGAGCCCTGCGCGCGGCGGGCCTGCGCGTGACGGTGGTGGCCTACGACACGGACGTGCTCAACGGCAGCGAGCGCGACGCCGCCCAGGCCCAGGTCTGGACGAAGCGCCGCGCCGCGAAGCCGGACGAGGTCCAGGTGGTGCTCGCCGGCAACACCCACACCCAGATGCGGAAGGGCACGCAGTGGGACCCGTCCTTCACGCCCATGGCGCACCTGATGAAGGAGCACCGCTCCCTCGTCGTGCTGGAGATGAGCTACGCGCAGGGTCTGCGCTGGGGCTGTGACCTGGACCGCGACAGCAAGCTGGTCTGCGGCATCGTGGGCGCCACGCCCGCCCCGGAGGTGGCCGCCCGCCCCGGCCTGAGCCCGTACATCCAGCTGCGCGAGACCGCTCCCAATGAGCCCTTCCAGGGCCTGCTGTACGTGGGCAAGCTCACCGCCTCCCTGCCGGCCATCCTCGGACGCCACATGGAACCGCCCAAGGACCCGCGCCAGGCCCCCCGGACGCCCGGCCGCGACACTCCCCTCCCGGGCGTCTTCTAGCGGCGGCCCCGGAGGATTGACGAACGTTAACGTCAGGGTTAATCATTCACCATGACGTTAACGAAGTTCGTCCGCCCGGAGTCACCGCAATGAAGCCCATCCCCGAGGACTGGCCGCGCATCTCCTCCAGCCTCTTCTACGTGGACGCCCCCGCCGCCATCGACTGGCTGGAGCGCGCCTTCGGCTTCCAGACGCGCCTCAAGGTGGAGGGCGCGGACAACAGCATCGTGCACTCGGAGCTGGCCTACGGCGACGGCGTCATCATGGTGAGCTCCTCCGGGCGCCACGGCCTCCACCAGAGCCCGCGGCTGCACGGGGGCGTCAATACCCAGACGCTCATGGTCTACGTGGACGACGTGGATGCCCACTGCGCCCAGGCGCGCGCGGCCGGCGCCGTCGTCATCCAGGAGCCCGAGACCAAGAACTACGGCGACGACTGGGGCACCAACCGCACCTACGGCGCCGAGGACCTCGAAGGCCACCGCTGGTGGTTCACCCAGCGCGTCTTCGGGCCGAAGTAGGCTCCCCCTCATGGCCACCCCGTCCGCGCTCGACCGCACCCTGGCCGCCCTCGCAGACCCCACGCGCCGGGGCGTCGTGGACCGGCTGCGCCAGCGGCCCCACCCCGCCGGAGAGCTGGCCGCCGCGTTCGACATGAGCCCCCCGGCCATGTCCCGCCACCTGCGCGTGCTGCGCCAGACGGGGCTCGTGGAGGAGCGCATCGACACGGACGATGCGCGCGTGCGCGTCTACTCGCTGCGCCCGGAGCCCTTCGCCGCCCTGCGCGGCTGGCTCGACGAGGTGGAGTCCTTCTGGGGGGACCAGTTGGGCGCCTTCAAGGCCCACGCTGAGCGCACCCGGGGCACGAAGCCCTCCGGGGGCCGCAAGTCATGACGGCCGACCGCGCCCGCGTCACCACCTTCGTCGCCGTGTCCCCGCTGGACGCCTTCGAGGTCTTCACGGAGGAGACCGACCTCTGGTGGAGCAAGGGCCCGCGCTACCGCGGCCTGAAGAACCCTCGCGGCGTGCTGCGCTTCGAACCGCCCGGCCCCGGCGGCCGGCTGCTGGAGTCCTTCGAGGACGACGTATACGAAATCGGCCGCGTGCTCGTCTGGGAGCCCGGCGCGCGGCTCGTCTTCCAATGGCGCGCGAGCAACTTCGCCCCCGGGGAGACGACCGAGGTCGACGTCCGCTTCGAGCCCACCTTCGGCGGCACCCGCGTGGTGTTGGAGCACCGGGGCTGGGACGCCATCCGCATGGACCACCCCGTGCGCCACGGCCAGGATGGCGCGGCCACCGTCGCGATGATGGGCCGCTTCTGGGGGGACCTCGTCACGCGCTACCGGCTCCACGCCGCGCGGCCCCGCCCCACGTAAGTCAGCCCCCTCCTACTTGCAGGGGCCGCAGTCCGCCGCGCAGCTGTCCGCCGTGTTGCTGGCGCCGCACTTCTCCGTCATCTGGCACACGCCGTCACCGCAGCGGTAGATGTCCTGGGGCAGCATGCGCGTGGTGATGGGCCGGTAGTTCACGCCATTGTACGTGCAGCGCGTGTAGTACGTCCGCGTGGCGTCCAGCGTGCAGTAGTACCGGCACGCGCCCACGTGCTTCATCGGCGTGCACGCCGTCGTGTCGCTCCAGGACGACAGGCCGCAGGTGCGCACCGTGCTCTCGTCGTAGTCCAGGTACGCGCCGTCGTTCGCCGCGAACGTGCCCTCGCCCGTGAAGAGGTTGCCGAAGAAGCACGCTTCCTTCTCATTGTATGTATTCAGCTCGTCCGTGGAGTACGGCATCGCCCCGCCCACCGCGTCGCGCCCCAGCACGGAGATGTTCACGTGCACGCCGTACTTGTTCGCGTGCGCCGCCAGGCACGCGCTCACCACCTGCTGCTCCGCCACTGACGCCGGCTGCCCGCCTGCCCATCCCGGCGCCAATCCCAGACTCCCGCTCCACGTGTAGATCTTCCCCGTGGAAGGCGACTGGTACGTCAGCGTCATCCCCGCGGCCATCGAGCACTGCACCACGTAGCGCATCACCATGTCCGCCGACGCGGGATCCTGGCTGAACCAGGTCTGGAAGCCATTCGTGGACAGGCCGTTCGTCGACAGGCCATTGGTGGAGAGGCCATTCGTCGACAGGCCATTGGTGGAGAGGCCGTTCGTCGACAGGCCATTCGTCGACAGGCCATTGGAGGAGACCAGCCCGGCCGAGGACTGGCCCGTCAGCCCGGCGGCTTCCTCGAAAGGAGCGCCGCAGCCCACCAGCGCCGCGGCCAGACAGAGCGCCGTCCAGGGGGAGGAACGGAATGAAACACAGAGAGGGGGATTGAGGTGCATGGGGACTGCCTCCGCGTGAGGGGCCTCACGAGCCGTGCGGCCTGATCAACCGGTAAACGCACCCAGACGAAGCGAGCAGCGTCCCTGCCCTCCCGGCCCATCCCCTTCGGTCCTTCGCACAACACGCGCGGCGTGCGGCGGCGGACGCTCCTTCCCTCACCGCATGGCGGCGAACGCTCACCCCTTCCAAAAAGGTCAGGCCGTCCGCGTGCGGCTCTTGCCTGCCTTCGCCCTGGCCTTCGGACGCGGCGGCCGGGGCAGCCGCACGGTGAACGTCGTGCCCTCCTTCTGTGTCGACGTCACCTCCACCGTCCCCCCGTGCGCCTGGACGATCTCCTTCACGATGAACAACCCCAGCCCCAGCCCGCTGTTGCGACGGCCGCCCTGTTCACGCTCGCCCTCGCCCTGGCGGAACGGATCAAACAGCCGCTCACGCAGCTCCTCCGGGATGGGGTTGCCGGGGTTCTGCACCTCCAGCACCTGGTGCTCGCCCTTCGCCCAGCAGCGCAGGAACACCGGCGCGTCCGGGCTGCCGTGCTCCAGCGCGTTGCCCACCAGATTGGAGAGCACCTGCGCCAGCCGCTCCGCGTCCCACTCCCCTTCCGCCTTGCCGTCCACGTCCACCGCCACCGCGCGGTCCGGGTACGCCGCGGCCAATTCGTCCACCACCTGCTGACACACCGCCCCCAGGTCCGTGGGGCCCTTGCGCAGCGGGATGCCGCCGGCCAGCCGGGCGCGCGTCAGGTCCAGCAGGTCCGCGATCATGTTCCCCATGCGCGTCGCGGACGCTTCAATCCGCTGCGCATGCTGGCGGTGCTGCTCCGGCGTGCACTCCAAGGGCCCCCGGCGCTTCTGCGCCCGCGCCGACAGCACGATGGCGTTGAGCGGATTGCGCAGGTCATGCCCCAGGATGCCGATGAAGCGCTCGCGGAAGCGCGCCTCCTCCACCATCGTCTCCATCTGGCGGGTGCGCTCGGTGACGTCCATCATCGAGCCAATCATCCGCACCGGGCGCCCCTCGTCGTCGCGCGCCAGCACGCCCCGGTCCAGCACGTGCGCCCAGCTGCCGTCCGCGCGCTGGAAGCGGTACTCCTCGCTCCAGACGTCGCCCGTGGACGCGACGAACTCCACCAGCCGGTCCACCACCCGGTCCCGGTCCTCGTCGTGCACGCGCTCGCCCCACCAGCCCAGCTTGTGCTCCAGGATGGACGTGGCGTGGCCGAACGCGTTCCCCGTGCCCGGGTCCCAGCGCACGTGGTCCGTGGCGAAGTGCCAGTCCCACAGCACGTCATGCGTGGCGCGCGTGGCCAGCCGGTAGCGCTCCTCCGCCTCCCGCAGGGCGCTCACCGTCTGCTCCGCCCGGGCCAGCGCCGCCTCCACCTCCTGCCGCGCCGCCCGCTCCCGCTCCGCCTGATGCGCGTCCGCCGCCTGGCCCTCGTCGCGAGGCAACAGCCACAGCGCCAACCCCTCTCCGTGCCGCACCACCACGTACCGCCGCCCCGCCGGGTCCCCCGGCAACAGGCCCACGTGCGGCACACCACGCATCAGCACGCGCACGAAGGCCGCCACGTCGAACATCGCGGCGCCCTCCCGCGTCCACAGGGACACATGACGGCCCAGCTCCAGGGAGCGCACCCAGCCCTCCGCCGGGACGTTCATGGACGTCCAGCGGAAGTCGAGCGCTTCGCCTGTCTCCCCGTGCAGCGGCTCGAGGAGGATGCAGGGCGTCTCGCTGTCAGCGGGCAGTTCCCATGCCGGAGCCATTCCCGGCCCCCAGGACAAACCCATCATCGTGCTCCCCCCGACGCTACAGGTCTGTTTCCCCCACCCATCACGTCGGTGCCGGGCAGGCTGGAAAAACCCGCGTCTCACGGAATACTGACACATCTGGCCATGAGTGGAGCAGCCCTGGAGGGCAGGGGGCGCGAAAATCGGTTCACCCCCGAGCAGTGGCCCTGCCCTGGAGGGCAGGTCAGTACCGGCCCTTGACGCCAATGATGGGCAGGGCGATGGGCAGTCCCACCGCACTCTTGGTCAGGGGTTGCCGGCTGTAGCCGCCGCCCAGGTAGTCGAAGCCCAGCGTCTCCGTGTTGAGGGTGACGTTGAGCATGTCCAGGTAGGCCTCCAGACTGAAGGTTTCGTAGGCCCAGGCCTTGGAGACGCGCAGGTCGAAGCGGAAGAAGGGCGGCAGCCGGTCCACCCGGTCGCGATCCACCTGCACCCACGTGGGGCGGCCGTCGGAGTCCACGCCCTCGCGGTGCGTCTGGCTTCCCAGGGTGCCGTACTCCGGGCGTCCGCTGTTGAAGTGGAGCACGCCTCCCAGGGTGATGTTGTTGGAGAACTTGTGGCTGACCACCAGGTTCAGGATGTGTGTCTGATCGAACGCGAAGGGCAGATCCGCGGTGTCCTCGGAGATGGCCCGACCTGATGAGTCGTATCGATAGAAGGTGGTCCGCCGCGTGCTGCGCTGGAGGCTGTACGAAAGCCAGCCGAACCAGTTGTTCCCCAGCGGGTAGCGGATCAGCAACTCCAGGCCATACGCCAGGCCACGGCTGGTGAAGTCCGGAAAGTCCCAGTCGTCCCGGCTGACGGGCGGTCCATCCACGTCGATCTGCCGCGCGCGCACCCGCCGGAAGCCATCCTGGCGGACGCCCCCACCGGGCGGAGGGTCCACGACGTCCGGGTCGCCCGGGTCTCCGATGTCGTCCAGGTCGTCCGTCAGGCCCTCGTCGGAGAAGGGCGTGAGCTCGATGGTGCGCAGCATGGGGTTCACATAGACGTCCAGCCCCACCTCCCACTTGTCGAAGGCCTTCCACTCCACGCCCGTGGAGAGCTGCACGCCCTCCTGGAGGCCCAACAACAGACTGCCCACGTCCACCACCGGCAGGCTGATGAGGGTGGTGGGCGGCTGGTGGAAGATGCCCGCGCCGCCCTTGAGCGTCACGGTGTCGGTGAGCTTGTGGCGCACGGTGAGGCGCGGCTCGATGACCTTGTGGTCGAACCCGCCGGACAGGTGGTAGCTGTCCAGGCGCAGGCCGGGCACCACCGTCCATCTGTCATTGGGCGTCCACACGCCCTCCGCGTACGCGCCGGTGAAGGTGGCCAGCGCCACGGGCACGCGCACCGTGTCCTCCTCCACCGGCTGGCCGTTCTCCACCGTGAGCACGTCCACGATGGCGCGCTTGTGCTCCAGGTCCGCGCCCGCGCGCAGCAGGAGCCGCTCATCCAATGGCACGCTGTAGCCCAGGCGCCCGGAGAAGTTGCCCTGGTCGATGTAGATCTCGTTCCCGTCCTCCGGCCCGCGCGACACGACGGCGAAGCGGTCCATGCCCCACGTGCCGCCAATCTCGAGCTCGCCCTTGCCCAGCGGGTGGCGGCCTCGCAGGTCCACGCGGTGGAAGGCGACGGACTGGAGCGCGGTGTCGCCCTGGTCGTCCTGCGCCTCCGAGCCGAACGTGTCCGACGAGCCAAAGGCAAACAACCGCAGCTTGCCCCGCCCCACGTCCTGCTCCACGCGGGCCTGGTAGTCCCAGAAGTCCAACACCACCTTGGGATTGGTGCGCCCCGGAGGCGGCGGGTCCTGCAACTGATTGGCCGCGAGCGCGATGATCCACGGCGTATAGGAATAGCGGCCCGCGATGCTGACGTTGGTGCCGGTGGACTTGAAGGGCGTCTCCAGGAAGAAGCCCGCGTTGATGAAGTCCGCGTAGGCGCTGCCGTGCACGCGGTCATCGCGAGGCCGGGTGAGGCGCCCGTCGATGGCGCCGCCCATCAGCCGGCCGTACTGCGGCGGCGGCGAGCCCGGATAGAAGTCGATGGCGTCCAGGAAGTCCGGGTGGATGACCGCGGGCCCCAGGAACAGGTGGAAGAGGATGGGGATGCGGATGCCATCCAGGAAGTAGCCCGTGGACGCGGGCTGGCTGCCGCGCACCACCGGGTACGCCACGCCGGACAGCATGCTGCCCACGCCCGGCAGCAGCATCACCACGCGGAAGGGGTCGCCCATGGTGCCGGGCACCTCGCGCAGCTCCGCGTCGTGCAGCGTGATGCGGCTGACCTCCGTGCGCTCGCGGTCGCCTCTCACCACCGTCTCGTAGGGGTTCACCACGAGCGGCTCCAGGCCGTAGACGACCTCCAGCGACTCGGTGGACTTCAGCGCCTCGCGGAACAGGCCGGGCTTGTGGCCGGGGGCGAACACGCGCACCGCCTGGCCACCCGTGGGGAAGCGCGCCTCGAAGCGGCCGTTCTCGTCCGTCTGCACCGGCGAGTCCGGCGCCGCGTCCGACACCAGCGTCGCGCCAATCAGAGGCCGGCGGTTGCCCTTCTGCCGCACCAGGCCCTTGAGGGTGATGGGGCCCTGCGGTGCCAATGTGCCGCCGTCGGCGCTGGAGGCCACGGGGACGGGCGCCTCGAAGCGGTACTCGAAGGACAGGCGCACCGCGACGGGCTGGCCCTCCATCGTCGCGGGAGAGAAGCGCAGGGAGGGCGCCGCGTGCAGCGCGGCCTCGTTGAGCAGCGGGTGCACGCCCTCCACCAGCGTGGCGGAGTCCACCTCGCCCGCCTCGTCCACCAGCAGCTCCAGCTTCACCGTGCCCGCCACGCCCTCGCCCACCAGCCGGGGCGGGTACGGCGCGGGCGAGTCCCCCACCAGCGCGGGCGGCACGAAGGCGGCCTGCGCGGTGCCGCCGTCCGCGCCGTCACCGGGGACCGCGCCGGGCTCCACCGCCCAGCCACCGTCCGTGGTGCGCTGGAGGTCCGCCTCCTTCGCGACCGTGCCCGTGCCCCCGTCCCGAGGTCCGTCCCCTTCCGTCCAAGGCGCGTCCATGCTCCGAGGCGCGGCGCCGGTGGTGAGGTTCTCCTCCGTGACAGGCGGGCCCGCGTCCAGGGTGTCGCCCAACCGGGCACTGCCAGGGTCCGCTTCAGGAGCCTGGGCCCGGGCCGGCCACGACAGGCACAGCAAAAGCGCCAGCGCGGCGACGTGCCAGGGCGTGCTCCTTTTCGCGAAGGTCATGGGCGATGGCGTTCGTGCAAGGCAGGTCCGGGCCAGCATCCATGAGGCCAGGGGATGTCCGCCCTGACAAGCGCTGCTCCGTGACGCGTGCCATCACCGCCCGCCTGGGGCCGCGCGGGCGGCGCCCCCTTTCCGCTGGAGGACACTTGCCCTCCGCGTCACGTCTCGCCGTGGATGACGAGGTGGGTCCCCGGGACGGGGCGCCCCATTTCGGATCCATCCCCACCTTCCAGGAAGTCGCCCTTTCCCACTTCCCCGGACGCCATGCCCATGGTGGAACGCCCCAACCCTCCCAGACTCCACACCCACGACATGCACCAAGGCAGGGTTCGCGCGGCGCCCGGCGTCACGCGAGCCTGCTCATGATTCCCCCGCCGTCCCTGCGCTACCTTCCCCACGGACTGCTCGCGTCACTGCTGTTGTGCCTGATGTTGATGCCGTTGCTCTTCCCGCCGTCGCTGGCGCGCGCGGGCAATGAGGGGCCGGACACGTTCATCGACGAAGGGCCCCCCGGGGCCACGCCCTCCAGGGAGGCCACCTTCGTCTTCACCGCCACCACGCTGAAGCCCGTGTTCTGGTGCTCGCTGGATGGCAGCCTCTACATCCCCTGCGAGTCCCCATGGCGCCTGAAGGACCTGCCCCTGGGCGAGCACACCCTGGACGTGTACGCGGTGGACGTGAACACCGCGCAGCGCGACCCCACCCCGTCCGGCTGGGTGTGGCGGGTGACGCAAGCCGCCCCGCGCGCGGGCACGGCCCGCCCTCCCGCGTCGGCTCCCTGAAGAGGCCCTCTTTCAGCGGCGCGTGGGCAGGATGGCGCTGGCCACCAGGCTCATCAGCTTGAGCTGGGGGCGCGGCAGCCGGCGCACCGCGCGCAACAGGCGGCGCATCTCCGGCAGGTCGTCCTTGTCCGTGGAGTCCTCCTCCCACAGCCCCGCGCCCGCCGCCGCCGCCAGGGCCAGCCCCAGGGACGCGTCCGCGGACAGCTGCAGCGCCAGGCACAGGCGGAACAGCGTGGGGACGCTGGGCATCATCTTGCCCCGCTCCAGCCGGCCGTAGACCTCCGACGCGATGCCGACGCGATCCGCCACGTCCGCCTGCGTGAGGCCAGCCCGCAGCCGCGCGGCCCGGGCCGCCGCCCCCACGCTGACCGCCAGCTTGCGCTCCAACTGCCGCCGCGACAGCGCCGCCGCCGACGCGGGCGCCGCACGGGGCTTCTTCCGGACGCGGCCGGATGCGAGAGGACCTCGGGGGTGGGTTTTCACCACATCAACCTTGCACGTGACGTCCGGTGGGGTGGCCGCAAGGCTCGCGACCCCGCCACCGCCGGAACGGTTCAGAGGTCGTTATAACCCGCCACGTCACCCGGGCCCATCCCTATATGGCAGGTAGTCCTGCATTCCCCCGTCCACGGGAAGCGCGGCGTTCACGGCGCCATTAGCCCACATGAAACGACACGCGCGTCCGGGAAGGACTGGGGGATTGTCCGGCTTCGGGGTCCCGGGGTTGCGCCGGGGCTCAACCGTCCGCCGTGGCCACGCGTTCCCATCCATCCGGGTAGTGCGTCACGAGCCCCAGCGCGTCGGTGTCCAGCTCCGCGACGAAGGTGCCCTGCGCGCTCTCGTAGCGGTAGCGGGTGGAGGACAGCCGGGTGTAGCGCTGCTCCAGCCGCTCCAGGGACAGGTCCGGCAGCCGCACCCACGCGGCCGTCGCGTCCCGGGCCTGGCCCGGCTCCAGCGCCAGCCGGCGGATGGGCAGGGTGTTGGTGGCGGGGGTGACGCTCAGGTCCACGTCCACGCACCCGCGCAGATGCGGCACCTCGCGCCCGTCGCGCCACCAGCGCTGGTGGTCATCCACCTGGAGCACCAGCGTGCGCCGCGTGCCGCCCTGGTGCACGGCCAGCCGCGCCTCGCGCGTGTGCCAGTCCGGGTCGCACGCCACGGTGTAGCGCACGAGCAGCGGCAGCCCCTCGCCCACGAGCACCACGGTGCCGGTGAGGAGGGGCCCTTCGGCGGACTCCCACAGCTCGAAGTGCTCGGTGCCGGGGGACTCCAGGCGCCGCCAGGTGAGGGACTGGAGACAGCGACCCTCGGGCGTACCGCCGGGCCGGGCGGTGCGCGAAGTCATGGGGGCGGCGGCCTCACGGCGCGCCCCGTCCCGCGTAGAGGCAGTCCAGGGCCTCGTCCAGCAGGCACAGGGCGGCGTCGCTCCAGCCGCGCAGCCGCTGCTGGGGCGTGGGGCGGCCCACGTGGGGGATGAGCTGCGCGTCGGCCGCGTCCTCGATGAACTGGGCCTGCTGCTCCGGGTTGAGCTCCGCCCAGCGCCGGTGGCCCACGGCCTTGCGCCAGTCGTAGCCGTCACCCAGGTACTGGGCCGCGAGCGCGCCGCTCAGGTAGCCCGTGCCGCCGTGCTGGTGCTGCCACACGTGCGTGAGCTCGTGCACCAGCAGCCGGAAGCCCACCGCGCCGTAGCCGGGCGGGATGAAGAGGACGTCGCCATGCGCGAACGCGCGGCCCGGCAGCCCCAGGAGGCCCAGGGCGCCCTCCTTCACGCGCACGCAGCGGTAGTCCAGGCTGTCGCCGAAGATGGGGCGCAGCCGCTCCACCTCCGCGTCCGTCAGCCGGCGGCCCACGGGCTCCAGGCCCGTCACCACCTGCACGGCGGACAGCACACGCCCGCCCAGCATCAGCACCAGGTCCACCGGCACCTGCGCCACGCGGAACAGGCAGCGCTTGAGCTGGGGCAGCCCGTCCTTGGAGCGCCCCGTCGCGCAGCGGGCCATGCCGCTGGCGAAGAGCATCAGCGCCAGGTACGCGCTGCGCGCGGCGCCCGCGGACGCCCCGGCGATGCCGGTGAACAGCCCGTGGCCCGCGTCCGCCACCCGCGCCGTCAACGGCGCCAGGCGGGGAGCGTCACGGCGGGAGTCACGGACGGCTTGCGGATTGAGCGAGGTGGGAGACCCCAAGGACCCTCTCCAGGAGCATGCGCAGCTCACCGGCGCGCCAGGGCCGGCCGAGTGCGAAGTGGGTGTCACAGGCCGTCAGGAAGGTGGCGCTCGCTTCAGGACGGAAACCGGAGGACAGGAGGATGCGCGGACCGTGGAAGCCCCGGTCCACCAGACGGCAGAGGAAGTCGCTCACGACGCGGCGATCCGCGTCCAGGTCCAGCACCAGCCCGTCCACCGCCACGCCCATGTCCAGCCGCCGGTCCGCCGACGTCGCCCCCAGCGACGTCACGATGCGGCACGCCAGCCCCACCTCACGCGCCACCGCCAGCCGGACCTCGGGGGCCTCGGAGACCACCAGCAGGACCGGGGCCGCCTTCCCCGTCCGGGGCGCAGCGGCAGGGACCCGGGTCCCGCGCCGCGCGCCCGGAGCCGCGGGCGCCGTGGGACGGCTGAAAGCGAATTCCGGGACAAGGAGGGAAGACGGTGCGGTGGACACGCCCCGTACAATAAGCAGCAAGAACGGAAATATCAAGCTTGGCTTGAATCACCGCCAGAACGGGGAGTTCCTACCAGGGTGAGGGATGCGATCTCCGGGGCGGGGCCCAGGCGCATGGGGGGCCCCCAGTAGCCGGTGCCGCGGTGCGTATAGACCCGGGTCCCGGCGACGGTGGCCAGGCCCTGGACGACGGGCTGCTGGAGCTTCACGAAGAACATGAAGGGGAAGATCTGCCCGCCGTGGGTGTGGCCGGACAGCTGGAGGTCCACGCGCAGGCCCTGCAGGGACAGGGCGGTGCGGGGCTGGTGGGCCAGCAGCAGGCGGGGCACGTCCGGCGGGGCGCCGGCGAGCGCGAGGTCGGGGCGGCTCTCCAGGGGCGGATCGATGTGGCCGGCGTCGTGGTCGGTGACGCCCGCGACGACGAGCCTCGCGCCGCCGCGCTCCACCACGCGGTGTTCGTTGGTGAGGACGGTGATGCCCAGCCGGGCGACCTCGGCCATCCAGGCGCGGGCGCCGTGGTAGAACTCGTGGTTTCCGGTGACGTAGTAGACGCCCAGCGGGGCCTTGAGGGACGCGAGCGGCGTCATCTGGTCGCGCAGGTCGTCCACGGAGCCATCCACCAGGTCACCGGTGATGGCGACGATGTCCGGCTTCAGGTCGTTGACCTGGTCCACCACGCGCTGGAGCCACACGCCATCCAGGGTGGGGCCCACGTGCACGTCGGACAGCTGCACGACGCGCAGGCCCTCCAGGCCCAGCCCCAGGTCCTTCAGGGCCACGGTGGTGCGCTCCACGCGGGCCCTGCCGCGCGCGGTGACGAAGGCGAAGGCCACGGCGGGCACGACGGTGCCCAGCACGGCGGCCGCGCGGCCCCGGGCGAGCGCGTGCATGTCCGTGACGGTGCCGGACAGGGACAGCGCGGCGCCCACGACGTCCGAGGCCAGCACCGCGGTGAGGAACACGCCGAACGCGCCCAGCCACAGGTACGCGCCCCACTGGATGACGCGGGAGAAGCCGGTGGCCTCACGGCGCGCGGCGCGGAAACCCGCCAGCAGGACGAGGAAGCAGAGGCCCAACAGCCCCCAGCCCACCGCCGCCCAGGGGGCGGGCCAGCCGGGCGCGGTGAAGAGGCGCAGGCCGATGTAGACGTGCAGCGCGACGGGCAGGCCCAACCCCAGCAGGAGGGACAGCACCCACCGCCAACCCGGAGCCCCGGCCGAGCGCCGGGGCCTCCGTGATGAAGCTTCTTCCGAGGACACGTCCGTCGTCACGCGCGCCACCCTGTCGTCCCGGGAGCCGGGACGCCTTCGAGCGCGGGAAGATAACGGCCCCCCCACCGCCGCGCCCGCCGACCCGGCCGGACGCCTGGCGGGCCCTCAGCTCCGCATGCGGCGGCGCCGGGCCAGGGCGCCCAGGCCCACCAGCGCCCAGAGGCTGATCATCCCCGCGGGCGCCGAGCCGCAGCCGCAGCCCACGTCCAGGTCGGTAGGGCCTCGCACCTGGAAGCCCACCTCCGGGGAGCGCGGCCCCGCCTCGCCCGAGTCGGTCAGCACCTGCGCGACGACCTTGTGCGCCCCCGTCGCGAGCGCGGTGTCCGCCGTCAGCACGTGGCGGAAGACCCCTTCGTCATCCGCGGTGGCGGTCGCGAGCGCCTTGCCGTCCACCTCCAGTCGCACGGACGTGCCGGGCAGCGCCACGCCCACGAACATGAAGGTCGGATCCACCGTCGAGCCCTCCTCGGGCACGAGCACCATGGGCGTCGCCGGATCCACCGTGCCCGCGTCGGTGCCGCCATCCGCGGCGGCCACGACGACCTCGAAGCCCACGACGTCGGAGTACGGCCCGTCATCGCCCGCCTCGTTGTGCGAGTGCACCGTGACCTTGTGCGTGCCCACGCTCAGCGGCTCCGAGTCCGGCACCTGGTAGCGGAAGCGCCCCAGCAGGTCCAACGGCACGATGTTGTCCGGCCCGTCGTCGATGACCACGCCCACGTTGACGCCATTGGGCGCGGTGCCGGCGAACAGCGGCGTGGGCCCCACGGTGTCTCCATTCGAGGGCACCACCAGCACGGCCATCTGCACGACGCCACCGTCCGCGAGCACCACCGCGGGCGTGGTGAAGCGCACCGGCGTGGAGGGCTTGCTCGCCACGCCCAGCGACTCCGCCCACGCGACGACTTCATGCACGCCCGCGCTCAGCGGCGCGGTGGGGTCGAAGGTGAAGCGGCCATCCGACCCCGGCACCGTCGCGCCGATCTCCCGCCCATCCACGACGATGTGGACGACCGGGCCGTTCGTGCCCGCGGTTCCCTCGAAGCGCGGGCGCGTGGAGGTGGACACCTCGCCCGACACGGGCGCCGTGATGGCGGGCGTGACGGGGACCTGGAAGGACTGGGACACCTGCTGCACCGTCCCCGTGGACGTGCCGCTCGTGGACGTGCCGCCGTCCGGAGTGCCGCCATCCGACGCCGTGGTGGCCGGCCCCGCGCCGTACGAACCCGCGCCCGCGTAGGCGGACACGCCCGGGCTGCCCGCGCTCACGCTGGGCGGGCACGCGAGGGTCTTGCCCTCGAGCAGGATGCGGCCACCGGCGCCACCACCGCCCGGTCCGAAGGGCTGCTTGTCCAACTGCGTATTGCCGCCCGCGCCGCCCCGCGCCTCGACCCCGCCGCAGTTCAGGAGGTCCACCGCGCGCAGCACCACCGCGCCGCCCGCGCCGCCACCGCCCGCGCCGTCGTTGCCCGTCGAGGCCCCCGCCGTCGAACCCGACGCGCTGTAGATGCCCTTGCCGTCGAACGCGGTGGAGCGGATGAACACCACGCCGCCGCCTGCGGCGCCGTTGGCACCGGCCGTGTCGGAGCCCTGCCCCGCGCCGCCGCCACCGCCGAACGTGAAGCGCTCGAACACGGAGTAGCTCAGCGCCGCGCCGCCCAGGCCGCCCTGGTCGCGCGCGCCGTCGCCCGTGGCCGTGCGCCCACCGGTGCCACCCACGCCGCCGTGTCCGCCACCGCCACCGCCGGCCGCCGCGCAGTTGCCGCCGCCACCGCCGTTGGCCAGGTTGCCGCGCCCGCTGACGATGCCGGTCCGGGACACCGTGCCCGCCACGCCCTCGCCGCGCGCGGATCCGCCCTTGCCCTGCTCCAGTTCCAGCGCCGTGCAGCCATTCAGGTCGGCGGCGTCGGTCCGGAAGATGCCGCCCTGATAGCCCAGGCCATCCGCGTCGATGCGGCCATCGTTGACGACCTTCCCACTCACCAGCATCGCGAGGATGCCGCCGGACTTGCCGTTCCACGGCGACACGGTGAGCCGCGCGCCATCCTGGATGATGACGTCGGAGTACTCGTACACGCGCAACACCTGGGCGCGTCCCGCGGCGTACGCGTAGCGCAGCGGCGCGGTCAGCGTGAGGAGGGCGGGCGTGGTGGACGACACCTTCGCCACCCGCGCCAGCTCCCAGCGTCCCAGCGTGACCGTCCCCACCAGCGACACGGGCTTCGTGTTGCCCACGTCAGGCGCGGAAGCCAGGCCGGTGCTCTCGTGGATCATCACCAGGTCGCCCGCGGCGATCTTCGTGCCGGACACGACCAGCTCCAGGCCCCCCTCCGCGACGCTCTTTCCCAGCGGGGCGTCCATGCCCAGGGCGAGCCCCTGTCCCGCGACGAGGGTGAGCACGCCGTCGCGTCCGGTGCCCAGGTCAAAGGAGTCCGGCTCCGCGCGAGCGACCTGCGCCAGGAGCAATCCAACGATGAGAGCCAGCGTGATGCGCATGCCCCCATGGTGCCCCACCGGGCGTCCGGGGTCGAGGGTGGCCCCCCGCTTCAGCGGGACGGAATCAGGTCCTGGAGGCCGCGCGCGTTGAGGGGCGCGAAGAAGGGCTGCCGCAAGAGCCGTCCCAGGGCGCGGCGCTCGACGCAGAGCAGTTGGAGCGAGTCCTCCCACTCCCCCAGCACCGCCACCGCGCGCACGTCGGCCGCGTCGCGGTACAGGTCGTTGAGGTTGTGCACGAGCGCGGCCACGTCCTCCACCTCCCAGCGCTCCGTGACGTCGCCCGTCGCGACGTGCAGCTCCAGCGCGGGGCGCTCGCGCACGTCCACGACCTTGAGCTTGCGCGCCGCGCCGCCCATGGCCGCGGTGAGGGGGCCCACCAGCTCATCCGGCCGGACGCCGTACCCCACGGTGAGCCCGCCCACGAGCAGGCCCGCTTCGCACAGCCGCAACAGCGACACGTGGGGAGGCTCGCCCCTGGGTACGAGCCCGGACGCGGCGGCGGAGTCCTTGAGCAGCCGCTCGCGGTCGAGCGCATCCAGCAGGGAGGCCATGGCCGGGCCACCCTATCAGGGCTCCTCGCCCTCCCAGTAATCCACCTGCGCGTCCAGGGGCAGATACGCGTGCAGCGTGCGAGCGGCCTTGTCGCCCCCGGGCGCCGCCCCCGCGAAGACGCCCACCTTCTTCGAGTCCGGATACACGAGCACGTCCGGCGCCTCCATGGTGGAGAAGCACAGGTAGCGCAGCGGCTCGTCACCGTCGTTGATGAGCTGGTGCGCGCACTCCGCGCCCGGAGGCAGCGCGACGTAGTCCCCTGCGCGCACGGGCAGCGTCTCCGTTCCCAAGCGCAGCGCCCCCGTGCCGGACAGGACGTACACGGCCTCTTCATTGCCCAGGTGGTAGTGCAGCGGCCACGAGCGGCGGCCCGGAGGAAGCTCCACCAGGCTGCACCCGAGCTTGCGCCCATGCGCGGCGGCGCCCAATTGCTTGCGCTTGAGCGCCACGCGGCTGCCGTGGGCGAGCTCGGTCCAGGGAACGTCCTCGGCGTGGATGAGGTGGGGCGAGGCCATGGTGGGCTCCTGTCTCACGGGCGCACCGCGACGAGCGCGAACACGCGGTGGGGAACGGACATCGGCTCTTGAGGGAAGCGCGCGGCGAGGAGCGCGGCCAGCGCGGCGTCGAAGCGGGCCACCTCTGCTGGAGGGAGCATGGCGCCGATGCGGGCATTGGCGCGCATCCGTCCGCGCCACGCTTCGTGGGTGTAGGGCGTGAGCGTGTCGAAGGTGAAGGACGTGAGGGACTGGAAGCCGGCCACGCCCACGTCGCGGAACCACTGCGGGTAGATGCCCACGCCCTGGCCGAAGTGATCCACGGCCAGTTTGACGCGGGGGCTGAACTCCTCCACCAGGGCCTCGGTGGCCTCCAGCAGGTTGCCGGGCAGGGCCGTCCAGTCGAAGTGGCAGAGGATCAGCTTCCCGCCGGGCTTGAGCAGGCGGAACACTTCGCGCGCGGCGGCGGCGCGGTCGAACCAGTGCCAGCACTGGCCCGCGAACACGCGGTCGAAGGACCCCGAAGGCAGGCCGGTGTTCTCCGCGGGCGCTTCACCGAATTCGATGGTGAGGCCCTCGTCGCGAGCGAGTCGTGCGGCGGCCTCCAGTTGTGGCGCGGACACGTCCTGAGCGGTGACGTCGCAGCCGCGCCGGGCCAGGTTGCGAGCGACGGTACCCGTACCGGTGCCCAGGTCGAGCACCCGCAGGCCGGGCTTGAGCACGCCGTCCTGTTCGAGCCGTGTGTAGAAGGCATCCGGGAAGCCTGCCCGGTGCTTCGCGTAATCCGACGACGTGCGTCCGAAATCCACGTTCATGGTCGCTCTCCCCGCCTGGAATGGCCTCACCATGAGCGGCTCAGCTCGACAGGATGGTCCAGTCGAGTCGAGACTCCGCACCAGGGAGGCACGCGAAACATGGTGCGTCGTGCAGGGGGACGTTCTCAATCTCGATTCGACCATCCAGTTGAGGAGGAGCTGCTGCGCGCGGAGGAAGCAGCGGCCCTGCTGGGGGTAAAGCGGGCGACGCTCTACACGTATGTCAGCCGGGGACTCGTGCGGTGCGTGCCGGAGAAGGGCACGAAGGAGAACCGCTACCTGCGCGCGGACGTGGAGCGGTTGAAGACACGCCATGACGCACGGGCAGGCCACGCGGCGGTGGCATCCGGAGCCCTGCGCTGGGGCGAGCCCGTCATCGACTCATCGGTGTCGCGCATCAGTGAAGAAGGGCTCTCATACCGGGGCCGCGACGCGGTGGAGCTGGCCACGCGAGGCCACCGCTTCGAGGACGTAGCGGAGCTGCTGTGGACCGGGCACCTGCCCCTGGAGTCCACGACGTGGCCCGCGGCTGAAACACAGTCATCCTCCCTCACCCCCACCGCGCTCGCGGCCATGCTCCCGCGAGACACTCCGCCCCTGTCCTCCCTGGCCGCGCTGGTGCCGCTCCTCGCCGCGAGCGACGCGGGGCGCTTCGCCGCGCCCGTGGAACAGGACATGCTCCGCGCACGTCGGCTCATCCGTCACCTGGGCGCGTGGGTCTGCGTGGCCCAGGCGCCTGGCCGCGTGTCACGCGCGTTGAAGGAACCCACGGTGGCCGCCTCACTCGCCACGGCGTGGGATGCGAAGCCGAAGCGGACCGCGGAGCTGATCAACCTGGCGCTGGTGCTCTGCGCGGACCATGAGCTGAACACCTCCACCTTCGCGGCCCGCGTGACGGCCTCCTCCGGCGCGGACCTGTACGCGTGCATCAGCGCGGCGCTCGCGGCCATCTCCGGCCACCGTCACGGCGGCGCTTGCGACCGCGTGGAAGCACTCATCGCGGAGGTCGGCCGTCCCGAGCGCGCCGCGCAGGTCGTCCACGGCCGCCTGCGCCGGGGTGAAGCCGTGACAGGCTTCGGCCACCGCCTCTACCTGAAGGGCGACCCGCGCACGCCACCGCTCGTCGAGGCCGCGTTGAGCGTGAAGCCTGAAGCCCCCAAGGTCCGGGTGGCTCGCGCCGTGATGGACACCATGCTCGACGCCGGCCATCCGCCGCCGTCACTGGACTGGGGCCTGGTGATGCTCGCGGACGCGCTGGGCCTGCCCTCTGGCGCCGCCACCGTGCTGTTCAGCCTGGGCCGCACCGCGGGCTGGGTCGCCCACGTCCTGGAGCAGCGTGAACAGGGCCACCTGCTGCGCCCCCGCGCCCGCTACGTGGAGGCCCCCGCCCGGTAGCGCCGTGAAACATTCCGTGCGGCTGTCACCTGGCGTGCACGCCGCGCGGCTTTCCGTTTGGCGCTCCGGGCTCCCGTGCACACACTGGCAGCCCCGTGAGCACCTCCCGTCCGACCCTGCCCTATCCCGCCCTGATGCTGCTCGGCAACGTGGCGTTCATCGCGTCGTGGATCGTCATCCTCAAGCGCCCCGAGGGCTGGCAGGTCGTGGGCCCCGTCCTCCTGCTCCTCTTCCTGGGCCTGCGTGTGGGCGGCGTGTGGAAGTACGCCCTGAACCATCCGGACCCCGCCGGCCGCACGAAGCGCTCCGCCATCCTCTCCACCGTGCTCGCCGTCCTGGCCGTGGGCCTCTGGGGCTACACGTGGCTGAGCGGCCCCCGGTAGAAACGAAACGGGCGCCCCTTCCGTGAGTGGAAGGCAGCGCCCGTCGTCACTTCCCACAGCGTGGGAGGCCCCGCGTCAGACGTTGAAGCGGAAGTGCATGCAGTCGCCGTCCTGCACGACGTACTCCTTGCCTTCCACGCGCAGCAGGCCCTTCTCCTTCACCGCCGACTCGCTGCCCAGCTTCACCAGGTCCGTCCACGAGAAGACTTCCGCCTTGATGAAGCCGCGCTCGAAGTCGGAGTGGATGACGCCCGCCGCCTGCGGCGCCTTGAAGCCCTTGTGGATGGTCCACGCGCGGCACTCCTGCTCGCCCACCGTGAAGTACGTCCACAGGCCCAGCAGCTTGTAGCCCTCGCGCACGACCTTGTGCAGGCCGGGCTCCGTCAGGCCGGAGTCCGCCAGGAAGCCAGGGCGGTCGGACTCGGGGAGCTGCTGGATCTCCGACTCCAGCGCCGCCGCCAGCACCACCACGCCCGCGCCCTCCTTCGCGGCCATCTCGCGCACCTGCTGCACGCGCGGGTCCGCGTCCTCCTTGCCAATCTGCTTCTCGCTGATGTTCGCCACGTACAGCACGGGCTTGTCCGTCAGCAGGAACAGGTCCTGGATGGCCGCCTTCTCTTCGTCGGTGAGCTTCTGCGCGCGCACCGTGATGCCTTCATCCAGCTTCGCCTTGATGCGCTCCAGGAGCGCGACCTCGGCCTTCGCCTCTTCGCCCGCCTTGCCACCGACCTTGGTGTTCTTCAGCGAGCGCTCGCGGCGCTTCTCCACGGTCTCCAGGTCCTTGAGGCACAGCTCCGTGTCGACCACGTCCCGGTCCCGCACCGGGTTCACGCCTCCCTCGACGTGGGTGACGTTGTCGTCCTCGAAGCAGCGCAGCACGTGGAGCACCGCGTTCACCTGCCGGATGTTCCCCAGGAACTGGTTGCCCAGGCCCTCGCCCTTGGACGCGCCGCGCACCAGGCCGGCGATGTCCACGAACTCCAGCGACGTGGGGATCTTCTTCAGCGGCTTCACGAGCGCCGACAGCTGGTCCAGGCGGTCGTCCGGCACCGGCACCACGCCCACGTTCGGCTCGATGGTGCAGAACGGATAGTTCGCCGCCTGAGCGCCCGCGGCGGACAGGGCGTTGAACAGGGTGGACTTGCCCACGTTGGGCAGACCGACGATGCCGATGGAGAGAGCCATGATGGATTCCTGGAACAGGCGGGCGCGGCGGAAGACTCCCGGCCTTTAGGCCGAGCGGCGGGTCGCCGTGGCGCTGGTGGCGCCGGGCAGGCCCTGCACGAACTGCTCGGCCAGCGCGCGGTGCTTGGCGTCGTCCATGCGCTCGTTGATGAGCTTGCCGGCCACTTCCATGGCCAGGTCCACGGCCATGGAGCGGACCTCCGCGATGGCCTTGGCCTTCTGGTCTTCAATCTCGCGGCGGGCGGACAGCTTCAGCTCCTCCGCCTCCTTGCGGCTCTTGGCCATCAGCTCGTCGCGGAACTTCTCCATGTCCGCCTGCACGCGGCGGGTGGTCTCCGCGGCCTCGCGGCGGGCCTCGGCGATGGCCGTCTTCTGGTCGGCGAGCAGCTTCTCCGCCTCGGCGCGCTCACGCTTGGCGCTCTCGATGGCGTTGGAGATCTGCTTCTCGCGCTCCTCGACGAGCGACAGGATGGGCCCCCACGCCTTCGCCCGCAGCACCAGCAGGACGATGACGAAGGTGACGATGGTCCAGAAGATGAGGCCCGGACGGACCTCCACGAAGCTGCTGGCGGCGAGGACAGAGGGCAGGAACATGGCGGGTCCCGGTGAAGCGAAAAGACAGAGGGAGGATGCGGGAGACTTCAGGTGAGACGGGTCCTTCGCACTGCGAGCCGGAACGCCGGCGCCCCTTCTTCCCGAAGAGGACGCCGGCTCCCGGTGACACCAACGCCCTGACTAGACCTTGATGGCCAGCAGGATGCAGACGACCAGCGCGAACAGCGTGGCGCCTTCGATGAGCGCCGCGGCGATGATCATCGTGGTGCGGATGTCGCCGCCGGCGGCCGGCTGACGGCCCGTGGCGTCCATGGCGGCGGCGGCCAGCTTGCCGATGCCGAGGGCGGCGCCGATGATGGAGAGACCCGCGCCGATACCGGCGGCGAGGAACGCGAGAGCGATGTTGGTCATGGGAGCACGTCTTCTTTCGTGAGGCGGGACCCACTTGTGGGGGGGTCGTGAAATCCCTTTAGGACTACCTCCGGCGGCCTTTCGAACCGCCGGGTCTTCAACCGGGGCGCGCCGTCACCCGACGTGCGCCCCGTCAACTTGGAACGGACGGCTCAGCCGACGTGGTGCGCCTTGCCGTGGTCGTGGCTGTGGCCCGTCTCGTGGTGCTCGTCGTGGTGGTGGCCCATGGCCACGCTCATGCCGATGAACAGCGCCGACAGCATGGTGAACACGTACGCCTGCACGAAGGCCACGAACAGCTCCAGCAGGTAGATGCCGAAGGCGAACGGCACGCTCACCAGGGCCACCGCGGGGTTGCGGAGCATGAAGATGAGGCCCAGCAGGAAGAAGATGACGATGTGGCCCGCCAGCATGTTGGCGAACAGACGGATGGTGAGCGCGAAGGGCTTGGTGAACAGGCCCAGGAACTCCACCGGAATCATGATGGGCCACAGCCAGGGAGCCACGCCGCCCGTCAGGTGCTTGAGGTAGCCACCGATGCCCGCCGCGCGGATGCCCGCCGCCTGCGTGACGAAGAAGGTGCACAGCGCCAGGCCGCAGGTGACCGCGATGTTGCCCGTGGCGGTCGCCATCCAGGGGAACAGGCCCAGCAGGTTCATGAAGAGGATGAAGAAGAACGCGGTGAGCAGGTAGGGCACGTAGCGGGGGCCCTCCTCCTTGCCGATGTTCTTGATGGCCAGCTCGTCACGGACGAAGAGGACCAGCATCTCGAAGAGGTTCGCCCCGGCGCCGCGCGGCACGAGCTTCGTCTTGTCGCGGTTGCTCCAGATGAGGATGGAGCCGATGAGCAGCAGCGCCGCCAGCCACATCATCACCGTGTGCTTGGTGATGGAGAGGTCCAGGCAGCCGGCGCCCAGGTCCGGGTAGACCTCGCCGTGGCCGCCGCCGTGCGGGTCGGCCACCGGCGTGCAGGCGCCATCCTTCAGCGGGATGAGGATCTGCGGCAGGTGGATGGGGATGTGGTTGTGGCTGAGCGGGATCTCGAACTCGTACTCGTTCGAGTCGGACACGTGGTGGAGGATGTAGCCGGCGACGTCCTCGCCCTCGGCGTCCTTGTCCTCGTTCGCGTAACCGTGCTCGCCGGCCGGGTCGGAGGCCCACACGGCGCCCGCGAACAGACAGGCGAACAGCACCATTGCCTTGCGCATCACTCGTCTCCGCCCGCCGTGTCTTTCGACGCGGCCATCACGTAGCTGACTTCAATCCACTGCAGCGCGAAGTAGACGCCGAAGAAGCCGCCCACGAACGCGATCGCGCTCAAATTCCGGGACACCACCCACGCCAGCCCGATCCCCACGCCCACGCCCCTGAGGGCGAAGACCACACCGACCACCTTCAACGCCGCCTTCAAATCCGCCTGCAACGACGCGCGCCGCTTCAGCACCAGCGCCAGCACACCCGTCACCGCCGCGATGCCCACGCCCAGGAGCGCGGAGACCCGGTCCTCCGTCACCTTCGGCAGCGCCGCCGCCACCACCCCGCCCACGCCCATCACCGCCGCCGCCAGCCCCGCGTGCGTCCAGAACGGGTCCCGCTTCAACTGTCCGCCCGTCCCCGTCACTTGCGCTTCCCCAGCCGCGCCATCGCGTGAAGGAAGCCGTAGAACCCCACGCCAATCCCCACCAGGCTCAAGCCCAGGAGCAGCCAGGGCGCGGTCCCCAGCCACTTGTCCAGGAAGTACCCTCCCAGGACCCCCACCACCGCCCCGCCCACCAGCTTCCAGACCGCGGAGATGTACGGCTCCGCCGCCCGCATCTGCCGGGCCGTCTCGCCCAGCTCACTGCCCGGTTCGTCCGCCTGCTTCCGAGGCTCCTGGTCTGCCATGCGGACGCCTCACCAAACCCCGGGAAAGTCTTGGGTTTCCTTCACCAACCCCGACCCCGCCCATACACGCGCGGGCGCCGCTTAGCACCGAATGAGCGGCGCGTGCAACCGGTACGGGGGCGCGGGACGCCCCACCGCCAGCAGCGGTTGCGGCACCCGCAAGCGCAGCTACCACGGCGCCGGGTCCATGGGGGTGGTTTCTCCTCTGTAGGAGGGGCTCAAAAGAGCAGGCGTCCCGGGGGGCGCCCGGTGGATCAGCGGCGGCCAGGCTCCAGGGGGGTGACGGGCGGCCGGGCGGAGCGCCCTCCGTCTCTCAGCACCGGGGCCGCGGCATCGCCAGCTTGGCAGGGGTCACGTTGGCCGTTCATGCCCAAGGAGTCACGCATGCCGAAGCCGCTCGAGCTCACCTCTCCGAAGTTCAAGGACGGGATGCCCATCCCCATCGCCTACACCGGCGAGGGCGACGACAAGGCCCCTCCCCTTCACTGGGAGAACCTCCCCGCCGGGGCCAAGAGCCTGGCGCTCATCGTGGAGGACCCGGACGCGCCGGACCCGGCGAACCCGCAGCGCACCTTCTGCCACTGGGTCCTTTATAACCTCCCGGTCAACGCCCAGAACATCCCGGACGGGGCCACCCTGGACGTGCTGCCCGACGGGGTGAAGCTGGGGCGCAACGACTTCGGCCGGCAGGACTACGGCGGCCCCATGCCTCCCATCGGGAGCCACCGGTACTTCTTCAAGCTGTATGCCCTGGACACGGTGCTGCCGGACCTGAACCAGCCCACCCGCACGGAGCTGCTCAAGGCGATGCAGGGCCACATCGTGGGCGAGACCCAGCTCATGGGCACCTACGAGAAGACGCACCACCGCAAGCACTGAAGGCGCACGGGGCACCTCAAGGTGACGGCAGCTCGCGCGTCATCACCGCGGGCAGGCCCGGCACCTTGAGGTACTCCACGCGCGTGGGCTTCGGCTCCACCCGGGGCCAGCCCGGCGCGTCCAGCGCGGCGAGCAGCGTGAGCACGGGATAATCGAAGGACTCCACGCGCGGCCCCGACGCCGGCATCGGGGCCAGACCCCACGCGAGCGACAAACGCAGCCGTTCGCACCGGGCGAGCTGTGGCACGTACGCGGGGAGCTTCGCGTGCTCGCCTGTCTCCAGGAAGTGGCAGTACGCGATGGCCTCCTCGCGGTTGAGCACTTCCGGCGGCACGTCCTGGAGGAAGCGCGCTCGCAGCGGGGCCAGCTCCGGCCGCTTCGCTTCGTCCACCCAGGGGAGCTGTTCGCGCACGCGCTCGGTGCGGTGGAAGTCCATCATCCGGCCGGCGCGCTCCACCACCACCGGCTCCACCCGTTGGAGTGCCTCCGCCTCCAACGGCGTCAGGTCCAGCGGAGCCAGGGCCGTGAGAGCGTCGCGGCGCCACGCTTCACGGAAGCGGGGGTCCACGTGCAGCCGCGCCAGGACTTCCAGCGTTCGTGGGTAGCTCATGCCGCGCTCGCACCGCAGCGCTGGAGGATGGCGCGTGCGCGGGCCAATTCCTCCACCAGCCGCGCGAAGGGAGGAAAGCCGCTGTCCATCTCGAAGTTCACCCCGCGCACCGGGCTGCGTGGCGCCACGTATTCCAACAAGCGCCACACCTCCTCCGGCGACGGCGCGGAGTGGCTGTCCAATCTCAATCCCTCCATCGTGACGCCGCCCGCCAGGTGCACCTGCACCACGCGCTCCAAAGGCAGACGGTCCAGGAAGGCATACGGGTCGAACCCGTGGTTGACCGCGTTGCAATGGAGGTTGTGCAAGTCCAGCAGCAGTCCGCAGTCCGCGCCCTCCACCACGCGGCGCAGGAACTCCGCCTCATCCAGCGTGTTGAGCGGCGTGTGGAAGAGATACGCGATGTTCTCCACCACGAAGGGCACGTCCAGGTCCGCCTGCGCTGCCTTCACGTTGCGCACGCACGTGGCCACCGCCTCCTCCGTCAGCGGCACCGGCGTCAGCGCGCGCAGGGGCAGGTTCCCCACGCGCGTGAAGCACAGGTGGTCTCCGTGCCAGACGCTCTTCGTGACGTGGCGGATGCGCTTCAGGCCGTCCCGGTAGCCGGGCGCGTCCACGCCATCCGAGCCCACCGACAGCTCCAGGCTGTGGCCCACCAGCGGGTAGCGCTTCGCGAGCAGCTCCAGGCGCCGCTCCGAGTCCGGCGTGAGCGGCAGGAAGTGCTCGGGCGTCACCTCCAGCCAGTCCACGCCGGGGTTGCCACGCGCCAGGTGCGGATTGAGGTCCCAGCGATAGCTGAGCCCCACGCCCAGGAAGGGAAGGCCCATGGCTTCAGCCCTTGCGCCGCGCCATCACCTGGAAGTGCTGTCCCAGGACGGCGAAGCCCTCGTGCGCCAGCTTCTCCTGCAACGCCAGGATCTCCTCGCGCGCGGCCCACGCATCCCACGGCTTCTCCGCGGTGCCGCCGTGCGAGGTCGACATCGCCTTGAGCATGTCGAAGAACATCACCGGCTTGCCGAAGATCTCCAGCAGCTCCGCGCCCGCGTCCGCCACCGCGCGCTCCAGCTCGCGCACCGTGAAGGCGTGCACCGGCAGGCCATACGGGCACGTCGTGCGGCCGTCGTGGAGCGTGCGGAAGGCCTCCTGCGGCTTGCCCATCTTCAGGTAGCCAGAGAACGCCTCGTAGCGGTTGTCCACGCCCAGCACCACCGGCGCGCCCGGCTTCGCCACGCGCACCAGCTCCTTCACCGCGCTCGGGTACGCCTCCAGGCAGTACGACACCGGGTCGCCTTCGCAGAAGACTAGGTCGAAGGCCGCGTCCGGCAGGTCCAGCGCCGCGACGTTCCCCTCCACGAAGGTCACCCGGTCCAGCAGCCCCTTCGCGGCGAACTGCGCCTTCGCGCCGTCGAGCATGCCTGGAGAGATGTCCAGCACGGTGACGTGGTGCCCGGCTTCCGCGAAGCGCGTGCCGAACTTGCCGCCCCCGCCGCCCGCGTCCAGCACGCGCCAGGCCGTGCCGTCCTTCGGCAACAGCGCCTCCACCGGCTTCCAGGTGAGGTGCTCGTACGTCAGCCAGAACAGCTTGATGGCCGTGGCGTCCGGCGCTCCCTGGTCGTACTTCGGGGACACCTCGTCGTAGCGGCGCTTGAGGCTCTGCGGATCGGCGGAGGTCATGCGAATGGCCCTCGGGACAGGTCAGTAGTTGAAGGAGATTTTCGAGAGGATCCGCCGCTCCTGGGAGCCGCCGAAGGGCTGATCCGTGTAGACGAGGAAGATGTCGCTCCACTGGCGGTAGTGCCACCCCACCATCGCGTCCAGGAACGTGCCCTTCACGGAGTTGTAGTCCGCCAGCTCGTACACGCCGCCCTTCTGCAAGGTCAGGCGCGCGTAGAGGTCCGGGCTGAAGTGGTAGCGAAGCTGCGCGTAGCCGGAGAAGCTGTAGCCGTCTCCGGACGTGCCGTAGAGGTCGCTGTTCGTCGGCACGTTGAAGTTGCGCGTGTAGAAGCCGCTGAAGCGCGCGACGATGTGCGGGCCAATCTTGATGTTCGCCGCGCCGTTGAAGCCGCGGATCTCCCCGCCCAGGAAGCGGCCGGCGACAGCGGTCAGCGTGTAGCTCTGCCAGTCGTGCGGGAACAGGGTGAAGCCGAACGTGCCCAGCCGGTCCCGGAAGCCCAGGTTGTCGTCGTAGATGCCCTCCAGGTAGAGCGCGAAGTCGTGGTGCAGGTAGGGCTGCACGTTGAGGCGGTTGCGCCAGCGCGTGCGCTCGCCCTCGTGGTTGCGGCGCCACAGCGAGTCCCACGTCACGTCCAGCCGCGGCAGGAAGCGCCACTTGGGGAACGGGTTCAGGAACAGGCGCGAGTTGTAACCCTGCTTGTCCACCACCGGCGTCCAGCCCAGCGGGTTCGCGTAGTTCTTCCCGATGTCCTCGAACTGCAACCAGAACTCCGACAGCGTGTCGAAGCGGTGCAGGACCACGTGGTACGCGTCCGAGTCCTCGTTGCCCAGCGGGCTCCAGCTCTTCAGCGCCTGCGCCTGGATGAAGAACTCCTCGAAGAGGTGGAAGTTGCCGTCCACGCCCACCGTCTGGAAGTCCGAGTCCCCGAAGAGCCCGCCCCGCCCGCTGCGGTTGAGCGCCACCAGGGCGATCATCGACCGCTTGCCGATGTCCTGCTGCAGGCGGAGCACGCCGGAGTTGACGTTCTCGAAGACCTCGCGGCCGTTGGCGTCCCGGCCGGTGAGGTCGCGGTGCTGCACGTCCATCATCGAGAAGCTCAAGCCCCCCAGCTTGCCGGTGAGCTGCAGGCCGCCCCACACCCGGTCATGCGGCCGCAGCGCGATGCGGCGCGAGGTGAAGACGTTGATGGGCGCGATGAAGAGGTGCTCGCTCTCCGTGAAGAACGAGCGGCGCTCCGGCAAGAGCGGCATGTCCGTGTCCAGGAGCAGGAAGCTCTGGTCCGCCTCCGCGTCGCTGAAGTCCGGGTTGGCGGTGAGCTTCACCGACAGCCAGGGCGTCGGGTCGATGCGCGCGTCCGCGCCCACGTTGGGACGGAAGACGCCCCGGTCGTCCGTGGTCTTGAGCGCCACCGTGGTGGCCACGTACGGGGTGATGCTGAAGATGGAGCGCGGCTTGATGCCCTTGAGCCCCTCCAGGTGCGGGTAGCGGCTCACCTTCGCGCTGTTGACGCCGTCCGGCGTCCAGTTGCTCCACTCCTGGTTGCGCGACTGTTCGCGGTCCAGGAGCATGCCGAAGGAGATTTCATCCTTCGTCTCGAACTGGAAGTTGGCGAACGGGATGCGCACCTCCGAAATCCACCCGTCCTTCACGATGGTGGACTTCGTCTCCCACTCCCCGCGCCAGTTGGTGGAGAACGCCTCGCCGTCATCCACGATGCGCCCGTCGGTGCGCACGCCCAGCGGGTTGGTCCAGAAGTAGTACGCGTTCCGGTGGTCCAGGAACGTGTCCAGGATGATGGTGATGTTGTCCTCCTGGTGGAGGAACCCCTCGTTCTGCACCGTGTAGCCGGTGATGCGCTCCGGCTTGGAGTCGATGCAGTGGAAGAGGAAGTAGAGGTTGTCCTCGTCGTAGAGGATGCGGACCTTGGTGTCGTCCGGCGCGGGCTTGCCGTAGTCAACGCGCGTGAGGTACCAGCCGGAAATCTCCGGGGCCGCCTGCCACGCGGGCTCATCCCCCTTGCCATCGATGGTGATGGCGTCCTGCGTCCGCGTGGCGGTGACCTTGTACGTCGAATCAGCGTGTCCCAGCGTGGGCACCAGCGCGGCCAACAGCGCGGTGCCCCAGCGACACACGTGGCGAAGGGGGCTCATCCGGGCTCCGAGGTGGGGGTGAGGGCGGCCACGGGGGCCGGTTCAGGCGTGACGTGTGAGGACGCCTCGCGCACGCGCGACACACAGCCGAGCGCCAGCACGAGGGACACCGATGAAAGAAGGAACGTGCAGCCGATGCCGGCTGCTTGAGCGACGAAGCCGTAGGTGACGGGCGCGAGCACGGAGGCCAGCGCGCCGCAGGCGCCCAGCGCGCCCATGAACCGGCCGCGCTCGGAAGGCGCCGGGGACTGCTCCACCACCAGCGCGGACGCGGAGGAGCGGTGCAGGCCGTCGGGAATCGCCAGCAGCACCCAGGCCCCCACCAGCGCCACCAGCGCGGCGCCGTCCGGCAGCCATCCCGCGGCCCCCAGCACCGCCGCCATCACCGCCATGCCCGCGAGGCCCGGCGCAATCAACCCCACGCGCCGCGACATCCGGTCCGACAGCCGCCCGCCGAAGGGCTGCACGAACGCGTACGTCAGCCATGACGCCGCCACCAGCGGCCCTACCGCCTCCCGGGGCGCGCCCAGCTCCACCGCGTACAGCGGCAGGTACGTGGGGAACAGCGCCAGCGCGAAGGTGAAGAAGAACTGCCAGAGGAACAGCGCCGCCGCGCCCGGCCGGTCCTTCACGTAGGTGAACGGCGACAAGAGGCCCCGGAACACCAGGCCCCACCCCGCGCCACCGCGCACTCCTTCCGCGCGCGGAGGACGCGCCGGTTCATCCAGCCCCAAGAGCAGCAGGCTGCCCGCGAGGAACAGGCCGCCCGCGAGGAAGAAGGTGCCCGCGACCGACAGCGTGCGGATGACGGCGGAAGAAGCGAACAGCGCGGCGACGAACACCAGGTTCGACGTGGCATCCAGCAGCGCGAAGAGCGTGGCGCGCTGCTTCGCGGGCGCGAAGTCCGCCACCATCGCGTTGGACACCGGCGCCGCGCTGCGCGACAGCAGCATCTTGAGGATCATCACGGCGGCGAGCGGCTGCGGGTCGTCCGCCAGCGCCACCGCAGGCACCATCAGCGACGTGACGAGCGACAGGCCCACCACGAAGGGCTTGCGCCCATGGCGGTCCGACAGCGCCCCCAGCACCGGCTGCACGAAGATGGGCAGCAACGCCCCCACCGTGTAGAGCGCGCCAATTTCCTGGAAGCCCAGCCCGCGCTCGCGCAGGTACAACGGCATCACTGGGTTGAGCAGGCCGGAGGCCGCCATGCCCAGCAGCCCCGAGCCCAGCATCACCCGCAGGTTTCCCAGCCCCCGCGTCAGCCCGACCATCTCCCGGATGGCCCCCACGCCCTGGCGGATCATCCCCCCACCCCTTCCGCGCCATCGGCTCCGGCGGCGCGGGGCTTCAGCCCCAGCACCGCCTCCACCGCCTTCGTGAGCGTGGGCACCGGCCGCACGTCCAGCGCCGTCAGGGGCGCCGCGTCGAACCCGCTGCCCTCCGGCACGAACACCGCCACCCGCTCCGCCCGCGGAAACACCTGCGTCACGTAGGACTGCGCCACGCCCAGCTTTCCCTGGAGGAACTCGCGCGGCGCGGGCGCGAGCTTTTCCCCATGCGCCTCCAGCGCCACGCCCGTGCCCAGGAAGGGCGACGGCAGCGGCAGCCCCGCGAGCAGCGCCACCCACGCGACGAACAGCGGCAGCGACGCGCTCCGGCCATCCAGCGTCACGTTCCGGCCGCGCGGCGAGACGTGCAGGTCCGTCTCATCCCACGGCAGCGCGTAGCGCGCGCGGCCCACCGAGGACAGGTGGCGCGCATGGTCCTGCCACGCGGCGGTGAAGGCATTGCCCCGCGACACGTCCGTCCACAGCCGTCCCTGGCCGGGACGCACGGACACCGCCACGGGCACGACTCGAAAGAGCGCGTGTCCGCCGACGTCCGCCTGGGTGAAGAGCAACAACTGCGTGGATGCGGGCAGCATGGGCGGGGGCGTGTCGGCGCTCTCGAGGAAAGACACAGCCGGGAGGAGGACCGAGGCCCTCCTCCCGGCCATGAAACGCGTTACTCCGCGACGACGATCACGCCCATGCCGTTGGAGCAGGTGCACTTGTCGGTGGCGGCGGAAACGCGGACGATCTCGGACTGGATGTACATGGTGGTTCTCCTGGGATGGATGTCTGGGTTTTGAAGAGAAACGACGGGAGCGACTACTCCGCGCTCACGGTCGTCGAGGCGATGACCATGCCGTTGGAGCAGGTGCACTTGTCGGACGACGCGGACACGCGGACGATCTCGGACTGGATGTACATGGTGATTCTCCTGGGTGGTTTGCTGCGTTCACTGCGGTGAAACATGGCGGAGTGTGGACAGGGGGTCTGACATTGCCTGCCAACACTCCGGTGCTTCATTCCAGCCGTGAAAACACGTCTCACGTCTGGCATCACGCGCACCCGGGGCGACCCGGGCACACGGGATTCCCAAAAGGCTCAGGGCATGGCCCGGCCTGTCCCTCTCACGAGGGGAAATGGCGCTTCAGCGGACGGCTAGAAGTCAGACGGGACGCGAGGGCTCGCACAGCCCCAGTTGCTGGAACTGCGTCACGGTGCGTTGCACGTCGGCGCGGATGGCCTCCTCCTGGCCCACGGCGCCCAGCCGGAGCGCCAGCGACGCCACCGCTCCCTCCAGGGACGTGCCGCCCTGGCACAGCTCGAAGATGCGCGCGGCGGTCTCGTTCACCCGGAAGACCTCTCCGCCCTCCGTATCCAGGAGGAAGAAGGCTCCGTCCTGCTGTTGGACGATGACGCCGGAAGCCGCGTGGGGCAGGTTCAAGACATCCCCCTCTGAAACCGCATTGTCACAATTCCATGTTTCTAAACGCCTCGATAAACCCTGTCAATACATGCAAGGATTCAGGTTGGGGGTTCATGAGAGGGTTTGAGAACGTGCCGGGTCCTGAAGCGCCGGGCCGGTCCGGAGCGGAGCCCGGCTGTTGTGCGCTGGTGGGCGATTGACGGGCGGGGGTGGCTTCACCGCGGGGGGCCAGGGGTGCGAAGGTAGGGGGGTGAGGAGCACAGAGCGCACGAACCGTCGGGTGGGGACGGTTTCCGAGGAACCGGAGGCGGTGTACCGCCTCTTCGACGACATGCCCCTGGGCGTGTTCGTGCTTCGGGACGGCCTGCTCATCCACGCCAACACCGCCCTGTCGCGCCTGCTGGGCGTGGCGCGCGAGCAACTGGTGGGCAAGCCGGTGACGGCGCTCCTGTGGGAGCCGGGGCCGATGGAGGACCCGGCGGATCGGCTCGCGCGGCGGCTGGGCTCGTCGCCCGTGGCGGGCACCTACGAGGCATGGCTGCACGTGGGCACCGGCGGGCTGCGCGTGGAATTGACCGTGCATCCGCATGCCAGGGATTGGGTGGTGCAGGTGCGCGATGTGACGTCCCGCGTCCGGCGCCGAATGGTGCTGCGGCGGCTGGCGGAGCTGGGGAGCGCGGTGCGCGCGCTGCACTCCGAGGACGCGGTGCGCGAGGAGGTGTTCCGGGGGCTGGAGGCGCTGGAGCTGGGCTTCGCGTGGCTGACGCCCCGGGGCGTGGGCGTGGAGCTGTCCGTGGCGGGCCTGTCCCCCCGGCTGGTGCCGCACGCGCCATCCCTGGGAGGCCGCGTGCGGGTGGAAGCCCCCGGCGGCTGGGCGCCCGCGCTGGTGCGCACCTGGCGCGAAGGCGATGCGTGGGTGGAGGACCTGGGCGTGGAGGCGTCGCGGTTCGTCTCCGAAGCGCGCATGGACGCGGTGCTGGCGGTGTTCCGGCGCGTGGAGACGCACCGGGCGGTGGGCGTGCGCATCGACGTGGAGAACGCGCCCATGGCCATGCTGGTGCTGGCCTCCGACTGGCTGAGCGAGGAGGACGTGGCGGCGGTGCGGCTGTTCGGCCAGCAGGTGTCCTCCGCGCTGGACGCGGCACGCACCATCCAGCGGCTGAGCGTGCGCGCGACGGCGCTCACCGCGCTGGGACGGCTGGCGTCACAGGCCGCTTCCGCGCCCCACCCGCGCGCCTTCTTCGGCTCCGGCACGGAGGAGATTTCGGGCCTGCTGGGCAGTGACGCCGTGTGCCTGCTCCTGCCCGCGGACACGCGGCATGAGTCGGGCGAGTCCCTGGAGCTCGTGTACGCGCGCGGCCTTTCCGAGGACGCGGTGGCGCGCGTGCGCCGCGCGCGGCTGGGGTCGCTTCCCCGTCCGGGCGGGATGCCGGACGCCGTGCAGGTGCTGGACGCGGAGACGTGTCCCGCGCCCACGCGCGACGCGCTCCGGGCGCTGGCGTTCCAGACGCTGGTGTCGGTGCCGCTGCGGGTGCGCTCGCGCGGCGTGGGCACGTTGAGCGTGCTGTTCCACGCGCGCCGCCGGCTCACCGCGCTGGAGGTGGAGACGCTCCAGGCCATGGGCACGCACTTCGCGGCGGCCATCGAGTCCCACCGGCTGCTGGACGAGGTGCGCGGCCGGGCGGAGGACCTGGCGCTGATGCACGAGGTGGGCAAGGCGCTGGCGGCCACGCTGGAGCTGGACCGGCTCCTGGCCACGGGCGTCACCAGCCTGGCGCGCATCGTGGACGTGCCGGACGCGTACGTGCTCCTGCCGGATGCCCAGGGAAACCGGCTCGCCATCCGCGCGGCGACGGGCGGCCACCCGGAGCTGGTGGGGCGCCATGTGTCGCTGGACCCGTCGACGAACTCGCTCGCGAGCCAGGTGTTCCGCACGCGCCAGCCGATGCGCGTGGAGGACGCGCGGCTGGAGGTGCGGGCGGACGACGAGCTGCGCCGCGCCGCGGAGGCCCAGTCGTACATGGTGCTGCCGCTCGCCGTGCATGACCAGATGGTGGGCGTGGCGGTGATGGTGGAGACGCGCCGGCCGCGCCGCTTCACGCCCTCGGAGCTGGAGCGCGCGGACGCCATCGCCAACCAGTTGTCGCTGGCGCTGGAGGGCGCGCGGCTGGTGGAGGACCTGAAGCAGAGCTACGCGGAGCTCGCGCGCGCACAGGAGCAACTGGTGAACCGCGAGCGGCTGGTCGCGCTGGGTGAGCTGTCCGCGGTGGTGGCCCACGAGGTGCGCAACCCCCTGGGCGCCATCTTCAACTCGGTGGCCACCATCCGCCGCATCATCGGGCCGGAGAGCCCGGCCATCCCGCTGGTGGACATCGTGGGCGAGGAGGCGGACCGGCTCAACCGCATCGTCGCGGACCTGCTCACGTTCGCGCGGCCTCCGTCGCCGCACCTGTATCCGGTGTCGGTGACGCAGCTGTTGGAGGAGGCGGTGAGCAGCGCGCTCGCCGACGTGGGCGGCACCTCGCCGTCCCAGGTGCGGGTGGAGTGGGTGGTGGAGGAGGACGTGCCGTCGGTGACGGTGGACGAGCGGCTCATCCGCCAGTGCTTCCTCAACGTGGCGCTCAACGCCGTGCAGGCCATGCTGCCCCAGGGTGGCACGCTGCGCGTGTCAGCGCGCAAGGCATGGCTGGACCGGGCCGGCGTGCAGGTGGAGATCAGCGACACGGGGCCGGGCATCCCGGCGGAGCTGCGCGCGCGCGTCTTCGAGCCCTTCTTCACCACCAAGGCCCAGGGCACCGGGCTGGGGCTCGCCGTGGTGAAGCGCATCATCGACTCCCACGTGGGTCAGGTGTCGCTGGACGCGCCGGAGACGGGCAAGGGCACCATCTTCCGCCTCTTCCTGCCGCTGGAGCCGCCGGTGGCGCCGAACCTGCCCCTGACGGGCGCGTGACGGGACGCTCGCGGGGGAGAGTGAACAGTCCCCCGCTCGAAAATCCCCTTCGCGCGCCCGGGTCGCGTCTGCTGCCGGCCTCGAGGATGCACTTCCCAGGGGAAGACCATGCGCGGGTCGCGAGTCGTGGCAGGACTGGTGGCGGGGCTGTTCGCAATGGCGGGCTCCGCTCGCGCGGCGGAGGACGCACCGCGGAAGGAGGAGCCCCGCGTGGAGCTGCGCGCGGTGGCGGAGCTGGGCTTCCTGGACGTCCTGTCGCACAGCCTGCGTCAGGGCAGTGATGGGACCATCTTCCGCTTCCCGGAGGACGGCGGGCAGGACAACCTCTACACGTTCGTGCGCCTGAGCGCGGAGCTGTCCCTGCGCGGGCGGCACACGCTGGTGTTCCTGGTGCAGCCGCTGGACCTCCAGACGCAGGTCGTGCTGCGGCGGGACGTCACGATTGACGAGCTCACGTTCCCGGAGAACACGAACCTGGACGTGCGCTACGCGTTCCCGTTCTACCGGGCCAGCTACCTCTACGACCTGCTCGGCGGCCCCGAGCGGGAGCTGTCCGTGGGCGCCTCCCTCCAGCTTCGCAACGCGACGTTCGTCTTCACGTCCGCGGACGGCACCCTGCGGCGGACCAGCCGGGACGTGGGGCCGGTGCCGCTGCTCAAGGTGCGCGTGCGGTGGCCGCTGGGCCCGAACTGGTGGGTGGGGCTGGAGGCGGATGGCAGCTACGCGCCAGCGGCCATCATCAACGGCGATAGCGACTCGGCCACGACAGGAGCGCTGCTGGACGCGAGCCTGCGCGGCGGCGTACGCGTCACCGACCAGGTCGACGTGTTCCTCAACCTGCGCTACCTGGGCGGCGGCGCGCGAGGCACGTCGGACGACAACGACGACGAGTTCGGCGACGGCTTCACGAGCAACTGGCTGAACACCGCCACCGTGTCGCTGGGCGTCCAGTACCGGCTGCCGGCGCTGGACTGATCAGGCGCCGCCTTCGCCGCCGTTCAGGAAGAGCCACATCACGCCGAAGCCCAGGCCGCACGCCAGCGCCACCACCGCGAGCATGGCCCAGAAGCGGTACTGGGGCGGGATGGGCCACAGGCCCTGGAGCGGGTTGCCGCCCGCGGACTTCGGCTTCGCGGGCTTCTTCTTGCCGCGCTTCTGGGCGGCGAGCTCCTCTTCGCGGCGCTTCAGCTCCGCTTGCCGGAGCGCCTCGGAGATGTCCATGTCGTAGCCGACGAGCGTTTCGCGCGTCTTGGTCCGCACCTGCATGGGGCGCGTCTCGTGGGGCCGCTCGTCCACCACGGGGGCCTTGCGGCGCGGGGCCTCCTTGGGGGCGACGTAGGGGGTGGCCTTCTCGTCCAGGTAGGCCGGCATGTTGCCCGTCGTCTGGGACAGGGCGCCGAAGATCTTCGCGGCCTCCAGGGCCTCGGTGGCTTCGCCCGCGCCCTGCGGTGTCCAGGGCACCGGCAGTTCGTCCTGGGACATGGGGCGGGTGGCGTCCGGGAAGGCTTCCGCGGGACGCGACTGGGGGGCGGCGCCCGCGGAGGCCGCCGGTCGCGACTGCGGCGCGGGGCCCACGGAGGTCTGGGGACGCGACTGCGGGGCGCGCGGCGCGGGGTTCGCCTTGGGGCGGCTGGGATTGTCGACGTCGGTGCCCTCATCGTCCGCGTCGTCGTCCGTGTCCGGGCGCGAGGTCATGGGTGAGGCACCGGCGCCCTCGGTGGCGTCGTCCTCGCCGGAGCCCGGGGTCCAGCCGCCCTTGCCGGCGGCGGGCAGGCCCGTGGCGCTCTTGCGCGCGGGCCGCTCGTTGGTGGTGGAGTCCTCACTGCCTGCGCCAGGAGTCCAGCCCGGGCGCGAGGGGCGGTTCTGCATCGGTGAGTCCTCCGGGGCCGGGGGGGGCCCCTCACTGTGAGACGCTCGAAGGTGTGTAACGGAGTCTTTCGCGTCCGCGCCCGGATTCCAATCCGGCCGAGACGGTTCTTCCGCCGGAGCCTGCCTGCCCGTGGGCGTGGGGGTCCGCTCACCCGGGTCGGTGGTGTCCTCGGAGCCCGGGCCCCCACGGGATTCCAGCGGGCTGGGAGCCGCCTCCTGAGGGGTGGCCTCGTCCTCGCCCGGTCCGGGCGTCCATGGCGCGGCCCCAGGGCCCTTGGGAGGAACCGGCCCCGTGCTCCGCGCGGGAGCCGCGCTGGGAGAGGTGACGTCTTCGCCGCCCGGGCCCGGTGTCCGCGCGGCTGAAGGGGCCGTGGCCGCCTCTGGCGTCAGGGGAGGAAGTCCCGGCGTGGTGGGCTCCGCGGCGCCAATGCCTGGCAGCCAGGCATCCACGGTGATTTCCAGGTTGTGCAGCCGCGGCGGTGGCGCCTTGCGCGGAAGCTCCGCCGAGTCGCCAGACTCCGCCCGGAGCCGTTGCGCCTCCGCCGCCGCGCGCAGCGCCTGCTCCACCTTCGCCGCGTCCAGGGCCTCGGTCTGCTGCCCCACGCTGGCGTACTCCGGCGGTTGCGGCCTCGCGGCGTCCCGAGCGCCGGCCTCCGGGCCCGCGCGGGTGCTCTCCGGTGGCCTCGCCATCGCGGCGTCCGCGCCTTCCGCCTGCCGCAACTTCGCCGCGTCCAGCGCCTCGGTCGCGATGTCCTCCTGCGCGCGGAGCGCCTCCGCCGCGTCCACGGCCCCGGGGGGCGCGAGCACGGACGGAAACTCCTGACGCGTGCTCGCGCGCTCGGGCTGCTCGCGCAGCAGGTCGTCCAGCATCTGCTGTTCGATGACCTTCTCGCGCGGGAAGGCCGCCGACATCAGCCGCACCAGGTCCTGATCCGTCACGTTGGGCGCCAGCTTCTCCTTCAGCGCGCCCAGCGCCTCCGCCATGGCCGTCGCCGTGGGGAAGCGGTCGTTCGGCTCGGACGCCAGCGCTCGCGCCAGGAACGCGTCCACCGCGCGCGGAAGGTCCTGCCGGTAGCGCCCCGCCGGCTCCCACTGCGGATAGGCCGCGCGCCGCCAGCGCTCCAACGGGTCGCCCCGCTGCGACAGCGGCTTCCACGAGAACAACTCCCACAACACCACGCCCACCGCGTACAGGTCCGCGCGCCGGTCCACCGTGCGCTTGCGGGCCTGCTCCGGCGCCATGTACGTGAGGTTGCCAATCACCACGCGCGGCGCCGTCTGCTGCTCCTTCAGCGTGGACTGCGCCGCGCCGAAGTCGATGATCTTCACCTCGCCCGCGTAGCTCACGCACACGTTCGCGGGGGACAGGTCGCGGTGCACCAGGTGCAGCGGATGCCCCGCCTCGTCCGTCGCGTCGTGCGCGTACGCCAGGCCCTCGCACAGCCGGATGCCCATCTGGAGCAGCGGCCCCAGGGGCATCATCCGTTGGCGCTGCCTGAGCCGGTACGCGAGCCGGCTGAGCGTCTTGCCCAGCACGTACTCCATGGCGAGGAACAGCTGCCCGTCCACCTCGCCCATCGCGTACACGCGCGCGATGTTCGGGTGCGCCAGCCGCACCACCACGCGGGCCTCGTCGCGGAAGCGGCCCACGAACTGCCGGCTGTCCACCAGCCCCGGCAGCACCTTCTTCACCACCACCGCGCGCCCCACGCCCTCCTCGCGCGCGAGGAAGACCTCCCCCATCCCCCCGGCGCCAATGCGGCGCACGAGGGTATAGGGGCCAAAGCGCACGGGCCCGGTCAGGGCCTCTGGTTCAACGGGCGTCGCCAAGCGCGCGGAACGCCTTGCGGGCCGCGGCGAGCACGTGCGCCACCTCCGGCTCGCCGATGGCCAGCGACACGAACGCCGCCTCGAACTGGCTGGGCGGCAGGTACACACCTTCTTGCAGCATCGCGTGGAAGAAGCGCCCGAACTTCGCCGTGTCCGCCTTCTTCGCGGACGCGTAGTCAAACACCGGCTCCGCCGTGAAGAACACCGTGAGCATGCTGCCCACGCGGTTCACCGTCACCGGCACGCCCGCCGCCTTCGCCTCCGCGCGGAAGCCCTCCTCCAACAGCAGGCCCAGGTGCTCCAGCCGCTGGTACGTCCCCGGCGCCGCCAGCGCCTTCACGCACGCCATGCCCGCCGCCACCGCCACCGGGTTCCCGGACAGCGTGCCGGACTGGTACACCGGCCCCTCCGGCGCCACCTTGGCCATGATGTCGCGCCGGCCGCCGTACGCGCCCAGCGGCATGCCGCCGCCCACCACCTTCGCGAACGTGGTCAGGTCCGGCTTGAGCCCGTACAGCTCCTGCGCGCCGCCGCGAGCCAGCCGGAAGCCCGTCATCACCTCGTCCAAGATGAAGAGCACGCCGTGCTTCTGGCAGAGCTTCTGCAGCCCCTCGAGGTAGCCGGGGCGAGGCACCAGCACGCCCATGTTGCCCACCACGGGCTCGATGATGGCGCAGGCGATGTCCTTGCCCTTCTCGTTGAAGATGCGCTCCACGGCCTCCAGGTCGTTGAAGGGCGCGGTGAGCGTGAGCGACGCCAGCGCGGACGGCACGCCCGGCGAATCCGGCAGGCCCAGCGTCTCCACGCCGCTGCCCGCCTTCACGAGGAACGGGTCCCCCGCGCCGTGGAAGCAGCCCTCGAACTTGAGGATGGAGTCGCGGCCGGTGAAGCCGCGCGCCACGCGGACGGCGGCCACCGTGGCCTCCGTGCCAGAGGAGACGAGACGCACCTTCTCCACCGAAGGCACCGTGGCGCAGAGCAGCTCCGCGAACTCCACCTCCGCGGCGACGGGCGCGCCGAAGGTGGTGCCGCGCCGAGCGGCCTCCAGGATGGCCTCCACGATGGGCGGGTACGCGTGGCCGAGGATGAGCGGGCCCCAGCTGCCCACCAGGTCCACGTAGCGGTTGCCGTCCACGTCGGTGAGCCACGCGCCGGAGCCCTCCTTGAAGAAGACGGGGTCGCCTCCCACGCCACGGAAGGCACGCACCGGAGAGTTCACGCCACCCGGGATGCGCGCCTGCGCACGGGCGAAGAGGGCCTGGCTTTGAGCGTGTTTCATGGCCGGTTCCATAACACGCGCCGGACGCCCGTCCCCGCCCCGAGTGGCCCTCCGATGTCGCCTTTTCACCCCCGAGCGGACGCCTGCCTGGCTGACCGGGGCGCCTTCGCAACGTGGGGAATTCACGTGCGTCGCCAGGGACCTGGAAGATACTGGCGGCCCCGATGTCCCACAGGTCCCGACGAAAGCACCGATGAGAATCGAGCGCATCGAGGTCAAGAACTTCCGTGGATTCGCGTCGCGAGCCTTCGAGTTCTCGCCCTCGTTCAACGTGCTCATCGGCGACAACGGCACGGGCAAGACGGCCATCCTCGACGCGCTCTCCATCGCGGCGGGCGCCATCTTCCTGGACCTGGAGGGCGCCACCCCGCCCGGCATCCACCGCGATGACGTGCGGCGCGTGATGCACACCCACGGCGAAATCCCCACGCTGGAGGCCCTCTACCCCGTGGAGGTGAGATGCCGGGGCCTCATCGAGGGCAAGAGCCTGGAGTGGGCGCGGACGCTCGAAGGCCCCAACAAGCACACCACCCATGGACAGACCTCCGACCTGTCCAAGCGGACGCTGTCCTGGCGCTCCCAGGTCCGCAAGGGCAAGGACGTCGTCCTGCCGCTCATCGCCTACTACGGCACCGGGCGCCTCTGGCTTCAGCGCCGGGCCCGCCAGTCCGCGGCGTCGGATGGAGCGAAGGTCCTCAAGCCCCGCTCGCGGTTCAGGGGCTATCACGGGTGCCTGGACCCCTCCTCCAATCACAAGGACTTCGTCTCCTGGTTCAAGACCATGGAGCTGATCCAGCTCCAGGAGGGGCGCGCGCTCGGCACGCTGGGCGCGGTGAAGCACGCGCTTCGCGAGTGCATGCGGGACTGGACGGACGTCCGCTATGACCTGCGGCTGGGCATGCTGGTCGCGAGCAAGAAGGACGGCGTCCAACTGCCCTTCGACATGCTGAGCGACGGCGCCCGGAGCATGCTGGCCATGGTGGGCAACATCGCCTACCGCTCCGCCACCCTCAATCCGCACCTGCGTGAGCAGGCGCCGTCCCAGACGCCGGGCATCGTCCTCATCGACGAGCTGGACCTGCACCTGCACCCCAACTGGCAGCGCGAGGTGGTGGACGACCTGCGCAAGGTCTTCCCCCAGTTGCAGTTCGTGGCCACGACCCACTCGCCCTTCATCGTCCAGTCGCTGCGCGAGAACGAGCTCATCAACCTGGATGACCAGTCCCGCGAGACGCTCCCCAGCCGGAGCATCGAGGACATCGCGCAGGAGGTGATGGGCGTGGAGCTTCCCCAGCGCAGCCACCGCCATCAGGTGATGATGGAGGCGGCGCGCAAGTACTACGCGGCGCTGGAGCAGGCGAAGGGCTCCAAGGGCAAGGAGCTCCAGCGCCTCAAGCAGGAGCTGGACGAGCTCTCCGCGCCCTTCAGCGACGACGTCGCCTACCACGCCTTCCTGGAGATGCAGCGAGGCAAGGCCGGGCTCCCCGGAGACGAGTCGTGAGACCCGTGGAGCGGGGGGACTGGCCCGTCGACCATGAGGGCGTGCGCCGCACCTTCACGGACTACCCGGAGGCGCGCGGCGCGCTCATCGAGCGGATGGGTGAGTACTGCTCGTTCTGCGAGGGCCGGATGAACGCCAGCCTCGCCGTGGAGCACATGCTCCCGCAGGAGCATCACCCCGGGCTCGCGCGGGACTGGCACAACTTCCTGCTCGCCTGCGTGAACTGCAACAGCACCAAGAGCGCCAAACGCATCCGCCTGGGGAGCTACTACTGGCCGGACCGCGACAACACGGCCCGCGCCTTCGTCCACGCCGCGGACGGGGTGGTGACCGTGGCGCCGAATCTGAGCCCCCAGGAGAAACGCCGCGCGGAGCGGACGCTCCAGCTCACGGGGCTCGACCGGCTGCCACCCCACAATCCCCGGGCCAGCGACCGCCGCTGGCAGCATCGCAGGGAGGCGTGGGCCCGAGCGGAAGAAGCCCGGGACTGCCTCGCCGCCTCCGACACGCCCCACATGCGAAGGCTGGTCATCCGGCAGGCCACGGCGCTGGGCCACTGGTCCATCTGGATGACGGTCTTCGCGGGCGACGCGGACATGCGCCAGCGGCTCATCACCGCGTTCACCGGCACCGCCCGGGCCTGCTTCGATGCGTCCACCCGGCCCGTCCCCCGCGCGGGCGGGGCGCTTTAGCCTGCGCACCTACACTCAAGCGCGGTTATAGCCACCGCATGCGCATCCTCCACACCATGCTCCGTGTCGGCGACCTGGAGAAGTCGCTCGACTTCTACACCCGCGTGCTCGGCATGACGCTCCTGCGCCGCCAGGACTACCCGGACGGCCGGTTCACCCTCGCGTTCGTCGGCTATGGCCCGGAGGACACCCACCCGGCCCTGGAGCTGACCCACAACTGGGACACGGCGAAGTACGAGCTGGGCTCCGCCTACGGCCACATCGCCCTGGGCGTCAGCGACATCCACGCCACCGCCAACGCCATCCGGCAGGCCGGCGGCAAGGTCGTCCGCGAGCCCGGCCCCATGAAGCACGGCACCACCGTCATCGCCTTCGTGGAGGACCCGGACGGCTACAAGGTGGAGCTCATCCAGCAGAAGACCTGACCCACCCCCGGGGTGCCCTCCCGTGGACACGGGGGGCATGGGCAGGCAGGCGGACGGGACTTTCCGCTCGATGTTTCGCGCCTTCCGCTCGCGGTGTCCCCGGGAGGGGTGTAGAGAGGCCCGCGCGCATCGCAGCGAGGCGCGCACCCTCCCCCTCTTCTTTCGAGGCCGTCGTCATGGTGGAGAGTCCCCAGAGCCAGAACGCGCTGTCCCCCGACGAGCTTCATGAGGCGTGGGCCGTGCTCTCCGTGGACGAGCGGCTGGAGGGCTTCCGCCTGCTGCCCGCGGCGGTGGCGGACGACTTCTTCCTGGGCCTCAGCGCGCGCGAACAGGGCGAGCTCATCCTCAGCCTCCCCCCCGGCGAGCGCCGCACCTGGGTCCGCCTGCTCCCCCCGGACGACCTGGCCGACCTGGTCCAGGCCGTGGAGCCGGAGCAGGTGGACGCCATCCTGTCGCAGCTGGACGACGCCAGCCGCCGCGAGGTGAACGTCCTGCTGGCGTACTCGGAGGACGACGCGGGTGGCCTCATGAACCCGCGCTTCGCCCGCGTGCGCCCGGACATGAGCATCGACGAGGCCATCGGGTACTTGCGCAAGCAGGCGCGCGAGAAGGTGGAGACCGTCTATTACGCGTACGTGCTGGACGCCGAGCAGCGGCTCCAGGGCGTGCTGTCCCTGCGTCAGCTCTTCCAGGCCGCGCCGGACAAGCGCGTGGCGGACGTGATGATTCGCGACGTCATCACCGTGGCGGAGAACACGGACCAGGAGGCGGTGAGCCGCACCTTCTCCGAGCACAGCTTCATGGCCATGCCCGTGGTGGACGAGCAGCGGCGCATGAAGGGCATCGTCACGGTGGACGACATCGTGGACGTGGTCCAGGAAGAGGCCACGGAGGACATCCAGAAGGTCGGCGGTATGGAGGCCCTGGACGCGCCCTACTTCGACGTGGGCTTCATGGCGATGCTCAAGAAGCGCGCCGGCTGGCTGATGGTGCTCTTCCTGGGCGAGATGCTCACCGCCACGGCCATGGGCTACTTCGAGCACGAGATTGCCCGCGCCGTGGTGCTGAGCCTCTTCATCCCGCTCATCATCAGCTCCGGCGGCAACTCCGGCAGCCAGGCCACCACGCTCATCATCCGGTCGCTGGCCCTGTCGGAGATGCGGCTGAAGGACTGGTGGCGCGTGGCCCGGCGGGAGCTGAGCACGGGCCTGGCGCTGGGCCTGGTGCTGGGCCTGGTGGGCTTCCTGCGCGTGATGGTGTGGCAGGCCCTGTTCCACAGCTACGGCGACCATGCGTTCGTCATTGGCCTGACGGTGGGCGTGTCGCTGGTGGGCGTGGTGATGTTCGGCACGCTGTCCGGCTCCATGCTGCCGTTCATCCTGCGGCGCGTGGGCTTCGACCCCGCGAGCGCGTCCGCGCCCTTCGTGGCCACGCTGGTGGACGTGTCCGGACTCGTCATCTATTTCACGGCGGCCAGCCTCTTCCTGCGCGGCACGCTGCTGTAGTGGGCGACGCTCCCGGGTCCCATGATTCCCACCACCCGCCGTCGCACCCTCACCCTCGCGGCGCCTGAAGCCCCCGGCCGTCCCATGCACGTCTCCGCCGCCAGCGGCCTGGTGCGCGCGGGGGACTGGCTCTACGTCGTCGCGGATGACGCGCTCCACCTGGCCGTGTTCCCCGCCACCGGAGACGCGCCGGGCCACACCGTGCGCCTCTTTCCGGGCGAGCTTCCGGATGAACACGCGGCTCGCAAGGCGGCGAAGCCGGACCTGGAGGCGCTGTGCCGGCTGGGCCCCTCCGCGTCCTTCGCGCACGGAGCGCTCCTGGCCCTGCCGTCCGGGTCCACGCCCGCGCGGCGCCGCGCGGCGGTGCTGCCCCTGAACGCGGACGGGACGCTCGCGGGCGCACCGCGCACGGTGGACTGCACGTCGCTCTACACGCAGCTGGAGCGCGAGCTGGTGGCGCTCAACGTCGAAGGCGCGGCGGTGGCGGGCAAGCGGCTGCGGCTGCTCAACCGGGGCAACGGCGAGGGCGGCGTGGACGCGCTGGTGGACCTGGACCTGGACCGCGTGCTGGGCAGCCTGGACGCGGGCGTGATGGGGCCGGAGGCCGTGCGCACCGTGCGCCGCTGGGAGCTGGGTGAGGCCAACGGCGTCCGGCTGTCCTTCACGGACGCGTCGCCGCTGCCGGACGGGCGCGTGGTGTTCACCGCCACGGCGGAGGCTTCACGCGACCGCGTGGCGGATGGGCCCGTGAAGGGTTCGGCGGTGGGTGTGCTCGCGCCGGATGGCACGCCCGTGTACCTGGACGCGGTGGACGCGCCCGTGAAGCTGGAGGGCGTGGACGCGCGCGTGGAGGGTGGCCGCGTCCACGTGCTGCTGGTGGCGGACGCGGACGACCCGTCGGTGCCCGCGCCGCTCCTGGAGGCCGCGCTGCCCGTGCCGGGCTAGCTAGCCGCCGCGCTTCACCAAGAGCGGCCCGAAGGACTGCACCACCGGCATCATGGAGATGACGTTGATGTTCACGTGCGCCGGGCGCGTGGCCACCCAGTGCGCCGTGTCCGCGACGTCCTCGGGCGTGAGCGGCTGGGTCTTCTCGTAGAGCGAGGCGGCCTTCGCGTCGTCGCCCCGGAAGCGCACGTTGGAGAACTCCGTGCCGCCCAGGAGCCCCGGCTGGATGTCCGTGACGCGCACGGCGGTGCCGTGCAGGTCCGCGCGCAGGTTGAGCGTGAACTGATGCACGAACGCCTTCGTCGCGCCGTACACGTTGCCGCCGGGGTACGGGAACTCGCCCGCGATGGAGCCGATGTTGATGACGTGCCCCCGGTCGCGCGCCACCATGCCCGCGAGCGCCTCACGCGTGCAGTACAGGAGGCCCTTCACGTTGGTGTCCACCACCACGTCCCAGTCCTCCAGCCGCGCCGCCTGCGCGGGCTCCATCCCCAGCGCGAGCCCCGCGTTGTTCACCAGCACGTCCACCTGCGCGAAGTCCGCCGGCAGCGAGGCGAACGCCGCCTTCACCGCCGCCTTGTCCGTCACGTCCAGCGTCACCGGCAGCAGCCGCTCCCCCAGCTCCGCCTTGAGCGCGTCCAGCCGGTCGCCGCGCCGTCCGGCGGCGATGACGCGCGCGCCCTCCTTCACGAAGCGGCGCGCGATGGCCTGCCCGATGCCCGCCGTGGCCCCTGTCACCAGCACGATCATGTGAATGTCTCCTGAGGTCAGTCGCCGCGGTCGCGGGCGGCTTCCTCGGCGGTGCCACCCATGGCTTCCACGGAGGTGCGCGCCTGCTTCGCCCGGTCGAACGCCACCTCCTTCTTGCCAATCCCCTCCACCGTGAGGTTGGCCAGACGGCGGCGGGCCCGGGCGATGGCGTCCTGCACGAGCGACGGGTCGGGGTGCGTCTTCAGGCACTCCACCCAGGTCTCGATGGCCTTCTCGTTGTCCCCCGCGTCCGCGCGCAGCTTGCCCATCTCGAAGAGGGCGTACGGCGCCAGCTCCGAGTCCGGGAAGCGCGTGCGCAGGTCCGCGTAGGTGCGCAGGGCCTCCTGGCGCTTGCCCTCCACCATGGCCAGCGCCTGCGCCTGGAGGAAGAGTGCGTCGTCCACGTAGGGGCTGGTGGCGAAGCGGTCCGGCAGCTTCTTCGCCTCCAGCTCGCACTGCGGATAGTCCTGGAGCTCGAAGTACGTCTTGGCCACCTGGTACTGCAGCTCCGCGCTCTGCGGCGGGTTGCGGTGCAGCGCGGCGGTGAGCTGATCAATGGAGCCGCGCAGGTCGCGGTAGTGCACCCGCAGCAGCTCCGCCAGGATGATGCGCGCGTCCAGCGACTCCGGCGCCTCCGGGCACTGCTGGATGAGCTGGCGGTAGACGCTCACCGCCTCCTTCACCTTGCGCTGCTCCAGCCAGTACACGTCCGCCGCGCCCTTGAGCGCCCGGGCGCGCATCACCAGCGCCTCCGGGGACTCGTCGCGCAGCAGCATCTCGTAGGCCTTGCGGTACTCCACCAGCGCCTCGTCCGGACGCTTCTCGAAGATGGCGTCGCGGGCGCGCTGCATGTGGTCCACCGGCTTGTCCCGGCACCCCGTGACGGCGAGCGCCCCCACCGCCAGGACGCAGGCCCAACGCGACAGCCGCCGCGTCATTGGCAGGACTCCGGGATGAGGCGCACGCAGCGCGTCTCGTCGCAGCGCACGCACTCGCGCTCGGAGGAGACGTCCGTCACGCACACGGAGACGCGTGACGTCCTGGGGCAGTCCTCGGACGTCACGCAACGGTAGAGGCCCCCGTCGGTCCGGGTGATGTCCACCGGCGTCGAGCCGCAGTTCTCCAGGTCGTTGCATCCCAGGAGCGCCGCCGCCGCGACTGCCATTGTTGCCACCAAGGCGCGTTGCACGGCTGTGGGTTCTAGCCAACTTCCGACCTCGGGTCACGAACCGTGCGCCCGCCTGCCCGCCCGGAAGCAGGAGTTCCCCGATAAAGCGAGCACCCATGCATGGCCAGCGTTTCGCCCTCCGTGCTAGCCCTGCCGCGTCACGCCTTTCCCCTCTCGCTCCAGGAGTCCGAAAACCATGAGCCTTCCCTCTCGTCCTCGCGCGGTGGTGACGGGCGCCGGCAGCGGCCTGGGCCGCGCGTTGTGTGAAGCGCTGGCGGCCCGGCAGGCGCGGGTCATGGTCTCGGACATGAACGCGGCCAGCGCGGAGCAGACCGCCCGCCGCGTCACGGAGCTGGGCGGCGAGGCGCGCGTGCACCCGTGCGACGTGACGGACCCGGACGCGGTGGAGGCGCTGGCGCGCGCCACGGACGAAGCGTTCGGCGGCGTGGACCTGGTGGTGAACAACGCGGGCGTCGCCACCGGAGGCGCGGTGGGCACGCTGCCCCTGTCCGAGTGGAAGCGCGTGCTGGACGTGAACCTGTGGGGCGTCATCCACGGCTGCCACGCGTTCGTGCCGCGCCTGAAGAAGCAGGGCTCCGGGCACGTGCTCAACATCGCGTCCGCCGCAGGGCTCGTGTACGCGCCGAACCTGGCGGCCTACAACACGTCCAAGGCGGCGGTGGTCGCGCTGTCGGAGACGCTCTACGCGGAGCTGCAACCGCTGGGGCTGGGCGTCACGGTGGCGTGCCCCACGTTCTTCCGCACGAACATCGCCTCCGCGGCCGCGCCCTACTCCGACCCGGAGACGCGCCGCATGAGCGTGAAGCTGGTGGACCAGTCGAAGATTGGACCGGAGTGGGTCGCCGAGCGGCTGCTCAAGGCGGTGGACCGGAACGCGCCGCACGTGCTGCCCATGGCGGATGCGCGCTGGTTCTGGCGGCTGCGGCGGCTGGCGCCCGGCATCTTCCTGCGGGGCGTCATCGCGGTGGAGAAGCGCATGCGCGAGCGCACCGCGCGCATCCCCGGCTAGCGGCGCTGGACTTCAGTTGCTGCGCTGCTGCGTGGGCGCCTTGCCGGACGTGAGCACGGCGGTGTCCACGGACGCCATCGAGTTGCGCTGCTTGACCATCCGCGCCTTCTGGTTCTGCTTGTCCTCGTGCTTGAGGATGGCGGCCATGTGGGCGTCGGCCACCTTGCACTGGATGGCGCTCACCTCCTGGTGACGCCGCCCCAGCTCGTTCCACATGGCGAGCCGTCCCTGGCTGCCCAGGAGCCGGTCCTCGACCGCGTCCAGGGCCTGGTCCATCTGCTTGCCCTCGGCCTCCAGGACCGCGAGCCGCGCTTCGGAGTCCTCCGGGGATTGCCCGCATCCGGTGGACACGGCGAGCCCCACGGCCACCGCCATTCCGAGCCACATCCGCCGCATCCCCACGTCGCCTCCCAGGTGTCTCGGGCCGTCCACCGGCCATCAGGCAGCGCAAGGTAGGAACGGGCCCTGGGAGCGACAACCCGAACGCCAGCCGGGGAGGTAGGCGTTTCCAGGAGCGAACGTTTGGGCACCTTTCCTGTCCCACCGGTTTGACGGTGAGGCAGAAGGGCCGTGAATTCATTTACGGCTTCGCGGACTCGGGCGCGGGTGCCACCCCGCCGTCCGTGGGCAGCGGATCCCGGTACGTGAAGTGGAAGGTGTAGGGCACATCCACCGGCATCTCGTTGTACTGCTTCGCCTGGATGAGGCGGATGGACTCGGTGATCTGCTCGTAGCTGACGGTGGCGTCCCACTTCGTGGCCTGGCATCCCTCCGCCCGGCCGGCCTTGGTGATGACGCACTTCACGACGGCTTCGCCCTTCACGGGCCGCGTGCTCGCGCACCCCGCGAGGCACAGGACTCCCGCGAACCACATTCCCCACTTCATGCGGTGCTTCCCCCTCTTCACATCACGGCGCGACGCGCGGCCGGTGCTTCAGGATGAACTCACACACCTCGCGCGCGGCGCCGAAGCCCGCGGCGCGCTGGGCCACGTAGTGCACCTGCGCGCGCACCTCGTCCGGCGCTTCCGGCACGGTGGCGGAGAAGCCCACCGCGTTGAGCAGCGGCAGGTCCACGACCTCATCGCCCATGTAGCCGCAGTGCTCGGCGGACACGTTGAGGATGCCGAGCAGCTTCTCGAAGTGCGCCACCTTGTCCTGGCTGCCGAAGTGCACGTGGCGCAAGCCCAGCGACTGCATGCGCATCTGCGCGGACAGGCTGTCGCCACCGGAGATGGCGGCCACCTCGATGCCCACCTCCTGCAGGCGCTTGATGCCCATGCCGTCACGCACGCTGTACATCTGCGTCCAGCCGGAGTTGGGCACCCAGAAGATGCGGCCGTCGGTGAGCGTGCCGTCGATGTCGAAGATCATCACCGACAGGCGCGCCACCCGCGCCTTGAGCGACTCCAGGTCCTGGTTCATGCCGTGCCTTTCGCTACTTGGGCACGGCCTTGAGCGAGGCCTTGCCGTCCTTGATGACGACCTTGAACTCCACGGCCTTCGCGTTGTGCTGCTTGAGCAGCTCCGGCACCTGCTTGCGCAGCGTGGCGGCCACCGACTCGTAGGACAGCTTGGACGTGTCCTCCTGGCAGCGGCGCTTCGCGGTGACGTACGCGTCGTACACCGCGCGCAGCTTGTCGTCGGACATGCCGCCACCGGGGCCGGCCGCCGCCGGACGGAGCGCTGCCGCCGCGGGAGCCGCCGCCGGTCGTGGCGATTGCTGCGGAGCCGCCGCCGGAGCCTTCGCGGCCATGCCCGGAGGCACCGCCGGACGTCCCGCCGCCGGAGTCCCGCCTGGAGCCACCGCGGGCGTCACCGAAGGCAGCTTCGACGTCCCCGCCGCCGGGGTCCCCACGGGCGCGATGGAGGGCAGCCCGCTCACGGGCGAGACGGCCGGAACCGACTGCTTCGGCGGCACCAGCCCCGCGGGCGTCCCCCGGGGCGCGCCGGCCGGCTGCGCCGCGACGGGCGCCGCCGCCGGAGTCCCCCGGAAGGGCGTGCCGCTGGGGGCCTGCTGCTCCGCCAGGTACTCCGAGGCGAGCTTCGGCTCGTTGATGGGACGGCGGCCGGTGAGCTCTTCAATCTCCTCGAAGTCCATGTCGTCGACTTCTTCGGGGATCTCCACCACGCCCTTCTGGCGGTCGCCCGTGGCACCGGCCTGCTTCGTCCCGGCGCGGCGGCGGGCCTTGGCCAGGTCGCGGCGGTAGGTGCCGGCCTCAATCTCCTGGAGCGTGCGCGTCCACAGCCGCTCGTAGGTGAGGAACTTGTTGTGGAGGCTCTGCACGCGGAACTTCACCGACGTGCTGCGGATGAAGGCCCCCTTGAGCTTCAGCATCCGCTTCTTCAAATCTTCATGCGCGCGGATGGGCGCCTGACGCTCCATGCCCATGAAGTACTGCTCGTAGCTGTGGCGCAGCTCCGCGATGGCCGCCTCCAGCTCCTCACATTGCTGAAGGGCGGCTTCGCTGGAGGAACTGGCGTCCTGTTGCGCGGGCCGGGCCCCACCTTTGGCGGCGGGCCGTGCGTTGTCGGGCGGCGGCATGTTCCCGGGAGTGTCCCCAACCCGGGCGCGGCTCGCAACCTCAGGCCGCCGACGGTGTAGGCCCCAGGCCAGCGGCCTCACCCGCCGGTCGGTGGCGCGCCATCAGCAGTGCACCGAAGGTGAACATGCACAGGGAGATGAACTGGCTGGTGGACACGTTGTACCAGGCCTCCAGGGGCACCGCCCCGGCCAGCCCCTGGGCCCCCAGCGACTCCAGCAGGCCGTGCAGGGTACCCCGCTCCAGGTCGCCCCGGAACAGCTCCACCGAGGTGCGCAGGCAGGCATAGGCCATCAGCCACAGGGCGAAGATGTGCCCGTGGAAGCGGCGGAAGCGGCGCGCGTACAGCAGCGCCACGAAGAGCACCAGCTGCCCCACCGACTCGAAGAGCTGCGTGGGGTACACCGGCAGCGTGGTGCCATGCTGGGCCACCCAGTCGGAGATGCGCACCGCGCCCGGCGCGGCGTGATGCAGCACCTGCCCGGTGGCCTCCACCACGAAGCGGTCGTCCCCGGCCTGCGAGCCATACGCCAGGCTGGACGCGCCCCCCAGCCGGCCGAACAGGTCCTGGGCCAGCCCCGAACCCGGGAAGGTGACGCCCGTGTGCGAGTGGCTCCCGGCCATGTCGCCCCAGCAGCACCCGGCGGAGAAGCAGCCCAGGCGCCCCAGGCACTGCCCCAGCGACACGGTGGGGATGCACACGTCCGCCAGCCGCAGGAAGTCCAGGTCGTACCTGCGGGCGAAGAGGAACGCCGCCAGCCCCGCGCCAATGAGGCCGCCGTAGAACACCAGCCCGCCGCCCAGGGAGAAGGCCTGCGTCCAGTCGCGCGCGTAGTCCTGCCAGTTCACCAGCACGAACAGCACGCGGCTGCCCACGAGCCCGCCCACCAGCACCCAGAACGCCAGGTCCATCACCTGCTCGCGCTTCTGGGGCCCCTCCGTGTCCACCCAGCCCTTGCCGGGCACCAGCGTCACGCGGCGCCACTCGTCCTGCGCCAGCCGGCCCGCCACCGACACCGCGGTGACGAAGCCCGCGGCCAGCAGGATGCCGTAGGTGTGCAGCGGGATGCCCTCACCGTGGCCGCCGGGAAAGGCGTCCTCGGGCAGCGCGTACTTCAGGCCGAAGTACGCGAGGAAGCCGCCCACCGCCGCGAACCCCACCGCGCGCAGGAGCTTGTCCTGGAGCGGCGCGGGGCCCTCGTTGCCCGTCTTCTCGTCCACCGGCCCCAGCGTGCCCCTCCAGCCGTTGACGGCGACGGAGGCCACCACCCCCACCGCGGCGGCGTACAGCAACAACTGCATCCACAGCGTGGTGAAGGACAGGCGCAGCAGGACGGGGAGCATGGGAGACCTCTAGACCTTCATGAAGCCTTCGCGGGCGTGGAGGCCTCCGGCTTCTCCTTGCGCACGAAGGCGTCCACCACGAGCATGCCCACGCCGATGCAGATGGCCATGTCCGCGACGTTGAACGACGGCCAGGCGGCCTTGTCGTACCAATGGGCCTCCAGGAAATCGATGACGAAGGCCCGCGCCACGCGGTCGATGTAGTTGCCCAGCGCGCCGCCCAGCACCAGCGGCAGGCCCCACAGCGCCCACACCTCCGCGGGGTCCGTGCCGGTCAGCTTCCGGAAGTAGAAGACGATGAGCAGCACCGCGCCCACGCTCACCAGATGGAAGAGCGGGCCGCGCACGTTCGGAGGCAGGTTCCTGAACATGCCCCACGCCGCGCCCGGGTTCTCCGCGTAGCGCAGGCGGAAGAAGTTCTCCGCCACCTCCACGTGCGTCTTCGGCTGGAAGTGCAGGCCCCGGAAGCCCGGTTCTTGCGCGGGCGAATAGAACGCGCCCAGCCGCTCCGACAGCGTGGTGGCCCCGTCGAAGCGGGTGGTGAGATCGCGCACGACCAGGTACTTCGTCCACTGGTCCAGCACGATGACGCCCAGCGTGAGGGCGAGGAGGATGACGTATTTGCGCGGCACGGAGAGGGCTTATACCAGCCCACCCCCGCGCGTCACGGCTGCGGGCTGCTGCCCTGGGGCAGGGGCTGCGCGGCGGCGGCTTCCGGACGGCGCAGCGAGTCCAGCAGCATCAGCGCCACACCCACGCAGATGGCCGCGTCCGCCACGTTGAACGTGGGCCAGCGCATGCCCGGCTGGTTGCGCCAGTGCCAGTCGATGAAGTCGATGACGTAGCCCCGGATGAGCCGGTCCACGAAGTTGCCCAGCGCGCCGCCGGTGATGAGCGCCAGCGACACGCGCACCAGCTTCTGCGACGGCTCCGTCTTGCGGTACAGCGTCAGGATGAAGCCCAGCGCCACCAGGCTCACCACGTGGAAGAACGCCTTGCGCGCCGTCTCCGGCAGGCTGGAGAACATGCCCCACGCCGCGCCCGGGTTCTCCACGTAGCGGAAGTGCCAGTAGTCCTCGATGAAGCGGTACGGCCGGGTGTTCTTGCGGAACACGCCCTCCACCGGAGGGTCGTTGTCCAGGTTCTGCTCGCTCAGGAAGCCGGACACGCGGGCCAGGCCCTCGCGCCCATCCAGCGCTTCCGTCAGCCGGGACACGGCCAGGTACTTGGTCACCTGATCCGCCGCCAGCACGGCGAGGACCACCACGAGGAGGAGGCGGAGGGAGGCTTTCATGCGGTGCCCGAACCTCTATCGTGCCCCCGGGAGCCCTGACAACCCGGACCCGGGCCGCAGGCCACCGGCCCGCCTGCCCTCTTACTCCCGGAGTCCGCCCGTTTCGGGCATGGTGCGCCCATGGCGCCTGTTGAGCCCGACGTGAAACCTTCCACTCCCGACATTGCCCCACCCGGAACCACCACGCCTCCGGCGGCGAAGCCGACGTTGATGGCCCGCTTCAAGGCGTTGCTGCTGGAGTACGGCCCGGTGGCCTTCGCCCTGTACTGGCTGAGCTTCGGCCTGTCGCTGGTGGGCTTCTGGGCGGCCATCCGCGCCGGCTTCCAGCCGGAGGGCGCCGGCGCGCAGGCGGGTGCGTGGGGCGCGGCCTACGTGGCCACGCAGGTCATCAAGCCGCTGCGCCTGGGCGCGGTGTTCGTGCTGACGCCGCTGGTGGCGCGCATCCCGCCGGTGGCGCGCTTCCTGGAGCGCAACCGGCACAAGTGGAGCGACCTGCTCTGAAACGGCACGGGCCAGGCACCGGGGAGCTCCCGATGACCGGCCCGCGTTGCCCGCGCAGCGCCCGTTAGAAGTTGGGCGTGCGGAACGTCTTGATGACGCCCATGTGCTGCATGCTGGAAGCGCCGCTGTCGGAGTTCAGCGCCGGGTAGATCTCCGAGATGGGCGTGTACACGCGGCTGTCGAGCACCAGGCCGTTGTTGAAGGTGCTGCTCCCGATGACGGTGGGCACCTGGTACTGGCGCAGGTCCGAGTCCACGAGCACGTGGTCGTAGGGCTTGCTGCGAGAGGCGTTGGTGCCGTCCTTGCCGTTCTTGTCCACCGGGTGCGGGCCCGCGGTATCGACCACCTGCTTGAAGGTGGTGATGCACGCCTCGGAGCGGGAGTCGGTGTTGAAGTCACCGCCGATGGTCAGGTAGTCGCCCTCGGGGATCTTCCCCTTGATGTAGCCCACGAGCTGGGTGGCTTCCGCGTTGCGGTTGCTGGAGCTGCTGGTGAGCAGGTGGACGCTGACAGCCCAGAGGTCACGCGGCCCGGGGATGTCGATGCGGGCCCAGGCGAAGTCGCGGTTGGAGACCTTGGCATCCTTCCACTCGCCCGACTCGATGATGGGGTAGCGGCTGATGATGCCGTTGGGGATCTGCGCGCCGGTCTCGCGGTAGTAGTAGAAGCCCGCGCCAATCATGTCGACCATGGAGCGCATGTCCGCGGCCGAGTCCGACTTGTAGTTGAACTCCTGGATCATCACGACGTCGGGCTTCACGCCCTGCATCAGCCGGATGCCGTGGCCCGGGTCGTAGTCCTGGCCGTTGCCGCTGGTGAGATTGGCGGCCATCAGGCGGATCTGCGTGTAGCCGCCGTCGGTGTCCGTCTCGCCAATCGTGCCCGAGTCCGCGGAGCCACCGTCCGTCTCCGAGCCCGCGTCCGTCGAGGAGCCGGCGTCGGTCGTGGAGCCGGCATCGGTCGCGGTGCCAGCGTCGGTCGCAGTGCCCGCGTCGATCGTGGAGCCCGCGTCGGTCGTGGTGCCCGCGTCCACTGCGGTGCCGCCATCCTCGGAGCCCGGGTCCACGTCGGTTCCAGCGTCCTCGGAGGTGCCCGCGTCGTCCGTGGACTGTCCCGCGTCGGAGCCCGCATCCTCGGTGGTGCCCGCGTCGGTGCGGGTCCCGGCATCCACGGAGGTCCCCGAGTCCGGAGGAGTGATGGGCTCTTCACCCTCGCCGCAAGCGAGGGCCAGGAAACCCATCGCCACGAAGGGGCGGAGGAACGGGGGGAGCTTCATTGCCATGCAGGGCCTGGATCCTTGCTTCCGAGGGTATCGAGGGGGGTGACCCGTCGGCTTCGGCGCGCCGACTGGCGCGTGATTATAGAAGTTTGCAAGAAGGCTGTCCCCTGACGGCCCGTGAGGATTGCGCCACTGCGTTTCAAGAATCCGAGAGTTTCACCGCCCCAGAGCTGGGGAAGGCGGGGATTCAACGCAAGACATCACGGGAATTGGCTACGACGCAGCAGGACGTGAGGAATCCAGGATGTCACCACGGCAGCTCACGGTGCGGATCCACGGCGCACTGAACGACTTCGTCGCACCGGAGCGCCGGGGGCAGGCGTTCACGCACGTGCTGCAGGGCAGCCCTTCGGTGAAGGACCTCATCGAGTCGCTAGGACCACCGCACCCGGAGGTGGACGTGGTGCTGGTGGACGGAGCGCCGGTGGGCTTCGCGCACCGAGCGGAGGAGGGCACGAGCCTGGATGTGTATCCGGCGTCGGATGCATCTGCGCCGCGGGTGGCACGAGTGGGGCCGCCCCTCCCGGAGATGCCGCGCTTCATCCTGGACGTGGGGTTGGGGAGGCTGTCGGGCTTCCTGCGGATGCTCGGCTTCGACACGCTCTGGCGCAACGACTACGCGGACGACCAGCTCGCGCGCCTGTCCCACGACGAAGAGCGGGTGCTGCTGACCCGGGACCTGGGCGTGCTGAAGCGCTCGGAGGTGGTGTACGGCTACTTCCCGCGAGAAACGGATCCGGCGCACCAGTTGGTGGAGGTGGTGCGGAGGTATGGCCTGACCTCGCGCATGAGGCCCTTCTCCCGCTGCATCGCGTGCAACGCGTCCCTGGCAACAGCGACGCCGGAAGAAGTGCAGGGCCGCGTCCCGGAAGGCGTGACCCAGCGCCACAAACACTTCCAGCAGTGCCCCGGCTGCCAGCGCGTCTTCTGGCCCGGCACGCACCACGAACGCATGCAGAACTTGGTGGAGACGCTGCGCAAGCTGGAACAGTCCGGCTGAAAAGCAGACGTCTGGAAATAATTTAAAGGCAAAGCTCAGGGATTGACCTGGGGAGCGTCTGAAGGCCTGCAACTCCAGACACCCTCACCCAGGCAGACATTCCCAGCATGACAGCCCAGCTTCGCCGAATCCTCATCATTGGTCTTGCATTCCTCGCGGGATGCACCGCGCAGGATGCGCCACCGGAAGCGGCAGCCCCGCCTCCGCAATCAATACTCCAACGGCTGGACACGCCCGCGACCCGGGTCCTGGCCGTCCCCAAATGGGTGGGCGTACTGAAGGCCCGCAGCAGGACGAGCGGCCAGTGGACAACGCCCTATGCCTCGCACCAGTGGAAGGGCGACCTAACGTACTCCGCCGCCATCGAAGTCACCATGGTGGAGGCGTCGAACTTCGGGCTCGTCACCATCAATCGAGGCTTCTACAACTTCAGCCGCATCGAGCAGGACATCTTCCAGGGGCAAACGGTCTCGACCCAGGTGGCCCGGTGTTCGGACAGCGCGCCCGCCAGAACGGCTACGATGGAGTTCCCTTCGGACACTGCCTACAAGATGCAGTTGACGCCGTTCGCCGGCATTCCGTGCAAGGGAACCGTGACGACGCAGTACGGGGCCACGAGCGATGTCACGTTCGCGTGGTACCTGATGAGCCCCATCCAGTTCGGCAGCCACTTCGTCTTCGAACTCCCCGCAGTCGACGCACCTCTGCACATCCACGGGACGAAGCACCTTATTACCAGCGACTCCACCGTCCTGGCGAACATTCCGGATCCCATCCCTTACGGCACAACCCCCGTGGAATGGGACATCGAGTGGGATCTCTGGCCAGAGGAAACCGACGTCCGTCTTGTCTTGCAAGCGGAGGACTATAACACCTGGCTTCCCTTGGGAGCCCAGGGTCCCATGCCCAATAGTGTCGCCAGCTCGGGCGAACTCCCTACCGCCGGGAATTCGATTCGCGTGAGAGCCACGATCCTCCCCCTGGTACCCACGGCCCCAGAAGTCGCCAGCGAAATCATGTTCACGCTCGACTCATCAAACCTTGAAGGCATCGCCATGAACATGCCAGTCGAGGGTGCCAATGACAGCCCTCAGGACCTCCAGTTCGAGGAGGCCAAGAATTCAGGCTATATTGTTGAGAACAAGAGCACGCTCAAGACGCCGGAGGGCTTCTCCGGAACCCATGCCGACGCAACGGTTTCCAGCTTCGACTACGGCTCTTATGGCAGCATTCAGGCAGTCGCCAAACTTCCCAATGGCAAGGCCATCAGGTCTGTCGTTCTGGCAAGAGTCTATGATGAGGGAGCAGATCCTGACCTCGCTCTGGACGAACCCTTGCGACTTCCCCGGCGCAGTGCGAACTCGAAAATCGCCAAGGCATGGCTCGAAACAGAAGGAGCATTCAATCTTCCCGACGCTGACGACAGCGAACTCCTCCCGGGAGGCCGTGGCCATCGGACTTCCAGCGAAGGGGGCGACGGATTGACGCTTCACGAAGAGTACCGAGGATTCGTCATCAACGGCGTGCATAAGAGGACTTCCCCCCAGGACGTCGACTACTTCCTCGTCAACACAATCGGCACTCCCTCTGGAATCGTCGCTGGGATCAACCGGTTCACCAGTCTCACTGGACTCAAGGTCCACCAACTCAAGGAAACAGAGGGTAGCCTCTCCAGCCGCCGCATCAATGCGAACCATGGCGAAGTTGCCCACCTCAACAACCAACATTTCGTCATCCTGAAGTGGCTCATCAATGACAATGGCGTTTCCAAGACCCCTGGCGGAGCAAGTACCCCTGCCAACATCGAGTTCGTCGGAATCTCAACCTCCACGCCCACTTCGCCTCCGAACGTGTTTGAGCACACCGTCGCTCATGAACTCGCCCATTCTGTCAACGTGCCCCATCACGGCGAAGGTGGGTTCCTCACGGTCCAATGGACAACGACCGAAGACGGCAGCGGATTCTCAAGCACGTACGAAGAGGTCCTTGATCCACTGACAGGTTACACACCGGGAGACATCGTGGAGATGCTCTATTCCCCCTCGTCATTGACTCAAACCCGCCTTGCCGAAGCAGTCTCCCCAAAGATTCAGCGACTTCATGTTGCGGCCCGCTGTGCGGAGAATGGGACGCAGAGCGTCTTCAGCGGGGCTCACAACTGCCTGATGCGCTACTCAGCGCAGGCGCTGATCCGGCCCAACCCGGCGGGGGAGCGACACATCAGGCACTCCCTGATTGGCCAGTATACTGAGGAGCTTGGGCTGACGTTGTGCTCCACCAGCGACGGGACAGGGTTCAACGGGCTAGGCGAGAATCGCCATGGGGCCGCCGCTTCCGGCAGAGGAGAGTGCATCAAGAAGATTTGTGTCAATGACCGGCACAATCATCCCAAGTGGTTCGGGGGCACGGAGTCCGGCCCTACTTGCACTCGCATGAGGAACACCAGGTAGTTCCTGGCGGATGGACTGACCTCACTTTCGCGTTTCGCCCCCACAGGTGTCTGAAGGCCTGCGGGGGCGGCTTTACGATAAGTTCAGCTCAATGCCTCACGGCACTTGAGACAAACGTCATCACCCTGCCCCACCGCCTCCGAGTAGATCCAGCAGCGCGGGCACTTGCTGCCCTTCGCCAGAAGCACCTCCGCGGACAGGGACGCGCCGTCACCAAAGGCCTGTGAAACCTCCAGCGCCTTCGCTTTCTCAGACGGAGCATTCACCAACTCCACCTGGCTCACGATGAACAGCCCGGGCAGCTCCGCGAGGTGCGCCTCCAGCACCTCCCGCACCGCGCCCGTGGCGCTCAGCACCACGCGGGCCTCCAGCGACGCGCCGATGCGCTTGTCCCGCCGCGCCACCTCCAGCACGCCCTGCACCGCGCTGCGCACCGCGAAGAGCTTCGCGTAGCGCGCCTCCAGCTCCGGCGGCATCGTGGCCTTCACGTCCGCGAAGCCCGCCAGGAACACGCTCTTCGCGCGCTCACCCGGCAAATGCTGCCAGGCCTCCTCCGCCGTGAAGCTCATCACCGGCGCCAGGAGCGGCAGCAGCACCGTGAGCACCTCGTGCAGCACGGTCTGCGCACCCCGCCGCGCGGGGCCGTCCTGCTTCGCCGTGTAGAGCCGGTCCTTCAGGATGTCGAAGTACACGGCCGACAGGTCGTTGGCGCAGAAGTCCACCACCGTCGCGTAGACGAGGTGGAACTCATAGTCCTCGTATGCCTGCCGCACCCGCGCGGCCACCTGCGCCAGCCGTCCTCGCGCCCACTGGTCCAGGGGCAACAGCTTGTCCCCGGCCACCACATCCTTCGCCGGGTCGAAGTCGTGCAGGTTGCCCAGCGCGTACCGCAAGGTGTTGCGGATCTTCCGGTAGCCCTCCGACAGGCCCTTGAGGATGGCATCCGACAGGCGCACGTCGTTGCGGTAGTCGCTCGCCGCCACCCACAGCCGCAGCACCTCCGCGCCGTACTGCTGGATGACCTTGTCCGGCGCCACCGTGTTGCCCCGGCTCTTGGACATCTTCTCGCCCTGGCCATCCACCACGAAGCCGTGCGTCAGGCAGGCCTTGTAGGGCGCCACGTCGCGCGTACCCACCGACACCAGCAGCGAGGAATGGAACCAGCCCCGGTGCTGATCACTCCCCTCCAGGAACAGGTCCGCCGGCACACGCTGCCGCTTCGCCAGCACCGCGGACGCCATGCACGCCGAGTCGAACCACACATCCAGGATGTCCGTCTCGCGGTGGAACTCGCCCTTGCCGCAGCGCGGGCACGTGAAGTCCTGCCCGAGGAACTCCTTCACCGGCGTGCGGTACCACACGCCCGCGCCCTCCTTCTCCACCGCCGCCGCCACCCGCTCCATCACCTCCGGGGACACCACCGCGTCGTCGCACCCGTCGCAATACGCGATGGGAATCGGCACGCCCCAGCTGCGCTGCCGGCTGATGCACCAGTCCGGACGGCCCTCCAGCATGCCCCGGATGCGTGACTGTCCCCACGACGGCACCCACTGCACCTTATCCACCTGCTCCAGCACGACCTGCCGGAACGTCTGCGTGCCGTGGAATGGCGCGTCCATCGGGATGAACCACTGATAGGTCGCCGCCTGGATGACCGGCTGGTGGCAGCGCCAGCAGTGCGGATAGCTGTGCGTGACGGTGTCCGACTTGTCGTTGAGCAGCGCGCCCCGCTGCACCAGCAGGTCCAGCACCACCGGGTTCGCCTCGAACACGCGCCGGCCCGCGAGCACCTCGCCCACCGTATCGTCGTAGCGGCCGTCCGCGCGCACCGGGTTGTAGATGTCCAGGCCGTACTTCAGGCCGACCTCGTAGTCCTCCTGGCCGTGCCCCGGCGCCGTGTGCACCAGCCCCGTGCCCGCGTCCAACGTGACGTGCTCGCCCAGCACCACGCGCCCCTGCCGCTCCAGGAACGGGTGCTGGTACGTCACGTGCTCCAGGTCCTCGCCCGTCGCGTACGCGAGGATGCGGGACGGATCCACCAGCGCCGGGGACGACACCTCACCCGTGGGCAGCTGCACGTGCTTCACGGCCAGCTCGTCCGACTTCACCTCCGCCAGCACCTTCGCCAGCAGGTCCTTCGCCACGCAGAGGACGCGGTCCTCCAGCCGGTAGAAGACGTATTCGAACTCGGCGTTCACCGCGATGGCCAGGTTGGCCGGCAGCGTCCAGGGCGTGGTGGTCCAGATGACGAAGGACACGCGCTGCCCCTTCAGCTGCGGCAGCTTCTCCACCAGCTCCGGCCCCGCGTCGAAGGCCACGTACGCGGACGGCGAGGTGTGCTCCGCGTACTCCACCTCCGCCTCCGCGAGCGCGGTCTGGTCCTGGAGGCACCACGCCACGGGCTTCTTGCGCCGGTACAGCATGCCCCGGCGCGCGAACGCGGCCAGCTCGCGGACCTCCTGCGCCTCGTAGCTGAAGTCGAGCGTCCGGTAGGGCGCGTCCCACGTCCCGAAGACACCCAGCCGCTGGAACTCCGTGCGCTGGATGTCCACAAACTCCAGCGCGTACTCGCGGCAGCGCTCCAGCAGCGCGTCACGCGACAGCGTGCGCTTGTCCAGCTTCTGTTCCTTGAGGCGCTTCTCCACCGCCTGCTCGATGGGCAGACCGTGGGTGTCCCAGCCAGGGATGAAGTCACACGGGCGCCCGGAGAGATTCCGGAACTTCACCACGATGTCCTTCAGCACCTTGTTGAGCGCATGCCCGGCATGCAGGTGGCCGTTGGCGTACGGCGGCCCGTCCGCCAGCACGAAGGGCTCACGGCCCGCGTTCTTCGCGAGCAACTGTGTCCACACGTCCTGCTCCCGCCACCAGGCGAGCAGGCGCGGTTCGAGCTGGCCCAGGTTCCCCTTCATGGGGAACTCCGTGCGCGGCAGGTGGACGGTGGCGTCGAGGTCCTTGCGGGAGGGGGCGTCGCTCATGGCTTGAGCGCCCGTAACACCCTCCCGCCGGTCCTTCAATCACACCCGAATCCTCACTCGTCGTGGTGGTCGTCGCCGTGTTCGTGCGTGTGCGGCTGGGGCGTGTTCTTGCCCTTGCCCTTGGGACACTTCTTGGCGCACTTCGCCTTCGCGGCCTGGAACGCCTTCGTGCACTTGTCCGTGCAGTTCCTGTCCTTGGCGGGGCACTTCCTCACACAGGCCTGCATCGTGGGGCCGGCGTTGATGGAGCACTTCTCGTCGCACGTCTGCGCGAGCGCCTGGGGCGCCACCAGCACCGCGCCCAACGCCATCAGTCCCAGCCAGCCCCGCACCGCGATACGCGTCGTCATGTCGCTCTCGTCTTCCCTTGCCCGCTGGCGTCACTCGCCCGGGCGCATGTCATCGTCCGCCGCCGCGGCCCGGCGCACCAGCCGCACCGCCACCGGGCCGTCCTTGGTGACCGCCACGTTGAGCGAGACCTCTTCCGTGGAGGACTTGAACACGCGGGGTTGGATCTCCTTGAACCCCGCCTTGGTCAGCACCTCGCGGTAGAAGGCCTCCACGTCCGCGGTCGTCCTGCCCGGCACCGAGTAGCTCACCGTATGCGAGCCCTCCGTCTGCGCCGTCAGCACCCCGGAGCCGCCGGGGAAGACAGGCAGTCCGGCCGGCTGCGGAGCCTTCGCCGCGCCCAGGTTCGCCTGCCCCAGGAACACCGTGGTGGTGCCGTCCGGGTTCACCTGGAGGATGGCCGTGTAGGAGATGAAGTTGCGCGTATCGAGCCCCGTCACCATCGGCTCGCGCAGGAGCTGCGGCTGCTTGTACGCCTCCTGCACCGAGAAGCCCCAGGCCTGGAAGCGGTCCACCACGCTCTGCAGGATGACCTGCGCCTTCTCCTTGCTGCGCACCGCGAGCAGCTTCACCGGCACGCCATTGGCGTCCACCTGCCCCGGCACGTCCACGACGCTGACGGTCTTGGGAATGTCCCAGGTGAAGTTGGCCCGCTGCGCCCACGCGGGGGCGGCCCCCACCAGCGCCATCAGCAAGCTCCAGCGCCCGAACAAACGCATCATCCCCGGTTCCTTCCTACTGCCGATGCGAGCGCGCGGCCTTGACGGACTTGCCCGACTTCGGCCCCGTGTCGCCCTCTGGCTTGGGGCAGCGGGCCTTGCACTGGTTGAACTGGGCCTGGAACTTCTGCGCGCAGCGCGCGGAGCAGGTGCGGCTGCTGTCCTTCGCCGACCCCGGGCTGCTCGGCGCCGGGCAGGCGGTGATGCAGGCGTTGAGCGTGTCCCCGTTCTTCGTCGCGCAGTCCGTGTTGCACGAATTGCTGTCCGCGCGCGCGGGAGACGCCATCAGGCACACGCCCAGCACCAATGCCAGCACTCCCCCCGACAGCAGGCTTCGCATCTTCATCTTCAGCAATCCTTTCCAAGGAAACAGCCGTTACGATCCAGATAGCCCAGGCCGTAATGGGGCGTAGTGATGCCAATCAGCGCGCCGGGTGACGTGTTCCACAGGTTGCCCAGGGGCGTGGGCCTGCTGATGAAGGCCTGCATGAATTGGCTCTCCTCACCCGCCGCGCTCATCCAGAAGGTGTTCTCCCGCTGCATCAAGACCAGGGGCGGCAGCGGATTCATGAAGAGGGCATCCATAGCCAGGAAGCTGGCATAGGTCGGGATGGGCAGCGTGGTGGGCTCGTAGACACCCTTCGTGGCCGAGTAGAACGGCCCATTGGTGCACGGTAGCGCCCAGTCCTGGAACAGCAAGCAGGTGGAGGACTCGATCTCGTTCGACAGGCCCCAGTCATCCACGAGCATGGAGAAGCTGCCCCGGCAGGTACCGCCCACCGCGCGGCCAATGCCACACACCTGGATGTTGGCGTGGGTCGGATCCTGGTGCTGCTCCTTGTACAGTCCCGTCTCCGAATTCTGGTCCAGGAACCGGGTGGGGATGTTCCAGGAACTCAGGTTCGCCTGGGACGTGCACGCCGTGCCGCCCTCGTCGCGGTACATCAGCCGGGTCAGCACGGGGCCGTCCCAATCCAGGACCTCCGTTCCGGCGGCAGTTCACACGCAGGTCCGAGCCCCGCGTGAACACCTGCGTGATGGTGTCGCCGCGGTTGACGGATGACAGGCCGTTGAAGTCCGCGTACCGCGCCTGCGCGTCCTCACCCGCCTGCCGCATGGAGTCATGCGCCGAGCCGTAGTCCAGGGGGATGTCGTGCATCTCCCCGTGCGTTCCATTCCACAGCGCGGACACGGCGGCCTCCTGCACCTTCAGCGACAGGAAGCCCACCTCCGCGAAGTGGATGCCGAACACCAGGATGGTGACGAACAGCGTGACGCCGAGGGCCGCCTCGACGATGGACTGGCCCCGTGCCTGCCGGCCGTGACGACGAAGGTGGCGGTGCATCACTGGAACCCCCTGAAGCCCACGCGCCGCAGTTCCTGAATGGTGGCGGCGGAGGAAGGAGAGCTGGAACCCAACGCGTCAATGGCGTCCTGCAGACCCGACTCGTCCGTGTCCACCGGCACCAGCGTGGCGCGCCAGTACGGGTTGAGCAGGTTGGGCGGCTCGCTCCAGTGGGAGATGCCCAGGCTGCGGCCACGGTGGTAGTACGCGATGCCCGTGGACAGCGCCGTCTGGACGCCCAGCGGAGTGACGCCGTCCGCCATGGTGGCGCTGGTGTTGTCGAACTTGCCCGCGTTCGGGTTCGGATTGGCCGCCTTGAAGCGGAAGCGGAACGCCAGGTTCCACGGGTCCTGCGCCGAGGCGGGCATGCTGCTGCGGTCGCGCTGGATGACCGCGAAGTTCTTCGGCTGCCCGAAGTTGTTGTCCGCGCCGTTGGGCCACAGCTCCGTCAGGTTGTAGTCCAGGAACGGCGGCCAGATGCCCGGACAACTGGACGGGCCGCCCAGGCACGGCGCCAGCATGTGCCGCGCGAAGGGCGCCGGGTCCGTGCCGCCAAACCACATATGCGTGGGCGTGGGCATGACGCCACCGGAGGCCGCGAACAGGGCAAGGGTCGGGACCGTGCCTCCCACCATCACCGGGCACGGCGGCCCACCGCCATGCGCGATGTGGTTGTAGATGAAGGCCACCAGGCCCTCGTCCTCGGCCGTGACGGCGGGAGCGTAGGGGGGGAAGAGCCCGTACTGGAGGATCGGCTTGCCGAAATGGGACGTGCCGGCGGCCAACGGGAGCGTGACGATGTCCGGCGGCATGATGACGAAGGCCAGGTTCGCCTCGTGCGCGATGTACTGCTCGAGCATGCGCGACGTGACGAAGGTGAAGCCGCGGCTGCCCATGGCCGCATCCACGCTGTGGGCTACCGTCAGCGGCAGCGGATCACAGACCGCGCCTCCGCCCACGCACACTGCGTTGTCCGACAGCTCCTTCTTGGAGATGTTGCCCGCGGATGGCGCCCGCCACCCCGCGTCGTGAGGATTCTGTCCCGCCACCAGGTCTCCCAGGATGTCGTTGGCGAAGCCCTGGTCGTTCACCTTGTCCTTGAGGCTCCTGAAGTCCGCATACGAAGACGCGTACAGCGCGCCCGCCGCTACCTGGTGCAGGCGCATCTGCAGGCCCACCATCGGATCCAACGCCTGGAACACCGCCTCCACGCGCAGGTCCTCCATCTGCAGCTTCCCCATCAGCAGGTTCAGGTCGCCCACCCCGCGCAGGCCGCACTGGCACATGCGCGCGCAGAAGCCGTTGGACCAGGCGCAGGGGCAGCCCGCGGCGGCGAACGCCTGGTAGACGGGCACCCACGTCGCGTAGCCGACCTTCGCCGCGTTCAATTCGCCGCGGTAGAGGCTCGCCCAGTTCAGGAGGCTGGCCGCGCCCGCGTTCGCCACCATGTGGGCGATCTCCGCGCGGTTGCTGACGGCGATGGTGTTGAACGTGCGCGCCGTGGCCACCGCGTTGGAGTACGCGGCCGCGTCCGCCACCGTCTGCACCTCGATGCGCTCGCGCACCTTCATGGTGAACGACAGCGTGAGGGCCACCATCAGCATGAGCAGCAGCATGCTGAGGACGAACAGCACCAGGGTCTGACCGCGCTGGGGGGAGGAGCGCTTCATCGTTTTCACCGGGGACAGGCCATGGTGGCGAAGAAACGCGACTTCACGGGCGTCATCATTCGCATGGTGAACGTGGTGATGATGGGGAAGACGTACTGCCGGTTGAGCACGCGGTCCGCCAGCTCCGCGCCCAGCTCACCGTCCAGCACGTGCGACGTCGTCACGTCGCTGCCGTTCCAGTTGGCGTTGCGCTCGGGGACGATCAGCGGGTTCGCGTCCGTGTAGGAACGCAGGCTGAAGTGCGCCAGGAACATGCGCGACATCACCCAGTTGGCGAACGGGATGCGCAGCGGGTACCAGAACACCAGCTGCACCTCCAGCCGCCGCAGGTGCCCCGGCCGGTCGAAGTCGCTGTCCTCCGGGCTGTCCACGCCTCCGCCCGCCAGGTCCCGCTGGATCCACACGATGCTGCGGTTGTGGACGCCGTCCAGGCCGGGGACCGCACCGCCGGAGCCCGCGTAGCGGTTGTTCATCCGCGCCGCGAACGCCTCCGCCAACAGCCGGGGCGCGTCCGAACCCGCGCCTCGGCCCAGGGGGCCATTGAGCGAACCCGTCCCCTGCCCCATGAACGAGTGGAAGGTCGGAATCAGCGCCAGGATGGCCGCGTGGGTCATCCGCTCGCAGTCCCCGTGCGCCACGCTGCCCGCGCGCGTCGCGCGGAAGGCCGCGTAGTGCGTCATCACCCGCGCCTGCATCATCAGGAAGAGCTGCAACGCGCCGAGGATGAGGAACGTCACCAGTGGCAGCGACAGCGCGGCCTCCACCAGGGCCTGGCCGGATTCGCCTGCTTCACGGGGGGATCGTGCGCTCATACGGAGGCGTATCCTGCGGGACGGGGGAATCTCGCAGTATCCGTCAAGTGACCGCCGACACACTGCGTCGGTGTCTGAAAGGGGGGCCGGGATTGTCGCAGAGGACGGGCCCGGTGAAAACTTCCTGGGGATGCAACACCCTCAGTGAAACCGTGTCACGGCGCTGTTTCAGCGCGGTTTCAGCCCCTTGGCGTCGAGCTGATACTTCTTCACCAGCCGCTCGATGGACTTGCGGTGCAGACCGCTCTCCCGGGCGGCGCGGGACAGGTTGCCCTCGCAGCGGGTGAGGACGCTGGTGACGTACTCGCGCTCGAAGTTCTCCAGGAGCTGCTCCTTGGCGTCCTTGAAGGCCAGGTGCTCGTTGAAGGGCAGCGGCCCCTCGCGGGCCTGGCCCCGGACGCGCGGGGGCAGGTGGGAGGGCAATATCTCCTCGCCCTCGGAGAAGGTCAGCACGTGGGAGAGCACGTTCATCAGCTCGCGCACGTTGCCGGGCCAGGCGTAGGCCATGAGCAGCCCCAGGGCCTCCGCGGAGAAGCGCTTGCGGCCGTGCTTCTCCACCACCTCCGGCTCCGCCAGCGCCTGCTTGAGGATGAGCGGGATGTCGTCCCGGCGCTGACGCAGGGGCGGCAACTGGATGTGGATGACGGACAGGCGGAAGTAGAGGTCCTCGCGGAAGTTGCCCGCGGCGATCTCCTTCACCAGGTCGCGGTGGGTGGCGGCGATGACCCGGCAGTCCACTTCAATGACGTCGTTGCCGCCCACCCGGCGCACCTCGCGGTTCTCCAGCACGCGCAGCAGCTTGGGCTGGAGGTCCAGGCGCAGCTCGCCCAGCTCGTCCAGGAAGATGGTGCCCCCTTGCGCGCGCTCGAAGGCGCCGGGGCGGCTGGAGGTGGCGCCGGTGAAGGCGCCCTTCTCATGGCCGAACAGCTCGCTTTCAATGAGGTTGGGCGGGATGGCGCCGCAGTCCAGCACCACCATGGGGCCCTTCTTGCGGCCGGACAGCTCATGGATGGCGCTGGAGACCAGCTCCTTCCCGGTGCCCGTCTCTCCCTGGATGATGACGGACACGTCCATGGGCGCGATGCGCTTGATGAGCCCGAACACCTGCCGCATCTTCACGCTCTGGCCCACCATGCCGCACAGCTCGCCCTCGCGGTCGGGCTCCACCGCCACCTCTTCATCCATGGGGGCGAAGGTGATGACGGAGGAGCCGGCGCGGATCTGCGAGCCCGGGGACAGGTAGGCCCGCTCAATCCGGCGGCCGTCCAGGAAGGTGCCGTTGGTGGAGTTGAGGTCCACCAGCAGGTGGCCGCGCTCGGTGTACTGCACCTCGAAGTGGTGGCGGCTGGCGGTGCGGTCCTCCACCAGCACCAGGTCGTTGCCCGGGTGGGCCCCGCAGCGCAGCCGCTCCTTGTCGCTGACCATGGAGCGCCCGGTGTCCGGCCCGGACGTCACCACGAGCCGGCACTTGTGCAGCTTCACGCTGGCGCGCGGATCCACCACCAGGGTCTCCCCCAGCAGGGGGGACTGGGAGGACAGCTCGAGGCCGACGTCTCCGGGATTGGTGTGGATGTCGTCGGGATGCGGGTTGGGTGCGGTCATCAGTGAACGCGAGGATAGCAAAGGGTGCCCACGCACCGTGCCTCCACGCCCGTGCGTGCTAGTGTCCCGCGCCCCGCATGCCCCCCCGAAAAGCCAAGCCGAAGAAGGCGCCCGTCCCGCCTGGCGCACAGGCACCCGAGCGCGGTGACGCACCGCGACCCAAGCGGCCCCGCGCGAAGAAGACCGTGGCCATCTTGTCCCGCAAGCGCTCGCTGTACTCGACGCGCCGGCTGGTGGAGGCCATCAAGGCCCGGGGGCACCGGGCGCTCGTGTTCGACACGCTGCGCTGCTGCCTGCTCTTGGCGCGCGGCCAGCCGCGCATGACCTACCGCGGCGCGGAGGTGAAGGGCGTGGACGTGGTGATTCCGCGCATCGGCGCGTCCATCACCGCGTACGGCCTGGCGGTGGTGAACCACTTCGAGATGATGGACGTGCCCGTCCTCAACCCGCCCACGGCCATCGCGCGAAGCCGCGACAAGCTGCGCGCGCTCCAGTTCCTCGCCCGCGCGGGGCTGGACATGCCCAGGACGGTGATGGCGCACGACCGCGGCAACGTGCGCAAGCTGGTGCAGGAGGTGGGCGGGCTGCCCGTCATCATCAAGCTGATCAAGGGCACCCAGGGCGTGGGCGTGATGATTGCCCACACGCTGCCGGAGGTGCAGACCATCCTCGACACCTTCTGGGACCTGGGCCAGGAGATCGTCCTCCAGGAGTTCGTCGCGGAGAGCGAGGGCCGCGACGTGCGCGCGCTGGTGGTGGGCGACACCGTGGTGGGCGCCATGCGCCGCAAGGCGAAGAAGGGCGAGTTCCGCTCCAACATCCACCGCGGCGGCGAGGGCCGCGCCATCACCCTGCCCCCGGACTACGTGGAGGCCGCGGTGAAGGCGGCGCGCATCATCGGCCTGGAGGTCGCGGGCGTGGACATGCTGGAGGGCCGCGAGGGCCCGCGCCTGATGGAGATCAACTCCAGCCCCGGCTTCGAGGGACTGGAGGGCGCCACCGGCAAGGACATCGCGGGACACATCGTGGAGCACGCGTTGGTGTACGCGGGGACCCGGGCCAGCGCGTTGCGCACACGGGCGGGCCGCGCTTCCTGAACGAGATGTGGTGTTGGAAGCAGGCGCGCGAGCAGCACCTGCGTGCCTGCCCGCCTGCTTCGTGGCGTGCGTGCGGGACTTCACGGTGCGCACGGTGCCTTGGATGCTCCTCAGGAATACGGGAATGCCTTCGGGCGTGGATTGTCCGTGGGTGTTGGCAGCGGCCGGGATGCGCCTCTAATCTGGCGACCCCCGATGAAAACGCTGCACAAGCCGCTGCAGATCACCGTCTACCAGGATGTGCTTTGTGCCTGGTGCTACCTCGCCGACCAACGGTTGGAGGTGCTTCGCCAGGAGTTTGGCGACGCCGTCCGCTGGAGCGTGCGTCCCTACCCCTTGCGTCTGCACGACGTCCTGCCCACGGAGCGCGAAGTGCGCGGGCTGGTGGAAGAGGTGAAGCGCGCGCAGCGCGAACCCGACCCCACCGCCTCGCTGCTCTCCACGGACCTGTGGCTGGGCGGTGATCCGCCGCGCTCCAGCGTACCGGCGTTGGCGGCACTGGAAGCGGCGCGATTGCAGGGGCCGCAGGCGCGGGCCTTCCTCGCGCGGTCCATGCAGCGCGCCGCGCTGGAGCAGGGCGTCAACGTGTCGCGCTCGGATGTGGTGTTCGAGCTGGCGTCGCGCGTGGGCCTGTCCATGAACCAGTTCTCCGCGGCCTTCCGTTCGGAAGAGACGCGCCGGCTCATCTACGACGAGCACCGGCTGGCCGGCAGCCGCGGCGTGCGCGGCGTGCCCACGCTGGTGATTGGCGGCCGCTGGATGCTGTGCGGCCTGCGCGAACTGTCCGAGTACCGCGAGCACATCCTCGCGTGCCTGGGCAAGGTCGCCGTGCCCCGCTCGGGCTCCTCCGAGCGGCTGGTGCACTGAAGTCCCGTCGCGCGCCTTCGCTTCCGTTTCGCGAAGGCGCGCCTCCCTCCCCGCGGGACTTCAGCCCGGGAAGGACTCCGAGGCGTCGTCACTGCTCGGAGCGCGCAGGGCCAGGAACATCCCCGCGATGAGCAACTGGGCCAGCGCCATGCCGGGGATGAAGCCCACGCAGCACGCGAAGACTCCCGCCACCATGACGGCTCCTCCCGCGAACCCCACGCCCAGGATGCCCAGGCGCTGACCGCGCGCGGCCTCCCAGGCGCGGCGCAGCACCTCCAGGGGCGAGGGCGGCGCGTCGTCGTACGCGAGCTCCGGCTGGACCAGGTACAGCGGCAGCAGCAGGTACATGAGGGGCCCCACCAGCACCGCGAACGCCAGCCCCATCACGCCCAGGACGGGGGCCACCGCGTTCCAGACCTGCTGCGGCGAGGCATCCGTGTTCAGGGCGGAGCCCGTCTCCACGCCCAGGCCCACGGCCGCGAGGACGCCCAGGAGGATGAGGATGAACAGCGGCACGAAGAGGATGACGAAGAGCAGGAGCATCGTCAGCGTGTAGGGCACCGCCTTGTGCATCTGGCTGAAGAGGCGCCCCACGTCCGCGCGGCCTCCGTGCAGCACGTCGAAGCACACGCGCAACAGGCCCAGCTGCACCAATCCCTGCACCAGTTGCTGCGCCACGAGCCCCACCACGCTCAGCACCACGGCGATGACGGCGCTGTCCACCGCCGCGCCAATGCCCGTGGCCACGTTGATCAACAGCTGCGCGCCGAAGCTCACGCCGATGTAGACCAGCACCGCGAGCGACAGCATGCCCCACTCGCGCTGGAACGCCGCCCAGCACACGTCCCACAGCTTGTTGAAGGTCCACGTCTCCCGGTTCAGCGGGAACGTGGCGCCGGAGCGCTCCCGGCACGTGGGGCAGCGCGGCGACGCGCCGTCCTGGCTGCACGTGTCGCACGTGAAGTTGCCACAGCGGGCGCAGGTGCCCGTGGCCTCCCGCCCCGGGTGCAGCGCGCAGGACGCCCCCATCGCGCGTCCGAAATCCACATCCGACATCCGCATGCCTCCCAAGACGCGGCGCCCCAGGGCCGCGACCCGGGTGTCATATCAGGCGGGCCCCTCCCCTTCCCGGCGGGCAGGCCTTCGGGGTGAATTTCCGGGGCGGCCGGCCGTCATGGGGGGCAGAGGTTGCGAAGTGGGACGCTTTGAGGGTCCACTTCCGCGACAGGAGACTCTTCATGAACCGCTTGCTCGCCCTGGTCGTCCCCGTGGCCCTGCTGATGGGGACGGGCTGTGTCGTCGAGGCCCACTCGCACCGCCCCGTCCGCCGCGTGGCCTACGTCGCCCCCGCGCCCGTGGCGGAGTATCGGTTCGCCGGCGCGCACCCCGTCCCCGACGACTACGGCGGCGGCTGGTGCCCGGAGGACTACGCCCACGTCCACGACTACCAGCCGCCCATGACGTCCTACGTCTACACGGACGACGTCTACTACTACCGGGGCCCGACGGTGGTCTGGTACTGGGACTACCACCCCACCCTGAGCGGCGGGTACTGCAACTTCCACGGCCGCCACCAGCACGACTACTACCCACGCGGCTCGTGGGGCGCGGGCTACACCTACGACCGCGGCAGCCGGGGCTACCGCTGGAGCAACAGCCACTCGGCCTCCGCGGTCCCTGGCGGCCGCAACAACATGGCCCCCTCGCGGCCCGCGCCCGCTCCGGCCCCCGTCAACCAGGGCCGCAACCCGCCTCCCGGCGGCAACGGCACCGGCGCCCGGCCTCCCAGCGGCTCCGGCTGGGGCCGCGGCAACAACGTCGCGCCCTCCAACAACTCGCGGGACAACGACCGGGACAATGACCGCAGCAGCGGCGGCTGGGACACCCCGGCCAGCAAGAGCCGCGACGACGACAAGGACAACAACCGCGGCAACAGCAACAGCGGGAACAGCGGCCGGAGCAGCGGCGGCTGGAGCAGCCCTCCCAGTGGCAACAGCGGCGGCGGCAGCAGCGGTGGCCGGAGCAACAGCGGTAACAGTGGGAGCAGCAGCGGCAACAGCGGCGGCGGCTGGAACACCGGCAAGAGCTCCGGCTCCTCTGGCAGGAGCTCTGGCTCCTCCGGCAGGGGCGGCGGGTCGGGCTGGTAGCCGCTCCGCTTCCTCTTCCCTGGCGTGACCCGCGGCACCGGGCGACCGTCTTTCCGTTTCCAGCGGAAGGCAGGCTCCCGGTGCCGACGTGTTTTCAACACCCGGAGGGCCCGGTGTCCGGGGCGTCCAGCCCGCGAGCGCGGCCGTGCGTCGTGAAGGGGACGGACGACACCGGGGGACGGATTGCGTGCCCTCCCCGCCGTGAAGATGTTGCCGCCCGATGAAACACTACATTCGGGCGGCGGGTGGTGCCGTGCTCGGGCTGTTGGCGATGGCCTGTGGCGACGGCGGCTTCACACCGGACCCCGGCGTGCGGACCGAGGACGCCGAGGCGGTGGACCTGGAAAACCTTCGCATCCTCGTGAGCGGCGAGGCGCGCGTGTTCCCGGAGGCCGAGGGCCTGGCCGCGGCACCGGCGTCGCTCACCGGGATGGCGCTCACCGTGGAGGAGCCGCTGCGCGTGGCCGTCAACGACGCGGCCGCCACCTTCGCCACCGGCGAGGTGTCCGAGGACGGCGCCTTCCGCATCACCGACGTGCCCGTGCGCGACGTGCACCAGGGGCTCGCGGTGGGGCTCGTGCACGAGGGGCTCGTGCGCAGCACCACGCTCGTCTACGACACCGCCTTCACCGGCACCCGTCCGCGCACGGACATCATCGACGCGCGGGCGTGGGCCCTGCCCACCGCGTTCGTGGATCAGCTGGGCGCCGCCGTGGGTGCGCCGCGCCTCCAGGGCCACACCGGGGACCCGGCGGCCACCCTGGCCTCCGCGGGCTTCGTGCTGGGGCGCGTGGTGGACCTGAACGGCCAGCCCGTGAGCGGCGCGCGCGTGGCGTTGAACCGCGCCGAGTTGGGGGACCGCGTCTACTACCCGTCCGGTGACCTGACGTCCGTGGACACCGCGGGCACCGCGGCCCACGGGCTGTTCCTCTTCGTGCACTCCGGCGCCGGCGTGTCCTCGTTCCAGCTGTCCGTGGAGGGCACCGACACCTACGTGCCGCGTAACGTCGACGTGGGCCCGGGGCTGGGCGTCGTCCTCACCGTGTATCCAGGCCGCTACGCACCCTGACCCAACCCTGGACAGGCCGGACATCCCCGCCTAGGACGGACATCCCCCCAACCCCGGCGTCCCATTGCCGGGGGGGCCCCTGACACGTGATGTTGTGGCAGGATGCAGGGCTGGCGTTCCGGGGGGACGCGGATGATGAGCGGCCGATCCATGCCACGAAGCACGGCGTTGGTCCGTGCCCTTGCGCGCAGCTCCGCGGTGGCCGCCTGCCTGGTGGGCCTGTTGGTGCTGCTCGGCTGGGCGTTGGATGTCATGGTCCTCAAGTCCATGGGCGCGGCGATCCCCGCCATGCGCCCCACCGCCGCGTTGGGGTTGCTGCTGGGTGGGGCCGCGCTGGGCCTGCGGCTGCCGGCCACGCCCTCCCGCTTCCAACACCGGCTGGGCACCGCGCTCGCCCTGGCCACGGCCCTCCTGGGCGCGGCGAGCCTCGTGGATGGCGTCATCACCGGCGGCACCGGGGGCCTGGACGCGCTGTTCCTGCGCGTCTTTGGAGAAGAGGTCGGCGCGTCGCCCGGCATCGCGCCGTCGCCCCTCACCGCGCTGTGCCTGATGCTGCTGGGTCCGGCGCTGGCACTGGTGGACCGGGGCCACCCGCAGCGGCTGTCGTGGTCGGACGCGCTGGTGGTGCTCGCGCTGATGGCGGCGCTGACGGGGCTCAACGGCTTCCTGCTGGGCCCGCTGGTGACGCCCGTCGCCGCTCCGTTCTTCCAGGAGCGCAGCATGGGGCTGCACACCACCTGCGTGCTGATGCTGCTGGCCATGGGCACGCTGTGCGCCCGGCCGGAGCTGGGGCTGATGGCGCGGCTCACGCGGGACACGCTGGGCGGCTTCGTGGCGCGGCGGCTGGTGCCGGTGACGCTGCTGGGGCCGCCGGTGCTGGGGCTGACGCTGGTGTTGCTCCACCTGACGGGCGGGCTCAGCCACGACGCGAAGCTGCCGCTCTTCGCCACGGTGGTGGCCGCGGGCGGCGTCACGCTGGTGCTGCTGGCGGCGCGGGCGCTGGACGTGCTGGACACCGAGCGCATGCGGGCCACCGCCGCGCTGGAGGCCTCCGAGGAGCGCTTCCGCACCTTCCTGGACACCGCGCCGGACCCCATGGTGGTGGTGGACGCCACCGGCCGCGTGCGCTTCGCCAACGCGGAGGCGGAGCGCGTCTTCGGCTACCGCCGGGAGGCCCTGCTGGCCCGCGAGGTGGAACTGCTGGTGCCGGAGGGGCTCCACGGCCCGGCCACCGCCGGGGAAGGCGCGGAGCGCGCCAGGGGTGGGCGGCTGGTGTCCGGGCAGCGGCAGGACGGCACCAGCGTGCCGCTGGAGGTGCGGCTGAGCCCGCTGGAGGGCGAGGACGACGCCACGCGCATCGCCATCCTGCGCGACGTCACCGAGCGCCGGGACCTGGAGAAGCTGCGCGAGGAGTACGTGGGGCTCATCTCCCACGACCTGCGCAACCCGCTGAACACCATCAACCTGCGCGCCCACCTGCTCCAGCGCGCGCTGCATGAGCGGAAGCTGGAGCGCGAGGGCATCATGGCCCAGGCCATCATCCACAACGTGGAGTGGATGAGCACGATGATCGAGGAGCTGCTGGAGGGTTCGCGGCTGGAGTCCGGCCGGGTGAGCCTGCGCCGCGAGGCGCGCGACCTGGGCCGCTTCCTGGCGGAGGTGCTGGAGCGCGACGTGCCGCCCGACGCGCGCGAGCGCTTCCGGCTTCACCTGGCGAACCCGCTGCCGCCGGTGCCCATGGACGCCGCGCGCATGGAGCGCGTGGTGACCAACCTGCTGACCAACGCGCTCAAGTACAGCCCCAAGGGGACGCCGGTGGACGTGCGGCTCTCCGCCGTGCACGACCACGCCGTGGTGTCGGTGACCAACCAGGGCGCGGGGCTGTCCCCCCGGGACGCGGCGCGTCTGTTCGACAAGTACTACCGCACGGAGGACGGCCGCTCGGCGGACGGCAAGGGGCTGGGGCTGGGGCTGTACATCAGCCGGCTCATCGTGGAGGCCCACGGCGGCCACATCTGGGTGGAGAGCGAGCCGGACCGGGGCGTCACCTTCTTCTTCAGCGTGCCCCTGGAAGCCCCCTCCACCCCCACGGCGACGCAACCGCTGCGCCAGCGCGCGGGCTAGCGCGGCACGAACCAGCGCGGCAGCCAGTCCGCGCCCTTCGCCGTGGTGAGCCGCGTCTGACCGGTGCCATCCGGGCGCATGAGGTACAGGTCGGTGTCGCCGTCGCGCTCGGAGACGAACACCAGCGCCTTGCCGTCCGGGCTCCACGCCGGCATGTCGTCGCGGTGCTGTCCGTCCGTCAGCGCCACCGGCGCGCCTCCCGCCACGTCCGCCACCCAGATGCGGCTCTTGCCGTCCTGAAGCCGGGCCACGTACGCCACGCGCTTGCCGTCCGGGCTGAAGACCGCCTCGCGCTCGTCGCCCGCGAAGCCCGCTCCGGACAGGGCGCGCAGGTCCGAGCCGTCCGCGCTCACCAGGTACACGCGCTCCTTGCGCTCGCGGTTGCTCACGAACAGCAGCCACTTCCCATCCGGGCTCCACTGCGGCGTCCGGTCCTCCATGTAGAACGTGGTGATGCGGCGGGGCTCGCCCGTGCCGTCCGCGCGGAAGACGTAGACCTCCGGGTCCCCGTCACCGCTGCACACGGCCGCCACCTCCGTGCCGTCCGGGGACACCGCGGGCTCGAAGCAGCCCGCCTGCACGTGCGTCAGTTGCGTGTCCACCGCGTTCGCCTGGGGCAGCACGCGCACCACGTCGCTGAAGCCCTGCGCGTCGGACTCCGCCACCAGCCAGGTACCGTCCGGCGCCCAGCTCGCGTTGCGCGCCCGGGGCCGGGGCGGATGCAGCGCCACCTGGCGGCCTCCCTCGAGCGGCTGCAGGCGCAGTTGCTGGAAGACGCGCCCGTCCGCCTCGCCCGACGCAATCACCAGCAGCGTGCGCCCGTCCGGCGACGGCGGGCCGGGGTACTCGTCCTCCGGCGCAGTGGTGACCTGCGTCTCTTCTCCAGCGGGCGTCACCCGCCAGACGTCCTTCTGTCCCGCCCTTTCGGAGAGGAAGACGATGGTGCCCGGCAGGGCCCGCCGCTCCGCCTCCGACAGCGCGCCGGGCGCCGCGGCGCCGCCAGTGCCGGCGCAGCGGCCCTGACAGCCCATGGCGCCCAGCATGGCGAGCACGGCCCACCACCGCCGTGCCCGCGAGGGCCCGGAACGCTTCCGCCGTTCAAGGCCCTCGGGCATCACGTCAGCGCACCCGGACCGCGTCGGCCATGACCACGTAGCCCGGGGTCGTCCAGCGGCTCAGCTGCACCTTGTTCCAGCCGGCGGAGAAGCTGTACGTGCCCAGCGTCACCCACTTGCCGCCGTTGGTCTGCTGGTTCACGGACACGCGGCCCACCTCGGCGCCCGACGCGTTGTAGGCGATGAACGGCGCCGTGGGGGAGCGGTTCGTGCCCGCCACCCACCAGGCGTCGATGGTGCGCGTCTGCGCGGAGGGCAGGTAGAACTCGAACGTGGCCGGCGCGGAGATGGCCTCCGTGGCCGCGTAGTAGTAGCCGCTGCCGTAGTAGCCAGCGCTGTAGCCGTCCGTCCACGTGCCCGTCGTCGAGAACTTCGCCTTGGAGGCGTCGTTGTTCGCGCTGTTGCTGTCGATGATGATCTCACCGCTCGGCGTCGTGGTGCCGCAGTAGCTGTTCACCTTGCTCAGGTACGTGGACCACGGCCAGTTGGGGCCCGGGTCCGTGCGCGTCGCGGGCTGCAGCTTGCCGTGCGCCACGATGTGGTAGCTGTCCTTCACGATGGAGTTGTCGCGCGCGATGTCGCACGACAGCTTCGCGGACGCGTCAATCTGCCCGGCCGGGAAGGACGACTGGCTGGCGTAGCCGCCGTGCTCGATGCCGATGGTGAAGTGGTTGGACTGCACGCCGTTGAGCCAGCACTCCTTGCTGCTGTTGAGCGTGCAGTCGTACGTCGCGCCGATGTGGTAGGCCCGGTGCGCCTCACGCACCAGCTGGGAGATTTCGGAGCCGCTCTCGTTCACCACGTAGTGCGCGCTCACGCCCGCGGCGCTGTTGGTGAGCCAGCTCCAGCACGAGCCGTAGGAGCCCTCACAGGTGTGGATGATGATCATCGACGGCTTGTGCGACCGGGTCGTGCTGTAGTTGCCCGTCGGCGCCGCGCGCCAGATGGACGACGCGTAGTCCGGGCCCGCCGCCATGGCGCGCACCTGGGGACGCGCGAACTTCGCCTCCACCTTCACGGGCTCCAGCGACACGACCACCGAGCCGTCCTGGTTGAGCGCCACCGCGCCCTCGTTCATCACCGCGTACACGGAGCGGTGCACGTGCTCCGCCTGCGCCTCCGGGTTGGTGATGCCGCTCAGCTGGGCCACCACCGGCGCCCACGCGGCCAGGTCCCCACGCTCCACGTTCGCGTCCGTGGCCAGCTGGGACAGCCGCGCCGCGCCCGCGCGCAGGTTGGACAGCGCGTCCGTGCGCGCCGCCTCCGCCGTCACGCCCGCCAGCGCCGCGCCCTGCTCCAGGTCCTCACCGCGCAGCGCCATCAGGCCGAATGCCGGCTGCTGGCCCGGGAACTCCGCCTCGCCGCGCACCATCTGCCAGCGCGTCTCCGCGTAGGAGACCGCCTTGAGCAGCTCCGCCGGGACGTTGAACTCCTGGGCGGCCTGCGCGAACAGCGGGTCCAGCTCGCGCGGCAGCGTGCTGCCCGCCGTGTCCGTGGAGGGCTGCGACGGCGTCTCGGCCGGAGGGGCCTCCGTGGGCTGCTGCTCCTGGGGACCGCACGCGGAAAGCACCAGGGCGACGGCCGCCGCCGCGAAGGGATTGCGGAAGGTTGACATGAGGGGACTCCAAAAATCGGGGGAGGAACTCCGCGCCTTCACAGCACCGTGCGTGCCAGCCGCCTCCATCCCGTCACCTTCGTCCAGTTTTCTTCCGCGACCGGTGCATGCATGCTCCACCCATACCCAGCGCGCGGCGCTCCTCGTGACTTCAAACACCTGAAATCACGGAATTACCTACATCACGGGACCCGCTGTTTCACGCCGAGTCCTGCATGGTGCATGGATGCCGCACTGCCGTGTTTCAGGACATCCATGACGTAACGTTTTGTTACACCATTTCTTGTATTAATCACTATTTGAACCCTTGGCGGACCGGGGCAGCGGGCCGTCCGGGCGTGCGCCGTGCTGGAAGGGCCGACATGGGGCCAGGGCATCCGCTATGACGCCAGCATCATGCGGCTCTTCGGTATTGGCGACACGCACCTGCCCTCCACCCGGCAGAAGGACATGCACCGCTTCGGCTGGACGGACCACCCGCTGCCCCTGCAGCGCGCGTGGGACGAACGGGTGCGGCCGGAGGACGCGGTCATCGTCGCGGGGGACATCTCCTGGGCCACGCGTCCCCACGAGGTGATGGAGGACCTGGCGTGGCTGGACGCGCGGCCGGGGCGCAAGGTGCTGGTGCGCGGCAACCACGACTACTGGTGGGGCGACTCCGCGTCCAAGCTGCGCAAGCTGCTGGAGCCATTCCGCACGCTGGAGGGCTTCCTCCACAACAACGCCTTCGTGCTGGGGCCGTGGGTCATCGCCGGCACGCGGCTGTGGACCGCGCCGGAAGCGCCGCCCATGCCCGGCGGAGAGATGGGCGACGAGCAGGGAGACTCCGGCTACGTGGAGCGTGAGACGCGCCGGTTGGCCACGTCCATTGACGACGCGCTCAAGAAGGAGGCGGCCCACCCCACGCCGCTCACCCGCATCGTCGCGGTGCACTTCCCGCCCGTGTACGCGAACGAGCGGGCCACCGCCTTCAGCGCCCCCATCGAAGCGTTCGCCCCCAAGGTCTGCGTGTACGGGCACCTGCACTCGAGCGGCATCCCCGCGGGCTTCACGGGCGAACGGGCCGGCGTGCGCTACGTGCTCGCGTCCTGCGACGCGGCCGGCTTCGCGCCGGTGCTGCTGGACGAGCGCTGAGCGCCTCCGCGCCCGAGGTCACGGGGGCTCCAGGGAACCTGCCGCGTCGGCCCGGACACGGGACATGGCAGGTCCTCGAGGGTGCGACGCCCGGTGAAGCGCTTTGTCGACAGGTGAAACAGGGCCGTTAAGCTGGCTCCGGGTTCGCCCGTGAACCAAGGAGTGGAAGTCATGCCGTCGGACAAGGCCGAACTCGCCGCCCGGATCGCCATCCTCCAGTCGGGGGACTCCATCCGTGGGCTCATCTTCAAGTCCGTCTTCGGCCTGGTGCAGCAGCACGCGGGCGCCATCGGGATGGAGCAGCTGCGCGTGGGGGAGCTGAACCACGACTACGCGGAGCTGCGCTCGTACCCGGCGCGGGAGTTCCTCACGCTGCTGTACAACACGGCGGACCTGCTGGAGGGCGCGCTCGGTCCCCAGGACGCGGTGTTCCACGCGTGCGGCGAGGTGAGCATCACCCGCTACTCCACCGGGCCCGGGATGCTGGTGTTCGGCATCATCTCCCGGGGTGATCCCCAGAAGCTCTTCGCGGGCGCGCAGATGGCGTACAGCGCGGCGGTGTCCTACGGCAACCGCGAGTACCTCACGACGGGCCCCAAGTCCGGCACCCTGCGCATGCGCCGGGACATGATGCCGCCCGCGTATCACGTGGGCATCCTCACCGGTTCGCTGAAGGTGCTGGGACTGACGGGCAAGGCCACCGCGAAGCCGCAGGGCATCGACCGCGTGGACTACGACATCGAGTGGAGCTGAGGCTTCAGTCCACGCGGGTGTAGGTCACGTCCAGCTGCGCCACCACGCGCTCGCCCACGGACGCCCAGCAGGCGAAGGTGTGGTCCGCGCCGCGCACGCGGGTGCGGTGCGCGCCGAACACCACCGTCTGGCCCGCGTAGGCCAGGCTGTCCGCGGACAGCTTCACGTCCTTGGCCACGAAGCGGGCGCCCGGCGCGCGCTCCAGCGAGCGGCCCAGCGTGGTCGCCATGCGCGTCATGCCGCCCGCGACGACGGCCACCGGCATCACCGGGTGCATGGCGAAGTGGCCCTTGCACAGCTCCGGGGTGACGACGAGCGAGGAGCGCATCGTGTCGCCCTCCATGCGGAAGTCCTGGAGGTCCAGCGGCTTGCTGTACGGGTTCTGCCGCAGCTTCGCCCACTCCTCCGGGGTGCGCTGCACGGTGTCCGCGGGGCGCGGCTCGCGGCGCATCTCCTGGCGCGCCTCGCCGAACAGGCGGGTGAAGGCGGCGGCGGACAGCACGTTGTAGTCCACCTCCAGCTTGAACAGCGGCGTGCCGTCCGAAGAGGACAGCAGCGTGCGCGCCGTGCAGGTGCGCTTGCCAGTGTACTCCGCCTGCGCCAGCGCCCAGAGCATGTCCGTGGCGCGCTCCTGCGCCTGGGGCACCAGCCACTGACCGCGCGCCGCGCTGGCCAGGTAGAAGTGCTGCCCGTCCTTGGGCGCCACCAGCGCCGAAGCGCACGAGCCCAGGATGGCCAGGTGACGGCCCGCCTCGCCCAGCCCCAGCGGCATCGCCTCCGCGTCCGTCGCCATCTGCACCGGCACGCGCGCCACCACCTCGCCCGGCAGCACCGTCACGTCCTTCAGCGCGAAGTACGGGTCACGCACGCAGATGCGCGGGTACAGCTCCTGCGCGCTCAGCACCGTGTACGGCGCCGCCTCCGACAGGGGCATCCGGGGCTCGGCCATCCACGGCATGACGGACTTCACCGGAGAGACAGCCGGGGACGACACGGGAGCGGGGGCGATGGCCTGGAGCATGGAAGGGCTGACCTCGTTTCAGACGCCGGGTGCCGGGGGACACCTGGCCGCAGGGTAACCAAGTTCTATTGCGCTGGGACAGTACTTTTCTCTGCCCCGCGAAAAGATTCTCGATTCATCGACGAAAGTGTTGCTGCCCTGCCGTATTTTTCTGTCGGAGCCGGAAAAAACGGACGGGGGGAGGTGCAATTTGAAGCAGGCAAGCCCCTGCGTAAAGGGCCGACCAGCAACCTCTTGCCAACACCCCCGGGTCAGAATCACCCCTCACCCGGGAACGTTGCCCATGTGTTTTCAACGGGTTACGAGGAGGAATAAACCTCAAGCCCAGTAAAACCCGTGCAGCACCACCCGAGTAGCTTTTCTACTCCTGGGGTGAAGTCCCGATGCGGCACGGTCCAGATTACAGCTCCACCTGACTGCCCAGCTCCACCACGCGGTTGGGCGGAATCCGGAAGTAGGCGGTGGCGCTGCGGGCGTTGCGGCTCATCCAGGTGAAGAGGGCCTCGCGCCACAGGGCCATGCCGGGCTTCTTGGTGGGGATGATGGTTTCGCGCCCCAGGAAGAAGCTGGTGCCCATGAGCTGGAACTGGAGCCCCTTCTCCCGGCAGCGCTTGAGGATGTCCGGGATGCTGGGGTTCTCCATGAAGCCGTAGCGGGCCACGACGCGCACGAAGCCCTGCTCCAGGGGCTCCACCTCCACGCGCTCGCCCACGACGACGTGGGGAATCTCCTCCGGGATGATGGTGAGCAGCACCACCTGCTCATGGAGGATCTTGTTGTGCTTGAGGTTGTGCAGGAGCGCGGGCGGGGTGCCCTCCGGGTTGCCCGTCATGAAGATGGCGGTGCCGGGCACGCGCACGGGCGGGTGGTCCCCGAAGCTGCCCAACAGGTCCTTGAGGCCCAGGCTGGCCGCGCGCAGCTTGGCGGCGAGGATGTCCCGGCCGCGCTTCCAGGTGGTCATCAGCGTGAAGATGCAGACGGCGAGCAGCAGCGGGAACCAGCCGCCGTCGGGGATCTTCGCCACGTTGGCGCCGAAGAAGGCCAGGTCCACCACCATGAAGAGGCTGACGACGGGCAGGGCCACGGAGCGGCGGACGCCCCAGCGCTCGCGGGCCACCACGTAGGCCAGCAGGGTGGTGATGCCCATGGTCGTCGTCACCGCGATGCCGTACGCGGCCGCCAGCCGGCTGGAGGAGCCGAAGCCCAGCACCAGCGCGATGACGCCCACCAGCAGCGCGCCGTTGATGCCGGGCAGGTAGATCTGCCCCATCTCCTCCGCGGACGTGTGCACCACCTCCATGCGCGGGCAGTAGCCCAGCTGCATGGCCTGCCGGGTGGTGGAGAAGGAGCCGGAGATGAGGGCCTGCGACGCGATGACGGCCGCGGCGGTGGACAGGGCGACCAGCGGATACAGGGCCCAGTCCGGGGCCAGGAGGAAGAAGGGGTTGCGGGCGGCCTCCGCGTGGCGCAGCAAGAGCGCGCCCTGGCCCAGGTAGTTGAGCACCAGGGACGGCAGCACCAGCCCGAACCAGGCCCGCCGGATGGGCTTCGCGCCGAAGTGGCCCATGTCCGCGTAGAGCGCCTCGCCGCCCGTCACCACCAGGATGACGGCGCCCAGCACCAGGAAGCCGTGCCACCCGTTGTCCATGAAGAACTGCACGCCGTGCACGGGCGACAGCGACCAGAGCACCGCGGGGTTGTGGATGAGCTCCTTCACGCCCAGCACCGCCAGCACCAGGAACCACACGGTCATCAGGGGGCCGAACACCGAGCCGATGCCCGCCGTGCCCTTCCTCTGCACCATGAACAAGAGCAGCAGGATGACGAGCGAGATGGGAATCACGTACGGCTCGAAGACGGGGGTGGCCACGCTCAGGCCCTCCACCGCGCTCATCACGGAGATGGCCGGGGTGATGACGCCGTCTCCATAGATGAGCGCCGCGCCGAAAAGGCCCAGGGTGATGAGCACGGGCCGCGCGCGGTGGGACTGGCCCCGGGGCCGGTGCATGGCCAGCGCCATCAGCGCGAGGATGCCGCCCTCGCCCCGGTTGTCCGCGCGCATCACGAAGATGATGTACTTCACCGACACGACGATGATGAGCGACCACACGATGAGCGACAGCACGCCCAGCACGTTGGCCGGCGTGGGCGTGACGCCGTGCGCTCCGGTGAAGCATTCGCGCAGCGCGTAGAGCGGACTGGTTCCGATGTCTCCGTAGACGATGCCCAGCGCGCTCAGGGCGAGCATCGCGATGCGTTTGGGAGAATCCGGCGCCTCCGAAGGGGCGGCCGGTGATTCCGAGGGTGCGTTCACGGCCCCCGCTTTAGCCGAACCCGGGCCCGGAGCAACCGAAGCCGTGACGCTCCTTTGTTTTCCAACCGCTCCAGGTGTTCCCATGTGCGCGCCTGGGCGCCCTGCCCTCGGGGGTGCCGGGCCGCGGAACGAGGCGGGTGCCCGCCACCAACGCTTCCGGGGGGGCGGTGTCGAGCATCCGCAGAAGTCAGGGATGGCGGGACCTGGGACGCAGAGCGCCGCGAGCGGGGGCGTGTTCCCATGGCGGGTGCAACGGGGGGACGTGGCATGACGATGGTGGCAACCAGGCTGGGGGAGGCGCGGCAGTACGGGGCGCGGCTTCCGGAGATTGAAGAGCGGCTGGCGCTGCTGGCGGAGGCCTCGCGGCTGCTGGCGGACGCGTCGCTGGAGCCCCCGGCGGTGATGGAGCGGCTGTGCGGCCTGGTGGTGCCCCTCTTGGGCTCCGCGTGCGCGCTGCGGCTGCTGTCGGAGGACGGGCTGTGGCTGCGCACGGTGGCGTCCGCGGCGGCGGTGCCGGAGGCGCGCGTGCGGTTGCAGGCGCTGTTCACGCAGCGGGTGCGCGCGGACGAGGGCGTGGCGGCGGAGGTGCTGGACACGGGCGAGGCGCAGGGAGTGGAGGCGGTGCTGGTGCTGCCGCTGAGGGCCCGGGGGCGCCCGCTGGGGACGCTGACGGTGTGGCGGGAGGCGCCGGAGCCGGCGTCGTTCGATTCCGGAGAGCAGTTGCTGCTCCAGGAGCTGGCGGACCGGGCGGCGCTCGCGCTGGACGTGGCGCGGGCGTACGCGTCCGAGCGGCAGGCGCGGCAGGCGGCGGAGGTGGCGGCGGGGAGGCTCGCGCGGCTGCAGCACGTCACCGCGGAGCTGTCCGAGGCGCTCACCGCGGCGCGCGTGGCGGAGGTGGTGCTGGAGCAGGGGCTGGCGGTGGCGGACGCGAAGGCCGGGGCGCTGTGGGGCGTGGCGCCGGACGCCATGAGCGCCACGCTGCTGCGCTGCGCGGGCTGCACGCCGGACGCGGCGGAGCGGCTGAAGCGGATGCCCCTGGAGGGGGACTCGCCCGTGGCGCGCGTGCTGCGCGAGTCGCGGCCGGTGTGGCTGACGGCGGAGGACGCGCTGTCGGGCTCGGAGCGGCCGGCGACGTCTTCCGCGTGCCTGCCGCTGGTGGCGGATGGGCGGGTGCTGGGGGCGCTGGTGTTCACCTTCGGCCTGCCGCACGGGTTCGACGACGACGAGCGGGCCTTCCTCCAACTGGTGGCGCACCACGCGGCGCAGGCGCTGGCGCGGGCGCGGCTGCTGGAGCGCGAGCAGCGGGCGCGGGCGGCGCTGCGCGAGGCGCACGGGACGCTGGAGGCCATCATCCAGGCGAGCCCCACGGCCATCATGCTGTTGGATCCGGACGGCACGGTGCGGCTGTGGAATCCGGCCGCGGAGCGGATGCTGGGGTGGACGGCGGAGGAGGTGCTGGGGAAGGTGCTGCCAGCCGTGCCGCCGGAGCACTGGGAGGCGTTCCGCCACGGCCTGGAGCGCGCCACGCGGGGCACGGTGCTGGACGGCGCACCGCTGGCGGCGAGGCGGCGCGACGGAGGCGCGGTGCAGGTGGCCATGTGGACGGGGCGCGTGCACCCGGCGAGCGGCCCGCCGCAGTGCCTGAGCGTCATGGTGGACATCACCGAGCGCCAGCGCGGCGAGGCGGCGCAGCGCTTCCTCGCGGAGGCCGGCGGAGTGCTGGCGGGGAGTCTGGAGGAGGAGGAGACGCTGGAGCGCGTGGCGCACCTGGCGGTGCCGCAGTACGCGGAGGCCTGCGGCGTGTTCCTGGAGGACGAGTCCGGCGGCGTGCGCTGCGTGGCCACGGCGGGCGTCGAGGACGGCGAGGTGCCGCCCCCAGGGCTCGCGGTGGTGGCACGGGTCATCCAGTCGGGGAGGCCGGAGTCGCGCTCGGGGCTGTCGGAGGGAGACCCGTCGTGCGCGAGGGCGGGCGGGACGTGCGCGTACCTGTGCGTGCCGCTGCGGGTGCGCGGGCACACGCTGGGGGCGCTGACGTTCGTCACGTCGAAGGGGGCGTACGACGCGCACGACCTGGCGCTGGCGCAGGAGCTGGCGCGGAGGGCGGCGCTGGCGCTGGACAATGCGAGCCTCTACCGGGACGCGCGTCAGGCCATCCGCCTGCGCGAGGAGTTCCTGTCCATCGCGAGCCATGAGTTGAAGACGCCCATCAGCGCGCTGCAGCTCCAGGTGCAGAGCCTGCTGGCGGGGCTGGCGCGGTCCGGCGCGGCGCTGGACCCGGAGCGGCTCAAGCGCGGCCTGGAGCGGGTGGACCGGCAGGTGAAGCGGCAGACCCTGCTGGTGAACGACCTGCTGGACGTGTCGCGCCTGAGCGCGGGGAAGCTGGAGCTGGTGCTGGAGCCCCTGGAGCTGGGGGTGCTGGTGCGCGAGGTGGCCGAGCGCTTCGAGCAGGAGTACGCGCGCTCGGGCACGCCGCTGGAGCTGTCGCTGGCGCCGGAGGTGCTGGGGCAGTGGGACCGGCTGCGGTTGGATCAGGTCTTCACCAACCTGTTCTCCAACGCGCTGAAGTACGGGCGGGGCAACCCGGTGCACGTGTCGCTGGAGGTGGAGGACGACCGGGCCCGGCTGCGGGTGAAGGACGGCGGCATCGGCATCGCGAAGGAGCACCTGCCGCGCCTGTTCCACCGCTTCGAGCGCGCGGTGTCCGAGCGCAACTACGGCGGCTTCGGGCTGGGGCTGTGGATCGCCCGCCAGATTGTCGAGGCGATGGGCGGCCACATCGAGGTGGACAGCGTCCTGGGCGAAGGCTCCACGTTCACCGTGGAGCTTCCGCGTGGCTAGCGGTGGGAGGCGGGGAGCCCTTCCGCGATGAAGCCGCAGCCGCGCTGGGATGCGCGGCCGTGGAGGACGTGACAGCGCTCGGGGGTGGGGCAGTCCGTGTCGCGGGTGCAGGGCTGGAAGCAGTAGCCGCTGGTCTCGTCGCAGGTGAGGCCCGGGCCGCATGGGGCCTGGGCATCACAGCGGGCGCGGCACTCGAAGGCCGTGGTTTCGAGGGTGGGCTCGGCGAAGCCGCGCAGGCAGTCCTGGTTCGCGGCGCAGGGCGCCGTGTCCAGGCAGGCGGGGCCCACGAAGGGGCGGCAGATGGGCACTTCGCCCGGGCCGTCCGTCTCACAGCGCTCGCCCCGCGGACAGGGGCGGTCGCGGCAGCTGGGAACGCAGGCCCCGAGGACGCGGTAGGGATTGGGGGCGCACTCGGTGCCGGTGGCGCAGGCGTCCGGGTCGTGCACGTCGCACGGCGGGCCGCAGAACCCTTGGACGCAGACGAGCCCCGGCGCGCAGCGGCCCTCGTCCGTGCACCGCTCTCCCGCGCGCAGCGTTCCCTGGGGCACGCAGCGGTTCAGGACCTGGCCTGACGTGGACGTGTCCACGGGGTGGCAGGTGTCGGACGGGGTGCAGTCCGACGCGTCGTCGCAGAAGTGGTGCAGGGGCTGGCAGTCGCGGAAGCCGAAGTCCGGGTGATGCGCGCACACGGCATCCTCGGGACATGCGTCGTCCGCGTCGCAGCGGTCCTCGCAGGCGAGCGAGCCCCGGGTGTCCGCGTGGCAGTTGGATGGGACGTTCGACAGCCGGATGCCGTTGCTCAGCACGACGGCGCCGCCTCGGGACTCAAGGCCGCGCCGTGCAGGACCATCCGACAGGTCCGCCTGCGCGGTGAGGTCCGGCCCCGGCCATGCGAGCCACACGCCCGTGCCCACGGCGGTCACGAGCGCGGTGAAGGCGATGAGGAGGCAGAGCCTGCGCGGATTCAGGCGGAGCCTACAGCGCCAGCAGCAGCAGCGATGCCTGCTCCGCGGGCGAGGCCGCGATGAAGGCGTCCGGCAGCGTGATGACCGTGGGCGGCATGAACGAGCGGTCGCAGCTGCGCTTCCCCTCGTAGGTGCGCCCCTCCTCCTTCGCCTTCAGCCGGTACGTGCAGTCGCGCACGTACACCGTCAGCTCCCGCGGCGACAGCGTCAGGTTCACCGGGCGCCCGTAGAAGCCGCCCTTCGCCTTCACCGCGTCGCCTTCCTTCTTCACGTCCAGGTTCACCACCGCGGTCCCGATGTTGCCCTTCACCTTCTCGTCCTCCAGCTTCAGCGTCACCGGGGCGTCCGCCACGCGGCCTCGCAGCTCGCCTGGAAGACGGGACACCTGGAACTCAGGCCCCGTGACGTTGTCCGGCGTGATCCGCAGGTTGAACTGCGTCCGCGCGACGCTGAAGCCTATCTGGTCCTGCGCCGAGGACGCCCACGCACCGCCCACCCCCGCGAGTACCGCCAACACTCCCACGCTCCGACGCAATGACTGTCTATCGCGCTTCATGGATAGGACTCTCCTCGCTGACATGGACAATGTGTAACGTCCCCCGGCCGCCGACATACCGGCGACGGCCGGGGCGCTTCGTCGTGGGGGCTACTTTCCGCCCGCTGCCCCGCTCCCCTGCCCTGCCGCCGGGCCCTGCAGGTGCTTCTCGAAGAACATCAGCGCCGTCGTCTGGGCCATGTCCCGGTTGGTCTTCTTCTGGAACCCGTGCCCCTCGTCCGTGGCCAGCAGGTACCAGACGTCCGAGCCCTTCTTGCGCACCGCCTGGACGATCTGCTCCGCCTCCGACTGCGGCACGCGCGGGTCATTGGCCCCCTGCTGCACGAAGAGCGCCGCGCGAATCTTGTCCACCGAGCCCAGCGGCGAGATGCGCTCCTGCACCTTGCGCACCGCCGGGTCGCGCTCGTCGCCGTACTCCGCGCGGCGCAGGTCCCGCCGGTAGGCCTGCGTGTTCTGCAGGAACGACGGCAGCGACGAGATGCCCACCACGTCCACCGCCGCCTTGATGCGGTCCGGGAAGTACGCCGCCGTCGCCAGCGTCATGTAGCCGCCGTACGAGCCGCCGTAGATGCCCACCCGCGCCGCGTCCAGCTCCGGCCGGGAGGCGACGAAGTCCAGCGTGGCTCCGATGTCCGCCAGGCTCGCCTCGCGCTTCACGCCGTCATCCATGGCGCGGTACGCCTTGCCGTACCCCTCCGAGCCGCGCACGTTGGGCAGGAGCACCGCCATGCCCAGCTCCGTCACCATCAGCTGCGTCTGCGCGCTGAAGATGGGCTGGCTCTGGCCCTCCGGGCCTCCGTGGAACATCACCACCACCGGCACCTTCCCCTTCGCGTTCTTCGGCAGGTACAGGAACGCCGGCACCTTCACGCCATCCGTGGACGGGTAGCGCACCAGCTCCGGCTCCACGAACGTCTCCGGATCCAACCCGCCCACCTCCGAGCGCGTCCAGCGCGTGGTCTTCTTCGTGCCCAGGTCCACCGTGAAGATGTCCAGCGGCACGCGCGCGGACGTCAGCGAGAACGCCACGCGGTCCGAGCGCTTGTCCGGGAAGCGGACCTGCGAGAGCACCCCGCGCGGAATCTCCACCGGCGACAGCGCCTGCGTGCGCGTGTCCAGCAGGTACAGCTTGCCGAAGCCCTCCTCGTTGATGGCCACCGCCAGCTTGCGGCCGTCCGGGGACAGCTCCAGGTGCTGCACGTTCCAGCGCACCGACTTCGTCAGCGACGGCGGCGCGGCCGGGGGCGCGCCCGTGAGCGGCAGCCGGTACACCTCCGCGAAGTCGCTGTAGCGGTCCGTGGCCACGTACACGCCCTGCCCGTCGTGCGTGAAGACGGCGGCGTCCACGCTGCCCTTGCCCTCCTTGGGCGTGAGCTGCGTGCGCGTGTTCGTCTTCACGTCCACCACGCTCAAGTCCGCGTCATCCGCCGCGCGGAACTGGCGCACCAGCAGCTTCGAGCCGTCCTGGGAGAACTCCAGCGGCGCCCAGCTGCCCTCCACCTCCGTCACCCGCTTCGCCTGCTTGGGGTCCGCCGTGGGCGCCACGTACACGTCGGTGTCCTTGCCGTTGCGCCCCGTGCCCGCGTACGCGAGCCAGCGCCCGTCCCTGGACACCACCAGCTCCTCATGCCGGCTCTTGCCGTCCGTCAGCAGCTCCGAGCGGCCCGTGCGCCGGTCCAGCTTGAGCACCTGGTAGAACTCTCCGCCGCCCGTGTCCTGCAGGTAGAAGATGACCTGCGGGTTGCCCGGCAGGAAGCGCGCCCGGTTGATGGGCTCCTTCGTGAAGGTGAGCTGCGTGCGCGAGCCCAGCGGCATCTCCACCAGGTGCAGCTGGTTGACGTCCGCGAAGCGCGTGGAGATGAGCATCTGCTGGCCATCCGCGCTCACGTCCAACAACTGCGCGGAGCGGGACTCCAGGTACTGCTGCACGCGCTGGGAGAGCGCGGGCGGCACCTGCGGCACGCCGCTCACCCACAAGTTGGGCAGGCCGGGCAGCGGGGCGATGCCGGGGACAGCGGACGGGGCCTTCGCGGCGGCGGCCGGCGCGGGGGGCGTCTTCGACGGCGCCGGCGCGGGCGTCTGCGCCGCGAGCAGGGACACGATGAGCGGAAGGGACGCGAGGTTCATGGTGCCACCGACCCTACCAGCGCCGTCGCGTTCTCCGGCATCCGCGAGTGCCGTTCCTTGCCCCCGCGGGATGATGCGTTTTGAACAGGGGATGGCCCGGGCGGCCCCCCCTGTTCGATGCCGCGGCGCGGCGGCCGGGCAACCGTGACGGCGCGGCCGGTGATCGCACTCCGCGTCTCCACGAAAGCCCGCGCGCCCGTGATGCCCGGGACTTGCGACGTGCGCCGGTGAACAACGTCGCGGGCGGACAGTGGCCCTTCACGTGGGGGTTCGCCCGCGTGGGGGTGATGCCCACCCTTACCCCTGTCGACATCGGTGCCGAGCCGCGTCCGCGGCCCGCCGAGGAGGGGGACTTCGACATGGCCTGGATGCGGGGGAAGACACTGCTCGTCGTCGCGCTCACGTCGCTGGGGGTGTTCGCGCCCGCGTGCGGCGGCGGCTCGGCGGAGGACTCCAACGCGCCTCCCACGCAGGACGGGCCGGTGCTCGTCCCGCCGACCCAGGCCCAGCTGCGCATCGTGCAGGCCGCGCCGGGCGCTCCCGCGATGGACGTGTACCTCGCGGGCGACCCCACGCCCGTGGCCCGGGCCGTGGCCTATGGCGCCACCACGGCCTACCTCACGCGCGACGCGGGCGCCGTCACCGTGGAGCTGCGGCCCACGGGCTCCGCGGCGGGCTCCGCGCCCGTCGTGTCCCAGCGGGTGGGCATGGAGGCCGGCACGCGCTGGACGGTGGTGACCGCGGGGGCCTTTGGCGCCTCGGACTCCAGCGCGGCGATGCGCGCGCTGCTGCTGCGTGACAACACCGTGCCCGCCGACGGTGGCCAGACGCGCGTGCGCGTCGTCAACGCCGGCACGGACGCGCCGACGGTGGACGTGGACCTGGGCAATGACGGCTCGGTGGAGGTGGAGTCGCTCGCGCGCTTCCAGGACTCCGGCGAAGCGGCCCAGGTGCTGCCCTCGGGCACCGCGTTCCAGGTGGGCCTCCGCGCGGGCGGCCAGGCGCTGACGTCCTTCACCGTGCCCGCGGCCGGCTCCGGCACGGACACGCTCATCGTCGCCACCGGCCTCATGTCCGCCCCCGCGCGCGCGGGCGACGGCTTCTCGCTGCTCACCGCGGGCCGCGACGGCACGCTGGCCATCCTCCGGCAGAACCCCACGGTGTACGTGCTGCACGCGTCGCCGGACGCGCCCGCGCTGGACCTCTTCGCCAGCGACCACGAGCTGGCCGGTGGCCTCTCCTACGGCGCGCTGTCCTCGCCGCTCCAGGTGCCGCCGGGCGCGTACACGCTGGACTTCTTCGCCGCCGCGGCCGGGACGGAGCGTCCCACGAGCGCCCCGGTGGTGACGGCGACGACGCCCACGCTCGTCCCGGGCGAGCGCTACCTGATGGTCGCCGCGGGCTACCTCGCGCCGCCCCGGCCGGCGGCGTCCGCCTTCACGCTGCTGCCGCTCACGGACCGCTTCGCGAGCGACCCGTCCAACCTGCGCCTGCGCTGGGTGCACGCCGCGGCGGACACGCCCGCCGTGGACGTGGGCCCGCTGGGCTCGGAGCGCCGCGTGCTGCCGGACGCGCCCTTCCTGGACGTGCCCTTCGCCTCCGCCACCGCGCAGGACGGCCTGCCGCTGCCCGCTGGTGGCACCGTCACGCTGGGCGTGGTGCCGTCCAACGACGCCAACCGCGCGCCGCGCACGAGCTTCTCCGTGACGCCCCAACCGGACACGCGCGTCTTCGCCGTCGCCACCGACACGCCCGGCTCCGCGCCCGGCAGCTGGGACCTCCAGCTCCTGTGGGTGGACACCACTCGCACGCCGTGGACCGTGAGCACGCGGGCGCAGGGTCCCTGACCTCAGAAAGCCCAGCCCAGGTTGAGCAGGATGCGCTGGGTGAGGTTCCACGACGACTGGTGGATCCGCACCCACTCCGTCCCGCCGCCACTGCCCAGTCGGACGGTGTCATAGGCGAGCGCGTCGCGCCGGGCCCCGAACCCCACGCCGCCCTGCACCGTGAAGCCGGGATCCACCACCACGGTGTATCCCAGGACCGCCATCCCCCCCACGGACCAGTTGTCCGCGTGGGAGTCCTGGGGCTCGGGGCTTTCCAGGAGGCTCCCCACCATCCCGTTGGTGCTCCGGCCCACGGCCACCTCCAGGCGCGGTGACAGCCACAGGCCCTGGGGTGCCCGGCCCGTCAGGTAGAAGCGCGCCGAGGGCGCCAGACCGAACTGATGGAACATGCGGTTGTAGCCCTCCGACCCGGTGAGCTCAGCCTCCTCGAACCGCGTCCGCTCGTGGTTGAAGGTCGCGGACACGCCCAGCCCCACGGAGAAGCGCTCCCCCAGCACGCGCTCTCCCTCCAACGACAACTGACTCAGGTTCTGGAGGGGGACGGACACCGTCACCACGTTGCGCCGCTCCACCGGGAACGACCCCGTGGTGACGCCCTCCTGCGCGAACGCCGCCGCCGACACGAACACCCACGACACACCCAGCATCCACTTCATCGAGACCATGTGATGAACCCCCGTCATGAAGCCGGACCCCCAAGGTCCGTCATGCGGAGGACACCCATCGCAATCGATGTGCCAGTCTGCTCACAGAGGGAGCGGCGCGACGGTGACGTCTGACAGCGTGACAACGTGTCCCCGGCGCGCGGGGACACGCATGTCACCGTGTCACGGCGCTGAGAGCTTCGCCTGGGCCTGCTCGCGGCGCAGCTGGAGCACGCGCACGTCCGGGTCCACCAGCAGCCGCTCGGGTTCGAACTCCGAGCGCAGCGTCACCTGCACGGACTCACCGGCGCCGGGCTCCACGCGCGTCACGGCCTCCGCGACACCCAGGGGCGCGGCGGACTCCCCGGCCTTCGTCACCGTCACCTCCACCGGCATGCGGCCCGAGCCCACGTTCGTCACCGTCGCCGTGGTCACCCACTGGCCGCCGTCCTTCGTCACGCGCGCGTCGCTGACGCGGTACTCGGGCACCACGACCTCGAAGAAGGCCTGCCGGGTGAAGCGGTCGAACGCTTCGGGGGACGGCGCGAACGGACGCATCACCGCGATGAAGTCCTGCAGCACCGGGTGGTCGGCGTTGTTCATGGATTGCTTCAGGAAGGCCTGGAGCCCCGCGTGCATCGCGTCGCGGCCCATCAGGTCCTCCAGCATCCAGAACGTCCAGCCGCCCTTCTCGTAGAGGACCACCGTGTCGCCGTCGCGCGAGCCATCCAGCTTCACCAGCGGCTGCTCCGCGTCCACGCGCCGGTCCTTGCCGTAGCGCTCCTCCATGCGCTTCGCGGTCTGCCGGCGAGCCTCCTGCCCATCGAGCTGCTCGATGAGCTTCAGCGACGAGTAATGCGACATGCCCTCGGACAGCACGTTGCCGCCGGGCCCCTTGCCGGGGATGAGCAGGTTGCCCCACCACTGGTGCGCGGCCTCGTGCGCGGTGACGAACAGCACCGCGTTCGACTCCGGCGTCGTGCGCGTGAGGAACCCGATGGACTCCGAGAACGTGATGTCCGTGGGGAAGCCCTGCGCGTAGTTGTCCAGGCCGGCGAACTCGGACAGCTTCAGCTCCGCCCACGGGAACGGGTGGAACCATTCCGAGTAGTACCGGCGCGCGGCCTCCAGCCCCCGCATCATCTCCGGCACGTTGTAGCCGTGCGCGGGGTCGTGGAACACCACCGTGCCCGCGCCGTCCACGCGGGTCCACCTCCCCGCGATGACGTTGAAGAAGCTCACCGGGTGGTCGCTGCGCCACACGGTGGTGCGCCGGCCGTCCTTCACCGTGTCGCTCTCACGCACGCCCACGGAGTTGAGCGTGTAGGCCTCCGGGCCGCTCACGCGGATCCGGAACGGGAACGGCATGTTGCTGCCCCAGGCGGACTCCGTGGGCCCTTCGTAGAAGTCATCCGGGTACACGCGCGGCTCGTACTTGTTCTCCTTCGGGTCGATGCCGCGCTCCTCCTCGTAGCCCACCACCGGCGCGAACGTGGGCGTCTCGCTGGTGAGCACCGCGCCGGACGGGAGGATGAACTCCTTGAACGCGCCGCCCGCGCGGGAAACGCCCGCCGGCACGTGGCCCGCGTACTGGAAGCCCACCGTCACCTTCGCGCCCGGGGGCAGCGGCGTGGACGGCGTGAAGACATACAACCCGGCGCGGTCCTCCGGCGTCACGTCCTTCCCGTCCAGCGTCCAGCGCACGTCCGTCCAGCCGTCGCCGCCGCTCAAGGCGAAGCGCGGCAGCGCCACGGCGTGCCGGTTCATCAGCGTGTACGTGCCCTTCATGCGGAAGGCGCTCGCCTCCGGCTCCAGGTCCACGTCCAGGTCCACGTCCGCCAGCATGGGCTGGGGCGCGTCCTTCCACGTCGCCAGGTTCTTCTGCCAGTACTCCTTGGCGCGCTTCTTCGCCGCCGCGCCCTGGTGGCCCTGCGACACGAGGATGCCCAGCCACGCCAGCGCCACCACCGGCACCGCCAGATACGGCGCCAGCCGCCACAGCCCGCGCCCGAGGCCCGAGGGCTTCAGTCCCTCCAGCGTCGTCACCGAATCCCGCACGCGCCGGCCGTCCAGGCGCACCGCCAGCGCGGTGAAGAAGACGGCCCCCCCCAGCGCGGCCACGCGGTTGAGCACCAGCGCGGCGCGGTCCACCTGGAAGGCGCCCAGGTCGGTCCACCGGACCGCGTCCCACAGGGGCCAGTTCGTCACCCAGGTGAGGTCGCCTCGCACGGCGACGTAGCCGGTGAGGCCCAGCGCTGCCAGGGCCAGCGCGTAGGTGCCGAAGCGGCCGCCCGTCACCGCGCGCGCGGCCAGGATGAAGCCCGTCCACAAGAGGAAGGTGGGGAACAGCAACAGGCCCCACACGAGGACATACGGCGTCAGCGACAGCGGCACCGTGCCCTGGGACACCTGCACCAGCGAGCCCGCGAGCGCCATGGCCGTCAGCAGCGCCACCGCCACCAGGCTGTTCGCCAGCGCCTTGCCCAGCAGCACCGACAGCGTGCGCACCGGTGTCGCGTCGTGGATGGGCGCGAAGTGGGAGGCCTGCTCGCGCTCCAGCGACTCCACCACGTAGAACATCAACAACAGACACACGAGCACCGACGCCTGTCCCATGGTGCGCACCGCGAAGCGGCCGGGCACCAGCAGCAGGCTCGTGTCGAACGGGCCCACCGCCGTGGCGCCCTGGGACACCATCTGCAACATCAGGAGCGGCAGGAACAGGTAGAGCCCCGGCTGCGACAAGAGGCCCCGTCCTTCCGCGCGCGTCACCGTCCACAGCCCCGTCCAGAAGCCCGGCGGACGCACTCTCATGCGCAGCGCGGACAGCGGGGCCTCCGCGTGCGACAGCGCCACCTGCGCGGGAGGCGCGTCGATGACCACGCCCTTGCGAGGGGTCTTCGTGCGCACCTCGCCCCGGAGCGCTCGGCGGAAGTGGCGTTCGCTCCAGGCCACCGCGCCCAGGCCCAGGGCCATGAGCACGAAGCGGCTGGTGACGAAGAGGGCGTCCAGGCCCACGGGCTGCGTGTTGTAGAAGTCCACGCCCCGGTCCACCTTGATCCACGTCTCCGTGAGCCACCGGAAGCCGCCGGGGTCCAGCGCCATCAGGAACCGGTTCACGCGCGGGTCCAGCCAGCCGGGGGACCAATCCCAGAGGAAGAACGCGCAGAGGAAGAACAGCCCCACCGGCAGGAAGTACACCGGCACCGCGCGGCGCGTGCGCTCGCCCGTGGCGAAGGCCGCGCCCGCCATGAAGACGATGAGCGGCAGGCCAAACCACACCGCGCCGCCCACGTAGTGCCCCCACGCGAAGGGCCCTCGGAACTCCGCGTCCGCGCCCGCAGGCACGACGTGGTGGAAGAAGATGAGCAGCCCCATCATCCACCCGAGCGCCAGCACATACGCGCCCAGCACGCCCGCGAACTTGCCCCACACGTACTCCGAGGGCGTCAGCGGCGTGGTGTGCAGGATGGGCTGCACGCGGGCCTCGTCGTCGGAGATGACGGACATGCCCGCGCCCACGGACACGAAGAAGGTGAACAGCATGAAGGTGAGCAGCAGCACCGTCTGTGCGACTGCGAAGGCGCTGGTGATCCACGCCTTCTTGCCGCCCACCTCCGTGCTGCCCGCGTCGATGGTGACGTTGCCGGAGGACACGCCCCACACCACGAACACCAGCAGCACCATCAGCACCCAGAACAGCGGGCGCCGTGTCTGGTGACGCCACTCGGTGCGCGCCACACGCCAGAGCCGCGCCGCGTTCACGCGCCCACCGCCGGAGCGGACGCTGGAGCCGGGGTCGCCGTGGGCGCCGGAGACCTGGGCTCGGGCGCGTCCTTCATCAGGAGGAGGTACGCGTCCTCCAGCGTGGGCGGCGTGCGCTCGAAGCCCGGGGGCACGGGCGTGCCCGGGGCGGCGTGGATGCGCACGCGGTTCCGGCCCTCGAAGAGCACGGCCTGGGTGACGCGGTGGGCCTGCTGGAAGGCGGCCATGTCGGCCGGGGGGACGGTGCCTTCGAAGAGGGAGTCGTGGAGGGCGGCCTTCGCCTCGGTGGGGCTGGTGATGGCCATCACGCGGCCATGGCGGATGACGGCGAACCGAGGACAGAGCATGGCCACGTCCTCCACGATGTGCGTGGACAGGAGCACCGTGCGCTCGTGGGCCACCTCCGCGAGCAGCCGGTAGAAGCGCTGGCGCTCCTCGGGGTCCAGGCCCGCGGTGGGCTCATCCACGATGAGGAGCTTCGGGTCACCGGCCAGCGCCTGCGCGATACCCAGCCGCTGCCGCATGCCGCCGGAGTACTCCTTCACCTTGCGCTTCGCCGCGAAGGTGAGGTTCACGCGCTCCAGCAACTGGGCGCACAGGGCCTTCAGCCCTTGTGGCGCGGTGACGCCCTTGAGCTCCAGCAGGTAGCGCAGCATGTCCTGGCCGGAGAGGTACGGATAGAAGCCGAACTCCTGCGGCAGGTAGCCCAGGTGCGGGCGCAGCGCTTCCGGGTGGCGCACGAGGTCCAGGCCATCGAGCGTCACCTCGCCGGAGGTCGGCTCCAGCAGGCCGGAGAGGATCTTCATCAGCGTGGACTTGCCCGCGCCATTGGGCCCGAGCAGCCCGAACATCCCCTTGGGGACATCCAGGTCCACGCCACGAAGGGCCGTCACCGGGCCCGGATACACCTTCACCAGGTTGCGCAGGCTGAGCATGTGGCCCGTTCTACGCCGAAGCCCGGGGCTCCATTTCCAGCTTCGTGCACGAAAGGGCACACCGTGCGTCCAGGAGCGCACTCGCGCGGTGTGTTAGACAGCCAGGGCATGAACCTTCGACCTGTCTGTCTTTCCCTCGTGGTGGGCGCCTTCGCCATCCTGGGCTGCTCGGGTTCGACCTACCTCCACGGCAAGGCCCTGAAGCAGAACGAGTACCGGGGCTACGGCGAATACCTGCCCGAGCGCGACCGCGAGGTGCTCGCCCAGGCAGCGGCCGTGAAGGACGTGGCATCGGTCATCTTCCTGCAGGAGACGTTGCCGGAGGGCATCGAGATGACCTCCCACCTGCTCCAGGTGAAGGACGGGTATTCGCACCAGTTGTTGGGCAAGCTGGCCTTCAGCCGGGGGCAGGTGGACTCCAAGCAGGAGCTCATCGCGCACGTGAGGAAGGTGGCGCTGGCGGCGGGGGGCGACGCGGCCGTCGGCATCTTCCTGCTCACGCCGGCCAGCGACTACACCCAGGCACAGGCAGTGGAGGCGGTCATCCTCAAGCTGGACCCGCGCGTGCGCGCGAAGCTGCGTCCGGACGAGGCAACGGTGAAAGGCGCGTCGGCGTCCCCCGGCACCGAGCATCTCTAAGCAGGTCATCTGAAGCGCATGAACACGGGACAGGTCGTCCCAGGGAGTGCGCGATGGACCGCCAGAGGCGAGCCACCCACCGTCGCAGGCGGCCATGAAGTGCACCGCCCGCCACGTCTGTTTGTCCATGGGCGAGAGTGGGTGATGGCTCGGTGAGCCCGGCGGCGTCTGGAGACAACGACCCTCCGCTGTCGGGCTCCACGGGAGGGGCCGCCACAGGGAAGCAGGGGGCAACCCCAAGTTCCTGAGAACTCCCAGAGGCTGACAAGACATCGCCAAGGTCGCACGCCTCACCCATGGGCTGTGTCTCCAGCGCCTTCTCCTGTCCGATGACCTGCACGGGCTCGCCGAGATGGCTCTCCTGGACGCCAGGCCGCGCCTCCAGCGCATCGTCCCGCGCGATGACTGACACGGGAGTGCTGAGAGAATCCTCCTGGGAGCATGGAGCCGCGGGAGACACAGGCTCGTCGGGAACGGTAGCGAAGGCCTTCAGCACCAGCTCATCGCAAGCCTTCATCAACGCCGGCAGCTCATGCTGAATCGCCTGCACGTTGCGCTCCGACAGCGCCCCCATCGCGCAGGTGGCCCACTCACGCAGCGCCTCACCACCCAGGAGCGGCAACAGTTGGGCGGCACCTCCCAGGAATGCCCGCTGCAGGGACTGGACGAGGAGCACGTGCCCGGGACGGTCCGCCACCCGCGCCGCCAGCCGCAGCAACTCGAACTCCAACTGGGCGCAGGCGGCTCCCGGCTCCCAGCGCCCTGCGTTCCACAGCTGGAAGCACATGCTCCCCAGCCGGTCCAGGTCGAGGTCCGAAGCCTTCGCGCAGCAGTCGACCAGCAGTTCCACCAGTACCTGCCGCTTGAGGCTGAAGTAGCCCTCCAGCAGCCGCCGGGCAGTCGGGGAGCGCACGTCATGCAGCGCCAGGCCCAGGTTCTCCAGCGTCAGCGACTCATCCAGCGCCACCGCGCGAGTCCTGCGCCCGGGGTGTTGCACCACCAGTCCCCGCGCTGCCAGCCGTCGCAGTGCCTCGCGGATGGTGCCCCGGCTCACCCCATAGCGCTGCGCCAGCTTCGCTTCAGGGCCGAATTGCCCGCTCGGGTGCAGCCGCCCCAGCGCGATGTCGCGCTCGATTTGCGCCTCCACATAAGCCACGAGTCCACCCCGTCCCATCTCCATCCCCATCCCCCTCCTCGACCCAGCATCGCCATCCAACCACAGGGGTCTGACATGGACGTGCGAGCCCTCCAGTCTCATTGCCAGCCGGGAGGTCGCCCTCCGGACCCGGGCGGCGAAAACCTGTCCGACTGTCGGACAAGTCCGCGGGCTCCATGCGGCGAAAACCTGTCCGACTGTCGGACAGGTTTTTGGACTGCGCGCCCGGCGGCGGGCGCTGTCCGCGAACCCGCCTTGCCGTACGCGCACGCACGGCATCGCGGCCCATCGCTGAGGTCCTAGCGGTGCGCGACCTTGGTTCCATGTGGCGCGAACCTGTCTGACTGTCGGACAGGTTTCTGGAATGCGCGCCCGGTGGGCGGCCCTGGCCGTGGATCCGTCTTGCCTTCCACTCACGCACGGCATCGCGGCCTACTGCTGAGCTTCGAAAGGCGCACGACCTCGGTTCCATGTGGCGCGGACCTATCCGACTGTCGGACAAGTTTCTGGATTGCGCGCCCGGCAGGGCGCTGTCTGAGGATCCGTCTTGCCTCCCACTCGCGCACGGCATCGCCGCCCACCGCTGAGATCCGACCCTGGCTCCGCGTAGTGCGAACCTGTCCGACTGTCGGACAGGTTTCTGGGTTGCTCGCCCGGAAGGGACCTCTGCCTGTGTTCCCTCATTGCCGTCCGTGCATGCACGGCGTTGCGGTTCACTGCTGTGGTCCGCCAGGCGCGACCTCGAATCCATTTGGTGCGAGCCCATCCGACTGTCGGACAGGTTTCTGGACTGCCCGCCCGGCGGGTGGCTCTGCCCGTGTTCCCTCATTGCCGTCCGCGCATGCGCGGCGTCACGGTTCATTGCGGTGGTTCGACAGGCGTGCAACCTCGGATCCATGTGGTGCGGGCCTGTCCGACTGTCAGACAGGTTTCTGGACTGCTCGCCCGGTGGGAGCGTTGTCCGTGGTCCCGCATTGCCGTCCGCTCATGCACGACGTCGCGGTTCACGGCTGTGGTCCTCAAGGCGCGTGATCTCGGCTCCATGTGGCGCGGACTTGTCCGACTGTTGGACAGGTTTCTGGACTGCGCGCTTGGTGGGGGTGCTGTCCGTGGCCCCTTGTTTCCGTCTGCTCACGACCTACCGTCTCGGCTCACTGCTTGTGCGCGTCCTCGCGGCAGGCCCACCTCATTGTTTGGCAGGTCCGCGCGGCTGGTGGCCTCTTGCGGAAAAACTTGTCCGACTGTCGGACAGGTTTTTGGACTGCTCGCCCGGTGGGCGGGCATGTCTGGTGGCTTCGCGTCTCCGGCTGCTCAACACCTTCCTCGCGCTCCTTCGCGGAGCTCTTACGGTCCGCGTCCTCGTGCAGGACTTCCGGTTTTGGATGGGGTTGAGCAGGTCCATTGCTCCGGGCCTGATTGAGGGGCGCGCTCGGGCCTGCGAGACTTGTGGGCCTCATGGTTTCTTCCCGGCAGCACCTGGATGCACTCACCGGGCTGCGGTTCCTCGCGACCGCGCACGTTCTCGCCTACCACGTGTATCACCTGGTCTTCACCGGCACGGAGGCGCCACCGGGGCTGCATGGACTGCTCGACAGCGGGTATGTGAGCATCGGCTTCTTCTTCGTCCTGTCGGGCTTCATCCTTGGCTACAACTACCTGGAGCGGCCTCCGGACACGTACGAAACGCGCAAGGCGTTCTGGGTGGCCCGCTTCGCGCGCATCTATCCCGTCTATGCGTTGGGCCTGGCGCTCGACGCGCCCGCGTACCTCAAGGGGCTGCGCGACACGTGGGCGGTGGATCCCTGGAGGGGGATGGAGCACGCGGAGGCGCTGGTGGTCACGCCGCTGCTGCTCCAGAGCTGGACGCCGTGGACCGCGATGGCGTGGAACGGCTCGGGCTGGTCGCTGGCGGTGGTTGCGTTCTTCTACGCTGCCTTCCCCTTCCTGGCCGGAAGGCTGGGCCTGCTGGGACCGAGGGCGCTCGTGGTGGGCGCGGCGGTGGCGTATGGCGCCTCGATGGTGTTCCCGGTCCTCTACATGGTCGTGGATCCGGACCACACCGGGGGCACCGCGTCCGCGTACAACTCCGGCCCGTGGATGCTGGCGCTGCGCTTCAACCCGCTGGCGCGGCTGCCGGAGTTCATCCTGGGCATCCTCGCGGCGCGCTTCTTCCTGCTGCGGGACGGCGCGGAGCAACGCTCGCGTCCGGTGGCGCTGGCGGGGGTGTGCGTGGGCGTCATCGCGGCGCTCGCGGTGAGCACGGCGCTGCCCTTCCCGCTGCTGCACAACGGGCTGCTGGCGCCGGTGTTCGCGGTGCTGTTCATCCTGCTGTCGCGGAGCCAGGGCGCCGTGGCGCGGGTGCTGGCCTCACGGCCGCTGCGCCTGCTGGGTGAGGCGAGCCATGCGCTCTTCCTCCTGCACATGCCGGTGCTGTTCGCCTGGAAGTCCGTGCTCAAGCGGCTGGGTGAGCCGCCCACGTCCGCCTGGGCGGTGGTGGCGTTCATCGTGGGCTCGGTGGGCTTGAGCGTGCTCACGCATGAGCGCGCGGAGAAGCCCGCCCGGGCATGGATCCGCGACCGGTGGGCGAGGCGTGGCGCGGAGCAGCCCGCGGCGGGCCTCCAGCCCCGGGCGTGAAAGGCCTACGCGCTCTTCGCGTGGGACCTGCGGCGTGTGCCGCGCTTCACGGGCCCCAGATGCGCGAGCACCCGGCCGATCTCCACCAACTCCACGGGCTTGACCAGATGCAGGTCGAAGCCCGCCTCCTCGCTGCGGGTCCGGTCCCCCGGCGTCCCATAGCCCGTGAGCGCGATGAGGTGCGCGTCCGACGCCACGCGCCCGCGCAGCTCCTGCGCCACCTGATAGCCGTCCAGGCCCGGCAGGCCGATGTCCAGGATGATGACGTCGTAGGTGCCAGGGGTCGCCATGGCGAGCGCCTCCGGGCCGTCCGAGGCGACCGCGACGGTGTGGCCCCACAACTGGAGCATCTCGCTCAGGCCCTCGCGCGCGTCGGGGTTGTCGTCGACCAGGAGGATGCGCCACTCGCCCCGGCGGGACTCGATGCGCTCCACGATGGCCTCGGGCCTTACGTCGTCCGTGAGCAGCGGCAGCGTGATGGTGAAGGTGCTGCCCTGGCCCGGCCCCGCGCTGAAGACCTCCACCTGGCCGCCGTGTTCGGTCACGAGGTGGCGCACCAGCGTCAGGCCAATGCCCAGTCCGCCCCGGCTGCGCGCGAGGCCCGCGTCCAGCTGCGCGAAGAGCTCGAAGATGTGCTCTTGGTCCTCCGGCCGCAGGCCGATGCCGGTGTCCTGCACGGAGACGCGCACACGGGAGTCCTCGGACACGTGGGCGCCCACGGTGATGATGCCTCCCTCGGGTGAGTACTTGGAGGCGTTGTCGAGCAGGTTGGTGAAGACCTGCTCCAGGCGCGTCCGGTCGCCGTCCACCCAGCAGGGCCCGGTGGGGAGGACCTCCCTCAGGATGAGTCCGCGCTCCTCCATCACCGGCCGCGCGGCGGCGAGCGAGTGCTGCAACACGGTGTTGAGGTCCAGCCGGCCGCGGCGCAGGGCGTACTTGCCGCGCGTGATGCGGCTGACGTCGAGCAGGTCGTCCACCAGGTGGCGCAGGTGGCTCACCTGCCGCTCGATGATGTCGCGGCGGCGCGCGTCGGCTTCGGACAGGCCGTTCGAGTCCTTCTGCCCGAGCATCTGCACCGCGACGGAGATGGCGGCCAGCGGATTGCGCAGCTCGTGGGCGAGCATGGCGAGGAATTCGTCCTTCTTGCGGTCGGCCTCCTCCAGGCGGGCGGCGTTCGCCAGGGCCTCGCGCTCCACGCGCCGCAGGCGCAGGACGCTGTTGACGGTGGCGATGAGCTCCTCGGGGTCGAACGGCTGGGTGAGGTAGACGTCCGCGCCAGCGCGCAGGTCCGCGACCTTCTTCTCCGCGGTGATGAAGGTGGCGGAGGTGTGGATGATGGCGATCTCGCGGGTGCGCGGGTCTTCCTTCAGGAGCCGGCACACGTCGTAGCCGCTCATGTCGGGGAGCTTCACGTCGAGCACGATGACGTCGGGGCGCGAATCGAAGGCGACCCGTAGGGCTTCCCCTCCGGTGACCGCCTCCAGCACGTGGTAGCCCGCCTGACGCAGCGAGAAGGTCCCCAGATAGAGGCTCGCGGGCGTGTCGTTGACGTGGAGGACGGTGGCGTTGACGGTAGCGAGCACGGGCGAAGTTCCCAGGGAGGAGCCAGCCCGGTTCTACCGCGCGCCGGGAACGCAAGCGATCCGGGATCACTCCGCGCCCCTCCCGCTCGCGCACCACACGTCCCGGGAGGACTGGGAGTGTTGGGACCGCGACAGCTCGCGGGAACCGCGGCACTCCCTGCCCTCCTGTTGATTCACCGCATCAAGGTTCCGTCCACACCGCCAGCTCGTTGCCCGTGGGGTCGGTGAAGTGGAAGCGCTTGCCGCCGGGGAAGGAGAACGTGTCCTTCACGATGCGCCCTCCGGCCTCGCGCACCTTCGCCAGCGTCGCGTCCAGGTCCTTCGAGTACAGCACCAGCAACGCGCCGCCCTTCGACACCTCCCGCTCCTTGTCGAAGCCTCCGTTCAGGCGCCCGTCCATGAAGCTCGTGTAGTCCGGGCCGTAGTCCTCGAACCTCCAGCCGAACACGGCGCCGTAGAAGCGCTTCGCCTCCGCGATGTCCTTCGTGGGCAGCTCGATGTAGTCGATGCGGTGGTGCTGCTCGGACTGCTGGGGTGCGGTGGACATGGTGTGCCTCCTCGAAGTGGGAACACCCCCACCTTACGCACCCGCCCCTTGCGGCGATTGGACGAATCCGACCTCCGCCTGCTCGCGCACGTACGCCCCCGGCGTCAGCCCCATCAGCGCCCGGAATTCCCGCACCTGGTGCGCCTGGTCGTAGTACCCCGCCGCCAGCGCCCACTCCGCGCCCTCCAGCTCCCGCGACAGCGCCACCGCGTGCTGCATCCTCGCGATGCGGCACAACACCTTGGGCGACAGCCCCACCGCCGCATGGAAGCGCCGCTCCACCTGCCGCGCCCCCACCCCCATCACCTCCTCCAGCGAACGCACGGGCACCTGGCCCCTCGCCCCCAGGATGAAGTCCACCGCGTGCCGCACCCCCACGTCCCCCTCCTTGCCGGGCAGCCGGCCCAGCAGCAGCCGCTCCAGCAGGGCGAAGCGCGCCGCCGTCCCCTCCACCGCGCCCAGCCGCTCCCCCCACTCACGCGCCTCGCGCGGCCAGAGGTCCCCCAGCGCCACCTTCGCGTCCGTCAACTCCAGCAGGGGCAGCCGCAGGAACGGCTGCGCGCCCCCGGGCCGGAAGCGCACCGCGACGAAGGACGCATGCGCGGACAGCGGCACCACCTCCGCCGTCCGCATCGCGCCCACGACGTGCAGCCCCGCCCCGTCCGTCAGGTCCACCAGGATGTCCAGGCACCCATCCGGCAGCACCCGGTGCACTCCCACTGGCGCCGCGCCCGACAGCTCCAGCGCCCAGTAGCACTGGACGTACGGCGCCAGCGCCGCGCAGGGGCTCGCCTCCACGTAGCGCATCAGGCCGCGTCCGCGACGGCCGCGCGGGGCAGCCACACCGAGAAGCACGTGCCCTTGCCCGGACCCTCGCTGCGCGCCTGGATGCGGCCCCCGTGGCGCTCCACGATCTCGCGGCAGATGGCCAGGCCCAGGCCCAGCCCTCCGGCGTAGTGCTCGGCCGCGTTGTGCGCGCGGAAGAAGGGGGTGAAGAGCTGCGGCAGGCTCTCCGCCGGGATGCCGATGCCCCGGTCCTCCACGTCCATCCGCACCTGCCCGTCCTCCTCGCGGATCCGCACGGACACCGGTGACCTCGGCGGGGAATAGCGCAGGGCGTTCTCCACCAGGTTCGTCAGCAGTTGATCCAACCGCTGCTCGTCCCACCGGCCCATGAGCGGCCCCTCCGGGACGTCCAGGGACAACAATCCCTCGCGCTCCGGCCGCGTGGACTGGACGCGCTCCATCACCTCGCGCGCCAGCACCGTCAGGTCCATGGGCGCCACCGTCAGCGCGAATCTTCCGGACTGCAACCGCGACACGTCCAGCATGTCGCCAATCAGCCGCGTCAGCCGGTCCACCTGCCGCGTCAGCCGCTCGAAGGTGGCGCGCTGCCGCTCCGGCGTCAGCCCCACGCCGGACTCCAACTGGCGGATGAGCAGCTCCAGCGTCGCCTTCAGGGGCGTCAGCGGCGTGCGCAGCTCGTGGCTCGCCATGGAGAGGAACTGATCCCGGATGGCGATGGCCTCGCGCAGCTCCTTCTGCGTCCGGTCGATGCGCGCCGCCATGTCGTTGAAGCCGTCCGCCAGCTGCGCGACCTCGTCGTCGCCGCGGGCCTGCACCCGCTGCTCGCGGGCGGGCGTGCCCAGCGCGGCGAAGCCGTCCCGCAGCGTCTCCAGCCGCACCGCCACGTCCCGCCCCACCCACTGTGACAGGAGCAGCGAGATGGCCCCCGCCAGCGCCGCGATGGCCACCACCCAGCCCCCCATGCGCGTCACCGGGGCGAAGGCCTCCCGCAGCCGCGCCGTCACCACCACCGTCCACTCCGTGTCCGGCACCTGCGCGTGCGCCACCAGCAGGCGGCGCCCGGACTCATCGAACGTCTCCCGCACGCCCTCCGGCGCCGCCAGCGCGTCCGGGGACAGCAGGGTCAGCACTGGCGCGCGCGTGAGCACGCCGCCGCGGTCCGTATCGCGCAGCAGGATGCCGTCGCGCCGGTCGAACAGCTCCACGTGGTAGCTGCGCGAGGCCAGCGTCGACTGGAGGCCCAGCCGCTCCAGGGACAGCCCGCCCACCAGCACCGCGCGCTGGCCGTCGCCCAGGTCCACCCGCGTGGAGAAGACGATGAAGGGCAGCCCCGCGCGGGTGAGGAAGGGCCGCGACACCCAGACCACGTCGCCGCCGCTCAGCGCCTGCTGGAAGTACTCGCGGCTCGCGTAGTTGCCGGTGAGGCGGTTGAGCCGCCTGGACGGCACCAGGGTCTCCCCGTTGGCGTCCAGCAGCCACGTCGCGTCGAACAGGCCAGTGTCGGTCTCCAGCAGTTCCACCCGCTCGGACATCTCCTTGCGGTCCCCGGCGCGCACCGCCTCGATGAAGCCCGGGTCCCGGCTCTGCGAGCGCAGGAGCGCGCGCGCCATGGCCGCCGACTGCTCCAGCCACGCGGTCTCCGCCAGCACCGCCTGCTGCGCCTTGTCGCGCAGCTCCGCGGCGATGGCCCGCTGGGCCACGTACGACGTCACGGCCCCCACGCCCAGGATGGGCAGCACCGACGCCAGGGCCATGCCGCGGAACAGCCGCCAGCGCACTCCGGACGGGGCCGGGAGCTGGCGCATCCGCCACAACAACAGACAGGCCAGCGACAGCACCGCGTACACGCCCATCCCGGCCCAGGAGCGCCGGGCCCCCAGCGCGAGCGTCATGTTCAGGAACAGGACGCTCAAGCTGCCCGCGGCGATGCGGCAGGCCTTTTCGTGGCCGCGCCACAGCCCCACCGCCAGCAGGGCCCCCGTCGCCAGGAAGGCGCCGCCCATCAGCCGGATGAACGGCCCGAACACCAGCAGCGACATGCGGATGAAGCCGCTGGGGATGAGGACCATCAACCCACCGAAGCTCAACGCCACGCAGGCGATGAACACCGACAGCAGTCCCCGCCCCTGGAAGCGGTGGGTCCGCTCCAGCAGCAGCAGGCCCGCGATCAACGGGTACAGGATGAGGCCCGTGATGCCCCGGGGCAGCACGGTGGCGGCCCACCAGTAGAACGCCACCGCCCCCAGGAAGAGCGCCCGGCCCAGCCACCCCACGAACGAAGGCCAGGTGGGGTACAGCATCGCGGCGAGCATCGTCGCCGACCCCACCAGGAACAGACTGCCGAGCGGGCGGACGTACGGGTAGATGACCTGGAAGATGGCGGCCCCGAACTCATAGGGGACGAAGACCATCGTGGTGCCCACGACGAGCCCGAACGCCGCCGCGAACCATTCCACCCGTGCGCGTTCCAGGATGCTCACGCGGCCAGAGTACACAACCCGGACGGGAGCGCACGGTCCGGTTGCCGCCGCCACACGCTCCCTGTCGTGTATCAGGCCGCTTCCGCGACGGCCGAGCGGGGCAGCCACACCGTGAAGCACGTGCCCCTGCCCGGCCCGTCACTCCTCGCGCCGATGCGGCCCCCGTGGCGCTCCACGATTTCGCGGCAGATGGCCAGGCCCAGGCCCAGCCCCCCGGCGTAGTGCTCGGCCGCGTTGCGCGCCCGGAAGAAGGGGGTGAAGAGCTGCGGCAGGCTCTCCGCCGGGATGCCGATGCCCCGGTCCTCCACCTCCACCCGCACCCCGTCCGGCTCCTCGCGCACCCGCACGACCACCGGTGTTTCCGGCGGCGAATAGCGCAGGGCGTTCTCCACCAGGTTCGTGACGAGCTGCTCCAGGCGCTGCTCGTCCCACCGGCCCATGAGCGGCCCCTCCGGGACGTCCAGGGACACCCACCCCTGGCGCTCCGGCCGCGTGGACTGGACGCGCTCCACCACCTCGCGCGCCAGCGCCACCACGTCCATGGGCGCCACCGTCAGCGTGAAGCGCCCGGACTGCAACCGCGACACGTCCAGCATGTCGCCAATCAGCCGCGTCAGCCGGTCCACCTGCCGGTTCAGCCGGGCGATGGTGTCCCGCTGCCGCTCCGGGTTCATCCCCGGCCCCGACCCGAGCTGACGGATGAGCAGGTCCAGCGTCGCCTTCAGGGGCGTCAATGGCGTGCGCAGTTCGTGGCTCGCCATGGACAGGAATTGATCCCGGATGGCGATGGCCTCGCGCAGCTCCTTCTGCGTGCGGTCGATGCGCGCCGCCATGTCGTTGAAGCCCCGGGTGAGCTGGGCAATCTCATCATCGCCCCGGGCCGGCACGCGCTGCTCCACCGACGGCGTGCCCAGCACGGCGAAGCCGTCCCGGAGGCTCTCCAGCCGCTGGGCCACGTCCCGCCCCACCCAATGCGACAGCACGAGCGAGATGGCCCCCGCCATCAGCGCGATGGCCACCACCCACGCGCCCATGCGCGTCACCGGCGCGAAGGCCTCCCGCAGCCGAGCCTTCACCACCACCGCCCACGGCGTGCCCTCCACCCGCGCATGCACCACCACCATCCGGCGCCCCGTGTCGTCGAACGCCTCCAGGAGCCCCCCTCGCGTCAGCGCGTCCCACCCGACCAGGTCCAGCACCGGCGCCCGGGCGAGCACGTTGCCCCGCTCCGTCTCGCGCAGGAGGCTGCCGTCGCGGCGGTCGAAGATCTCCACCTGGTAGCCGGGCGAGGCGAGCGCCGGCTGCAATCCCAGCCGCTTCAGCGACAGCGCCCCCACCAGGAAGGCGCGCCGGCCGGCGCCCAGGTCCATGGGCACCGTGAACACGACGAAGGGCAGGTTCGCGCGGGACAAGAAGGGCCGCGACAGCAGCACCCGGGCGCCGCCCTTCATCGCGTCCTGGAAGTAGGCCCGGTACGCGAAGTTGCCGCTCACCCAGCTGAGCCGCGAGGAGGGCATCAGCGTGTCGCCGGCTTCATCCAGCAGCCAGACCGCGTCGAACAGCCCGGACGGGCCCTCCAGCATCGCCAACCGCTCCCGCATGCCCTCGCGGTTCCCCGCGCGCACCATGTCGACGAAGACCGGCCCCTGGCTGTAGACGCGCAACATCGAGCTCGCCATGACGGCCGTCTGCTCCAGCCACGCGGTCTCCGCGGCCACCGCCTGCCGCGCCTTGCCGTGCAGCTCCGCCTCCAGGGCCTTCTGCGCCAGGTACGACGCCACCGCGCCCACGCCCAGGATGGGCAGCACCGACGCCAGCGCCATGCCTCGGAACAGCCGCCAGCGCACCCCCACCAGCACCGGCCACCGGCGCATGCCCGCCATCAGCGCGCACACCCCCGTCAGCACGGCGTACACGCTCATCCCCGACCACGAGCGCCGCGACACCACCGCGACCGTCATGTGCAGGAACAAGAGGGCCAGGCCGCCCAGGGCCACACGGCACAGCCCCGGCTGGCGGCGCCACATCCCCACGGCGAGCAGCCCCCCCATCAACAGGAAGAGGCCTCCCGACCACCGGACGTAGGCCCCCAGTGACGCCATGGCGAAGCGCACGAAGTCCTGGGGCGCCCAGAGCATCAGCGGCCCGAAGCACAGCGCCACACAGGCCAGGAACACCCAGAGCAGGCCCTGTCCCCGGCGCAGGGTGCGCGGCTCCATGACGAGCAGGACCATGAGGAACAGGTAGACGATGGTGCCCGTGAGGCTGACGGGCAGGACGCAGACCGCCCACCAGTAGACCGCGATCGCGGCCAGCATCAGCGCGCGCCCCACCCAGCCCACGAAGGCGGGCCAGGCCGGATACATCAGCGTGATGAGCATCATCCCCGCGCCGACGAGGAACAGGCTCCCCAGCAGCCGGATGTGCGGATAGATGTATTGGAAGAGGACTGAGCCGAACTCATAGGGCACGAACACCATCGACGTGCCCACCATGAGGCCCACCGCCACCGCGAACCACTCAACACGCGCCCGCCACAGAAGTTCCACGGCGCGCACCCTGACACAACCCGCCCCCATGTGTTGGCGCGGGTGTCTGGTGAAGACGCCGTTCGTCCAGTGCTTAGCGCCGCCGCCAGGCGTCGAGCAGGTGGCCCACCACCGCATCCACCCCGACATCGCGTGTCACTTGTGTGAAGACAAACGGTCCCTCGCCGCGCATCTTCCGGGCGTCCCGCTCCATCACGCCCAGGTCCGCCCCCACGTGCGGTGCGAGGTCCGTCTTGTTTATGATCAAAAGGTCGGACTGCGTAATACCGGGTCCGCCCTTGCGAGGCACCTTGTCGCCGCCCGCCACGTCGATGACGTAGACCGTGTAGTCCGCGAGCTCGCGGCTGTACTGCGCGGCCAGGTTGTCACCGCCGCTCTCCACGATGAGCAGCTCCGGGTGGAGTTCCTCCATCAACTGCTCCAGCGCGAGCAGGTTGTGGCTGATGTCCTCGCGGATGGCGGCGTGGGGGCAGCCGCCCGTCTCCACCGCCTTGATGCGCTCCGGGGACAGGGCCTGGTTGCGCACCAGGAACTCCGCGTCCTCCCGGGTGAAGATGTCGTTGGTCACCACGCCCAGGCGGTACTCGTCTCGCAGCTTCTTGCACAGGGCCAGCACCAGCGCCGTCTTGCCGCTGCCCACCGGCCCGCCAATCCCAATCGTGAAGGCCCGCTGCGAGTAGTCACGCCGGTGCGGCTTGTCGCGCGCGTCGAAGTGGCCCGGGTGGTCCCAGTCCTCGTGCGTGTGCTCGTGCCCGTCCTGCCCATGGCCGCGGTGGTCTTCGTCGTGCATGTCGCGCTCCCTTTTCGTCTCTGGTTTCAGGACAGGAACAGCCTCGAATACAGCCGGTCGTGCGTGGCGCCCACCAGGTCCCACAGCGGCGCGGGCTGGGCCAGGTCGTCCACGCCCAATGTCTTGCATTGCTCCAGGACGGCCTCCAGCAGCGGCGTGGCCGCGTGCTGCACCTGGTGGGACTCATGCGTGCCGATGACACCCATGCGCACGCCCGCGGACAGCGCGCCCCGCAGGGTGAGCGACAGGAAGAGGCGCAGGGCGTCCTCGTGCTCCACGTCCAGCGCGCGCAGCACCGCGCCGAACGCGGGCGCGTGGTGGAACTTCACGCCGGCCGCGCGGGCCGCCTCGCGCACGGGCCCCACGGCCTCCGGGAAGATGCGCGCGCAGGTGTCCAGGAAGGCCCGGCCCTGCGTGCGGCTGGCCCGGTTCGCGACGTGGTTGGTGAGGAACGCGTCCGCCCTCGCGTCCAGCGCCGGCAGTGAAGCGGGCTCGCGCCACGCCGCGCCCACCAGCGGCAGGCCGCCCAGCCCCGCCTGCCACACCAGCGCCTCCACGAAGCGCCGCACGTCACCGGGGCCGCGCACCTCGCCCGCCTGCACCGCGGCCTCCAGCCCCCCCGAGTGCGCGAAGCCCCCCGTGGGAAACCCCGAGTCCGCCAGCTGCAACACCCTCCAGCCGGAAGCCATGGCGCGCGGTCCTCAGAACAGCGAGTAGCGCTGCGCCAGCGGCAGCCAGGTGGCGGGCTCGCAGCGCAAGAGCTCCCCGTCCGCGCGGACCTCGTAGGTCTCCGGGTCCACCGTGATGACGGGCAGCGCGTCGTTGAGGCGCATGTCCTTCTTGCCCAGCGCGCGGCAGCCCACCACCGCGGACAGCCGCTTGGTGAGCCCCAGGCCCTGCACGGTGCACTCCCGCAGCGCGCGCCCGGACACGAAGGCGAGGCTCGTGGAGCCTCGCGCCCTTCCGCGCGCGCCGAACATGGGGCGCATGAGGTACGGCTGCGGCGTGGGGATGGACGCGTTCGCGTCCCCCATCTGGCCCCACGCGATGAAGCCACCCTTGAGCACCAGCTCCGGCTTCGCGCCGAAGAAGGCGGGCCGCCACAGCACCAGGTCCGCGAGCTTGCCTGGCTCCACGGAGCCGACCTCATGGGACAGCCCGTGGGCGATGGCCGGGTTGATGGTGTACTTCGCCACGTAGCGGCGGATGCGCAGGTTGTCGTTGTCCCCCTGCTCGCCGGGGAGCCGCCCGCGCTGCTCGCGCATCTTGTGCGCCGTCTGCCACGTGCGGGTGATGACCTCGCCCACGCGGCCCATGGCCTGGCTGTCGGAGGCCATCATGCTGATGGCGCCCAGGTCGTGGAGGATGTCCTCCGCGGCGATGGTCTCTCCGCGGATGCGGCTCTCCGCGAAGGCCACGTCCTCGGGAATCTCGCGGTCCAGGTGGTGACACACCATGAGCATGTCCAGGTGCTCATCCAGCGTGTTCACCGTGTACGGCCGCGTGGGGTTGGTGGAGCTGGGCAGCACGTTGGGCGCGCCGCACACGCGGATGATGTCCGGCGCGTGCCCGCCGCCCGCGCCCTCCGAGTGGTACGTGTGGATGGTGCGGCCCTTGAACGCCGCCAGCGAGTCATCCACGTAGCCGGACTCGTTCAGCGTGTCCGTGTGGATGGTGACCTGCACGTCCTCCGCGTCCGCCAGCGTGAGGCACGTGTCGATGGCCGCGGGCGTGGTGCCCCAGTCCTCGTGCAGCTTGAGTCCAATGGCGCCCGCGCGGACCTGATCCAACAAGCCCTCCGGCAGGGACGTGTTGCCCTTGCCGGTGAGGCCGATGTTCAGGGGAATCGTGTCCGTGGCCTCCAGCATGCGCGCCAGGTTCCACGCGCCCGGCGTGCAGGTGGTGGCGTTGGTGCCGGTGGCCGGGCCGGTGCCGCCGCCCACCCAGGTGGTGATGCCGCTGGCGATGGCTTCGTCCGCCTGCTGCGGGCTGATGAAGTGGATGTGCGTGTCCAGGCCGCCCGCGGTGAGGATGAGCCCTTCCCCCGCGATGACCTCCGTGGTGACGCCCACCACCATGCCCGGCGTGACGCCCGCCATGACGTCCGGGTTGCCCGCCTTGCCGATGGCGGAGATGCGCCCCGCCTTGATGCCCACGTCCGCCTTGAAGATGCCCGTCCAGTCCACCACCAGCGCGTTGGTGATGACGCAGTCGAGCGCGTCCGCGTCGCCCACACCCGCGCGCTGGCCCATGCCTTCACGCAGCACCTTGCCGCCGCCGAACTTGCACTCGTCGCCGTAGACGGTGGCGTCGCGCTCCACCTGGAGCCACAGGCCCGTGTCCCCCAGCCGCACCCGGTCTCCCGTGGTGGGGCCGAACATGTCCGCGTAGTGACGCCTGTCCAGCTTGCGGCTCATGAGCGCTCCTCCTCGGGGATTTCTTCCTCGTGACCGAAGCCCTGTACACGCACCGCGGCCAGCAGGCGCTCACGGCCTTCATCGGACACCTTGCCGCTGCCCAGCGCGTTGCCGCCGCGCACCACCTGCTCGCCCGCGATGGGGACCAGCGACACCGTCTTCACCTCGCCTGGCTCGAAGCGCACCGCCGTGCCCGCGGGGATGTCCAGCCGGTGGCCGTAGGCGCGGCCCCGGTCGAACACCAGCGCGCGGTTCGTCTCCGCGAACGCGTAGTGACTGCCCACCTGGATGGGCCGGTCGCCCCGGTGCGTGACGCGCAGGGTGATGGCCTTTCGGCCCGCGTTGAGCTCCAGCGCGCCCTCCGCCGCGCGCACCTGTCCGGGCGCACCTTCCGGCGACGCGGCGGGCACGGTGAAGCGCTCCAGCGGCGGCACCGGCAGGAAGCTGCCATAGAGCGCCAGGGACAGGTCTCCGTGCTCCGCCACCACCGGGTGGTGCACGGTGACGAGCTTGGTGCCATCCGGGAAGGTGCCCTCCACCTGCACCTCCGCGAGCATCTCCGGCACGCCGTCCATCACCTGCGCGCGCCCCAGGAACCGGCGCCCCAGGTCCATCAGCTCCGCCACGCTCCTGCCGTCACGGATGTACTCCAGCAACTGCGTGGCGATGAGCGCCACCGCCTCCGGGTAGTTGAGGCGCAGGCCTCGCGCCAATCGCTTCTGGGCGACGACGCCCGCCTGGTGCAGGAGCAGCTTGTCCACGTCACGGGGGGACAGATGCATGGGTCCGACTCCCTCGGTTCTTCCGGGTGCGGGATGCGCCGACCCGCCAGACCCTAGCGCGACGCGTCAGCGTGGGCCAGGATGGGGGCCCCCTCGCGCCGTTCTCCCCCTCTGGAGTCCCCCATGAAGAGCTTCAAGGCCGGCTTCCCCAAGACGCCCAAGGCGCCTCCCGCTCCGCCGAAGACGACCAACACGGTGGCCCAGCCGACCTTCTCGAAGCCGGGCACGACGGCCGCGAAGCCCGCGACGCCCACGGCCTCGCCCACCGCCTCGCCGACTGTCTCCCGGCCGACGACTCCCACCGGGACGACGCCCCAGGGTGACGCGTTCAAGCCGACCGGCAGCCCCCAGGCCTCCTCGTCGTCGCGCCCGAACATCGACGCGCACTCGCTCCAGGGTCCGCAGCTCCCGTCGCCCAACCTCTCCGAGAGCGACATCGCGGACCTGGCCCTGGGCCGCACGCCGGGCAAGGGCAAGGCCATGACGCCGCGCCCTGAGATCCAGAAGATCGTCGAGGAGATGAAGCTGGAGAACCCGGGCGCGGAGGTGCTGCGCTACACGGACCAGGGCGGCCACCCGATGTTGAAGCAGCCGAACATGCCCGCGGGCACGGACGCGGGCGTGTGCAGCGCGATGACCTCCGAGTGGATCCGCACCGGCAAGGAGGCCGGCGGTGACCCGATGAAGGGCTCGCAGGCGTTCGGCAAGCTGACGGACAACCACTTCGGCAAGCTCATCGACAAGCAGCACGCCGAGCACCTGCAGAGCGACGCGCTCACGAAGCTGAACGGCGCGCACATGGACGACATCTCCAAGCTCCAGGGCCGCGTGGAGCAGCTCCAGGGCAAGAGCGCGCAGCGCAAGGAGATCAACGAGAAGCTCACCAACCCGGACCTCACCCTGGAGCAGCGCCAGGGGCTGAAGGCGCAGCGCAGCCAGCTGACCCAGGAGATCAAGGACGGGATGGCCCAGCTCAACCAGGACAAGGACGCCATCGCCCAGAAGCAGGAGTCCATCTCCCATCTGGTGGATGACTTCCGCACGGGCCGCGGCGGCGGTCACCCGGGCGTGAAGGTGCAGGACTTCGAGCCCATCACCTCCGACACCTTCGCGCAGAAGCTGTACGACGGCACGAAGGAGAACGGCCACTACCGCATCGGCCTGCGCAAGTCGGGCGAGTCCGCGGAGGGCCACGTGCTGGGCCTGCACAAGACGGACGGCCCGAACCGCCTGCTGGACGCGAACACCGCCGAGTGGAAGACGAACAACCACAAGGACGCGGTCAACCTGACGGCGGATCACATCAGCGAGCTGTATTCGAACTACAGCACGTTCGACATCACTCGCTACTAGTCACACCCGCCGGGCCCACGGGTCATCCCCCAGCAGGCCCGGCAGGAAGGACAGCCAGTCGCGCGTGGTGCCGAGCAGCGTCTCCAACGACACGGCCGCCACGCGCAAGAGCAGTCCGTCCTCGCCCAGGGGGCTGGCGGAGACCAGCTCCCGGGCGCGCGGCTTCACCGGCAGGCCCGCCACGCGAGCGGACAGGGCCTCCCGGGCTTCCTTCAACGCGGGCCCCACCAGCAGCACGGACGCCAGCGCGTCGAAGCGGCCCAGCCGCTCCGGCAGCGCGCCGTGCGCGGGGTCCAGCACCCAGCGCTCATCCACCAGCGCGCGCCCCTCCCGCGCGACGCGCAGGCGGGACGCATAGCGCAGGAAGGCCCAGCGCTCGCCCCGGGCGCTGCGGCCCGCCGTCACCACGTCCACCAGCACCAGCGACGCGCCCTGCGACAGCGTCACGTCCAAGGTCTGTGAATAGCGGGCGTCGGTGAAGCAGACGGTGGGGTCCGGCACCCACGCCAGCAGCGCATCCCGGCCCACGCGCGCGACCAGGTCGCTGCGGCAACCGTTGGGCGAGCGGTAGACGCGGTTCGCGCCCTGCGTCGCGAGCAGCGCCGACGCGCCGTCCGCCACGTCCACCTCCAGCCGCAGGTTGTCCCCGTCCACCAGCCCGCCACCGAAGGAGCTGGTATAGGCCCACGCCGCGTGGCCGTGGTTGCGCGGCGTGAGCAGCCGCAAGGGGCTGTGCGCCAGCGCGGTGCGCACCACGGTGCGAGGCCCCGAGCGCTCGAACGCGAGCCGCGCGACGCCCGCGCGCTCCGGGCCGGGAAGAGCGAAGGTCACCCGTCCCTTCTAGCACGCGCGCCGCTCCGGAGAGCCGCGTAGCGCTTCGCGCTACAGCCTCGCCCTCGCGCCAGACGTGAGGCTCGCTGGCACGCAACCTGCTCTTGGGGCGGCCCGCCAAATCTGACATCGCGTGTCAGCAATGGCGGAACCCCTCTTCCCAAGGGACTGCACCATGCCCCGTCGTTTCCCCCGAGTCCTGACCCTCTCCTCGTTCGCCGTGGGTGGCCTGCTCATGGCCGCGCCCGCCCACGCCGCGGAAACGAGCGAAGTGCCCGCCACCATCGTGAACGTGTCCATGCAGGACGGCGAGCTGACCGCGCGCATCCGCTGGGCCGCGGAGTCGAAGTCGCTGCCCTCCGAGGTGGAGGTCCTGTCCTATGACGGCACGGACAAGCCCACCGCGGGCGAGCGGCTTTCGCCCAAGGCCGGCGAAGAGGTGGAGGTGAAGCTGTCCGGCGCGGTGCAGGAGCCGTGGGAGACGGGCTGGGCCCAGCGGCTCGTCGTGCGGGAGGCGCAGGGCCGGGAGCTGGCCAGCCAGCCCTATGACGTCAGCCTGGCCTGCGAGGACGAGAAGACCTGCCAGCTCACGGCCACGCCGGGCATCTCCGCCAGCCGCGAGGTCCTGCACCTGAGCACGGGCCTGCAGCAGACCCTCGGCGCCATCGAGAAGGAGATGGGGACGAAGCAGTTCGACCTGGTGCGCGAGGTGGCCCGGCGTGAGCCCTCGCTGTACGGCGAGGCCCTGACCTACGCCCATGGCCTGGTCAAGGTCGGCCCCGCCGAGGGCTGCCAGTGCTCCTGGACGACGACCTACGCGCGCTCCAACACCCAGGGAACGAGCCGGGGTGCGGCGCACGACCTGCACGCGCGCCCCCTGCGCCAGACCGTGGCCTCGAACAACCGCATGTCCACGCAGGGCAGCAGCCGGGTCACCCTGAACCTCCACTGCACGTCGCTGGCCTCGATTCTCTCCCAGGAGCTGGGCATCCGTCAGCCGGGCGGCCTGGTGAAGCCCGTGCGCATGCTCCAGCCCGTCTACAGCACCTGCGCCGGGACGTGCAGCGGCCGGTTCAGCCACTTCGGCCGCATCACCGGCCGCGCGACCGCGCGGACCACCCCCGTCTATCCCCCGCCTCCCATGACCATCCTCAACGCCACGGCCATGGAGCAGAGCAAGTACCACCTGGGCAATGCCCTGAGCCCGCTCCTGAGCGAGACCCGCTACGCCCCCCTCGACGGCAGCTTCGACGTCAGGACCACCGAGGACAACGTGGGCAGCGGCTCCGGCTACGTCCAGACGTCCGGCGAGGCCTTCTACGCCTACAACGGCGACCCCAACACCTGGCAGCCGTACGGCCACGCGCAGGGGAACTACGCCATCGCCGTGCAGGGCGTCGCGGTGTGCCCGGGTGGAGGCTTGAACCCCATTGGCCGCGCCTTCGACATCCAGTCCACCTATGCGCTCGATCAGGAGGTGGAGACCCTGGACAGGAGCGTCCAGGTCTTCTTCGGCCTGTAGCCCGCAGCGCTACACCCGGCGGGGTCCGCGTAACGCAAAGGGACACATCCCCAGCGCAAGCAACGATTTCGGAAACATCGTGGAAAACCACGCATTCCCTCCGAAACCTGCATCAATCGCAGACATGGTGCAATCCCTGGCACGGGACCTGCTCTGACGGGGAACCGCCCTCCGGCCTTCGCGCTGGAGGGCGGACCCCCATTCTCCGCAAGGGATTGCCCCATGCCCCATCACCCGTCGCGAGGCCCGACCGGCCTCGTTCCGTCCTGGCTTCGCTCGCTGACCGTCTCCTCCCTCGCGCTCGGAGGCCTGCTGGTGGGCGCGCCGGCCCACGCCGCGGATCCTCGGGAGGAGGTCCGCCCGAACATCGCCACCGTGCTCGACGTGGCGCTGGAGGACGGGGAGCTGACCGCGCGCATCCTGTGGACGGACCGGCAGGAGGACCTGCCCCCGTCCTCGAAGCTCGTCTCCTATGACGGCAAGGACACCGCCAACGCGGGCGTGGACGTGACGCCGAACGCGGGCGAGATCTCCACGGTGAAGCTCTTCGGCGCGCTGGACAAGCCCTGGGAGACGGGCTGGGCGCAGAAGCTGGTGCTGGAGGACCCCAAGGGCCAGCCGCTGGCCACCCAGCCCTATGACGTGAACCTGGACTGCGCGAACGACAAGGAGTGTAGCCTCACCGTGTCCAAGGGCGTCACGTCCGACAAGGACGTGGTGCACGTGAGCAGCGAGCTGGACGCCGCCCTCACGGAGCTCGACGCGAAGTATGGCCAGGGCGAGTACGACCTGATGAAGGAGGTCTCCAGGGACTTCCCGCACCTGCGCGGCGAGGCCATGGTCTACGCCCAGCAGTGGTCCTGGTGGTACCCCATCCCCATCTCCGGCCCCTGCACCTGCGGCTGGACGACCACGACGACGCGCACGCCCACCACCACCCAGAACATCTACGTCTCGTACACGGGCCGCAGCATCTACGGCTGGAACGGGCCGGGCGCGAAGCACACGCTGAGCGCCAACGCCCTCCCGGCGGGCCCGACCCTCAACCGCACCGTCACCGGCTCCAGCCAGCTGTCGCTGGGACTGCGGTGCTCGCGCCGGGTCTACTACTACTGGTGGGACATCCTCATCTACCGGCCGGGCGGGCTGTTCCCGGTGCGCTTCCCCTTCCCTGTCAGCGTGCCCTGCACCTCGCCGTGCCAGGCCCGCTTCGACCACATGGGGCGCGTCACCGGCCGCACGACCATCAGCAACGTGGCCACCGCGCGTGAAGCCGGCACCTGGCGCGTGAACGGCGGCACGCCGTACATCAACCAGCTGATCACCGGGAACAACGCCTTCGACGCGGACGCCATCGCCGTCTCGTTCTCCAACACCAGCGCCTACAACACGGTCAGCACGAGCGGCCAGGTGACGATTCCCTCCACGTCCAGCTACGCGAGCGCCATCACCACCAACGGCTACGCCCAGGCCATCCACGGCCAGCTGACCTGCCCGCAGATTCCCGCGCTGGCGGGCAGGACCGTGTCGGATTACGGCACGACGCAGGGCACGACCCACCTGCTCAGCCTGTACTGGTTCATCCAGGACTTCGCGGCGCAGTTCCCGTAGCGCCCGGCTTTCAGTCCCCGTGAAGGACAACACCCCGGAGGCCGGCGCCGTGAAGGGGCCGGCGTCCGGGGTGCCTGTTTCTTCCGCACGGATGCGGCGGACGGCTACTTGTCGGTCGCGTCCTCGATCTTGTCGCCGGCATTCTCCGCGGCGTCGCCCGTGGCGTCGGCGGCGTCCTCGGCCGTGTCCTTCACCTTGTCGCCCGCCTGCTCCATGTCGTCCTTGGCGGACTCGCGGGTGTTGCGGTGGCAGCCCGTGCCCACGGACAGGGCGCTCAGCGTCAAGGCCAGCAGCGTCAGCTTCTTCATTCGGTGTGACTCCTTCGCTTGAGGGGGACTGGCGGTATGAAACCCGCCTCTCCCCGTGCGCGCCGCAAGGTAGGCACTGTCCACCATCTGCCAAGGGGGCAGCCCTCCGGGATGTCCACTCCGGGGCATCGGGGCCCCACTGATGAGCGTCGGAACACGCTGCTAGGGTGCGCCTTCACGAGGGGCTCGTGTCCCGCCCCCGGAGGCCCACCCATCCATGTCGTCGTCGTTCTCGCGGCCCTTGAAGCCCACCCTGCTGCTCGTCCTGGCGTTGACGGCCCTCTGGGGCTGCTCCTCCGACGAGCCGAAGCCCATCGAGCAGCTCTACTCCGACGTCCAGTTCGACCTCACCGTCCCGCCGGAGACGCCGGTCGACGCGGCCATCTTCCTCCAGGGCCCCACGGCCACGTTCGGCGGCACGGACGGGCGGGGCCTGGAGATGGTCTACCAGGGCGGCCGTCAGTTCAGCCTGAAGGCCCGGCTGCCCAAGAACACCGCCTTCACCTACGCGGTGCGGATGACGGCGCCCACGCCCCAGGTGGCGCTGGATGCCCAGGGCGCCCCGGAGGCGGACCACTCCATCACCGCCCGTGAGAACGAGGAGACTGTCGCCCTCACGGTGGAGCGCTTCGGCGCCGAGGGGGGGCAGACAGGCGCGAGGACCGTGTTCATCGTCCAGGTCCCGGACATCACGCCGCCCGGGGCCAAAGTGTGGCTGTCCGGCAATCAGCCGGAATTGGGGAACTGGAATGGCGCGGAAGTGGAGCTCTACCCGGCCGTGGACAACGCCTACGCGGGCGCTGTCGCCTTCGCGGCGGGCACGGGCCTGGAGTTCAAGGTGACGCGCGGCTCGTGGGAGACGGTGGAGAAGAGCGAGACGGGCGCGGAGGTGGCCAACCACACCTTCACCACCGGCGGCGGCTTCGAGCGCGTGCCCGTGGTGGTGAAGGGCTGGGCGGACCTCACCACGCCCCCGCCTCCTCCGGACCCGACGCTCACCGGCGACGTGCGCTACCTGCGCAACGTGGTGCCCCAGGACGCAAGCCTCAAGCCGCGCGACGTCATCATCTGGCTGCCGCCCGGCTACGAGGCGGACCCCACGCGCCGCTACCCGGTGCTCTACATGCACGACGGGCAGAACCTGATGGACGTCACCACCGCGTTCGCCGGCGAGTGGAAGGTGGATGAGACGGCGCAGGCGCTGGTGGAGTCCGGCCAGGTGGAGCCGCTCATCATCGTGGGCATCTACAACACCCCTGACCGCATCGCGGAGTACACGCCCGTGCCCTTCCCGCCGGAGTACCCGGACGCGGGCCGCGCGGACGTGTACGGCCAGTTCCTCATCCAGGAGCTGAAGCCGCGCATCGACGCGGAGTTCCGCACGAAGCCGGAGGCGGAGTTCACGGGGCTCGCGGGCTCGTCGCTGGGCGGGCTCGTCTCCATGTCGCTGGGGCTCAAGCACCCGGACGTCTTCACCCGCCTGGGCGTGGTGTCGCCGTCGGTGTGGTGGGCGGACCGGGAGATTGTCGCGGAGGTGAACGCGCTCACCACGAAGCCCCCGCTGCGCATCTGGGAGGACATCGGCACCAACGAGGGCTCCGGCAGCCAGGCGGAGACGGTGGCGGATGCGCAGGCGCTGCGCGACGCGCTGGTGGCCAAGGGCTGGGTGCTGGACACCGACCTCAAGTACACGGTGGTGGAGGGAGGCCAGCACAACGAGGCCGCGTGGAGCGCGCGCTTCGGTGACCTCCTGCGCTTCCTGTATCCCGTGAAGCAGTGACGAAGACTGCGCCCCCCACCACCCCGGATGGACGCTACTTGGTGGTGGACGGGCGGCTGTGGCGCCGCAGCAATCCAGCGCTCGGGCCCCGGCAGCGTGAGCTGCTGGTGGCCGCGCTGATGCGGGCCCGCGCGGACGTGGGCCGGGCGAAGCGCGCGGAGGACGCGGCCCTGGAGCGCCGGGCGAGGAATCGCGTGCACCGCGCCAAGGTGGGCCTGGGAGAGCGGGGCCCGCCGTGGTGGACGGACGGAACGCCGGACCTCAACCGGCGCCTCGTGAAGAACACGCCCTACGCCGCCTGGTTCCAGGACCTGAAGCGAATATAAAAAGGACACGGCGTAACACCCAGGCCTCACCACCCCTGCCCTGAGGTCTGGAACATGCCCGTGGTGCCTGGAGCCTCACGGCTCGCGTTGTGCCTGCTGCTCACGTCCGTCCTCGCCTGCGGCTCCACCACCGAACCGGACCCGTCCCCGGGAGGCGGCGGCGACAACGGCAAGGTCGCCGCCCTCACCCTGTCCCCGAACGGGGCGACGCTGCTGGTGGGCGAGTCGCTGACCCTGGCCGCCCTGGCGGTCGACGACGCGGGCGAGGTGCTGGAGGACGTCCAGGTGGAGTGGTCCGCCGTCCCGGCCGGCGCCGTCACGGTGAAGGACGGCCGGCTGGAGGGCGTGGCCCCTGGCGGCGCGGTCATCACGGCCCGGGCGGGGGCCGCGAGCGCGACCCTGACCGCGGTCGTGATTCCCTCCGACGAATCCAGTCCGTCGAGCGCGGAGGTGCTGGCGGCCGCGCATGAAGCCGGGCTCATCAACGACGAGGAGCTGCTGGCCTACCGGGTGTACGCGGCGTTCAGCGATCCCCGGCTGCCCATCCAGTACAAGGCCCGGGTCGATCCGGGGTTCGACGCCACCTCGCTCGAGGAGCTGCGTCAGCGCTTCCCGTCGCTCTCCGCGTCCATGCAGGCGGCGCTCGGGATGTACCTGCTGCGCCCGGCGGACCCGGGCAGCTGGCTCAACGCGCCCACGCCCGATGCCCGGCTGAGCAGCATGGAGGATACGCACTGCCGCTCCTTCTCCGGCGGCTGGAAATACATCCCGTATCCCCTCTCGAAGGTCCGGATCTGGTACCAGGTCAACTTCCCGGAGCAGCGCAAGCGGGCCATCAGGCTCGACGCGGCGATCGCGAATGAAATCTGGCCCAAGCTGATGGCGCTGGGGCTCAAGGAGCCGCTCACCGACGAGGCCTTTTCCTGCAATGGGGGAAGTCCCCAGCTCGACCTCTACCTGGTCAGCAACATGGCCGACCGTGGACTGACGATCCCTGAAGGCTGGGACAACACGCAGGCCGCCACCTACATCCTGCTGAAGGACGATCCCGACGACGACAACGTCCTCAAGGGCGGGGCGACGCACGAGCTGATGCACGCCATCCAGTGGGCCTACAAGACAAAGGCGCGGCAGGGCGACTACGGGTGGATCCGCGATGCGACCGCGAACTGGGCCATCGACCATGTGTATCCAACGCTCCCGGTGGGGCCGACCCCGCAGCGGCAGTACGAACACATGTTCGCCGGTTGTTTCACCAACTCTCCGGACCTGCCGCTGGAGAGCCAGAACACGGGCCACTGCACGAACAGCGGAGCGAAAGGCGCCGGGCGCGATTACGGCGCCTATCTGCTCTTCCAATACCTGGAGAAGAAGTACGGGCCGGCGGTCGTGACGGCCGCGCTGGCGAAGCTGACCACGGAGACCTCCAGCCTCACCGCGGTGGACTCCGTCCTTCCCGGTGGATTCGAGAAGGTCTGGCCGGAGTTCGCGAAGGTCCTCTGGAACGGGACGCCCATCAGCGCCCGGCCGGAGTCCTTCAAGGCGTGGGACAACCTCACGGAGGTCGCGAGGAAGAGCGACATCAACGCCGACCTGTCGGGCTGGCCCGAAGCCTCGGACGAGCTTCACGACGAGCTGTACAACCTGTCCAACCGCTACTACCTCATGCGGTTCAGCGACCCGAGCACGCGCTCCGTGCTCTTCCACAACGGGTGGTTCAAGAACATCACGGAGTCGAAGGACCCCGTGAAGGTGTTCGCGTTCTGGAAGGACGAAGCGGGGGCGTGGCACGACGAGGACTGGAGCGCATACGAGGACGTGGGCTTCTGCCGCGACATGAAGTCGCAGCGGGTCCAGGACCTCGTCGTCATGGTCAGCAACGCGAAGTTCGATCCCGCCGGCGGCGGGACCCTGACGGCGGCGGAGACGCCCTACCTCAAGCGCAACAACGTGGGCTGCTGGAGGTTCCAGGGCACCACCCGGTCCGTCCTGAAGGGGAAGACCTGGTCGTCGGGCCGGAAGCTCATCGACACGAACGTGGAGCTCCAGGTGCTGGACGGCTTCGCGGACCCGGACTTCGAGCACCCGCTCATCCCCCACACGAAGCGGGTGGGAGGCTCCATGCTCATGCAGCCCGCCGGCGACTTCACGCTCGACGTCGACTACGTGTCCGGAGGGTGCAGGTACACGCACGGGCCCACGCCGTACCCGCTGGCCGCTGGAGGCGGGATCCTGATGCTGAACCCCTTTGATGAATTGACGTCACCGGACCCCGACACCCAGGACTGGCTGTCACATCCCTCGCGCTCCTACACGGCGGCGCTCGCCGATCCGACCCTCGTGCACCTCGCCGTCAGCGGCGGTCCCGACTGCCAGGGCCCCGAGCTGGACATCCCCGGCAACGTCCTCTTCACGGATGCGGGGGGGACCAAACCGGTGGTGTCGCCCTCGGGAGAGCTGTCCGGGCAGTACGTGGACTCGGACACCACCTACTCCTGGATATTGCAGCCGCAGCGCCAACCCTAGAAGGCGTAGCGCACGCGGCAGTACGGCAGGTGCTTCGCGAGCAGGGCCTGGAACTCCGCCACGTGGCGGCCCTTGAACCCGGTGCGGTAGCGCACGTTGACGCCGCCGCCCTGGGACACCTTCGTCTCCTGGATTTCCGGCCGCCAGAGCAGCTCCTCCGCCTTCGGGTGCCAGCCGAGGTTCACCTCGTGCAAGCCCGCGTTGTGCGTGAGGAAGATGATTTCACACGCGAGCTGCTGCTTCGCCCGCGCGCCGATGCCGGCGTCAATCTGCTGGAACAGCTCCACGTAGGCGTCCTGCCAGCCGTCGTGGAGGATGACCGGGGAGAAGTTGAGGTGCACCTCGTAGCCGGCGGCCACGAAGTCGTCGATGGCGGCGATGCGCTCCGCGATGGGGCTGGTGCGCACGTCCAGCAGCTTCGCCGGCGCGTGCGGCATCAGGCTGAAGCGGACGCGCGTCTTCCCCTTCGGCTCGTAGGTGAGCAGCTCACGGTTCACCAGCTTGGTGGCGAAGCTGGCCTTGGCGTTGGGCAGCGTGGTGAACAGCCGCACCAGGTCCCGCACGTTGTCGCTGATGGCCGCGTCCGCGGCGCAGTCGCTGTTGCACCCGATGTCGTAGACCCACGCGTGCGGATCCACCGTGTTGGGCTCCCGCTTGGGCCCGCGCTTGTGCGCGTGCTTGCGGATGGCGTCCTGGATGCGGTCGATGTTCACGAACACCGTGACCGGGTTCGCGTAGCCCTTGTTGCGCGGCACGTAGCAGTACGCGCACGCCATCACGCAGCCGTTCGCCGTGGAGGGCGCGATGAAGTCCGAGCTGCGGTCATTGGCGATGAAGGACAGCGTCTTCTTCACGCCCAGCACCAGGGTGCTGCCCTTGATGCGGTTCCAGGCCTCCACGTTGCCTTCGTTGCCGAAGAGCCCGGGGATGTGCTGGTGCGAGGCCACCTCCACCCGCTCCGCATCCGGGTATCGCGCCAGAATCTCCCGGCCGCGCGCATGCTCCTGCACGGCGGGCTCCAGGTAGATGCGCGACACCTTCAGCAGCCGGTCGAGCGGGCCGGGGCCCGCCGGGACGGCGGCCGGGCGCGGGGCGGGGTCCGGGAGGAAGAGGTCCAGGTTCGTCACCTGGCGGATGTAACCGGCTTCCGTCTCCCATGCACCCGCGGTGGCCCACCCTGACGCCGGGCGGGCCACCGGACAGGGGCCTGCTGTCAGCGCTCGGACGGAACGGCGGGGCCCGTGGTGACCGGAGGCGGCGCGTCCAGCTGCTTCCACAGGGCCTCAGGCAGCGGGGCCCGTTTCTCCATCGCCGCCGCCACGCTCGCGGTGGGCGCGTAGACGCGGTGGTTGTTCACGCGGAAGTCGCTGTCCGTCACGACGGAGATGACCGCGACGCGGCCCAGGTCGTCGATGGGCGGCCCATCCGCCCGGAACGCGACCCGGTCCACGAGCTGCACCTCCGCGGCCCCGGGCGGCGTCACCCAGACGGAGTAGCGCTTCGCGAGCAGGTCCACGTTCATGCGGAAGTGGTACGTCTGGCCGCGCACGTACGGCACCCGGCGGATCCACGAGTAGCCCGCGCCGTTGCGCACCTGGAAGATGCCGTCCTCGCTCATGCGCAGGGCCATGTTCAGCCGGTTGAAGGCGGTCACCTCCGTGGAGCTGTCCGTCCAGCCCACCACGCCGCCGCCCAGGTTGTCCGCCAATGGCGTGAGGTCGAACTCCACGATGCGCGTGCCCGTGTTGGTGGTGCCCAGCAGGTGCTGCCCGCGCGGCAGGTCCAGCTTCGAGTACCAGGGGTAATTGGGGCGCGGGTTGAAGCGCAGCAGCGCCTCGAGGAAGTAGTAGTCGCCGTAGATGAGGCTGACGTTGATCTCCTGCCCGGCCGGGAAGTTGCCCACGCCGTGCAGCAGGAGGCCCGGGCTGTTGGTGCCCTGCGCGAAGTACGCGGGCGACGCCAGCGAGTCGAGCATGGCCAGCGCGGCGTTGCGGTAGTTCGTGCGCCGCGTGGCGTCCGTCTCCAGGGTGCTCAGCTCCAGCAGGGCGGACGCGACGATGGCCGCGGAGGAGGAGTCCTTGGACTGGCTGGGCGCGTTGAAGTCCCAGTTGGGCACGCGGTCCGCGGGCAGGTTCGCCAGGTAGTAGTCCGTCACCCGGCGGGCCGCGGTGAGGAAGCGCGCGTCCTGCGTGTAGCGGTACACCATCGTGTAGCCGTAGATGAGCCACGCCTGCCCGCGCGCCCAGGTGGAGCTGGCGGAGTAGCCCTGGAAGGTGCCCCGCGAACGGATGGTGCCGTTGTTGTTGTAGTCCACGTAGTGGAACGAGCTGCCATTGGCGCGCACCGCGTCCTGGAGCGTCCGGAGCGCGTGGTTCACCGCCATGGTGCGCCAGATGGCGGGGCCGCCGTTCTGGGCGCCCCAGAGCAGCAGCTCGATGTCCACCATGGTGTCGGTGACGAGCGGGATGTTCCAGGCCGAGTTCCAATCACAACAATCGATGATGCCCACGGTGCTGTTGTAGCGCGTGGCCAGCGACGCGGCGGAGGTGAGCAGCACGTCCCGGTAGTAGGGATTGCCCGTCAACCGATAGGCATTGCCGAAGCTGTTGTACATCTTGAAGCCCAGGTCGTGCGTCTCCGTGTTGGTCTTCTGGACCTCCAGGGGGCGCGTCCACAGGTCCGCGCGGTCACGCCAGTAGGGCTCGTTGGCGACCTGGAACATGTACCACATGCTCCCGGGGAAGAAGCCCTGCGTCCACGCGATGCGGTCCGTGTTGGCCACCGTGGTCCACGTCCCGCTGGACGTGGAGGCCTTGGGCGAGCGGTTCACGCCAGGCATCTCCGCGACGGTGTCCGCGAGCTGCGCCCGGGCGAAGGTGAACACGCGCACCGCGTCCGCGTCCGTGAAGGCATTCGCCACCGGCGCCACCAGCAGCGCCAACATCCACCACAACTTCACTCCCGGCTTTGGCAATCCCATACACCCTCCCCTGTCTGACCGGCGCGGAAGGTGTCGGTGTGCCACCCCGGGGACCAGCGGCCCCGGGGTCTCAAGCGGGCCGGCCCCCCCACCCTGGCGGAGGGACCGGATGTGCCCTACCCGACCCGGGGCGCGACTCCCGTGAACACGGGCTGTGAATAGCCCACGGGCTTGTCCCCCACCGGGGCGTTGCCGTGCAGGTTCAGCTGGTAGGGATTGGAGAACATGCCGTGGGGGAACGGCACGGGCGGAGCGCTGGCCTCGTCCAGCTGGCGGCGCAGCTCGGCGGGGATGCGGAAGTCGAGCGCGGCGAGGTTGCCGTCCAGCTGCTTGGGATTCGTGGCGCCGATGATGACCGAGCCCACCCCGGGCTGCGTGGCCACCCAGTTCAGCGCCACCTGGGACATGTCCCGGCCCAGCTCCCTGGACACCTGCTCCAGCGCGGAGACGATGCGCCAGTTGCGTTCCGTGAACATGCCCAACTGGTGTCCGCCGATGGCGGAGTTGAGGCGGCCCTCGCCCTGGGCACCGGCCTCGCTCGGCCGGTACTTGCCGGAGAGCAGCCCCGCGCCCAGCGGGCTCCAGGTGGTGATGCCCATGCCCAGGGTCTGGGCCAGCGGCACGTATTCGTGCTCCAGGCTGCGCTCCACCAGCGAGTACTGGAGCTGCAGGTTGATGAGCGGCGTGAGCGCGTGCGCCTCCGCCCAGGTCTGCGCGCGCGCCGCGTACCACGACGGCACGTCGGACAGGCCCGCGTAGCGGATCTTCCCCGCGCGCACCAGGTCATCGAACGTGCGGACCACCTCCTCCGCCGGGGTGAGGCGGTCCCAGGTGTGCAGCAGGTACAGGTCGATGTAGTCCGTGCGCAGCCGCTTCAGCGACGCCTCCACCGCGCGCAGCATGTTCTTGCGGCTGTTGCCGCCCGCGTTCGGGTCCCCCGGGCGGGTGGCGTTGTACGTGTACTTGGTGGCCAGGACGACGCGGTCCCGGTCGCCGCGCTCCTCCAAGAACCTCCCGATGAGCGTCTCGCTGGTGCCGTGCGTGTACAGGTCGGCGGTGTCCACGAAGTTGCCGCCCGCGTCCAGGTAGCGGTTGAACAGCGTCCGGGACACGTCCTCCGTGGAGCCCCAGGGCCCGCCGTAGGTCCCCTCCTTCCCGAACGTCATCGTGCCCAGCGACAGCGGGCTGACGCGCAGCCCCGAACGGCCCAGCAGGTAGTAGCGATCCATCGACATGGTGTGACTCCCTTCCAGCGGCTTATCTGGACTGAACAATCCAGATACAGACATGCGAAGACGGCGCGGGGAGCTTCCCGCGACCCAAAAGGACAGCGGGGTGGGTTACTGGGCCCTGAGGCCCGCCATCGCGAAGTCCACGACGTCGCGCAGGGCTTCCGGCGGGGTGCCGGCCTTGGCGCTCAGGCGCAGCCCGCCGATGGTGGCCAGGAGGAAGCTGGCGGCGACGCCCGGGTCCACCCTGGGATTGAGCTCGCCCTTGCGTTGGGCATCCTTCACCACGCGCTCCAGCGCGCCCTGGCCCAGGGCGCCTCCCGTCTTGAGCAGCGTGGCGACCTCCGCGTCCACGTGCGCGAGCTCCGCGGTGGCGTTCACGAAGAGGCAGCCCTTGGCGCGCACCTTCTGGGTGCCGTTGGGGATGGAGAGGAGATACTCGCGGATGGCGCCCAGGGGCGACGGGTGGGAGCGCAGGCAGTCCACCAGGTTGGCGCTGTACTCCGCCTGGTAGGCGCGCAGGGCCTCCAGGTAGAGGCCGTGCTTGTCCCCGAAGGTGTCGTACATGCTCTGCCGGCCAATGCCCATGGCGCGCAGCAGGTCGTCCGTGGAGGTGGCCTCATAGCCCTGCTCCCAGAAGACCTGCATCGCCCGGCGCACCGCCTCGTCCCGGTCGAACTCCTTCGTGCGTGCCATGCCCCCTACGTAATGATTCTGGACTGACCTGTCAAAACAATCGGTCCGGCGCCTAGAAGCCGGGAGGGCGCTCGCCGGCGACGCCGGAGGCCCGCTCCAGCGCGATGCCCACGCGGCCCAGGGTGCCCTCGTCGAAGAGCTGACCGATGAGCGTCACGCCGTGGGGGACGCGGCGCGGGGGGGTGAAGGTGGGCATGGGGCGCTTGGGGTCCGGGGCCCAGTCGCTGCGGGCCTTGGACACCTCCACGAAGCCGGTGCGCAGCGTGAGCGACGGGTGGCCCGTGTGGTTGGTGATGGTGAGGGCTTCATCGCGCAGCGAGGGCACGAGCAGCACATCCACCTGAGACATGATGCGCGCCATCTCCTGCGCCACCTTGCGGCGCAGCCGGTCCGCCTGGACGAAGTCCACCGCGGACAGGAAGCGGGACTGGCGGAAGAGGTTGGGCCACGCGTCGGGCGTCTGCATCTTCAGCGCGTCCACGCCGTGGGTGAGCGTGAGCTCCTCGAAGGCAGCGGCGGCCTCCGCGAAGAGGATGACGTTGAGGGCGGAGTACGGCCAGTCGGGGAACTGGACCTCCACTGGCGTCAGGCCCAGCCCCTTGAGCGCCTCCAGCGCCGCGCGGTCCACGTCCGTGGCGGGGCTCTCCTTCATCCACGCGGGCACGTAGCCCACGCGCAGCCCCTTCACGGGCGCGTTCGCGTCGAAGTCGAGCTTCGCGGTCACGCTCGCCACGTCCCCCGCGTCCGCGCCGTTGAGCGCGGCGAGCACCAGCAGCGAGTCCTCCACCCCGCGCGTCATGGGCCCCAGCTTGTCCAGCGACCAGCACAGCGTCATCGCGCCCGTGCGCGGCACGCGGCCGTACGTGGGGCGCAGGCCGGTGATGCCGCAGCGCATGGACGGCGACACGATGCTGCCGCCCGTCTCGCTGCCCAGGGAGAAGCCCACGAGCCCGGCCGCCGTCGCCGCGCCCGGCCCCGCGCTGCTGCCGGAGGAGCCTTCCTCCAACAGCCACGGGCTCTTCGTCTCGCCGCCGAACCAGATGTCATTGAGCGCGAGCGCGCCCAGGCTGAGCTTCGCCACCAGCACGGCGCCCGCGCGGTGCAGCCGCTCCACCGCGGCGGCGTCGGTGGTGGGGACGCGGTCGCGGAAGGGCTCGGCGCCGTAGGTGGTGCGGATGCCCGCGGTGTCCACCAGGTCCTTCGCTCCCCAGGGGATGCCGTGCAGCGGCCCCTTGTAGCGGCCCGCCGCGATGTCCTTGTCCGCCTGCCGGGCCTGCTGGAGCGCCAACTCCTCCGTCAGCGTGATGACGCACTGGAGCCTGGGGTCATGGCGCTTCAGCCGCTCCAGGTACAGCCGCGTGAGCCGCTCGGACGTGATGGCGCGCGACTGCACCCAGCGCGACAACTGCGTGAGCGGCGCGAAGGCGATGTCCTCCTCCTTCGCGGGCAGCGGCACCTTCGCGTCGCGGCTGCGCACGAAGCGCTCCTTGGCGGGCGCGGTGGGCTTGAGCCCTGGCAGCGACGGGTTCCACTGAGAGGCGGGCGACAGCGTGGGCTCCAGCGCCAGCTTGCGCGGGCCGGTGCGGCGCTCGTGCAGCGGAGCCAGGGACACGCGCCAGTTGCTCGCGGCCTGGGTGCGCTCGGCGGGAGTGAGCTGCACCTGCATCAGCTTTTCGGCCTCCGCGAAGGTGGTGGGGCTCACCTCCGGCCCCACCGTGGGGCCCGCGCCGAAGGTGGGCGGCGCTCCCGCCGGTGGGGCGGACGACGTGCCCGCGTCCGGCGCCGCGGAGACAGCGGTGCTCGCGAGTCCAATCACGGTGTGGGTCAGGAACTGCCGACGCGAGCTGCTCATGGCGCGACCTCACGGATGAAGCGAAGGGGGCGCCAGTGTGCCACCGCCTAGGAGCGATGCACGTCGCGGAAGGCGAGCATGTCCCCCAGCCGCTGCTCCTTCGCGTCGTCGAAGCCGCACGCGGCGTCCCAGGTGGCGGGGTTCTCGTAGGTGCCGAACACCATGTCCCAGATGGGCAGGTCGCCGTAGTTGTTCTTGTGCTTGCCGTACTCGTGGTGGATGCGATGCATCTCCGGCCGCTGGAAGAACCAGCCCACCCAGCGCGGGGTGCGGATGTTGGTGTGGTAGAAGTATTCGCCCAGCGCGCAGCAGGCCGTGTAGATGGCGCCCGCCGCCGGGCTCAATCCCAGCACCGTGTAGACGAGCAGCCCGCCAATGAGGCTGTTGGCCATCATCTCCAGCGGGTGCTTGTAGAAGCTGGTGATGACCTCCAGCCGCTGCGGGCTGTGATGGATTTGGTGGAAGAAGCGCCAGAGCACGTCGCTCTCGTGCCGGGCGCGGTGCCACCAGTAGAAGACGAACGTGGCGATGAGGTAGGCCAGCACCCCGCCCACCACCGGGTTCACGTGCCGGGACAGGTGGAAGACCGAGCGCGCGGAGAACCACCGGTCCCAGGTGTAGCCGCCCAGCACCACCACGCCCACCTGCGCCAGGTTGATGAGCACCACCCGCAGGTGCCAGCCGCGCACGCGGGGCAGCTTCCACCCCAGGGACAGCTGTTCAATGAGCAAGCAGAGACCAGCGACGAGGACGAGCCAGGGCAGCATGGAAATCCTTCCGTGACATCAGGCTGGCCCTGTCTACGAACGACGCGCCCGGAGATGTCTTTTCGGCCGGGCGGACACTGTCACCTGGGAAGGCTGGGACGGGAGGAACGGGGGCTGGCATCCTCACGGCCATGGCTCGGAACAGCACCCTGACGGCGCGGTTGGGATACATCGACACGCAGGCCACCTTCGTGCAGGCGGCGCTGCTGGCGGCGCACGGGGCCGGGGCTCGTGCGGGCGGCTTCCGCGTGTCCGACGTGCGCTTCTACTTCCTGCTGTTCACCAACTGGGTCGAGCACGATGTCACCCGGCCCTCGCAGGACATCGACCTGACGCAGGTGCGGCGGACGCTGGAGCGGCTGGTGCGCGGAGGCCACGCGGAGGCGAGCACCAGCGCGCCCGTGAAGGGGCTGCCCCGGGGACGCCGGTACGTGCTCACCGGCGAGGGCCTGTGCTCGCTGGCGGAGGGGCTCGCCGGGCGGGAGCGGGCGCCGTTGGAGGAGGCGCTGTTCGTGGTCTGCTTCGCGGCGAGCTACCGCGACGCGGTGCTGTCGCGCGTGGAGGGCCGGGCCCGGGCGCTGTCCCCCGCGGTGCGCCGTCGCGTGGAGCGGGCGTTGGATCCGCTGCGGCTGGTGAAGGAGGCGCAGCGCACGTCGGCGGCGGTGCTCGCGGACCTGGAGGAGCGGGTGGAGGCGGGCCTGCGCTACGAGGAGCAGTCGCGCAAGGCCCTGGCGCGCGCGGAGCCCGTGGCGGACGTGGTGCGCGCACTGGAGGCGGCGGGTTCGTACCAACTGCACCGCGTGCGGCCGCTGGGTGAGGTCCTGCTCGCGTTGCCGGAGGACCTGCGCCAGTTCGAACTGACGGAAGGCATGGGCCTGCGCTCGCGGCTGCTCTTCGCGCCCCTGGCGGAGCGGGCGAGGGCGGAGCATGCGGTGCTGGCGCGGCTGGAGGCGCGGCTCTCCCCCGGCAAGGCGCCGGGGTGAGCCACGACAGCAGGGCCTACCGCAGCGCCCGGGTGAGGCGGGAGCCCAGGGCCAGCGCGAGGCCGTCCTCGACCAGGCCCGCGGCCACGTTCGGCACGCGCAGCCTCTGCGTCAGGAGGCGGCGGAAGCCGACGAAGAAGTAGCTGGAGGCGATGGCGGCGGCGGCGCCAACGAGGGCGAAGCCAATCCGCGCGCCCTTGCGCTTGCGTGACACCGCGGCGGCGGTGATGGCCCCGGAGAGGATGCGGCCGGACAGGACCGGGAACACGGTGCGCGGAGGAGCCTTGGGGTTCTTGTCTCCCACCAACTCTCCGAGCGCCAGGAGGCCCAGGCGCTGCGACACCTTCTTCGACGTGAGGCCCGGCAGGGCCCGCTTCAACGCGCGCGTCGGCTTGCGTGACAGCTCACGCGTGAGGAACGCGGGCGCCGTCATGCTGCGCATCCCGGCGAGGACGCCGAAGCCCGCAGCCGTCCAGATTTCATTGTTCGTTCGCATGGATCCCAACCTCCAGCCAGGTGGTGAAAACTGGAGGGTGGGGGCGCGGCGCCCGTCTGGCCACGCCCGGCGAGCGGGCACTCAGGCGGACGGTGGCGCGGCCGGCTTGGGCACGCGGAGCATCAGCCCCACGAGCAGCGCGCCCACCGCGGCAGCCAGCGTTCCCCAGTGCTTGTACGCATCCGTGGGGAGCAGGCCCAGCGCGAGGCCCACGACACCGAGCCACAGGAAGGCGCGACGGGCCCGCTTGCGATCCCCCGCCGTCGTCGCGAGCGCCGTGGAGAAGTAATAGAGGACCACGGCGAGAGCGACCTGCCCCCAGGGCACCATGGGCCGCAGGGACCACCACACATCCTTCTCCAGCCGGATGAGGATGGCCTCCCACAAAGGCCGGTAGGGCGGAGGTTGCAGGGGCGCTTCTCCCGCCAGCATCTCGGCGGTCAGTCCCCGGAACAGGTGCGGCACGCTGTCCGCCAGGAAGAAGCAGACCGCCTGGACCCCGGTCGCGAGGCTCAACACCGTGAGCATCGCCCCCTTGGGCGCGGGCGGCACGGCGGGCTCCTGCTGCTGGCGCAGCGCCTCCAGGTGCTCCGGGGAGACCTCCAGCGGATGTGGATAGGACATGGCCAGCAGCGCCTGCGTCGCGGCGGCGCTGACGGGCATGCCCTGCTCGTCCACCAGTTGCTTCACGCCCTCCTTCGCCAGCAGCGTATGCAGCGCGGGCGCGAGCGTCGCCGGGTCCTCCGTCTGGACCCACCGCGCGATGACCGCGTTGAGGTACCCGGCCTTCAGGGCACGCGATGAGCCCGAGGCCCTCGCCGCCTCCTCGAACAGGGGCTCCAGTTCATTGAGGGACGGAGTGACGGTGGACGGCTGGAGCTGCGTGCTCATCCCGCCAGTCTATGCCGCGCCGGGGACACCCTCGTCCAGCCGCCGCTTCAGGTCCTTCAGCCGCCCCCGGACCTCACGGGTCAGGGTCCACTTCAGGAGCGGCGTGAGCCACCCGAAGGGGCGCCTGAGCTCGAAGGCATACGTGAAGGTGACGCGCGTGACGCCGGGGGCGTCCTCGTCGAACCGCCACGAGCCCGCGAAGCTTTGGAACAGGCGCGGGCCCCGCGTCATCTTCACCGCCGTGACGGCGGGCGGCTGGAAGGACACGTACTCTGTCTCCATCCCCAGCCCGTGCCACGACACGCACCAGGCCTTCACGCCCGGCCCGGCCTGCGTCGCGCCGTCCATCAGCACCGCCTCGCGCAGGAACGTGTCCCAGACGAGCCGCTGCCCGTAGTCCTGCGTGTACGCGAAGACGCGCTCGCGCGGACAGGTGATGCGGATGGACTCGGTGAACCTCATCCTTCCGTGTTGCGGAGGAAGTCCGCCACCTGGGCGAAGCGGTCATCCAGGAAGCTTCGCAGGCCACCGGTGATGCCCTGCTTATCCATTGCCTTCTGCATGCAGCGCAGCCACGCGTCCCGCATCGCCGTGTCCACCGGCAGGTGGCCGTGGCGCATGCGCAGCCGGGGGTGGCCGTGCGTCGCGCTGTAGTGCTGCGGCCCGCCCAGCCAGCCCACCAGGAACATGCCGAAGCGCTGGCGCGTGCCCCGGTTCACCTTGCCCTCGGCGTCCAATTCATGGATGGCCGCGAGCGCGGGCTCCTCCGCGTCCATCACGTCGTAGAAGGCCTCCGCCAGCGCGTGGACGGGCGCCTCGCCGCCCATGCGGGTGAAGGGGGTGTCGTCCAGCGTGGGGACCCAGCCGTCCGACGGTGGGGGCTTCAATTCCATGCTCATGGCTTCCTCATGCCGCCCAGCGCTTCGGCCGGCGCTGGAGGCTCTTCAATCCCAATCCTTCACAGAACGCCTTGAAGCGCGCTTCCGGCACGCCCTTCCATTCCATGTCCGCGAGCGACGTCGTGCCCGGCAGCGGCGCGTCCTCCACCAGCGTGGCCAGCGTGCGGTACAGCCGCGCGTCCTCGCGGTGCGCCTTCAGCGTCGCCGCCAGCTTGTCCGCGCCCCGCACCTTCACCGTCCACTCCGCCGCGTTGTCCGGGATGGACTCCAGATGTCCATACGCCTGGAGCACCGCCGCCGCGCCCTTCGCCCCGAAGCCCGGCAGCCCCGGGATGCCGTCCGCGTCGTCGCCCATCAGCGCCAGCAGGTCCGGGACGCTCTCCGGCGCCACGCCCAGCTTCGCCTTCACCCCGTCCGCGTCCACCACCTTCTGCTGCCGCCGGTCCACCTGCACCACGCGCTGGCCGCGCACGCACTGGCCCAGGTCCTTGTCCGGCGTGAGCAGCCGCACCTGTTCCACCTCGCCCGCCCAGCGCGCCGCCGCGGTGGCCAGCGCGTCGTCCGCCTCCTGGTCCTTCATGGACCAGACGCGCACACCCAGCGCCGAGACGGCCTCCTCCACCAGGTCGAACTGCGCGCGCAGCTCCGGCGGCACGCCCTCGTCCCCCTTGTAACCGTCGAACAGCGCGTTGCGGAACGAGCGGATGGGGTTGTCGAACGCGACCGCGACGTGCGTCACGGCCTCTTCCTCGTCGTGCAGGAGGGCGAGCAGGGAGTCCATGACACCGGCCGTGGCCTTCACATCCCGTCCGTCCGGCGCGGTGGTGCCCGGCCGGGGCGAGAAGTGGGCCCGGTACAGCTCATACGTGCCGTCCACGAGGTGCAGGCGCATGTTCCCCCTCTAGCGTCCCTCCCGCCGCACGGCCAGCAGCCCGTGCGTGCCTTGGCCTGTGCGCCTCGTTCCCTACACGACGCCTGTCAACCCCCTTGGCCAGCGTGCCTGGTGGGAACAGGTCGCCGATGCCGACTGGCCGGGCACCGCCCATTTTCCAAACCAACTCCCTCTGGGCCGCGCCGGAGCGTCCCAGCATTCCACCGGCATGAGGTGATCCATGCGCCCGAAGCTGTTCGCCGCCGCCCTGCTCTGCGTCGCGGCCGTTGGCTGTGCAGGCAAGCAGGTGATTGCTACGTCCACCCATCAGCAGCGCGTCCAGGCGGAAGCCGCGCTCCGCTCGGCGGAGAACTCGCAGGCGCCGAACGTGCCCGAGGCCGCCCGGCATCTGCAGTTCGCGCGTCAGCAGATCGCCGACGGTGAGCGGCTGATTCAGGAAGGCGAGCAGGAGGCCGCGGAGCTGCGCTTCCGTCAGGCGGCGGCGGACGCGGACCTGGCGTCGGCGTTGGCGCGCGCGGTGCCCCTGAAGAACGAGGCGCGGCGGGCTTCCGAGCAGGCCGAGTCCCTGCGCAACGGTCAGTGAGTCCCCCACTTCTAGCCTTGTGAGGAGCGAGTCATGCAGCGTTGGAAACTTGGATGGTTGGCGGTCGCGGGAGTCACGGCGCTCTCGGTGGGGTGTGCGCACGGTCCCCCGCCCAGCGAACTGACCGCGGCGCGCGAGGCCTACCGCGACGTCTCCACGAGCCCCGAGGGCCGCGAGCGCCCCGCGGACGTGGCGGCGGCCCGGGCGGCCCTGCAGGAGGCGGAGAACGAGTACGCGGAGAGCGAGAGCTCGGTGAAGACGCGCTCGCTGGCGTACGTGGCCCTGCGCAAGGCGGAGATCGCCTCGGCGCGCGGCGAGGCGGACCTGGCCGCGCAGCAGCGGGCCCAGGCGGAGGCGGCCCTGCGTGAGCAGCAGGAGGCGCGCGCCCAGAACCTCACGCGCCAGCAGGAGGAGGAGCGCGCGAGGTACGAGGCCCAGCGCCAGCAGTATGAGCAGCAGCGCCAGCAGTTCGAGGCCCAGCGTCAGCAGCTCGACGCCCAGCGCCAGGCGGAGGCGGAGCGCCTGCGCGCGGCCGATGCGCAGCAGCGTCAGCAGATGGAAGCGGAGATGCAGCGGCGCATGGAGCAGCAGCAGGCGGAGGCGCAGCGGCTGGCCGAGCTGAACCAGCAGCTCCAGCAGCGCACGCAGGAGTTGGAGCAGGAGCGGCAGGCGCGGCTCCAGGCGGAGCAGCGCGCGTCGCAGGCGCTGACGCGGCTGCAGGACGAGAACGTGAAGGTGCGGGAGGAGGCGCGCGGCACGGTGGTGACGTTGTCGGGCAGCGTGCTGTTCGCGACGAACGCGACGGAGCTGTTGCCCGCGGCGCGAGACCGGCTGTCGGAGGTGGCGACGGCGTTGAAGGAGTCGAAGAACCCGTTGCTCATCGAAGGCCACACGGACTCGCGAGGCGCGGAGGACTACAACGACCAGTTGTCGGAGCGCCGGGCGGAGAGCGTGAAGAACTTCCTAGTGAACCAGGGCGTGCCCGCGAACCGCATCCAGATCCGGGGCATGGGTGAGAACCGGCCGGTGGCCTCGAACGGCACGGCGGAGGGCCGCGCGAACAACCGCCGCGTGGAGATCGTGGTGGAGCGCAACGTGGCCGGAGCGCAGCCGTCGCGCAGCGGAGGCGTGGGCGGCAGTGGAGCGCAGCCGCCGGCCCAGGGCGACCAGGACCAGGGCCAGAACACGGGCGGCAGCGGCACGGACGCGAAGCCGCACGGCGCGGGCGTGAACCACCAGAGCCCGCAGCCCGAACAAGGCACGGGCGGCGGCGGGGCGCCGCAGCAGGTACCCCAGCAGCCCATGGACCACGGGCAGTAGCCGTTTGAGCCAAAGCGCAGTGCCGGGGCCCGTCGCGGAGAGAACGCGGCGGGCCCATCCTGTTTGGCGAACCGCCTTGAAGGAGCCCCAATCGGATGGGAGCGAACTCCTCACCGGGTACAATCTTTCGACGATGACTTCTCCAGGCACCGTACTGGTCGTCGACGACGAGCGACCCTCCTTCGAGACCTACCAGGACATCCTCGTCCCCGAGGGCTACCGCGTCGAATGGGCTCCCGACCGGAAGACCGCCCAGGTCCGCATCCAGGAATCCTCCTGGGACGTCGTCATCCTCGACCAGCGCCTCCAGGGTTCCTCCGGAGGCAACCCCGGCATCGACCTCATCTCTAAGATCGTCCCCACGGGCGCCAAGGTCATCGTCGCGACCGCCCATGCCGACGCGGAGATGATTGAACGGGCCTTCAAGGACGGCGCCTACGACTACCTGGAGAAGGTCCCCACCCTCCCCATGATGTTGCGCCTCAAGGTGCGCAACGCCTCTGAAGCCGTGCGGGAGCGTCGCCTCGCCTCGCTCACCCCCGCCCAGCGGGAGAAGGAGCTCCAGGACCTATGGGCCGCCTGCCGGTCCGAAACCCACGGCCACAGAAAGGGCCGCCTGCTGGAGGAACTGATGGTCCTCCTATTCAGGACCGTGCCGGGCCTGATGATCACCAGCGTCCGCCAGACCCATGCCGACGAAGAGATCGACATCACCCTCCGCAACGAAGCGCGGGGCCCATCCTGGGATGGCGAAAACGGCACCTACCTCCTTGTCGAGTGCAAGAACTGGTCGAAACACGTAGGTCCCAACGAATTGATCAGCTTCCGCGACAAGCTCGCGAAACGAATTCGACACGGCGGGCTTGGCTTCCTGGTCGCACCGGGAGGCCTCACCGGGGGCATCTACCCGCGCGCGCCCCCCCGCCGGAAGGACGACCCCCTGGTCGTCGCCATCGGCCCGACGGAGCTGGACGCGCTCGTGCGTTCCACGAACCGCGGTGAGACCCTCGAGAAGCTCCAGGAAGACGCCTTCGTGGGCCGTGACGACTTCGACTGATTCATACGCCCCTCGTCGCCAGCCTTGATGCAGAGATGAAGCCCGGCTCCGCCATGATCGACAAGTCGCCCGTCCTGCTCACCACCGAGCGCCTGCACCTGATGCTGCTGCCACCTGACGCGGCGGAGCGCGTGCTGGCGTACCACGTGGCCAACAAGGACCACCTGGGCCCGGTGTCCCCGGCGCGCCCGGCGACGTTCTTCTCCTTGGCCTACTGGCGCACGCGGCTGGCGCAAGACCGCGAGGACTTCCGCCACGACGTGTCCCTGCGCGTCTTCATCCTCCCCAAGGGACAACCCCTCGCGCTCGCGCCCGTCATCGGCAACGCCACGCTCGCCCATATCCGCCGGGGACCGCTCCAGGCCGCGGACCTGGGCTATGGCCTGGATCACCGCCACGAGGGCAAGGGCCTGATGACCGAAGCCCTCCGCGCCTTCTGCGACTTCGCCTTCAGCGCCATGGGCCTGCACCGGCTCCAGGCCAGCCACCTGCCGGAGAACCTGCGCAGCGCGGCCGTCCTCCGCCGCCTCGGCTTCATCCCCGAGGGCTACGCCCGCGACTACCTCCTCATCAACGGCCAGTGGCGAGACCAGGTGCTCAATTCGCTCGTGGCCCCCGCCGAACCCGGCCTCCGCGGCGGCCCCTGACCCTCTTCTAATTTTGTCGATATTGGGGAGTTGGGACTTTAATGGCCCTTTGTTCGAAGCTTGAACGCCAATATCGACAAAATTGAATGAAACCCGGGCCCCTCCATTTCCGTGACGAGTTCTGGCGGAATCCGCCGCCGCTGCCTCGTGGCGTCAAGCTGGTGCAGCAGGAAGCCATCGTGGTGCCGCGGGTGGGCCCTCGGGGGGAATCCCTCTACGACCTCGCGGAGGTCCAGCTCCCGGAGGCTCGCGTTCCCGTGTTGTTGGGCTATCGCGCCCCTCTGTTCCCGGCGGATGTGCTGAGCCAACGCGAGAAGCTCTTCGCCCTGCGCGAGCAGCTTCAACGCAGGGATGCGGATCCGCGCTCCCTGCCCGCCTTCCGACTCCCGATGCTCGTCACGGACTCGGCCTCCGCCAGCGTCATCGACCTCTGCGAGCGCGAGGAGGTGGGCCTGCTCGACATGCGCGGAACGTTCTTCCTGCGCACGGGTAGCGCCTTCATCCGGGTGCAGGGACATCGCCCCCTGGAGCGCACGCCTCGCGAGCCCTTGTTCCATGGCAAGGGATGCCGGCTCGTGCGCGTCCTGCTCCAGTCTTCTGATCAGCGCTGGACCATTCGCGCGCTCTCCGAGCAGACCCAGACGAGCTACTCCTATGCGCATGGAGTCACCACGAGACTCCTGAAGGAAGGCTTCGTCGAAGGAGGCCGTGGCACCGGCTTCCGGCTTCGGGATCCGATGTCCCTGCTGAGAGCATGGCTGACGAGCGACAAGCCGACAGCCATCACCCGGGAAGGCTTCAACGCTCCAGCCACGACTCCGGATCTTCTCGGCAAGGCCCATGCCCTGCTGACCTCCCAGGGCATCCGCTCGACCTTCACGCTGACGAGCGCCCTGCGTCCCGAAGAACGATCCGTCTCCGGGCTCCCCCACGGCATCTATCTTTCGGGATCCCTTGAGCCAGCCGTCTCGGCGTTCGGACTGCGCCGGATGACCCCGCACAACTTCTTCGTGCTTCGCCCGGAGCCAGCCGCCGAAACCGACGCGGGCGGCATCTACCATGCACAGCGACTGCTACCGCACGGTCCAGCGGTCGCGCTGCCCCAACTGGCCGTGGACTTCCATCAGAGCGGCGGCAGGGGAACCGAACAGGCGGAGGAGTTGGTGCGGCGCTTCGCGCGGGCCCTCCCCCTTTCGGATGAGACTTGATGACGGATGAAGAGCGTTTCGACGAAATCCTCGATGAGTTGGGCGAGCTGATGCTCGACCTGGGAGACCTTTCCAGCCGCATCATGCTCATTGGCGGTCAGGTCCTCGCGCTGGAATCCAGGCAGCGGGGTGGAACCGGGGTCATCTCCATCGAGACCGATACCGGCATCGTGGTCGAGCGAGGCTTCTCCTACGAGCCGGATCTGTTGTTCGACGTGGATGGCTCGGACTTCATGGCCGAGCGTCTTCCGGATGTCCTCCGCCATCGGGGCTATGCCAGGACCCGGCACTTCCGCTGGTCGAAGACCTTGCCCGGTGGGCAGATGGACGTGGACCTCTTCGCCCCCAAGGACGTCGACCCCAACGAGTTGCCCACCGGAATGACGCCCTTGCCGGATGCACGGCTGGCGCTCCGCCGCGGTCACGCCGTGGTCCTGGTCGCGGGAAAGCCGCTGCGAATCCTGCTGCCGGATGCCACGGGGTTCCTGACGATGAAGGAACGCGCCAGGCGCGAGCTGCGGCCTGACAAGACCAAGGACAGCTTCGACATGTTCGCCTACGTCAAGCTGGTGGGTCCCCAGGCCGTGCGCGCCTCGCTGCAACAGGCAGGTGAAGCAGGGCGCGCGCTTCGGGACAGGTTGCTCACGCTCTTCTGGAGCACGGAAGCGCCAGGCCCGCGCGATGTCATCCGCTACGCAGCGAGCCTCGATGCGGACGAGCAGTCCCTGCTGGCCCAGGCGGCGGTCGACCTGTTCTCGGAGCTCTGAACCTCACCGCGCCGGAGCCCGCACCTTCGGCTTCGACTCCGTCGCCGCCGGCAGGTTCGCGTCGAACCAGTCCAGCGTGCGCAGGAGCCGGTCCTTCTGGTGCTCGGGCTTGCGCAGGCTGTGGCCTTCATCCGCGTAGATGACCAACTGGGTCTTCACGCCCAGGGTCTTCAGCGCCTTGTGGAACTCGTAGCCCTGCGACGCGGGCACCTCCATGTCCCGCTCTCCGTGCAGCACCAGCGTAGGCGCCTTCACCTGCTTCACCCCGTTGATGGGCGAGGAGCGCGTGTACACGTCCGGCTCGTCGTACACCGAGGCTCCGAAGTACGGCAGCATCCATGTGTCGATGTGGTTCGTGCCGTAGTAGCTCTGCCAGTTCGCGATGCCCGCGCCCGCCACCGCCGCCTGGAAGCGCTGCGTCCGCGTCACCGCCCACATCGTCAGGAAGCCGCCGTAGCTCCACCCCGTGATGCCCTGCCTCGCCGGGTCCACCGGCGCGGAGGCCAGCACCGCGTCCAGCCCCGCCAGCACGTCGCTGAAGTCCCCGAAGCCGAAGTCGCGGCGGTTCGCCTGCACGAACGCCTCACCCTGACCATAGCTGCCTCGCGGGTTGGGCATGAACACCGCGTAGCCCCTCGCCGCGAACAACGCCGCCTGCGGATTGAACCCCGCCAGCACTCCCGCCGCCGGGCCTCCGTGCACCACCGTCACCATGGGCGCCTTGCGCCCGGACGCGTCCGGCACCGGCAACACCAGCCAGCCCTGCACCGGCTGCCCGTCGCTCGTCCACGTCACGCTGCGCACGTCGCCCACCGTCACGCGCACGTCCGAATTGAGGCGCGTCACCTGCCTCCACGCCCCCACCCGCCCCGTCCACAGCTCCGGCGCCTGGGTGATGGAGTCGCGCACCACCGCGCTCGTCACGCCGTCCCTCCCCAGCGACACCGTCACGCGCTCCGGGCCCTTCCACACCGTCTTCACGTCTCCGCCGCCCGGCGCCACCGCCATCAGCGCGGCCTCGCCCTGCGCCTGCGCCACGAACACCAGCCGCTCCGCCGTGGGCCAGAAGAGGTCCGTCGCCGTCGCCTTCAGCCCCTCCGTCACGTTCCGCGCGGGCGGCACCTTCGCGGGCAGCTCCGCCTTCTCCCCGAACCGCACCTTCGCCGCCAGCCGCTCCGGCACCGACACCACGAGCACGTCCCCGCCCGTGTTGCCCTCGTCGCTCATCAGCCCTTCGATGAACGCGAGCTGCCGGCCGTCCGGACTCCACGCGGGCTCCGCCACCTGCCACCGGGGCGTGTGCAGGAGCGACGTCTCTCCCGTCCCCGCCTCCACCGCGTACACGCGCGCGGTCCACCAGTTCGCATCCCCCGGGGGCTTCGAGGCCGTCACCGCCACCCGGGCGCCGTCCGGACTCCACGTGTACTCGTGGATGAACAGGCCCGCGGGCGACACCGGCCGCAGCCTCGCGTCCTCCACCGTCACCACCGCGAAGCGCTTCACCGGCGGAGACGTCTGCACCACGCCCGTCTCGCGCGCCGCGGGCCCCCGGGGCCCCAGCGCGTCCTCCGCGCCCTCGATGACGAGCAGCCCCACGGACCTCCCGTCCGGAGACCACTTCGGCGCCGCCAGCACGCCCTTCACCGTGGTGAGCCGCCGAGCGGGCCCGCCCGTCCCCGACGCGTCCGCCACGTAGAGCTGTTTCGCCCGGCCCTCGCCCGCGGTGGAGAGGAACGCGAGCTGCCGGCCGTCCGGACTCCACGACAGCGAGCCCTCCGCGCACGGCGCGCCGTCCTTCGACGCGGTGACGCGCACCGGGGCCCGCTCCGGATGCGCCAGCTCCCGCACCTGGAGCCTCGCGGCCTCCGCGGTCCCCGGCACCGACTCCACCCAGGCCACCCGCGTGCCATCCGGAGACAGCGTCACCTCGCGGATGCGCACCAGGCGCTGGAGCGCGTCGTACGTCGCGCTGGCCTCCACCCGCGCGGGCGCGGGCGCTGGCGCCGCACCGGACGCCAGCGCGCCCCACACCCAACAGCCCACCGCCACAGCCAGGCTTGCCGCTCGCATCCGCCGCCTCCCGAAAAGCACAAGGGGGCGGAGTGTAGCGGACCTCCCGCTCAGTGCAGCTGCGTGGGCAGCATGGGCAGCCCGTGGAAGAAGCGCCGCCCGCTCTCGAAGCGGTGGTGGAACGTCACGCGCTGGTCCAGGTACAGCCGCGACATCTCCTCCTCCCCGTACGCGCGGAAGAACGCGGCGCGCGCCTCGTCACAGGCCCGCTCGTACTCCACGCACAAGGCCTCCCAGTCCTCCGGTGGAAGCTCTCCCTCCGGCCAGCCCTCGCCGGTGAGGCCGTAGTCGCGCTCCATCGCGTCCAGCTCGCGAGCGCGCATCCGCACGCGCGGATCCTCCGCGATGGCCTCGTCCGCCATCGCCGTGAGGATGTGCGCCACCAGGAAGAAGCCCGCGTCCGGCGGCACCGCGCCCGCGTCCCGAGCGCTCCGGAACGTCACCAGCAGCTGCGCGTCCATCTCCTCACCGCCCAGCTCCGCCAGCTTCGCCGCCAGCCCGCGCCACCGGGCCTCGGTCTCCAGGGCCTCCCGCCGCACCCCTTCCAGCTCCTGCTCACCCGTCTTTTTCATGGTGTCCTCTCCGGCCGCGAAAGGCCCCTTCCCACGAAGGTTCCCATCCCCGTCTGACGCTCGGGCCCGGCAAACCGTGCTGTCCCCTTTTTCCGCGACGTCCCGGCGCGTCAGGTGCCGGACGCCCGAGCGCGGCGCCGTCGCGTGGCGGACGCGCAACCGTGCTCGGGGGGACGGACGGGCTGGCGGCCAGCCCGTCCATTTCGGGGCTGCCGGGGTGACGAACCACGCGGCCGGTGATTGCGTCCGGCAACGCCCCTTCGCGAACGCCGGGTGTCACCCGCAGGACGCTTGGGCGAGGCCCGGCCCCGGCGCGCACACTTGGAGGCGGACAGTGGTTGCCGCCGGGCGCGGGATGACGCATCCGCAAGACATGGGGCCCGAAGCCGGTGGCCCGCCCTGGGGAGCCCCACCGGTGTCCGAGCCCGTCGTCCCGCCGCAGACGAAGTCCCAGGTGTCTCCCCGCACGGTGTTCACCGTGTGCTTCGCGGTGCTGGGCGTGATGGCCCTGGTGGTGCTCATCGCCAAGACGCGCGTGGCGCTCACGCTCACCGGCATGGCGGCGCTCATCGCGCTGTCGCTGGAGCACGGCGTGTCGCGGCTGGAGAAGCGCGGCTTCAAGCGGTGGCTGGCCATCGCCGTGGTGCTGTTCGGGCTGTTCGTGGCCATCGTCGCGCTGGGCCTGCTGGTGATTCCGGACCTGGTGGAGCAGGTGGACGCGCTCGTCACCCAGTGGCCGCACCTGTGGAAGCAGATGCGCGGCACCGGCCTCTTGCGCGCGCTCAACCAGCGGCTGCACAGCCTGGGCTGGAACGAACGGCTGGAGGAGGCCACGCCCGCGCTCGCGGGGCCCCTGCCCGAGCTCCTGATGAGCGCCATTGGCGGCGTGGTGGGCCTGCTGGGCGGCGTCATCACCGTCTTCTTCCTGGTGGTGTTCATGCTGGTGTTCGGCGGCGGCGTGCTCAGGCGCCTGCTGGACCTGGCCCGCCCCGACCACCGCCTGCGCTACGTGCGCGTGCTGCGCAACGTGTACACCGCGACGGGCGGCTACCTGTCTGGCATCACGCTCATCTGCGCCATCAACGCCACGCTCACCACCACCATGCTGGCGGTGCTGGGCATGCCCTTCTATCTGCCCCTGGGCGTGGCCAGCGGCTTCTCCAGCCTGGTGCCCTACGCGGGGCCCATCATCGCGGGCGGCATCATCACGCTGCTCACGCTGGCCACCGGCGGGCTGTGGAAGGCGCTGGCGGTGTTCATCTATTTCCTCCTCTACGGCCAGTTGGAGGGCAACGTGATGGCGCCGCTCGTGTTCAAGCGCACCGTGCACGTCAACCCGCTCGTCACCCTGCTCGCGGTCCTCTTCTGCGTGGAGCTGGCGGGCATCGTGGGCGCGGTGGTGGCCGTGCCCGTGGCGGCCACCGTGCAGATCATCGTCCGGGAGGTCCTGCTCTTCCGCCAGGAGCGCCGCGCGGCGGCCGTCCTGCCTGAAACCCGATGACCGGCTCGCCCCTCCAGCTCCTCCTGACGCACGGCTCCGGCCCGCTGCTCTTCCTCGTGCTCGTGGCGGGAGGGTTGGGGCTGCCGTTCCCGGAGGACCTGGTGCAGCTGGCGGCGGGCGTGCTCTCGCACCGGGGCGCCATGCCGCTGCCGGCGGCCATCGCGCTGTGCTTCGCGGGCGTGCTGTGCGGGGACACCGTGCTCTTCCTCACGGCGCGCCGGCTGGGGCAGGCGCTCTACACGCACCGGCGCACCCGCCGCCTGTTCCCGCCCGAGCGCCGCGAGCGCATCCAGGGCCTGTACGCGAAGCACGGCTCGCGCGTCGTCTTCGTGGGCCGGTTCATGTCCGTGCTGCGCGTGCCGGTGTTCGCCATGGCCGCCGCGGAGGGCATGCCCCTGCGCCGCTTCCTGCTCTGGGACGGGCTGGCGCTGTGCGTGAGCTCGCCCCTGGTGGTGACGCTGGGCTACCTGGGCTCCGCGAGCGTGGACCGCGTGGCGAAGGGCGTGGGCCGTGTGGAGCACTTCGTCGCGCTGGCCGGCGTGGCCGCGCTGCTCGTCGTGCTCGCCGTGCGGCATGCCCGCGAGAAGCGGCAGCCCCGCCCGGTCCCCTGAACTCCGGGAGCGGCGGTCCCCGTCGCCCCACCCGAGGCTGAAGCAAGCAAGCTCACACTTGCTCTGGATGTCCCGGCGCGCGCCGCGCGAATCCGCTATCAACCCAACGGTTTCCCTGGACGAACATCCGAGGTCTCATGACTCCCCCCAGTCCCTCCCAGGCCGGTTCCATGGCGGTGTCATCCACCGAAGGGGGCTTGGACTGGCTGTCCGGCGGCGGGGAGATGGGCCGGTTGATCCGCTCCATGGACTGGTCGAAGACGCCGCTCGGGCCGGTGGAGACCTGGCCGCAGAGCCTGCGCACGACGGTCAGCCTGTGTCTGTCCTCCACGTTCCCCATCCTCATCGCGTGGGGGCCGGAGCGCGTGCAGCTCTACAACGACAGCTACCGGCCCATCTGCGGCGCGAAGCACCCGGAGTCCATGGGCCAGCCCTTCCGCGCCTGCTGGGCCACGGCGCTGGCGGCGGTGGGCCCCGTGTTCGAGAAGGCGGGCACGGGCACGGGTTCGTACATCGAGAACCAGCGCATGTTCCTGGACCGGTACGGCTACCTGGAGGAGGCCTTCATGACCTTCTCCTTCAGCCCCATCCGGGACGAGTCCGGAGGCGTGGGCGGGCTCTTCCACCCCATCACGGAGGTGACGGAGAAGATGCTCGGCGCGCGGCGCTCGCAGACGCTGCGCGAGCTGTCCGCCCTGCTGGGCAAGGTGAAGACGGTGGAGGACATCGGCGCCGCGCTGCCGCAACTGCATCCGGACGCCGCGCTCGACGTGCCCTTCCTGCTCTTCTACCGCCGCGACGAGTCCACCCCGCGCGTCCGCTGGGTGGCCGGCATGGGCCTGCCCCCGGGCACCGCGTGGAGCCCGGAGGAGGCGGGGCTGGACGGGCCGTGGCCCTTCGCCACCGCGGGCGCGGATCCGGCGAGCTCGGTGGACGTGCCGCGCGCGCCGCTGAGCCTGGACATGGGCCTGACGCTGGGGCCGTACGAGGAACCGCCGACGCACGCGCGCGTGCTGCCCATCCACCCGGCCGGCATGGCGGAGCCCTTCGGCTACCTGGTGGCCGGCGTGAGCCCCCGCCGCGCCATGGATGACGCCTACCGAAGCTTCTACGAGCAGCTCCAGGCCACGGTCACCAACGCCGTCTCCAGCGTGCGCGCCTACGAGGCGGAGGCGCAGCGCGCGGAGGCGCTGGCGGCCATCGACCGGGCGAAGACAGCGTTCTTCTCCAACGTGTCGCACGAGTTCCGCACGCCGCTCACGCTCATCCTGGGCCCGCTGGAGGAGTCGCTCGCGGACGCGTCCGCGCCCCTGCCGCCCACCCAGCGCGCGCGCCAGGAGCTCACCCACCGCAACGCGCTGCGCCTGTTGAAGCTGGTCAACTCGCTCCTGGACTTCTCGCGCATCGAGGCGGGCCGGGTGAAGGCCAGCTACCACCCCACGGACCTGGCGCGGCTCACCGAGGACCTGGCCAGCGTCTTCCGCTCCGCCATGGAGAAGGCGGGGCTCCAGTACACCGTGGACGCGCGGGACGTGGGCGAGCCCGTCTACGTGGACCGGGACATGTGGGAGAAGGTTGTCCTCAACCTGCTCTCCAACGCGTTCAAGTTCACGCTCCACGGCGGCGTCACCGTGCGGCTTCAGCGCGAAGGCACGCGGGTGCGGCTCACCGTGCGGGACACCGGCACCGGCATCCCGGAGGCGGAGCTGCCGCGCGTGTTCGAGCGCTTCCACCGCGTGGAGTCCTCGCACGGGCGCACGCACGAAGGCACCGGCATTGGCCTGGCGCTCATCCAGGAGCTGGTGAAGCTGCACGGCGGCACGCTGGGCGTCCACAGCGTGGAGGGTGAGGGCAGCACCTTCTTCGTGGAGCTGCCGCTGGGCCGCGCGCACCTTCCCGCGGAACAGGTCCAGGAGGACGCGGGGACCCCGCACGCGGGCAAGCTGGGGTCCGCCTTCAGCGAGGAGGCCCTGCGCTGGCTGCCGGATGCGCCGGAGTCCCCGCCGCCGCCGGGTGCGGAGCCGGAGCCGGTGAGGGCTTCCGTCGAGACCACCCTGCTGGGGGACACGGGCGCGGGGTTCGCGCTGTCCACGAGGCGTGGGCACGTGCTCGTCGCGGACGACAACGCGGACATGCGCGCGTACGTGAGCAGCCTGCTGTCGGCGCACTGGAACGTGCGCGCGGTGGCGGACGGCGAGGCGGCCTTCGAGGCGGCGCTCGAAGCGAGGCCGGACCTCATCGTCAGCGACGTGATGATGCCCCGGCTGGATGGCTTCGGGCTGATCCAGAAGCTGCGCGGCGACGCGCGCACGCACGGCATCCCCTTCATCATGCTGTCGGCGCGCGCGGGCGAGGAGGCCCGCATCGAGGGGCTCCAGGCCGGCGCGGACGACTACCTGGTGAAGCCCTTCTCCGCGCGCGAGCTGATCGCGCGCGTGGACAGCCAGCTCCAGCTGGGCCGGGCCCGGCAGCAGCTCTCCGACTTCTTCATGCAGGCCCCCGCGGCCATGTGCGTGATGTCCGGCCCGGACCTCGTCTTCACGGTCATCAACCCCCTGTTCGCGAACCTGATGGGCCGGGACATGCTGGGCCGGCCCGCGCGCGACGCGCAGCCGGCTGGGGGCCACGGCGTGCTGATCCAGCACCTGGAGGGGGTCTACCGCACCGGCGAGCCCTTCGTGGGCCGCGAGGTGCCGGTGCGCCAGCCGGACGGCCAGGGGGGCCTCAAGGAATTGCTGGTGGACGTGGACATCCACCCCCAGCGCGACGGCGAGGGCCGCATCCAGGGCCTGCTCGTCGCCGTGCAGGAGGTCAGCGAGCGGACCCGCGCGCGCCAGCAACTGGAGGCCCTCACGCGCGACCTCCAACACGCGCTGGCCGCGCGCGACACCTTCCTGGGCGTGGCATCCCACGAGCTGAAGACGCCCGTCACCGCGCTGCTCCTGCACCTGGAGATGACGCGCCGGCGCCTGTCCTCCAAGCGCGCCGAGCCGCCCTCCCTGGAGAAGCTCGCGTCGTCGGTGGAGTCCGCGCAGCGGCAGGTGGAGCGGATGTCGCGGCTGGTGGACGAGCTGCTGGACGTCTCCCGCATCCGCGCGGGCAAGCTCGACCTCCACATGGAGGAGAGCGACCCGATGGAGCTGGTGCACGAGGTCCTCGACATCTTCCGCGAACAGATGGAGCAGGCCCACTGCGTCCTGCAGCTGCGGTCGGAGCTGAACCTGCGCGTGTGGTGGGACCGCTCGCGCATGCTCCAGGTGCTGACGAACCTGGTGTCCAACGCCATCAAGTACGCGCCGGGCACGGCGCTCGGCATCGGGCTCCGGAAGCACGGCGACCGGCTCATCCTCTACGTGTCGGACGGCGGCCCGGGCATCCCGCGGGAGCACCAGGACCGCGTCTTCGAACGCTTCGAGCGCGGCGGCCCGCCCCGCTCCGTGCACGGCCTGGGGCTGGGCCTCTTCATCGCCAAGCAGATCGTCGAGGGCCACCACGGCAAGCTGGTCCTGAAGAGCGCCCCCGACCAGGGCGCCGCCTTCATCATCGACCTGCCGCTGCCGCCGCGGGTCCAGGCCTGAGCCAGGCGCCTTCAGTGCGCGACGCTCGGGGGCGTCACCGGGCCGGGCTGGATGTTCTGGTTCACGTGGAAGAGGTTGTGCGGGTCGTAGGTCCGCTTCACCTCCACCAGCCGCGCGTAGTTGTCACCGTAGGTGGCCTGCACGCGCTCCTGCCCCTCCTCCATCATGAAGTTCACGTAGGCGCCGCCCGCCGAGTACGGGTGCAGCGCGTTCCAGTATTCCTTCGCCCAGGTGGAGATGTCCGCCGCCCGCTCCGGTGACGGGTCGACCCCGACGATGACCTCCGACCAGCGCGCGTCGCGGAAGCGGAAGGCCGTGTCATGCGGGCCCACGCGGTGCGCCGCCCCGTCGATGGGGTACAGGTGCATGGTGGACTGCATGGACGGCAGGCGCTCCGCGAAGGACACGTGGCGCTCGATGGCCGCGTCCGGAAGCTCGCGCACGAAGTCCGCGCGCCAGTACCACTGGTGGCCCGGCGGATAGAGCGCGTCGAACGCGGTCTGCAGCATGGGGAACGGCATGGGCATCACGCCGTGCAGCGCGGGCTTGAGCGCCAGCACGGGCTTGAACAGCGCGTCCGCGCGCGCGGGGTCGCCCGTGTAGCACCACACCACGCCGCACATCTTCTGGAGGTGGAGCTCCTCCGGGAAGGGCGGCGCGGGTGGCACTGTGATGAAGGCGAAGAAGCCGTTGAGCTCGTCCGGCGCGGCCGGGAGGAACTCGCGGTACCAGCGCATCACCTCCGCCGCGCGGTCCAGGGGCCAGAGCGTGGGGCCGCCGATGATGGTGTCCACGGGGTTGGCGCGGAAGAGGAACGACGTCACCACGCCGAAGTTGCCGCCTCCGCCGCGCACCGCCCAGAACAGGTCGGAATGCTTCTCCTCGTTCGCGGTGACGAAGCGGCCGTCCGCGAGCACCATGTCCACGGCGAGCAGGTTGTCGATGGTGAGCCCGAAGCGGCGCGTGAGGTGTCCCAGGCCGCCGCCCAGCGTGAGCCCGCCCACGCCCGTGGTGGAGATGATGCCGGAGGGCACCGCGAGCCCGAAGGCGTGGGTGGCATGGTCCACGTCCCCCCAGACGGCGCCGCCGGAGACGCGCACCGTGCGGGCGTCCGGGTCCACGCGCACGCCGCGCATGCGCGACAGGTCGATGACCAGTCCGTCATCCACCAGCCCCAGGCCTCCGCCGTTGTGGCCGCCACCGCGCACGGCCAGGGGGAGCTTGCGCTCGCGGGCCAGGGCCACCGCGGCGATGACGTCCGCCACGTCCGCGCACCGGGCCACCATGGCCGGGCGCTTGTGGATCATCGCGTTGTACAGCTGGCACGCCTCCGCGTAGTCGGCGTCGCCCGGTTGGATGAGCGCGCCGCGCAGCTGCGCCCGGAACAGCTCCACGCTGTCCGGCGTCAGCCCGGCGGGCAGGCCGGGGCCTGTCTGCGGACGGTGGGTTTCGAGTGTCACGGCGGTTCCCTCCTCAAGAGCCAGCACCGGCACGGCGCCTGACTCAACGGATGCGCACGGAGGAGGTCCGGGAGGCACCGGGAAGCAGGAAGGGGCCTCCTGGCACGCGCCGGTGGCGAGGAACGACTCAGCCCGCCGCCACCTCGCGCAGGCTGTCCTCCACGCCCTGGAGCAACAGGTCCAGGTCCGCGTCCGGGATGTTGAGCGCGGGCGCGATGTAGACGGTGTTGCCCATGGGGCGCAGGTACAGGCCGCGGCGGCGGGCGGCCTCATAGACGCGCCAGCCGCTGTCCGCGAAGTAGCCTCCGCCGCCCAGGTCCACCGCGCCCACCATGCCCACCGCGCGCGGGCGCACGAGCCCGGGGAGGGTGGCGGCCATGCGCTCGAAGGCGGCCTTCACGCGCGGCGCCTTGCGCTGGACCTGCCCCAGCACGTCCTCGTCGCGGTACACGGCCAGCACCTCGCGCGCCACGGCCGCGCCCAGCGGGTTGCCGCAGTACGAGTGCCCGTAATACAGCGCCCGGTCCTTCGCCCCCAGGAAGCCCTGGAAGATGCGCTCCGACGCGAGCGTGGCGGCGAAGGGCAGCAGGCCCCCGCTGAGCGCCTTGGCCAGGCACAGTAGGTCCGGCACCACGCCGGCCAGGTCCACCGCGAAGCGCGCGCCGGTGCGGCCCATGCCGGTGAAGACCTCGTCGGCGATGAGGAAGGTGTCCACCGCGCGGGTGGCCTCGCGCACCTCGCGCACGAAGTCCGGCGACGACATCCACATGCCCGCCGCGCCCTGGATGACGGGCTCCAGGATGACGCCGGCGATGCCATCCGGATCCGCCGCGAGCGCGGCCTTCACCTGCTCCAGGGCACGCGCGTGGCCGCCGGGTTCGGCGGGGGACGGCACGTGCACCACGTCGAAGAGGAGCGGGCCGAACACGTCGCGGAACTCGTGCACGCCACCCACGCTGGTGGAGCCAATCGTCTCGCCGTGGAAGGCCCCGGTCAGGGTGATGAAGCGGGTGCGGCGGGGCCGTCCGTTCTGCGCCCAGTACTGCGCGGCCATCTTGATGGCCACCTCCACCGCGGTGCTGCCGTTGTCCGAATAGAAGACGCGCGACAGCTTCTCTCCCGAGGGCACGTCCGCCCGGTCCGCGCCCGGGGCCAGCGCAGTCAGCTCTTGTCCCAAGCGGGCCGCGGGGCCGTGGGTGATGCCCGCGAGCGAGACGTGGGCCAGGCTGCCCAGTTGCTCGGTGAGTGCGTGCACGAGGCGCGGGTGGCGGTGTCCCAGGGTGGACACCCACCAGGAGCCGTTGGCGTCCAGGTAGCGCCGTCCGTCCGCGTCATGGAGCCAGACGCCCTCCGCGCGGACGATGACCAGGGGGTCCGTCTTCGCGATGTACTGCTCCATGGCGGTATAGGGGTGCCAGACGTGCTGCTTGTCCAGTCCGACGAGGGTTGCCCGATCCACGGTGGAGGCTCCTGGGCGCGAAGGGGAGTGAAGCCCGGGGTGACGCGCCGCGTGCCCTTCTGCCCTCCCCGGGGACGGCCCGCAACGTCGCGGTGCGACACCTGGGACGGAGGCGAATGGGTGGCCGCACCGGGCCTTATCCACCAACGGACAGGCGCACGGGTGGGACGCTCAGTGGCGTGCGTCCGGAGCGGGACGGTGGGGCCCATCCGGTGCCGGTGACATGGGGAGCGCTGACATTGCCGTGACAGGGGGGGTGTTAGCCCTGGGTCTGTCATCACGGGAGAGTCATGGCCATCATCATCTTCTTCATCAGTCACTGGCTGCTCTGCGTCTTCTTCCAGAGCTTCTTCCAGCACCGTTACGCGGCGCACCGCATGTACAGCATGGGTCCGCGCACGGAGAAGGTGATGCACCTGCTCACCTACCTGGTGCAGGGCTCCTCGTACCTGTCGCCGCGGGCGTACGCCATCCTGCACCGCGAGCACCACGCGTACTCGGACACGGAGAACGACCCGCATTCGCCGCACTACTTCAAGGACGTGCTGCGGATGATGTGGCACACGAAGGAGCGCTACTCGGGCATCCTGACGCGCAAGATTCAACCGGAGCCGCGCTTCGAGGGTGGCTACCCGGAGTGGAAGCTCGTGGACGAGACGCTGGGCCAGTCCTGGTGGGCGGTGCTGGGCTGGGTGGCGCTGTACACGGCGTTCTACGCGACGTTCGCGACGTCGGCCTGGATGTTCCTGCTGTTGCCGGTGCACTTCGTGATGGGCCCGGTGCACGGCGCCATCGTGAACTGGTGCGGGCACAAGTACGGCTACCGGAACTTCAAGGGCGCGGACAAGTCGCGCAACACGCTGCCGGTGGACGTGCTGTGCATGGGTGAGCTGTTCCAGAACAACCACCACAAGTACGGCAGCAGCCCGAACTTCGCGGCGCGCGCCTTCGAAATCGACCCCACGTGGCAGGTGATGCGCGTGCTGTCCAAGCTGGGCGTCATCCGCATCACCACGCCCCAGCGCGCCGTCTACCCGGAGCCGCGCGAAGTGGCCCGCCAGAGCGGCGCCGGAGCACAGGTGGCCTGAGTTCCGGTCCAGACTTGAAGCAACGCGGGGGAGCCGTCCGTCAGGGACCGCTCCCCCGTGGTGTTTCTCAGGCCTGCTTGAGCGCTTCGGCCAGCGTCGTGGTGGGGCGGCCGATGAGGCGGCTCAGCGTGCGGCTCGTGTCGTTCAGGTCGCCGCGAGCAATGCCCTCGTCGGAGTTCGCCAGCACGTCGGCGTAGCCCTTGGGCAGGCCCGCCTGCATGAGCGCGGCGGCGAAGTCTGCCGGTGGCAGGTCCTGGTACGTCACCGTCCTGCCGGACTGGCGTGACAGCTCCGCGGCGTACTCCGCCAGCGTGAAGCCGGTGTCGCCCGCGAGCTCGTACACCTGGTTCTCGTGGCCCGTGCCGGTGAGCACCGCGACGGCGGCGTCCGCGTAGTCCTGGCGGGTGGCGGGAGCGACACGGCCGTCCTTCGCGCAGCCCCGAAGCACGCCCTGCTCCAGCGTCCGCATCGCGGCCTCCGTGTAGTTCTCCAGGTACCAGCTGTGGCGCAGGAACACGAACGGCAAGCCGGATGCGCGGATGGCCTCCTCCGTGAACAGGTGCTCCGGCGCCAGCACCATCCGCGACGTGTCCGCGTGCAGGATGCTCGTGTAGGCCAGCAGCTTCACACCGGCCTTCTTCGCCGCGTCCACCACGGTCTGGTGCTGCTTGCGCCGCTGGCCGACTTCGCTGGAGGAGATGAGCAGCACCGTGTCCCCGCTGGAGAACACGCCGTCCCACGTCTCCGGGCGGCTGTAGTCCGCCTTGCGCACCTGCACGCCGCGCGCGGCCCAGTCCTTGGCCTTGTCCGGATTGCGCACCGCGACCGCGACCTGGTTCGCGGGGACCTTCTTCAGCAGGCCTTCAACGACGAAACGGCCCAACCGGCCCGTGGCTCCCGTGATGACGAACATTGGAGGTCCTCTCCCTTTTCCGGATGGAAGCAACCGGCGACAGGCAGGTCGCCAGAAGTTCTCTAACAAATCGCGCAGCCAGAAGCCCTCGGCGAGAGGCGCAGCACCTCCCTCGCTTTCCTCCGTGCCTTCTGGAGCGTGCATCGCATGGCCTGGCCGACGTGTCGGACTTCGCGGCTATCACGGGGGTTCTGCACACCGCACCGGAGTGCAGTCAGGAGGCGCGAGCAATGGGCGACCGCTGGTGGGCGGTGCTGTGGCTGGGACTCCTTTCCATGCGCGGAGCGGCTTCGGCTTCGCCTGACTCCGAAGCTTCAGTCCCCAAGGAACCCTCTCGCTCCTGGTCTTCACTGGCACGGCTGGAGGTAGCGCCGCTCGCGTTCCTTCCGCGATCAGGTGGCGGTGAGACTGAAGGCTTCGTCCAATTGGAGCCCACCCTCATCCTCGATGGCGGTCCGGAGTTCGGGCTCAACCTCGGCGCACCGGTCAGATTGCGCGCGTGGGGCGGCACGGGTCTCGTGAGGAGGGAGGACTGGGACAGCCTCTCCGACTTCGGGCAGGTGGTGCGCGGACTCAAACTGGGCTCGGACAACGCGCCCGTGGGCGTCTGGTTCGGCGCGCTGGAGTCCTACAGCCTGCTGTCCGCGCACCTCGTGCGGCGCTACTCCAACCGGGGCAATCCCGACTACCACCCAGCGGGCGGCTTCCTCACCGGCACGCTGGGGCCCTTCTATACGCATGCGTTCGCGTCGGACGTGCTGGGCGCGCGCATCATGGGAGCGGAAGTCGCTCTGGACGTGCAGCACGTCCTCTTCGGCCAGCCCCATGAGCCGGGCCGCTACACGCTGGCGCTCTCCGCCGTGCATGACTGGGGACGGACAGGAGGACGCACGCCCTCGGTGACGCTGGCGCACGTGGACGGCACCGCCGTGGTGGCGGTGCGGCCAGGCTTCGAGGCGCATCTGATTGCGGGTTGGGGTGGACGTCCCGGAGAGGGCGGCGCCTGGGGCGCGGTGATGGGCATGGGCGCGGATGCGTTGACGCCCACGCTGGTTCTACGGCTGAGGTTGGAGGTTCGCAGGCAGCACGGTGGCTTCCGGCAGGGCTTCTTCGGCCCGGACTACGAACTGGCGCGCTTCAAGGCTGCAGGACCGAACAGCGTGCCACTGGCGAAGGCAGTCTTCCCGGACGGCTATTCCGTCTTCAGCGAGACGGAGGTGGGCTGGGACTCGGTCCGCTATGGCGGCCTCTACAAGCACCTGAAGCTATCACTGGGCGCGGAAGCCTTCTCGTGGGGCCGCTTCGACGTGGATGGGCGTGTGTCGATGCAGCTCTTCGCGCGCAGCCTCGAAGTGGCGGTAAAGGGGCTCGGGGTGGAGATGGGACAGCCGGGCGCACGCTATCTGGGGGCCGCCGAGGTCCGCTGGCGCTTCCTGGGCAGGAAGCTCTATGCGCTGGGGACGGGTGGCACGCTGCTGTTCCCCACGCCGGAACGAACGCTGCGGCCAGGGGCATTCGCCTCGGTGGGCCTGGGAGTGGACGATGCGCGCTGACGCCCTGGTGCTGGCCCTGGTACTGCTGGCCACGGGATGCTCCTCCGTGTCGCAAGCGCCTGGACATGGCCGAAGCTTGAGCTACGCGCCGCGCGAGGCCTCTTCGTCACCGTGGGCGGAAACTCCGAGCGATGAGCCCCCTCGTACCTGGAAATCCCTCCCGCACGCTCTTGCCGGGCCCGAGCAACGACTCCTGCGCCGCCAGCAGCAGCGCGATGACGTGACAGCAGTTGGAGACGGCAGCAGGGAGGGAGCTATTGGAGGCGGGGCTCTGAGCGCTGCGTTGACGCGTCAGGCAGTCCTCGACGCCACGGACGAGGTGAAGGGATCCCTGACGGGTGTTGAAGCCGCGTTCTCCAAACTGGCGGCCCGTCCTCCCAACCTCGGGGGATGGGGCATTACTGGCGACATCTTCACGCGGTACCTCGACCAGGGCTCCAAGCAAATGACGTGGCTTCATGGTGCGCTGGGGAGCGCCACCGCGTTGACGGCCGCGGCCTCGGAAGTCGGCGACACGGACATGGAGTTGGGCCTTCTGCGCATGACAGGGCCACGGCTCCAGGCGGCTCAATTCGGAACACTCCTGCTGGCCACCTGGGTGGACTTCCTGCACCTCGGAGACGCCGTGCTTCGCAACTGCCCGATGTGCAGCGTCGAAAAGCTCTTCACGGACCTGCATCGCGTGCAGGGAATGATGGAGCCCACGCTGAAGGAGCTCGCGTCACTGGACCCGGAGCGGGTGGAGGCAGCGACGACCGCGATGCCCGAGCTGATGGGGGAGCTGACCCGCGAGTTCAACACGCTCCAGCGAGAAACCCGTGCGACCATGAAGTTCGGCGGGCAGGTCATCGCGGCGATGCAGGCGGTGGAGATGGTCACGATGATCTCCACGATGAAGATGGCCATGCCACGCGTGCGTCCCTCAGCACCCGCCACGCTCGGCATGGGCCTCGTGATGAGTTCGGGCGGAGTCATGGTGGGCTCGCGGTTGGTGGTCTCCGCGGAGTGGGTGGAGATGATGCGAAGGCTCGTGCAGGCCGGCGTCATCTCCGTTCCCGCCGCCAGTGCCGCCGTCCTCATTCAGGGCGGACAGGTCATGATGGCTCAGTCACATCATGACCTGCCCAGGGGCGTACGCGACGCGCTGGGGGACAGCCCCGAAGTTCGTGGCATGCAGGTGACGGGCAGAGCGGGGGCGGGCATGTCGGACGCGCCGAAGCACCATGTGCTGCCGCAAGAGCACCGCGAGTGGTTCGAGCAGCGCGGTTTCAAGGGCGACATGGACATCGACCAGTTCTGCGTCCGGTTGGAGCAAGCCCACCACGAAGCGATTCACGGTGGCGGGAGCTGGCGCCTGGGGCGCACATGGCCCAGAGAATGGAACCGGATGATCATGAAGGTACTACGCGACGCGGAGGCCGAAGCTGGCCAGAGGCTGACACGGAGCGAGATCTTGAAGCTCGTCGCGGGATATCTGAAGGAGTACGACATCCCGATGAACTTCATCTCCGGGAGGAGGCGATGACCGACGGACGTTCGTGGCAGGGGAACTGGAAGGTCCGCATATACGAGCGTGTCCGCGAACGCGGCTACGACTCGCTGACTGCCTTTGCCGAAGCACGTCCCACCGCATCACTGGTGGCATTGGCCGAGGAACTTGGGGCGGACGACGTCGCCGGGGTGCAGGTGTTCAGCGGGTTGGTGGCGGAGGCGGAGCAGCGCAAGCAGGTGACACGCCTGGTTAGAGGGCAGTTCGTGCGCGAATTGTTCCAGCATCTTCCAGATGGATGGCCACCCGTGCTGGACGACACAAACCGATTCGATGTTGCCCAAGTACTCGCCCGTTGGAGCAGCTACACCCCCGAGACTCATGAGGAGCGCGTAAGGCAGGCGAGAGCTTCGCTCCGTGCCCATCCACCGCCCGCTGGCTGGCGTCCACTCGGACCTGACGACGAACTGCTCCGCACGCTCCTCCCTGACGAGGAAGCCTGACCCACGAAGTGACCTCGCGGGCCAGGGAGCGCCACCCGAACCTCAGCCCTGCTTCAGCGCCGCGCCAATCGCGTTCCCGAACGGCGCCGTGGGCCGCCCAATCAGCCGGCTCAGCGTGCGGCTCGTGTCATTCAGCTCCCCGCGTGACAGGCCCGCGTCCGCGTCCGCCAGCGTGTCCGCGAAGGGCTTGGGCACGCCCACCCCCTGGAGCGCCGCGGAGAACTCCGCCACCGGCAGGTCCACGTACTTCACCGGCTTGCCCGACTGGCGCGACAGCTCCGCCACGTACTCCGGCAGGCTGAAGCTCGCGTCTCCCGCCAGCTCGTACACCTGGTTCTCGTGGCCCGTGCCCGTCAGCACCGCCACCGCCGCGTCCGCGTACTCCTGACGCGTCGCCGTGGCCACCCGGCCCTCCTTCGCGCTGCCCTGCACCACGCCGTACTGGAGCGCCGGCCCGATGTGCTCCGTGTAGTTCTCCACGTACCAGCCGTTGCGCAGGAACACGTACGGGATGCCTGACGCGCGGATGGCCTCCTCCGTCGCCTTGTGCTCCCCCGCCAGCGACAGCCCGCTCCTGTCCGCGAACAGGATGCTCGTGTAGGCCAGCAGCTTCACGCCCGCCTTCTTCGCCGCTTCAATCACCGCCGAGTGCTGCGGGAAGCGCTTGCCCACCTCGTTCGCGGAGATGAGCAGCACCGTGTCTCCCTTGGAGAACGCCCCGTTCAGCGTCTCCGGACGGTCGTAGTCCACCTGGCGCACCTGCACGCCGCGCTCGGCCCAGGCCTTCGCCTTGTCCGGATTGCGCACCGCCACCGCCACCTGGTTCGCCGGCACCTTCTTCAGCAACCCCTCCACGACGAACTGGCCCAGCTTCCCCGAGGCTCCCGTGACCACGAACATGGCTCCGCCCTTTCCTTCCCGCGCTCCAGGCGCGAAATCGAACTGGCGCTTACCGTAACGGGGGTACTCACTTTTCGTAAGTACGCACCTCATGGTAAGTGTCCCGTCATGAAGGCAAGCAAGGGCAGTCCACTGCTGGAGAAGGTGAAGCAGCGCGGGGACCTGTACGCGCCGATGTGTCCCTCGCGCGGCGTCCTGGAGCACGTCACCAGCCAGTGGGGCGTGCTGGTGCTCGTCGCGCTCAAGGAGGAGGGCACCCACCGCTTCAGCGAGCTGCGCCGCAAGGTGGGCGGGGTCAGCGAGAAGATGCTCGCCCAGACGCTCCAGTCCCTGGAGCAGGACGGCTTCGTGCACCGCGAGGCCCACCCCGTGATTCCCCCCCACGTCGACTACAGCCTCACGCCCCTGGGCGAAGAGGTCGCCGTCCACGTGGAGGCGCTGACCTCCTGGATCGAGGACAACCTGGCCCGGGTGATGACCGCCCGGACCCAGGCGCCGCCCCGCAAGAAGGCCTCCTGAGAGGCCCCGGGCCCGCTCGCCCGGGTGCCCTCCAATGGGACGAACGGGAGCGAAGGGGACAGGCCCGCGTTAAGACTGCTCCCGTGCCCGCCGACACCCCGCTCAAGGTCCGCATTCTCGATGCCATCCGCGATGTCCCGGCCGCCCAGTGGGATGCCCTGGTCGCCGACGGCGCGCCCCCCTTCGTGCGCCACGCGTGGCTGTCCGCCATGGAGGAGAGCGGCAGCGCCACCGAGGACACCGGCTGGGCCCCGCACCACCTGACGCTGTGGCGGGGCAGGAAGCTGGTCGCCGCCGCGCCCGCCTATCTCAAGTTCCACAGCATGGGCGAGTACATCTACGACTTCGGCTGGGCCAACGCCGCCGCCCAGTTGGGCGTGGAGTACTACCCGAAGCTGCTCGTGGGCGGCCCCCTGTCCCCCGCCACCGTGCCGCGCTTCCTCACCGCCCCGGGCGAGGACGCGAAGGCCTTGCGCCTCGCGCTCCTCCAGGCCGCCGTGGACAGCGCCCAGGAGCAGGACTGCTCCGGCGTGCACGTGCTCTACCCCACGGATGAAGAGGCGGACTTCCTGGAGGAGGCCGGGCTCGCGCGCCGCATCACGCTCCAGTTCCATTGGAAGAACCCGGGCTACAGGAGCTACGACGACTACCTGGCCCGCTTCGACTCCAAGCGCCGCAACCAGCTCAAGCGCGAGCGCGGCGCCGCGGCCACCCAGGGCATCCAGCTGCGCACCGTGCGCGGCGCGGACCTGACCCCGGAGCACGCCCAGCGCGCGTACACCTTCTACACGTCCACCTGCGAGCGCCACGCCTGGGGCCAGGTGCAGCTCACCCCCGGCTTCTTCGAGCGCGTCTTCCGCGACCTGCCCGACACGGTGGAGATGGTGGAGGCGGTGAAGGACGGGAGGGTCATCGCCGGGGCCTTCAACCTGGCCACGCCGGAGCGGCTCTATGGCCGCTACTGGGGCTGCACGGAGGAGCACCCCTTCCTGCACTTCAACGTCTGCCTGTATCACTCCGTGGACGACTGCATCCGCTCGGGGCGCAAGGTCTTCGAGCCCGGCGCGGGCGGCGAGCACAAGGTGTCCCGCGGCTTCGAGCCCACCGCCGTGCACAGCGCCCACCTGATTTTCGACAAGCGCCTGGACAAGGCGGTGCGGAGCTTCCTGCGCATGGAGCACGCACGGCTGGCACCCGCCGTGGAGGAGGCGGAGCGCATCTGCGGCCTCAAGCCGTGGGCCTCCAACCCAGCCCCCGGGTCCACCGGCACCTGAAAAACCCGGACGTCTGTCCGCCAGCCCACCGGCCAATGGGCATCCGGGCTCGGTTCAAGTTGTGAAATCGGGGTGAACCTCTAGAGTCCGCCCCCATGAAAGTCCCGGAGACCGACGAAGACTTCATCCAGTGGTACGAAGACTGCTGGGCTGACCGCGACGAGGTGGAGTACCCCAAGCTGTTCGGCGCCATCCGCGAGGAGGTGGACCTCCTGGAGGGCACCGGCGTGCTGGAGGGGTGGCTGGAGAGCGAGCTGGCCCAGGGCACGGAGATGGATCCGAACTGGTTGCCCATGGGCGTGCGCGTGGCGCCTCCCAGCCCGGAGCACCCGTACTGGACCTACGTGACGAGCGGCCTGTCCAACCCCTTCACGGTGGCCCCCGGCGAGGACCTGCCGGACGACGCCCGCAGCGGCCTGGGCTACGAGATGGTCATCCACACGCCCGAGGAGGAGCGCTGGCCCATCCTGCGTCTGCTGGACATGATGGCCTACAACCTCGTGTGCGCGCGGCTGTTCGCCATGGGGCACCGCTATCCGGTGGACGGCACGCTCACCGGCGGTGAGACGAAGCTCGCGGGCTTCGTGTTCGTGAAGGACGCCAACCGCCCCAGCCACTTCACCCTGCCCAGCGGTCAGGTGGAGCTGCTCACGCTGGTGGGCGTGACGAAGAACGAGATGGCCTTCGCGCGCTCCAACGGCATGGACAGCCTGCTGAAGAAGCTGGCCGACCCCGCGAACCCCACCACCGCGTACATCACGCGGCCGGAGCGCGACGAGGTGAAGCTGTAGTTCCCACGCTCTCGCCGCCCGCGCTCAACCGGCGCGCGGCGGCGAGGACTCCACCAGCGAGTGCAGGAGGCCGGGCTCGAAGGGCTTCTCGATGCGCGGCAGCGGCACGACCTGGAGGAAGGCGCGGGCGCGCTCCGTGAAGCTGCCGCCCGTCATGAACACGAAGCGCGACAGGAGCTCCGGCCGGCGCCGTGACAGCTCCGCGTGCACGTCCATGCCGGTGAGGTCCGCCATCATCAGGTCGCAGAAGACACGGTCGAAGGCGTCGTCCTGCTCCAGCAGCGCCAGCGCCTCCCGGCCGCTGTGCGCCACCACCACGTCATGCTGCCGTCCGAGGATGCGCCTTAGCACCGAGGTGAGCTGAGGCTCGTCGTCCACCACCAGCACGCGCTTGCGGCAAGGCCTCTCGTCCGAGCGCACCGCGGGGACGACCGGGTGCACGATGGGCTCCAAGACGGGCAGCCGCACCTGGAAGGTGCTGCCCAGGCCGGGGATGCTGGTGGCCGTCAGCTCGCCGTGCATGCTGCGCACGAGCCCCAGGCAGATGGACAGCCCCAGGCCGCTGCCCTCCCCCACGGGGCGCGTGGTGAAGAACGGCTCGAAGGCGCGCTGGAGCACCTCCGGCGTCATGCCCAGGCCGGTGTCGGACACCTCCGCCAGCACCCACGCGCCCTCGCGGCGGGTGGTGAGCGTCACGCGGTGGCGGTCGAAGGCGCCCGCGGGGATGGCGTGCGCGGCGTTGATGAGCAGGTGGAGGAACACCTGCCCCAGGCGCGCCTCGTGCGCCAGCGCGGGCGGCACCTGGCCGAAGTGGCGCTCCACCTGGGCGCGGCTGCGCAGGTGGGTCATCGCCATGGAGATGCCGAACTCCAGCGCCGCGTGCACGTCCACAGGCCCCAGGCGCAGCTCGTCCGCGCGGGCGAAGGTCTGCAGGTCGCGCACGATGACGCGGATCCGCTCCGCGCCCTCCTTCGCCTCGCGCAGCGCCTCCAGCGCCTCCCCCACCACGTCCTGGAGGCCGGGACGGCGGGCGAGCGCCGTGAGCTGCTCCACCGCGAACTGAAGGTTGCCGGCCACGTAGGACAGCGGGTTGTTGATTTCGTGGCCCACGCCCGCGGCCAACTGGCCCGCCATGGCCAGCTTCTCCGACTGGACCAGCCGCTCGCGCGCGGCCATCAGCTCGTGGGTGCGGCGCTGGGCCAGGGCCTCCGCCTCCAGGCGGCCGGAGTGCTCGCGGGCGAGCAGCGCGTCGCGCTCCGCCTGCACGCGCTTCTTGTCGGTGATGTCGCGCGCGTAGGTGGAGATGTTGCGGCCGCTGGACCAGGCGTGCACCTCGTGCCAGCGGTCCCTGCCGGTGCGCAGCTCGAAGAGGCGGTAGCTCTCCTCGGCGGCCACCTCGCGCATCGTGCGCTCGAACGGGGTGCCGCACAGCTCCGGGCACGCATCCCACAGCACGCGGCGGAAGAGCTCCTCCTGGGGGCGGCCGGTCAGCGCGGCGGCGTTGCGGTTCACGTAGGTGAGGCGCCAGTCCGTGTCCACGGTGAAGAAGGCGTCCGGCATGCTCTCCAGCACGTCGCGCACCCAGTCCAGCGTCTCGCGCAGCCCCTCCTCCACCCGCTGGGCGCTGGTGATGTCACGGAGGCGCAACAGCACCCCGTCCCGCAGCGGCACCGCCGTGCCCTGCAGCAGCACCTCCCCTTCGGAGAAGTGGTCCGCGTGCGGCCGGCCGGACTCCACCACCTGGCGCAACAGGTCCATGCGGCCGGCGATGCCGTCCTTCGAGGAGACCTCGCCCAGGCGCCGGCCCCGCAGGTACTCCGGGTCCCGGCCCAGCGCGCGCGACGCGGCGGGGTTCGCCCACAGCCACTCGAAGTCCAGGATGGCCCCACCCGGGGAGCGCACGGCCCGCAGCACCATGCACGCCTCGGGATGTTCGCGCTCGGCCTCCTCCAACGCGGCCAGGAGCGCGTCCGGGAGCGGGAGGGCCACGGTCATGTCAGTCGCGGACATCCGGCTCCTCGCGCCCCAGGCGCCGCCCAACCCCCGGGGAGCCCGCATGTCGCCACGAATCGCACGGCGGCTCAAGCCAGCCCCGGTCTTCGTATCTTTCTTAACCTTCTCGAATTACAGACGCGTGAGAGTGAAAGCCGGAAGGAGGGGAAAGATTCCCCTCCGGAGGGGAACGTCGGCCAGACTCATGCCTGCCCATGCGCCCTACCCTCATCACGCACGTCTCGTTCGAAGCGTTGCACCTGTCCCTGACGGAGCCGTTCGCCATCGCCACCGGCGCGCAGCTGGCGGCGGAGAACGCGCTCGTGCGCGTGACGCTCGCGGACGGCACCGTGGGGTTGGGCGAGGCGGCGCCCTTCACGGCGGTGAGCGGAGAGACGCAGGCCAGCACGCTCGCTTCGTTGGAGCCGGTGCGCGAGCTGCTCGTGGGCCGCGACGCCCAGGAGTGGCGGCCGGCGTCGGAGGCGCTGGGGGACGCGCTGGCGCTGGCGCCGGCCGCGCGGTGTGGCGTGGAGATCGCGCTGCTGGACGCGCTCACCCGGCACCACCGCATCCCCATGTACGCCTTCTTCGGCGGGGCGGGGACGGAGCTGGACATCGACATGACGGTCACCGCCGGAGACGTGGAGCACGCGGTGGCGTCCACGCGGGCCATCCTGGGGCGGGGCATCCACACGGTGAAGGTGAAGGTCGGCGCGTTGGACCCGGACGCGGACGCGGCGCGGCTCGTGGCCATCCACCAGGAGGCCCCGAAGGCGCGGCTCATCGCGGACGCCAACGGGGGCTATGACGTGGCGGAGGCGCTGGCGTTCCTCAAGGAGCTGGAGCGCGCGGAGGTGCCGCTGTCGCTGTTCGAGCAGCCGGTGGCCGACGTCGCGGGGCTCGCGGAGGTGACGCACCGCTCGAGGGTCGCGGTGTGCGCGGACGAGTCGGCGCGCTCGGTGAAGGACGTGCTGCGGCTCATCCGTGAGAACGCGTGCCACGGCATCAACATCAAGACGATGAAGTGCGGGATGGTGGACGCGGTGACGATGTGGAGCCTGGCCCGCGCGGCGGGGCTGGAGCTGATGGTGGGCGGGATGGTGGAGAGCGTGCTCGCGATGACCGCGTCCGCGCACCTGGCGGCGGGGCTGGGCGGCTTCACCTACGCGGACCTGGACACGCCGCTGTTCATCGCGAACCACCCGTTCCAGGGCGGCGGTCAGTACGCGGGCGGGCGGCTGACCCTGGACCCGGACGCGCCGGGGCACGGCGTCACGCTGCGCTGAAGGCCCTCAGCCCTTCACGAGGGAGGCGGCCACGTCCAGCGCCCTCTCCCTCTGCGGGTCCGCGCCGGCCGCGTACGGCAGCGCGTCCGGGACCTCCACGTCCACCGGGACGCCCACGCCCTCCAGCCGCTCGCCGTCCACGGTCACGTCCATGACGGCGAGGTAGAGCAGGTCCCCGTTGGCCAGCTTCTGGGGACCGCCGGCCAGCACCGCGCCCGCGGTCCTTTCGCCCACGAGCGTCGCCAGCCGGTGGCGCTTCATCGCGAAGGCCACCATCTCCTTGCCGCTGCGGGAGTTGCCGTTGACGAGCAGCACCACCGGCTTGCGCCAGGACAGCGCGTAGGGGCGCGTCCTGCCATCGCGGCCGGTGTTGAGGAGGAGGGAGACCTGGGGGTTGAAGAGGTTGATGAAGGCCGGGCTGCATCCGCCCCAGCCGTCGCGGAAGTCGATGACGAGCGCGTCCGCGTCCGCGAAGGTGTCCTGGAGCGCCTCCTCCAACGCTCGCTGGTACGCCTCGCCCGCGCACGCGTAGACGTGCTGGTAGGCGACGCGGCGGCCCTGGCGCTCCACGACCTGCCCACTGGCCCTCTGGACCGCGAGCCACTCCTTGCGCGGGTTCATGCGCCGGGGCGTGACGGTGAGGGACAGGGGCGCGGCGCCCTTCACGCGCTCCACGGTGAGGCGCGTGGGTTTGCCCGCGCGGTTCGTGAAGGCGTGCCAGGGGTGGAAGGGCCTGCCCTCCACGGTGACGAGCCGGTCCCCGCGCAAGAGGCCTGCCTTCGCGCCAGGGCCGTCCGCGAAGACGTGGCGGACGAAGAAGCCGTCCGGCGTCTCCCGCACGTCCACGCCGATGCCGGTGGCCTGCACGTCCTCCTTCTTGAGGAAGACCTCGAAGATGGAGGTCACCTCCGCGTGGGCGGGGCTCTGCTTCGGGTAGTAGGCCGTGTGGGAGGTCTTCAGCTCCGCGAGCGCCGCGTTCGTGCGCCGGGTGAAGTCCTCCACGTCCTTCGCGTCGGCGGCGTAGCCCTGGTGCGCGTCCGCCCAGGCGGCGCCCTTCGCCGCGTCGACGTAGCGGGTGCGCACGAGGTTGACGATTTCATCGCCGCGCTTCGTGAAGGGGGACGTGGCGGCCTGGGCGCTCGCCACGAAGAGCAGCCCCGCCACCCACCACCGCGTTGTCCGAATCGTCATGGCGCGCCCCTCCCGGGAGGACTTCACGATTCTTCACAGGGGCGCGTCCCCGAGGGAAGGAAAGGCGCTCTGGCGCCGCGCGGTGTGGCGAACGCGGCGGGCGCGGTTAGGGATGAGGGGCTCATGTTGGATGCGCCCTCGTCATCGCCCAGGCTCGCGCTCGTGTCGGAGGACCCCCTGGCCCGGGGTGCGCTCGCACGGGCGCTGAGCGACCAGGCGGAGGCCTGGACCGTGGTGGCGGCGGGCACGCAGGTGGAGCTGGAGGCGGCGCGGGGCGAGCCGCCCGACGTGGTGCTCTGGGACACGGGCTTGCGGCTGGAGGAGGGCGCGGCGCCGGACCTGGGCGCGCCGGTGCTGGCGCTGGTGGCGGACGAGGCGGCGGGAGAGCTGGCGCTGGGCGCGGGTGCGCGGGGCCTGCTCTTCCGCGACGTGGCCCCGGGGATGCTGGGAGCCGCGCTGCACGCGGTCTCGCGAGGCCTCGCCGTGTTCGAGCCGGGGCTGTCCCACGTGCGCGCCGCGCCCAGGAACACGGCGCCTACGGGAGCCCCCGGGCCGGACACGCTGACGCCGCGCGAGCGCGAGGTGCTGGGGCTCCTGGCGGAGGGCCTGTCCAACAAGGCCATCGCGGACCGGCTGGACATCAGCGAGCACACCGCCAAGTTCCACGTGAATGCGGTGCTGGCCAAGCTGGGCGTGCAGCGCCGCACGGAGGCCGTGGTGCGCGCGGCGCGGATGGGGCTGGTGACGCTCTAGTTGCTCAGGGCGCGACGAGAGCGCTCAGGTTCTTCCATTCATCAGCCAGGGAGGCCTGCACCAATTCGCGAACGACGGATGGCAGAGGCCACGCTTCCCCCGGAAGCAAGGAGACGGCCTGGAACACAGTCCGGGCATGTTCGAAGTCCCGGGCCACCTGGGCAAGCTTTGCCTTGTCGTCCATCAACTCCGCGCCCTGCTGCATCAGGCTGAGTCCCACGACGTGGTCCACCAATGCAGAGCTCGCGACGATGCGTCCGCCCAGGGTGAAGAGCACCTGCCCCAGTCGGCTCCGCTCCTCGGGGGAGAGGCGTTCCTTCGTCGCATTCACCCGGTGCTTCAAGTTGAACGGCGCATTCGTGCCCAGCGAAAGCGCAGCTGCCTGGAAGAGGAGGGAGGGCCGCGGAGTGATGCCCGTGGACTCCAGGCGTCGTTTCGCGGCGGCACCCGCCTGGGCCAGTGAGGTGCTTCGAAAGCGCGGGAGGGCCGCGATCCGCTCCAGCGCCTGGATGTCCTCCCGAGTGAGCGGCACATCCTTCGCGGAGTCGCCCACCAGCAGCATCAGCGGTCCTTCGAAGTCATTCGCACCAGCGACAAGCGGCTCGAGCCGGCGGCTCAGCGACTCGCGCGCCTTGAGGCGTACGTCCTTCAACGCGTCGTCGGGACGGGGCTGGAAGTAGTCATAGGCGGCGAGCAACAAGTCAGGGGAGACGATCTCCGAGACATGCTCCGCGAGCCACTGCTGCTGGGCGTCCGAGGCCTTGTCCGCGAGCGCCGCCGTGAAGCGGACCTCGACGGACTGCGTCCGTTCCCACACCTTGTCGATAAAGGACTCCGGGTCAGGAAGGGGCTCCGGAAACCCATTGGCGGCCTTGAGGTCCGGACGTCCCGCGTGTTTCCACGCCAGAATCATGGCTTCTCGCCAGTCCGGCGCCAGCAAGCGGCGGCGCTGCTCCACGAGCTCCGCGAGCACCACGACCTCCGGCTGTTCGGGGGCCAGCGCACGAAGCCGGGTCACCGTTCGGGCGGCTTCGTCCAGCGCCCCCAGTTCCATCTGCACGCAGGTTTTGACTTTCAGCGCCCCCAGATGCTGGGGAGCCTCGTCCAGCACCACGGCAAGCTCCGTGAGGGCCAATACCAGCTTACCCGACCAGACATGGGTCACAGCCTGCTGGACCTTGGCATCGGCGCGCTTCTGGATCGCTTCTGGATCCGGGCGCCGGCAGGACACGCTGGTGAGGAGCAGCCCCAGGGCCAGCAGGTATAGGGACCTCATCGGACGCGAAGCTCGCGCAGGTGCTCGACAACCCAGAGGTATACCGGCTCGACGTCCTTGAACTGGTTGTTGGAGATGGCCATCACCAGCGCCTCCGCTTCATCGATCGTGGCGTCCACCTCCAGGCCCATGCACGCCAGGGCCTCGCACATGGCGAGCCAGGAGATGCGCTTGTTCCCGTCCACGAAGACCTGCTTCGTCGCGATGTAGAAGAGCAGGTAGACGGCGAACAGCAGCCCCGGCACCGCCTCTGGCGGAGCACCGTACTCCTCCGCCGTCCAGGCCGCGCCCAGGGTCGCGCCAGGGCCCAGCGCATCGCGGACGCCCACCCTCCCGCCGTGCGCGGCGATGCCCTTGGCCTGCAACTCCTGGAGCCGGGCCAGACTGCAGAACCGGTCATACGGCTGCGCGTCACTCATTGGGCAAGCCTCCGCAGCAGCTCATTCCACTTCCGCAGGGCATGCGCATCACGCGCCTCCGCGGGAGGAACCGGCACGTCCACGCCCTGCTGGCGGATCCAGATGAGCCGGGGCTTGGGCCCCATGGCCACCATCGCGGAGATCTCCTGGAGGCCAGAGGCCAGCGCCACCTGCTCCGCCGTGGCGGTCACCGTGACGGTTCCGCCCTCCCGGCGCGAGATGTGGATCTCCGGCGCCTTCAATACACCAGGATCGATTCCCTCGATGACGCCATGAACCACTTCCAGGTGCGGCAACACCATGAACACCCCCCACGAGCATCCGCTGCTCGAACACCACTGGCCCCCAGCCTAGCGGGTCTCCGGACAGGCGCCGACGGATGATTGCCCGTCCTCCCCATCCGCGCTCCCGCTGCTACACTCCCGCTCCTCCATGGCCAACCAGGATTGGGTCTCGCGCCTGCTCACCGGGCGTGCGTCGGCGGACAAGGGCCTCAGCGTCCACCTCTCCGAGCGCGACGGCGGCAGCCTCCACGACAAGATGCGGCAGGCGTATTGGTGGATCACCAACAACGCCGTCATCTGCCCCTACTACGACATCGAGTTCGGCGGCACCGCCGCGCTCAAGAACACCGCCGGGGACGAGGTCCACCTCCCGGAGGACATGAGCTACAGCTCCTTCGTCCTCATCCCGCTGCTCACCCTCTTCACCTGCCGCCGCGCCCTGCTCGTGGGCGGTCCGGGCCGGGGCAAGACGACCTCCGCCATCCTCATGGCCCTGCTCTCCGGCATGGGCCGCGAGGACGTGCACCGGGGCATCCAGCGCGGCCACCCGCAGCTGTCCATCGCGGACCTGCTCGGCGCGCCCCTGCCCTCCGACATGCTCAAGGCGGAGGACCTGTCCGCCGTGAAGGTCAGCTGGCGCAAGTGGATCAGCCAGCGCGTGAAGATTATCGACGAGTACAACCGCATCCCCACCAAGACCCAGTCCGCCCTGCTGTCGCTGCTGGGCGAGGGCTACGCGGAGATGATGGACCAGTACGTGTACACGGGCCGCTCGTCCTGGTTCCTCACCGCCAACGACGACCAGGGCGGCGGCACGTTCCAGGTCATCGAGGCGCTCAAGGACCGCCTGGACGTCGTCGTGCGCGCCGTGCCCTTCAACTCCGGCTTCGTGGACACGCTGCTCCAGCGCATCGAGTCCGACAAGTCCCCGGAGGAGCTGCTCCCCAAGGACATCGTCTTCACGCCCGGCGAGCTGGAGAAGGCCTACAACTCCATCCTCGCCGTGGAGGTGCCCAAGGGCGTGCTGGAGCGCGTGGCCTTCTTCCTGGGCCAATTGGACTTCTGCCGCATGGCGTCCCCGCGCTTCGAGTTCAAGCACAAGGACACGCTGAAGCTCGCGGGCCAGACCGTGTCCGCCGTGTGCAACGAGCAGTGCCCCCTGGACAAGAAGGTGCACCTCTGCACGCAGACGGAGAACGGCACCAGCGTGCGCGCGTACCAGACCATCCTCCACTTCGCGAAGGCGCTCGCGTTCTTCCGCGGCCACCGCGTGACGGAGCTGGAGGACTTCCGGCAGATCATCCCCTGGGTGCTGCACGAGAAGCTCACCCCCAACGCGCGCAGCCCCTTCTTCGAGGTGAAGGGCAACAAGCTCCTGCTCCAGGACCGCGTGGCGTGGATCCGCAACATGTTCGACATGGCCATGGCCCGCTACGGCACGCACGCGCCCGTGCGCCAGAAGGTCGCCGCCCTGCGCGCGGAGCTGGACCTGGGCCTGTCCGGCGTGGATCTGCGCACCACAGAGAAGCGCCTGTCCGCCGTCACCGTGCTGATGAATGACCTGATGACCCGTCAGGAGCTGTCCGGTCCGGTGTACGAGGACCTCATCCACTTGAAGTCCCTCTACAGCCGCTACCGCAACTACGCGACGTGGCTGAAGGAGAACCCGGGCGGTCAGGGGCAACAGCCATGAGCGAGTTCGTCGACGAGTTGGAGAAGCAGGCCCGCGGCCGGTTCGTGCGCTGGGACCGCGCGCTGTGGGACGAGTTCCTCAAAGGCCCGGGGGTCCGCATGGGCCGGGCGCTCACGAGCGGTGACGCCGCGGCGGGAGAGGAGACCTTGCGCGACTACCTGCGGCTGGGCGCCGAGGGCATCGGCCTGGGCTACCTGTATCCGGTGTCCGCCGGCAGGGAGAACTTCTTCACGCTCGCGTGGACGGACCTGCTGCCGCGCCTGCTGCCGGACCTGCGCCGGGAGGAGCAGGCCCCGGCGCTCGCGCGCATGTGGAACCTCGGCGAGAACCTGGAGTCCGCGCCCCCCTGGGTGCAGCGGCTGTTCTGCCGCCTGGGCTCGAGCCTGTCCTCGCTGGAGGGCCTGGAGAGCCACCTGCACACCATCGCCAACGAGGCCATGGAGCCGCCCACCCAGACGCTGGGCGACACGTCCACCGCGCAGTGGGTGGACCTGTCCCAGGAGGACGCGCGCTTCATGCCCGGGGAGATGCACTTCCTGGCGCCCGCCGTCGTCTGCGTGCACGACCGGCACCGCGCCACCGCCGCCGGCGGACGTGACGCGGCCACCCAGGGCGTGTGGCTGGTGAAGAAGCCCATGCTGCTGGGGCCCATGGGCTGCAACGAGCGGCTGGAGCCCTCCACGGGCAAGCCCTCCAAGGCGCTCACCTCGCTGGCGCAGCGTGACCCACGCGCGGGGGACTGGTACAGCACCCACCACAACGAATGGCGCGCGGTGGCCACGATGCATACGTCCCAGTGGCTGGCGGTCATCCTGCCGGCATGAGCGCGGGCGCGGCCTTCACCCGGGAGGAGGTGGAGCGGTGCTGGCGCGACGCGCTGGCGCTGTGGGACGTGCACGTGCAGCTGAGCCCGCCCGAACCGCACCAGCCGTTCCGGCCCGGGGAGTCCACGCCGGATGAACCGCTCGCGTACATCGACCTGGTGCGCCGGCAGGTGTTCGTCCACTTCGACCTGCTCGTCCGCATGGGCGCGCGCGAAAGCCTCACCGCCGTGCTGGCCCACGAGATTGGCCACCACGTGCGCTTCCCGCACACGCTGGGCTGGGACGCGGAGCTGCGCGTGCTGGAGCAGCGCCTCATCCCCGGCCTGCGCCAGTCCCTCACCAACCTCTTCTTCGACCTGCAGGTGAACGAGTTCGTGGGGCGCACCCACGCCGAAGCCCTGTGCCAGGTCTACCAGGGCTTCCTGCGCACGCCCGACGGGCGCAAGAAGAACAAGAAGAAGAAGGACGGCGACACGGGCACGAGCGGGCCGTCACCGCTGTTCTGCTTCTACCTGGCCATCTACGAGGAGCTGTGGCGCCGCGAGCCCGGACACCTGGTGCCCGAGGCCCTGCTGCCGAAGCTGGAGGAGGTCTACCCGGGCTTCCGCGCGCAGGCGCGCATGTTCGTGCAGACGTTCTACACGCTGCACGACGGACGGCTGCAGTTCCTCTACTTCTGCGCCGCGTTCATCCGCTTCATCGACCTGCCCTCCGAAGTGGGTTTCTGCATCCCGTTGGCCGGCGACCTGGGCACTCCGGACGAGGCGGATCTGGACGCGGCGGTGCAGTCCGGCGGCCGGTGGGAGGACGCGCTGAACGAGGCCCGCGCGAACGGGTGGCTGGACGACTCGCACGACACGAAGGAGTCGGAGCCGCTGGAGGCCATCCGCCGCGCGACGGCGCACCTGCCCGGCAACGACGGAGGCAGGCTGCGGCGGGCGCTGGTGGGCCGGTACTACCGGCGGCTCGTGGACCCGTACATCCTCAAGCTGCCCTCTTCGCCCTCGAAGCCGGAGCCCTACCTGCGCACGATTCCGGAAGCGTGGGAGTACGGCGACGACCCGACCACCATCGACTGGACGCTCACGGTGATTGCACAGGGGCACCTGGCCGCCGTGAACCCGCTGCGCCGCGAGTTGGAGGCGGACCTGCCGCCGCCGTCGGACCTGGGCGTGCCCGCGCTGGAAATCTACCTGGACACCAGCGGCTCCATGCCCAACCCGCAGCAGGACCTCAACGCGATGACGCTGGCCGCGCAGGTGCTGTCCGCCTCCGCGCTGCGCAAGGGCGCCACGGTGCGCGGCATCATCTACTCGGCGGACAACCCCATCGTGTCCCCGTGGATGTACGACGAGGAGACCGCGCGCGACTTCTTCCTGCACTACATCGGCGGGGGCACGTGGTTCCCGGTGGAGCTGATGGACGGGCTGTCCCAGGAGCGGCCGGACGTGCTGCGCGTCGTCATCTCCGACAGCGACTTCCTCCACAACATGCGGCAGGAGGACGCGCTGCCGCGCTTCGTGCGAGGGATGAACCGGTCGCGCCGGGTGGTGGCCTTCCTCGCGCTGCCGGATGACGCCCCCGCGCGGCAGGTGCTGGCGCCGGTGCTGGGCAGCCCACGCTTCCGGCTGGCGACCGTGCAATGGATGTCTGACTTTGGCCGTGCCGCCGCGGCACTGGCCGATGCCCTGTTGGAGAAATGATGGCGGTCTCGATTCCCCACCTCCGTGAGCAGTTGGCGGCCATGCCCATCCTGTCGCCGTATCCGCACGACCTGGCGGTCGCCGTCGTCTGCGACACCTTCCGCATGGCCAGCCAGCGGCCCCCGTCCCAGGCCGAGTGGGCGAAGCTGGAGCAGCGCGTGAAGAACCCGCTGTTCCGCGAACAGGTGGGCATGCTCGCGCACGTGCTGTTGGTGTCCGACCTGCGCAAGAAGACGGTGCTCTACCTCACCGCGGACCGCACCCCGCAGGCTCGGCTCCAGCAGTTCTTCGAGGAGATCCATCCCCTCACCGCGGAGATGATCCGCTCCAACGCCTTCCGCCAGGAGGAGTTCCTGCGCAAGTGGCTGGACGCCCTGGGCGCGGACATCGAGGGCGAGACGACGGCCGAGTCGAAGCGCCGCCTCAAGGACCTGGACTACCGGCAGGCCGTGACGGACCTGCGCAAGGTGGAGGAGGCGCGCAAGAAGGAGGCGGACCGGCGCCAGGAGATGCTCCAGGAGGCCCAGCGCAAGGAAGCCGAGGCCCGGGGCTGGCGCGAGTGACGCTCGGGGTCGCGCCCAGGGCCCGCATCCGCCGCGACAGCCACACGCAGCGCCCGCACCTGCCGTGGGCGCTGGACGTGGCGGCGGGCCTGGCGCGTGGCACGGCCACCGTGGACGAAGCCGCCGCCCGCGCGGAACTGGAGGCGCGCCTGCCCGCCTTGCGCGAGGCGCTCCTGGGCTCGCCCTACTACGTGCGCGTGCTGCGCGAGTCGGGCCTGCACCCGGGCGACCTGCGCCGTCTGGAGGACCTGCGGCACTTCCCCGCGCTGGACCGCGCCACGCTCGCGCGCCACTGGGAGGACGTGCCCACGCTGCCCGCCGCGTCCGACGAGTGCGTGGTGGTGAAGAGCTCCGGCACCACCGGGGACCCGGTGAACGTGCTGCGCGACCGGCGCGACTGCCTGCTCATGTGGGCCGTGCTTCGCTTCTTCACCGAGCGCACGAACACCGTCCCCCCGCCGCGTCCGCGCGTGGTGCTGCTGGACGCGCTGCCGGGAGGATTGGAGTACTCGGTGCGCCTGCCGCTGTTCCACGACGGCGCCCTGCACCGCGTCTCCGTGCTGCGCGACGACGCGGTGGCGCGCCTTCAACGGGTGAAGGCCTCCATCGTCTTCTCCGACCCGGAAGGGCTGCGCTGGCTGCTCGCGCATCCGGAGGTGCCGTCCCCCCGGCTGGTGCTCACCTCCGCGCAGCACCTGCCGCACGCGCTGCGAGACGCCTGGAGACAGGAGCGCGGCGTGCCGGTCCTCAACTACTACGCCGCCACGGAGACGGGGCCGCTCGCGTGGGAGTGCCAGGAGGACGCGAACCGGGGCCGCTTCCACGTGCTCACGCCGGACGTCTGGCTGGAGCCGGACGGGGACGAGGTGGTGGTGACGCGGCTGCGCCCCAGCGTGCTGCCGCTGTTGCGCTACCGGCCCGGAGACACCGGCACCGTGCGGCGCGACGCCTGCGCCTGCGGCTTCCACGGCTGGACGCTGACGGGCTTCGGTGGACGCGGGGCCTGCGCGTTCCACACGCCTTCAGGCCGCGCGGTGGACGCATGGTCGCTGGCGTGGGTGTTCAAGCACCACCCGCTGCGCGCGTTCCGGCTGACGCAGGTGGCGCCGGAGCGCTTCACGCTGGAGCTCTCGGGTGCGCCCGCGGACAGCGTGGCGGCGCTGTGCGAGCGGCTCGCCGCGGCGCTGCGCACCCTGGGCTGGACGGCGCCGGTGGTGGAGGCGCGCGGAGCGGAAGGGCTGGCACCGGCCGCCAAGCCGCTCCCCTTCCGTTGCGAGCTGGCGCTTCCTGGATGAGCCGGGCCTTCGCCTGGTCGTTTGCCCTGGATTCCCACGCCTCGCGTGAAGATTCTCCCAGGGAGGGTGCACCCGCACGGAGGACACATGGAGACTCGGAAGCTGGGCAGGCAGGGCCTCACCGTTTCGGCGCTGGGCCTGGGCTGCATGGGTATGTCGGACTTCTACGCGGGCCGCGACGACGCGGAGTCGGAGGCCACGCTGCTCCATGCGCTGGACCGGGGCATCACCTTCTTCGACACGGCGGATGCCTACGGCCCCGGCCGCAACGAGGAGCTGGTGGGCCGCGTGCTGGGCCCCCACCGGCAGAGAATCGTCCTGGCCACGAAGTTCGGCCTGGTGCGTGACCCCGCGAATCCGCAGTCGCGCGGCGTCAACGGCCGGCCGGACTACGTGAAGCAGGCGTGCGACGCGAGCCTGAAGCGCCTGGGAATGGACGTCATCGACCTCTACTACCTGCACCGCGTGGACCCGAAGACGCCCATCGAGGACACCGTGGGCGCGATGGCGGAGCTGGTGAAGGCCGGCAAGGTGCGCTTCCTGGGGCTGTCGGAGGTGAACTCGGAGACGCTGCGCCGCGCGTGCGCCGTGCATCCCATCACCGCGCTCCAGTCGGAGTACTCGCTGTGGAGCCGGGACCCGGAGGACGGTGTCCTCCAGACGTGCCGCGAGCTGGGCGTGGGCTTCGTCCCCTACAGCCCGCTGGGTCGCGGCTTCCTCACCGGCCAGTTCAAGCGCTTCGAGGACCTGCCGGAGGACGACTACCGCCGCCACTCGCCCCGCTTCCAGGGGGAGAACTTCCAGCGCAACCTCAAGCTGGTGGAGCACATCGACCGGCTCGCGGGCCAGAAGCGGTGCACGCCCGCGCAGCTGGCGCTCGCCTGGGTGCTGTCACGTGGGCAGGACGTGGTCCCCATCCCCGGCACCAAGCGCCGCAAGTACCTGGACGACAACCTGGGTGCCCTGGACGTGAAGCTGACGAAGGAGGACCTGGCGGCCATCGAGTCCATCGCGCCGCCGGGCGTGGCCGCGGGCGAGCGCTACCCCACCGCCATGCAGGGCTTCCTCCAGACCGACACCCGGAAGGAGACACGCTGACGGCCGGCCCCTGGCCCGTCCGCCCCGCGCATCCATGACCGCGCCCGCTCCGTCCCGCCCGCCGCATCCGCCGGTGCCTCCCTCTTCCCCGTCTCCGCGCGCACCGGAGTCGTTCCAGAAGGAAGAGGGCTCCGCGCTGCTGAGCTACGCACTGGCGGTGGCGGGCGTCCTGGTGGCGTTCTTCGCCCAGCAACTGCTGTGGCCCTACATGTCCAGCGGCCCCTTCCTGGCCTTCTTCGCCGCCGTCGCGTTCGCGGGCTGGCGGGGAGGCTGGGGGCCAGGACTGGTGGCGACGGCACTCTCGCTGGTGATGGTGGACTACTTCTTCCTGTCCCCCTTGGGGGACTGGGTCATCCACCCCGGCAACGTCATCGCGCTGAGCTTCTTCCTCGCGCTGTCGCTGTTCGTGACGCTGCTCAACGTGCGCCTGCGCAGGGCCAACGCGGAGCGCGCGGACCTGCTGGAGCGCGAGCGCGCCTCCCGCGCCGCCGCCGAGTACGAACGCGCGCGCCTGCACGAACTGTTCATGCACGCGCCCGCGCACCTGGTCATCTTCCGCGGGCCCGAGCACGTCTTCGAGCTGTCCAACCCCCTCAACTCCGCGATGCTGGGCAACCCTCCCAGGCTGTTGGGCGTGCCCGCGCGCGAGGTGGGGCCGAAAGAGGAGGCCGAGCGCGTGGCCCGGATCCTCGACCACGTCTACACGACGGGCGAACCCTTCGAGGGCCGGGAGGTGTCCCTCAAGCTGCCGCAGCCGGATGGCTCCCTCCGGGAGTACATCTTCAACATCACGTACACGCCCACGCACGACACGCACGGGCAGGTGGACGGCATCGCGGGCTTCGGCTTCGACGTGACGGACGTGGTGCGCGCCCGCTCCCGGGCGGAGCGGCTGGCGCGCGAGCTGTCGCACAACGAGGAGCACCTGCGCCTGCTGGCCGGGGCCAGCTCCTTCCTGGCCACGTCGCTGGACTACAAGGCCACGCTGCGCAACGTGGTGCGCCTGGCGGTCCCCACGCTGGCGGACTGGTGCCTCATCGACAGCGCGCTGGAGGACGGCACCTTCCAGCGCATGGAGGTGGAGCACGCGGCCTCGGAGCCGGAGTCGCTCGCGGAGCCGCTGCGGATCCGCACGACGTACGTGTCGGGCCTGCCCAAGCTGGCGGGCGCCGAGCCACGTCATCACGGGCAGCCCTTCTTCATCGAGAACTTCAACGACGACATCCTCCCGCAGCTCACGGATGACCCGGAGCGCATCGCGCTGCTCAAGGAGCTGCGCGTCCGCTCGCTGGTGGTGGTGCCGCTGGTGGCCGGGGAGCGCTCGCTGGGGCTGCTCAGCTTCGTCACCACGCACCGCTCCGGGCGGCGCTACACGACCGCGGACCTGCCCTTCCTCCAGGAGCTGGCCAACCGCGCCGCGCTCTCCATGGAGAACGCGAGGCTGTACCGCGAGGCGCGCGAAGCGGTGCGCCTGCGCGACGAGTTCCTGTCCATCGCGAGCCACGAGCTGAAGACGCCGCTCACGCCGCTCAACCTCAAGCTCCAGGCGCTGCGGCGCGAGATGGACCGCCACCCGGGCCCGGTGCCGCGCGAGCTGGTGGAGCGATACCTGGAGGTGGGCTCGCGGCAGATGAAGAAGCTGGCGGAGCTGGTGAACGACCTGCTGGACGTGTCGCGCATCGCGGCGGGACGGCTGTCGCTGGAGTGCGTGCCCATGGACCTGGCGGAGCTGGTGCGCGACGTGGTGGCCGCCTACGAGGGCCCCGCCATGCGCTCCGGCTCCGTGCTCCAGTTGGAGTGCACGGACGCCACGATGATGGGCGTGTGGGACCGGCCGCGCCTGGAGCAGGTGGTGGTGAACCTGGTGGACAACGCCATCAAGTATGGCCAGGGGCGGCCCATCCACGTCCGGCTGGAGACGCGAGACGGCAAGGCGGCGTTGACGGTGCGGGACCAGGGCATCGGCATCTCGGAGGAGTCCCTGCCGCGCCTCTTCGGCCGCTTCGAGCGCGCGGTGAGCGACCGCCACTACGGAGGCCTGGGCCTGGGCCTCTACATCACCCGCACGCTGGTGGAGGCCATGGGCGGCACGGTGCGGGTGGAGAGCCGCCTGGGCCACGGCTCGCTCTTCACGGTGGAGCTGCCGCTGCGCGCGCTGCCGGCGGACGTGGGAGCTCCGGCGCCCTGATCAGGAAGCAGCGCGAGCGCGCGGCAACTGCGCGTGGGGTTCCCAGGGGCCGCTGGAGCCCAGGCAGTGACGGCAGGTGGCGAGCGGCGTGTCCCGCTCCAGGTAGCCCAACAGGCGCGTGAGCAGGTCCGGGTCATCGAGCGGCACGCCGTCGTGTTCGACGAGCGCGGGCAGGTGGGGATGCTCCGCGGCGAGGACGGTGGCGACGTGGGGTGGCCGGGTGCAGGTGAAGAAGCGGCCCTGGTGGACCAGGTGGCAGCGCTGCTTGAGCCAGCACTTGTCGAAGACGTCGCGCACCTCCGCGTCGGACGTGAGCGGCGCGTCCGGGGTGATGCGCTGGAAGCGGTCGATGGCCTTCACCGTGAGGTGGACTCCGTGCCGGTCGCAACGCTCGGTGATGCGGGCGATGGAGCGCTCGGGCAGGGGCGCGGACGTGTAGAACGACAGCGTCATCCGGTCGAGCCGTTCATACACGGCGTCGGGAGCGCTCTGCGCGAGGAAGCCGTTGGTGGTGACGGACACCTGCTCGGTGAGCCCGGAGGCGCGCACCACGTCCAGCACGGCGGGCAGGTCCGGGTGGAGGAAGGGCTCGCCGCCGGTGAGCTTGAAGACGTTGGGCCTGAGCACGCGCGAGAGGCGGCGCAGGTCCTCGGCCAGCGCCTGCGGGGACACGGCCCACGCGGGCAGGTGCGGTGACAGCGGGCAACACTGCGCGCAGCGCAGATTGCAGTGCGTGGTGACGTGCGTCTCCAGGGACCAGGTGAGGACGCGGCTGTCGTGAAGCTCGTAGCGCACGGCGCGGGAGTCTAACCGACACACCCACCGCACTGGAGGTCCGTATCCCGCCACGAAGTCCCAGGGGTACAGGTGCGCTCCCATGGCGCCGCCCGAGCAATTCGAGTCCTCGAAGCTCCGCACAATCGACGTCCTCCTCCGTGAGGGTTTCGACCGGGCCTCCCTGGAGAAGACCGTGGCGGCGCTCGTCGGCGCGGAGCAGTGGATCATCCGCCCGGTGCCGTTCGAGCACACCGGCCGCTCGTTCGACCTCCTGCCTCCCGGCATCATCGAGCCGGCCCAGGCGTGGGAGCTGGCGCGCCGCCTCCAGGCGGACCCGAGCGTGGAGGACGCGGACCCGGCCTTCGAGGCAGTCTACGCGGAACAGAGCGAGGCCCCCGACACGGTGCCCACGCTCCTCAAGGCACAGCGGGCGGAGCCTGGACCCAAGGCGTTCAACGAGAACGACTGCGATTGGAGCCCGCGCTTCGTGAAGGCGGACGAGGCGTGGCAGCTCACCGGCGGCGCCAGCCAGGGTGAGGGCATCCTCATCGGCCATCCGGACAGCGGCTACCTGCCCCACCCCGAGCTGGGACCGAACTTCACGCCCAGGTTCGGCTGGGACTTCATCGACGATGACCCCACGACGGAGAACCCGGGCGGAGGCCACGGGCTGGGCACCGCGAGCGTCATGTCGAGCCCCTACAACGCCCCGAGCGTGGACGGCCCGAAGCTGTTCGTGGATGGAGTCGCGCCGAAGGCCGAGGTCGTCCCGCTGCGCGTCGCGAAGCCCACGCTCTTCGTCCCCTCGCCGGTGCTCTTCAACGTGGGCGTCGACCGGCTGCGCGACTCCATCGGGTTCGCCATTCAGCGAGGGGTCCACGTCATCAGCATCAGCCTGGGGTGGCTGCCCAATGCGGGATTGCACCGGATCATCCAGCAGGCGGTGCGAGAGAACATCATCGTCATCGCCGCCGCGGGCAACTACACGGGCCCTATCGTCGTCTGGCCGGGCGCTTATGACGAAGTCGTCGCGATGGCCGCGTGCAACGCGAGCGCGCAGCCCTGGGCCTTCTCCGCCTGGGGCAAGGCCGTCGACGCCACCGGCCCGGGCGAGAACGTCTGGGTGGCGCAGCCCGCCGACAAGGTCGGGCAGAGCAGCGGCACGTCCTATGCGACCGCGACTGTCGCGGGGATCGCCGCGCTCTGGCTGGCGCACCATGGCCGGGACACCCTGCTCGCGAAGTACCAGGGAGGACCGGCGCTCGCGCAGGTCTTCCGCCATGTGCTCCGCGCCACCTGTGACAGCTGGTCTCAGAATCCGCTCGCGTGGGGCGCCGGCCTCGTCAACGCGAAGGCGTGCCTCGAAGCCCCGCTCCCGGACGTGACGGAGCTGGAGTCATTCACCGCGAGGGCGCTCCTCCATGAATCCTCGGACACCGTGGCCTCGACCTTCAGCGGCCTCCAGCAAGCCGAGGTCCTGAGAGGCCTCGCGACCACGCTCGGGGTCGATGAACAGAAGGCGGTGCGGCTCGATTCGGAGTTCGGGCGCGAGCTGCGCTTCTGGGCGCTCACCCATGCCCCCTTCCGCCGAGCACTCCAGGAAGGCTCGGGCAGGGACCGTCAGGCGCTCAAGGCGCGCGCTCCAGCCGCCCTGCCCCCCTTCTCACCGAGCCTTCGGGCCGCGCTCGCTTAGGGCGCCTCACAGAACGCCAGCACCTGGGCGAACGGATATTCGGCCAGGACGCCGAAGAGCTTGTGACCGCTGAGCTTCGCCTTGGAGAGCGCGGGGCTGCTCAGGCCGCAGAGGAAGCGCGCCGCCTGCCTGGGATGCCCCAGCGCGTCCGGGTGCTTCGCCACGAGCGACTGGAACGTGGCCACGTCCAACTGTTCGCGCAGGTCCGGCCGGGGATGCGGCGGCGGCAGCACGCGCGCCACGCCCGTGCGGCAGAAGGTGCAGTGGCCGCACGGGGCTTCGCGCTGCTCGCCGAAGTGGGCCACCAGCGCGTTGCTCTGGCAGCCGTCATGCGTGACCAGCCGGAGCACGTCGCGCACGCGTGACACCTCCTGGACCTCCCGCTTCTGGAAGCGCTCCTGCAACAGGGCCACGAGCGCCTTCGCGTCCTCGTGCTCGCGCAGCCGCGTGTAGCGCTGACGCGGTTCGGCCACCTGCACCTCCGCGTAGCCCTGCTCCTGGAAGTAATCGAGCGCCTTCACCACCCGGTCTCTCGGCTGGCCCAGCGCCTTCGCGACTTCGGCGGGGTCGAACGTGTACCAGGTGCGTCCCTTCTTCGCGTGCTCGAACAGGTCCTTCACGAAGCGCGCGCGCTCCCCCTGGAACCTGCCCACGAGCTCGTCCACCGAGCCCGCGGGCTGCACCTTGTAGCCCGCGTAGAACGGCGTGCCCTGGCGCAGCACGCCCTCCAGCTCCAGGTACGTCAGCGCCGTGCGCAGCACCAGGGGCCGCAGGTCGTGGCGGTTGCCCAGCGCGTACATGTCCAGGTGCAGCTCCGGCCCCGAGGACAACAGCTCCTTCACCAGCGCCGCCAGCGCCTCCGGCAGCGGCGTGTCCCCGAGCGCGAAGTTCTCCAGCGTGGGCACGTCATCCGGGCACGCGAGCAACTCCACGACGGAGGGCTTGCCGTCACGGCCCGCGCGGCCGATCTCCTGGCTGTAGCTCTCCAGGCCCTTGGGCAGGTTGTAGTGATACACGGCGCGCACGTCCGCCTTGTCGATGCCCATCCCGAACGCGATGGTCGCCACGACGATGCCCTTGTCGGAGTGGGTCCACGCCTCCTGCACCCGCTCGCGGTCCTCGGATTCCAGGCCCGCGTGGTAGGCGCTGGCGGGCAGGCCCTCCGCGCTCAAGAGCGCCGCCACGCGCTCCGCGGTCTTCTGTAGCGTGACGTAGACGATGGTGGTGCCGGGCGGGCGCGACTTGAGCCGCTCCACCAGCAGGGCATCGCGAACCTCCGGGCCCGTGGGCGTGGTCTCCAGCGTGAGGTTGTTCCGGTAGAAGCCGGTGACGACCGCGTGTGACTCCGGGATGCCGAAGCCCTCGCAGATGTCGTGCACCACCTGCGGCGTGGCCGTGGCGGTGAGCGCCAGGATGCGCTCGGCCTGGAGCGTGCGGGCCGCCTGCGCGAGCTTGAGGTAGTCCGGCCGGAAGTTGTGGCCCCACTCGGAGACGCAGTGCGCTTCGTCCACCGCGAAGAGGGAGATGGGGAGCTCGCTCAAGAGCCCCATGAAGCGCTCGTTGTTGAAGCGCTCGGGGGCCACGTAGAGGAGCTTCAGCGTCCCGTCGCGCAGGGACTCCGTCACCTCGCGTGACTCCTCCAGCGACAGGGACGAGTCCAACCGCGCGGCGCGGATGCCCCGCCGCTCCAGCGCGTCGATCTGATCCTTCATCAACGCGATGAGCGGTGACACCACCACCGTGAGCCCTTCGAGCAGCAGCGCGGGGAGCTGGTAGCACAGCGACTTGCCCCCGCCCGTGGGGAACACCGCGAGCGCGGAGCCATGGGGCTCGAGCAGCTTCGTGAGCACCTCGCGCTGTCCGGGCCGGAAGGACGCCAGTCCGAAGCGCTCCCGCAACACGACATCCACCGCATCCGTCCTCATGTCCCGCCCTTCCCTGTTCGCGCTGTCCAGGAGGGTTATCTCACCCTCCCCGACTTTCCGCTGGCGACGCCCGGCTCGCTGGCCTGGCAGGCACGATAGGTGCGGGCGCGCGTAGAGGCGGCACCTAAGATGCGGACCCCATGCCGACCCGAGCCCCCAAGGCGTCTCCCGCGCGCGGCCTGTCTCCCCGGGCGGTGAACGACCTGCTGCTGCATGTCCGCGCGTCCAACGCGGGCCTGCAACCGGGCACGGAGCCTCTCCGAGTGACGTTGCCGCGGATCGTCCGTGAGGCGGAGGCCCGGGACGAGGAAGCACTCGCGGCACGGCTGCTGTCCGCCTGGTCCGACACCGTACGGGCACATGTCGAAGCGGGCACGCACGAGATGAGCCTGAGCGGCGGCGTGGACAGCGCGGCCCTGTGCGCGATGGCCGCGCGCCACGCACCTGGGAAGGTACGCGCGTGGACCATGGACGTGCACTTCGCGGACGCGGTGGAGCGGAGCAACGCGCAGCGGATGGCGAAGGTGACGGACGCGGAGCTGGTGGACGTGCCCATCCCGGACGCCGTGCTCCCGGACCTGTTCGAGCACGCGGTCCTCGCCAACCAGGCAGTCATCCTCAACGCCCGCGCCGTGGCCAGCTACGTGTTCTACCTGGAGGCCCGGCGGCAGGGCGCGGGACCCGTCCTCCTGAGCGGCGCGGGGGCGGATGAAGTGCTCCAGGGCACGCCGGGAGTACTCGTCTCGGCGAAGGCTCGCGTGGACGAAGACCGGGCCCTGGCCGCGCAGGTCCTGGCGCCTGTGGACAACTCGTGGGCGTCGCCCCGCGCCGACTCGCACGATCATGGAGCGGCACGGGGGGCTGTGGACAACTCGGGCAGGGCGCGGTCCGAAGCCCCGGATGGCGATCAGGAATCAAAGCCATCCATCCCCTCTGGAAACCGAGGTTCCGATCAAGCCGTGGGCCCCCCTGAAGACTCCACACCTGTGGACAACTTGAGGACTGTTTCCGAGAGGGGAAACGACGATCACGCCCCCCGCTCACCCCCTGTGGACAACCTGGGGACCGGGCTCCCCGCGCCGTGGGAGCTGCCCCAGGAGGATGCGCTTCCGACCGAGGAGCTGCGGTACGCGAAGTGGGTGCTGACCGAGCTCATCCTCCCGCCCGAGCTGCGGGGCGCCCGGGCCCATGGGCTCACGGTCCGCACGCCATATCTGGATGAAGGCTTCGCGAGGGTGGCGCTGGCCCTGCCGGAGTCCGTGCTGATGCGGGACGGGTTCGGCAAGTGGCTGTTCCGGAACGCAGTGCGGTCCCTGGTGCCGGAGGAGGTCCGCCTCGCGCGCAAGACGCCCCGGTATGGCCACACCGCCCTCTCCAGTCCGGTGCGGTCACGCTGGCTGGAGCTGTATCGCGCCTGGCTGTCTCCCGCGCGGCTGGAGCCCCTCCAGGTCATCGACTCGAAGGCGGTGCTGGGATTGCTGGAGCGCTATATCCACCTGTCGCCCGACGACCCGAGGGCCGGACCGATGGATCGGTTGTTGATGCGCCTCATGTCCCTGGCCATGCTCCAGGTCCACACCAAGGCGCCCCCCTGAATGTCCCGAGTCCTCATCGCCACCTCTCCTGAGAAGGGCCACCTCAACCCGATGGTCGGCGTGGCCCAATGGCTGCGCCGCCTGGGGCACACCGTCGGCTGGCTGTGCATCCCCGAACCGGCGCCACAGCTCGAATCCCTGGGCGTGGAGGTGCTGCGATTGCCACACGTCGAAGCCGCGCCACCGGGCATCGAGACGGGAGGCGAAGCGCTGGCGAAGCTGGTGCTCGACGACGTGGCACTGGGGAAGTGGATCCGGGGCCTGTTGCTGGATTCGGTCCCCGCGATGCTGGAGCCCGTGCGCGAGGTGGTGCGCGCCTTCCGTCCCGACGTGATGGCGCTGGACGGAATGCAGTACGCGGCGGTGCTCGCGGCGCACACGGAAGGCATCCCGTGGGCGGGCGTGTCCTCCGCGCTCACGCTGCTGGAGCCGAGGCCGGAGATTCCCCTGCTGCGCAACGTGCGGGCGCTGAAGGACGACCGTCAGGCGCTGTTCCGCCGTCACGGCTTCGACGCGCGCTTCCGCACCTGCGAGTGCCTGTCGCCCCGGCTCAACGTCATCTTCGCCACCGAGGCCTTCCTGGGCCCGGACGCGGGAGTGCCCCCGGACACGCTGCTCGCGGGCCCGTCCATTCCGCCTGCCCCCCGGGGTGACGAGGTGTCCTTCCCCTGGGAGCGGCTGGGCGAGAAGCCAGTGCTGTACGTGTCCTTCGGCAGTCAGATTTCGTATCAGCCGGAGCTGTTCCGCCTCATCGCGGAGGCCGCGAAGCCCTTCAACGTGACGCTGGTGCTGTGCGCGGGCGAGCTGGCGGACACGGACTTCCCGAGCACGCTGCCCGGTGACGTGGTGGCGGTGCGCTACACGCCGCAGCGGCAGGTGCTGGAGCGCGCGGCGGCATTCATCTCCCACGGTGGAGCCAACTCCGTGATGGAGGCGATGACGGCGGGAGTGCCAATGCTGCTGCTGCCGGTGTGCAACGACCAGCCCGTGCAGGCGCACTTCCTGGAGAAGTCCGGAGCAGGGCTCGCCAGGGACCCGAGGACCCTCACGGTGGAGTCGTGCCGCGAGGCCATCGCGCAATTGCTCGCACCGGAGTCACCGATGCGTGACCGCGTGGCGGAGATCTCCCGTTCCTACCGCGCGCATGATGGCGCGAAGACCGCCGCGGAACGCATCGCCGGGCTCGTGGCATGAGTGCCTCCAGGTGGAGTCCTCGACGGCATCACCCTGAGGGCATCACACCATTGGAGGTGTGGAACCTGCCCGTGTTTGGCCGCGAGCTGTGGGAACTGCTGGGCTCTCCGTGGGTGGAGGACGACCGGCGCGCGGGAGTTCCCGGAGCCACGCTCGCTGCCCGCGTGATGCTTCCGCTGGCGGAGGCGCTCGCGTTGCTGGTGAAGCAACACGCACCGGATGCGGCGTACCTGAGCGGAGGCCTGGCGGAGCTGGACGGCTTTCCCGCCGCGCTGAGGGAGGCCACGGCGTCGCTGCGCCGCCCGGTGCACATCGCGCTGTCACCGCGCTTCGCTCCCGTGCGCGCGGGGCTGCGCATGCTGGAAGCAACAGGCGCACGAAGTCCGCTCTGCGTGGACGTGGGCCAGACGAGCATCAAGCTCGCGCGAGCCGGAGCCACGCGTGTCGTTGAACGGGACCTCTCCACCCTGCCCCCGCTGTTCATCGGTCAGCCGCGGCCCGCGGACGGCCATCACATCCGGGACACGGTGGCGTTCATCGCGGGAGCGCTGCGGACATTCCTCGCGGAGGACAGCCGCGAGCCGCCGGACGCACTGTGCCTGGCATTGCCGTGTCCGCTGACCGATGACCTGCTGCCCGGAGGTTGCACCTACGGCTTCGAGGGCACAGCGTCGTTGGTCCCGGACATCCTCGCCCAAGCGGGTCTGCCGGACATGGGAGGCCCGGTGCTCGTGCTCAACGACGCGGAGTTGGCGGCCGAATCCGCGCGGCGAGCCCCCCAGGTGAAGGGACGCCGCGTGCTGTGCCTGTCCCTGGGCTTCGGCCCGGGGGGAGCCCTGCTCGACCGGGGCTGAGCCTGGTAACCTGGTCGTGGACCGTGCCCACGCCCTCCGACAACGACCAGGCCATCCGAGTGGCCGCCTTCAATGCCTTGCAGGCGTTGGTGGAGCGGCACGGTGAAGTGCTGTCGTGGGAGCGCATCGCGGACGGCTTCCAGCTCCACGGCGAGCAACACCTGTTCGCCAACCGGACGCGCGGCATCTTCTGGCCCCGGCAGATGCAGGAGACCGCGCTGTCCATCAAGACCACCGTGCCGCGAGGAACCCGCGTCGCCCGGTATGACGATGACAACATCGCCTCGGACGGGGCCTTCCTCTACAAGTTCCAGGGCACGGACGTGGAGGCACGAGACAACCGTCGACTGGTGCGCGCGCAGCAACTGGACGCACCGCTCATCTACTTCTACGGCATCGAGCCCGGTTTCTACCGGCCCCTGTGGCCCGTCTACATCTCCGACGTGGACCTCGCCTCGCACTCCTTCCACGTCATGGTGTCCGAGCCCGAGACGGTGAAGCAGCGCTTCGTCGCGGACGCGAAGCTGCTGCCCCTGGAGCGGAGGTACACGACGGTGCAGGCCAAGAAGCGGCTGCATCAGGCGGCCTTCCGTCAGCATGTCCTGCGTGCCTATGAGCACCGTTGCGCGGTGTGCGGCTTTCCACGGACGGAGCTGCTGGACGGCGCGCACATCCTTCCCGATCGCGACGCACGAGGCCACGCGGAGGTCTCCAACGGTCTGGCCCTGTGCAGACTCCATCACGGTGCCTTCGACACGAACCTGATGGGCATCCGTCCCAATGGTGTCATTGAACTGGCGCCGAGCCTGCTCACGCTCCAGGACGGCCCCACGCTGGAGCACGCGTTGAAGGGCTTCGTCGGCAAGACGCTGCAAATGCCCCGCGCGAACGACCTGCGTCCCAACAGGGACTATCTCGAGGAACGCTACGAGCGCTTCCGCAAGGTGGGCTGAAACCTCCTGCCCGAAGCATCAGGATCCTGACCGGAAGGAGAGGCGTCCTGCCTGAATGGGTAGGTCGCCGTCCTGCCCGGTCCGCCGATGTGGCGCGATTTCGAGCCCTTTAGTTTCAGGCTCGAAAGGAACACGCCATGTCCACCGACGCCCTCCAGTCCCTCTCGCAGTCCATCTCCACCGTCGTCGAGCGCATCGCTCCCTCCCTCGTCCGCGTGGAGGCCCGCCGTCGCCGGGGCGCCAGCGGCATCGTCTGGGACGCCGACGGTCACATCCTCACCACCAGCCACGCCGTCGAACACGAGGGCTCCATCCAGGTGGGCCTCGCGGACGGCCGCTCGGTGTCCGCCGAGCTCGTCGGCCGCGACCCGAGCACCGACCTCGCGCTCCTCAAGGCCGACGCCACCGGGCTCACCGCGCTCGCGCCCGCGCCGCTCGATGACGTGAAGGTGGGCAACATCGTGCTCGCTCTCGGCCGGCCGGGACGCACGGCGCGGGCCACACTGGGCATCGTCAGCGCGTTCGGCGGCGACTGGCGCACGCACGCGGGCGGCCAGGTGGACCGCTACCTGGAGACCGACGCGGACCTGCCTCCGGGTTTCTCCGGCGGCGCGCTGGTGGACGCGCAGGGCCGCTTCCTGGGCATCCCCACGGCGGCCTTCTCGCGCACCGCCGCGGTCGTGATTCCCGGCGGCACGCTGACGCGCGTGGCGAACTCCCTGCGCGAGCACGGCGGCATCCGCCGCGGCTACCTGGGCGTGGGCGCCTACCCGGTGCGCCTGCCGCGTGAAATCGAAGGCACGAAGGCGGGCCTCATCCTGCTCTCCGTGGATCCGGACGGCCCCGCGCAGAAGGCCGGGCTGCTGCTGGGCGACGTGCTGGTGAGCCTGGGCGGCCAGACGCTGCACGGCGTGGAGGACCTGCTGGGCTACCTGGGCGACGAGAAGGTGGGCGCGTCCATCCAGGCGAAGGTGTTGCGCGCGGGTGAGCTGCGCGAGGTGCCCATCACCGTGGGCAAGCGTTCTTGAAAGGAGCCGGCGATGAAACTGTTGCAGCAACTCTCGGATGACCTGGAAGGACTCGTGGCCGGCGCGGCTCCGGCGGTGGTGGGCGTGGAGCACGCGCGGGGGCACGGCACCGGCCTGTTCCTCACACCGGATGGCTACGTGCTCACCAACCGGCACGTGGTGATGCGCACGCCCAAGCGCCTCACCGTGCAGCTCCACAACGGCGAGGAGCGGCGGGCCACGCTGGTGGGCGCGGATGCCCCCACGGACCTCGCGGTGGTGCGCGCGGAAGGCGATGACTTCCCCACGCTGCCGCTCGCGGATCCGGAGACGGTGCGGGTGGGGCAACTGGTGATGGCCATTGGCAATCCCTTCCGCCTGGAGCAGTCGGTGTCGCTGGGCGTGGTGAGCGCCATCAACCGCAGCATCACGCTGCCTGACGGCGTCATCCTGGAAGGCATGCTTCAGACGGACGCGGCCATCAACCCGGGCAACTCCGGCGGGCCGTTGCTCGACACGCGAGGGCGCGTGGTGGGGCTCAACACGCTGGTGCTGCCCTTCGCGCAGGGGATTGGTTTCGCGGTGAGCGCCACCACGGCGGCCTGGGTCGCGAGCCTGCTCATCCAGCGAGGCCGGGTGGACCGGAAGTTCCTGGGCATCGCCGCCACGGCGGTGAACCTGGAGCCCGCGCTCGCGAAGGACACCGGCCAGCCGCGAGCCGTGCGCGTGTTGAAGGTGCAGGAGGGCACACCCGCGGACGACGCCGGTCTCCAGCCAGATGATCTGCTGCTCGGCATCAACAGCCGGCCGGTCAGCAGCGTGGACGACCTCCAGCGGCTGATGGCGCTCGCCTCCGAGGAAGAGGTGCACCTGGACGTGCTGCGCAAGGGCCGCCGCAAGGACGTCTCCGCCCGGGCCCGCCACCGCCGCGAACCGGTGGCGGCCTGATGCCGTTATGCTGGCGCCGCGATGGCCTCATCGACGGCGCACAGCATGACCTCGGGTGAACTGGCCGCGCGCATCGAGCGCGAGGGCTTCGCCATCCTCCCGCACGGCATCACGCCGGACACCGCAGACGCCCTTCTCCACGCACTGCGCGCCGTGAGCGAAGAAGCCACGGTCTCCCAGCGGCGTGGAGGCGTGCGCAACCTGCTGGAGAATGTGCCCGCCGTGCGGGAGCTGGCCCGTTCCAGGTCCGTGCGCGAAGCCGCCGAGTCCGTCCTGGGACCGCACTGTTTCGCGGTGCGAGGCCTGCTGTTCGACAAGACCCCGGACGCGAACTGGAAGGTCATCTGGCATCAGGACCTGACTCTCGCCGTGCGCGAGCGCCGCGACGTGCCCGGCTTCGGTCCATGGTCGGAGAAGGCCGGTGTGCCCTGCGTGCAGCCGCCCACGTCCGTGCTGGAGGACATGGTCGCGGTGCGAGTGCACCTGGACGACTGCGGCGAGGACAACGGCCCCGTGCGAGTCGTCGCGGGCTCACACCGTGAAGGACGGCTGGCATCCTTGAGCATCCCAGGCTGGCTCGAACGCGGTGCACCCGTGGACTGCCTCGTGCCCCGCTGTGGCCTGCTGGTGATGCGGCCCCTGTTGCTGCACGCCTCGTCACCTGCACGCGCGCCCGCGCATCGCCGGGTCATCCACCTGGAGTTCGCGGCGCGGCCCCTGCCTGGTGGGCTCCAATGGCACGCGAGCGTCTGAGGCTCACGGCCACGTCAGCATCAAGCCCACCCCGTCCGGCGCGGGCACCAGGCGCGCCGTGAGCTGCCCGTTCAGCTTCGCGTTGAGGAACGTCAGCACGCCGTCGAACACCAGCAGGAACGCGCCCTGCATGAGCACGCTCTTGCCCCAGCCTCTCAGGCGCTCCGAGTCCTTGCGCATTCCGCGCTCCCACAGGAACCCGCCGAAGGCGATGTAGCCCACGTCCAGGCCCGCGTTGAAGAGCAGCAGCTTCTCCATCCGCTGGCCTTCGGCCAGGCTGCGCGCTAGGTCCCATGAGGCTGGATCCGCTGTCGCCTGTCCGTGATAGCCAAGCCCCGCGATGACCAGGTTCACCACGTTCCAGGCCGCGTTCGCCTGGAAGAAGGCCTGCGTCTCGCCCTCGCTCGCGAAGTGTCCGGCGACGCCCGTGCCGATGTTCAGCACCGCCCAGCCGAACAGGATGCCCATCGCGGTCTGGTTCACGCGCACCGCTTCCGCGTTGTGCTCCGCGAGCCACGCCTTCGCATCTGGAGTCGGCGTCTCCTGCGCCACTCCTGGCATCGCGAAGAACAACAGCACCAGGACGCAGCAGGAACGCACAAGGCGGGCGGAGGCCATGGCGGCACTCTAAGCACGCCAAGGCCCCGTCCGCCGTGCGGCAGCCAGCGCTACCGTTCGCCATCGTCGCTGAGCGGCGGCGCCTCCCTCGCGGGCTCCGTGCCCTTCTGCGCGCCGTAGCCGCCAATGCCTTTCTGGAGGATGCGGTCCTCGCCCACGTCCTCGTCCGTCACGTCGCCCCGTTCGGTGCCCGGGCGCTGGTGTCTGGCTTCACGCTCCAGTTCCTCCGCGCTGTGGGTATCCGTGCGCTCGGGCCCCTTCACCGGCGGCCCCTTGTTGCTGGCCATGGTCGCGTCTCCTGTCTGATTGTCCTGCCCTCCAGGACAAGGTCCGGCGCGTCCCATCCCCCGACAAGGCCACTGGCGGGGTAGCATCGCCAATCGCCTTGCTTCCCGGAGCCGACCCGCCATGACCGACCCGGCCGACGCTGTCCCCTCCAGCTGTCCCTTCAGCGGCGCGGGAAAGCCCTCCGCCGCTCGCGTCCCCGGCCCCGTCTACCGCAAGCCTTTCTGGCGCGCGCGTCTGCCCGACGTGAGTCGGGAGATCGCCTCCCTGGATGCACGGCGCGACTGCCAGCGCATCGTGCACCTGCTGACCAACTACGAGTTTCCGTTCGACATCGTGCGGTCCACGGAGATCGCCCTCTTCCACACCTACGGCAGCCGCTCCGTCTCACGCCTGTTGGACCGCACGGGTGAGTTCAACAAGCGGGACCAGAAGCGCTACGACGACACGCGGCTGCTCATCGCGCGCTTCATGGAGTGCGGCTGGGAGGGCGAAGCAGGGCGCCGCTCCCTGGAGCAGATGAACCACATCCATTCCTTCTTCCGCATCCCGAACGAGGACTTCCTCTTCGTGCTGTGGACGTTCATCGACTTCCCCATCCAGTGGATGCAGGAGTTCGGCTGGCGCCCCTTCACCGCGCACGAGCAGGAGGCCTGGTTCCATTACTGGTGCGAAATCGGCCGCCGCATGGGCCTGAAGGACATCCCCGAGGACAAGCCCGCCTACGACGCCTTCATCCGCGACTACGAAGCGCGCGAGTTCGTCCCCAACGAGGCCAGCCACCGCGTGGCCCAGTCCACCGTGGACATCCTCGCCGGCTGGGTGCCGCGCCCGCTGCGTCCGCTGGTCGCGCCCATCAGCCTCAGCCTGGTGCCGCCGCGCCTGCTCCCCGCCATCCAGTTCGACTCCCCACCCGCCTGGGTAGGCGGTCTGGTGAAGGGCGCCCTCAAGCTGCGCAAGCGCGTCAAACGCCACGTCTCCCTGGAGCGCTACCCGTCGACCCTGGACACGACGCTCAACCGCACCTACCCCGGCAACACCTACCGCATCGAAGGCCTGGGCCCGGACTACGCCCACCGCGACGCGGAATGAAAAGCCCGCGTCCCTTCTCAGGGACACGGGCCTTCGAACCTCATGACTCGGACAGCGCGGCTCAGCTCTTGTACTTCACGGAGCAGCCGTACGGCTCGGAGGTCGCGGTCGGGACCTGCTTGCCGTTGAGGAGCGCGTCCACCGCCGTCTGTACGTAGTTCACCTTGGTGGCTTCCTTGCCGCGCGGGTCGTTGTCGATGGCGCCCGCGTAGCGGACCACGCCCTCACCGTCGATGACGTACATGTGCGGCGTCGTCTTCGCCGCGTAGCTCTTGCCCACCGTGCCGTCCGTGTCCAGCAGCACCGGCTGGCTGAAGCCCTCCTTCTTCTTCCAGTCCGCGGCGCTCTTCGCGTTGTGCGTGGCGGACGAGTCCACCGTCAGCCACACCACCTTCTTCGCGTCGAAGCCCTTCTGCGTGGTCTGCATCGTCTTGGCCTCGTAGTGCCGCTTCACGAACGGGCACTCCGGGTTGGTCCACTCGAGCACCACCACCTTGCCCTTGTACTCGGACAGCGAGTGGGCCTTGCCGGCCTCGTCCTTCAGCGTGAACGCCGGAGCGGGCTTGCCCACCTCCGCGGTGTCCGCGGCGAAGACGGGAGCGGACACGAAAGCCGCGGTGAGAGCGAGAGCCTTGAAGACCTGCTTCATGACGGAACCTCCAATGAGTTGAACGCCGCGCAACGAACAGCCCTGCCGCCACTTCACTCCCGGCTCAAGGCCGGGCACACACCACCGAGCCACCCTTCAACGGTGACCCACACTCCGCCGCGCGCTGCACCGCCGTGATGACGCTGTCCGCGGTGAGCAGCTCGTTGAGCACTTCCGGCTTGTCCGGCGCGCCAGGGCTCAACACCAGGTACATGGGAACACCCGCGCGGCCATGCTCCGCCAGCTTCGTGGTGATGCGCGCGTCCCGCCGCGTCCAGTCCGCCACGAAGAACGCCACGTTGTGCTTCAGGAACGCCTGCCGCACGTCATCGCGCGACAGCACGGTGCGCTCGTTGAACTTGCACGTGAGGCACCAGTCCGCCGTGAAGTCCACGAACACCGGCTGCCCCGCCGCCAGCGCCGCCGTCACCGCCGCCTCGTCCCACGCCTGCGCGCCACCGTGCGACGCCACCGCCGCGCCGCGCGTCTCCAGCGACGCCTGCGCCTCCTCGAAGCGCAGCGCCACCGCGCCCGCGCCCACCAGCACGAGCACCGCCAGCGCCACCGTCACGCCCCGGCGCCCGCCCTCCAGCGTCTGCGACTGGCCGTACAGCCACGTGACCAGACCCACCGCGATGAGGAACGCGAGCAGCCGCGCCATGCCGTCCACGCCAGCGAGCCCGCCCATCACCCACACCAGCCACACCGTCGTGCCCAACAGCGCGAAGCCCAGGAACTGCTTGCCGCGCTCCATCCACATGCCCGGCTTGGGCAGCCGCTTCGCCAGCCCCGGCACCAGCACCAGCAGACAGAAGGGCAGCGCCAGGCCCAGCCCCAGCGCCATGAACACCGCCACCACCGTGGCCGGGCCCGCCGCGAACGCGAAGCCCACCGCCGTGCCCAAGAGCGGCGCCGAGCAGGGCGTCGCCAGCACCACCGCGAGCACACCCTCGCCCGCGCTGCGCATCAGGCCGTGGCTCTGGTCCACCTTGCCCGCCAGCGCCGTGCCGTCCGCGCCCAGCGTGTAGACACCGAAGAGGTTGAGCGCGAACGCCACCAGCACCGCGCTCACGCCCGCGACGAACAGCGGCTCCTGGAACTGGAAGCCCCAGCCCACGCTGGCACCGCCCGCGCGCACCGCCAGCACCGCGCCCGCGAGCAGCAGCATCGTCGCCAGGATGCCGCCCGCGTACGCCGCCGCGTGCGGCGCGACCTTGCCCTTCTCCTCCTGCACCATCCGCGTGAAGCCGTACGCCTTGAGCGCCAGCACCGGGAACACGCACGGCATCAGGTTGAGCAGCGCGCCGCCCAGGAACGCGAACAAGAGAGCGACGCCCAGCCCCAGCGGCGACTCGCCCGACGCCACCGGAGCCGCCGCCACGGGCTGCACCTTGCCCATCGCGTCCTTCACCGACGGGACCTTCAGGGGCGCCGGGCCCGCGGCCGGAGACGCAGCCCCGGCCGCCGCCACCATCGGCGCGAGCGCCGTGTCCACGTCCACCGCCGTGAAGCCCGTGGCCTTCGTGCCCAGGCGCAGCGCGCCCGTGAGCCGGGGCTCGCCCTTGGGCACCACCGACGAAGCCTGGCCCTCCAGCGCGAACGTCCCCGGCGCCGTCTGCTTCAGCTTCACGCTGTCCACGCCCAGGATGCGGCCGGGCACGAAGAAGTCACCCTCCACGTCGCCCGCGAGCGGCTTGCCGTCCGCCGCCGTCACCGTGAGCTTGCCGGTGAACGGCTTGCCCGCCGTCAGCGTCGTGCCGTCCAGCGCCAGGGCCACGCGCGGCGCGCCCTGCGCTCCCACCGGCGACGGCACCTGGGCCTGCGCGGCGTCGAATTGCGGCGCGAACTCCGGATCCAACACCGTCTCCGGCCCCACCGGCAGCGTGCGCGTCAGCACCAACTGCGCGGGGATGCAGTGCACCTTGCACGCGAGCGCGTCCACCGCCGCCGACACGTTCAGCGTGCCCGTGGCGTCCTTGGACACGTGCGCGGGCGCGAACAGCAGCACCTCGTCGTGGTAGCCGTGCGTGGTGATGAAGCCGTCCGGCGTGCGGAACGTGCTGGGGAAGGGCCAGCGCAACTCCCCCACCGTGACGCCCGGAATGTCCCACGACACGTCCGTGGCCAGGCCGGAGTCTCCCGGGTTCTTCCAGTAGACGTGCCACTCCGGGTCCATCTTGAGGCGCACGCCCACGCGGAAGTCGCTGCCCGCCTTCACCTGCGTGGCATCCAGGAGCAGCGCGCCCTCCAGGCGCGGGTCGCCCTCGTCCGGCGCGGTGCTGCCCACGGCGGTGGGCGGCAGCGCGGCCTGGGCCCACGTCGCCAACAGCAACGCGCCCACCGCGCCCAGCCCACCGAGCCGGCTTCCAGACCTCTTGCTCCACGGATGCGTCATGCGACTCCCGTTAATCCACCTGGAAACGCCGTGCTACCTGGGATGCGTCCCCACAGGGTGCACTCAACCTTCCGGGCAGCCGGGCATTCCGCATGCCCGCACGCCCGGCGTCAGGGGCCACCCTCTGGCCCCGCGCCTTCCCCATACGCTCAAGGAGTCCGGGCGGTTACGGCTCGGTGTTGCCCGTCTTCCAGGGCAGCAGCGCCGCGCCATCCAGCGTCCCCGCCGGCGCGCCGCCGTTCGCCGGAGCAGGCAGGGCCGGCCGCGGAGGCGGACCCACATTCACCGCGGCCGGAAGCGCCGGCCCGATGCGGCTCATGGTGATGCGCGACACCTCCGACTGGGCCCGGCGCACCCCCAGGGCTGACGGCTGGGCGGCACGGCGCTCCACGGCCCGGCGCAGGTCCGCCAGGCGGTCCACGTGCCGCTGCGCGGGCACCTCCGCGGAGCCCAGGCGGGCCAGCTTGTAGAGCCCCTTGTCCGCGCCCTCGAGCGCCCGCTCGGCCGCGTCCTGCTGACGGCGGGAGAGCGCCTTCCAGGCGGCGGCCTCGTAGGAGACCAGCTCCAGCTCCGCGGATACGGCGCGCACGAAGCGGCCCTCGTCGCTGTCCGGCAGCAGGCGCGTCACCGGCACGGACACCCGCCGGGTATCGCCGTGCTCCGTGTACGAGGTGCTGACGGTGAGGTTCCAGTCGCCCTTCTCCAGCACGCCCGCGAAGAGGACGCGGCGCGGGAACGCGTGCGACACCGCCCCCAGCGCGGCGCTCATCGCGTCCCCCTCCACGCGCGACGGGTAGCGGTGACGGCAGCGCAGGTCCGCGAAGCCCGTGGGCAGCACGTACACGCGCGCGTCCGCCACCACCTCGCCGAACAGCTCCGCGCCCAGCGCGCCCACCGCCAGCGGCAGGCCCTCCGCGTCGTCCACGTGCGTGAAGCCCGTGCCGGACGGGCCGGTGAGGGCCTCCAAAATCTCCGGCAGGTAGTGCTTGCCCAGCCCCAGCGCGTGCAGCGCCACGCCGGAGTCGTGCACCCGCTGGCCCAGCACCTTGAACTCGCCCAGCGCGGTGGGGCCCACGGAGGGCTCGCCGTCCGTGAGCATCAGCAGCTGCGGCCGGGCGCCCGGCACCAGCACGCGCCGCACGGCCTCCGCGCCGTTCTCCACGGCCTCGTGCAGCGCGGTGCCCTCACCGGAGTCCAGGCGGGAGAGCGTCTTCAGGAAGGCCGACTTCGCGCCCGGCTCCATGGCGCGCACGGGCAGCACCTGCTCCGCGTCCGCGTCGAAGGTGAGCAGGCCCACGTAGTCCTTGGGCCCCGCGCGCTCCACCAGCGCGCGCGCCGCCTCCACCGCCGCCGCCAGCGGCGCGCCCCGCATGGACGCGCTGCGGTCGATGACCAGGTTCACCGCCACCGGGGCCCGAGGCGTCTCCGCTTCGGCCTCCAGGGTCACCAGCAGCAGCACTTCGCGGCCGCCCTCCGCGTCGCGCTCCACTGCCCAGGCCGTCTGCTTCATCCGCACTCCCGCATGGTGGGTGGGCCCCATCCTGCTCTTCGCGATTGCCGTCGCGACGACCCCCTGGCCCCGGACGCCCCTGCACGGGCCCGCGTCCGCCCGGAAATCCTGTCGCTTGTTCCTGGAGGATGTCGGGTTTCCGGTCGTGAAAGCAACGTGTCCGGCCCGACCGGCCCCCGGTGTCCCAGGCTCCGCCCGGCACCGGCGATCACCCCGCCACGAGCGCCTCGGGACGCCTTGCGTCACCTACAAACACGCGGATTTCGGCGGGTTCATTCGTCGCTTTACGGATTTACTTCTGGAGGTTCCGGCACCGGGCATTTCCGGGGACCGCTTCCGTGGGGCTCGACCCGGCCTTGGGCGGGGAGCGTCACGACTGTCCAGCGCACTGCATCAGCGTCCGGGAGTGTCAGCTCCCCAACCTGTCCGACGGTCCGACAGGTCCGACAACGAAGGCCCCCGCGCAGGCCACGGGCCGCGGGGGCAGGGCGTCACTCCGCCACGTTCCAGCCGCCCCAGGCCTCTTCGTCCAGGTGGCCCCAGCGCCGCTCATCCGTGGGGTCCAGCGGAACCGACCGGCCGTGTTCACCCGTCGCGGACAGCTCCAGGTCATCCAGCCCCTCGTCCAGGTACGTGCTCTCGTCGTGGCTCATGTCCGGCTCCTCGGCGCTCCATTCACGGGGTGTACGGCCAATGACGGCTCGCGTCCCCTTGGACGCCCTGCGTCGGTCACCGGGCCCGCCCCATGCGGGACCCTTTACAAGCACTGCTTGACCGATTTACGAACATGTTGGGAGCCCGCCCGGCTTTTGTAAAGCCCTCGGGACAGCAAAGTTCTGGGAGCGTCCGGCGGGCCACGCCCGGCCGCCTGCCTTCCAGCACGCCAGGCGCGGGGATTTCGCGCACGACAGGTCCTGGATGGAGGGTGGGTGGGCGCCACCCTGGACGGCGGCCTGGAAGCGGTGAAGGAAACGCTGCGGAACATGGCCCCCGCAGAGCGCTTGATTCGCGAATCACCCCTGCTAGGGTTGACAATCACTCCAGAATTGCCGCGTCGCAGCAACCGGCGTTGCCGCCGTGCGGCCTCAGAGGGTCCCGAGGTTCCATGAACCCCATCATCACCGGCCTGCTGCTGGCAGGCGCAGTCTCAATCTTCGTCATCACGATGTCCGGCCGCGTGGGCGTGCTGCTCGCGATGAAGAAGGAGAACCGGCTGGACCACATCCCCTACCGCGTGGCGCAGCTGGTGCGCTTCGGGTTGGGCCAGAAACGCATGGTGGATCCGGAGGAGTTCACGCCGGGCCTGTTCCACATCTTCATCTACGCGGCGTTCATGGTGCTGGCGGTGCGCACCATCATGCTCTTCGTGATGGGCTTCTCGTCCACCGCGCTGGACGTGCTCACCGACCTGTCGCACCCGGCGTGGGACGCCGCGCCGCCGCTCTTGGGCCTCTACAAGGTCTACCTGCTGGTGAAGGACATCGTCGCGGCGCTGGCGCTCGCGGGCGTGGCGTACTTCGTGTGGACGCGCTGGAAGGTGAAGCCGGACCGCATGTCCCAGTCCTGGGAGGCCTACCTCATCCTGGGCTTCATCGCGGGCCTGATGATCACCGAGTTCATGTTCGGTGGCAGCCACATGGTGGCCGCGCACGCCGCCGCGCAGCAGGTGCCGGTGGGCGCCACGCAGGTGCCCGCGGCGCCCTCCGCGATGGTGTGGTGGGAGCCGGTCACCAGCCTGATGGGCCTGGCGATGATGCCCCTGGGCGTGACGGCGTCGCACGTGCTGGGCGTGGCGGGCTTCTTCATCCACCTGACCATCATCCTGGCGTTCCTGAACTTCCTGCCGCTGGGCAAGCACTTCCACATCATCACGGGCCTGCCCAACGTCTTCTTCCAGCGCACGCACTCCACCGGCAAGCTGCCCACGCCCAACCTGGAGAAGGAAGAGTTCGGCGCCGCCACGGTGAAGGACCTCACCTGGAAGAACGGCCTGGACCTGTACTCCTGTACGGAGTGCGGCCGGTGCCAGACGCACTGTCCCACGTACATCACGGGCAAGCCGCTCACGCACAAGGCCGTGAACCAGGACCTGAAGCACTGGCTCTGGGACAACGAGCGCTGGGTGGAGGAGGGCTACGGCCCCAACGGCGTGAAGGAGCCCCTGCCTGAAATCGTCGGCAGCGCGCTGAAGGCGGAGACGGTGTGGGCGTGCACGAGCTGCGGCTGGTGCGAGCAGGCCTGCCCTGTGTTCATCGAGAACGTCCCGCGCCTCATCGACATGCGCCGCTACCAGGTGCAGGTGAAGGCGGAGTTCCCGCCCGAAATCCAGCGCGTGTTCGAGGGCATGGAGCGCCAGGGCAACCCCTGGGGCCTGGGCCAGGACCGGCGCGACGAGTGGGCGGAGGACCTGGCGCTGCCCACCTGGGGCGACGGCGGCGAGTACGAGTACCTGTTCTTCGTGGGCTGCGCGGGCAGCTACGACGACAAGCAGAAGAAGGTCAGCCGCGCGCTGGTGAAGATCATGCGCGAGGCGGGCGTGTCCTTCGCGACGCTGTCCAAGCAGGAGATGTGCAACGGCGACTCCGCGCGCCGCATGGGCAACGAGTACCTGTACCAGACGATGGCCAAGACGAACGTCGAGTCCTGGAACGCGATGGGCGTGAAGGCGGTCATCACGCAGTGCCCGCACTGCTTCAACACCATCAAGAACGAGTACCCGGAGTTCGGCGGCGAGTACCGCGTCATCAACCACACGCAGCTCATCAACGAGCTGCTCAAGGACAAGCGCATCAAGCTGTCCTCGGTGATGAACGCCGGAACGAAGCTGACCTACCACGACCCCTGCTACCTGGGCCGGCACAACGGCGTGTACGACGCGCCCCGCGAAGTGCTCAACGCCATCCCGGACCTGGAAGTGGTGGAGATGCAGCGCAGCAAGCGTGAGGGCTTCTGCTGCGGCGCCGGTGGCGGCCGGATGTGGATGGAGGAGCACATCGGCACGCGCATCAACCACAACCGCATGAACGAGGTGGCCCTCACGCTGAAGCACGCGGAGGACCCGAACACGCCCTACCCCGACGCCGCGGACAAGAAGAAGCCGGGCATGGTGGGCGACTACAAGGAGCCGGGCGGCAAGGGCATCGTCGCGGTGGCCTGCCCGTTCTGCTCCACGATGCTCAACGACGCGAAGAACGACACCGGCCGCGAGCAGATCCAGATCAAGGACATCACCGAGCTGGTCGCGGACTCGATGGAGACGAGCAACAAGGGCGGCACGGTGGCGCCGAGCCCCGTGGTGAGCGCCAAGCCGGAGTAACGCAGGACCGGCTCTGGATGTAGCGAGGGCCCGGTGGCTCCCCGAAGTGGGAGTGGCCGGGCCCTTCGCCTTTCCGGGCTTCGGAAGACTACTTGCGGCCCTTGGGCGTCTGGCCCTCCGAGCGCAGCACGCGCTCCAGGCGCTTCGTGGCGCCGTCGTCGCCCAGCTTGCCCGCGACGTAGGCGCCCGCGGAGGCGAGCTTGCGGCGGAAGCCACCGGGCGGGACCTCGGACGGGCGCGAGGGGCGGGCGGGGATCTCCTCGATGCCCTGGTTCTTGAGCAGCGTGCGCGCCATGTCCTTCTCATCCGAGCTGGCGTGCGGGAACAGGAGCGCGCAGACCTGGAGGTGGCCGTAGGCGGCGGCGGCGACGAACGGCGTCTCGCCCACGGAGTCCGGCAGCGAGGGGTCCGCGCCGGACTCCAGCAGCACGCGCACCAGGTCCTCCTGGCCCGCGCGCGCGGCCACCATCAGCGGTGTGCGGCCCTCCTCGTCGAAGGGGTTGGGGTCCGCGCCCGCGTCGAGCTGGGCGCTCAGGGCGGCGCGGTCACCCGCGGCGACGGCATCGAACAGGGACACGGTGCGTACCTCCGGACAGGACGCGCGGGAGCATGGCGGTTCGGCGGACGCGACGCCAGGGAGGGGCCCACGCGCTCGCTCTACGGCGGAGCGCGGAGGGCATTGCCGTTTCGCGTCGCCGGGTGCCCGCTTAAGAGCGGGTGGTACGCTTCGCGGGAGGCCCCCAGGCCGCCTGCCATCCCCGCTTCCCGTATCCCGAGGTCGCATGCACTCCCTCAACGTGGTCCTGTTCACGGTGTTCTTCGTGCTGGCACCTCTGGGAGTGATGGCGCTGCTGGTGCGCCAGCACCGGCTCACCCTGGCGCTGAGGGAGCGCGGACGGCTCGCCCAGGGCAAGGTGGTCCACATCCGCGAAAGCTGGCTGAAGAGGAACGTCTTCGTCGTGGAGTACGTCTTCCGCCCGCCGGGGAGGCCAGAGATCCGCGGCGAGTACAAGGTCCACAAGCACAGGCTGCAGTCGCAGTCCGTGTTCGAAGGCATTCCCGTGGAGGTCCGCTACCTGCCGGAAGACCCCTACCGGCACCAATGCGCGGAGGCGGAGGTCGAGCGGCACACCGTCATGGCCGGGATCTTCGGCCTGGTGGTCCTCATGACCGTGGCCCTCGCCAGGGTGCTTTACACGCCCTGAAGGGGACCGGCTCGCACGCGACGGCGGAGCGTAGCGGGCATTGCCGTTTCGCGCCGCCGGGTGCCCGCTTAGAGGGCAGGCAGGAGGCACGGCGTGGCTCTCTTCGCGGCGCGAGTGCTGGGCGCATCGTTCGTGGTGCTGGGCGTATCCATGCTGGTGATGACCTGGGGGTCGTACCGGCGGGACCTGGGCATCCTGCGCGAGGGGCTGCACGCGGAAGGCACGGTGGTGAAGAAGGAGTTCCTGGCGGCCTCCGACGACAGCGACTTCGTCCTCGTCTATGCGTTCACGCCCCAGGGCGGTGAGCGCCAGGAGCACCGGCGGAACATCTCCAAGGAGCTGTGGAAGCGGCTGCGCCCCGGGGACCGCATCCAGGTGCAATACGGCCAGAGCGACCCGCGCCGCAGCTTCCCGGAGGGCCATGGGGTGATGTCGCTGGGGCTCGCCGTCTTCCTCAGCGTCGTGCTGGTGTTCCTCACCCTCATCGGAGCGGTGGCGCTGCTGGCGAAGGCGGCGCCGGTTGCTCCTGAGTCCCCTCCCCCGTCATCCTGAGGCGGCCATGCCCCTGAACGCGGTCTTGATGCTGGTGCTCCTCATCGGAACGCCCCTGGTGATGATGGTGCGGCTGTGGCGCCAGCATCAGCTCACCGAGGAGCTGGAGGAGAAGGGAGTGCACGCCTGGGCCGAGGTGGTCGGCACCCGCACGAACTGGCTGAACACGAAGTACCGCATCGTGGAGTACGTCTTCCCCCTGCCGGACGGTTCGTTGGTCCACGGCGAGTTCAAGCAGTCCCGGGGCGGGTTCTGGTCCCGGGGCACGGCCGAGGGCGAGCAGATTGAGCTCCACTACCTGCCGGACAACCCCCACCGGCACCAGCGCGTGGGCACGGAGGTCGGACTGCTGGCCGTCCTGAGCCTGGGGCTCGCCACGGTGGTCTTCTTGTGCCTGGCCGTCACCCTGGTGATGAACGCGCCCTCGAAGAAGGCCCCGGCGCCGCACGGGCCCACGCCCTCGGGGAGGCTGCGGAACTACGACGAGCCGCCTGCGCGCACGAAGCGGGTCACCGGTTCACTGAACCGGACGAACGATTACTAGGGAGACCGCGGTGGGTTCCACGAGCGCGTTCATCCTCCAACTGGGAGTCTTCGCGAGCTTCCCCCTGCTGCTGTGGGGGTGGTTCATCGGGCGTCCGTGCGCGCTCACCCTGAGGCTGCGCATGCGTGGCGTGCACGCGCGGGCCAAGGTGCTCCGCGCCGAGTACGAAGCCGATGACGGTGACGGCTACTCCTCCTGGACGGTGGAGTACGTCTTCAGCACTCCAGAAGGCCGGCAGGTTCGCGACACCTGGCGGCACCAGGAGAAGCAGTCCCCCAAGAAGGGGGACCTGGTGGAGCTGCGCTACCTGCCGGAAGCCCCCTGGAAGCACCAGCTCGTGGCCCGGGAGCCCGGCCTGGTGCCGACGGTCTTCTGGACGTGCGTCCTGCTGCTCTTCGTCGTCCCCCTGGTGCTCATCGCGGTGAAGAGCCTCCGGCAGGGCGTGGACTAGTTGGGTCCGTAGAAGGGCTCGTTCGCGGCGGGCACCGCGAGCGTCACGGAGCTGGCCGTGGAGGACACCGGCGCGCGGTAGATGCTCGGGTCACCGCCGGAGTCGTTGAAGAGGAAGCCCAGCTCCGTGCTGCTCGTCCAGCTGGGGAAGCTCTCCTCCACGGTGCTCGCCGTGTAGTCCGTCAGCCTCCGCAGGGAGCCGCCCAGGCCCGTGGCCGTCACGTTGGCCACGAAGATGCGCGTGCTGCCGTTGGACAGACGCCCGTCCAGCGCCACCTGCCGTCCGTCCGGGGACACCACCGCGCGGTTCGCGATGGCCAGCACCTCGTTGCCCAGCGACACGAAGTTGGCGCTGCCGCCCGCCGCGGGCACGAAGCCGAGCTGGTTGTAGAAGGAGGGGCTGCTGCCCGCGGGCGCCACCACCGTGTTGCCGCTGGGGAAGAAGGACGGCGACCCGAAGGCGATGCCCGCGTTGGGCGTCAGCTCCACGAAGCCGCTGCCATCCACCGCGATGCGCGCCAGCGAGCTCAGCGACCCCGACGTCCGCTCGAACGCGAAGACGATGAAGCGGCCATCCGGGCTGAACGTGGGCCCGCGGAAGCCGGTGCAGCTGCCGCAGGCCGCGTCGTTGGTGCTCAGCAGCGTGGCCACCGCCCCGCCCGTGGTGGGCACCGTCTGCAGGGAGTACGTGTTGCCGGAGCGCTGCACGAACACGATGCTGTTGCCGTTCTTGGAGATGGCCGGCGTGTACGCGCCACCCGCCGTCGTCAGCCGCTGCGGGCTGTTGGGGTCGCCGTCGTCGTCCACCACGTAGATGTTCCGGTCGCCGCGCACGAAGGCGAAGCCCCGGTCGAAGAGGACGTCACCCGTGGTGCCACCGCCGCCAAAGTCCGTGGGCTCGCACGCCCCCAACAACCCCACCGCCACCACTCCGCCGAGCCATCGCCGCATGCCCATCATCGCTGTGTCTCCCGCCGTGCCGGCCCTGTCACACGCGCTTCGCGCCCGAACACTACAGGGCGCGCCGGACAGGACGTCAACGCACACGCGGGCATTCACGCGCGCCCGTGTCCGGGAGCGCGCACGGGCCCTTCAGCGGTTGAGGCGGTTCAGCTCGTTGCGGCAGACGTTGCAGGGGCCCAGCGACTTGCGGTCGATGTCCTGCGGGGACTGCGGGAAGAACATCACGCAGCGCGAGTCCTCGCAGTAGGACAGGCCGATGAGGTGCCCGGCCTGGTGCACCGCCTCCACCTGCACGCGGCGGCGCAGCGTTTCGCCCTCCGCGCCCTGGCGCAGCCGGAACAGGCTCATCACCGCGACCTTGGACTCCCGGTCCGCCTGCCCGAAGACGAAGGGCGAATCCGGTTCGAAGAGGTCGGCGTCCGTCACGCCCATCACCAGCTCCTGCGGCGACTCATCCAGCACCGTGCCCAGCCGGCGCATGATGGCGTTGCAGTGGTACTGGCCGCGGTCCTTGTTGAAGGCGTAGGCCGGCGACGACAGCGCCATCCGGCTCACGACCGCGCTGACGCCCAGATGGGTCGCCAGCGGTTCCTGCAAGGCGTTCACGAGCGCGGACGGTGGACTGCCCACGGTGACCAGCAGGAGCGTCTTCTGCGGCATCAGCCCACCGCCTTTGCTTCCGGACGGACGACGTTACCGCGTCCCCCCGGAGCGGAGTGGCTGGGGCGCAAGGATTCGAACCTTGATAATCAGAGTCAAAGTCTGACGTCCTGCCATTAGACGACGCCCCAGCAGGTTCGCACGCGTACTCGTGGGCTGATACTACGGCACTTTGACGGGCGCGGGAACCCACTCTGACGCTGGCCCCTTCAGTCCGTGGAGTGCGGGGGGTGGATCACCTCCCCCGGACGCCACTCGGGAGGCTGCCGGGGGGACGGGCTGTCATCCACCCGACAGGTGCGCCCCCCTTCAGCCCTTCAGCACGGCCAGGGGCGTGAGCCGGACGCGGGGCGTCACGAGGTCCGCCTCGTCCTCCAGCACCTCGGTGAGGTCCCGGTAGGCGGCGGGGGCCTCCTCCACCAGGGCGTGCGTCCGGCCCGGGTCGAACACCACGCGGCGCAGGGCGTGGACCAGGGCGTCCGGGCGGATGCGGGCGCGGGCCTCCGTGCGGGTGAGCACGCGGCCCGCGCCGTGCGAGCAGGAGCGGAAGGCGCGGGGCTCCCCCAACCCCTCGACGACGTAGGAGGCCGTGCCCATGGAGCCGGGGATGAGCCCCCGGGCTCCGGCCTCCAGCCCCACCGCCCCCTTGCGGTGGACCCAGAGCGCGCGGCCGAAGTGGGTCTCGGAGGCGACGTGGTTGTGGTGCACGTCCACGGTGCTCCCCGGGTCCGGGGCCACGCCCAGCACGTCCGCCAGCACCGCCAGGGCCCGGACCGCGAGCTGATCCCGGTTCGCGCGGGCGAAGCGGCACGCCAGGTCCAGGTCATCCACGCAGGCCCGGCCCGCTTCGGTGCCGGTGTCGAGCGCGGGCGGCGTGCCCTGCCCCAGCGCTTGGGCCACGCGCTGGTGGTGTTCCCCCACCGCGCCCCCCACGCCCCGAGAGCCGGAGTGGATGAGCAGCCACAGGTCCCCGGCCCCGTCGCGGTCCAGCTCCAGGAAGTGGTTGCCCCCGCCGAGCGTGCCCAGGTGGCGCGGCGCCAGCCGTTCCCAGGCATGCGCGAGCTTCTGGGTGGACAGCGGTGGCGCTTCGAGCCCCGGCGGCAGGGGCAGCCCCCGTCCCCGGTGCACCGCGTCTCCCACCGGGATGACCCGGGCGAGCTGGGACAACAGCCGCTCCAGGTCCGCGCGCGAGAGTGACGCGGCGGGGAAGGCGAAGCGGTGCGCGCTCACGCCGCAGCCCAGGTCATTGCCCAGCGCGCCGGGGACGACATGGGCTTCCGTGGCGAAGACGGTGCCCACCGCCACGCCCGACGCGAGGTGCACGTCCGGCATCACCGCCACGTGCTCCGTGACCCAGGGCTGCGCGGCGAGTCGCTGGAGCTGCTTCAAGGCCGCCAGGGGCACCGTGCGTGCCCAGGCGAGGAGGGGCACCGCGCCCGGTGGGACTTCGAGGACGCGGGGCATCATGCGTCACCCCCTTCTTCGGCTTCCGTGCGTGGGGCGGTGCCCACGAGGACGAAGCGCAGGTGCGGGGTGCGCTTGAGGTTCAGGTGCTGCGCGAGCCGCGAGCGCAGGAAGCCCTCCGCTCGGGCGAGGGCCTCCTTCACGGTGGCGGGGTCCGCGTCGTGCGGCAGCGAGTAGCCGATGCGCACGGTGCGGCCTTCGGGGGACAGCTCGCACGACGTCAGCGTGATGTCTTCGAGTCTGGGGTCGGACAGCTCGCTCCGGAAGAGCAGCGAGACGTCCTCGGAGAGGGTGGACTGGACGCGCAGGTGACGCGCGGACGGGGCTTCGGAATGGAACAGCGAGGAGCCCGAGCGCCGGATGGACGCGCGGGTACGGCGATGCCTGGAAGAGGACATGAATGAAGACGGATTCCTGCGGGCCGTGCCGGAGCACGGCCGGGGTGTGCACGCGAACGACTCCGCGCGGACACGCCGTCTGGACCTCACGGCACTGGCGTCCTCCACGGCCGCGACAGCGCTCGGACGGGCGCTGCCTTCGGACGGGCGCTGGACGCCGCCGGTGACGCTAGAAGCGCGACCCCGCGGAGCGGACCGAGACCACCTTGGCGACACGTCCCATGGCACACCTCCCGCCGCGCAAGCCGATGCGCGGACCCTCCACGGACGCGGGGGCCTTCCAGGTCCTGACAAGGGGCGGTGCTGTCCTCTGGTGACCAGCCGTTCCATCCACCATCCGACGCGCGGCGCCAGTCGGATTGGCGGGACGGCCGTCCCCGGGCAAGCAGGGGCCAGGAGGCGTCATGGCCGAGACTTTCGACGTGGTGGTGATTGGGGCGGGTCCCGCGGGTGAGAACGCGGGCGCGCGCGCGGCGGCGGGGGGGTTGAAGGTCGCGCTGGTGGAGCACGAGCTCCTGGGTGGCGAGTGCTCCTACTGGGCCTGCATGCCCAGCAAGGCGCTGCTGCACCCCAGTGAGACGCTGTGGCTCGCGAAGCACACGCCCGGCGTGCGCGAGCTCATCCAGGGCCCGCTCAAGGCGGACGCCGTGCTCAAGCACCGCGACCAGATGGTGTCCGGCTACGACGACAAGTCCCAGGTGAAGTGGGCGGAGGGCGCGAAGCTCACCGTCATGCGCGGCCACGGCCGGCTCACCGGTCCGCGCAAGGTGGCCGTCACGGGCAAGGACGGCAAGGTGCGCGAGCTGGAGGTGAAGCAGGCCGTCGTCATCGCCACGGGCAGCAAGCCGCGCCTGCCGGACGTCCCGGGCCTCAAGGACTCCAAGCCGTGGGACAACCGCGAGGGCACCGGCGCCAAGGCCGTGCCGGGACGGCTGGTGGTGCTGGGCGGCGGCGTGGAGGCGGTGGAGCTGGCGCAGGCGTGGCGCGAGCTGGGCTCGGAGGTGACGCTGGTGCAGCGCGGGCCGCGCGTGCTCAAGCGCTTCGAGCCCTTCGTGGGCGAGCAGGTGGCCGAGGCGCTGCGCGACTCCGGCGTGCGCGTGTTGCTGGAGACGCAGGCCACCAAGGTGCAGCGCTCCGGCGCCCAGGGCGAGTACACCATCACGCTGAACGGCGGGGACACGCTGCGCGCGGACGCGCTGCTCGTCGCCATGGGCCGCACCGCTCGCACGGACGACCTGGGCCTGGACACGGTGGGGCTCAAGCCCGGCGCGTCCATCGAGGTGGATGATCAGCTTCGCGCCACGGGCGTGGACGGCGGCTGGCTGTACGCGTGCGGCGACGCGAACGGCCGCAACCTGCTCACGCACATGGGCAAGTACCAGGCGCGGCTGCTGGGCGACGTCCTGCTGGGCAAGCCCGCGAAGGCGTGGGCGGACGCGAAGGCCACGCCGCAGGTCATCTTCACGCACCCGCAGGTGGGCAGCGTGGGCCTCACCGAGGAGAAGGCGCGCAAGGCGGGCGTGCCGGTGAAGACCGTGCAGTACGAGCTGGGCAACGTGGCCGGCGCGTCCGTCATGGGCAAGGACCTGAAGGGCACGGCCAAGCTGGTGGTGGACGAGCAGCGCCGGGTCATCGTGGGCGCCACGTTCACCGGGCCGGGCGTGGGCGAGATGATCCACGCGGCCACCATCGCCGTCGCGGGCGAGGTGACGCTGGACACGCTCTGGCACGCGGTGCCGTCGTACCCCACCGTGAGCGAGGTGTGGCTGCGGCTCTTGGAAGCCTACGGCCTGTGATTGCGGCGGGGCGCCCCCGCGTGGAATGGTGCGCGCCCCACCGTGTCCCCGTCCGTGAATGAGCCCGCCCGCCACCGCGCGTCCCTGAAGGTGGAATGGGCGCTGTTGCTGGTGCTCGCCGTGGCGGCCGTGGCGGTGGGGCAGCATCCCCGGCGCGGCGCGGACTTCCGCGTCTACCTCACCGCCGCCGAGCGCTTCCGCGAGGGCACGGACCTCTACCGCGCCGAGGACGGCACCATGCCGTTCAAGTACGCGCCCGTCACCGCGCCCCTGTTCCTGCCCTTCACCGCCGTGCCACCGCGCGCGGCCGTGGCGCTGTGGAACCTGGGCTCCGTGCTCGCGCTCGCCGCCGTGTCCGTGCTCACGCGTCGCGCGATGCCCCAGGGTGCGGAGGCGACGCCGTGGCCGTGGGCTCCCGTGCTCGCCACCGCCGCGCTCCTGCCCGCGTTCTCCTTCGAGATCTTCTACGGCCAGGTGGACGTCGTGCTGCTGTGGCTCCTGGTGCTCGCGGCCGTGGGTGCCGAGCGGGGCCGAACGTGGGGCCCCGGCGCGGCCTTCGCCGTGGCGTGCCTGCTCAAGCCTCCGGCCGCGCTCCTGGGACTGTTCTTCGTCGCGCGCCGGCACTGGCGCGTGGTGGGCACCACCGCCCTCTTCGGCGTCCTGCTGGTGCTGCCCACGCTGGGCCGTTACGGCTGGACGGGCACGCTGTCACAGATGCGTGACTGGACGGAGACCCTGGCGCGCACCACGCCGCCGTGGGCGCTGGGCCACAACCCGCAGGGCCTGCCCACGCTGCTGCTGTCGCTGGTGCTGCCTCCGGAATCCATCCCGCCTTCAGGTGCGATGACGCTGGCGCAGGTCGTGGCGCTGGGGCTGTTCATCGGTGCGCTCGTGTGGGCGCGGCCCGGTCCGGTGGAGCTGCTCGCGTTCTGCTGCCTGGGCGTCACGCTTCTGTCACCGTTGGCGTGGCGCGCGAACTACCTGCTCGCCTGGCCGGTGATCCGCGCGGCGCTGGAGGGACGCTCGCGGCTGGGACAGGCGTGCGTGGCCTGCGTGGCCCTCATCGGCATGGCCGTGTCCGACGCGGTGTTGGGCGCGGACCAGGCCCGGCGCGTGTTGCTCTTCCGGCCGTTCGCGGTGGCTTACGCCGTGCTGCTGATCGCGCTGTTGTGGCAGACGCGGCGGCACGGAACGCCCACGGCGGTGATTTCCGACAAGACCGTGACTCACCTGCCGCGCGGATTTTTGAACGCTCGCGGTTCGTGACCCAATCGAGACATCGCCGGGGGCAAAGTGTCACGGAGCCTGAACCTTCGTGACACACGGTGTCGCTATATGCGTCCCCGTCATGTTCGAAACGTTCGACAGCGCCTCCAGCGCCCCCGCCGCCCGGCGGTTCGCGCTCTCCACCACCGCGTCGGTCGCCGTCTTCGGACTCATCGCCGTGGCGGCGATGACCGCGGCCAACACGGTGAAGGAAGTCATCAAGGAGAAGAAGGTGGACGTCGTCTTCCGTCCCCCTCCGCCTCCGCCGCCTCCGCCGCCTCCCGTCGTGGAGGCGAAGCCGCCGCCCCCGCCGCCTCCTCCCGTCGCGAAGCCTCCTCCGCGTGCCGCGCCGCCTGTCGCGAAGGCCGCGCCTCCGCCCGCGGCGGTGCCCACCGTCGCTCCCGCGCCGCTGAAGGCCCCGGACGCGGTGCCGCTCGACAAGCCGCCCGAGGCTGAGAAGGAAGTCGTCGCCGCGGCGCCCATGGCCGTCGGTGGCACGGGCACGCTCGTCCCTGGTGGTGTGGTGGGTGGCACCGGCAGCGGCGAGGGCATGGCCATCGGTGGTGGCCGCGCGCAGCCCATCAACCTCCCGGAGACGGGGACGCCGCCGGAGCCGCTGGCCGCGAACCTCATCCCCGAGTACCCCGCCGACGCCCGCTCCAAGGGGTTGGAGGGCCTGGTCATCCTCAAGGGCGTCGTCGAGGTCGACGGCCGCGTCACCGGTCTCAAGGTGATGCGCGGCGATGAGCCCTTCGCCAGCGCCGCGCTGGCCGCCGTTCGCACGTGGCGCTTCAAGCCCGCCGTCGTGTCGGGTCAGCCCACCGCCGTCTTCCGCATCTTCAAGGTCCCGTTCCGCCTCAAGTCCTGACGCCTTCCTCCCCCCTTCGGAGAGCCACCGCCATGAACTTCAATCTCAAGGAAATCTACGCGCACATGGGCGTCTTCGCCCTGGGCATCGCCTGGACGCTGATCGCCTTCGCGGTCGCGTCGCTGGCGGTGTTCTTCGAGCGCCTGTTCGTCTTCTTCCGCTCGCGCGCCGCGTCCCGCCAGTTCGCGGGCCGCGCCGGTCCGCTGCTCGCGCAGCAGCAGCACGACGCGCTGGTGAAGGAGGCGGACGGCAACAAGAGCAGCCACCTGGCGATGATGCTGGGCGGTGGCATGAAGACGTTCCTCGCGAAGTCCCGCGCTCCCGCCGGGAAGCTGGGCGCGGTGGAGCTCACGCGGCGCGACCTGGTGCGCATCAACGAGCGCATCACCGCGGACGTGCGCCGGGGCATGTCGGTGCTGGCCACGGTGGGTTCGGTGGCGCCGTTCGTCGGTCTGCTCGGCACGGTGGTGGGCATCATCGAGGCCTTCGCCGGCATCGCGAAGGAGGGCTCCGGCGGCCTGGGCGCGGTGTCCGCCGGTATCGCGGAGGCGCTCGTCGTCACGGCGCTGGGCCTCTTGGTCGCCATCCCCGCGGTGCTGATGTTCAACTTCCTGTCCACCCGCGCGGACGCGCTGCTGCTCTCCCTGGAGCAGGCCCGCAGCGAGTTCATGGACCACCTGGAGGACATGGCCGGCGACAAGCGCGCGGTGGCGGCCCACGGCGGCTCCCACGCGGGCGCCACGGATGTCGTCTCCACGCGGACCGAGGCGGGCGATGTCGGCCACGCGTAGGAGCCTCACGCCGGAGATGAACGTGACGCCGCTGGTGGACGTGGTGCTCGTCCTCCTGATCATCTTCATGGTCGTCACGCCCCAGCTGGAGGCCGGCGCCGCGGTGGACCTGCCCGCGGCGATGAACCCGGACGCGGAGAACAAGAACCTGGAGCCCACCACGGTGAGCCTGGCGGCCAACGGGTCGTTCTACCTGGACCGCAAGCAGCTGAACCGGGACGCGCTGGTGGTGGAGCTCAAGGCACTGCACCAGGCGAAGCCGGACGCGCCCGTGGTGCTCAAGGCGGACAAGGGCGTGGCGTACGCGCAGGTGCGCGGCGTGTTCAAGGCGATGCAGGACATCGGGTTCCCGGGCATCAGTCTCCAGGTCATCGACCGGAAGAAGAACTGAAGGGGAGGCACGCGCCATGGCTTTCGACGTCGGTGGCAACAAGGGCGGCGGCGTCCGCCCCACGATGAACGTGACGCCCCTGGTGGACGTGGTGCTCGTCCTCCTCATCATCTTCATGGTCGTCACGCCGCTGATGACCAAGAACCTGTGGATGAACGTGCCCGCGAAGCCGGACAAGAAGGAGGAGGCCACGCCTCCGCCTCCGGACGCGAAGCCGCCGGTGGTGCTCACGGTGGACAAGGCCGGCACGCTGCGCATCAACCGTGAAGAAGTCCCGCGCGACCAGGTGGTGGTCCGCCTGCAACGGATGCTGAACGCGCGCGCGGACAAGATCGTCTTCTTCGACGCGGGCGACGCGGTGCCGTACGGAAGCGCGATGGAAGTGCTGGACCTGGCGCGGGGCGGGAACATCACCGTCGCCGTGCTGCCGGAACGACTGGCGGACTGACTCCAGGCGCCCCGCGCGCGGCTTCGTGAAGCCGCGCGCGGTTCGTGACGCCGAGTTTTCCCGCCGCCGCCACAGACGTCACAAACCCTTCATCCCAATGCCACGGGCGTCGCGTTGAGTGCGCGTCGCTGTCGGCAAGGAGAGCCGTGTTGTCTCGTTCAAGCTTCGTGCGCGCCTTCGTGGCGTCACTCGTGCTCATCACCCTGCCTGCCTTCGCGCAGGCGCCCGGCGCGGACTCCACCGCGCCCGCCGTGCCTTCGCCCTCCGCGTCCCCCGGCCAGCAGCCGGCCGGAGAGCTTCCTCCTCCGCCGGGCACCACGCCCGCGACTTCCGCGCCGTCGCAGCCGGACGGAGCGCTGCCCACCAGCCCCGCGCCGTCCCTGGGCACGCAGCCCGGCAGCGCCGCGAACCCGCTGCCCGCGCAGCCCGGCAACACCGAGCCGTCGCAGGTCGCGGATCCGGCCGCCGCCCAGCCGGGAAACGTGCCCGCGAGCGGCTCGCCCGCGCAGGCCGCGCAGCCGGGAAGCACGCCCGCGCAGGCCGCGCAGCCGGGAAGCACGCCCGCGCAGGCCGCGCAGCCCGCGGATCCCTCCGCTCCGGCCGCCGCGCAGTCCGGCACGCCGGCCGAGGGAGCCGCGCCCTCCGAGGCCACGGCCGCCGACGAGGCCGCCATGGGCGATGAGGCCCTGGCCGAGTCCGCCACGCCGCCCCCAGGCTTCACCGGCATCTACGGCCGGCTGACGGACGAAGCCAACGGCGAGGGCCTCATCGAGGCCACCGTGAAGGTCGTGACGGGCGCCGACAAGCAGGCCCTCACGGACCTGGACGGCAACTACCGGCTCGCGCTGCCGCCGGGCAAGTACGACCTGCGCGCCTTCTACGACGTGTACCAGGGCCGCCGCATCACGGGCGTCGTCGTCACGCAGGGCAAGGCCACGAAGCTGGACGTCGCGCTCAGCGCGGACGTGGGCGCGGTGCAGGAGGTCGTCGTCGAGGCCCGCTCCGACCGCCGCGCGGAAGGCGCCCTGCTCCAGGACCGCAAGAAGGCCGCCGCCGTCTCCGACGCCATCAGCGCGCAGGAGATTGCCCGCACGCCGGACTCCAGCGCCGGTGACGCCGTGAAGCGCGTGGTCAGCGCCACGGTGGTGGACGGCCGCTACGTGCTCTTGCGCGGCCTGGGTGGCCGCTACGCCACCACGCTCCTCAACGGCGCGCTGCTGCCCAGCCCGGAGCCGGACGAGCCCAGCGTGCCGCTGGACCTGTTCCCCACCAGCCTGCTCGCGAACCTCAACGTGGTGAAGAGCTACACGCCGGACCTGCCGGGCACCTTCGGCGGCGGCACGCTGCTCATCGAGACCAACACCTACCCGTCCCAGTTCGAGTTCAAGCCGCGCCTCACCCTGGGCGGCGACACCGTCACCACCTTCCGCGAGCGCAACTCGCAGGCGCAGGGCGGCTTCGGTGAGACGCTGGGCTTCGCCTCCTCCGACCGCGCCCTGCCCTCCGCGCTCCCCCGCGACCACCGCCTGGGCGCGGGCGGCGAGTCAGCGCAGCAACTGGAGAGCCAGTGGGAGAGCTTCTCCAACATCTGGGAGCGCCGCACCACGCGCGCCGCCCCCAACCTGGGCCTGGGCGCGTCCCTGGGCGACACGCTGCGCTTCGGCAACCAGCGCCTGGGCTACCTGGCCACCGTCAACTACGGCCACCGCGACGGCGTGCAGACGGGTGACTTCGCCCGCGCCGCCCGCGACGAGTCCGGCAGCCTCATCTCCCAGGACGTCGCACGCACCACGCAGGGCTTCTCCACCGCGAACCTCAGCGGCCTGGCCAGCGTGGGCTACCAGTTCGACCGCGACAACGAGCTGACCCTCTTCAGCCTCTACACGCGCGGCACCGACACGCGCACGTACACCGCCAACGGCAACAACAACGTGCGCGGTGACACCTACGCCAGCACCCGCCTCCAGTTCATCACCCGCGCCCTGTCCTTCACGCAGCTGCGCGGCTTCCACCGCCTGGGGCTGCTGGGCGATTCGGAGGTGGACTGGCAGGCCAACCTCTCCCGCGTGGACCGCGACGAGCCGGACACGCGCGACACGCTCTACAGCGCCGCCCTCAACAACCCGGACGCGCAGCTGTCCTTCCCCAACCAGCCCAACAGCGGCGAGCGCTTCTTCGCGGAGCTGGGCGAGACGTCCACCGGCGGCAGCCTCAACCTCACCCTGCCCTTCAGCTCCGACCTCCGGTTGAAGGTGGGCGGCCTCACCCAGGTGTCCTTCCGTAACTTCAACGCGCGCCGCTTCCGCTACCTGCTCACCGAAGAGCCGGTGGACCGCACCCAGACTCCGGAGCAGCTCTTCTCCCCGGACAACGTGGGCACCTCCATCAGCGTGCGCGAGACGACGCGCGCGGATGATGCCTACAACGCCTTCCTGGGCATCTACGCCGGCTACGTGTCCGCGGACTACAAGCCCGTGGAGCCGCTGCGCCTGGTGGGCGGCGTGCGCCTGGAGGCGTCCAACCAGCAGCTGACGCTCAAGGACCCGTTCACCGGCGTGGAGAGCGACTCCGGCGGCGCGGACCAGAGCTACCTGGACGTGCTGCCGTCGCTCAACGCGACCTACGCGCTGTCCCCGGAGGTGAACCTGCGCGCGGGCTACAGCTACACGCTGGCGCGCCCCACCTTCCGCGAGCTGGCGCCCTTCATCTTCTTCGACTTCGTGCGCCGCCGGAACGTGTCCGGCAACCCCGACCTGCTGGAGACGCGCATCCACAACGTGGACGTGCGCGCCGAGTGGTTCGTCGGTGAGAACGACGTGCTGGCCGCGAGCGCCTTCTACAAGCGCTTCCAGAACCCCATCGAGCGCGTCATCCGCAACCCGGACTCGGGTGACCTGGGCTTCGAGAACGCCGCGGGCGCGGACAGCTACGGCGTGGAGCTGGAGGCGCGCACGTCGCTGGCGCGCTTCAGCCCCGCGCTGCGTCCGGTGCGCGTGGGCGCGAACCTCACGCTCATCCAGTCGCAGGTGGACCTGGGTGACTCCGCGCTGGGCGCGCAGACGAACAAGGACCGTCCGCTCCAGGGCCAGTCCCCCTACGTGGTCAACGTGAACGTGGGCTACGAGCGGCCGGAGAGCGGCACGGAAGTGGCCCTGCTCTACAACGTGTACGGCCAGCGCATCAGCGAGGTCGGCGTGCAGGGCCTGCCGGATGTGTACGAGCGGCCCTTCCACCGCGTGGACCTCAGCCTCACCCAGAAGCTCGGCGCGACGCAGCTGAAGCTGACCGCCGCGAACCTCCTCAACGCGTCCGTCACCCTCCGCCAGGGAGACGTGACGGTGCAGACGTACAAGCCCGGCGTGGCGTTCACCGCGTCGCTCGGCTGGGCCCTGTAGCTCCTCCCCTTCCCCTGAAAGGACGCACCGATATGAAGAGCCTCTTTGCCTCCGTCCTCACCCTCTCCAGCCTGACGCTGCTCGCCGGCTGCGGCGACGACGAGCCCAACAACACCCCGGACGGCGGTGATCCGCAGGCCACCGAGCAGGACGTGAAGGGCAGCATCACGGGCGACACGACCTGGAAGGCCGGCACGACGTACACCCTGAAGGAGTATGTGTTCGTGGAGAGCGGCACGCTCACCATCGAGCCGGGCGTCACCATCAAGGGCGACCAGGGCAGCGCGCTGGTCATCACCCGTGAGGCGAAGCTCAACGCGGTGGGCACGGCGGAGAAGCCCATCGTCTTCACCAGCTCGCAGGCGGCGGGCACGCGCGCGGCCGGTGACTGGGGCGGCGTGGTGCTGCTGGGCAAGGCGAAGATCAACGTGGCCGGCGGCGAGAACACCATCGAGGGCTTCTTCGCCACGAGCGGTGACACCCGCACCAAGTACGGCGGCCAGGACGACGCGCACGACTGCGGCAAGCTGAAGTACGCGCGCATCGAGTTCGCGGGCTACGAGCTGGCCGAGGACAACGAGCTCAACGGCCTGACGACGGGCGCGTGCGGCAGCGCGACGGACATCGACTACGTGCAGGTGCACAAGGGCGCCGACGACGGCGTGGAGATGTTCGGCGGCACGGCGGGCCTGAAGCACATCGTCATCAGCCAGCCGGACGACGACGGCCTGGACTACGACCTGGGCTGGCGCGGCAAGGTGCAGTTCCTGGTGGTGCAGCAGAACGCCACGGTGGGCAACCGCGCCATCGAGGCGTCCGGCAACAAGAACGACAACGTCGCGCAGCCGCACTCCGTGCCGGAGATCTGGAACGCGACGTTCTTCGGCTCCGGCCGTCCGGCGGGCACGGCTCCGGCGCAGGAGGGCCTGGTGTTCAACACGGGCGCGGGCGGCCTCTTGCGCAACGTCATCGTGGCGAACTTCGCGGACTCGGCCATCGACGTGGACGGCACGGCCTCCGCGGCGCTGTGGAACGCGGCCACCCCGGAGCTCTCCATCCAGAACGCGCTCTTCTGGAACAACAAGGGTGACTCCGTCTCCATCCCGAACGCGCCGAACCCGAAGAAGGACGCGTCGGGCACGGTGACGGATCCGGACGTGAGCAAGTTCGCGGAGGCGGAGAAGGTGCTGGCCACGGGCCTGAACAACAAGGTCCTGGACGCGCAGCTGACGGCGGCGGCGAACCTGGAGGCCCCGAACTTCACCCCGGCGACCGGCTCCCCGGCGCTGAACCCGGACAACGCGGCCACCCCGGGCGCGGGCTTCGACACCAGCGCCCGCTTCGTCGGCGCGGTGGGCACCACCAACTGGCTGGCCGGTTGGACTGCGTTCCCGAAGAACTAGCCCTTCGGTGAACGCATGGCCGCGTGCTCCCGGTGACGCCGTCCGGGGGCACGCGGTCTTCTTTTTCGCGGGCTACGACTGAAGGCTCGCCGGGGCCTCGTCCTGCGCGCCGTCCGCGCCGTTGCCGCCGTCCGCGAAGAGGTTGGCCACCGGGCGCAGCTTGGGAGGACGGCCGCGGCGGCGGGGGGCGTTGTCGTCGTTGCCCGGCGCCGCGCCCACCGGATCCACCGGGACCTGGCCGCCCTTGCGCACCGGACGCGGCAGGTGGATGGCCTCCAGCTTCGAAACCAGCTCCGCGTCGTCCTCCGCGAACACCTTCGCGTACGCCAGCGCGCGCTGGCCCTTCTGGAGCAGCGACTCCTGGCTCTCGTTCAGCGCCTGCCTCGCCGCGTCCAGCGCCGCCTGCGCCCGGGCCACGGCCTCCGCCTTCTCACGCACGTGCGCCGCGGACTCGCCCAGCACCGCCGTGTCCACGTCCGGGAACTTCACGTCCGCCAGGTCCGTGGCGAACAGCTCAAGCAGCGCGCGCAGCGCGGGGGAGATGGAATCGTTCTCGGGGGTTTCGAACATGGGCAGGCCTCCTCACAAGGCGTTTGAACGGCGCCTATCTGCCCAGATGTTCAGTGCCCTTTCAAGGGGGTCTTCTAACCAGCCGGAAATTCGGTGCTGATCAATCCACCCGCACCAGGCCCACTTCTCGCACACCCGCCGACGGATCCACGTCCACCGCCAGGAAGTGCCGGCCCACCCCGTCGAAGCGCTCCGGGATGGCTCCGCCCCCTCCGGAGATGTACGCGGGGATGCCCGCGTTGGAGAACGAGTAGTAGCTGTGGATGTGGCCGTAGAGCGTGAGGTCCACCCCCGCCCGCGCCATCTTCCCCACCAGCCCGGCGGCCTCGTTGCGCACCGCGAAGCCACCGCCCCGGACGCCAATCGGATCCAACGGCGGGATGTGCATCGCCACGATGTGCACCGCGTCGCGCCCCTCCTCCAGCCAGCCGTCCAGCGCCTCCTCCACCATCGGATCCACGGTGCTGCTGCCGGAGTCCACCAGGCTGAAGTGCACGCCATGGAAGGTGAAGTGCTGGCTGCCCCGGCCCACCAGCCGCTGGTACTCGCGCGCGTCGTCCGTGAAGGTCTCGTGGTTGCCCAGCGTGGCGTACAGCGGGATGCGCGAGTCCGCCTCCAGCCGCTGCTGGAACTCCTCCAGCTGCTCGCGCGTGCCGAACTCCGTCAGGTCCCCCGCGAAGAAGATGAAGCGCAACGTGGGGTCCTGGTTCAGCTTCGCGTAGATGTCCCCCACCTTGGACAGCGCCTCCTGAACGTCCGCCAGCGCCGCGAAGCGGAACGGCTGCCGCGCGTCCCAGTCCGGCGGCGCCACCGTCAGCCGCATGGTCGTCCCGGGCCGCAGGGCCACGCGCCACGCCTTCACCGTGGGGTGCGCGTCCGGCATCGCCACCACCGTCAGCGGCGTGCCCGCTTCGTCCACGGCGTCCAGCACCGCGTCCGGCATCGCGTTGTGCACCATGAACAGCCAGTCCGTGCGCGCGTCCGCGCTCGCGGTGACCTTCGTGGTGAACACCGGCGCCTGGCCCCACAGCTCCAGCGTCCCCGACGCCAGCGTCCGCACCGACGCGAGCCCGCCCTCCACCTCCACCGTCAGCGCGTCCGCCTCCGCCTGGCCCACGCGCGTGTCCCGCACCGCGCGGTCCTCGCTGGGGCGCACGCAGCCCGAGGACAGCAGCGCCGCCGTCAGGCCCAGCGCGCCCAGTGCACGCCAGGAACGCGCGCCCGTGGATCCGCGCTCCACCCGCGCCATCTGTCGCGCGCCCACCGTGTCCTCACGCGTCCCGCTCACGTGTCACCTCCCACCGCGTACACCAGCGACAGCCGCCCCATCAGCGCGCCACCCGCCTGCGCCTCCGCCGCCACGCCCCAGCGCTCCGTCAGCAGCACGCGCCCCTTCAGACCGAACGACCCCACCATGCCGCCGCCCCGGCCGCGCAGCCCGCCCACCAGCCCGTCCTTGCGGTGGTCGTAGAAGAGCACCGCCTCGCCACGGAGCGGCCCGCCCCGCCCCAGCCACACGCCGTAGCCGAAGGTGTAGAGCAGCTGGCCGTAGAGGTTGTCGTCGTCCACGCGCCCCGGGTAGCTGTACGCCTGCGCGGACAGCCCCACGCCGCCCTCCACGAACGAGCCCGCGAAGCGCGGCCCGAAGCGCGCCATCGCGTAGCGGCCCTTGAGCGCCACCTCGCCGCCGCCCAGGGTGAAGCCCTCCGTCGGGTAGCGGTGGTAGGTCGCGAAGCCCTCCACGTCCAACGACGTGCCGTCTCCCAGGCCTGGCGTCCGCTCCGGCGCGCCCCACAGCCGGTACGCCGCGCCCGCGCGGATCAACGTGTTGCCCTCGTCCGGCGCGAGCCGCGCGGATGCCTGGAGCCGAACCTTCGACAGGCGCGCCACCGCGCCCAGCGCGAAGAAGTTCCGGTAGTCCGCCGTCGCGTCGTGCACGTACTGGTAGCCCAGGTCCAGCTCCAGCGGCGGCAGCGTGTCCGGCACCCGCCCCGGGTCGAACGCGGGCGACGTCACCGCGTACAGGTTCGCCAGCATCGACAGCGAGAACACCCCCGCGCCCGTCAGCGTCACCGCGTACAGCGGCCCGATGGTCTTGCGCGACGCGCCCGTCAACGCGATGGGCACCAGCCCCGCGGCGATGAGCCCCAGCCCCGTCGCCTCCGCCGCGAACAGGCCCCGCGCCGTCTCGGAGTCCCCCGCCGTCCATGCCCCCAGGCCGTGCAGCAGCAGCCCCGGCACCACCGCGACCACCACCGGCACCGCCTTGAACGGGGGCCTCGGCGCGTCCTCCGTCAGGCGCACGCGGGGCTCCGACACCCGGCCGCCCTCAGGCGCGCCCTGGGACTCTGGAGCCACCACCGGACCGGACTCCGCCGCGGACGCCGTGGGCACCGGCCGGGGCCCTTCTTCCGTCAGCACCCGGGCCATCACCTCCGGCGGCACCACCGACGCGTCCGAGCCCCGGCGCTTCGGCACGTCCCGGGGGATGTCACTGCCGCCCAGTTCGGGACCGCTCGCCAGCAGCTCGAAGGCGGACAGCCAGCCGCCGCCGTCCTGCGCCCGCGCGGGCCCGGAGACGAGCCAAAGCCCCAGCACCACCGCGAAGGTGGCTCGCGCACTCCACACCGGGCGCCCATGCCCCATGACCGTCGTCTCGCTTCCCTGGGAGCGGCCTTCCACCCCTCCCACCCCGGCCCGAAGCCCGGAATGGCGCAGGTGATAACCCCGCCCCCGGAATGCGCTGAACGAAGCAGCGTGAAGAAGTGTGAACCGGCGCAACAGTCCGCCTCACGCCCCCCACCTGGAGCGTCTCCTCCCCCAAGGGTGGTTCCGACCCACCAGGACGTACCTGACTGGCCAGTCAGCACTCCGAGCGAAATCTTCGCATGCCATGCGAGCGCGGTCGGGACTTTCGATGGAAGGGGAGTATGCTGGGGCTTCCCCAATCCCGGCCCCGCCTCCCCGCCCGTGGCAGAACCCAGTCCCCAGCAATTCGGCAAGTACGTCCTGGTCTCCAAGCTTGCCGCGGGGGGCATGGCGGTCACCTACCGCGCGCGTTTGACGGGCGCGATGGGCGTCACCAAGCCCTGCGTCATCAAGCAGATCCTCCCGCACTTCGTGGACGACCACGACTTCGTGGAGATGTTCATCAGCGAGGCGCGCCTGGTGGCGGACCTGACGCACGGGAACATCGCGCAGATCTTCGACTTCGGTGAGGTGGACGGGCAGTACTTCATCGCCATGGAGCTGGTGCACGGCCAGCCCCTGTCGAAGGTGCTGCGCCGGGCGTCGCGCGCGGGCATCGGGTTCTTCCCGCAGCCTTTGGCGCTGCACATCGCCAGCAAGCTGTGCGAGGGCCTGGACTACGCGCACCGCCACGTGGGCGAGGACGGCCAGCCGCTGGGCCTGGTCCACCGCGACGTGTCCCCGGACAACGTCCTCATCTCCTATGAGGGCGAGGTCAAGGTCATCGACTTCGGCATCGCCAAGGCCACGAGCGCCGTGGAGGCCCGGACGTCTCCGGGCACGCTCAAGGGCAAGTACCCGTACTTCTCCCCGGAGCAGGCGCAGGGGCGGCAGGACCTGGACGCGCGCACGGACGTGTACGCGGCGGGCATCGTCCTCTACGAGATGCTCTGCGGCCGGCGCCCCTTCGAGGGCGAGTTCGTCACCGTCCTGCCCCGCATCATCAACGGCGACTGCCTGCCCCCGTCCGCCGTCAACCCGGCCATCGGCGAGGAGCTGGAGACCATCGTCGCGAACGCCATGGCGGTGGACCGCGAGGCCCGCTACCAGACGGCGAAGGACCTGAGCGAGTCCGCGGTGGAGCTGCTCTACCGCGACACGCCGCGCTTCACACCCGCGATGCTCAGCCAGCTCATGACGTACCTCTTCGCGGAGGAGCTGGCCGCCGAGGGACGCAAGGTGGAGCTGCCGCCCGGCTTCAAGGAGCAGCTGGCCGCGTGGCAGTCGCCGTCGTCGGAGCCGTCCCAGGGCCGCGCGCGGCTGCCGTCCAGCAACGGCCGGTCGCCCAGCCCTGGCAGCCCCGGCGTGGCCCGCCCGTCCAGCCCGGGCGTGGCGCGGCCCTCCAGCCCCGGCGTGCGCGCGTCCGGCAGCGCGCCGGGCCTGCGCCCCTCGACGGATGGCGCCCCCCGCCGCTCGGCCACCCAGGCCACCGCCGTGCGCAGGAGCACCACCGGCGTGCGCCGCGTGACGCCCGGGGGCACCCGCGAGAACACCGGCACCGGCCGCCGCCCCCTGCCGCCCGAGCTCCCGCTGGAGCCGGACACGGACGGTGGCACGGAGCCCACGGCGATGCCCCGGGCGCTGCCCACGCTGGCGGCGCCGCATGACACGCCGGTGGAGACGGCCATCGCGACGGAGCCTCGGGAGTCGCCCGACGCGCCCGAGCCGGAGGAGAAGCAGGCCCCGCGCGCCCGCACCACCGCGGACGACGCGCGCGAGCAACTGGCCGCCGAGGCCGCCGAGCGCGAGCAGAAGCGCGCGAAGCAGGTGCGCCAGCTGAGCGTGGTCGTGTTCGGCATCACCGGCGTGCTGCTCGTCATCGGCCTGCTGTTCCACTTCCTGTCCCCGGCCGAGGAGGGCGAGGTCTCCAACGAGCCCGTCGTCCTGTGGGTCACCTCCAAGCCGGAAGGGGCCGCCGTCGTCGTCAATGGCCGGCCGGTGGGCAACACGCCCAGCCGCGTGCTCGGCGCGGATCAACGCACGTCCCACACCATCGTCGTCACCAAGCCGGGCTACCGCGCCTGGACGCGCCGCTTCACGCCCAACCAGGCGGAGGTCCACCTCAAGGCGGAGCTGGAGGTGGCGGCCGGCACCACCCAGATGGCGTCGGAGATCCCCACCGCCACCACGCCCGACGCGGGCGCCCCGTCCCCGGACGCGGGCACGGGCGCCGTCGTTGCCGCCGTTGGCACTGGCGCGGACGCGGGCAGCACCCTGGAGCTGGACGGGGGCCTGGCCTCCACGGACGCGGGGACGGAGGCCGCCGTGGCCACCGGGTCCGAGGCCGATCCGCTGGCGAACGACAAGGACCGCGAGATGCGGCGCATGGACTACCCCACGCGCCTGCTGGTGCTGCGGCCCATGTACAACGCGCTGCCGCTGCCGGAGTACCCCACGGCCACCATCGACGTGTCGCCCGGCGCCGCCTACTCCGTGTGGACCGAGGGCAGCGCGGCGTTCGCGGAAGGCGACGGCACCGCGTCCGGCACGCTCGTCTACTACGCGGAAGGCGACCTGCCGGCGGACAACGCCGTGGGCTTCGTCAGCAGCGCGCCGCGCACCATCAAGGGCGCGAAGAAGCTCCACTTCTTCACCCTGGACGACACCGGGCTCGAGGACAACCGCGGCTCCATCCGCGTGCACCTGCGGCAGTCCGCGTACATCCCGCCCCGCTCCGTGCTCTTCGAGCCGGAGAAGAACGCGCTGAACGTGAAGCCCCAGCACCAGATGCTGCTGCGCGGCCTCAACCCCAAGTCCACCTACGCCTTCACCGTGCGCGACGACTTCGCGGAGGTGGGCTCCGGCGCCAACGGCCGCGTGCACACGGTGCTGTGCGTGGAGAAGGGCCCCAAGGCCCAGTCCGTGCGCAGCTCGCACCGCCTCTTCGAGACGGGCAAGCGCTACCAGGTGTCCGGCGTGCAGGACCTCCGCTGCGTCTTCCCCGACCTGCAATTGGGGGACAACCAGGGCGCGCTCGACTTCGACATCGTCGACGTGACGAACATGTCCCGCAAGGAACGCGCGGAGGCGCTGCGCGGCGCCAAGCGCGCGGACCGGTAGCGGGCGGGCACCCGGGCCCCCGCCCGGGAGCACGTCCAGCAGGCGGGCGTCTGATCCACTCCCGGTGCCGCCCTGACGCGCTGCTCCCGCGCGAAGGGGCAGTGCCTACCCTCACGGACATCCACTTCTTCTCCACTGGAGTCCGTCCATGATGCCTGTCCTGTCCTCCACCGGCCTGGTGCTGCACAACCTGGGGCTCGCCGTCGGGTTCGGCGGTTCGCTCTTCGGCAAGGTGGCCCTCAACCCCGCGGTGAAGGTGATTGGCTCCACCGCGGAGCGCGGTCAGGTGGTGAACGCCGCCTGGAATGGCTTCAACATCGTCAACGCCGCGTCCGTGGGGCTGGCGGCCATCACCTGGCTGGTGGGCCGCTCGCGGCTGACGGGCCGGGAGATCGACGGCACCACGCGCGGGCTGGTCATCGCGAAGGACGTGCTGCTGGGCGCCAGCGTGGCGCTGGGCGCGGCCAACATCTTCGGCGGGGCCTTCCTGGCGAAGCAGGCGCCGGAGGGCGCCGTCCCCTCGGAGACGGGCCTGACGCCCACCGTGGGCACGCCGGAGAAGGCCGCCAAGACGATGAAGGCGCTGGACGTGGGCGGCATCGTGAACCTCGCCACCATGGCGGGCGTCATCGGCATCACCGCCATCCTCAACATGCGCGCGGGGGCGTCCTCGCGCTGGTCACTGGTTGCCAGGTTCCTTCCGTAAGGGCTCACGGGGGCCGCCGTGCTGCATCCGCGGCCCGGCTCGAAAAGGATGGGAAGGGCACGTGGGCGCGGAGCCGAAAACGGCACCGGGCCCACGGGTCTTTTCCATGCTTCAGATGTCCAGGTTCTGCACGTCCAGCGCGTTGCGCTCGATGAACTCGCGGCGCGGCTCCACCGCTTCACCCATGAGCAGCGAGAAGATCTCGTCGCTCTCCACCATGTCCTCCACGCGCACCTGGAGCAGCGTGCGGCGGGTGGGGTCCATGGTCGTCTCCCAGAGCTGCTCCGGGTTCATCTCGCCCAGACCCTTGTAGCGCTGCAGGCCCAGGCCCTTCTGCGCGTCCTTGCGGACCGCGGCCAGCACCTCCTGCACGGAGAACGCGGACACCTCACCGCCGTCCACCTGGACGCGGTACGGCGCCTTGCCCAGCGAGTGGAACACTTCGCGCAGGGCGACGAGCTCCAGGTACTCCGGCGAGGACAGGTAGGCGTGGTCGAAGACGGACTCGCGCATGGAGCCGTTCACGTCCGTGGTCACCACCAGCCGCTGGGCCTCCTGCTGCTCCGCGTCCTTCTCCAGCCGCGTGGACAGCCGGCCCACCACCTCCGGCATGCGCCGCTGGCAGTAGTCGCGCATGGTGACGAGCTGCGCCTCCACCGCCGCCGCATCCGAGAGCAGCTCCGCGCGCAGCTCGGTGGCCTGCACCAGCGCGTCCACGATGCGCGCGTCGCGGCGCTTGGCCTGCTTCTCCAGCCGCTCCTCGTAGGTGATGACCTTCTCCAGGAGCGTCTTGAGCTCCGCGCCGCCCAGTTCGCCGGCGGGCGTCTTCACCCGGCAGTGCTCCGCGGCGATGCGCAGCAGGTACTCGTTGAGCGCGCGCTCGTCCTTGACGTAGGTGTCCTTCTTGTTGCGCGTGACTTTGTAGAGCGGCGGCTGCGCGATGTAGACGAAGCCCCGGTCGATGAGCTCGCGCATCTGCCGGTAGAAGAACGTGAGCAGCAGCGTGCGGATGTGGCTGCCGTCCACGTCCGCGTCCGTCATCAGGATGATGCGGTGGTAGCGCGCCTTCTCCGGGTCGTAGTCCTCCGCCCCGATGCCCGTGCCCAGCGCGGTGATGAGCGTGACGATCTCGGCGCTGGTCAGCATCTTCTCGAAGCGCGCCTTCTCCACGTTCAGGATCTTGCCGCGCAAGGGGAGGATGGCCTGGTTGCGCCGGTCCCGGCCCTGCTTCGCGGAGCCACCTGCGGAGTCACCCTCCACGATGTACAGCTCGCTCTCGTGCGGGTCGCGGCTCTGGCAGTCCGCGAGCTTTCCGGGCAGGCCGCCGCCGTCCAGCACGCCCTTGCGGCGCACCGTCTCACGCGCCTTGCGCGCGGCGAGGCGGGCGCGACACGCGTCGCCAATCTTCACCACGACCTTCTTGGCGAGCGGCGGGTTCTCCTCCAGGAAGGACGCGAGCTGGTCGTTCACCATCTGCTCGACCAGGCCCTTCACCTCGCTGTTGCCCAGCTTCGTCTTCGTCTGGCCCTCGAACTGGGGGTTGGAGAGCTTCACGGAGATGACCGCGGAGAGGCCTTCACGCGCGTCCTCGCCGGTGGGCGTCTCCTTCAGGTCCTTCCAGAGGCCGCCCTTCTCCGCGTAGCTGTTGAGCGTGCGCGTGAGCGCGGCCTTGAAGCCGGACAGGTGGCTGCCACCCTCGTGGGTGTTGATGTTGTTGGCGAAGGTGAAGATGCGCTCGTCGTAGCCATCGTTCCACTGCATGGCGATTTCGAGCGACACGCCCTCGCGCTCCGACTTGATGTAGACGGGCTTGTCGTGCAGCGCTTCCTTCGCCTTGTTGAGGTACTCCACGAAGGAGGAGATGCCGCCGTCGAACTTGAAGTCGTGCTCCTTCTGGGTGCGCTCGTCGCGGATGGTGATGTGCAGGCCCGCGTTGAGGAACGCGAGCTCGCGCAGACGCTGGCTGAGCGTCTCGAAGTTGAAGTCCACCGTCTCCATCACCGTGGGGTCCGGCTTGAAGTGGATGGTCGTGCCGCGCTTGTCCGTGGTGCCCACCTCCTGGGGCGAGCCGTTGGACACGCCGCGCGCGTAGGACTGTTCGAAGACCTTGCCGGCGCGCTGGACGCGGACCTTGAACCACTCCGACAGGAAGTTCACGCAGGTGACGCCCACGCCGTGCAGGCCGCCGGAGACCTTGTACGCGCCGTTGCCGAACTTGCTGCCGGCGTGCAGCTCCGTGAGGACGACCTCCAGCGTGTCCTTGCCCTTGAACTTGGGGTCGGGGTGCGGGCCCACGGGGATGCCGCGGCCGTTGTCCTGGACGCTGAGCGAGCCGTCGACGTGGATGATCACGTCGATGTCCGTGCAGTGGCCGGCCAGGGCCTCGTCCACGGAGTTGTCGACGACCTCGTACACGAGCTTGTGGAGCCCGTAGGTCATCGTGTCGCCGATGTACATGCCGGGGCGCTTGCGGACGGCCTCCAGCCCTTCGAGCTTGGTGATGGCGTCCGTCCCATACTCGGCGGGCGGCGCGGCCGGCGCGACACCGGTAGCGGGGGTCTTTTCCATGTGAAGCGTGTCCTTGGGAAAGGCTGCCGTTGCGACAGGGCTCAAGCCTGTTGTGCCTACCACCACCGGGCATCCCGGACAAGCTCCGGGAGCCCACGCAAGGCTGCGAAAAGATTCATGAATCAGGCGTCAAAACGCGAGGGCGGAAGACGGTCCTCCAGCGCCGCGATCAACTCTTCATAAACAGCCTTGCGGGCGAAAAGATGTCGCGTGACGAGCACCCTTCCCTCTTCCTTGAGGAACAGGCCCAGCACGCTCCCTTTGCGGCCGACCCGGCGCACGGAATCAATCTGTCCCCAGTGCAACTCCAGCGGCTGGCCGCTGAAGGGGCGGGCCACCCGCACGCCCGCGGCGTCCAGGGTGATGCCCCACTGCGCGCGGGGGCGCAGGCGGTGGACGGAGACGAGGAAGGTCAGCATCAGGCCCGCGCTGATGCCGGCCCGCGCCATGGCGACCAGCCCGCCGCCGCCCCGGTAATCCGCCAGGGCCCACGCGGTGAGGACCGCCAGGAGGCACGCGCCCAGGATGAGGGCGATTCGGGTGGGACGCGGATCGAACGAGAAGAAGCGCGGGGTCATGGTGGCGGGCGAAAGGAATGAAACCTAACCCCCTGGCGCACGGTGTGCGCGTCCTTTCCTCCAGGGCTGTTCTTTGGCCGTCGTCCCCGCGCATAGGCTGCCGGCACGCATGACGGATGCCGAACTCACCTCTCGACTTCACACCAACCTCATCGCCTTCAAACGCCTGCAAGCGGAGCGCGGCCCGCTCCGCCACCTGAGCCTCCCCGGAGTGGAGGCCTTCGCGATGCCCGGCTACCAGGACGCGCACTTCCAGCAGGTCCTCTTCACGGACGCGGACGCGCTGGCGGACGCGCTGCCGGCCGTCACGGACTTCTACCGGGGGCACGGGCTGTCGCAGTGGCGCGTCACCCTGACACCGGGGCAGCGGGACGCGACGCGCGTGCTGGGCGCCAGGGGCTACCGGCCGGACTTCACCGTGGTGGCCATGGGGGCCTGGCTGAAGGAGCTGCCGGACGCGCCGCCCGGCGTGCCGGTGGAGCCCGTGGAGGACCTGAACGAGCTGGTCGAAATCAACGTCCAGACCTACGGCCCGGAGTGGCGGGACATCCTCTCCGTGTGGCAGCGGCCGCCCCGCCTGCCGGTGCACACCGTGGTGGCGCGCGAGAAGGGCCGGGCGCTGTCCTGCGGGCTGGTGGTGGACGTGGCGGACACGGCGGGCGTGTACCTGGTGGCCACCCACCCGGAGGCCCGGGGGCTGGGGCTCGCGTCGGCGGTGATGCGGGGCATCATCGCCCAGGCGCGCCAGCGCGGGTGCACCGCGATGGTGCTCCAGTCCACCCCAGCGGGCCTGCGCGTGTACCGGCACCTGGGCTTCCGCGACATCGGTCCCTGGGAGCACTGGGTGCCCCCTCCCAAGGCCCTGAAGCGGCCCTGACGCCGCGCGGACTCAGCGCAGCGCCTCCAGCTCCTCCAGCGTCTCCAACACCCGCTGCGGCTCCTCCACGCCGAGGAGCCGATCCGCCAGCCCGCGTCCGGCGAGCCGGGCCACGTGCGCCAGCCGCATCAGCCGCGCGCGCCCCACGTGGCCGTCCACCAGCGCCACCACCAGCCGCAGGGGCTGGCCGTCCGGGGCCTCCACCTTGAGGGGCCGGGCCAGCGTCACCAGCGCCGCCAGCGGGGCCGCGCCGGGGACGAACGCGTGCGGCACCGCCACGCCGTTGCCCACCTGGGAGGGGACTTCGTCCTCGCGCTTGCGCAGCCCCTCCGCGAGCGCCGCCGCGTCCACGCCGGGCAGGGCCGCCGCCAGCCGTCCAGCCGCCACGTCCAGCGCGTCCTCGTAGTCGCTACAGGAGAGCCGCACCACCACCCGCTCCGTGCTCAGGAGCGGCACCAGCGGGGGCACGGGCTCGTCGCCGCGCACCTCGCGCAGGGGGAACTCCGCGTCCAGGAAGGCCCGCACGCGGGCCAATTGCGCGCCGGTGAGCTTGCGGCGCGCGATGTCCAGCATCAGCGTCCCCGCCGCGGGGACGTCCTCCAGGTAGCCCGCCACGTACGGGCTCACCCGGTTGGCCACGTCCATGAGCAGCCCCGGGGGCACGTCCAGTTCCCGGGCGATGGCCGTCAGCCGCTCCTGCGTGGGCGGCGCGTCCACGCCGTTCTCCACGCGGCTCAGGTACGCGCTCGACACGCCGATGCGCCGGGCCAGGTCCCGCAGGGACAATCCGGCATCCACCCGCAGCAGCCGCAGTGTCGCTCCCAGGTGCATGGCGGTCAGCTCCGCGCGCCGAGCGGCTGCGTCGTCGGGTTCGCCTCCGGCTCCGTCTCCCGCGCCCGGGCCTGCTCCGGGGAGCGGGCCAGCACCGTCGCCGCCTCCGGGTGATGCACGAGCAGCAGCGAGGCGGGCGCGTCGCGAACGATTCGCTCGCGCTGCACGCCGAACAACCGGTCTTCCAGGCCCCATTCGGCCCCCAGGCCCACCACCACGAGGTCGTAACCCGCCTTCGCTTCTTCCAGCGCCGCGTCCTCCGGCGACGCGTGGCGCACCACCTTGAGCCTCACGGAGGCGCCCTCGTCCGCGGGGAACAGCTCCTCCACCTGCGCGCGGCCCGCGCCCGAGCCCGAGTCCCTGGGCGACGTCACGTGCAGCACCGTCACCTCCGCGCCGGCCTGCTTCACCAGCCGCCGCGCCAGGCCCAGCGCCGCGCGGTCATGCCGGCTGCCCACGAAGGGCACCAGCACCCGGCGCACCTGCGACAGGCCGCGGTCCACCAGCACCGCCACCGTGCCGCCCGCCTCCTGCATCACCTCGTGCACGGTGCCGCCCAGCACCGTCTGGCTGAAGAGCGGCTTGTGCCAGCCCAGCAGCACCAGGTCCGCGCGCTTGGCCTGCGCCGTGCGGCAGATGTCCCGCGCGGGCTCGGAGGACACGAACGACAGCGTGCGCACGGACAGCCCCAGCTTCTCCGCGCGTCCCACCAGGGGCGCCAGCGCGCCGCCGGACGCGGCGGTGGGGTCCAGCGCCTCCTCCGCGCGGGCCTTGAGCGAGCGCTCCGGGGACAGCAGGTGCAGCGCGTAGAGGCTCGCCTCGTTGCGCTCGCCCGACAGCGCGCGCGACAGCACCGCCATGCCCGGGCCGGCCTGCCCGTGCGACACGCACAGGAGCACCGTGTACGCGGACGGGGCCAGCGCCGGCTCCGACACCTGCACCAGCTTCTCCCGCGCCTGCTCCTCCGGCGAGTACATCAGGCGCAAGAGCGGCGTGGTCATGAAGGTCGTGACCAGCGCCATGATGACCATCATCGTGAAGAGCGTGGGCGAGATGACGCCCAGGTCCAGGCCCAGGTTGAGCACGATGAGCTCCATCAGGCCGCGCGTGTTCATCAGGATGCCGATGGCGCCCGCCTCCCGCCACCGCAGGCCCGTGAGGCGCGCGGCCACCGCGCTGCCGCCGAACTTGCCCAGGCACGCCAGCAGGATGATGGCGCCGCACGTGAGCCACGCCTCCGGCGTGTCCAGGAGGCCCATCTGCGTGCGCAGGCCGCTGAAGGCGAAGAACACGGGCAAGAGCAGCACGACGGCCACGTCCTCCAGCTTCTCCGCCAGCGCCGCCGCCAGCCCGCCCTCCTTGGGAATCACCGCGCCGAACATGAAGGCGCCAAAGAGCGAGTGGATGCCGATGTACTCGGTGGTCCACGCGGAGCCGAGCAGCATCACCAGGGTGATGGCCACCACGTTCTGGGTGAGCCCCTCGCGGTTGGCCACGCGCGCGCCCAGCCGGGCGAGGAACGGCTTCACCAGCAGCAGCATGAAGCCGATGTAGAGCAGCGCGAACACCGTGGTGAGCCCCGCCTGCGCCAGGTCCGACGCGCGCACCAGCGACACCACGAACGCCAGGATGCACCACGCCGTCACGTCATCCACCGCCGCGCACGCGATGGCGATGGCGCCCAGCTTCGACTGCATGAGCCCGCGCTCGGTGAGGATGCGCGCCAGCACCGGGAAGGCCGTGATGCTCATGGACACGCCCATGAACAGCACGAACGAGGAGAACGGCACGTCCGGGCTGGACAGCGACTTGTACAGCCACAGCGCGCCCGCCGCCGCGCCCAGCGCGAACGGGGCGATGATGCTGGAGTGGCTGATGGCCACCGACGCGTGGCCCCGCCCCTTCAAGAGCTTGGGGTCCAGCTCCAGGCCAATGAGGAACATGAAGAGCACCAGGCCGACCTCGGCCAGCATCTTCAGGAACGGCATGGACTCCGGCGGGAACAGCCAGTGCATGGCGCCAGGCGCCAGCCAGCCCAGGAGCGACGGGCCCAGCGCGATGCCCGCCACCACCTCCGCGATGACCAGGGGCTGGCCTATCCAGCGCGCGCCCCGGCCGATCAACCGGGACACCGCGATGATGACGATGAGCTGGACCAGGAGCTGGGCGAGCATGTGGGGATTCATCGGACAGGCCTCGCTGGGAAAGTGTTAAGGATGCACTTACCAGGGCGTCTCGCGCAGCGTCAACCCGGGCGCGCACGGGCGGCGCCAAGGCAGGACATACGCTGGGTGTCAGGCGGCTTCGGGGGCCTTGTTGGCCGCCACGGCCTTGAGGAGCGTCTCCACGTCCACCGGCTTGCGCAGGTAGCCGCAGGCGCCCATCTCCTCGGCGACCTGGCGCGCGTTGGCGGAGGCGGAGAAGACGAGCACGGGGATGTCCCGCCACGCCTCCACCTGGCGCATCTGCCGGCCGAAGGTGGCGCCGTCCATCACCGGCATCATCATGTCCAGCAGGACCAGGGACGGCGGCACCGGCTCCCGGCGGAGCACCTCCAGCGCCTGAAGGCCGTTGCCCGCGCCGAACACGGTGTAGCCCGCGTCGCGCAGCACCTCCTCCAGCGCCTCCCGCAGGTCCGTGTCGTCATCCACCACCAACACCGGCCGACTCACTCGCGCGTCTCCTTCTCCAGCGGCAGCTCCAGCGTGAAGCGCGCGCCCTCTCCCGAGGCGGGCTCCGCCCAGGCCCGTCCGCCGTGCGCCTCCGCGGCGCGGCGGGCCAGGTAGAGCCCCAGCCCCAGGCCCCCATACGAATGCGAGCTGACCGCGCGGCCGAAGCGCTCGAAGATGCGCTCCACCTGGTCCACGGGCACGCCGATGCCCCGGTCGCGCACCTGGATGCGCGCGAAGCCCCCTTCCCGCCCCACGTCCACCTCCACCGGCCGGCCCGGACCGAACTTGAGCGCGTTGGATATCAACGCCGCCACCGCCTGGTCCACCCGGAGCCGGTCCCACGTCCCCCACAGCCCGCGGCGGGGGGACTGGCGCAGCTCGCACCCGGCCGCGCGGGCCTCGGCCTGGTAGCGCTCCAGCACCTCGGAGACCAGCTCCTCCAGGTCGAATCGCTCGGGCATCAGCGACAGCTCGCCGCTGGACAGCTGCGACACGTCCAAGAGCCCCTCCACCAGCGTGCCCAACCGGCGCACCTGGCGCACGCTGCGCTCCAGGCGCGTGACGACCTCCGGCTCCAGCCTGTGCGACTCCGAGCGCTGCAGGAGCGTGCCCAGTTGAAGCCGCAGCGTGGTGAGCGGCGTGCGCAGCTCGTGCGCGGCCACGGTGAGGAACTCGTCGCGCAGGCGCACCGCCTCGCGCGCCTCCTGGAAGAGCCGCGCGTTCTCCAGCACCAGCCCCGTCCTGCGCGCCAGCTCCTGCGCCAGCGACAGGTCCACCGGCGCGAGCGTGCGCTCCCCCAGCGTGCCCATGGACAGCACGCCCAGCCGGCCCTCGTTGCCGGGCAGGGCCACGTTCACCACCGAGCGCAGCCCCAGCCCCTCGATGGCGCGCTGGTGCGCCACGTCCCTGGTGATGGGCTCCGGGCGCCGGCGCACGTCCGGCATGAACTCCGGCTGGCCGGTGCGCAGCACGTGCGCGGGACCCGCCGCGGCCTGGGGGTCCAGCGGGAAGCGCTGGTCCAGCTTCCAGGCGTGGGCGCGCCGCTCCGCGTCCGGGTGCGCCAGCGCCACCAGCCTCAGGCCGCCCTGGTCCGGATCCTGGAGGAAGAAGGCGCACCAGTCCGCCACCCGGGGCACCATCAGCTGCACCAGTTGGTCCAACCGCGCCGCCTGCTCCAGGGACGCGGTGAGCAGGTCGCTGGCCCTGGACAGGATGTCGCGGTCCACGTCTGCCCGCGCGCGCTCGCGCCGCACGCGCGTCTCCTCCAGCTCGCGCGCCACCGCCGGGCCCAGCCGGGCCATCCGGTCCTTGGAGAAGCAGTCGCGCGCGCCCGCCTTCATCAGCGTGACGGCCTGCTCCTCGCTCAGCTGGCTGGACAGGACGATGAGGGGCACGTCCCGCCCCTGCGCGTGCAGCAGCGACAGCACGTCCAGCGCGGTGAAGCGCGGCAGCCGGTAGTCGCACAGCACCAGGTCCCACGGCTCATGGGCCAGCGCGTCCCGCAGCGCCTCCAGCGTCTCCACGCGCCGGGCCGTGGGCAGGTAGCCCGCCTGCTCCAGCTCCGCCGTCACCAGCGCCGCGTCGTTGACGCTGTCCTCCACGAGCAACAGCCGGAAGGGCGTCATGCCCGGGCTCCGCCGGTCAGCCCCGGGGCCTGACATCGCCCCTCCGGCCGGGAGCCTCGTGCTGCATCCATTCGCGTTGCTCCTCCCGTGGGGTGTGGGCCTCTTTCAGCACATGCTAGTGGCCCTCCCTGTCACGCCAGCGGGAGAAATGGCGGACGTTCAGCACCGAGCGCTGGCTGGTGAACGTCCCCAGGCCAGCACCCGATGCCGCGGGGCGCAACAGCCCCGGATTACCAGGAAACGTCGTACTCGGTGTCCAGGAGGGACAGCTGCCGCCCGTGCACCTGGACATCCTGGGCGCCCACGGCCTCCAGGGCCGCCTGGAGCACGCCCTCGTGGTACGGCGCGGGCATGAAGTCCCGGCGCATCACGAAGCGGGCGCTGTGGTCTCCCGTCCAGAGGACGCCGCGCTCGCCGTAGCTCACCGCGACGCGGTAGTTCTCGACCATGTGATGCAGCATCTTCCGGGGGTTGCGGCCGGCCGCCTGCATCAGGTCCCGGCCGAACATGGAGCCCAGGAAGTCCACCGTGGCCTGCGTCCCGATGTAGCGCAGCGCCTGCTCCCAGTCGCCCAGTTGGGGGCGCAGCAGACGCGTCGCCTCGGCGGACATCTCCAGGAAGCGCGTCACCGGGTACAGCTCCGCGGCGTTCAGCTCCTTCAGCCCGGACGCCGCCAGGCACTTCGCCGCGGCCTCCTCGCCCTGGAGGAAGTTCACCACCCCCACCACGCCCTGGAAGAACATCCCGCGCGCCCCGTCTTCCGGGGTCGCGGCCAGGCACCGCTCCGTCAGGTGCCACGCCGCGTACTGCTCCGCCCAGCCCGCCGCCCTCGTCGAACCTTCCACCGGTCCGCGATCCATACCGACCTCACTTCCACCTCAGGCGCTGGAATCGGCCCCCCCGTTTCGTGGTGCCATCCGCCAGCGCAGCCCTTCCCCCTCACAGGTGCCGGGGCCCACGCCCCGCTCACACCGTGCAGCCCAATCACACAATTCCGCCAAAACGACAAGAAATCCCCGTAAGCCTGGAAGTACCTGTCATTATCCAGCAGCTTACACAAATCTAATGGGAGCGCGGATGAGATTTCTTGTGGCCTGAGAAAGAATTGGGGGTCAGGGCCCTCACTCCAGGCCCTACCCGGAGAGGGCGGCCTGGGCGGCGGCGACGGCGGTTCCAGCGCCAGCGGCGCGGTGGCCGGCGGCGTGGAGGGCGCGCTCGATGGCGCCCACGGTGACGAGCACGTCCCCGGGGCTGACGCGGTTCATGTGGCCCACACGGAAGTAGCGCGCCTTGATTTCAGGGTGGAGGCCGCCGGCGATGGCCACCCCCTGCGCCTTCACGCGGCCCACGAGCGTCGCGTCCACGCCGTCCGGGTAGTACACGGCGCTCAGGGTGTTGGCGGCCACGGCTTCGGACGTGGGGACGAGCTTGAGGCCCAGCGCGCTCCAGGCGGCGCGGAAGGCGCGGGCCATGCGGCGGTGGCGCTCGAAGCGGGCCTCCATGCCCTCCGCGAGAATCTGTCCCAGGCTGACGTCCAGCGCGCACACCAGGGACGTGGGCGGGGTGGCGAAGTAGGCGGGCTTGCCGGCCTCGTAGGCCTCCATCACCGGGAGCCACTCCGCCCAGTCCGCGTACACGCTGGCGACGGGCGCCTTGCGCGCCTTCCACGCGGCGATGGCGCGAGGGCTCACCGTGAGGAGCGCCAGGCCCGGGGGCACGCCCACCGCCTTCTGGCTGGCGGTGAGGTACACGTCCGCGCCCCACGCGTCCTGCTGGAAGGCCTCGCCGGCGGTGGCGCACACGCCGTCCACCACGGCCAGGACGCTGTGCTGGCGCGCGGCCTTCACCAGCGGCTCCACGGGCGCGAGCACCGCGGTGGAGGTGTCCACGTGGGTGACGGTCATCAGCTTGAAGCCGCCGCTCCGCAGCTCCGCCTCCACCTGGGCCACGTCCGGAGCGCTGCCCACGCTGGCGGCGCGCACGTGCGTCACCTTCGCGCCGTGGCGCTCCAGGATGTGGGCCATGCGGTCGCTGAAGTAGCCGGTGTTCACCACCAGCGCGCGGTCGCCGGGCTCGATGAGGTTGGCCACGGCGAGCTCCATGGCCAGGGTGCCGCTGCCGGAGACGACGAAGGGCTGCGCGCCGGGGGCGAGCGACACCTCGCGCAGGCGCTTCAGGGCGCGGCCGAAGGTGGCGATGAAGCCCGCGTCCAGGTGCCCGGGTACCGGCCCGGACAGCGCCTGCAACACGTCCGCGTCCACGTCCACCGGCCCGGGAATCATCAACAGGTCTCTCACGGCGCCACTCCTCCTGAAGGCCCCCTCCGGACAGCCGGAGGGCGGTCCCCCACTGTGGCCAGCGCGTGCCCGGCTTGTCCACGCCGGAAAAAGGAGACGCCGGAGCCCCGTACAGAGGGGACTCCGGCGTCATGGACTTCAGGAAGCGAAGCTCTGGACTAGCGGTACGTCGCGGTCACGCTGTCCGCGCGGGCCACCTGGCCGGCGGTGAACGTGTTCATGCAGTTGTCGTCGGTGTAGTCCATGAAGTTGTAGATGGGGTCCGCGCCGCCACCGGCGCAGGTGTCGCGGTTGGCGGGGCAGCCGTACGCGGGCGAGGCCTCCGGCGGCGTGTCGCTGACGGAGTCGCCCGGGTTGTTACAACCGCCCTGGAACGTGTGGTACAGGCCCAGCCAGTGGCCGACCTCGTGCGTGCCCGTGTCACCCTCGTTGTACGGGACCGCAGTGCCGCCGGGGACGCTGCTGTAGAGGATGACCACGCCGTCCATGGAGGGCTGGCTGGTGTAGCTGGAGGGGAAGGTCGCCCAGCCCAGCAGGCCGCCGCCCAGGTTCGCCGAGTAGATGTTCAGCGACTCCGGGCCACCCTTGCGCAGCGCGGCCTTCATCTTCTTCTCCGCGGCGGAGCCGCTGCGCAGGCTGTACCACTGGCTGTTCGTGGTGCGGTCCGTGCCGGCCAGCGTGAACTTGAACGGGGTGTTCGCGTACGCCGCGTTCAGCACGTTCATCTGCGCGGTGATCTGCGAGTCCGGGATGTCGCCGTTGGCGATGCCCGTCCCGGCGCGGATGACGTGGAAGTACACGGGCACGTTCACCGAGCCCACCGCGCGCTTCGCGGACACGCCGCGGGCCGCGATCGCCGCGTCGACCTCCGCCTTCTCGTCGGCGGACAGCTCCTCGGTCGCACAGCCGCGGTGCGGGGTGGCCTGGGCGTTGGTCTCTTCGGTGGGAGCCGGAGTCTGCTCCTCGGTGGTCGGGGCGCTGCTGCTGCAACCCGCCAGGGACATCAGCGTGCCAAAGACAACCGCGATACGGCCACTGCGCTGCGCGATGTGACGAAGCATCGGTTCCCAACTCCTCAGGAAAGGGGTGAAACAGTGATACGCGGATGAAACAGCGTATGTCAAATCACGCGATAAAATTGAACTCTCAGCAAAACACTGAAGACAAACCAAGCGTCACAGGGCCGGGAGACGGCCTGTCCGTGAATCCGCCTGGAAATGGAAAATGCCGGAGCCCCCTGGACGGGGACCCCGGCATCGGAAAAACGGCCACAGCCCTGCGTGATTTTTCTAGCGGTACGTGGCGGTGAGGCTGTCCGCGCGGGCGCTCTGACCGGCGGTGAAGGTGTTCATGCAGCTGTCGTCGGTGTAGTCCATGAAGTTGTAGATGGGGTCCGCGCCGCCACCGGAGCAGGTGTCACGGCCCGCGGGGCAGCCGTACGCGGGCGAGGCCTCCGGCGGCGTGTCGCTGACGGAGTCACCCGGGCTGGCGCAGCCGCCCTGGAACGTGTGGTACAGGCCCACCCAGTGACCCACCTCGTGCGTGCCCGTGTCGCCCAGGTTGTAGGGGGACGCCGTGCCGCCGGGGACGCTGCTGTACAGCATGACCACGCCGTCCATGGACGGGCTGCTGGTGTAGCTGGAGGGGAAGGTCGCCCAGCCCAGCAGGCCGCCGCCCAGCTTCGCCGTGTAGATGTTCAGCGACTCCTTGCCGCCCTTGCGCAGGGTGGACTTCATGGAGCGCTCGGCGCTGCTGCCCTGGTTCAGGTTGAACCAGGTGCTGTTGGTGGTGCGGTCCGTGCCGGCCAGCGTGAACTTGAACGGGGTGTTCGCGTACGCCGCGTTCAGCACGTTCATCTGCGCGGTGATCTGCGAGTCCGGGATGTCGCCATTGGAGATGCCCGTGCCCTGGCGGATGACGTGGAAGTACACGGGCACGTTGACGGAGCCCACCGCGCGCTTCGCGGACACGCCACGGGCCGCGACCGCCGCTTCAATCTCCAGCTTCTCGTCGGCGGACGGCTCCACGGTCGCGCAGCCGCGGTGCGGGATGGCCTGCGCGTTGGTGGTCTCCTCCGCGGGAGCGGGAGTCTGCTCCTCGGTGGTGGGGGCGTTGTTGTTACAGCCCACCAGGGACATCAGGGTGCCAACGACCACCGCGAATCGACCGCTGCGCTGCGCGACGTGACGAAGCATGGTTTCCCAACTCCTCGAAAAGTAGGGGGGAGCGGGAATACGATTCCAATGACTTCCACGTCAATACGCGGACAGTCATGGAAACAAAGCAAAACCTTACGAACCCGTAGGATGTCTCGCCGGGTGAAGCCTCCGGGTCTGTTCTTCACCCGGGAGGCGTTTCGCACTCCGGCAATCCCTGACGCGCGCTGACGGCTCAGGGCGTCGGCGCGGGAGCGTCGCCCCCGTCCGGGACGGGCGTGAGCGGGGTGGGCGCCGTCTGGGGGGCTCCCACCTGCTCCAGGGACTCGCGGTTGCTCACGGAGAAACGCACCAGGGCGCGGAGGATGCGGTTGCGCTTCACGTTGCCCAGCACCTCGCGCAGGTCGTCGTAGACGGTGGGGTCGTTGACGAGCGCGCCCAGGGTGCCGTCGCCCTTGGCCACGGTGGCGGTGATGGTCTTGATGTCCGCGGCGGCGCTGCCCAGGTCCGCGAACATGCCCTTGGCGTCGCCGTAGACGAGCTGGTGCACGGCGCCGTTGGGGCTCTTCTTCGCGTCCTCCAGCAGGCCCGCGAGCTGGCCGGCGGCCTCGCCCAGCTCCCGCATGGCCACCGCGCCGTCCTGGCCGTAGATGAGCGCGTGCGCGGTGCCGTCGCCGCGGCGCACCTCGGACAGGATGGCCTCCACGTGGCCCAGGGCGCCGTCCATGCGCTTCGCGGCGCCGGACGCGTTGGCGAGCAGCGTGTTCACCTCCTGGCCCGTGCGCGGGTCGTAGATGAGCGCGTGCAGCGCGCCGTTGCCCTTCTCCACCTCCTCCATGATGGAGCGCAGCGAGGCGACGCTCTTGGCCAGGTCCCGCGACAGCTCCGGGTTCGCGTAGACCTTCACCGCGTCCTTGAGCGACTCGCTGATTTCAACGGAGTTCTCCATCACGCGGCTGGCGCTGCTCATCAGCTTGGACAGGTCCCCGCCGCTGCTGGACTGGATGACGCCGCCGGGCTCCACGGGGGGCTGGTCCGCGCTGCCCAGGGAGATGTCCACCGCCTTGTCGCCCAGCACGCCCATGCTGGTGAGCCTGGCCACGGAGTCCTTGCGGATGCGGTTCGCGTAGGCGCTGGCCACCTGGAGCTCCACCATCAGGCGGCTGTCCTTGAGGTCCTGGGAGAAGGACACGCTGTTCACGCGGCCCACCTTCAGGCCGCCAATCCACACGGGGGACTGGTCGCTCAGGCCATCCACGCTGTTGAAGTAGGCGTGGAAGATGACCTGGCGTTGAAAGAGATTGGACTCGCGGCCGATGAAGAAGACGACGACGCCAGCCACGGCGAGGCCAACGGCGACGAAGAGGCCCGCGCGTACGGCCAGGCGCTTCTCCTTCGAGGTCGACGTGAAGAGACTCATGGTGTTCCCCGGGGGTTCAGCTCCAGGCGGCGCGCGTCGATGAAGGCGCGCACCTCCGGCACCTGGGAGCGGCGCATCTCCTCCGGGGTGCCCACCTGGACGATTTTGCGGTTGGCCAGCATGGCCATCCGATCCGCCAGCACGAAGGCGCTCACCATGTCGTGCGTGACGACAATGGACGTGGCGCCCAGGCGCTGCTTCATCGAATCAATCAGCTCGTTGATGGTCTGCGTGGTGACGGGGTCCAGGCCCGTCGTGGGCTCGTCCCAGAGGATGACCTCCGGCTCCGTGGCGATGGCGCGCGCCAGGCCCACGCGCTTGCGCATGCCGCCGGACAGGTCCGACGGCATCAGCTTCTCCGTGTTGGGCAGGTCCACCAGCTCCAGCTTCTCCGCCACGCGCTTCTGGATTTCCGCGCGGGACATGGTGGGGAAGTGCTCGCGCAGCGGGTACGCCACGTTGTCCGCCACGCTGAGCGAGTCGAACAGCGCCGCGCCCTGGAACACCATGGCCACGTGCTTGCGGACCTCCAGGAACTGCTCCTCGGAGAACTTCGCCAGGTCGTAGCCTTCGAACAGGATGCTGCCGCCGTCCGGGTGCAAGAGGCCGATGAGGCACTTGAGCAGCACGCTCTTGCCCACGCCGGAGCCGCCCAGCACCACCAGCGTCTCCCCGGCGCGCACGTCCAGGTCCACGCCGTCGTAGATGCGCTTGGCGCCGAACTGTTTGATGAGCCCGTCGAAGCGGATGAGCTCCTCGCCCGGCGTGGGCTTGCGGAAGCTGAACGGGACTGCGGGGTCTCGGTGGTGGTGGCGGGCCTTGCGCATGGTGCGGGCGGCTTCAGAAGTAGAGCGTGATTTTCGTGATGAAGAAGTCCGCCAGGCACACGGTGACGGAGGTGATGGCCACCGTCTGCGTGGTGGCGCGGCCCACGCCCTCCGTGCCGCCCTCCACCGCCAGCCCCTTGAAGCACCCCACCAGGCCGATGATGAGCCCGAACACGGCGCCCTTGATGACGCCGGAGACGAAGTCGCCCATCAGCACGGCGTCCAGCGCGCCCTGGGAGAACTGGTCCAGGGAGATGCCGTACTGGGACTTCACCACCAGCGCCCCCGCCACCAGGCCCACCACGTCCGAGAACACGGTGAGCACCGGCAGCACGATGAGGCACGCGAACACGCGCGGCACCACCAGCTTGCGCAGCGGATCCGCGCCCAGCGCGCGGATGGCGTCCACCTGCTCCGTCACGGTCATGGAGCCCAGCTCCGCGGCGATGCCGGACCCGATGCGCGCGCCCACGGTGAGGGCGGTGAGCACGGGGGCCAGCTCCCGGAACAGCGTGAGGATGACCACGCGGCCCACGGTGTACTGCACGCCGAAGCGCGCGAGGAAGTAGCCGAACTGCAGGGAGATGACGAGCCCGGCGAACGTCGCGGTGAGCAGCGCGATGGGCAGCGAGCGCACGCCCAGGGACTCGGTGTGGAAGATGAGGCCGGCCCAGTCGTAGGGAGGGCGCACCGCGCGGCTGAACACCTGGCCCGTCATCACGGACAGGGCACCCAGGGACTCCATGCGCTCGCGCAGGCGCTCCTTGATGGTGGGGCCGCCGGCGAAGAGCTTCGCCTCGGGCATCATCGCTGGCGCTCCGCGTGGAAGCCCTGGAAGAGGCTCTCGAAGTCCGCCATGCGCGCGTCGGCGGTGCCCACGGGGGCGACGTAGCTGAAGTCGAACACGCAGTTGTCCTTCTTCACCACCACCAGCTCCAGGGAGATGGGCACGCCGTCGAGCTTCGCGACGTAGCGGCTTCTGAGGGCTTCGCGGCCGTCCAGGGTGAAGGTGCGCTGGCCCAGGTCCTGGCGCTCGGTGAAGCCCATGAGCAGGTGCTTCGTGAGGACCTGGAGGGACGGGTCGTCATGGTCCCGGCAGGTGGCGTTGGTGGCGATGACGCGGCCGGTGTCGCCGCGCTCCACGAAGGCCAGGTCGTTGTCGTCGAAGCCGCGGCGCTCCCAGACGTTGTTGGCCAGCGGGCCGACGCGGTACTTCACGTCGGACTTCTGGAGCACCGAGTCCTCGAACGTCGCGCGGTGGCACCCCGCGAGGAGGGTGGACAGCACGAGCGTCAGCAGCAAGCGCGACATGGCACCATTTCGTTCGTCCCGGGTCCGCCCGGTGGGACGGCGGGCATGGTCATGGTGCACGCCCGTCAGGTCCGCAAGAACTTCGTCGGAGCGAACGTTGGCTCACGGACGCGCGCCCGCCGAGGGCCCGCCGCCCTGATCGGGCTCCGGACGGAAGGAAGAGGCGGGGTGCCCCCGGCCTTGCGGAGGGCGCATCTTCAGCCGGGAGCCGGGGGATTCTCACGAGGAGGATTCGATGGACGGCGGACTGGCGATATTCGGATTCGGGTTGTTCCTGCTGTCGATTGCCAACCTGTACGCACGCACGTCGTACTGGCTGGCGTGGCCGCTCCTGGCGCTCTCCATGTTGGCCATGGGGATGGCGTTCAGCGAGTCGAAGCGCCTGCGGGACGTGTCGCTGGGGGTGGCGGCGGTGCTGGGGGTGTTGTTCATCGCCGCGCTGGCGACGGGCACCGTGTGGTGGCTGACGCTGGCGGTGTTCCTGTTCGCGGTGGCGTTCGGGTTGCTCTGGGCGGAGTTCCGCTTCGAGTACTTCGGGCACGTGACGCGGCAGGAGTTGCCCCACCACACGCGCCGGTCGGTGCACTGGCCCTGGCACCGGCGGCGGGTGCACTAGGGTTGTGACGGGGACTCGGTGGCCACCTGTCCCGCGTGGACGGTGAGCCAGAGGGTGTCACTGGCGGCGGCGGCTCTCACGAGCCCCGCGTCGGTGGTGGTGAGGAAGACCTGCGCGCCGCTCCGGGCGAGGTAGCCCATGAGATAGGCATTGCGCTCGGGGTCCAGCTCGCTGGAGACGTCATCCAGGAGCAGCAGGGGGAGGAAGCCCATGGCGGCCTCCAGGTTTTCAATCTCGGCAATCTTCCAACCGAGCACCAGGGCGCGCTGCTGCCCCTGGCTCGCGTAGGCGCGCGCGCTGCGGCCGCCCAGCGTCACGGACACGTCGTCCACGTGCGGGCCCACGGAGGTGAAGCCGCGGTCCAGGTCGCGGCGCAGGCGCGCGGAGAGGGCCTCGCGCAGGGCGGAGGCGAGCGCGGCCTCGTCGGCGTGGGCGAAGTCGGCGCCGAGGTGCGCGGGGTGGTAGCCGTAGACAGCGGGGTCGGCGGTGCGGCCGATGGACGCGAAGGTGGCCTGGGCGCGGGGCGCGAGCTCGGCCATCAGGGCGCGGCGGCGGGCGTAGAGGCGTGCGCCCGCGCGGGCGAGCGTCTCGTCGTACGCGTCGAGGTACGCGGCGTCGACGGTGGCGCCTTCCCGGAGCAGGCGGTTGCGGTTCTTGAGGGCGCGGGCGTACTCGCGGCTCTCCTTGAGGAAGGCGGGGAAGCGGTTGAAGACGGCGCGGTCGAGGAAGGCGCGGCGCGCGTCGGGACCGCCCTTGATGACCTCCAGGTCATCGGGGGTGAAGGCGACGACGGAGACGCCGCCGAAGTAGTCCTCGAGGCTGGCGGCCTTCTTGCCGTCCACGAGGGCCTGGCGGGTGCCACCGCCGACCTCGACGGAGATTTCGCGCTCGGCGCCCTTGAGGAGGAAGCGGCCGGTGACGCGAGCGGCCTGGGAGCCCCAGCGGACGAGCTCGGAGAGGCGTCCAGCGCGCAGGGGCTTGAGGGTGGCGAGGAAGTAGAGCGCCTCCAGGAGGTTGGTCTTCCCCTGCCCGTTCTGGCCCACGGCGATGGTCGAGTGGGGGCTGGGTGCGAGCTGCACCGTCGGGAGGTTGCGGAAGTCCTGGACCTGGAGCGAGAGGAGGCGCACAGCGTCACCGTGAAGGGGCCGACCTTCGTACTACAGATGCGGCGGCCGGCGGGGCGCGGGATTCAGCGGGTGACGCCTGGCTGGTGGGCGCGGGAGCGCTCACTCCCGGCGGAGGACGGCAAGGGTCTTCAAGACGTTCCAGAGCCCGAAGAACGGGGGGCCGGGTTCGACGTCGACCTCGATGTCTCCGGCGTTCCGGAACTGGAGCCGGAGCCGGCTCAGGGACAGCTTGCTGCCCGAGGCCTGGAGGTGCGCCGCGTCCGTCGTGGCGTTCTCCAGGTCGCGCCAGGGAATGGACCGGAAGCCGTGCTCCTGCTGGCTCAACAGGATGCGCTCGGTGCTGACGAGGAGCCACTGCTCGGGTCCCCGGAAGAAGGCGAGCACCGGCAGTTCGTCCGCCGCCAGTGCGGCGCGTTCCAGGAGATAGGCCCGTGCCTCCACGGGGAGGTTGTCGAACGGGCGTGTCCATTGCCCTTCGCCTCCGGTCTGGCTGAAGACCCGGAGCAACCTTCGGAGCCGGGACTCGGCGCTGAGTGCTGTCATTGGAACGCTCATGGACAGAGTCGCCGCCGCCATCGGTCCAGGTAGTTCCCGATCCCGGCGTCCTCTCCTGACGTGTACATGAAGGGTTTCAGGAAGCAGGCCAGTGCACGGTACTGGGGTGGAACGGGTTCCTGCTCGATGTCGATGGCCTGGGGCCATTCGCTCAGGGTGACCAGTAGACGTTCCTGTTCCATGGGGAGGAGGGAGACCTCCGGGAACGGCAGTGCCTGCCGCACGGCTTCGGTGCCACCCATCCGGTCCAGCAGTGGTGGGCCCAGGAAGGTGAGCCAGTGCGCGCCAAGGGCGTGGGTCCCGATGACGTAACCGAGGCTTTCGACAGCGGGCAGGTCCACCCCCAGATAGCGCGCGGAGTATTTCTCCAGGACCTTCCAGTCCCCTGCGGCCCAGGAGCCCTGTCGAGAGGCAAGGGCGAAGCTCGCGTAGCCGAAATGAAACGGCAGTTCCCGAGCCAACTCCAACACCAGGGTCCGCATCCGCTGGGGTCCCTGCTCCAGGAGGAACTCCGTTGGGACGGTGAAGGACATCGCGGTGGAGGACCCAATGCAGAGCGGGCGTTGGATCCGATTGCTGTGGTACTCGAACTGGTATCCTCCAGTCCCCCCATCCAGGTCGGACAAGCTGACGTGCCAGGCCAGGCGGGAGGGTCGATCCACCATCCGTTTGCGAATGACTTCCCATCCGTCCTCATCCAGCTCGAGGACATCCCCATCGTCCGCGCCGTACCAGTTCAACGACTGGGGTGGGATGGCTTGAACGTAGGTCTGCAAGGCCCGCCAGCACGCCTGCGCCACAATGCTGTGGTCGTGGGGGATGAAGAATGAGACCACGACACCGTCGCGGGCCGCGACCGCGCCACCCCTGTAATGAAGACGAAGGGAAGGGAAGTTCTCGCTCATCGCCGGGGCACTACTCCAGTCTGAGGAGAAACGAGCAGAGCTTTCCCTCCGAGCGCCTCCTGGTAGATCTGTTCTTGGGTTTGTCCCTTATAGGGACTGCTCTCTCCGTAGAGGGTCCACTGCGGTTCGTTGCTCTCAGGGCAGGGGAACTTGAAATCCAGGGTGAGCGCGGACTCGAGCAGATTGCGGTCCGCATGAAGCACAAGGTCCGGCTTGATCGTGCCCCGGAGCTCATCGGTGCAGCCCTCGGCAAGCATCCGCGCCTCCTTCTCCCGGCTGATCGTCTCCACGAATCGGGCGTTCGGATAGTAGCGATAGCGCTGCTCGATGCTGTAGGGCGCGGCCCAGAGTTCCTTGAGCACCTCCTCCGCGCACTGGAGGACCAGGACGTGCTTCTGCTTTCCGAGCTGCATGGCCCGGGTGATGGGGTTGCCACAGCGGTCGCGTCCCACCACCTCGCGGCACTCCTGCCGTGTCGGCGGACGGTTTTCGAAGAAACGCGCGTTGCCCGGACGCTCGGCCTGGACGGCGCACTCCGCGAGTCGTTCCTCCAACTCATCCGCGCTGTGGTCCTGCTGCATCAAGCCGAGGATGACCGGGGCGACCTGGACCAGGGCGGAGGCCGTGTGAGCAACGCCACGGCCGCACACAGCTTCGCCCTCACTTGGACGGCGTCTCCAGCAGCTTGAACGGCCCCGCGATGCTCAGCTTCGCCTTCCGGTTGCGGAACCACGCCACGAACAGGGCAACACCGTAACTGATCCCCGACAGCGGCTGATCCACGCCCATGGCCACCGGCATGGCCGGAGCGAACCCCACGGTCTTCACCAGCGCGGTGAACGCCTGGGCCACCTCATCCGGCGGCTCCACCTTCGAGGAATCCAGCGAGTGCGACGCCGCGTGGAAGGCCCTGAAGTCCTCCTGATCCTTCAACGCCTTGAACAACTCCGGTGACAGCGCCGCGGATACCGACAGGTACGTCAGCACCACCGCCAGCGCCTGGTAGCCGCCGCCTCCGCGCCGCTCCGACCCCATGAACACCGCCGTCCCCACCAACCACCCCGACAGGATGGCGCTGAAGCCGATGTTGATGCCCGCCAGCCCCACGCCCCAGTAGACGAACGCGCCCGCGAGGGCCGCGCCAACGCCATACTTCAACGCCGTCAGGAAGCGCTTCGACTTCGAGCCACCCTTCGTCGCCGCCTCCATCTCCTCGCGGCACGCGGGGCACACCCGGCGCTGGTTCACCTCGTAGTAGTCGTTCCGGATGGCGCACTGGCAGCCAGTGCACTTCGTCACTGGGGACCCGGCGCGGTCGGACTGGATCGGCGCCGCGTCGGCGGCCGGCGGAGGAACAAGCTGGGTCATGGGCAGGATTCCGACCGGGAATGAGATCAGCCGCCCAACCTAACAGACGCCTTCCACCGCTCCCAAACCGGTGTCTGTCTTCAGCCGCCCTGCCGCAGCGCCGCGTGACGCGCCGCCTGGACCAGCGCCACCAGGTCCCTGTTCTTCGCCACGTCGCCCCCCGCGGGCTTCGCGTGCTCCGGAGAGAACAGCCGCGCGGGCGTGCGCGCCTGGCCTCGCAGCATCACGAAGAGGCGCAGGGCGTCCCGCAGGGCCTCCGCCTCCGGCCCCTCCTCCGTGCGCGCCCGCTGCGCGGCCTGCTCCAGCCGAGACCACGCCACCTCTTCATTCCACGCGCCCCGGGGCCGCTCGCGAGACAGGGCCGCCAGCGCCGCCGCCGTCTCCACCAGCCCCGCACGCCCTTCCGTGAAGATGCTCCGCGCGGACAGCCGCAGCGCCGGGTCCTCCGACAGCGCGGCCCGCCAGGACAACAGCGCGGGCAGCTCCGACTCGCGCGGCACCACCGGCGCCAGCTCCGCCTCCAGCACCGCGCGCACCCGCACCCGCGCCACGTCGTGCCAGAAGGCCGCGTGCAGCAGCAGCTCCGGCCCGCTGCGCGCCACCCGCGTCGGCGCCCGGCGCATGCGCCGCTGGAGGAAGTCCTTCACCCGTCCCCGGCTGTCGTAGCGCTCCAGCCGCTCCCACAGCGCCACCAGCGCGGCGGCGCCCAGCGGCAGCGCCCGCGCCAGCTCCCGCGCTTCATCGTCGGAGAAGGCCGGCGCCCCTTCCGTCACCGGGCGCTTGAACACGCGCTCGAAGACCTCGCCCGCGGCGCACGCGGCGCGCAGCTCCGGCAGGTTGCGCGGCAACAGCTCCACCGCCTGGGCCCAGACACGGCCGCCCAGGAATGGCGCCGCGTCCAGCACCTCCGTCTCCAGGCGCAGCAGCCGCTCTCCCAACGTCGCGGGCCCGTCGTCCTCCTCCGCGTCGTTGGAAGCCTGAGAGGTACTGGCGGACAGCCGCCGCTCGGCCGCGCGCTCCACCGCCTCGCGCAGGCGCTCCACCTCGTGCATCAACCGGACAGGGGCGGCGTTGTGGGGCCAGCCCTCCGCCTCCACGCGGCGCCGCATGGCGGCCAGCGTCGCGTCCACCTCCGGCTGGTCGGCGGCCACCTCGCGCAGCAATTCGAAGTGGTTGCGGATCCGGTCCTTCCAGAAGAAGGACTCCAGTACGCCCTTGAGCGCGCGGTAGCGCAGGCGCGTGGCCTCCAGGAGGTCCGCTCGGTCCTCCAGCCGCGCTCTCAGGTCGTCTGGACGGGTGGCCACGCCCTCATCATAAGGGCCCCCCGCGCCGGGCGCAGGCCTCCCCATGGCGCGGAGCGTCGGACTTGGAACGGTGCCAGCCCGCCGACGTGGGAAGTTGGACGACTGCGTCGGCTCAGACGCGCATGGGCATGACCACGGCCGTGAAGCTGCGGTCGCCGGGGCCGTGCAGCACGCCCGGGCTGTGCTCGTCACCCAGCTCGAAGCTGACCTCGTCCGTCTCCGTCACGCCCAGGACGTCCATGAGGTAGCGGGCGTTGAAGCCGATGGTGATGTCGTTGCCCTTGTAGTCCACGTCCAGCGCGTCGCGCGCTTCACCCAGGTCCGGGTTGCTGGCGGTGATGAGCAGCTTGCCCTTCTCCAGGCCGATGCGGATGGCGTTGCTCTTGTCCGCGGACAACAGCGCGATGCGCTTGAGGCCCTCCAGCAGGCGCACCTTCGGGACGAGGACGACCTTCTCGCCCTCCTTGGGGATGACGCGCTGGTACTCCGGGAACTGCCCGTCGATGAGGCGCATCACCATGGTGAGGCCCGGCTTCTTGAACAGCGCCGAGTTCTCCGCGAACCCCAGGTGGCACTCCGCGTCCGGGGCCTCGTCCAGCAGGCGCTTGAGCTCCATCAGGCCCTTGCGCGGGATGATGACGCCGCTCTTGAGCTTGAAGTCGCCGGACATCTCGCGCTCGATGAGCGACAGCCGGTGGCCGTCCGTGGCCACCATGCGGACCTTGCCGCTCTGCTGCGGCTCGAAGAAGACGCCGTTGAGGATGTAGCGCGTCTCGTCGCTGGAGATGGCGAACTGGGTCTTCTTGATCATCTCCAGCAGCACGTTGCCGGAGATCTGCACCAGCGGAGCGTTCTCCTCCTTGGGCAGCTTCGGGTACTCCTCGGCGGCCATGCCGACGATCTTGAAGTGCGCGGAGCCGGAGGAGATGTCGACGTAGTTGTTCGCCAGCTTCTTGAGCGTGACCTCCGCGTCCGGGAGGTTCTGGACGATGTCGAAGACGTACTTCGCGCTCAGCGTGACGGCGCCCGGCTTGGCCACATCCGCCTGGTGCTCGGACACGATGCCGATGTCCAGGTCGAAGGCCGTGACCGTGACGCTGCCCTTGTTCGCCGTGAGGAGCACGTTGGCGAGGATGGGCATCGTCGTCTTGCGCTCCACGATGCCCTGGGCGCGGTAGAGGGCCTTCTTCAGCTCGTCGGCGGCGATGCGGAATTCCATCGTGGGCGTCCTTACAGGTCACGGCCCCGGAGGCCGATCTCTTGGGGCGCGGGTGTACAACGAACGGATAGCCCCTTCCACCGTCTTGGCACCCCTTTATGGGCATGCTCCGCCCGGTTCCGGACTGTCCGGGTGTCCAGGTGGGACATGGAGGAAAAAGGCCCCTGTTGCCCTGGTGGGCGGGCGCGCGGCCGGGCAGAGTGGACCCGGCCGTGCTCCTCCCGCGTTGAAGGAGGGCACCCCGTCCTCCTTCCGGAGTCCGCCATGAACGCCCGCTCCCTGATCCTGTCCGCCGTGCTCGTGCTCGGCCCGGTGGCGTGCAGCACGCCGTCCTCCCCCACCGCGCAGCCGTCCAGCGACATGTCCGGCGCGGAGGCCCCCGCCGACCTGAAGCGGACCGACGTGAACGCCCCCGCGGGCGCCGCCAACGAGCCCGGCACGGCCGCCCCCACCCCCTCACCCGGAGACGCCACCATGACCACCAGCACCGTCTACATCATCAAGGACAACGGGAAGCGCTGCTTCGCGCCGCCCTGCGACCACTACGACCTGTTCAGCGCGGACGCGCCGGACAAGAAGCTCCAGACCCTCCACGAGATCGACCTGAGCGCCGTCACCGGCGGGGACGACGCGAAGCTGGGGGAGCTCATGCAGCGCGCCTCCAAGGGCGGCCCCGGCCTCAAGGTGGAGGGCTCGCTGGACAAGCGGCTCAAGGCCGGCCCGGCGGGCGACGCCATCGTCCTGCGCGCCACCCGCGTCGTCGGCTGAGCCCCCGCCCACCGGGACCGCGTCCTTCGCGGTCCCGAGCGAAGCTCAGAGCCGCACACCCACCTGGAAGCCCGGCCAGCGCTGCATGCGCGTGTCCGTGCCGATGGAGTGCGAGCGCACCGGCAGCGTCGTCAGCTTCGCGAACTCCGGCTCTCCCCAGGTGAACGCCACGTTGTAGGTGGGGCCGGCGAACACGGCCAGCCGGGGCATCACCTGGAAGCCCAGCATGGCGCGCGCCTGGGACAGCAGGTTGTTGGACGCGCTGGAGAACGGGTCTCGCGTGGACAGCACCTGGCTGGCCGCGACGTCCACGTCCACCCAGAAGCGCGAGCCCAGCGGGATGTGCCCGCCCAGGCCCACGCCCAGGCTGAAGCGCTGGAAGCGGTCGTCCGGGCCGATGCCCGCGAGCAGCGTCGTGTAGACGTGCTTGCCGCCGAACTTCAGCGCCAGGTTGGTGAGCTGCACGTCGCTGCCGAACAGCTCCAGGTGCAGCTGGCCCTTCTTCTCGTAGGAGACCAGGCCCACCGGCACGCCGTTCACCTCGTCGGAGACGTTGACCAGGCCCAGCTGCATGCCGTGCACCGTGTCCGCGACGTTGATCAACCCCAGCTGCATGCCGGACACGTCACCGCCCACGTTGATCAACCCCAGCTGCATGCCGGTGAGGGACGGAGCGCGGTTGAGCAGCACCGACCCCTGGATGCCCCGCGCGGCCGTCGCCACGGAGTTGTGGCCCAGCGAGAACTGCACGCCCTTCATCGTGCCGTTGGCGTGATTGACACCCAGTGACAGCTGCATCCCGGTGGCGTCCGAGGTCGTGACATTGACGCCCAGCGCCGCCTGCACGCCGCCCAGCGCGCCGCGCGCGACGTTGGCGCCCAGGGCCAGTTGCCCCACGCCGTCCACGTCGCCGTTGGCCACGTTGAGCCCCAGCGACGCCTGGGCGCCGACCACCGGGCCGCCCGCCACGTTGGTGATCAGGGACAGCTGCGCGCCGCTCACCTCGCGGCCGGACGTGTTGAAGCCCAGCGCCATGGCCAGGCCGGAGACCTCCGCGTCGTACACGTTGCCCGCGAGCCCCAGCGCCAGCCCGCCGCCCAGCGCCGCGCCGCCGTTGACGACGCCCAGCGCGAAGCGGTTCTCCACCTGCGCGCGCCCCGCCCGCAGCGTGTTGGTGCTCATCGACGGCACCAGGCTCAGGTTCACCGGCAGCATCTGCCGGCCCTGGGGGGACAGCGGCGCGCTGCCACCGCCACCGCCGCGCATCACGGTGGCCTCGTGGCCCACGCCCAGGAAGTCACCGGGGGCCAGCGGCGTGCGCATGCCCTCCTTCAGCGTGAAGGCCGCTTCGGACACGCCGCCGTCCCACTCGCGCCGGGCGCGGTAGATGCCGGGGGCCAGGCCCAGCTCGGTGGCGCGGCCGGACTGCTTCTGCACCTCCACCACCAGCGTGCCCACCGCGTCGCGCACGTACAGGCGGCCCTCCAGCGGCTCGGTGAGGACCAGACCCGCGGTGGTGGCGCGCAGGTCGGTCATCACCAGGTCGCCGGTGCCCGCGAGCTCGATGTCGTAGTTGGGGTGCTGCGCGCCGCCCTGCGTGCGCTCGGTGCGCGCGAGCGTTTCGTGGAAGGCGAACTGGTAGGCCTCCGTGAGGGTGACGCGGCCGTCGTGGGTGACGTCCGCGGCGCCGCGCAGGCCGGACAGCAGGTGGTGCGTGAAGAACGAGCCGCCCAGCCGGTCCGACTCCTGCGACGCCTCGTCCGCGCTGGACGAGGTGAGGATGGCGTGGCCCTTCACCTGGATGCCGGAGTCCACCAGGAACGCGGGCCGCGACACGCCGCCCTTCTTGCGCGCGAACGCGCCGGACGCGCAGGAGTCCAATACGGCAATGCGCACGTCCGCGGGCAGCCCCTCCAGCGAGCGGCGCAGTTCGCCGTAGTCCAGGCGCTGGCCCTTGAGCAGCAGCCCTTCGTCGTCCGAGTGGCCGGAGTAGTACAGCAGCACCTCCACGCGGCGGGCCCCCGCCGTGCGGACGCCCTCCGCCAGGCGGCGCACGCGGTCGAAGCCGGCGAGCACGCCCGCGCGGTCCACGTCCGTGAGGAGCACGCGGTCCTGGGGCAGCACGCCGCCCAGCTCCGACAGCACCGTGGAGAAGGCCTTCGCGTCGGTCTCCGCGTAGCGCAGCCGCACGCGCTCCGGGCCGCCGTCGTTGACGCCCACGAGCAGGGCCAGCCGGCGCACGGCGGCGGTTTCGGCGGCGGGGGCGGGGGTGGCCGCGCCCAGCGCGACCAGGAGGATGACGAGCGCTCTCATGGGGAGGGCTTCTCCAGCAGGAAGGAGGTCTGCCCCAGGCCCGTGGGCAGGGTCAGCGGCGCGGTGCGCGCCTCGGGGGAGGCGGCGAGCACGCGCGCGGCGGCCATCACCCCCTCCAGTTCGAAGGGGCTGTCCGAGGTGACGAGGAAGAACCGCTCGAAGCCGGGGGCGTCATCCAGCTCGTAGGCGCGGGGCAAGAGGTGCGTGCCGCCGCGCTCCAGGGGCGCGGAGGTGTCGCCCGACGCGGGCAGGTGCGGGGTGACGGTGCCCCGGCCGTCCACCGAGAGGATGACGCCGTGGGCGTGGCCGGCGGCGGTGTACGAGAGCTGGACCACGTCACCGGCCTGGGCGGGGGCGCCGTCGGTGAGGCGCTCGGTGCGGGGGCCGGCCTGGCGGTGCACGTCGAGCCGGGGCTGGAGCCCCTTGCTGCGCGTGGGCTCCAGGACGCCGGGGGTGCCCGTCCCCGACCACGGGTCGCGCGCCTCCTGCCCCTGGGACGAATCCCCCGGCCGCACGAGGACGACGAGCGTCGCGGCGGCGAGCACCGGCACCAGGGCGGGCAGGAAGCGCCAGGAAGGGCGCGATGGCGTGGCCTCGGCGCGGGACACGGCGGGCGGGTCGGCGCGAGCGAAGCGGGCCTTCACCTCGCGGGCGACGCGGTCGGGGGGCAGGGCCTCCAGGGTGGCGCGCGAGTCCGCCTCCAGGGCGGCGAGGCGGGCGGGGCCGTCGGGTTCGCGGGACAGGCGGTCGCGGGCGGCGGCGAGCTCCGCCGGGGGCAGCTCTCCCAGGACGATTCGCTCCAGCAGCCAGTCCGGGGTGCGGTGGGGGGACGTCATGCGGCCTCCAGCTCCTGCAGGACAGCGGACAGGGCCCGGAGGCGCTTGCGCACTCCGGACACGGACAGGCCCACCTCGCGGGCGGTCTCCTCCAGCGTCATGCCGTCCACCAGGTGGAGCACGGCGATGTCGCGGCTGGACGCGGGGACGCGCCCGAAGAGGCGGTCCAGCAGGCCCCGGGCGGCGGTGCGCGCCTCGGTGTCGCCGGAGGCGGCGATCTTCAGGACCAGCTCATCATCGCGGTCCTCGGGGCGCCGCTTCGCGCCGCGAAGGCGGTTGAGGCACACGCGGGTGGCGATCTGATGCAGCAGGCTGGAGGGCCCGGCGTCCTTCAGCGCGGCCTGGTAGCGCAGCAGTTGAACGAACACGTCATGCATGGCGTCCACGGCCTGTTCCTCGTCGCGCAGCAGGAAGCGGCAGCGCCGGAGCACCTGGGGGCCATAGCGTCGGTAATAGGCCTCCACATCGACGGACACCGCACGCGCCTCCCGGTTGGCCAGGGGAACACCGGTGCCCCGAAAATCTGTCACCGGCCTTTTGACGAAAGCGCCGTGCCTACCCCGTTTCCCCCACCCCGGCCACCCCGGGCCGGGAATTCCAGGCTTCCACACGCCCCACCCGGGAGTTCGCTTGACCTGCAAGCAGAAAAGCAACCGTTCGGTCCTCGGGACTGGGGACTGTTCACTTACGGATGCGGGCGGACGCTCCGGGGTTTAACGGAAGTTGGAACGTCTCTACCCTGCCCCGTCAGCCACGCGCTCCCGTGATCCAAACGACCCCTGCCATCGACTCGCTGCGGGCGCGGTATCTGGCCGCGCAGCTCTCTGGAAACCGCCAGGAGGCCCTGCGCCTGCTCGTGGATGAGGGCGTGCTGTGCGGCGTGCCCCTCCAGGAGCTCCACCTGGAGGTCATCCAGGAGGCCCAGTACGAAATCGGCCGGCTCTGGCAGGAGAACGTCATCTCCGTCGCCCAGGAGCACCTGGCCACCGCCATCTCCCAGTACGTCCTGGCCCACCTGTACCGCCACCTCCCCCGCGACCCGACCAACGGCAAGGTCGTGCTGATGGCGTGCGTGGAGGGGGAGCTGCACGAAGTGGGCGCGCGCATGGCCAGCGACTTCCTGGAGATGGCCGGCTTCGACGTGCGCTTCCTCGGCGCCAACGTGCCCGCGGAGCACCTGGCCCGCATGGTGCGCGAGTCCCCGCCGGACCTCGTGGCCCTCTCCGTCTCCATGCCCTTCCACATGCCCCAGGTCCGGGACGCCGTGCGCAAGGTGCGCGAGGTGTCGCCGTCCCTGCCCATCGCCGTGGGCGGGCTCGCCTTCGACTGGGGTCCCGTCCTGGAAGAGGAACTGGCCGTGTCCTTCTTCGGCAAGAGCGTCCGCGAGCTGGTCGCCTCCGCCTGCCGCCTCCTGGGGGTCTGACGTCATGTCGCACGTGAGCCTTCAGGTGGAGGCGCGGACCGCGCCCCTCGCTTCCGCCTCTGTTCAAGCTTTGTACGATGACCCGTTCTGGGCCGCGCGCTACGGCCCCCAGCGCGCCCGCCGCTTCGGTGACGAGGACGCCGTCTTCCACGTGCGCTACCTCGTGCAGGCGCTGGACGCGTCGCGCCCCGCCATCCTGGAGGACTACGCGCGCTGGCTGCGCACCCTGCTCGTCACGCGGGGCATGTGCTCGCTGCACCTGGATCAGCACTTCGAGGGGCTCTCCCGCGCGCTCCAGGCGGAGGGCTTCGGCCCGGGCTCCCAGCCCCACACCTACGTCCAGTCCGCCCGCCACGCCCTGCTGTACAAGGAAGGCCCCGCCCACGCCGTGGAGTCGGACGCCGCCGCCATCATCAGCGCGGTCGTCCGGCGGACGGAGGGCCCACTGCCCTCCGGAAGCCGCCCCCGCCTGGAACAAGAGGTGCGGCTCCAGTTGTCCTATCTCTCGGATGCACTCGCTCTGGACCGCGCGGACCTGTGGGACGCCCACCTCCAGTGGTACGTGGGCTTCTGGCCTCAACGGGGATTGTCCCCCCTGACCCTTCTCCAAACCCTGGACGCCTTGAAGGCGACCCTGGACGGACATTCCGAAGCGCGGACGTTGCTCGCGCGGATGCCCGATTCGTGGGAGGAGACGCACTCATGATGAAGGAAGACGACCGCGCCTCCGGGGTTTTCGAATCCCTCAGCCGCGAGCTGGCGTTGGCCTGCGATGCGCAAGGAACGGTCGTCTGGCGCGACGAGCGCGCGGCCCGCATCCTGGGCATCAAGCCGGGCCAGTCGCTGAAGGACCTGGCCAGCCACGGCAGCGAGAGCAAGGTGGAGAAGCTGCTCGTGCAGGCGCGCGACGAGGCCGTGGATGGCTGGGAGCTCATCCTCCAGAACAACCACAAGCCCGCGACGTTCGCCTTCCGCGCCCGGCCGCACGAGGGCGGCATCGCGCTGGTGGGCAGCCTGGTGCCGGAGGACTACGGCGCCGCGCTCACCCAGGTGAGCACCACTCTGGGAGAGCTGTCCGCGCTCCACCGCGAGACGGAGCGCCAGCAGCACGAGCTCAAGCGCCGCGCGGAGGAGCTGGCCCGCCTCAACCGCGAGCTGGAGGAATCCAACAAGGGCGTGCGCAGCCTGCACGCCGCCCTGGACGAGAAGGCGGAGAGCCTCCAGCGCGCGTCTGAAATCAAGAGCCGCGTGGTGGCCAACGTGAGCCACGAGTTCCGCACGCCGCTGCACTCCATCCTCGGCCTGTCCAAGGTGCTGCTCAACCCGCTCAACGGCGGCCTCGCGCCGGAGCAGGAGAAGCAGGTCCAGTTCATCCGCGGCTCGGCCGAAGCCCTCTTCGAGCTGGTCAACGACCTGCTGGACCTGTCCAAGGTGGAGTCCGGCAAGACGACGCTGCGCCACAGCCGCTTCGTCGCGTCCGACCTCATCAGCGCGCTGCGCGGCATGACGCGGCCCCTGCTGCCGCCGGACTCGACGGTGGCGCTCAACTTCATCGAGCCGGGGGAGCCCCTGGAGCTGGAGACGGACGAGGCCAAGCTCAGCCAGGTGGTGCGCAACCTCATCTCCAACGCGCTCAAGTTCACCGAGTCCGGCTCCGTCACGGTGACCGCGGCCCGGGGCTCGCGCGACACGGTGGTGTTCACCGTGAAGGACACGGGCATCGGCATCGCGCCGGAGAACCACGAGCGCGTCTTCGAGGAGTTCATCCAGGTGGACAGCCACCTGCAGCGGCGCGTGAAGGGCACCGGCCTGGGCCTGCCCCTGGCGCGCAAGCTGACGGAGCTGCTGGGCGGCACGCTCACCGTGCAGAGCCGGCTGGGCGAGGGCGCCACCTTCACCATCACCCTGCCGCGCGTCCACCCGGAGGTGTCGGAGATGACGGGGCTCACCCAGCGCAGCGAGGCGCTGGACCCCGCGCGCGCCCCGGTGCTGGTGCTGGAGGACGACCGCCAGACGCTCTTCCTCTATGAGAAGTACCTGGCGCGCTCCGGCTTCCAGGTGCTGCCCGTGCGCAGCGTGGAGGACGCGCGCAAGGTGATGCAGCGCGTGCGCCCCGCGGCCATGGTGCTGGACGTGATGCTGGAGGGCGAGACGAGCTGGAGCTTCCTCGCGGAGATGAAGAACGGGGAGCAGACGCGCGACATCCCCATCCTCGTCGTCACCGTGACGGACCGCGAGCAGAAGGCGCGCGCCCTGGGCGCGGACGAGTTCTGGCTCAAGCCCGTGGACGAGGTCCGCCTGCAGCGCAAGCTGTCCGCCATGGCGCGCACCGGGCCGGTGGAGCGGCTGCTCATCATCGACGATGACGACGTGCACCGCTATCTGCTCAAGCAGCTGCTCAAGGACACGCCCTTCCAACTGCTGGAGGCGGCCAACGGCCGCGAGGGCGTCCGCATCGCCCGTGAGAACGCCCCGCACCTCATCTTCCTGGACTTCGTGCTGCCGGACATCACCGCCTTCGACGTGCTGGACGAGCTGAAGGCGGACCCGCGCACGCGCGACATCCCCATCATCCTGCACACCTCCCACCAGTTGCAGGAGGCGGAGCGCCAGCGGCTGGCGCGCGAGACGTCCGCCATCCTGGCCAAGCACACGCTCAGCCGCGAGGTGGCCATCACCCGCATCCGCGACGCCCTGTCCAAGGCGGGGCTGGGGAACCGGGACCTGCGCGAGGTGAACCCCCGTGGCTGAGGAGGCGCGTCTGGCAACGGTCCTCAACGTCAACGACGACGCGGCCAACCGCTACCTGGTCAACCGCATCCTGGAGATGTCCGGCTACCACGTGCTGGAGGCGGCCACCGGCATGGCGGCGCTCCTCATGGCGGAGGAGCACCGTCCGGACGTCATCGTCCTGGACGTGAAGCTGCCGGACATCAGCGGCTACGAGGTCTGCGCGCGGCTGAGGGCCAACTCGGCCACGGCCTCCATCGCGGTGATGCATACGTCCGCGACGTTCGTCACGCCGGACAAGAAGGTGCAGGGGCTGGAGGGCGGCGCGGACGCCTACCTCACCCAGCCCTATGAGCCCTCGGAGCTCATCGCCACGGTGCGCTCGCTGTTGCGGCTGCGCCACGCGGAGCAGCAGGCCCGGCTGCGCACGGACCAGCTCATCGAGATGGACCGGCGCAAGGACGAGTTCCTGGCCATGCTGGCCCACGAGCTGCGCAACCCCCTGGCCGCCATCATGACGGCCATTGGCATCCTGGAGCGCAAGGCGCCCCTGGACACCAAGGAAGCGCGGATGCACGGCATCATCCAGCGCCAGACGCACCACCTGGCGCGGCTGGTGGATGACCTCCTGGACGTCAGCCGCATCACCCGGGGCAAGGTGGAGCTGCGCAAGGAGCCGGTGAGCCTCACCGCCACCTTCCAGCAGGTGCTCGCCATCCTGCGCCCCCGCGTGGAGTCCCGGGGCCTGAAGCTGGAGGTCCACCTGCCGCGCGCGCCGCTGTGGCTGGAGGGCGACGCCACGCGCCTGGAGCAGGTCTTCACCAACCTGGTGGACAACGCGGCCAAGTACACGGACGAGGGCAGCGTCACCGTGGAGCTGTTCCAGGAGGGCGTGGACGGCAACGCGCACGCGGTGCTGCGGGTGAAGGACACCGGCATCGGCATCTCGCCGGAGAAGCTGCCCGCCATGTTCGAGCTGTTCGCCCAGGCGGACACCTCCCTGGAGCGCTCACGCGGGGGCCTGGGCATTGGCCTCACGCTGGTGCGCACGCTGGTGCGGATGCACGGCGGCACCGTGGAGGCCACCAGCGGCGGCCCGGGCCAGGGCAGCGAGTTCGTGGTGCGGCTGCCCCTCATCCCCGCGGACCGCGTCCCCCAGACGACCGGGACGAACCTCCTGGACGCGCGGCGCGCACGGCGCATCCTCCTGGTGGAGGACAACTCGGACGCGCGCCAGTCCATGCGCGACCTGCTGGAGCTGTGGGGTCACCAGGTGGCGGTGGCGCCGGACGGCCTGCGGGGCGTGGAGCTGGCCCTGGAGCACGCGCCGGACCTGGCGCTGGTGGACATTGGCCTGCCGGGGCTGGACGGCTACCAGGTGGCCCGGGCACTGCGCGCGCGCGTGGGGCAGGGCTTGCGGCTGGTGGCGCTCAGCGGCTACGGCGACGCGGAGACCTACCAGCAGGCTTTGAAGGCCGGGTTCGACGTGCACCTCACCAAGCCGGTGCGGCCCGCGGACCTGGACCGGGTCCTGTCGAACCTCTGAAAGAGGGAGTGGGGGGTGGCTACCGCCGCGTCAGCGCGTTGGCCACCAGGCCCAGCAGCTTCACCTGGGCGGGGTCCAGCTGGCGCACGCTGCGCAACAGCCGGCGCACTTCCGGACGCTCCGGCGTGGGCGGCGGGGCCTCGCTGGTGCGCGACGGTGGAGCACCCTGCGCCGCGAGTCCCAGCAGCTCGTCCGCGGAGACGTGCAGCTCGTGGCACAGCTTCAGCAGGGTCTGGACGCTGGGGAGCATGCCGCCGCGTTCCAGGCGGCCGTACACTTCCGTGGCCACGTCGATTCGCTCGGCCACGTCGGCCTGCGTAAGCTCCATGCGGCCCCGGGCGACCCGTGCGGATGCGCCGATGGTGGTTGCGAGTTTCTTGTCCATGCCTTTGCTTGCCGACCCGAAACGTTTGGCCGACGGCATAGGACGTATAGAGGCAGACAGACAGAACTTGCCGGGTCAGCCTCCCATTGTTCACCCATAGGGTCGCTGCGCGGGAGGTGGACTTTCGGAGTCCGGGCAACCCCGACACCCATGGCTCTTTTGAGACGGAGCGCCCTCTGGAAACGGCCTCCGGCGGGTGTTTCACCGCCTGTTTCCGGGCTTGTCCGGAGGTGACCCATGACGTTGGAGGCGCCGTTTCCTACGGTGTTCGAGCGTCCTGCCGCCACTGCCACCCCTCAGGGTTGGCTCATGTTTTCAGTGCCGTCCAGATACACCGCGTCGGGGGCTTCGAGCGAGAGGGCTCCGGAGCGGGCCGGACCGCCCCGGAAGAGATACACGGCGCGGGTGTCGTCGAGCGGCAGCACGGCCACGTCCGCGTAGCCATCCCCGTCCCAGTCGCCCAGGCAGCGCACCGTCACCGGCGCGGTCGCGTCCACGGTGAGCGCCTCGCCCTGGCCGTCGCCGTTGACGTCGCACCCGCCGTCCGCGGCCACGTGCGCCTCGAAGACGGGGGTGCTGAAGCGCGCGTCCGGTGCATCGTCCGGCGGGGGCTGCGGGCAGCCGCCGCACAGGCCGCCCATCATCACCAGCAGCAACAGCACGCCTCGGTGGGCCTGGCGGTTCGAGTCCATGTCCGGCTCCGGTGACAACGGGGGGAGCCTTGGGAATAGACCGCGCAGATGAACGAACGATGACCGCGGGGTTCCGGCGGATGAACCGCCGTCACCTACCGCGACGCCAGGGTGGTGAGCTCCACCGTGCCCAGGGCGCGTGCCAGCTCCGCGCGGGAGGTGGCCAGGTCGTACGTCGCCTGCACCTGCTGGGCGGAGGCGTTGGTGAAGGCCACCTGCGCGTCGCTCACCTCGATGATGTTGCCCACGCCCGCGCGGTAGCGCCCCTCGGCCAGCCGCAGCCGCTCGCGCGCGTTCACCTGGGCCTCGTCCGCGGCGGTGAGCGCCTCGCGCGTGGCCACCACGTTGAGCCGGGCCTGCTCCACCTGGAGCCGCACCTGCTGCCGGAGCGCGTCCTTCTGCGCCTGGAGGTCGCGCAGGGAGGCCTGGGCCTCTCGCGTCTGCGCGTTGACGAGCCCGCCCTGGAACAGCGCCCAGCTCAGGTTGATGCCGCCCTGCACGCTCAGCGTGGGGTCGTTGAACGGGTTCTCGCCCACGTCCGCCGCGTTGCCGGAGAGGCTCAGGGTGGGCAGGTGGCCCGCCTTGGTCACCTTCACCTGCGACTCCTGCGCGGAGATCTGCCGCTCGCGCGCGGCGACGTCGGGCCGGGCCTCCAGCGCGCGCTTCACCAGCGCGTCCAGCACCTCGTCCTCGCCCGCGATGGCCGCCACCGTCACGTCCTGCACGGTGAAGTCGGTGGCCGTCTCCACGCCCATGGTCTGGTTGAGCTGCGCCTTCGCGGTGGCGTACGCGTTCTGCGCGCGGATGAGCGCCACCTGCGCGTTGGCCTTCGCGGTGCGCTGCTGGAGCAGGTCGATCTCCGGCCGCGAGCCCACCTGCACGGACGCGTTCACCTGGTTGAGCCGCGCCTCCTCGCTCTGGAGCGTCTCGCGCGCCACGCCCAGGAGGGCCTTCTGCGTGAGGACGTTGAAGTACGCGGCGCGCACGTCGCGCAGCGCGTCCTGGATGACCTGCTGCTGCGAGTTCTCCTGCGCGCCCGCGGACTCCTTGGACGCGTTGTAGCGGCCCGTCGTCTTGCCGAAGTCGTAGATGAGCTGGTTGGCGTTGAGGCTGCCGCTGAAGCGCCGCGTGGTGTTGGACACCACGCCCGTGGAGCCTCCGCCCACCACCTGGATGACCTCCCGGTTGCTGGTGCCCAGCGTGTAGCTGGCGCTGGCGCTCACCTGGGGCAGGAAGCTGGAGAAGGCCTGGTCCACCCGCGCGCGCGCCGCGTCGGTGTTCGCCTGCGCCGAGCGCAGCGTCGGCTGGTACTGGCGCGCCGCGGCCTCCGCGTCCGCCAGGGTGATGACGCGCCCCTCGGCGGCGGTGGACATGGCCAGGGACTGCTGCACGGCCGGAGGCGTCACGGGCTTCGCCGGATCCTGGGGCGTCGTCTGGGCGCCCGCGACCACGGGCAGGACGCACAACGAAAGCGTCAACGGAAGCGACCGCATCACTCGTACCTCAGTGCATCAATGGGATCCAAGAGGCTCGCCTTGCGCGCCGGGTACAGCCCGAAGACGACCCCAACCAGGCCGCTGAACCCGATGGCCAGCAGCGCGACGTCAGGACGGACCAGCATGGGCCAGCCGAACTGCGCGGCGAGCAGCTTCGCCACGCCCAGGCCCACGGCCGCGCCGATGATGCCGCCCAGCACCGCCAGCGTCAGCGCCTCGATGAGGAACTGCGCCAGGATGTCTCGCGGCCGCGCGCCCACCGCCACGCGCACGCCAATCTCGCGCGTGCGCTCGGTGACGCTCACCAGCATGATGTTCATGATGCCGATGCCGCCCACCACCAGCGACACCGCCGCGATGGCCGCGAGCAGCAGGCTCAACGTCTCCGTGCTCTGCTGCTGACCGCTGGCCACCTCCGCCAGGTTGCGCACGTCGAAGTCGTCCGCGTCGTCCGGCCCCAGGCGGTGGCGGTCTCGCAGCAGGTTCGCCACGTCCGCCTGGGCCTTGGCCGTGAGGTCCGCGCTCACCGCCTGCACGAACACCGCGCCGGTGATGTACGCGCCCAGGCTCTGCGCCTGCACCTGCCGCTTGAACGTGGTGGCCGGCACGAACACCGTGTTGTCGAAGTCCTGGCCCACGGGCGACTGGCCCTTGGGCGCCGTCACGCCCATCACGGTGAAGGGCGTCTTGTTGATGCGGATGACCTGCCCCACGGGGTTGAAGCCCTTGCCGTAGAGGTTGTCCACCACCGTCTGGCCCAGCACCGCCACCTTCGCGCCCGCCTCGTTGTCCGCGTCCGTGAAGTGCGCGCCCTTCGCGATGGTCCAACTGCGCACGGTGAAGTAGTCCGTCGTGGTGCCGATGATGCTGGTGTTCCAGTTCTGGTCCTCGCTGAACACCTGCGCGTTGGAGCGCATCTCCGGCGCCGCGCCGCGCACGCTGGACACCTGCGTGCGCACGGCCTCCAGGTCGTCCCAGGTGATGGTGGGCTGGCTGCCGAAGCCGCCGCGCGCGCCACCGGACTTGGACGAGCCCGGCAGGATGATGAGCAGGTTGGTGCCCATGGAGTCGAAGACCTTCTGCACGCTGGCCTTCGCGCCGTCGCCAATGGCCACCATGGCGATGACCGCGCCCACGCCGATGATGATGCCCAGCGCGGTGAGCACCGAGCGCGTCTTGCTGCGCAAGAGCGCGCGCAGCGCCAGGACGAGCGTCTCCAGGATGTTCATGTCCCCACCTCCTCGGCGGGCACCACCGCCGGGTTCGGCGTCTGGCGTCTGTCGTTCACGATGCGCCCGTCCTTCACCACCACGATGCGCTGGGTGTACTCGGCCACGTCCGGCTCGTGCGTCACCAGCACCAGCGTGAGGCCCTCCTTCTGCAACTGCTGGAACAGCGCCATCACCTCCACCGTGGTGCGCGAGTCCAGGTTGCCCGTGGGCTCGTCCGCGAGGATGACGCGGGGCCGCCCCACCAGCGCCCGGGCGATGGCCACGCGCTGCTGCTGACCACCGGAGAGCTGCTTCGGGTGGTGGTCCAGGCGGGCCCCCAGCCCCACGCGCTCCAGCGCCTCCTTGGCGCGCGCGCGGCGCTCCTTGGCGGGCACGCCCGCGTACAGCATGGGCAGCTCCACGTTCTCCAGCGCGGTGGTGCGCGCCAGCAGGTTGAAGCTCTGGAAGACGAAGCCCAGGGTGCGGTTGCGCACGCGCGCCAGGCCGTCGCGGTCCAGGCGGGCCACCTCGCGGCCGTTGAGCAGGTACTCACCGGAGGAGGGGCGGTCCAGGCAGCCCAGGATGTTCATCAGCGTGGACTTGCCCGAACCGGAGGAGCCCATGATGGAGACGAACTCCCCGGGCTCCACCGTGAAGTCCACGCCGCGCAGGGCCCGCACCTCAACGTCGCCGGACTTGTACACCTTCACCACGTTCTTGAGCTGTATGACGGGGGGTGCCCGCTTCGTGTCCGCGTCCATCGGTCCGCCTTCTGTCCCTTCCCCTGCCCTCTATGTCTGTGATTGCAACGGCCTGGGCGCGCCTAGAAGCCGCGGCGCCCGCCGCCCATGCCCCGGCCGCCGCCCGGGCCACCCAGGGGGCTCGCGCCGCCTGACGGAGCCGCGGAGGGCGTGGAGCCCGCGGGCGAGTTCGCCGCGGTGATGACGCGGTCGCCCGCCTTCAATTCACCCTCCACCACCTCCGTGAAGGTGCCGTCCGTCATGCCGGTGCGCACGTTCACTGCCACGGGCTGGGGCTTCTGCTCCGGCTGGCGGCGCAGCACGTAGACGGTGCGCATGCCGGCCGGGGGCGGCTGCGCCGGCGCCTGCTCGGCGGCGTTCGGCGACGGCGCCGGGCGGTAGCGCAGGGCCGTGTTGGGCACGGACAGGGCCTGGTCCTTCTGCTGCGTGACGATGGTCACGTTGGCCGTCATGCCCGGCTTGAGCTTCAGGTCCGGGTTCGGCACGTCGATGACGGCCAGGTAGGTCACCACGTTCTGCACGGTGATGGCCTCGTTGCGGATCTGCCGGATGGTGCCCTCGAAGGTCTCCCCCGGGAAGGCGTCCACGGTGAAGGTGGCCTTCTGGCCGGGCTGCAGCTTGCCCACGTCCGCTTCCGCGATGCTGGTGTTGACCTGCATCTTGCGCAGGTCCTCCGCGATGGTGAAGAGCACGGGCGCCTGGAGGGACGCGGCCACCGTCTGGCCCACGTCCACGCTGCGCGAGATGACGATGCCGTCCGTGGGCGACACGATGGTCGTGTACTTGAGGTTCACCTCCGCCTCGTTGAGCGCGGCCTGCGCCTGGGCCACCGAGCCCTCCGCGGCCGTCACCTCCGCCTGTCCGTTGGCGGCGGCGGACTCCGCCGTCTCCAGCTCCGACTGGGAGATGAACTGCTGCGCGCGCAGTTCCTTCGAGCGCACGGCCTGCTTCTTCGCCACGTCCGCGTTGACGCGCGCCTTCTGGAGGTTCGCGCGCGCGGCGGTCATGTTCGCCTTCGCCCGGTCCAGCGCGGCCTGCACCAGCTGCGGGTCGATGCGGGCGATAACCTGCCCCTTCTTCACCTGGGAGTTGTAGTCGACCATCAGCTCCTGGATGCGACCGGAGACTTGGCTGCCGACCTGCACCGTCACCAGCGCCGCTACGGTGCCCGTGGCCGTCACCTTGGCCGTGAGCTTCCGGGCCTCGGCGGGGGTCGTGTCGTAGGTGACGGCGTCCGACTGGCTTCCGGCGCGCATGCGCCAGAACCCCACCGCGCCCGCCACCACCAGGATCGCCAGGACCCAGGCCCAGCGCGGCACGCCACGCTTGCGACCCTCGTCCTCATCCAGCTCCACCGGCGCCAGGGCCGGCGCTTCCCGCGGCATCTCGCTCAAGGCCTTCATGCCCCTTATCTACGTTTTGAAATGTTTCGGCGAATCTCGTCTCTATTACGAAAGATGACCTGCGGCGAGGCGGCCTTCCGGTGTGTCCGCCGCTCCCACTCCGGGGAGCACGACACGCGCGGTGGTGCCCTGGCCCGGCTGGCTCTCCAGCGAGAGGCGGCCGTGGTGCGCATCCAGGATGCGGCGCACCAGCGCCAGCCCCAGGCCCACGCCGCCGGTGGTGCGGGCGCGGCTGCGGTCGGTGCGGAAGAAGGGCGTGCCCACGCGCTCCAGGTCCTGCGCTTCGATGCCGATGCCCTGGTCCTGGATGTCCACCTGGAGGCCGCCGCCCTCCGCCCGGGCATGCAGCTTCACGGTGGTGCCGGGCTCCGAGTACTTCCCTGCGTTGTCGAGCAGGTTGTCCAACACGCGCCGCAGCAGCACGGGGTCCGCCTCCAGCGTGGGCAGCGTGCCGTCCACCTGGACCTCCAGCCGGTGCTTCGGCCGGGCGGTGTGGAAGCGGGCGGCGGCCTTGTCCAGCAGCGCGGTCGCGTCCACGCGCTCCAGGCGCAGGGGAGGCACGCCACTCGCGCCCTCCGTCACCAATTCCAGGCGGGACGTGGTGAGCACGTCCGACACCAGGCGCTCCAGCTCCGACAGGTCCTCGGTGATGTCGGGCAACAGCTCGCGCGCCGTCTGCGCGTCGCCCTCCGCGGCCAGGTCCAGCGCCACGCGGATGCGGGACAGCGGCGTGCGCAACTCATGCGACACGTTGGCGAGCAGCTCCTTCTGCGAGCGCAGGAGCTGGGTGATGCGGCCGGCCATCTCGTCGAAGGCCTCGGACACCAGGCCCAGCTCGTCCTTGCGGCGCAGGCCCGCGCGCACGTCCAGACGCCCGGCGCCAAACGCGCGCGCCGCGGAAGCCAGCTTCTCCAGCGGGCCCGCGAGCGTGCGCGCGAAGGCGACGGAGGTGATGGCGGTACACGCCAGCACGAGCCCCACGATGATGGCCGTCTGCCGGTCGCCGTCCGGAGGCGGCGGCGGTGGCGGCAGGGACACGGAGGCATAGACCTGGATGGGGCCCGGGAAGGGGCTCACCACCAGCAGCCGTCCGGGGCCTCCACCGACGCCGGGGATGGGTCCGCGAGGGCCGCTGCGGGTGACGCGGGAGGTGACGGCGGCGAGCTCCTCGGGGCCAAGCGCGGGCGCGGGCTCCTGCCGCGTGTTGCCGAGCAGCGTCCCGTCCGCGGCGCGCAACGTGACCTGCATGCCCATGCGCTGCTGGGCGCGGGCGAGCGACGCCTGGAGCGCCTCGGGGTGGCCGCGCAGGGTGGACCACTCGTCGAGGAAGTAGGACAGCTCGTCGTCGAAGCGGTTGCGCCAGGACTCGTTGCGCAGCAGGTCGCGCGCGAGCATCAGCGACACGCCCACGAGGACGATCTGGATGACCCCCACCAGGTAGATGCGGGGGAGCAGGCCCATGGGCAGGCGGAAGAACCTCACGGCTCCGCCTCGGTCTCGGTGGCCAGCATGTAGCCGGCGCCGCGGACCGTCTTGAGCAGGCGCGGGTTGCGCGGGTCCAGCTCCAGCTTCTGGCGCAGGCGGAAGATGTGCACGTCCACCGAGCGGTCGAACACCTCGTCCGCGCTGCCCTTCACCAGGTCGAGCAGCTGCTCACGGCTGAGGACGCGGCCGGCGCGCTCGGCCAGCACGCGCAGCAGGCTGAACTCGTAGGTGGTGAGGGACAGCGGCTTGCCGTCCAGGGACGCGCTCAGGCTGCGCGGGTCCAGCACCAGGCGGCCCGCGTGCACGGGGTGGCTGGTGGGGCCCACCTTGCCGCGAGCGCGGCGCACCTGGGCGCGGATGCGGGCCAGCAGCTCGCGCGACGAGTAGGGCTTGGGCAGGTAGTCGTCCGCGCCGGACTCCAGGCCCAGGACGCGGTCGGCCTCCTCGCCTCGCGCGGTGAGCATGATGATGGGGACGTCCGTGCGGGTGCGCAGCTCGCGGCAGACCTCCAGGCCGTCGCGGCCGGGGAGCATGAGGTCCAGGAGGATGACGTCGAAGGTGTGGCGGGACGTCTGGAGGAGCGCGTCGGTGCCGGAAGCAGAGACGGTCACGATGATGCCGTGCTCCTGGAGGTAGCGGGCAGTGAGCCGCGCCAGGCGTTCATCGTCCTCGACGAGGAGCACCTGGATGGTGGCTTCCTCGGAGGTCGTGGGGCGTGGGGTCGTCTCCATGGGTCGGGTCTCCGCGTGGGATGCGGACCGGAGGCGAAAGAGGGCCCGGGCTTCTCTCCGTTAAGTCCGGACCCCGCGGTCCGCCTCCGGCCGCGACCTGCAACCTCTCACCCCTACATTTCCAGGGGGCTACGGGCCCATGACGAAATATTACGGACGGAGGTCCGGCGGCACATCGCAGGGGTTTCCAGGGGGACGGCCGCAACGGACGGAAATTCAGGGCTCGCCGTGCAGCCGGGTGAGCCCCCGCCGGTCCACCTTGCCCGCCGGGGTGCGAGGCAGGGCCTCCAGCAGCCGCAGCGTCCGGGGCAGCTTGTAACGGGCCAGCCGGCCCGAGCAGAAGGCCGTCAGCGCCTCCAGGCCAGGTGCCGCGCCGGGCCTGGGGACGACAAGGGCGCGGGGGACCTCGCCCCACTTGGGGTCGGGGACGCCGATGACAGCGACCTCGGCGACGTCGGGGTGGCCGGCGAGGACGCTCTCGACCTCGGAGGGGTGGATGTTCTCGCCGCCGGAGATGATGAGGTCCTTGGCGCGGCCCTCGATGCGGAAGAAGCCCCGGGCGTCACGCGAGGCCAGGTCGCCGGTGTGCAGCCAGCCATCCGCGAAGGCGCGGGCGGTCTCCTCCGGGCGGCGCCAGTAGCCGGCGCACAGGTGGGGGCCGCGAAGGAGGAGCTCGCCCACGTCACCGGGGCGCTGCTCACCGTCGATGCGCGCCTCGACGTGGAAGAGGGGCACGCCGACGAAGCCCGCGTGGGAGCGCATGACGGCGTCGGGGAGGAAGAAGTTGTTGGGGCCGCCCTCGGTGAGGCCGTAGCCGGTGCGGAAGGCGATGCCGCGGGCGAAGAAGCGCTCGAAGACAGGGGCGGGACAGGGAGCACCGCCGCTGATGAGCAGCTTGAGGCGGGAGAAGTCCACGGCATCGAAGCGCGGATGCCGCTGCATCTCGATGAACATGGTGGGCACGCCGAACACCAGGTTCACGGCCCCCGAGTCGATGAGGTCGAAGCACTGCGCCACGTCGAAGGCGCGGCACACGACGGAGGCACCGCCCACGAACACCAGGGGCAGCGTGAAGACGTTGAGGCCGCCGGTGTGGAACAGGGGCGCGTTGAGCAGCGCGACATCGTCCTGGGTGAGGCCCCAGCTGACGACGGTGTTCACGGCATTGGCGGTGAGCGAGCCATGCGTGAGCACGGCGGACTTCGGAAGGCCGGTGCTCCCGCCGGTGGAGCAGAGCACCCAGGGAGCGTCCGCCTCCAGCTCGATAGAGGGCAGCGCGCCGGTCAGGGTCTCACGGGAGCAGAAGAGCGGATCCGTGAAGCAGACCCAGTGCGCGTGAATCCGGGGGCGCAGGGCGTCCACTTGAGCGAGGAACTCCGGCCCGAAGCAGACGACGGAGGGGGCGACATCGGAGAGCAGGCCGTGGAGCTCCTCCACGCCCAGGCGCCAGTTGAGCGGCTGGAGCACGGCGCCCAGCTTGGCGCACGCGAACACGAGGTCCAGCGTCTCCACGCCGTTGGAGGCCAGCACGGAGACGCGGTCCCCCGGGCCCACGCCCAGGTCGCGCAGCAACAGCGCGGTCCGGTGGGCGGAGTCATTCCACTCCGCCCACGAGATGCGCCGCCCACCCCGGAGCGAATCAACGAGCGCCGTGCGCTCCGGGGCGAGCGAGGCCCGCCGGGACAGCCAGTCGTGGACGATGGGCATGCCCGGCGGCTCCTACGTCATCAATCCCGCGAAACGAAGTGCGCGGAGATCTTGTTCCACACCGCCGGGGTGATGCCCATGCTCAGGTGGTCATAGGCCATGCCCTCCTGCTTCGCGTCGGCGGTCTTCTTCGTGGACGTCCAGCCCTGGGTGAGCTGGGTCATCGCCGCGATGCTCGCCTCGAAGAGCACGCCGTCGCTGCGCAGCGTGGACGTGGTGGACGTCATGCCGTCGGTCTCGAAGGGCTGCGACCCGCCCGTGGTGCCGTACAGCACGTAGAGCGACGGCAGGCGCGAATCCAGGCCGTGCTCCGCCAGGCGCGTGATGAACTTGCCGCCCATCTCCATGGCCGCGTTGATGCCCAGGCCGTCCATGATGCGGTACTTGCCGTACATCAGCGAGTCGTACGCCTCACGGTTCTGGTTCGTGTTGTACGCGTGGTACGCGAAGCACGGCGAGCCCACCGGGTCGAACGCCGTCGTGCGGCACACGCGGTGGTCGCTGGACGCCATGTAGCCCGCGGCGACGAACGGGTTGTACGGGTTGTAGATGAGCTTCGTGTCCAGCCAGGGGAAGTAGCGGTTCTCGTCCGGATCGATGTTGTCCCACGCGGACGCGCTGCGGTCCGGAATCGGGTACGTGCCACGCAGGTCATACGCCGCCTGCAACTGGCCCGGGTACGCCGTCACGTACTTGCCGCTGGTGTTCACCGCGCCGAAGAGGCTCATGTTGTAGTCGTCGAAGTTGAACGACGACGAGGACAGGCCCTGGTTCGTGTTCAGCGTCTGCAGCGAGCTCGCGTACACCGGCGTGCCCGTGCTGGACAGACCCGTGATGTTCGACAGGTAGATGCGGCGGAAGTAGTCCGTCCACACGCCACCGGAATCCTTGCACACGCTCTCCGCGTAGGGGTTGTTGAACCAGGGCACGCTGTAACCAAACGTCACGCACTGCATCGCGGAGAAGTACGTCCACGGCATCGGGCCACGGCCCACCGGCGCGTTGGACGCCGTGCTCGCGATGGTCAGCGTGTGGATGGGGTGGCGGAAGTTCAGGTCGATGCCCTTGTGCGGGCCGGACAGCGGCACGTACACGCGCACCGAGTCGTCATACGCCGGAACCTGCGAGGCCTGCTCCTTCGCCAGACGCTCGAAGAAGCGCGTCGTGCTGAAGCCGCCCCACGTCGCCGCGTTCGCGAGCCACGGGTCCACCGCCAGCACGCCCTTGCTCCACGCCACCACGTCCACCCGCGCCACGCCCGGGTGCAGCGCCTTCACGCGCTGCACGGCGTTGGCCACGTGGATGGCGTGGTTGAAGTTGTCGCCGTGGAACGAGCCGAACGTCACCGCGTACACGCAGCGGTTCTTCGACTCCAGGTCCTGCACCATGCCCGTCAGCTGCGCCGCGCCGCCGTAGGTGCTGCCCGAACCGTTGTTGCCGTTGGGGAACAGCCAGACGTTCGCGTCCTGGATGGCGCCGTGCACCAGCAGCGTCGGCGTCTTGGTGAGGTCACAGGTGCGATCCGCGGTCTTCCGCCCCTTGTGGAGCAGGACGAAGCGCGCCTCCGGCTTGGTCGGGCCGGGCGTGGGACAGGTGGCCCCGGTCGTCGTGGCACAGCTGTTCGCGTAGTAGAGGTTGAACGCGTTCACCAACTGTTGGTTCAGCGAACCGAAGTACGTCCTCAGCGGGTAGTCGCTGGACTGGTACGTGTCCTGGTCCCGCAGCTTCAGCGTGCGCGGGTTGTAGTACTCCGAGCGGAAGCGCTGACGGCCCTCCAGCAGCTCGATCTGGCCCCAGGACCACGAGGGCGGCGTGTACGTGCCCACCACGCGGTAGTTGGTGGTGAAGTTGGTGGGGATGGCGTCGAAGTACGGCGCCAGGTCCGCGTCCAGCGGCGCCTCGGCCGTACCGATGGCCTCCTGCGCCTGGGGGGATTCCGGGGGTGCTTCCGCGGGGTTTTCAGCCCCGCAACCTGCCATCAGCAATGCGGCCGTGAGCGACAAACTCCAGGTGCTTCGCATGCGGACCTCCGGTGGGTGAAGGGTGCGGCGACAGCGGACTGCGACAGAAAGAGGACGCACGGGACGCACCACGGGCCCCAGGGGCTCCCCGGAAGGGCCTCGCGTGGCTCACCGTGCGTCAGGAACGCCTAGCGGGCGTGCTCCTGGAGGAACGGGACGAGCAGGTCGTGGAACTCCTTCGTCTTCTCCAGGTGCGGGCTGTGGCCCGTGTCCTGGAGGACGACCTCGCGGTAGCGGCCGCCGTTGGCCGCGTAGCGCTCCATCACCTTGCGCATCTGCGACACCATGGGCTGCGGCGGATACTTCTCATCCCCGGGCCAGCCGGGGACCGCGCCCAGCTTGCCCAGGAAGCCGAAGTCGAACAGGGACGTGTCGGAGACGATGGCGTCGTCCGCGCCGCGGATCCACAGCAGGTCCGGCCCGTTCTTCAGCTCCGCGAAGGCGGAGGTGTTGTAGTAGGCCGGCGCCATGGCGTTGTTCATGCCCGTGGTGCCCGGCGCCACGCCCGGCCAGTTCGGCGACTTGGAGAAGTTGCCCGGGTACAGCTCGTCCGACACGTGCGTGTCCAGCACGGAGTCCAGGAGCTTCTCCTCGTCCGGGTGGCGGAACGGCGGCTTCACGTAGCAGCCGTTCATCACGTTGCGCGGCGACGTCTGCGACTCCGTGGAGCGGTCCTTGTTCTTCAGCCGCTGCACGAAGTCCGGGTTGGCCGTGCCGCCGCCGGAGCCCGCGAAGTCCGCCCAGCACGGCGTGCCGTCCGCGTCCTTCGTGCCGCCAAAGCCGTAGGGAGACAGCGGCGCCTCCACCACCAGGCCGGCCACGCGCTCCGGGTGGTCGATGGACAGCTGCATCACCATGCCCGCGCCCGCCGAGTGCGCCACGAACACCGCGCGCTTCAGGGACAGCGTGTCCATCAGCCCCAGCAGGTCATCCGCGAAGTCGCGCATGCCGCGCGTCGCGTGGATGGTCTTCTCCTCCGTGTGCCCGTAGCCGCGCATGTCCGGCGCGATGCCCCGGAAGCCCTGGGGCAGCGTCTTCATCAGCGACTCGAAGAACGCGGACGAGGAACAGTTGCCGTGCACGAAGATGACGGGAAAGCCTTCCTCGCCCACGAGCCGCGCGCGCACCCGGAGCCGCGGAGTGGGGATGTCCCGGATCTCGACCTTCCTGGATGTATCAGCCATGTGCGCGCTCCTGCTGGTGGTGTTGCTTGGACTTGAGAGAGGAAAACCCGTGCGTCACGAAGCGGCCCGCGCGTCCGCGGCGATGGCCGCCTCGCGCAGCTCGCGCTTGAGAATCTTTCCGGCGGGGGACACCGGCAGGGACTTCACCAGCTCCACCCGCTTGGGGACCTTGAAGCGTGCCACCCGGCCCTTGAGGTGCTCGAGCAGCGCCTCCGCCGAGGCCTCGGCCCCTGGCTTGAGCACCACGTAGGCGCGGCCACACTCGCCCCACTTCGCGTCCGGCACGCCCACCACCGCGCACTGCTGCACGGCGGGGTGCTCGTAGAGGACGGACTCCAGCTCCAGCGGGTACACGTTCTCTCCCCCGGAGATGAACATGTCCTTCTTGCGGCCCGCGATGGTGAAGAAGCCATCCGAGTCCACGCGCGCCAGGTCCCCGGTGTGGAACCAGCCGTCCGCGCTGATGGCCTCCTTCGTGGCGGCGTCGTCCTCGAAGTAGCCGGAGCACATGGAGGGCCCCTTCAGCACCAGCTCCCCCACCCCGCCCACGGGCACCGCGTGGCCGGCGTCGTCCACCAGCTTCGCGTCGATGAAGTAGTTGGGCCGGCCAATGGAGCCCGCCTTGGACACCGCGAACTCCGGCCCCATGCTGAAGATGCCCGGGCCGAACTCCGTCATGCCGAAGCCCTGCTTGAAGGGCACCGGGTGCACCGCCTGCCACGCCTGGAGCAGCGGCACCGGCAGCGGCGCCCCGCCGCTGGTGACGAAGCGCACGGAGGAGAAGTCCGTCCCCTTCCAGCGCGGCGAATCCATCAGCTGCTGGTACTGCGTGGGCACCGCGAAGAAGAGCGTCACCTTCTCCTTCGCCACCAGGCCCAGCATCTCGTCCGGGTCCCACCGGCGCATCAGCACCACGGTGCCGCCCACGGTGAGCAGCGGCAGCGTGTAGACGAGCAGCCCGCCCGTGTGGAACAGCGGCGTGTGCGTCACCGTCACGTCGCCCTGACGGATTTCATGCACCAGCGTGTTGAGCGTGTTCCACGCCACCATGCGGTACGAAACCTTCGCGCCCTTGGAACGGCCCGTGGTGCCGCCGGTGAAGAGCAGGCAGAGGATGTCCTCCTCGCTCACCGCGTCGTTCGTCACCGGAGCGGCGGGCGCGTACGCCACGGCCTTCTCGTACGGATCCGCGCCCGGCAGGCCCTGCGCCTCCAGGGACACCAGGCGCAGGCCGTCACCCACGTGCTCGCGCACCTGGGCCACCGCGTCCTTGAAGTCGTCCCCGAACAGCAGCACGCGCGGGCGGATGGCGCGCACGCCGTCCGTCAATTCCGCCGCGTGCAGCCGCCAGTTGTAGGGCACGAAGATGGCGCCCAGCTTCGCGCACGCGAACAGCGTGTCCAGGTACTCCACGCCGTTGTGCGCGACGATGCCCACGCGGTCACCGCGCTGCACGCCCGCTACGTCCCGCAGCCAGCCCGCGAGCGCGTTGGCGCGCGCGTTCATCTGCCGGTAGGTGAAGCGGCCCGCGTCCTCGCGGGCCACGTCCACCACGGCCACCGCGTCCGGCCAGTAGAGGGCACCCCGCCCCATCCAGTCCCCGATGAACATGCGAAGAACTCCTGTCTGAATGAGGCGGGGTGTGGGGGGGACTAAGCCGTCCAGCGGTAGAGGGCGGACGCCATGGCGAGGCCACCGCCACTGGCGCAGAAGGCGACCAGGTCGCCCTTCTTCACCTTGCCCTGCACCACCGCGTCGTCCAGCGTCATGGGGATGCAGGCGGAGCCCGTGTATCCCCACTTGTCCATCGTGTAGTGCGCCTTCTCCATGGGCTGGTTGAGCGCCTTCATGGTGGCCTCAATGGTGCGCAGGTTGAGCTGCGTGAAGACGAACAGCTTCACGTCATCCAGCGTCTGGTCCGCGCGCTTGAGCAGCGTGTCCAGAAGCATGGGCCAGCGCTCGGTGTTGAACGTGGAGGGGAACTTGCGCACGAACTGCACCGCGGGCTTGCCGTCCGTCAGCGCCAGCGTCTCCGCCGTGGCGGGACGGTGGGTGCCGCCGGTGTAGATGCCCAGCGCGTCGTGGTACTCGCCGTTGGCCAGCAGCTTCGCGCCCAGGAAGCCCGGCTTGTCGGACGCGCCCAGCACCACCGCGCCCGCGCCGTCCGCGAACAGCGTGCAGGTCTTCTTGTCCTTCCAGTTCACGTACCGGGTCATCCCGTAGGCGCCCACCACCAGGATGCGCTGGTAGCTGTCGTCCGACGAAATCGTCTTCGACGCCACGTCCAGCGCCGTCACCCAGCCCGCGCAGGCCGCGTTGATGTCGTACGTGCCCGCGTTCACCGCGCCCAGCTTGGCCTGCACCACGGACGACGTGCCGGGGGAGAGGTAGTCCGGCGTGTCACTGGCCACGAGCACCAGGTCCAGCTCCTTGGGGTCCACCTTCGCGCGGGCCAGCGCCTCCTTCGCGGCGGCGACGGCCAGGTCGCTGGTGGCCTGGTTGTCCGCCATCACGTGGCGCTGCTTGATGCCCACGTTCTGCTGGAGCCACTCGTCCACCTTCTCGCCGAGGATCTTCTCCACGTCGGCGTTGGTGAGGAGCTTCTCGGGGACGTAGCGGCCGGTGGACAGGATGTTCGCGTAACGCATGACGGTGTTTCAGCTCCGGGGACCGCGTGACGGACGGCGGGGGGACGGCTTCGACTTCGGGGGGGTGGGCTTCGACGGCTTCGGAACGGCCTGGAGATGGGTGCGCGCGGCGTCCGGGGGCAGGCCGTGGGACAGGAGCGTCATCGCCGTGTCGAGCACGCGCTCCAGGCCCATGTCCTCCTCCCAGAGCACCCAGCGCATGCCCAGGAAGTCGCCAATGCCCATCAGGCAGTAGGCGAGCGCCTCTGGATCCATGCGGCGCACCTCGCCGGCCTCCATGGCCTGCTGGAGGCCGCGCACGTAGCCCTTGGCGAAGCGGTCGTAGTAGCGGCGGTAGCAGTCCGCGTCCACGAACTCCGCCTGCCGCACCACGCGGTAGAGGTTGGGGTGCTGGCGCACGAACTGGAAGAAGGCGCGCAGGCCCTCGCGCTCCACCTCCAGGCGCGTGGTGCACGCGGCGGTGGACTCCGCGATGAGGCGGCGCAGGCGCGCGCCCAGCTCGTCCACCACCTCCACGAAGATGGACTGCTTGTCCGGGAAGTACACGTAGAAGGTGCCCAGCGCGACGCTGGCCTTGCGCGTGAGGTCCGCGATGGACGCACGCTCGTAGCCCTTGTCGCCGAACACCGCCTCCGCTGCCTTCAACAACTTCTGCCGCGTCCGCTGACCGCGCGGCGTGACGGGGACTCGTTCTGAAGTTGAAGGGCGATTCATCTTTCAGGACGGGTAACACCCGGCCGACCGCCCTGTCAAAAGCGGATGGATGGCTCCCTGCGTCAAAGACAGACACGAACGCGAGGCGTCAAAGACGTCGCCGCCTGCCTGCCTGGAGACTCGGGAGGTCGGATGGAGAACGATCCACCGGCCTCAACCATTTTGCGTGCAAACGGACTTGCACTTGGGCACAAGTGCATATAACTTCACCGCCGACTGCCAAGGCCGCTTATAAAAATAAGGTTCTAAGCCCCATGGACGCCCTGGATTATCGCATCGTGGACATGCTTCAGCGCGATGGCCGGGCCACGCAGCTGGAGCTGTCACGTGGGGTGAAGCTGTCCCAGCCGGCGGTGGCGGAGCGCATCCGCAAGCTGGAGGAGAAGGGCGTCATCACCGGCTACACGGCGCGCGTGGACGCGACGCAGCTGGGGAAGGACATCACCGCCTTCATCGGGGTGAGCATCGAGCACCCCAAGCACTTCGAGGGCTTCGCGCGGAAGGTGGCGGAGCTGCCGGACGTGCTGGAGGCCCACCGGGTCGCGGGGCAGGACTCCTACGTCTTGAAGGTGAAGACGGCCAATACGCGGACGCTGGACTCGCTGCTCGTGGAGACGCTGCGCACCATTCCAGGTGTGACCCGCACGAGCACCACCATCGTCCTGTCGACCTTGAAGGAAGACACGCACGTGCGTGTCACCGATGAGCTGTTGAACGGAGAATGAACATGAGCGCGGACGCTATGAGTGCCCCCCTGCCCCCTCCTCCGGCCTACCGGCTGTCCCAGCGCATGTCCCGGATGAAGACGTCCGCGGTGCGTGAGATCCTCAAGATCGCCGAGCGCCCGGACATCCTCTCCTTCGCTGGCGGCCTGCCCGCCCCGGAGCTCTTCCCGAAGGACGCCATCGCCAAGGCGTTCGCGGAGACCTTCGCCAGCGACGCGGACGGGCGCTCCGCGCTCCAGTACAGCACCACGGAGGGCTTCGCCCCCTTGCGCGAGTGGATCGCCGGGCACCTGGCCCGCAAGGGCCAGAACGTCCACGCGGACCAGGTGCTCATCACCAGCGGCTCGCAGCAGGGCCTGGACCTGGCGGGGAAGATCCTCCTCGACCCGGGTGACCTGGTGGTGGTGGAGGACCCCAGCTACCTGGCGGCGCTGCAGACCTTCGGCGGCTACGAGGTGGAGTTCGCCACCGTGCGCAGCGACGACGCGGGCATGGACACGGACGACCTGGCGGCCCTGCTGAAGAAGCGCCAGCCGAAGCTGCTCTACGTCATCCCCAACTTCCAGAACCCCAAGGGCACCACCCTGTCCCTGGAGCGCCGCAAGGCCCTGGTGCGGCTGGCCCAGGAGCACCGCTTCATCATCCTGGAGGACGACCCGTACGGCGAGCTGCGCTTCAAGGGCGTGCACCTGCCGTCGCTGGCGTCGCTGGATGACCAGGGCGTGGTGCTGTCCCTGTCCACCTTCTCCAAGACGCTGGCCCCCGGCCTGCGCCTGGGCTGGGTGACGGGCCCGAAGGCGCTGCTCAAGCCGATGACCATCGCGAAGCAGGCCACGGACCTGCACACCGCCACGCTCGCCCAGCGCGCCACGGCGCGGCTCCTGGAGACGTTCGACTACGCGGGCCACATCCAGGCGCTGATGCCCATCTATGCCCAGCGCGCCAACGCGATGCTGGACGCGCTGAAGGCCCACATGCCCCAGGGCACGAAGTGGACCCGGCCGGACGGCGGCATGTTCCTCTGGGTGGAGCTGCCCGGGGGGCTGGACGCGGCGAAGCTCCTGCCCCTCGCCGTGGAGCAGAAGGTCGCCTTCGTCCCCGGCGCGCCCTTCTTCGCCAACGACCAGAAGCCCCAGTTCATGCGCCTGAACTACTCCAACCGCCCGCCCGAGCTCATCGTCGAGGGCATGAAGCGGCTGGGCGCCGTCATCGCGGACGCGCTGTAAGTCCTTCGGGTCCGGCCCCCAACGCACCGCGTCGGGGGTCCGGGCCTCATGAGAAGTTGAAGCTTGATTCAGGTTTCAGCCTCCGCGGCGCTGGCCAGCGCCCGTGCGGTGTGCGTACCCTGCGCGCGTTTTTTCCAGACGCCCAGGAGAGGCACATGCAGCTGAAGGACCTGAAGATCATCGTCACCGGCGGCGCGCAGGGCATGGGCGCGCACTTCGCGCAGCGCATCCACGAGGCGGGCGGCCAGGTGGCCGTTGGCGACGTCAACGAGGAGAAGCTCGCGGCGCTGCCGGCGGGCATCCACCGCCGCAAGCTGGACGTGTCCAGCGAGCAGGACGTCACGGACTTCGTGCAGTGGGCCCACGGCGCCATGGGCGGCCTCAACGGCCTCATCAACAACGCGGGCATCCTGCGCGACGCGCTGCTGGTGAAGAAGGACCGCACCACCGGGCAGATCAAGAAGCTGTCCACGGCGGACTGGAACGCCGTCATCGGCGTGAACCTCACCGGCGCCACGCTGATGGTGCGCGAGGTCGTCTCCAAGATGGTGGAGACGGACCAGCGCCCCGGCGTCATCGTGAACATGTCGTCCATCGCGCGGCACGGCAACCGCGGCCAGTCCAACTACGTGTCCGCCAAGGCCGCGCTCGCCGCCAACACCGTCACCTGGTCGCGCGAGTTCGCGCCGTTCGGCATCCGCGTGGGCGCCATCGCCCCGGGCATGATTGAGACGCCCATGACGCAGGGCATGAACCAGAAGGCCCGCGACGCGCTGGTGGCCGCCATCCCGGTGGGCCGCATCGGCGAGCCGGAGGACATCTGGCAGGCCGTGAAGTTCATCGTGGAGTGCGACTACTTCAACGGCCGCACCATCGACGTGGACGGCGGCCACAACTTCTAGGCCGCCCGCCGCGACCGCGCTCCGGGCTTCAGGCGCTCTTGCGCTTCCGGGGCGCGGGCTTCACCTCCACCCAGCGCTCCGCCCACTTGCCCAGCTCGTCGATGACCTTCCAGAACGCCTGACCCTTCTGCGTCAGGCGGTACTCGGAGCGGATGGGCGGGCCCGGGTCCACGTGGCGCTCCACGATGCCCTCGGCCTCCAGGTCCTTGAGCCGCTCCGACAGGACGCGCTCGCTGATGGTGCCGATGCGCTCCGTCAGCTCCCCGAAGCGGCACGGCCCGTCCATCAGGATGCGCAGGATGACGCCCGTCCAGCGCCGGCCCAACAGGTCGGCCGCCGCCAGGAACCGCGTGCACAGCGGGCTTGAGTCGTCATGCATCGTGTCCGCCTCCACCCGGAAGTATAGCGCCCGCCCCTTCCCGCCGGCACTCACTTACTTTTTGGAAGTTACTTGCGAAATAAAAGTGACGCGGGTAGCCATGGGGTGTTCGCAACAAAGGACACCCCGCATGGCGACGACGAACACGGCCCTGGACACGGACGCGCTGGAGCAGCTCTTCATCGAGGCACGCACGCACTCGGGCTGGCAGGACCGGCCGGTGACGGACGAGACGCTGCGCCGCATCTACGAGCTGGCGCGCATGGCGCCCACCGCGGTCAACAGCCAGCCGGTGCGCCTGGTGTTCGTGCGCAGCCGCGAGGCCAAGGAGAAGCTCAAGCCCGCGCTGTCCCCGGGCAACGTGGACAAGACGATGCAGGCGCCGGTGACGGTCATCGTGGCGTACGACACGAACTTCCACGAGCAGATGCCCAAGCTGTTCCCGTCGCGCGACATGAAGAGCGTCTTCGCCGCGCAGACGCCGGAGGCGCGCGAGCAGGCGGCCTTCATGAACGGCACCCTGCAGGCGGGCTACGTCATCCTGGCGGCGCGCGCGCTGGGGCTCGACTGCGGCCCCATGGGCGGCTTCGACAAGGCGAAGGTGGACGCGGCCTTCCTCCAGGGCACCGGCTGGAAGTCGAACATCCTCCTCAACCTGGGCCACGGAGACCCGGCGAAGCTCTTCCCGCGCAACCCGCGTCTGTCTTTCGAGGACGCCTGCCGGCTGGACTGACACCGTCCAATCCCAGACACCGCACTGGTCCCCGCGGTCAATGGCTTCAGGCGGCTACAATCCTGAGTTTCTAGGTTAATCAGGAAGAAGCCGCCCCGGCGTCGGTTCAACGGGGCATGGGGCCGGTGACGGGAGGCAAGCGCGGTGGGGCGGGCCTAGTACAGCTGTTCGAGCGGCATCATCGTGCCCGCCTCGAACTCCGGCGCGCGGCGCAGCTGGTCCAGCACGCGCGGGGCGCACCTCAGGTGCAGCATGGGCAGACTCCCGCCCGGCTCGCTCATGGCGCGCACGGCGCCCACCAACTGGTGTGCCTCCAGCCAGCGCATGAAGCTCTCGCGGAAGCGGGCATTCTCCGCCTGGCCCTCCTTGTAGATGTCCGCGCGCGAACGCAGGGGTGCGCGTGAGGACGCGGAAGGGCTCTTCGGCGCGGCCGACTCCCGGGGCATCACCGTGACGTCGATGTCGCCGCCCGGCTGCGCGTCACGCTCCAGGCCACCGGAGCCCGGCAACGCACGCACCGTGCCTCCGCTGCCAGGCAGCGGACGCACGGCGGCGACGGAGGACATCCGGGCCGAAATGTCTTGGGGTTCGCCCGGCACGCCATTCTTCCTGCGCATGGCCACATCCTCCCCAGGTCCGGTGCTCACGTGGCACCGGCCCCGGCAACTACCGCGTCACCTGAAAACAGCCAGGCCCTTCCCCGTCCGGTGGTTCGCCGAGCGAGGAAGCTTGATGGCATTGGCCAGAATCAAATCTCTCACTTCCAATGCCGTCAAGTCAGGGGCACGGCAACGATACAAGGCAGCGATACCCGCGACATACGGGGCCGCCATGCTGGTGCCGCTCATTCGTTCATAGAACGCCTGATTGTTGCAGCGGCGTTCAGTAGACGAATACACATTCACCCCGTAGCCCATGACGTCAGGGACGACCCGACGCCCCACGGCGCCGCTGGCGGAGAAAGTGGCCACGTTGCGCTCGAAGTCGACTGCCCCCACAGCCAGGGCCTCGGGAAAGGCCGCTGGGTAACCAACCGTGTCGGGTCCACTGTTACCCGCCGCGACAATGGGCAGGATGTTGCTGTCCAGAAGCCGACGCAGCATGGCTTGCAGCGCGCGCTGGTTGAGCAGGTAGTCCGCCTCGGAGATGCCCGGAGGCGGCTGCAGCGGGAAGCCCAGCGACAGGTTGACGACGGCGGGACGCGACGCGTTCTCCGGACGGCTGAACTGGTGCAGCAGCCACTCCATGCCGGCGGCCACGCGGCCCAGGCTGGTGCGGATGGTCTCCGACTCGATGACGGACGCGGCGTAGAGGTCCACCTCCGGCGCGACGCCGTGGTGCACGCCCGCGGCGATGCCGCACACGTGCGTGCCGTGGCCGTCCGGGTCGAAGCCGCGCACGTCGCGCGCGGGGTTGTGCGGCGAGTTGGGGAAGAGCGAGACGTAGCGGAACTGGATGGTCTTGCTCGCGTGCTCCGGATGGTCCGCGTCCACGCCGGTGTCCAGGATGCCCAGCATCACGCCGGCGCCCCGGATGCCCTGGGCGTGCGCCAGGGGGACGCCGGACTCGTCAGGCCACTCGCGCTGCGCGAGCGAGCTCATGCCGCGGTTGCGCGGCCCCGTCTGTCCGGCGGACACCGGACCGGGGAAGGACAGGGGCACCACGTCCGGAATGAACTCGAACTCCTGCGCCAGCTCGCCCCGGGCCGCCTTCTCCGCGTCCTGGGAGTAGAAGTGCGCCATGGTGGCGCCGATGAGCGGCATGAACCGGTAGCTGCCGGCTTCCGCGCCGGCCTGCTCCGTCACGGGCGCGCCCGGCATGGGCGTGGCGTCGACGTCGCTGGCCTTCTTGCCGCGGGCGCGCTTGCGGCCGCGCTGCGCCTGGCCGCTGACCTCCGGCTTCATGCCAGGCAGCGTGGCCGACCGCAGGCCGAGGGCGGTGAGGGCATCCGGTGCCTTCTGGGCCGCGCTGAAGCGCAGCGCGGTGCTGCGGCTGAGGACGCGCTCGCCCTGCGCCGTGCCACGCACTCCGGGCCGGGCCTGCGTCTCGATGGACTCCTTGGGTACCAACAGGAAAGACTTCATGGCTGTGCTCCTTGGACCGCTCAATCCGCGCCGGGCCCCGAAGGGGGAGCACCTGCGGTACGACCGCGCCCACCTGGGGACCCTGACAGCCCCTTCGGATCCGGTGGGTCGGGCTCGCGGGCGCGTGCCCGCCAGCCGTTGCATCGCCTGCCCTCCCCTCTCCCCATGCGCTGGGGGCCAACCGGGGGATTTGACCGCGACCCCCTGACAAAAAATCACGGGATTTCCGTAATAGACACCCCTTGTCTGGGGTCTCGGTCCTCACTCGGCTTCCCCGAACCTCCGGAAACACAACGGATTCCCTTCCTGGGACGAGGGCAGTGGCGAGGGGCGCACACGGGCTCTGTCCGCCAGCGGATGTGGGGAAGGGGCAGGCAGGAGGGGCGGGGGCCCAAGAGGGCGTCCGGGCGGGGCTTGCGCGCCCGGCGGGCGCGGGGGTGAAAAAGAGGTGGAGGGAAGCCCGGGATGCGCCGATTGTTCGGCTTCCATCCGCCCGGAGTACGTCCGCGCGGATCCCTGGCCTTTCTGGAGCCCCCTTGATTCCCTATTGGCACGCCCCCTCGTTCAAGCTGGGGCCCCTGGAACTGAACCCCTTCAACGTCTTCGTGGCGGCGGGCATCCTGCTGGCCGCCCGGCTGCTGACGAAGCAGGCGGAGCGCGAGGGGCTGGACCCGAACCCGCTGGCGGACTTCGCGATGTGGGGGGTGGCGGCCGGCATGCTCTTCGGCCACTGGGTGCACCTGTTCTTCTACCACCCGGAGGAGATGTCCAAGAGCCCGTTCCAGATCCTCCGGTTCTGGGATGGCCTGTCGTCCTTCGGCGGTCTGTTGGGCGGCATCGTGGCGGCGGTGGTGTTCTTCCGGGTGAAGAAGCTGCGTTTCAACGACTACGCGGACAGCTTCGCGCTGGGCGTGGCGCCGGGCTGGGCGGTGGCGCGGCTGGGGTGCTTCGCGGTGCACGACCATCCGGGGAAGCTGACGGACTTCTTCCTGGCGGTGCAGTTCCCCAACGGCAACCGGCACGACCTGGGCTTCTACGACGCCGTCGTGCTCTTCGCGATCTCAGCCCTGCTGTACGCGCTGCGCGACATGCCGAGGATGAAGGGGCGGCTGTTGCCGCTGCTGGCGCTCCTGTACTCGGCGTCCCGCTTCAGCCTGGACTTCCTGCGGGCCACGGACCTGTCCTACGTGGACGCGCGCTACTTCGGCCTGACGCCGGCGCAGTACGGCTGCCTGCTGCTGGTGGCGTATGGACTGTGGGGCCTCTTGCGCAAGCAGGCCCCGAGCCCTTCCTCTCAGAAGCCGTCCGCGCCGCAGGGCCGGGTGGAGACAGCGCGCTAGCGCGTCATCGTTGTTCCGCTTGTCGGGGGGTTACCGCGTGAAGGCACTGGCGTACGACGCGTTGATGGCGCCGCTGGGCTGGGTGGGGTTGAACGCCGCTCGGAGGCAGCTGGTGGAAGGGCTGTCCGGCAAGGTGCTGGAGGTGGGCGCGGGCACGGGCCTGGCGCTGCCGGGCTACCCGGGCACGGTGACGTCGGTGACCGCGGTGGACGTGGACCTGGGCGCGCTGGTGCGCGCGCGGGCCCGGAGGAGCGGCGTGGCGCTGCTCCAGGCGGATGCGCAGGCACTGCCATTCACGGACGGCTCGTTCGACGCGGTGGTGTCCAGCCTGGTGTTCTGCTGCGTGGACGCGCCGGCCACGGCGCTCTCGGAGGTGATGCGGGTGCTCAAGCCAGGCGGCGAATTGCGCCTGCTGGAGCACGTGCGCGCCCCGAACCCGGCCGTGGCCACCGCGCAGGACCTGCTGACGCCCGCGTGGCGCAAGCTGACCGGCGGCTGCCGGCTCAACCGCGACACCTTCCGCCTGGTGGAGACCACGGGCTTCCGCATCCTCCGGCGCGAGCAGCGCCTGGGCGGCATGGGCGAGTTCATCTTCGCCCGGCGGCCCTGAGACTCCCTTCGGGAGGGGGCTCGCGCGACCCGCCCTGGCAGGTCACTTCCGACCTGCCAGGATAGATTCACACAAGGGATGTCAGAGGTCACTTTAGGATGGCGTGCATGCTCGCGGCGGACCTACCCGCCGCGTCCCATCCCGTGAGGCCCTGACGCATGATGCGCGCCCTTCGACCCCTCCTCGCAGTGCTGGTGTTCGCTGGCTGTGGACCGGACGTATCTTCCGAGTCCGCGCCCGACCTCGTGGGTGCTCCGGCTTCGCTGGAGGACTCCGGCCGTCACGGTGGCGCCAATCCCCGCGAGGGCTCCGTGCGGCTGTCCACCGGCGTCACGCTCCGCTACGTCGAGCAGGGCCGCCAGGACGGGCCCGTCGTCGTCTTCCTGCACGGCTATACGGACTCGCACCACACCTGGGACCTGAACCTCCAGCGCTTCTCGCGCGACTTCCACCTCTACGCGCTGGACCAGCGCGGCCATGGGGACTCGTCCCGCCCGGCGTGTTGCTACACGCAGCAGGCGTTCGCGAAGGACGTGGTGGCGTTCCTCGACGCGAAGCGCGTGTCGCGCGCAGTGCTCGTGGGCCACTCCATGGGCAGCTTCATCGCGCAGCAGGTGGCGCTGGACTACCCCGGCCGCGTGAAGGGGCTGGTGCTCGTGGGCTCCGCGCCCACCGTCGCGGGCAACGAGGTGGCCCTGGGTCTCAAGGAGGTCGTGGACACGCTGACCGACCCCGTGGACCCCGCCTTCATCCACGAGTTCCAGGCCAGCACCTTCTACGCGCCCGTGCCGGAGTCGTACCTGAACACGCTCGTGTCGGAGAGCTCCAAGCTGCCCGCGCGCGTGTGGCAGGACGCGCTGGACGGGCTCATCGCGGAGGACCACTCCGCGCGCCTGGGCCGCATCCGCGTGCCCACGCTGATCATCGGAGGGGATCATGACGGCTTCTTCTCCGTGGACGAGCAGCGCGCCCTCAACCGCGCCATCCCCGGCTCGAAGTACCTGCTCTACGCGGAGACCGGCCACGCGCCGCACGCCGAGCGCCCCCAGCGCTTCGTGAAGGACGTGCACCACTTCCTCAACCGCCTGTAGTCCGTGCTCAGGCTCCGGCCGCCCCGGGTTCCGCCGGGCGGCCGGAGTCGCTCCGGGCCAGCACCACCACCGCCACCAGGATGAGCAGGCCGCCCAGCCCCTGTCGCAGGGACAGCCGCTCCCCCAGGAAGATGGCGCCCAGCACCACGGCCATCACCGGCTCCAGCGTGGAGAGCAGCGACGTGTTCACCGGGCCAATGCGCTTGAGGCCCGCGAAGAACGTGAGCATGGCCACCACCGTGGACAGCAGCGCCAGCCCCGCCACCGCGCCCCAGCCTCCCAACGTCTGCGGAAAGGACGGGCCCTTCACCAGCATCAGCGCCCCGAAGGCGGCCCCCGCGGACAGCGGGACGACGGTGCTCGCCGCGAGCGGCCCCGCCGGCCCCGCCACCCGCGCGCTGGACAGGACATAGAGCGCGTAGATGACCGCCGACAGCACGCCCAGGCCAATGCCCAGCGGCTTCGCGTCCGGGCCGGGGTCCACCGTGAGCGCCGTCCCGCACAGGGCCAGCCCCACCGCCACCCAGCGCAGTCGGCTCAGGTGCTCGCGTCCCAGGGCCACCTGGATGAGGGCCACCAGCGCGGGGAAGAGGTAGAGCAGCAGCGCCACCAGCCCGGCGGACGCGTGCTGGAGCGCGATGAAGTAGACGCTGCCTTCGGTGAAGTAGCCCACCGCGCCCAAGCCCACCAGGCCCCACAGCAGGCGGCCCCGGGGCCACCTTCCGCCCTTCGCCACCATCACGCCCGCGAGCACCAGGCCCGCCAGCGTGAAGCGCAGGAAGAGCAGCGTGGGCATGTCCGTGCCCGCCGCGTAGGCCAGGCGCGCGAACAGGCCCAGCGCGCCAAAGGAGGCGCCGGACAGGGCGACGAGGAGGAAGCCGGCGGTGCGGGTCCGCATTGGCGCTTGGGGCGCGCCTACCAGTTCTTCACGGAGCCCAGGTCGAACACGTCCGGGAAGCCGCCCTTGCGCAAGAGCTCCGCGGCCACCGCGCTGCGGCCTCCCGCCGCGCAGTACACCACCACGGGCGTGCCCACCGGGCCGACCTCGGAGAGGCGCTGGGCCAGCACCTGCACGGGGATGTTGCGGGCGGCTTCCGGGTGTCCCTGCTGGAACTCCTCCGGGGTGCGCACATCCAGCAGCACCGCGCCCTGGGCGACGAGTTCGTGGGCCTTCTGCGAGCGTTCCTGAGGCGTCATGGCACCCATTCAACCAAAGCCGGGGGCCCCGCCGGGCTGAAAACTGGAGGCCGCCGCACCGGGCGCTACAGTCCTGTAACGATACCCATGCGACTCGACAAGCTCACCCTGCTCCACCAACTGTCCGAGCGGCTCCAGCAGAGCGACCGGCTGGCCCACCGCGCGGAGGCCGATGCCCGCGAGGCCGCCCGCAGCCTCGCCACGGAGTCCGAGAAGAAGGAGGACGGCCGCGCCGCCATCGAGTACGGCAGCCTCGCCACCGGCCAGGCCCAGCGCGCCCGCCGCCTCCAGGAAGAGCTCCAGGCGCTCACCGCCTTCAGCCAGAAGGAGCTGCCCCGCTTCCCGCGCCAGGGCCCCGTGGGCCTGGGCGCCCTGGTGGACTGCAGCACCGAGGACGAGGACGGCTTCGCCGAGCGCACCTTCTTCGTGCTCCCCGCCGGCGCGGGCACCGAGCTCACCGGCCCCGGCGGCGACGGCTTCCTGTCCGTCATCACGCCCAGCTCCCCCGTGGGCCGCGCCCTCCTGGGCAAGAAGGCTGGCGACACCGTGGAGGTGACGCTCGCGGGCGAGGTGCGCGAGTGGACGGTGCTGGAGGTCGCCTGAGCTGAAGCGGGCGCGGGCCTACTCGCTCTGGGTGGGCCCCGGCGCCGCGTGCGCGACCAGCCACTCCTCGGGGATGTCGCCCCGGGGCAGCTCCAGGAGGAACGTGGTGCCCTCCCCCAGCGTGCTCACGGCGCTCACCGTGCCGCCGAACGCCTCGACAATCTGGCGCGTGATGTAGAGCCCCAGGCCCAGGCCGCCGTAGTGCCGGTCGCTCACCGCGCGCTCGAAGCGCTCGAAGATGCGCGCCAGGTCGTCCGGCGCGATGCCGATGCCATGGTCCTTCACGGTGAGCCGCGCCAGCGTGCCCTGCGCCTCCACGCTCACGATGACGGGATGGCCCGCGCCGTACTTCAGCGCGTTGGACACCAGGTTCGTCACCACCTGCTCCAGCCGCAGCCGGTCCCACCGGCCCACCACCGGCACCGGCGCCTCCAGCCCCAGCTCCGTGCCGGCCTGCGCCGCCGCGGCGGAGAAGCGGTAGAGGATCTCGGCGGCCACGCTCGCCAGGTCCATCTCCTCCAGCTCCAGCCGCAGCCGGCCCGCGGTGATGCGCGACACGTCCAGCAGGTTGTCCACCAGGCCCGACAGCCGGCGCACCTGGCGCTGGACGACATCCAGCGCGTCCGCGACGCGGTCGGTGGGCACGTCCTTGCCCTCGCGCGCCAGCACCACCACCTGCTTCTGCAGCAGTTGCACCTTGAGGCTCAGCGGCGTGAGCGGCGTCTTCAGCTCGTGGCTCGCGATGCCCAGGAACTCGTCGCGCTGGCGCACCGCCTCGCGCGCCTCGCGGTACAGCCGCGCGTTCTCCAGGTAGAGCGCGGTGCGGTGGGCCAGCTCCGTGAGGAAGTGCTCCTCGTCCGCGCCAAAGGACCGCAGCACGTTGGAGCGCAGCACCATCAGCGCGCCCAGCACGTTGCCGCGCGCGCCCAGCGGCACGCTCAGGCAGCCGTGCGGCCCCACCTCGCGCAAGAGCCGCGCGTGCTCCGCGTCCCGCGCGATGGCCACCACGTGCTCCTCGGACAGGATGGGCAGACGCCCCACCGCCCCGGACGCGAACACCTGGGGCAGCCCGCCCGGCGCGGAGGCGTCCGGCGGATAGCGCGTGAGCAGGTCGCGCAGCAGCGCGTGTCTTCCCGCGTCCGCGTGCAGGGACGCCGCCACGCGCAGGACCTCATCGCCCATGGCGCCCGGCGCGCGGAGGACGAGCAGGGCCCCCTCCCCCAGCGCGGGCACCAGCAGCTTGAGCAGCGGCTCCAGCTGCGCCTCCGCGTCCACCGACGTGCCCAGGAGCGCTCCAGCCTCCGCCAGCAGGCGTGACGCATCCAGCATGGACGCCGGCACCGCCTCCACGGCGTGCGTGCGCAGGAGCGCGGCGGCCACCTGCCCGTCCGCGGCCCGCACCGGCATTGCGTTGCAGCGCAACACGGCGCGTGTTCCATCTGGACGGAGCACGTGCCACAGGGATGCGTCCACCGGCTCACCCGCCAGCGCTCGCGCCAGCGGTGAGTCCCCCGGCGGCAACGGTGTGCCGTCGTCCCGCACCCATTCACACCCAGGCAGGCGGGCGTGCTCGATATGGAGAGGAACCGGAATGCCGAAGTGCGCCGCGGCTTGTGAGTTGAAAACAGTCACACGGCCCGTGGACTCGACGAGCACCACCCCTTCAGCGTCCATGACGCGCGTCGACAGGGGCGGGCCGTCCCCGTCCGTCACGCAGGCCTCCGAGGCTGGAGAGGTGATGCCGGACATGCCAAGGCTTTCCGCATGCATCATGGTGTCATCTCCGCCTCCCGGGAAGAAAGGAAGACAGGACCCGCAGCCCACTCCATCCTCAAGGACAGGGAATGCTTCCCATCCTCACGCTCTTCCCGCGGGCCCCCTTGCCTGCATGACGGCGATCCTCAATCGTTCGACTGTCTACGTCCGCGCCGTGCACGTTCCGTCCGCACGGCCAAGTTCTTCCACCGCGAGTCCTCCGCATGCAGATGCCGTTCACCCGGCCTGACGGCACCACCCCTACCGAGCGCCGCTTCCGTCAGGTCATCGACACGCTCCAGGAGGTCGTGTTCCAGACGGACACCGCGCGCACGTGGGTCTTCCTCAATCCCGCGTGGACCGAGGTGACAGGCTTCCCCGTGGAAGAGAGCCTGGGCCGCTCCGCGCTGGACTTCGTGCACCCGGACGACCGGGAGCGCACGCTGGAGGTATGCAAGACGCTGCTCACGCGCGAGCGCGACTTCGTCCAGCACGAGGTGCGCTACCTCACGCGCGACGGCGGCTTCCGCTGGGTGGATGTCTACGCGCGGGTGACGATCGACGAGGACGGCACGCTGCTGGGCATGGCGGGCACGCTCAACGACATCACCGAGCGCAAGCGCACCAGTGACGCGCTCGCCCGGCGCGAGCGCTACCTCACCGCCCTGGTGGACATGCAGCAGCGCCTGCTGTCGGTGCCGGAGGGCGGCGACCTGTACGGCCCCGCGCTCGCTCCCTTGGGGCAGGCCTCCGGTGCCAGCCGCGTCTACGTCTTCGAGACCTTCACGGACGCGAAGGGGGCGCTCCTGTGCAGCCAGCGCGCCGAGTGGTGCGCGCCCGGCGTGACGCCGGAGATCGACAACCCGATGCTCCAGGATCTCCCGATGCTGCCCATCCTGGGGCGCTGGGCGAACCTGCTGGGGCGCGGCGAGGTCGTCACCGGACGCGTGGCCACCTTCCCCTCCGCCGAGCGGGATCTCCTGGAGCCGCAGGGCATCCTCACGCTGCTGGTGCTGCCCCTGCGCGTGCAGGGCCGGCTGGTGGGGTTCGTGGGCTTCGACAACTGCTTCGAGGCGCGCGAGTGGGACCGGCTGGAGGTGGACCTGTTGTCCGCGGCCAGCGGCGCCATCTCCGTGTCGCTGGAGCGCCGCGCGTCCGAACGCGCGCTGCGCGAGCACGAGCACCGCTTCCGCCAGCTCGCGGAGAACGCGTCGGACGTGCTGTACCTCTACCGGCGGGAGGCGCCGCGCGGCTTCGCGTACGTCAGCCGCGTGGCGCACGCGAAGCTGGGCCTGGGGCCGGAGGCGCACTACGCGGATCCGGAGCTGTGGTACCGGCAGGTGCACCCGGATGACCGGGCCGCGCTGGAGCGGCTGTTGGAGTCACCCCAGTCCGTGGATGGCGCCACCGTGGAGCTGCGCTTCCTGCGCCCCGACGGCAGCCTCCTGTGGTTGGAGCACGTGGTGGCGCCGGTGACGGACTCCGCGGGCCACGTGGTGGCGGTGGAGGGCCTGGCGCGCGACATCACCGAGCGGCGGCAGGTGGAGGAGGCGCTGGAGCGCTCCGAGGCCAGCCTGCGCGCGCTGATGGAGGGCTTCCCCGACCCCGCGGCCATCGAGCGTGACGGCCACATCGTCTACGCCAACGCGGTGCTCGTCACCACGCTGGGCTTCGCGCGCGCGGAGGAGCTGGTGGGCCGCCGGCTGTCGGAGTTCCTGGCGGACGTGCCGGGCACGGGCGTGGCTTCCGGGGACAGCAAGCCGCTCACCAGCGAGCGGCGCCTGGTGCTGCGTGACGGGCGCACGCGCGTGGTGGAGCTGGCGTCACTGCCCCTGCGCTTCGACGGTCAGCCCGCGGTGGTGTCCATCGCGCGTGACGTGACGGAGCAGCGCCAGTTGCAGGCGCGGCTGACGCTGGCGGACCGGCTGGCGTCGGTGGGCACGCTCGCGGCGGGCATCGCGCACGAAATCAACAACCCGCTGGCCTTCGTGGTCTCCAACCTGGGCTTCCTGTCGGACGAGTTCCGCCACCACCTGTCCCCCGGCCCCGGCGTGCGCGGTGTGCGCCCGCCGGACGTGGCGGAGTGGCAGGAGGTGCTGGGCGAGGCGTGCGAGGGCGCCGAGCGCGTGCGGCAGATCGTCCGCCAGCTGAAGACGTTCTCCCGGCCGGATGAAGAGCGCATGACGCCGGTGGACGTGCACGCGGTGCTGGACTCGGTGGTGATGATGGCCGCCAATGAAATCCGGCACCGCGCGCGGCTGCGCCGGGACTACGGCACCGTGCCGCAGGTGATGGCCAACGAGGGCCGGCTCTGCCAGGTGTTCCTCAACCTGGTGGTGAACGCGGCGCAGGCGATTCCCGAGGGCTCCGCGCACGACCACGAGGTGGTGCTCGCCACGCGCGTGTCCGGCGGGCAGGTGATGGTGGAGGTGCGCGACACGGGCAGCGGCATCGCGCCGGAGGTGATGGGGCGCATCTTCGACCCGTTCTTCACCACCAAGCCCGTGGGCGTGGGCACCGGCCTGGGGCTGTCCATCTGCCACGGCATCATCACGGGGCTGGGCGGCGACATCCAAGTAGACAGCACCGTGGGCAAGGGCAGCACGTTCCGCGTGGTGCTGCCCGCGCCCCAGCCAGACCCGGACTTCCGTCCGCCGGAGGCCCCGGCGCCGGTCGCGCCCGTGGCGCCCCGGGGCCGCGTGCTGGTGGTGGACGACGAGCCCGCGGTGGGCCGCGTGCTCCAGCGGCTCTTGCGCGGCCATGACGTGGAGGTGGCCACGAGCGGGCGCCAGGCGCTGGAGCGCATGTCGCGGGCGCCGGGCTTCGACGCGGTGCTGTGCGACGTGATGATGCCGGACCTCGCCGGCCGTGACGTGTACGAGGCCGTGCGGCGCGAACACCCGGGCATGGAGCGCCGCTTCGTCTTCGTGTCCGGCGGCGCCTTCACCGCGGGCGCGCGGGAGTTCCTGGAGCACATCCCCAACCCGCTGCTGGAGAAGCCCTTCGACGAGGCGCGCGTGCGAGGCGCCGTGGAGGAGCTGGTGCGGCACGGTCCGCCGGACGCGGCCTGACACCCGGGCCCGTATCGGTCATCGGGAGGAGGGTCCTCCCACTGACCGATGCGCCCATGTGACGGGTCTGCGAGCGTGTGCTCGTCCGCTCGCACCCCTTGGGGGAAGGTCCGTCGCGCATGAACCGCACCAAACTGTTGCTGACCCTCGCTGGCCTGCTGTTCGTGGGCGCGCTCGCGCTCGACGCGCGCTCGTTCTTCGCGAAGACCACGTCGCACCCGCCCATGAACACGCCCGTCTCCGACCGGCTCCCCAACGGGCACCTGCGCCGCAACCCGCCCGTGGCCCCCCCCGCCGTGGACCAGACCCACACCGTCATCCAGCCGGGTGAGGCCCCCATCAACGGGGTGCTGCCCGTCGTCCTGGGTCAGCCCGCGTCCGGCAAGGACGGTCCGGTGGAGCTCACGGGGAAGCTGTCCGGCGCGTACGTGAAGGCGGGCCGGGGTGAGGCCTTCGCCGTGTTCGAGCTGAAGGCGCGCGCACCGGAGAAGCAGCAGCGCGTGCCGGTGAACCTGGCGCTGGTGGTGGACCGCTCCGGCTCCATGGATGGCTCCAAGCTGGTGGACGCGAAGCGCGCCGCCCAGGAGCTGGTGCGGCAGCTGCGCGACGGGGACCGGCTGGCCCTGGTGCACTACGGCTCCGACGTGAAGGTGGTGCCCAGCGTGGAGATCAACACCACCACGCGCCGCGAGCTGCTGAGCACCATCGACGCCATCCAGGTGAACGGCGGCACGCACATGAGCGGCGGGCTGGAGGCGGGCGCGGACGCGGTGCGCGCGTACGCGAAGCAGTACCGGGTGACGCGCGCCATCCTGCTGAGCGACGGCGAGCCCACCGAGGGCGTGACGACCAACGACGGCCTCTTCTCCGCGGTGGGCAGGATGCGCGAGGCGGGCATCACCGTGAGCGCGCTGGGCGTGGGCAGCGGCTTCAACGACACGCTGATGCGCGGCATGGCCGAGCGCGGCGGCGGCTTCTCCGGCTTCGTCAGCGACTCCTCGGAGCTGGCCGCCATCTTCACCCGCGAGCTGGAGCAGGCCGCCAGCACCGTGGCTCGCAACGTGAGCCTGACGCTGACCCTGCCGCCCGGCGTGAGCGGCGTGGAGGTGATGGGCGTGCCGTCCACCCGCGAAGGCAATGTCGTGCGCATCCCCCTCTACGATTTGACGGGCGGCCAGTCCGCGCGCGTGGTGGCGAAGCTGACGCTGGACGCGCCCGCGAACGCGGCGGACATGAACGTGCTGGACGCGACGGCGTCGTACGTGGACGTGGTGGCGGACCTGCCGTCGCAGGTGGCGCTGGCGCTGACCGCGAAGGTGACGGACGACGCCCAGGTGGTGCACGCGAACCTGGACCGCGACGTGCGCGTCCATGCCATCCGCGCGTTGGGTACCCAGCAGCTCCAGGCGGCCGCGGAGCAGATGAAGAGCGGCAACCGGGAGGGCGCGCTCAGCTTCCTGACCAACGCGCGTAAACTGTTCGGCGCTTCGGCGTCCGCGCTCTCGGGGGAGCTTGCGGACCTGGACAGGACCCAGGCAGCCTATGGCAACGCCCAGAGTGACTCCGAGGTCCGAGAAGAGGCCCTCAACCTCAAGAAGAAGACGATGAAGAACTTCGGGCAGAGCAACAGCTACTAGTCCCCCCGCTGTCCGGAATCCGGTGCGCCATGTCGCTCTCCATCCAACTCATCCGGCGGGAGGACTTCGAGACGCGCTGCCTGTACGCGCTCGTGGGCGCCGGGGCCATGGCGCTGGTGGCCGGCGTGGCGCGGCAGTGGCTGCGCGTGCCGGTGGAGCCGGGCTACTTCGCGCTGATGGCGGCGGCCATCACCGCGGTGAAGCCCAAGGCGGCGGAGAACCTCCTGGTGCGCGCGGGCATGGTGCTGCTGCCCGCCATTCCCTATGTGCTGGGGCTCGGGTCGCCCTGGACACACGCGGTCGCGGGCGCCATCGCCGCGGGGCTGCTGGCGTGGCGGGGCAACGGCCGCGACAGCGTGGGCACGCCGCTCCAGGTCGCGCTGTGCGCCGGGGCCGCGGCCGTCACCACCGCGCTGGGCATGTACGTGCACCAGGTGCTGGACGCGCGCTTCCTCCCGGCGTGGGGCTACTTCCCGCTGATGGTGGACTACGCCGTGGTGGCGCTGTTCTGGAGCATCGGCACGCTGCCGGCGAACCTGGCCATGGACCTGGACGCGGTGGCCACCCGGGGCATGCGCCTGGAGGCCACGCTCACCGGCGAGGTGCGCGGCCTGGTGACCCGGGCGCTCACGCTCTACCGCCAGTGCCAGGATGAAGCGCGCAAGCTGGCCCGGGGCCCGGGGCTGGAGAAGCTCCAGGCCGTGCTCGGGAAGCTGGCCGGCGACGCCTTCACCCTGGCCGAGTCCCACACCGAGCTGGAGGCGCAGCTGTCCTCCGCGTCCCAGGGGAGCGTGGACTCGCAGGTGCAGGAGTTGAAGAAGCGCGCCCAGGACGCGCAGGACGGCGTGGCCCGGCGCCAGTTGGAGCGCGCCGCCGCGTCGCTGGGGGAGGAGCTCAACCACCTGGATGCGCTGTCGCGCCGGCAGGAGCGCCTCTTCGCGCAACTGCACGCACAGGTGGCCCTGCTGGAGCGGGCCCGCGTGTGCTTCATCGGTGCCCGGGCCGCGTCCCCCCTGGGTGGCGGCGACCAGGTCCAGGCGCTGGCGGACAAGCTCTCCGCGCTGGACCTGGAGTCCTCCGGCCCGGAGGGAAACGCGCAGGCCGCTCGCGTTCCCGCGGTCCGCTCCTGAGTCCCGAGCCCTACTTCGTCGACGCGCGAGTGGAGGCGCGGGTGCGCTTGCGCGCCGGAGCCGCGGCCTTCTTCGCGGTCACGCGCGGCGTGTGCAGCTCGCTGGCGATGCGCTGCTCAATCTCCTCGCGCGTGCGGCGGCTGACCTCCAGCGCGGCGTTGATGCGCTCGCGCACGATGTCGGCCTGAGCCTCCGCGGCGGCCCGGTACTCCGCGATGTCCCGGCGCAGCTCCAGGCGTCCCTCGCTGGGGGCGCCCGCCGTCTTCCGGGTGGCCGTCTTCCGCCGCGCGGGGCGTTCCCCCGCCTGGGTCCCACTGCCCTGTTGTCCCTGTGCCTTGCGCGCCATCTGTCTGCCCCCTCGCGCGATCGCTCGCGCCTGTGGGCGGAAAGGTGGGGTGTGGACTTCCCGCACGGAAGCCCGACCCCGGGTCGGATGTAGGGCGGGCGGCCAGACAATGTGCGGGCGCGGCAATAGAGGAGCTTCTCAACGCCTCCAGGAAGGCGCTAAGAGAGCCTCCACTGTTCCTGGGCCAAGGGGCCTCTTGACTGATAGCTCAGGAACTCCGCATCACCCCAAGGGCCGGGATGCGAGCAAGCCTTCGAGCCCCGCGCACCCCGGCAGCCCGGGCCACGCGCTGGAGCGGAGAGTGAGAAAATCCCCGTGGCGGTCTCTTTCCTGAACCGGAAGCACAACCTGGACCGGATGTCGTTGCGCGACCTGGTCTACTCGTTCTTCACCTACTACGCCGTCGTCGCCTACATCCTCATCGGCATCACGTGCATCGTGCTGTCGGTGAAGTGGTTCGAGGCGCCGGTGCGCATGGGCGCGGCGGTGCTGCTGGCCACGGTGGCGTACCCGTTCGGCTGGTACCTCATCCACCGCTACATCCTGCACGGGCGCTTCCTCTACAAGTCCGCGGCGACGGCGGTGACGTGGAAGCGCATCCACTTCGACCACCACCAGGACCCGCACGACCTGCGCGTGCTCTTCGGCGCGCTGCACACCACGCTGCCCACCATCGCGCTGGTGCTTACGCCCATCGGCTACCTCATCGGCGGCAAGGCGGGCGCGGCGGCGGCGCTGGGCTGGGGCATGGTGACCACGTGCTTCTACGAGTTCTGCCACTGCATCCAGCACCTCAACTACGCCCCGCAGCAGAAGTGGCTGAAGGACATCAAGCGCCTGCACATGTCCCACCACTTCCACAACGAGCAGGGCAACTACGGCATCACCAACTACTTCTGGGACCGCGTGTTCGGCACGCTGTACGAGAAGGCCTCCGACAAGCCCAAGAGCCCCACCGTCTTCAACCTGGGCTACACGGCCGAAGAGGCGCAGAAGTACCCCTGGGTGGACAAGCTCTCCGGTGGCACCCGTGGCGACGGTCACCCGCGCCGCTTCTGGGGCGCTGAAGTCCTGGCCGCGCCGGAAGCTTCCAGCGAACAGCAGACCTGAGCGTCAGCTCCCGCTTCACCCCGGACCTCCCCGCGCGCTTCGTCGCCCGGGGAGGTTCTTCGTTTTCAGCGCAGGTCACGCGGAGAGCGGCTGGGCCATGTCCCGCTCCTGCTCCTCGCGAAAGCGCCGGGCGGACAGGGGCGGCAGGGTGTGCACGCGCGCCACGAGGCACGCCGCGCTGCCGCCGGCCAGGTGGAACTGATCCAACCTCACGCTGACGGGCCGGCGCCCCAGGCCGCGCAGCACCGCCTCCACGCGGGGCACGCGCGCGCCGACAATGACGGTGTTTCCCACCTCCACCAAATTGAGCCCGAACGCGAGCGCGTCCTCGCGCGCGATGGGGATCACCTGCTGGATGCCCTCCGTGCGCTCCAGCATGCGCAGCGACTCCGGCGTGAAGGCCTCCGGACACACCAGCGCGGTGCCGTCGGACAGGACGGTGAGCGCGGTGTCCAGGTGGTAGAGGTACGGGTCGCACAACTCCAGCGGCGTGACGGGCGCGGACAGGAACGCCTCCAGCACGCCCGCGGCGCGCTGCGTGGAGCGCATGCCCCAGCCCAGGAGGGCGCCCCGGCCCGAGGGCAGCATGGCCACGTCGCCCCCTTCGATGTGCACGCGCGGCGGCTCGATGACGTCGAAGCCGCGCGCGGCCAGCCACCGGGCGCGCGCGAGTTGTTCACTGCGACGCTGTCCGTGGCGCATGGTGGCGAGCAGGGCGCGCAGCTCTCCCTCCTGGGAGACGAGCACCGCGTTGTCCTTGGCGAACACGGAGTCGAACGCACCGTGGACGAAGGGCAGCTCGAAGAAGCTCGCGCCGGCTTCACGCAGGGCGCGCAGGAGCTCGCGGTGCTGCGTGCACGCGCGCCGCCACGCGACGGCGCCGGGCTTCATATGCGGGTTGATGTTCCATGCGACCTGATACGCGCAGTCGCGGGAGCGGACATGGTCCTTTTCGCAACGCACCTGACTGACGGCGAAGGTGGCGGGAGCGATGTGGCCGGTGTGCAAGGTCATCCCCATACATGTGACCGGAAGGCACTCCCGCCTTCCGGTATGTGTAGAGAGGGTGCGCACCATGAGCGGGCTTGGCGAGGTGGCTGGGGAAGCGGGGACGGAGGACGCACGCCTGTCCGAACGGCTTCACCGGACCCTCTTGCGCTTCAACCAGGCGCGACTGGCTCCGGGGTTTCCCACCGAGGGCTGGCGGGCAGCCGTGCAGGAAGAGACGCAGTTGCGCTTGCTCGAAGGCGAGTACGTGGAGGCGGAGCGACAGCGCGTGGCGGCATGGGCCGCCGAAGCACCGGAGGACGCGGACGGTTTCATCGCGTGGTTCGAGGACCTGAAGGAGTCCGGTCCCGGACAGCATGATCCACTGTTCCCGTGGCTGGCCACGCAGGCCACGCGTGAGCAGATGGACTGGTTCCTCACGCAGGAGGTCGCGGGCGAGGCGGGCTTCGACGACCTGGTGGCGCTGACGCAGTTGCAGCTGCCCACGCGGGCGAAGCTGGAGCTGGCGCGCAACTACTGGGATGAGATGGGCCGCGGGCGCGAGGACGCGATGCACGGACCGATGCTCGCGGAGATGGCCCAGAAGCTGGGGTTGAAGCCCACGGAAGAGGGCACGGTGTGGGAAGCGCACGCGCTGGCGAACCTGCTCTGCGCGTTCGCGTTCAACCGCCGCTACACGTACCACGCGGTGGGCGCGCTGGGCATCGTGGAGGAGACGGCGCCGGGCCGCACCGCGTGCGTCAACGAAGGCCTCAAGCGTCTGGGGTTCGACATGCGCGTGCGGCGCTATTACGCGCTGCACTCCACGCTGGACGTGAAGCACTCCGAGACCTGGAACAAGGAGGTCCTGCGTCCGCTGGTGGAGGCGAACCCCGCGTGCGCGCGTCCCCTGGCGGAAGGGGCGCTCTTGCGGCTGACGGCGGGCGCGCGGTGCTTCGAGCGCTACCGCCATGAGCTGGACCTGGACCTGAAGTCACTCAGCTGAAAGACGCGGAGCCTGGCCGTCCTTCCCCCCGGGACCTTGCGCGTGTGCGCTGGGCTCGGGGGTGCGTTTCCCGAAGGACGGTCCGCCCGGGGCCGGGGATGCGCCGGAAGCAGTGCGGGCGCCAGCTTGGGGGGTTTTCGAAGGCCGAGCTGGAGGTCCCGATGTCCCTGTTCCGATGCATTCCCGCCGCGCTGCTGCTCCTGACGGCGTGCGCTTCCCCGGGCACGTCCATGGAGGAGGTGATGCGCCGCACCGCGCCCCTGATGCCGAAGCGCCCGGATCCGCTGACCTACGGCACCCGGCCGGAGAACCCGGTGCGGGTGGGCTGGGGCGACAAGGGCGTGATGGCGTACTTCAAGCTCTTGCGCGGGCCGCAGGGCCAGCCGGTGGCGTGGCGCCGCATGGGGGACTGCTGCGAGTTCACCGAGGTGGATGGCCAGGGCAACGGCAAGGGCCGGCTGTCCATCTTCGAAGTGACCTACGAAGGCTTGGACACGCCGGTGGTTCTCTACGTGGACGCCTTCACCGGCGGGAACGTCTACGCGCCCTGGGGCTTCCTGCTGGAGGGCCAGGGCGACACGCCGCCGCCGTCCGGGCTGGAGCCGGAGGTCATCGACCTGTAGGGGCCGCCCACCAAACTCCTGAATCCGCGAAGTCGTGGGGACTCAAGCGACCCCCTTCCGAGCGGGGCCCTTCGTGCCTAGATGCAAGGGTCGACAGGAGTGTGACTTTCCCCCGGCTGTTGACCGTCACGCTTAAAACCTCCCCTCGTGCATGGGAGGTGCGGCCCTCTTGGCGCTGCGCTAAGCGTTCGACCGCTCTCCCGACGGAGGAGGAACCGTGGCGGCTGTGAAGAAGAAGCGTTGGCCGTATGTGCTGGGAGGCATCCTCGTCCTCCTGATCGCCATCGTGGCGGTGGTGCTGTGGCGCTTGGACGCCATCCTGCTGAAGACGGCGCGGGACCAGGCCGCGACGTACTCGCAGAAGCTGGGGCGCCCCATCGAGATTGGCGACGTCTCCACGAAGCTCTTTCCCTACGTGGGCGCTCGCATCCAGAACGTCAGCGTGGGCGCCGCCGAGGGCGAGGACCTGCCGCTCGCGGAGGTGAAGGACGTGACGGTGAGCGTGGCGGCGATGCCGCTGCTCACCTCCAAGGGCAAGGACATCCGCGTGCAGGACGCGGAGGTGTCCGGGCTCACCGTGAATGTCATCCGCCTGGCGGACGGCACCACCAACGTGCAGCGCCTCCAGGAGAAGCTGGCCGCGCAGCAGCCGAAGGAGGAGACGCCGGAAGAGGAGACGCAGCCCACGGACCTGTCGGGCGTGCACGTGGAGCGCGCGGCGCTCACCGACGGCGTCATCCGCTTCGTGGACCGCGCGGGTGGCGACAAGGCGCGCGAGCTGGCGGTGAAGGACCTGGACATCGAGGTGAAGGACCTGCGCGTGGGCCAGCCGCTGAAGGTGGACCTGGCGGCGGCGGTGCTCGCGGACAAGCAGAATTTGAAGATGACGCTCGCCGCGGCGCCGCTGCCGGCGACGCTCATCCCCACGCCGGAGCAGGTGACGCTGAAGGCGGAGCACATCGACCTGTCGCCCCTGGGGCCGTTCCTGCCCCCGGACGTGGGGCTGCAGGCGGGCACGCTGGACGCGGACTGGAAGGCGGACCTGGGCGGCGCGGTGCCCGGCGGCAAGGGCCCCACGAAGCTCGTGGGCGTCATCAAGGCGCTGGGGATGAAGTTCGCCGGCTCGGAGGGCGGCAAGGCGCTGGACGTGGTGCTCGACACGGACGTGACGGGCGACATGGCCACGGGTGACCTGGCGCTGGACAAGCTGAACCTGAACCTGGGCCCCGCGGCCATCACGGGCAAGGGCAAGGTGAAGGGGCTGCTCACGGACAAGCCCGCGGTGGAGGGGCTCGAGCTGGTGGGCCGCAACCTGGACCCGGCCGTGCTCGCCGAGTACTACCCGCCGCTGCGCAAGCAGCTCAACGGGATGATCGCCGGCCCCATTGGCCTGGACGTGCGCGGCAGCGGCACGCAGGAGGCGCAGGCCATCAACATCGCGGTGGACCTGACGCCTGTGCGGCTGCGGGTGCCGGATCAGCTGTCGAAGGAAGCCGGCGGCGCGATGAAGCTGAACGCGAAGGTGACGGGCGCGGCGGCGAGCGGTGGCGCGCTGCGCTTCGACGCGAAGGCGGACCTCAACGGCGTGGACATGCGGCCGGGCCTGCTGGTGAACAAGGCGCCGGGGCAGCGGCTGGAGGTCGCGGCGGCGGGCACGTACGCGCCGGCGAAGACGGGCAGCGGGATGACGGTGAACGTCACCAGCATGAGCCTGGGCGCGCTGGAGGACACGGTGACGGGCACCGCCACGGTGACGCTCGCGGGCACGGGCAAGAAGGCGACGACGACCTTCAAGGCGGACGTGAAGGCCGCGAAGCTGGATGCGGAGAAGTTGTTGATGAGCGAGGAGGAGGTCCTGGCGCGCAATGGCGGCAAGCCCCCGCCCGAGCCGCCGCCGGGAGAGGCCAACCGCTTCAACGGCTACCGGGGTGACATCCAGTTCGCCATCGCGTCGCTGCGCTACACGGCGATGGACCTGACCAACGTGACGGGCGTCGTGAAGATGGTGGACGACCTCATCACGGTGGAGAAGTTCTCGACGGGCGTCTACGGCGGCAAGGTGGTGGCGGACGGGACGACCCTCCGCCTGGGGCCCGCGCCGGAGGCCCGGCCCTTCACCGCGAAGGTGCAGGTGCAGGGCCTGGAGGTCGCGCAGGCGCTGGCGGAGCGCACGCCGAAGCAGGTGCTGACGGGCAAGTTCAACGGCAACGTGGACGTGCAGGGCGTGGGCTACACGCCGGACAAGCTGAAGCAGACGTTGCTGGGCGGCATCAGCGGCAACCTGCTGGGAGGCACGTTCCTGGGCAAGGACCTGGTGTCGTCCGTGACGGGGCCGCTGGCCAAGGCGGTGCCCTTCGCGAAGGCGCTCAAGAGCGGCGAGGTGACGTCGCTGGGTGGGGACCTGCCCTTCAGCGTGACCATCAAGAACGGCGTGGCGCAGCTCTCCAAGCCCATCACGTGGACGCGGCCGGAGGCGGCGATGAGCTTCGACGGCGGCATCGGGCTGGACGGCACGCTGGACTTGACGGGCGGCGTGTCGCTGACGCCCGCGACCATCAAGACGCTGACGGTGGGCAAGGTGACGCCGACGGAGGCCATCCCGGTGGGGCTGAAGATTACCGGCAAGGCGTGGAGCCCGGAGGTCACGGGCATCGACGTGAAGCCGGCGGCGACGACCATCCTGAAGCTGGCCGGCGGGGCCGCGCTGAGCGGCGTGCTGGGTGAGAAGGGCAAGGCCGTGGAAGACATCATCACGGGCGGCCAGGACAAGGCGAAGGCCGAAGCGGAGGCGAAGCGTCAGGAATTGGAGGCGCGCGCCAACGAGGAGAAGAAGAAGCTGGAGGACCAGGCCCGCCTCGAGCAGGAGAAGGCCAAGCAGCGCGCCGAGGAAGAGGCGAAGAAGCGCCTCAAGGGCATCTTCGGCGGGAAGTAGCCGCCGCTCGGTTCCGGGCACCACTCGCGCCGCGAGGTTCCTCCGGGAGCTTCGCGGCGTTCGTGTCTCCGGTGTCTGGCGTAGGCTCTCAGTCCATGTCCTACCGGCTCACGCGAATCCAGGCCGAGGGCCTCCCGTCGCTCCGCGACATCGTGCCGCGACCACTGACCGTGCTGCTGGACATCGAGGGCTCCGCCACGCGCGACCTGGTGGTCTTCTTCACGCTGCTGCGCGAACTGGCCCATGGCCGGCTTCAACAGACGCAGGTGCTGGACGCGGTGGACGGCCCCGTGAAGCTGGTGCTGGGCGTGGATGACGACGACTACACCGTGACGCTGCGGCGTTTTCCGGACGGCCGATGGCACGTCGTCCAGGAGGAACTGTCCCTGCTCGCGGGGATATCGATCCCCTTCGTGGAGCCTGACGCGCCTCGCGACGAGGCCTTTCTCTCCACCTTCCCTCCCGGCCCCACGATTCGAATGGGCGACGGAGAAGCGGCGTGGCTGGGAGAGATCGCCGACAGCGCGTCGCGGGCGATGAACGGCTTCCTGCGCGGCTTCCGTGTCCAGCCCGCGGAGTCCTTTGACGCGAACGTCCCGTTCCTCCTTCTGGAGGAACGGGACGTGGACCTGCCCTCGAATGCCGTCTGGGACCGGGTCCAATCCGCTCGCGCGGCGTCCTCTCGGGTCCCCGTGCTGCTGTGCACCCCGTCGGTGGCCCTGGCGGACGCCTTCGACCTGGAAGACGTCCTGCGGGACTGAGCGGCTACTGTCCCCCGGCGGCGCGCGTGTCCCAGCCACCGCCGATGGGCCCGCCCCGGGGACCACCCGCGCCGCGCGGGTTCATGTCGTCGCGGCGCATCTGCTGGTACTGCGTCATCTGCTCCGCGCTGAGGACCTTCTGCATCTCCGCGTCGGTCTGCGTGCGCAGGTCGCGCATCTGCTGGCGCATGTCACGCCCCGGCCGGCCTCCCGTCATCGCCGCCGCCAGCTCCTGGCGCTTCGCGTCCTCGGCCTGCATCGCCTTCGTCAGCGTCTGCTCCTGGCTGTAGTTGAGCCCCGCGTTGCGGATGAAGTCCTTCATGCGCTGGGAGCGCTCGGTCTCCGCCTGCGCGCGCATCTGGTCCACCTGCTGCTGCCACTGCTGGCGCTGCTCGGTGCGCTGCTCGTCCTGCACCGTGCGCATCAGCTCCTTCAGCGACTGCTTCGCGCTGTCGTTGCTCAGCGCCTCGCCCACCACCACGCCGCGCAGCTCCTCGCGCAGCTTCGCGACCTCCGCCTCCAGGCCCGCGGGCGGAGGCCCCCCCGTGCCTGCCGAGGCCGTGCCGCCGCCCTGCTCGAAGGCCATCATGCGCCGGGACAGCAGCTGCACCGTCTCCTCCAGCGCCTTCACGCGGTTCTGGAGCGCCCGGACGTCCGCCGTCGAGTCCTGCACGCGGGGCGCCTCCTGGACGACGGGGGCCTCCGACTTCCCGGGCCCCCACAGGGCCACCCCGAGTGCCAGCGAAGCCATCCCCACCGATGCGATGCCGAGAATGCGGTTCATGATGCTCTCCCTGACGGAACTCCCGGCCGCGTATTCCATCCGCGCCCCCGGGCTCCGCCCTGCGCCTGCATCCTCCCACCCCGCCCGCCTCCCGGGGAACCGGCCTGCGACGCGCGCCTGCCTGCCCCCCATGTCGCGAGCGTTGACCTCCTCCCGAGGGACACGGAGAGTCCCCGGCCATGACGCTCCGTCCCATCACTGAAGTCGGCGCCGAGCTGGGTCTCGCGCCGGAAGACGTCCTCCCCTGGGGCCGCGACCGCGCGAAGGTGTCGCTGGACGCCCTGGGCCGCGGCTCGCGCCAGGGCCGCATGGTACTGGTGTCGGCCATCAACCCCACGCCCCCGGGCGAGGGCAAGACGACCATGTCCGTGGCGCTGGCCATGGGCCTGCGCAAGCGGGGCCGCAAGGCGGTGGCCGCGCTGCGCGAGCCGTCGCTGGGGCCTGTCTTCGGCGTGAAGGGCGGCGGCACCGGCGGCGGGCAGGCGAGCCTGGAGCCGGCGGCGGACATCAACCTGCACTTCACCGGCGACCTGCACGCCATCACCAGCGCGCACAACCTGCTGTCCGCGCTGGTGGACAACGCCGTGTACTACGGCCATCCGGTGGCGCTGGAGGGCACGAAGGTGCGCTGGCGCCGCGCGATGGACATGAACGACCGGTTCCTGCGCAACGTCATCGTGGGACTGGGTGGCAAGGCGCACGGCGTACCGCGCGAGACGTCCTTCGACATCACGGCCGCCAGCGAGGTGATGGCCATCCTCGCGCTGGCGGAGAACCTGAAGGACCTGGAGGCGCGGCTGGGCCGCATCGTGGTGGGGCAGGCGCCGGACGGCTCGCCGGTGCGCGCGAACGACGTGAACGCGGCGGCGTCCATGGTGGCGCTGCTGAAGGACGCGCTGATGCCCAACCTCGCCCAGACGCGCGAGGGTGGCCCGGCCATCGTCCACGCGGGACCGTTCGGCAACATCGCGCACGGGTGTTCGTCGGTGGTGGGCACGCGGCTGGCGCTCGCGTACGCGGACGAGGTGGTGACGGAGGCGGGCTTCGGCTTCGACCTGGGCGCGGAGAAGTTCCTGGACATCAAGTGCCGGAGCGCGGGCGTGTGGCCCCGGGGCGTGATGCTGGTGGTGACGCTGCGGGCGCTGAAGCACCACGGCGGCGCGGCGGCCGCGAAGGTCGCGGATCCGGACCGCGAGGCGCTCCTGAAGGGCTTCAACCACCTGGAGAAGCACCTGGAGTCGGTGGCGGCGTTCGGCCTGCCGGCGGTGCTGTGCGTGAACCGCTTCCCGCAGGACACGGAAGCCGAGCTGGACGAACTGCGCGCGTTCGCGAAGGCGAGGGGCGTGGGCATCGCCGTATGCGACGGCTTCGGCAAGGGCGGCGAGGGCTCGCTGGAGCTGGCGGACACGGTGCTGGCGATGCTGGACGCGACGGACGCGGCGCCGCCGAAGCCGCGCTTCCTCTACGAGCTGGACCAGACGCCGGAGGAGAAGATCCGCGCCATCGCGCGCACGGTGTACGGCGCGGACGACGTGGCCTTCACGCCGGGGGCACGCAAGGACCTGGAGACGGCGCGGGCGCTGGGAGGCGCGGCGCTGCCGGTGTGCATGGCGAAGACGCACCTGTCCCTGTCGGACGACCCGGCGAAGACAGGCCGCCCCCGGGGCTTCACGTTGACGGTGCGAGAGGTGCGCCTGTCCGCGGGAGCCGGCTTCCTGGTGGCGCTGACCGGAGAGCTGCTCACCATGCCGGGCCTGCCGCGCGAGCCCGCCGCCCGCCGCGTCACGGTCCATCCGGACGGCAGCATCACGGGCCTGATGCAGGGCGAGTGACGTCAGAGGTAGGGCCTAGCGTCTCCCGTCTTCACTCGACGGGAGCACGCGACCCTGCCCCACTCCAAGCGCACCAAGACGTCCCCCCATCATCTTGACGGAATATCATCCAAGAATGATATTCCGTCTCATCAGCCTGAAGTCGTTGGCACCGATGAGTTCCGGGACTGGTTCCTTGCTCTCGACGAGGACACAGCGCGGTCCGTGGACCACGGGGTGGAGCTTCTGGCCGCGAAGGGGGTCGCACTTGGGTTCCCATACAGCAGTCAGCTCAAGGGCTCTTCCCAGCCGCTCCGGGAGCTTCGCATCCAGTCCGGAGGGCATCCCATCCGGGCCTTCTACGCCTTCGACCCTGCGCGCAACGCGGTCCTGCTCCTGGGGGGCGACAAGACCGGAGACAGGCGCTTCTACGAGCGGATGATCCCCCAGGCAGAGAAAATCTGGCTGCAATACCTCTGGGAGAGGGCCGCAGGACTTCACGACGATTCAAAGAAGGAGACGGAGTCATGAAGCTCCACAGCTGGAAGGGGATGCGCCGGGAGAAGTTCACGCCCGCGCAGCTCAAGGAGCAGGACGCACGCGTCCGGAAGGAACTCCTGGAGATGAGCCTACGGGAGGTGCGCGAGTTCGCGGGGATGACGCAGACACAGCTCGCCGAACGGATGGGCATCTCCCAGGGACAGCTCTCCCAGACCGAGGCCCGGGACGACCACCGGCTCTCCACGCTCCGGCGCGCCGTGGAGGCCATGGGCGGAGAAATCGAGGTCTCCGCCGTCTTCGGCGACAAGCGGATCATCCTCAAGGGCGTCTGACGCACGACGGGCCGCCCCGGTGTTCCGGAGCGGCCCGTGGGCCCTGCTGGACGCTGTCCTGGACGGCTAGACGCGGAAGGTGGTGGACAGCTCCTGGAGCTTGCCCAGGGAGGTGTTGATCTGCCCCACCGCCTGCTCGGCGTTGCTCGTGGCCATCACCACGTCGCTCATCATCTCCGACAGCTGCGTCACCACTTCCGTCATCTGCGTGATGCCCGCGTTCTGCTGCGTCACCGAGGCGACGATCTGCCGCGCCGCCTGGCTGCTCTCCTGCACCACCTGGGTGATGTCCTTCAGCGTCGTCGCGGACGAGAGCACCTGCTCGATGCCCTCCTCCATCTTCTGGCTGTCCTCCTCCGCGATGCCCACCGTCTCGCGGATGGCCTGGTTGATCTCCAGGAGGATCTTCCCGATGCGCTGCGTGCTCTGCAGCGACTGGCTGGAGAGCGCCCGCATCTCCTTCGCCACCACCGCGAAGCCCCGGCCCTCTTCACCGGCCCGCGCCGCCTCGATGGCCGCGTTCAACGCGAGCACGTTCGACTGGTCCGCCAGGTCCTTCACGCTGCCGATGATTTCACCCGCGTGCACCGCCTGCTCGGACAGCACGCCGATACTCCCCACCAGCGCGCCCACCCGCGCGCGGATCTGCTGCAACCCCTCCGCGCTGCGCTCGATGGACACCTGCCCGGAGGCGCTGTACGCGTCCGCCTGCGCCGCCACCTTCAACACCATCTCCGCGCGGCTGGCCGCCATGCCGGACGTCTGGGCGATCTCCGCGATGGTGGAGCTGGCCTCCGTGAGGCTGCGCGACTGGCTGGTCAGGAAGTTGAGCTGCTCGTGGCTCGCCGCGTTCAGCCGCGCCGCCGCCGCCGTCAGCTCCGTCACCACCGAGTGCAGCGTGTTGGGCACCGAGCCCAGCCGCGTCATCAGCGACTGGATGCTGCGCGCCAGCTCGCCCACCTCGTCCTGCGCGCTCGTGTCGATGGCCAGCGACAGGTCGCCCTCCCGCACGATGCGCGTCGCCGTCGCCGTCAGCCGCGCCAGGGGCGTCGTCACCTCGCGCAGCAGCCACACCGTGGCCACCGCGAGCGCCACGATGCACGCCACCGACAGCACCAGCACCCACGTCAGCGTCGTGCCGTGCAGCGAGGACACCTCCATGAAGGTCTCGCGCTGCGACGCCTCCTGCTGCGCCGTCACGGACTCCAGGCCGTCATGCATCGTCCGGTACGCGGGCTCCAGCTTCGCGAGCGCGGCCTCCGCGGCAGCGTCATTGCTCGCCGCCAGCGCCACCACCTGCGACGCTTCCTTCCAGTAGCGCGTGAAGGCCGCCTGCAGCACCTCCACCTTCGGGCCATCCACGTCCGGATACGTGCGCAGCGCCGTGAGCCCCTTCTGGAGCTCCGCCACCTGCGCGTCCAGCGTCTCCTGCTTCACCGCGTTCAGCGCCACCGCGTCGCCGACGTCCTGGTGCAGCGCGGCGAACCCGGCGCGGGCCGTCTGCGCCTGGCTCACCGACGGCGCCAGGCTGGAACCAATGCGCTCCGAGGCGTTCCGCGTGCGCGCGCCCAGCACCACCGTCACCGTCACGATGGCCACCAGGAACACCGCCGCCACCGTCGGCAGCACCATCATCTTCTGCTTGAGCCGCATCGCCATCACGCACCCCCTCGCGCGCCCATGTCACCCATCCCGATGAAGCGCGGCCGTACTCCCGCGCCGGGCCTGCTGCGCCAGCTCATTGTCGCTCATCCTTCCGCGGCCCCCACGGGCTCTCCCGGGGGCCGGGGCTCCGTCAGGACTCGTAGGATAGACAACACCTCTCCCCCCGACTCAAGCCCGCGTCCCTTGAATTGTCTCAGAAACGGGTCGGCATTGCCCCGCAGGGTCATGCGGGACACTTCACCCTGTCAGGTGGGACTCGTGGCGAAGGACGCCGCACGTCAGCCTGAGAGGGCCCTCGGACCACCCTGGCGCGATCATTCCAGCCCACCGGCATGGATTCAACGACGGTGGGGCCGACCGGGCAGGCGGCAGGCCGGCCGCCCGGCAGGGGTCAGCGGGTGGGCTGTGGGAGGAAGGGCTCCACCTCGCGGCGGCAGGCGTCGTCGCACTCGGAGAAGCGGACGAGGAACGCCGCGTGACTCGCGCACTTCTTGGGCCAGCGCGAGGCGCCGCCATCCGCCAGGCACAGCAGGCGGAACTCCTCGCGGGTCTCCGTGAAGAGGGCTTCACGCTGCGAGGGGGACATGGCGTCCAGCGCGCGGTTCTCCCCGCCCTGGAGCCAGATGAAGACGCCCACCATCGCCACGAAGACGAGGCCCAGCCAGGTGCCCTTGCGCAGCCAGATGCTGGGCGGTGGGGCCAGCTCCTTCGCGAAGATGTTCTTCTCGTCGCCCGCCTCGTCCGGAGGCGTCCCTTCGTTGCCCATGGGCTCCCTTCCATCCATGGCGCGTGCCAGCCGCACGGCCTTGCCGCAGCAGACACCAGCCCGTTCCACGTTGCACCTTGCAACCGCCATCCGGGGCACACCGTGCCGGACGCGATGCGCCCCCCGAGGCTTGCGCCGCCCGGCATCCGACAGACGGGCCCGGCACACGGCGTGCTCTTAGACTGTGACCATGGAAGTGCGTGCCAGTGCCGAGGCCACCGAGCGCCCCATGCGGGTGCTCGTGGTGGACGACGAGCGAAACATCCGCCACACCCTGCGCGTGTGCCTGGAGGGCCTGGGCTGCGAGGTGCGCGAGGCCGCCACGCCGGAGGCCGCGCTCGCGGCGCTCGCCCAGGGCCCGGCGGACCTGGCGTTCGTGGATCTGCGGCTGGGCAACGCGTCCGGTCTGGAGCTGCTGCCCCGCCTGCTCGCCGAGTCGCCCGCGCTGGACGTCATCCTCATCACCGCCTACGCGACGTTCGACACGGCCGTGGAGGCGGTGAAGCGTGGCGCGCGCGACTACCTGCCCAAGCCTTTCACCCCCGCGCAGATCCGCCACGTCCTGGAGCGCGCGAAGGCGCAGCGGGAGCTGACGTCACACCTGGGAGACCTGGAGGGGCAGCTCGCGCAGGCGGTGCCGGAGGCCACGCTGGAGACGGCGTCGCCAGCCATGCACGCGGCCATCGGCTTCATCCAGCGCGCGGCCACGTCGGACGCCTCGGTGCTGCTGCGCGGGGAGAGCGGCACGGGCAAGGGGGTGCTCGCGCGGGCGCTGCATTCGATGAGCGCGCGGCGCAAGCGGCCCTTCGTCACCATCAACTGCCCCACCCTGTCCGAACAACTGCTGGCGAGCGAGCTGTTCGGCCACGCGCGCGGCGCCTTCACGGGCGCGGTGAAGGACCAGCCGGGGCGCGTGGAGCAGGCGGAAGGGGGCACGCTCTTCCTGGATGAAGTGGCGGAGATGAGCCCCGCGCTCCAGGCGCAGCTGTTGCGCTTCCTCCAGGAGAAGCAGTTCGAACGGCTGGGCGAGGCACGCACGCGCAAGGCGGACGTGCGCGTGGTGGCGGCCACGCACCGCGACCTGGAGAAGGACGTGGCGGAGGGCCGCTTCCGCGAGGACCTGATGTACCGGTTGAACGTCCTGGAGGTGAAGCTCCCTTCGTTGCGCGAGCGGCCGGAGGACCTGCTCCCGCTGGCCCGCCGCTTCATCGCCTTCTTCGCGAAGGCGGCGCAGCGTCCGGCCCCGGAGCTGTCGCCCGCCACGGAGGCGATGCTGAAGGCCTACCCCTGGCCGGGCAACGTGCGCGAGCTGCGCAACGCGCTGGAGCGGGCGCTCATCGTGGGCGCGTCGGGCGTGGTGGAGCCGCAGGCGTTCCCGGAGCGCATCGCGTCCGCGGTGGGGCCGGGGGTGACGCTGGGCGGGCCGCACACGCTGGAAGCGGTGGAGCGCGAACACATCCTGCGGGTAATGGCCTCCGTGCCGACGCTGGATGAAGCGGCCCGGCTGCTCGGCATCGACGCGTCGACGCTGTGGCGCAAGCGCAAGAAGTACGAAGCGGAGACGTGACGCAAGCGGCCTGTGCGCCAGTGCATGCAGCCCGGCACTGGCGGCCGGGGCGTGCAGGGGCGCTCGTCCTGGAGAGTGGATTGCGTCCTTGCGCGCGCGTGCGAACCCTGGCCCTTCATGAACCTCATCGACGTGCTCATCCAGCAGCACCGCGACGCCGAGGCCCTCTTCGAGGCCTGGCACCATGCGCCGGACGAAGAGAAGGCGGAGCTGAGCCTGCGCCTGGCCGAAACGCTCACCCTGCACAGCACTCTCGAGGAGCGCTGGGTGTATCCCGTCGCGCGGAGCGTCGTGGACGGGCCGCGCATCGACTTCGCGGTGGAAGAGCACGGGGAGATGACCCAGCTCATCTCCGAACTGTTGCGCGTCCGCCACGACGCGCGCCGCCGCGAGGCCACGGTGCGGCAACTGGAGGCGGTGGCCGCGCAACACATGACGGAGGAGGAGCGCGAGGTGATTCCCCGCCTGCGCAAGATGGACGCGAGCGCGTTCGGCCTGTCCAGCGCTGAAATCGTCCGCTCCGCGTCCGATGCGCGCAAGGAAGCGATGCGCCAGTTGGAGACGTCCGCGCCGATGTGACCGTGGGCCTCAGCCCTGTTCGGGCCGCGGCAGCGTGAACCAGAAGGTGCTCCCCTGCCCCGGGGTGCTCACCACGCCCAGCTCGCCGCCGTGGGCCTGGACGATGTCGCGGGCGATGGACAGCCCCAGCCCCGCGCCTCCCGCTGGCGCGCCCGGGGCCCGGTAGAACTTCTCGAAGATGCGCGCCTGCTCCTGGGCGGGGATGCCCTCGCCGGTGTCCTTCACCTCGAAGCGCACGTGGGGGCCTTCGCGCGACACGCGCACGGACACCTCGCCGTCGTGCGGCGTGTGCTTCACGCCGTTGCCCACCAGGTTGCCCAGCACCAGCTGCATCCGGTCCGGATCCACCCGCACCGTCTCCACGTCCGGTGACAGGGATTGCGACAGGCGCACGCCCCGGTCCTCCGCCAGCGCTCGCTGCGCGGACAGCGCCTGCTCCACCAATTCCTCCGTGCGCACCTCCCGCACGTCCAACTGGAGCTGGCCGGCCTGGATGCGCGACAGGTCCAGCAGGTCGTCCACGATGCCCTGCAAGCGCTCGCAGTCCTCGCGCGCCGCGAAGAGCAGGTCCGCCTGCTTCTCCGTCACCTGCCCCACGACCCCTTCGGCCACCAGGTGGATGGCCATGCGCAGCGACGTGAGCGGCGTGCGGAACTCGTGCGCCACCGTGGCCACCAGGTCGTTCTTCAGCTCGTCGAAGCGCCGCAGCCGCGTCACGTCCTGGAGGATGAGCGTGGCGCCCACCACGTCCCCGGTCTCTCCGTGCACCGGGCTGCCTCGCGGCAGGAGCCACCGGACGCCCTCCGGGGATGCCTCGACGCGCACCGCCTCCTCGTAGCCTCGGGGCTGGTACGCGCCCCTTCCTCCCACGACGTGGGCTCGCACGCGCTCCAACACGGCGCGCACCTCTGGCTCCACGCGGCCCAGCGCGTCCCCGCCTTCGTCCAGCCGCAGGCGCAGCACGTCCTCCGCCGCCGCGTTCACGTTGAGCAGCCCGCCTTCCGCGCCCAGCACCAGCACGGGGTCGGGCAGGCTGTCGATGGCTGCCTGGGACACCGCTTGCGCCTGGAGCAGCTCGCCCAGGCTGCTCTTGCGGTACTGCGCCAGCCGCTCCGCCATGGTGTTGAAGTCCCGCGCGAGCCCGGCGATCTCGTCCCGCCCCTCCACCACCGCTCGCGCCTCCACGTCGCCCTGCCCCAGACGGCGCACGGCTTGCGACAGCACGGACACCGGCCGGAGCGCTCGCTGCACCAGCGACGTGGTGAAGAACAGGCCGAAGCCCAGCGCCGCCACCACCGCCAGCACCATCAGCGTGTTCACCCGCTCGCTCTGCTGGCGCAGCCGGTCGTTCTTGCGCACCATCGCGTCCTGGTTCAGCGCGAGGACGGACGACGCCGCGGCCTTCGCCTCCTGGAAGGCCGGCGCGAGCGCTTCGAAGTAGCGCGTGCGCGCGGCCTCCGCGTCACGTGCCTGGAGGAATACGTCGAACTCCTCGCGGTACTTCGTCCACGCGGTGCGCAGCCGCTGCGTGGCCTCCGCCTCACCGGGTTCGGTGATGTTGCCCTGCTGGATGCCCAGCTCTGTTTCCAGCGATGGGCGCTGCGTGGCCTGCTGGGTGAGGCCCCGCTCGCGCTCTCCCGCGATGATGAACAGCGCCGCGCTGTCCATGCGCTCCAGCTGCTCCGTGATGCGCTGAGTGGCGAGCACGCTGCGGTAGTTGTCCTCCAGCACCTGCTGGCCGGAGCGGCCCACGCGCGCCAAGGTGATGACGGCCGTGGTCCCCAGGAAGAGCAACGCCAGCACCAGCGGCACCTGGGCCAGCAGCAGACGCGAGCGCAGCGTCATGGGCGCTTCTCCTCGTGGGATTCGAAGGACACGACGTGGATGTCGAAGCCCTCCCCTTCCCGCAGGAGGCGCGCGTCCGCGGTCATCCCCAATCGCTGGCGCCACTTCGCCTGGTTCGAACGGCCGATGATGATGTGCCCCACGCCGTGCGAGCGGGCGAAGTCCAAGAGCGCCGCCACCGGGTCGCTGGAGCGCAGGCGCACCACCTCCGCGCCCAGCTCCTTCGCCTTCTCGATGTTCGTCAGCAGGTGCCGCTGCGCCTCCGCGTCGATGAGGTTCGGCGCCTCGCGCGGCGTCTCCACGTACACCACGAACCAGTCCGTGTTGAGCCGGCCCGCCATGCGTGAGCCCCGGCGCAGCAGTGTCGCCGCTCGCGGTGGATGGCTGGAGAGGGCCACCATCACCCGGCCCCATGCGCCTCCCTTCTGGGATGGGTCCTCGCCTGCGCGGACCTGTCTGCCCGTGGTGGCGCGGTCCAGGCTCTCCGCCACCTCGCGCAGGGCCAGCTCGCGCAGGGTGGAGAGGTTGTCTCCGGTGAAGAAGCGCTCAAGCGCGTGCGGCACCTTGTCCGGCGCGTAGATCTTCCCCGCCTTGAGCCGTTCGTGCAGGTCCTCCACCGCGAGGTCCAGGTTCACCACCTGATCCGCCGTCTTGAGGAAGCTGTCCGGCAGCGTCTCCCGCACGGTGACGCCGGTGTTGCGCTCCACCAGGTCGTTGAGGCTCTCCAGGTGCTGCACGTTGAAGGCGCCGATGACGTTGATGCCCGCAGCCAGCAGCTCCTGCACGTCCTGGTAGCGCTTGCGGTGACGGCACACGGGCGCGTTGGTGTGGGCCAGCTCGTCCACGATGGCCACCTGCGGCTTGCGCGCGAGGACGGCGTCCAGGTCCAGCTCCTCCACGGTGACGTCGCGGTACGTGAGGCGCTGGCGGGGCACGAGCTCCAGGCCCTCGACCAGGGCCTGCGTCTCCGGACGGCCGTGGGTCTCGACGAAGCCCAGCACCACGTCCACGCCTCGCGCCTTGAGCGCGTGCGCCTCCTCCAGCATGCGGAACGTCTTGCCCACGCCCGCCGCGAAGCCGATGTAGAGCTTCAGCCGGCCGCGCCGGCCTCGCTCCACCAGCTCCAGGAAGTCCTCCGCGCGAGGGCGCCGCGTCGTCATGCCTGCGTTCTCCTCACCGGGAGGCCGTGGGCGCGGGCCCGCCGAACTGACGGTCCATCGCGAGGTTCAACGTGAGCACGTTCACCCGGGGTTCTCCCAGCACGCCGAACGTCCGTCCTTCCACCCGTGACAGCACCAACGCCCGCACGCGCGCCGGGTGCACGCCGCGCGCCCTGGCCACGCGGGGAACCTGCCACAGCGCGGCTTCCGGCGACACCTGCGGATCCAACCCGGACGCGGAGGCTGTCACCAATTCAGCGGGCACGGGGCCTTCGGCCTCGGGGTTCTCGCGGCGCAGCCGGTCTGCTTCCGCCACGGCCCGGTCGCGGAGCTTCTGGGAGGTGGGGCCCAGGTTGCTGCCGCCGGAGGCCGTCGCGTCCCAGCCCGTGCCGGCGGCGGAGGGACGCGGTTGGAAGTAGCCGGCTTGAGTGAAGCCCTGGGCGATGAGCGCGCTGCCCACCACCCGGCCCCGGTCGTCCTTCACCAGCGACCCGTTGGCTTCATGCGGGAACAGCACCTGCGCCACGCCGGTGACGGTCAGGGGATACAGCACGCCCGTGAGGGCCAGCGTGACGGCGCTGACGCGCAGGGCGGTGAGGAGCGAGGAGACCATGGGTGTTCCTTTCTTGTGTGCTCAGGCCAGGCCCACGGTGGTGAGCAGCACGTCGATGACCTTGATGCCCACGAACGGGACGATGACGCCGCCCACGCCGTAGAGGAGCAGGCTGCGGCGCAGCAGGGCCGCCGCTCCTAGAGGGCGGTAGCGCACGCCCTTCAGCGCCAGCGGGATGAGCGCCACGATGATGAGCGCGTTGAAGATGACGGCGGACAGGATGGCGCTGAACGGCGACGTCAGGCCCATCACGTTGAGCGGGGCAATCTGCGGGAAGACGCCCATGAAGAGCGCCGGGAGGATGGCGAAGTACTTCGCGACGTCGTTGGCGATCGAGAACGTCGTCAGCGTTCCTCGCGTCATCAGGAGCTGCTTGCCCACCTCCACCACCTCCAGGAGCTTGGTGGGGTTGGAGTCCAGGTCCACCATGTTGCCGGCCTCCTTGGCGGCCTGGGTGCCGGTGTTCATCGCCACGCCCACGTCCGCCTGGGCCAGCGCGGGCGCGTCGTTGGTGCCGTCGCCCGTCATCGCCACGAGCTTGCCCTTGCCCTGCTCCGCTCGGATGAGCGCGAGCTTCGCCTCCGGGGTCGCTTCCGCCAGGAAGTCGTCCACGCCGGCCTCCCGCGCGATGGCCGCCGCGGTGCGCGGGTTGTCTCCGGTGATCATCACCGTGCGGATGCCCATGGCGCGGAAGCGGTCGAAGCGCTCCCTGATGCCGCCCTTCACCACGTCCTTCAGGTGGATGATGCCCAGCACCCGCGCGCCCTCCGCCACCGCGAGCGGCGTGCCTCCCGCGTCACCGATGCGGCCCGCCGCCTGGGTCAGCTCCTCCGGCACGGTGCCGCCCTGCGCTTGCGTGTGGCGGACGATGGCGTCTACGGCGCCCTTGCGGATGCTTCGCGGGTGCGGATCCACCAGGTCGCAGCCGCTCATGCGCGTCTGCGCGGTGAAGGGGACGAAGGTGGCCTGATGCGCTCGCAGCTCGCGCGGACGCATCTTGTAGGTGTCCTTGACCAGCGTGACGACGGAGCGTCCTTCCGGGGTCTCGTCCGCGAGGCTCGCGAGCTGCGCGGCCTCCGCCAGCTCCTCCACGCGCACGCCTGGCATGGGCAAGAGCTCCGTGGCCATGCGGTTGCCCAGGGTGATGGTGCCTGTCTTGTCGAGCAGCAGCGTGTCCACGTCCCCTGCTGCCTCCACCGCTCGACCGCTGAGCGCGAGCACGTTCTTGCGCAGGAGCCGGTCCATGCCCGCGATGCCGATGGCGCTCAGGAGGCCGCCGATGGTCGTGGGGATGAGGCACACCAGCAGCGCCACCACCGCCGTGCCAGAGAGCGGCACGCCCGAGTAGAGCGCCAGCGGCACCAGCGTCACGCACGCCATCAGGAACACCAGCGTGAGCCCCACCAGCAGGATGTGCAGGGCGATTTCATTGGGCGTCTTCTTGCGGGCCGCGCCCTCCACCAAGCCAATCATCCGGTCGAGGAACGACTCGCCCGGGTCCACGCTGATGCGGACGACGATGCGGTCGGACAGCACCTTCGTGCCTCCGGTCACGGCGGAGCGGTCGCCACCCGACTCGCGGATGACGGGGGCGGACTCGCCGGTGACGGCGGACTCGTCCACGCTGGCGATGCCCTCCAGCACCTCTCCGTCGCCGGGGATGATGTCTCCGGCCTCGCACACCACGCGGTCGCCCTTGCGCAGGGCGGGGGCTCCGACGCGTTCTTCTCGTCCATCGTCGGTGAGGCGGCGGGCCTGGGTGTCCTGACGCATGCGGCGCAGGGCGCTTGCCTGGGCCTTGCCCCGGCCCTCCGCCACGGCTTCCGCGAAGTTGGCGAAGAGGACGGTGAACCACAGCCACAGCATCACGGACACTGTGAACCACATGGGCGCGGTGGGTTCGTGCTGGGACGTGAGGTCCTTGAGGACGAACACGGTGGTGAGCAGGCTTCCGGCCCACACCACGAACATCACGGGGTTCCGGGCCACGTCGCGAGGGTGGAGCTTCTTGAGGCTCTCCCAGACGGCGGGCTTGAGCAGCGCGGGGTCCAACAGCGAGGCCTGTTTGCTTGCGGGGGCCATGGTCAGAACACCTTTCCGGCCTTGCCGAGGAAGTGCTCGACGATGGGGCCCAGGGACAGCGCGGGGAAGAACGTCAGCGCGCCCACGACGACGACGACGCTCACGAGCAGGCCGGTGAAGAGGACTCCGTCGGTGGGGAAGGTGCCGGGCCCGGGAGCCACGGTCTTCTTGCCCACGAGCGAGCCCGCCAGCGCCAACACCGGCACCATCATCAGGAAGCGGCCCGCGAGCATCGACACGCCCAGGCTGATGTTCCAGAACGGCGTGTTGGCGTTGAGGCCCGCGAAGGCGCTGCCGTTGTTGGCGACACCGCTGGTGAACGCGTAGAGGATTTCGGACAGGCCGTGCGGCCCGGCGTTGTTGAGGGACGACGTGCCCTGCGGGAGCACCGCGCCCACGGCCGACAGGCCCAGGATGACCAGCGGGAAGACGAGCACGTACAGCATCGCGAGCGTCATCTCGCGCGCTTCGATCTTCTTGCCGAGGAACTCCGGCGTGCGGCCCACCATCAGGCCCGCGATGAAGACGGCGAGCACCGCCATCACGAGGATGCCGTAGAGGCCCGCGCCGACGCCGCCGAAGATGACCTCGCCCAGCTGCATGTTGACCATGGGCACGAGCCCGCCGAGCGGCGTGAAGCTGTCATGCATGGCGTTGACCGCGCCGCAGGACGCGTCGGTGGTGACGGTGGCGAACAGCGTGGAGGCCGCGACGCCGAAGCGCGTCTCCTTGCCCTCCAGGTTTCCGGAGGGGAGGACGTTCGCGGCGGTGAGCGCGGGGTTCGGTTGGGATTCGGCGGCGTAGCTGGCGCCAGCGCCCACGAGGAAGAGGACGGACATGGCCGCGAAGAGGACCCAGCCCTGCTTCGTGTCGCCGGTCATCTTGCCATAGGTGTACGTGAGGCCCGCGGGCAGCAGGAAGATGAGCAGCAATTGGACCAGGTTGGTGAGCGGGGTCGGGTTTTCGAAAGGGTGGGCGCTGTTGGCGTTGAAGAAGCCACCGCCGTTGGTGCCCAGCATCTTGATGGCCTCCTGCGAGGCCACGGGGCCGAAGGCGAGCGTCTGCTTCACGCCCTCCACGGTGGTGTGCTCGGGGTACGGCGCGAGGTTCTGGAGCACACCCTGCGAGACGAAGAACAGGGCCGCGAGGAAGCTCAGGGGCAGGAGCACGTAGAGCGTGCCGCGCACCAGGTCGACCCAGAAGTTGCCCAGGGACCGGCGGGTGAGGCCGCGCGCGAGGGCGAGCGCGACGCCCAGGCCCGTGGCCGCGGAGACGAAGTTCTGCCACGTCAGCCCCAGCATCTGGGTGGCGTAGCTCATCGTGGATTCACCGGCGTACGACTGCCAGTTGGTGTTGGCCACGAAGCTGGCGGCGGTGTTGAAGGCGAGCGCAGGGCCCACGGCGGGCAGGCCCTGGGGGTTGAGCGGGAGCACGTGCTGGAGCCGCTGGAGCGCGTAGAGGACGACAAGGCCCACGGCGCTGAAGGCGAGCAGGGCGACGGTGTACTGGCCCCATGTCTGCTCGTGTTTGGGGTCCACGCCGCACAGGCGCAGCAGGGCGCGCTCGATGAGGCCGAGCACTCGGGGCAGGGGTTGGGTGTCGGCCTCGAAGACGCGGAAGAGGTAGAGGCCCACGGGCTTCGTCAGCGCGAGGATGAGCGCGAAGAACAGCAGGGTCTGGAGCCAGCCAATGAGGGTCATGGCGGGCTCCTAGAAGCGCTCGGGCCGAAGCAGGGCGTAGACGAGGTAGATGGACAGGAGGACCGCGAGCGCGGTCCCTGCGGCGTATTCGAAGCTCATGGCTCCAAGGGCATGAGCATCCGCCGTACCGGAGCGGGCCTCCGTCAGGCCCAGGCATTCCGAGGGGTTGCGGACGTGGCACTCACGCCCGGATTGCAATGTGCACGAACCCGCTCCGTGCGCCCCTGCGAGGTGAAAGGGGGCGACGGCGTTACAGTGGAGAGCGGAGGTGGTTGGCGTGCATCGGTACCGGTGGAGCGAGAGCATCGAACCCAGGCTTCAGCAGGCGACCGAGCGCATGCGCCGGTTGCGTGCCACCCGGATGCCTCCTGCGGCAGTGGAGAACCTGCGGCACTGGTTCCGGATCCACCACACGTACAACTCGAATGCGATTGAGGGGAACCGGCTGACCCTGCCGGAGACGCGCGCCGTCGTGGAGGATGGCATCACCATCGCGGGCAAGTCGCTGAAGGACCACTTCGAAGCGGTGAACCTCGCGCATGCGCTCGACTTTGTCGAAGCGTTGGCCAGCAAGGATTCCGTCCTGGGTGAGCGGGACGTGCGCGAGATGCATGGCATCGTCCTGCGGGCAATCGACACCGAGAACGCCGGAGCCTATCGGCGCATCAACGTACGAATCGGCGGTACGAAGTACGTTCCTCCACAAGCGGTCCAGGTGCCGGAGGAGATGCGGACGTTCGGAGAGTGGTTGGCTGGAGCCAAGACCGAGCATCCGGTGGTCGTCTGTGCCATCGCGCATGCGTGGTTCGAGACCATTCATCCCTTCGTGGATGGGAACGGACGGACAGGGAGGTTGCTCGCCAACCTGTTGCTGATGCGGGAGCACTACCCTGCCATCGTCCTGCTCGTCGAGGACCGGGCCCGGTATTACCTGGCGCTCGATGCATCCCATTCGGGAGACATCACCGCGATGGTGGAGTTGACGCTCGATCGTCTGGACCAGAGCTTCGAAGAATACGAGCGCGCGTCCCGTGAGATTACCGAGGTCCGTGAGCCTGCGATTGATTACCTGGCGGAGCAACTGGGCAAGACGCGAGCCGCGACGTCATCCCAGTTCGGTCGTTGGTACGAAGCCGTCCGTGTGCTTCATGGATCACTCGTGGACTTCGCGGGGCAGTTGATGGCGAAGTTCCCGGAGGGCAATCGACCGCGCCTGCAGGTGTCCGACCTTCCTGCACTGACTGAGCGTGAGTGGGCCTCCATCCAGAAAGCTCCCTACTGGCTCTTCGGCCTGGTGGGCGACAGCCATGGCGCGCACATGGACCTGTCCTTCAGTGCGATCCCTCCGGGAGGAGGGATTGGCGGATGGAACAAGGAAGGCACTGGCGTTCGACTGACCCTTCCCGGCACGGAAGCCGCGCCCCGGGACCACCGCATCGAGGCCGTTCCCACAGGGCACACCTTTCGCGTCCTAAGCGACGGGAACTCCAGCCAGGCCGAGTCCGATGTCTCCGTGATCAAGCTCGCCACGGAGCTCTGGACCGCCGCCATTCAGCATCTGCTCCAGACTCGCTGACATCACGGGCTGCTGGACGTGGATGAATCGCAGTCCGAGGTGCACTTGCCCGAGCAGGCGACCTGTCCGGGGTACGAGTCCAGGATGGCGCACGTGGTGCCGCCCGTGCAGGACACGAGCTCGGTGCAGACCTTGGAATCGTCCACACAGCGTGCCTTGGACTCGCCGTCCAGCTTGAGCACGAGGCAGGACAGGCCTTGCGGACACTGGGGCAGGTCCACGCCGCACTCCTGCGCCAGGTCCAGCGACTGCCCTTCGCGCAGCTTCAGCCTCCCCTGCCCTCCCTCGCCGTCCGAACCACAGGCCGCGAGGGCCATCACCGTCAGACAACCGCCCAGCATCCGCATCCAGCGCATCGTGGCTCCTTGGAATCGTGAAGCTCCATGCCGGGAGCAAGGCGTGGACCAGGGGAGCGTCGCTGGGATTCCGCGCGCTTGGCGACAGGCGGCTGCCTCGGAATTCTGATGCAGCCTCGAATCCCTGGCGGCTCACGCTTCAGCGGAACTCGTCCACGATAGACTCGGGGATGAGGATGTTCTGCCCCTTGATGACCAGGGAGAGCGTCTCCAGGAGCATCTATGCGATTGATGTGGTTTATCGCGCTACTCCTTTTCGTGGGAGGGTGTGCGACGACTCGTGTTGTCCACATTGATGTTGGAGACGGCAGGCAGGTGGTTCACGAGTCCCGGGAGATTGGTCCGGTTCAGGTGAGTGAGGACGCGTTCGAAGCGGCCCTCACGCAGCTCATCCTGGACATGCGCATGGACGTTGCCTTCCGCGAGACGGATGCGGCCGACCAGCAAGGATGGGTGAGGTCCGGATCGCTGCTCGCATCCTCGAAGGGGCTCCCGAATCCAGGGACTGGGGCGTCTCCGGAGTCCCTCTATTCGCGCATCTGCCCCGATGGGGACGACTGTCTGACCCTGGTGAGAGGAACAGGGCTGCCCTTCTCGCGCAAGGACCGGACATTGATGGCCTTGTCGTTCGCGCTGGATGCGGTCTGGGAGAGTGTCGAGGCCGAAATCGGCAAACTGCTGAACCCGGTGGTGCTCAAGGCCATGGTGACCTCGGCCGCGTTGTCCGTACTCCTCACGATGACGCTGCCCGAACCCGTCACGAAGGTCATCGCGGTGGCACTGACCGCGGCGATGGTGGCCTACCTGGGGGTGGTGCCGGTCTGGGAGATGGGCCGGGGCTTTGTGCGACTGTGGGATGATGCAGGGAGGGCGACGAGCGTCATCGAGTTGCAAGATATCGGACACCGCTTCGGGCGTGTATTGGGGACGAACGGAACACGCGTCCTGGTTCTGCTCGTGACGACGGCCCTTGGCGGCAAGAGTGCGATGGCGGCTCAGGGGCCCAGGCTCCCGGGCTTCCCCCAAGCCGCGATTCGGGCCCAGACTGAGTCAGGATTCCAGCTGACAGCAGCGTTGACGGGCGGAGTGGGCTCCATCTCATTGCCGGCTGCCGGTGTGCTCAACGTGGCGCTGGCTCCGGGAGCCGCAGCGGCACTGGCGATGTACTCGGACGGGCGGTTTCCGGGTGACGAGTCGGGACCTGTTCATCACATCTGCACGAACAAGAACCCCATCTCCGATGCTACCGGCGGTCCCTGGACGCCACGGTGCGAGAAGGTCTTCAAGAAGGCCGGGATGACGCTCGAAGATGCCGCGAACAAGGTGCGGCTCAATGGACATGAGGGGCCACATCCAGAGCGCTACCATAAAGAAGTGATGGACCGCTTGGAGCGAGCTGTCGAGCGATGCAGATCAACGGAAACCTGCCGGACCCGCTTGATGAAGGAACTCGCGCGGATAGCGAACGAGCTTCTGACACAGGGCTCCGATTTGCGGAGTCTCATCGTGAAGGCGGAGGGGTGAGGTGGAGCGCGATTTCTACTGGGTGCGACTGGGTGATGTGCCGCAATGGCTCATCGAGACACCGACACGGGATTCAGGTGAGGCCTTTGACGAGCCTTGGATGTTCGCGGATGGCCGTGTCCTCGATGAACCAGGGAGGATGAAGGCCTTCATTGCAACCCCAGGCCAGACGCGGGCGTTCGTATTCTCCGTGATCGAGCGGGCCCCCATTGTCAGCGAGGCCATCGCGAACGTTTTCCGAGCACTGGCCCCCGATGACGTTCAGCTCTTTCCGGTGATGGTGGAGGGAGAGGCCAACCCTTTCTTCGTCGTCAATGCGACCAAGGTGCTCGATTGCATCGATGAGGCCCGGTGCCGGGAGGTTCACCACGATGACGAGGACGATCCCTCCCCTGGCCATGAAGGGGAATACCAGTGGATCTATGGACTGCGAATCGACCCCTCCAAGACCGGGGGCGCGCGTGTCTTCCGGCTGAAGAAGTTCAAGACGGCGTTCATCGTGTCGGAGGACATCAAGAACGCACTCGAGGGAGTCGGGAACCTGGGCGTGTCGTTCGAGCGCGTGACTGGAGCGCCTGAGCCCCACTGACGAGTGTTCAGGGCTCGAAGCGCGCCAGGAAGACCTTGTACTGGAGCGAGACGAAGAGCGTCTTCGGCGCCACCAGTCCCGCCTGCGCGAACATCGCGAACAGCGCCGCATCGGACTCGATGGGCTGCATCTTCGCCATGGCCTGCCCCCGGGCCTCCAGCTTCTCCCGCGTCACGCCATACGCCCGCAGCCGCCGGAACTCGATGTTCGTCAGCTCGGGGTCCTGGCCGATGCGGCAGCCCAGCACCAGCGGCGATCCCGGCTTGAGCCTCCGCGTCACCTCGCGCAGCAGTTCGACGCGAGCCTCCTCCCCCTCGACGTGGTGCAGGACACCCATCAACTGCGCGCCGTCGAACGGCGGACCTTGCGGCAACGTCCGCAGCTCGCCTTCGTGCAACTGCGTGCGCGAGAGCAGCCCCTCCTCTTCCAGACGCTTGCGCGCGACGGCGAGCATCGGCGCGGAGGGCTCCACGCCCGTGAAGCGCCAGCCCGGCACGTTGAAGCGGTGATAGGGCAGCAGCTCCGCGCCCGTGCCCAGGCCCACGTGGAGCAGTGACGCCGTCTCCTGGCCGTCCAGGTGGGCGGCCAGGGCGCTGACGCCCAGCTCGTATGCCGCCTGGTAGCCGGCGAGGCTCACCGCGGCCTGGGCGTCGTAGTGGGGCGCGCGGTCGGCACCGAAGCCATGCACGGGGGCGTGGGCGGAATGGTCGTGGTTCATGACCGGAAGATGCTTCCGCACCGCGCTGAATGGCAGAGCGGGGATTCAGACGGAATCAGCGGATCTTTCGGTGGCGGCTCACTCCTCCGGAACGAACCCGTTCCCCTCGCGCCGGAACACCGCGCCGACCGGCGCGTCCAGGATGGCGTCCAATTCCTTGTACCGTCCCAGCAACGCGCGCAGCGGGACGATGACCGCGTTGTCGCTCTCCTCCATGTACTCCTCTGTCTCCAGCCCCGAGGTGAAGAGCCAGCCGCTGTCCTCCTCCGCCGCGGGCTCCGAGCGCTCCGCGAAGCGGATGGGCTCCCCGTTCTCCGTGATGAAGCGCGTGGCGAGCGCCTTGCGCTGACGCAGCCGGATGCCGCGCAGCAACTTCTGCCGCTCCTCCGTGCCCAGCTCCACCCGGACGCGCACCGTTCGCCCCTCCGCGTCCAGGTGCCGGCTCACCGTGAAGATGCCGTCTCCCCAGCGGTTCCCGCACCCCACCACGCGCGCACCGTCCAGCACGAGCGAGGCCGCGTCCTCCTCGCTCCCACGCAGCGCGGCGTTCAGCTTCTCCAGGTTGCAGTGCGGCCGGTAGTCCACGCCCACCGCGAGCCCTTCGTTCTCGATGCGCTCCTGCAACGGCGTGGCCTTCTCCCCCACCCGCTCCACGGGCAGGTCCTTCCACCCATACAGCCCGCCCCCCAGGTCACTCGCGCCCAGTTCCTTCGCGAGCTTCGGCGCGTCCCGGCCGTGAAACACATAGTCGGCCAGCCCGTCCTCCGGCTCCCACATGCGGAACCGTCCCATCGGGCCCAACCCGGTGAACATCAATTGACCGTGGTCCACCATCACCCCGGCCACCTGCTCCGACCGGACCGCTTCCGCCTGCCCGTCCACGACGATGTCGATGGAGTGCCAACGCCCGCCGAACTCCCCCGGCGGCATGGGGATTCCAATCACTTTCAAGCCCTGGCCCACGGGCAGGTCTCCCACCACCACCGCCCACAGGCCGTTGTACTTCACAACCCCCAATCCCTCTCCATGCTCCAGCGCCAGCCGCGCCCGCTCCATGTGTGGAACCCGCGCTGACAACACCTCTGCTCGTGCGTTGAACCCCCGCTCCTTCGCGAACGCCGCGAAGTGCGCCGCGGCGTCCGCCGGGTCCTTCCGGTCGAAGAGGAAGCGCGGGTCGAACTCACGGTCATAGGCCCGGCCCGCGGCGTCCGCGTCCGGCCCGGTGATGCGCAGGTCGTACTCTGGCGGCGCCTTCTTCCGAGGTGACAACGGCTCCGCGTCATGCCGCCAGAAGCGCCCGAGGCCTGGATCCAGGATGAGCAACACCCCCTCTGGCAGGTCGATGTGCCCCAGCTCCACGGGCTTCGGTGTCGTCACGGTTCGAGCCATGGCTCCGACCCTATGCCACGCGGTCAAACACACCCCAGACAAACATTCCAAATCCTGGACTGCGTGGCTTTCCCCAGTGCCGAGACACGAGAACCGCCAGCCAAATCCACCCAACCCGTAAGGGTTTAACAAGGTCTTAAAGGAATCAGACCTATTACGTTTTCTTTCCAGTACCGGCACTGGGGGCCGCACGATGAGAGAAGAACTCGACAATTCCGACATGGAGTACGCCGATTTCGCGGTCCGTCATCAGCCCATCCTGATGGCGGTCGCGCGAAACATCTGTGGGGGGAACGCCACGGCTTGTGACGACCTGGTCCAGGACGTCCTGCTGCGGGCCCTGTTGAAGTGGGACTCGCTGCGCGGCTGGGGGGAGCCGGAGCGGCGCGCGTGGCTGGTGCGGGTGCTGCACAACCGCTTCCTCGACCAGTGCCGCCGCACGCGCACGGAGGCCACCACCGCCATCAACCTGGGCAACGTGCACAAGCTCTTCGAGGAGCCGCAGGCGCCGGACCTGGAGCTGTGGGAGTGCATCACCGAGGCGGAGCTACAGAAGGCCGTCGCGACGCTGCCCTTCAACCTGCGCCGCACCTTCGAGCTTCACTCGGAAGGGCTGCGCCACGCGGAGATTGGCCGCCTGCTCGGGTCGCCCGTGGGCACGGTGGGCACCTGGCTCTACCACGCGCGGCTGAAACTGCGTGACCAGCTTCGCGACATGGCCGAGGCCCGTCGGAAGCTGGGGAGCGGATGAACAGCCACTGCGCCCACCTCCCGGCTTTCGTGGACGGGGAGCTTCCGCTCGAACACCACGAGGACTTCCGCGCGCACCTGGCCTCCTGCGAGGACTGCAGCGTGCGGTTCCATGACCTGCTCCAGGCGGACATCCTGGGGCGGCTGGCGCACGCGAAGGCGCCGCCCACTCCGGAGGCCACGGGCATCCCCCCCGCCCCGTGGCCCCTCACCCCATCCGAGCCTGCTGGCGTCCGGGCACCTCCACCACCTCCCCGCCGCTGGCGCCCCCACTGGAGTCACGTGGGGGCGTTGGCCCTGGCCCTCGCCGCCGTGGGCACCTGGACCGCGCGCGTCCTCCGCGAGCCGTCCCCGTCCTGGCCCGCGCCAGCGTCCACTCGCGCGCTCGAAGCCCGGCTGACCTCCGGCCCCCTGGATACGCACCGCCCCTACGTGCCCATGCGCGGAGGGGCTCCCGCGGCGGCCCCGCTGCCGCTGCGGGAGCTGGCCGGGATGGAGGACCGCCAGGACTGGCGGGGCATCGCCTCCGCGTACCTGCTCGCGGGCGACGCGCGGCAGGCCCTGAACTACCTGGGCAACGCGCCCGCGTCCCCGGATGTGGACTCCGACCGCGCGGTGGCGCTGGCGCTGGCCCATGCCGGGGCCTCCGAACAGGCGTCGCTCGACGAGGCCCTGGCCGTGCTGGAGGACGTGCTCCGGAAGCAGCCAGAACATCCGCAGGCCCTGTGGAACCTGGCGCTCGTCCTGCGCGGCCTGGACCTGCCCCTGCTGGCGGCGGACGCGTTCGACGCCGTGGCGAACCTGGGCGAGCCCGGCTGGCGCGAGGAGGCGCGGACCAAGGCACGCGGGCTGCGCGAACAGACGCTGGCCCGGGGCCGCGCCTGGAAGCAGGCCTTCGCCGCGACGCAGGACCTGATGGCGGACGCCAACGCACCGCTGCCCCTGGAGGAGGCCGCGAAGCTGCCGGGCATCGTCCGGCTGGCCTTCTATGACGCGGTCCGCGCGGCGCCCTCGAAGGACGCGGCGCTGCGGCTGCTGCCGCTGGCGGACACGCTGGACCGGGCCTACGGCGGCGGCACGGTGCTGCGCGCGACCGTCACCCGCGTGGCCGCCCGGGACTTCCAGAAGCGCGGGCCGCTGGCACGGGACTACGCGCGGTTCGTGCGCGGCAGGACCCCGTTCCCTCCGGCCTTCCTGGAGACGCTGCGGAGCTCCGGCGAGGACGACCTGTACGTGGGTGCGCTCGGCTACGAGCTCCAGGCGGGACGGCCCGTGGACGTGGCGGCGTTCGCTCGCGCCGCGGACGGACTGGGCGACCCGTGGTTCCACCTCATCGCCGAACGCGAGCGCGCCAACCTGGAGGTGCGCGACGGCCAGTGGTGGAAGGCGGAGGCGCGCGTGCTGGAGGCGCTGCGCACATGCGAGGCGGAGCGGCTGGACTACCGCTGCGTCGACCTGCGGGCGTGGCTCACGGACATGTACCTGGGCGAGTTGCACCGGCCCGCCGAGGCCCAGGCGCATGCGCTGGCCGGCTGGCGGCTGGCGAAGCAGCACGGGGAATGGCAGCAGGAGCGGCTGTTCCTCCAGGAGCTGGCGCAGGTGGCGCGCTTCCACCACGTCGCCCCCACCTCGGGCGCGTACCTCCGCGAGTCGCTGGCGCGCGTGCCGGACGACCCCGCGCAGGTGGGCTACGTGCACCGCAACCTGGCCACCCTGGCGTGGATGGACTTCCGCGTGGACGAGGCCCGGCGGCACTTGGAGCGGGCGATGGAGTCCGGCGGGCCGCTGGGGCTGAATGGCGTGGGCGTGCTCGCGGACCTGGCCCGCTTCGGACCCATGCCCGGCGCGGCGGACGCGCTGTCCCGAGCCCTCTCCGGACTGAGACAGGTCCAGCAACGTCCAGGCGAGCGCGCGCTGCTGGACGCCCTCCAGGGCGAGTTCGAGCTGGAGCGCGACCCCGCCGCCGGACGCGCCCTGCTGAACAGCGCCCTCACACAGGCGGAGCTCGCGCCCGACGACACGTACGCCCGACGCGCGCGGGCCCGCGCCTCCGCCGCGCTCATCTCCGACGCCGGACGCACGGGCGCGTACCTGGAGGCGCTCACCCTCACGGGCCGCCAGCTCCAGGTGACGGAGGTGCCGGAGCGCTGCGTGCTCGCGGTGTCCGTGCAGCATGAGCGCACGCTGACGGTGGCGCGGGGACCTTCGGGCGCGGTGCTCGGGGACTTCACCGGGACGCGCACGGCGCCGCTCGGACAGGACGCGTCCGGGCTGGTGCCCCCCGCGTTGCAGGAAGCGCTGCGCGGGTGCGACCAGGTGCGGGTGCTGGCACCGCCTCCGGTGAACGGCCTGCCCCGGCTGCTGTCGCCGGACATCGCCTGGAGCTACCGGTCGGGCCACGCGACGCCAGGCACGCCCCCGCCGGTGGACGGCGGCACGCACCTGGTCGTCTCCAACGTGGACACGCCCGCGGCCTTGGGCCTCCCGCGCCTTCCGCCCATGTCTCCTCCCCCAGGGGAAGACACCCGGCGCGTGATGCTGGAGGGGGCACGGGCCACGCCCGCGCACGTGCTGAAGGCGATGTCCACCGCCACCGAGGTGGAGATCCACACGCATGGCGTGTTCAGCCCGGACCTGTCGGACGCATCGCTCCTCATGCTGGCGCCGGAGCGGGATGGCCGGTACGCGCTCACCGCCGGACAGGTGCGCGCGCACGGACTGCCCAAGGCACCGCTGGTGTTCCTCGCGGCCTGCGGCGCCGCGCGCACCGCTCCTTTCCCGCATGAGTCGTTCAGCCTGCCGGTGGCCTTCCTCGACGCCGGAGCGCGCGCGGTGCTGGCCGCCACGGTGGACATCCCGGATTCGGCGGGCCGCTTCTTCAACGACGTGCGTGAGCGCATCCACGCGGGCGCCACTCCCGCCGTGGCCCTGCGCGATGAGCGCCAGGCGTGGCTCCGGGCCGCTCCTGGAGACCGCTGGGTGCACGACGTGCTCCTGTTCGAATGAAGACCTGAAGGGTCGCTGAAAAGAACCCGACCTGACACGTTTTCAAGAGGAAGCCGCACGCGGGGGTTGGCAAGGCCGGACCCCGCGGCGGCCGCGTCAGGAGGACACGGTCATGTCGAGATGCCGGATCAGCCCCATCCTGGTACCCATCCCCCACAAGCCCCAGCAGGACCTCCCGGACAAGCCGCCCCCGGGACCCGCCGGACTGGATACGAAGACCGCCGTGTCTCCGAAGAAGCCCCGCCACGAGCCCCAGGACAACCCGCCGACCATGCCTTCGTCATGGCTGGATGGCTTCGATCGCTGACGCTTCAAGGCATGGCGCGGGCCTATGCTCCCGCGCCATGCCGTCGCATCCGTATGTCGTGAGGGCCGTGCAGTCCCGGGATGAGCTGGAGCAGGTGCTGGCCCTGCAGCGCCGCAACCTGCCCCCGTCGCTGTCACCGGAGGAGCAGCGGGCCCAGGGCTTCGTCACCGTCCAGCATGACCTGGCCACGCTTCTGCGCATGCATGCGCTGGAGCCCAGCGTCATCGCCGTGCAGGGGTCGGACGTCGTGGCGTACGCGCTGGTGATGCCCCGCGAGTGCCGCGCGTGGGTCCCCGTCCTGGACCCGATGTTCGCGCTCCTCGAGGGGCTCGAACACCGGGGCCGGCCGCTGAAGGACCAGCGCTTCTACGTGATGGGGCAGGTGTGCGTGGACAAGGCCCACCGGGGGACGGGCCTCTTCGACGCGCTCTACCACCAGCACCGCGAGCAGCTTCGCTCGCGCTTCGACTGCGTGGTGACGGAGGTCTCGGTGCGCAACACCCGCTCCCTGCGCGCGCACGCGCGGGTCGGGTTCGAGACCGTCCACACCTACCGCGACGCCACCGACACCTGGGCCGTGGTGCTCTGGGACTGGGGCGCGGGCACGTCGCGCTGAAGCAGCGGATCCACACGCACTGCCGGCGTGGGCCGGTTCGCCATCCGCTTGTGGTGCATACCGGACAGTTTCAGCGCCAGCTCCGGACCGGTGACACCCTTGGGGATGTAGCCGTCCGCGCCGGACGCGCGCACCAGCTCGCGCAGCCGCGACTCGTCCATGGACGAGTACAGGATGAAGAGCGTGTCCGGGTCCGCGAACTGGCGCACCACGCCCAGGATGCGGTCGCCGCTCAGCGCCGGGATGTTCACGTCCAGGAGCACGATGTCCGGCTGCTCGGTCCGCAGCAGGTTGGCCACGCCCAGCGCCGCGCGCGTGGTGACGACATCGAAGCCGTAGCGGCTGATGGAGCGCTCCACCAGCTCCAGCACGAGTGGGTCATCATCCACCACAAGCGCCTTCAATTTGCCTTCCGCCATCGCGTCTCCGCCTTTCAAGACCCCGGGGGAAAGGTCTGAAGTGCATTACGTCCAGGTAGGCTGTGCAATATACGCCATACCTGTATTCATGCACAATGCCCCAAGGCCTGAAGACCTGGGAGACCTGTACTTTGAGTACGGATTCCCGGTCTCGAAGTCGCGCGGAGGTGGGGAAAAAGGGCCCTACGCCGCAGGGGCGGCGGCGACCCCAGACTGATACTCGCGGTGAATGATGGGCGGCCTCGCGCGGGTGGGAGGGCGGGCTTCGAAGCGGCCTTCGGCGCGGGCGCGGCAGTTGTCGCAGCGGGCGCAGTCGTCCTCCAGCGGCTCCTCGAAGTAGGTGCCCAGCACCTTCCAGCGGCACGCGGTGGTGCTCCCGTAGCGCATCATCGCGTCCAGGCGCTCGCGGTCTCCCTGGTGGCGGTCCTCGTACGCGCGCAGGTACGCATCCAGCTCCTCGAGTGACTCGAACGCGCGCAGCCGCTTCACGCCTCGCGCGCCCTTCTCCAGCACGCCCGCGGCCACCAGCTGCGCCACCAGCACGCGGGTGCGCTTGTCGCCCAGGCCGCTCGCTTCGGACAGCCGCTTGAGGGCCACGGGCTTGCCGTCCGCGCACAGCGTGTTCGCGGCCTGGTAGAGGCGCTGGCTCTCGTCGCGGCGCGGGTACTTGCCGCCCAGGAAGAAGCCCTGGATGCGCCGGTCCTCCAGCCGGTACAGCAGCGCCGCCTTCGCGGGCAGCCCGTCGCGGCCCGCGCGGCCGCCTCCTGGTAGTAGCTCTCCAGCGAGTCGGGGAAGTGGTAGTGCACCACGAGCCGCAGGTCCGGCTTGTCGATGCCCAGGCCGAAGGCCTTCGTCGCCACCACCACCGGCGTGGTGCCGTCCATGAAGTGGCGCTGGTTCTCCTCGCGCTCGGCGGCCTTGAGCTTGCCGTGGTAGCGGCCCGCCTCCAGTCCCTCCGCGCGCAGCCAGCGCCACAGCTCGTCCGCCTTGCGCACCGTGGCCGTGTAGACGATGGCGCTGCCGTCGTTGGCGCGCAGCAGCTCCAGCAGCTTCTGGCGCTTGAGCTCCGGGTTCACCGTGCGGTGGACCTCCAGCGTGAGGTTGTCGCGCTGGATGCCGGTGCACACCACCACCGGGTCCTCCATCCCCAGCTGCGCGCGGATGTCCTCGCGCACGCGGGGCGTGGCGGTCGCCGTGAGCGCGAGCACCCGGGGGCGGCCGAGCGCGCGGATGGCGTCACCCAACGACAGGTACGCGGGCCGGAAGTCGTGGCCCCACTGCGAGACGCAGTGCGCTTCGTCCACCACGAAGAGGCTCACGTTCGCGCGCTTGAGCAGCGCCAGCCGCTCCGGGTTCTCCAACTGCTCGGGGGTGACGTAGATGAACTCGTGCTCGCCCCGGCGGATCTCCTTCTGAAGCGCCTTGAGCTCACCGGCCTTCAGCGTGGAGTCCAGCTTCGCCGCGTCCAGGTCGTAGCGCTCCGTGAGGTGTTCGCGCTGGTCGTGCATCAGCGCGAGCAGCGGGCTCACCACCACCGTGGCGCCGGGCACGAAGAGGGCGGGGAGCTGGAAGGTGAGGCTCTTGCCCGCGCCCGTGGGCAGCACGCCCAGCACGTCGCGCCCCGCGAGCACCGCCTCGATGATGTCCCGTTGGCCCGGCCGGAAGTCCTCCACGCCGAACCGCTCGCGCGCCTCCTGCTCGAGCTGGGGCCAGAGGGGGGAGCGGTCCTGCGTCGCGGTGGTCATGGCCTGAAGGTAGGGATGGCCCCCGTCTGGCTCCTCCCCGTCACGCGCGGTGCGCCTGGCCGCCTGCCGGGCTGGGAGGGGGTGTCCTCCCGTGGTGCTCCGTTCACGGGCTCTCGTAGGAAAGCCGTGCGCGGGGGGGCGGGGCGAGGCAGCTTTGCGGGATGGATGACTTTGCCCTGCTGGTGGCGGTCCTGCCGCCGTCGCTCCAGGAGGCGGTGCGGCAACTCCCCGAGGCGGAGCTGCTGGAAGTGGTGATGGACCTGGGCCGGCCTCCGGAGGCGCGGCTGGTGCACGGCGTGGCGCGCCTGTCGGAAGCGCCCGTGACGCAAGAGGCGCTCCAGGCGGTGCTCGCCCACGTGGGCGAGGTGGGCGGCGACAACCGCGCGGGCATCGAGCGCACGCTCCACCGCGTGTCGGCCATCCGCAACCGGCAGGGCCGCGTGGTGGGGCTCACGCTGCGCGTGGGGCGCGCCATCCAGGGCACCATCGACATGCTGCGCGACCTGGTGGAGTCCGGGCGCAACCTGCTGCTGCTCGGGCGGCCGGGCGTGGGCAAGACGACGAAGCTGCGCGAGGTGGCGCGCGTGCTCGCGGACGCGCTGGGCAAGCGCGTGATGGTGGTGGACACGTCCAACGAGATTGGCGGCGACGGGGACATCCCGCACCCGGGCATCGGCGGTGCCCGGCGCATGCAGGTGAGCCGGCCGGACCGCCAGCACGACGTGATGATCGAGGCAGTGGAGAACCACATGCCCGAGGCCATCGTGGTGGATGAGATTGGCACCGCCGCGGAGGCCGCCGCCGCGCGCACCATCGCGGAGCGCGGCGTGCAGTTGGTGGCGACGGCGCACGGCAACACGCTGGAGAACCTGGTGTTGAACCCCACGCTGTCGGACCTGGTGGGCGGCGTGCAGACCGTCACGCTGAGCGACGACGAGGCCCGTCGCCGGGGCACGCAGAAGACCGTCACGGAGCGCAAGGGCACGCCCACGTTCGACATCGTGGTGGAGATGGTGAGCCGCGACGAGGTGCGCGTGCACCGCGACACGGGCGGCGCGGTGGACCGGCTGCTCGCGGGCGCGGAGGTGGGCGGAGAGAAGCGGCGGCAGCAGGACGGCGCCGTGCACGTGGAGGCCGCGCCGGAGGTAGTGGAGGCCACGCCGCCGGGAGGACGCGTGCCGAAGGGGACTCCCGCGCTGGGTGCACCCCGGCCCGGGCCCACGCGCATCGCAGCGCACGCGGTGAGCCGTGAGTTGCTGGAGCGCGTGCTGCGCGACCTGCCGGTGGAGGCCGTGGTGGTGGGCCGTCCGGAGAACGCGGAGGTGGTGCTCACGCTGCGAAGCCGCGCGAATTCGCCCCGGCTGCGCCGCGCGGCGGAGCGCGTGGGCGCGCGGGTGCTGGCCATCAAGCGCAACAGCGCCACGGAGATCCGCCGCGCGCTGCGCACGGAGTTCCACCTGCTGGAGGGCGTGGACCCGGCGGACGTGCACGCCGCGGTCGCGGACGTGGAGGAGGCCATCCAGCGCGTGCTCTCGGAGGGCATCAGCCTGCCGCTCGCGCCGCGCCCGTCACGCTTGCGGAAGTTGCAGCACACGGTGGTGGTGAAGAACCACCTGGAGGCCGTGAGCGTGGGCAGCGAGCCCCTGCGCCACCTGGTCATCTACCCGCTGGGCACCGTGCTCACGGAAGCGTCCGACAGAGCACCGGAGTACGTGGACGATCCGGAGCCGGACGACGAGGTGGAGGACGACGACACTTTGTCCGCGGACGAAGAAGCCGGGGATGACGAGGACACGGCTCCGGAAGCCTCGTCCTCGGACGAAGGCATCGCTCAGCTCCCCAGGACCTGAGTGCTGCCGCCCCTCCGGCGGCGACCCGCGGAAACCTGTCCGACTGTCGGACAGGTTTTGGACCGGGGGCCGGCGGGGCGGACTGCCTGAACCGGTCCGACTGTCGGACAGGTTTTGAGCCGGGCGGGCGCCGGGAGGTGGAGCCTCGAACTGGTCCGACTGTCGGACAGGTTTTTGGACCGGAGGGGGCGGGGGCGGACCGCGCGAACTGGTCCGACTGTCCTACAAGTTGTTGATCACCGCGTCCGTCGGGAGGCGAAGCGCGCGAACTTGTCCGACTGTCCTACAGGTTGTGGCTCGGGCCGGGCGGCGGAGCGCTCGAACCAGTCCGATTGTCGGACAGGTTTGATCATCGTCTCCGGAAGGAGGCGCATCGCTCGAACCGCTCCGACTGTCGGACAAGTTGGGCCTGGGGCCAGCGGGTGGCGGAGCGCTCGAACCGGCCCGATTGTCGGACAGGTTTGATCATCGTCTCGGGAAAGAGGCGCATCGTTCGAGCCGCTCCGACTGTCGGACAAGTTGGGCCTGGGACCAGCGGGCGGTGGACCGCGCGAACTTGTCCGACTGTCGGACATGTTTGACCGGCTCAGGCCAGGTGGACCGCATGAACCAGTCCGACTGTCCGACAGGTTTGGACCGGGCCGGGCGGGTGGAGCGCGCGAGCTTGTCCGACTGTCGGACTGGTTTTGGACCCTGACCTGCCGACGGCGGACCGCGCGAGCTGGTCCGACTGTCGGACAGGTTTTGGACCGGAGGGGGCGGGGGCGGACCGCGCGAACTGGTCCGACTGTCGGACAGGTTTTGGACCGGGCGGGCCCGGACAGGGCCGCCCCTGGGTGCGCAGCGTGCTGCACACGCCGCAGGGAGTCATGGAGGCCCCTTTCCCTGGAGATTCGCGGGGTTGAGGGGGGCATGACGGTTGCTGAAGGCTCGGGTACGGTCCCTCGCGATGGCGCGGGGGGAGCCGCACCGTCTTTCCGGAGACCTTCATGCGCCGCATTGCCTTCGCTGCCCTCGCTGCCCTCGCCACCACCGCCTGTGGGGACAACCTGCCCACGCAGGAGGAGATCGACGACGCGAAGGCCCGCGTGGAACGCCTGGCGGCCTCCACGCACCAGGTGCGGGGCGCGTTCGAGATTCTCGGCCTGATGCCCGTGTACACGTGTGGCGAGCCCCGGCCCTCCTTCCTGAACCAGGCCGTGAAGGGGTTGAGCGCCTCGGTGGCCTGCGCGACCGCTCGCGTGGAGGCCGTGGACGACGTCACCGACGCCGTCATCGTGACCTTCCCCTCCAGCGGCTGTGACGTTCACGGCCTGCGCTTCACCGGACGCGCGGTGCTGGAGTACCGCGGCGGCGAGGACCTGATGGAGATGAAGGCCGACCTGCGCGAGCTCGCCGTGGATGGCCAGACGCTCCAGGCCAAGGTGGGCTACGGCACGTGCTCGGATGAGACGCGCCTGTTCGCGGAGGTCGAAGGCCAGGTGCCGGGCCGCGAGGGCCACATCTTCCACATCAACAGCACCGTGGGGAAGCGCGACGGGCTGCCCATCATCGGCGGCACGGCGCTGGTGTTCGACGGTCCGGGTGAGCTGACGGGCCCGAACGGCACGGACCGCATCACGCTCACCGCGCTCGAATATGAAGTCGGCAACTACCTTCCCAAGGAGGGCACCGCCCTGCTGGAGACCGCGGACGGACACCGCCTGAGCTTCGCGTTCCAGCCCGTGCTCTGGCGCGTGGGCAAGGTGGAGGTCACCGTGGACGAAAAGGACCCGGTGACCGTGCCCGTCGTGCGCTGAGGCCTACTCCTGGAACGACCGGGTGAGCCGGGCGATGGCGCCCGGCAGCCCCCGCACGCGCAGCCGGCTGCCCGTCTCGTCGTAGGCCTGGGACACCACGGTGGTGTGCTCGTACACCTCGCCGATGCGGGCCTGCCGCGCGTAGGGAATCACCAGGTCCGCCTCCACCATGGAGGCCTCGAAGAAGGCGATGATCTCCCTGCGCAGCCCGGCCACGTCGTCCGGCCGGTGCGCGGACACGAGGAGCGCTTCGGGGTGTCCGGCCCGGAGCGCCTCCTGCGCCGCCGCGTCCAGCCGGTCCACCTTGTTGAAGACCAGCTTGCCCGGCACCACGTCCGCGCCAATCTCGCGGAGCACCGTGCGGGTGACCTCCAGCTGCGCGGCCCAGGTGGGGTCGGACGCGTCCACCACGTAGAGCAGCAGCGACGCCTCCAGCGCCTCGTCCAGCGTGGAGCGGAAGGACGCCACCAGGTCGTGCGGCAGCTTCTGGATGAAGCCCACCGTGTCGGAGACGAGGATGCGCGGCCGGGTCTCCGGCTGCATCGCGCGCACCGTCGTGTCGAGCGTGGCGAAGAGCTGATCCGCCACCAGCACCGTGCTGCCCGTCAGCGCCCGCATCAGCGAGGACTTGCCCGCGTTCGTGTAGCCCACCAGCGCCACGCGCAGCTGGTCGCGGCGCGCGTAGCGGCGCTGGTCCTGGTCCTTCTGGATGGCGGCCAGGTCCTCGCGCAGTTCCGCCAGCCGGTCGCGAATCTTGCGGCGGTCCAGCTCGATCGCGGAGTCACCGGAGCCTCGGCCCTGCTGGCGCTCGCGGCCTCCCGGGGCTTCGCGCAGACGCGGGGCCAGGTAGTTGAGCCGGGCGATCTCCACCTGCATGCGCGCCTCATGGCTCCTGGCGTGACGGTGGAAGATGTCCACGATGACGCCCGCGCGGTCCAGCACCTGCACGCCCGTGGCGCGCTCCAGGTTGCGCAGCTGACTGGGGGACAGCTCGTGGTCCACGACCACCACCGTGGGCCTGGGGCCCGGTTCGATGGCGGTGGCCTCCGCGTCCGTGTCCGCGTCTGACTCCGAGTCCGGGAAGGCGTCGTCGTCCTCATCCGACGGCTCGGCTCCAGAGCCGTCCGGGTCCGCGTCGCCGGGCGCGACCGGGGCGTCCAGCTCCTCGGGCTCCGCGTCGGTCGCGGCTTCCCACTTCTCACGTGCCTTCGACGTCTTGCCCTGCGCGCCGGACGGGATGACGCCCGAGCCGCCGGTGAGCGCGGACAGCTCCTTGAGCTTGCCGGAGCCGAGCACCGTGCCGGTGGCCAGCCGCTGCCGGCGCTGGGTCACGGTCGCCACCGCATCGAAGCCCAGCGTGTGCACCAGCCGCTTCAGCTCCGCCAGGTCCGCGGCATGCGCCTCGTCCGTGACACCGGGAAGCTGGACGCCAACGAGGACCGCGCGCGGGCGCTCGGGAAGGGTTTTCGCCATGCAGGGCTCGTAACACGCCGGGCCCGGCCGTGCCCCTGCATCGCCCATTCAATTTTCCGCTTAGTCTTGAATAACCAGTTTAAAAGCAACTCAATCCCAGACATTGAGACAACCCTGTCACCGCGCTCCCGTCGCGGTTTCCCCATCCCCTGGAGTGAAATGACACATCGATTTCTCGCACTCACCGTGATGACGCTGATGGGCGGCTCCGCCTTCGCGGAAGCGCCTCCGAACCCGACGGACCTGCGCCGCGTGACCAGGGCGCGCGAGAGCCTGGTCCCCGCCGTGGAGAAGGCCTTCGGGCCCAAGGCTCGCTTCGTCCAGCTCTTCGGCCAGGGCCGCGAGATGCTGGCGGGCATCGTCGCGGAGATCCCCGCGGAGCCGCTAGGGACGGATGACCTGCCGCTGCTGGCCATCGTCCGGTACGCCGAGGACACCGGCACGGTCCGCGTGGTGGCCCCGGAGTTCAAGTACCGCGAGGCGCGCATCGTGGGGCAGGAGGTGGCGCTGCTGGACGGCGAGGGCACGCTGCGGCTGCGCGACGCGAACGGCAGGGAGCGGCTGCTCGCCGAGCAGGTGGGCGGCGACCTGTTCCCCTCGGCGAAGGGGGACGCGCTGGTGGCCACGCTGAAGACGGGCGCCCCGGGTCCGCATGAGACGGCGGTGGGCATCATCGACATGAAGGGGCGCGTGAAGGTGCTGGCGGACGGCCCGGGCGTGGACGCGACGCCGAGCATCTCTCCGGACGGCAGGACGGTGGTGTTCGTGTCGGGCCGGACGAGCGTGGCGTCGTTCTTCGTCACGACGGTGGAGGGCGCGGAGCCCCGGCAGCTCACCAACGTGGGCCTGGAGAACTGGATGCTGTTCGGCGGGCCGCCGAAGGAGTTCGTGCCCCCGCCCGTCTCCAGCCACCACATGGAATGGCTGAACGACGACGTGCTCCGCTACAACGCGGGCGGCGGCGCGTTCTGGACGCTCAACGTGCGCACCGGCCATGCGGCCGCGGACGTGGGAGGTGCCAAGTGATGCGCCTTCAGCGGCTCATGGTGGTGGCGGCGTTCGCGCTGCTTTCGTTCCCGGCGGTCTCCACCGCGCAGACGATGTTCCGCTTCCCCGCGTCGCAGCTCGCGGACCAGTGCGGCAACGGCGGCTGCACGGTGAGCGCGTACAAGGACTACGGCGGCCGGGACTACGCCTGCGGCGGCGTGCGCTACAGCGGGCACACGGGCACGGACTACGCGCTGGTGGGCGGCTTCTCCAAGATGGACTACGGCGTCTGGGCGATGAACGCCGCCCGGGGCTACGTCGAGGCGTCGGTGGATGGGTACTACGACCGGTGCAACTACTGGAACCAGTCCAATCCCTATGCCGCGTGCGGCCTCTACACGGCGAACTACATCATCATGCGGCACCCGGACAACACGCAGACCTGGTACTGGCACCTGAAGGCATACACGCAGCAGTTCGCGAGGGGCACCACGCTCGCCTGCGGCAACTGGATTGCGCGCGTGGGTTCGTCCGGCGCTTCCACGGGCCCGCACCTGCACTTCGAGTACTGGGTCCCGGGCTACGGCACGGATGACCCCTACGCGGGCTCCTGCGGCACGCCCTACACGCGGTGGACCGCGCAGGGTGCGTACCGGGGTCTTCCCGGCATCACCTGCCAGTAGGCCGTGGGGACGGGAGAGGCCAGGGATGGCCCTCCCGTCCTGAACCGGGCGTCGCGCGGAGGAAAACCCGTGAGCGGCGGGGCGAAGCCGTTAGCGTGTCCGGGAACCCCACGGGTCCATTGCTCCGTGGCGCCGGAAGGAAGTGCCCGTGCTGCTTCGTGGTGATGCCGCCGTCCTGCTGGAGAACGCCCCTCCGAAGCGCCAGGCGCTGGCGGAGGCGGCGTTCGTGTTCTTCGCGGTGCTGGGCCCCGCTTCGGTGGCCCGGCTGAGCCAGTGGGCCGCCGTCGCGGTGGAGCTGGTGCTGCTGGCGTGGGGGCTGATGCTCCTGCGGCCCTGGGAGTCCTCGCGGCGCGGGGCGTGGTGGGGCGTGCTGGGCCTGGTGGTGGCGCTGGGCGGCGCGGGCGCGGGCGCGTGGGTGGCGGCGTCGGAAGCGGAGATGGCGAAGGGCTTCTCGCTGTCCATGGCGCCGCTGGTGGTTCGGGCGCTGGGCATGTGCCTGCTGGTGGCGGTGCTGCTGTGGCGCGACGGTCAGGGCCCCGCGCAGGTGGGGCTGGTGCGCGAGGGCTGGGCGCGCGAGCTGTTGCTGGGCGGCGTGGTGCTGGCGGGCACGTACGCGGTGCACATCGCGGTGTCGGTGCCGCTGGCGGCAGTCGCGGTGGCGCTGAAGCTGGCGGGCGCGGAGCTGGCGGCGCGCAAGGGCGTGGCGGCGGCGCTGCTGGACACGGGGCTGGGCATCCCGGCCTTCGCGGCCATCATGGTGGTGGTGACGGGCTTCGAGGAGTTCGTCTTCCGAGGCTTCCTCGTCCCCCGGCTGAAGGTGGTGCTGGGAGGCTGGGTGCCGGCCATCCTGGGGGCCGCGGTCCTCTTCTCCGTGGGGCACTTCTACGAGGGCACGCTCGCGGTCGTTCAGACGTTCGTGATGGGCGCCTGGTTCGGCTTCGTCCTCTGGTACCGGGGACGGCTGCTGCCGCTCATCGTGGCCCACGCGGCCTTCAACACCATCAGCTTCGCGCTGATGCTGTGGCTGTCACGCTCGGGCTTCCTGGAGAAGCTGCCGCCCCTGTGACGCGAGGAGCGGCGCAGGAGCAATGGATTACGCCAGCGCTCCGGGCATCAGCTCGGACGCCAGCTCCCTGACGAGCCCGCGGGCGACTTCCGCGGAGGGCAGCCCGGAGTGGCGGGCCACTTCGTCCGGCAGGTGGCTGGAGGCCGCGTCCTGCTCCAGCTCGCGCCAGGCTTCGCGGCGGGCTGATTCCACGCGCTCGCGGGCTTCCGGGGGCAGTTGTTTCAGCGCCCATGCGTGGATGGCCCAGGACAGCTCCGCGTGCCTCAGCTCGTCCGGGGCGATGGCGCTCAGGGACTCGCGCACCTGCGCGTCCTCCGCGCTCCGGGCCTGCCAGCCCGCCAGCAGCGCGCCGTAGGTCTCCCGCACGCAGCCCTCCACCGCGTTCTCGATGGCGAGCGCCTCCAGTGACCTCGCCTGGAACGGCGCCACCTTCAGCTCCGGCATCGGGGCTCCGTGGCGGCGGGCCAGCGACTCCATCGCCTCCGCGTGGCGCACCTCTTCCTTCGCGGAACGCCTGGCGCCCCGCACCAGGTGCCCCGGGGCTCCGTGCGCGGCCAGCTCTTCCGCGAGCCTTTCGAAGGCCGGCACGGACGCGGCCTCCAGGTGCGCCATCTTCGCGAAGAGCGCTCCCAGCGTGGGCGTCCCCCGCGCCACCGCGCCGTCACTGCACAGCCCTTCCGGCCTGCGGCCATCGCAGATGAGCGGCGCCTCACAGCTCACCGTGTCGGGATAGGTGCCGCCGTCCGTGTCTCCTGGAATGCGAAAGCAGGGCGCGGACTCCCCGAGTGCCTCGCACAAAGCTTCGCAGGACGTGTCCGCCGTGGGCACGCTTCCGTCACGCAGGGTGGCGGGCAGGGGAAAGACCTGCTGCTCCGTGCCCTTCTTGCAATCCCACGTCGAGGAACACCCCACCCCCAACGTGGCGACGGGCGCGAGCAACCACAGACGCTTGAACACGGGACGCAGCTTGGGGCGGGACATGCGGACTCCTGATTCCATCACGAACCCGCCGGCCCCCGGGCCACCGCAGCCTATCTCAATCCTTGTCAGGCCTGGGGTGCCTGAGTTTGCGCGGAGCGCCTCCGCAACCAGTTGCGCAGGAAGGCCTTCACCTCCGGGTGCTGCGACTGGCGGAAGTGGTCCGGCGGGCCGTACTCCACCACGCGGCCCTCGTGCATCAGCGCCAGGTTGTCCGCCATGCCGAAGGCGGAGGCCACGTCCGGCGTAATCACCAACGACGTGGCGCCCAGCTGCTGCTTGCCCGTGGTGATGATTTCGTTCACCGCCGCCGTGGTCAGCGGATCCAGGCCCGCCGTGGGGTCGTCGTAGAGGAGAATCTTCGGCTGGAGGATGGTCGCTCGCGCGAAGCCCACGCGCTTCTGCATGCCGCCGGACAGCTCTCCCGGAAAGCGCGTGGCCGCGTGCGACAGGCCCACCTTCCCCAGGGTCTCGTTCACCGTCTTGGTGATATCCGGCTCGGACATCTTCGTGCGCTCGCGCAGCGGGAACGCCACGTTGTCGAAGACGTTGAGCGAGTCGAACAGCGCGTTCGCCTGGAAGAGGATGCCCAGCTTGCGGCGCATCTGGTTGAGCTCGGGCTCGTTCATCTTCGCCACCTCCGCGCCCTCCACCAGCACCACGCCCCGGTCCGGCCGCATCAGGCCCATGATGTGCTTCATCAGCACCGTCTTGCCCGAACCGGACACGCCCATCAGCACGCAGGTCGTGCCCTCTGGCACCACCAGGTCCACGCCCCGCAGCGCCGCCTGCCCGCCAAACGACTTGTGCAGGTCCCGCACCTCGAGGGTCAGCTTCGGCGCCGGCTCACGGCTCGCGTCACTCATCGCCTGGAACCCTACCGCGCACGCCCCGCCGGCCGCTTCGGATTCACGCCGTCGCCTGCCCGCTCCCCCGCTTCCGGCGGCGCATCCCGAACCCCCACAGCCCCAGCGCCAGCAGGCTGGCCCCCGTGGACACGCCCAGCAGGACACCCCGCCCCATGCCTCCGGTGGCGGGCCGCACCGGCACCAGCGCCGCGTCCCCCATCACCCCCAGCCCGGCCCACATGGCCGCGGGCTCACCGTCCTCCCAGGCCTCGCGCTGGGCTTCTCGCAGCGCGGACGCCGCGCTCCGTCCCTTCGACAGGTGCCGGTAGTAACGCTCCAGCAGCTCCGCGGCCTCGGCGTCGCGCATGGGCCACAGGCTGGCCACCACGGCTCGCGCTCCCGACTCGAAGAAGGCTCGCGCGAGGCTCAGCACGCCTTCTCCCGCGAGCAGCGCGCCGGAGGCTCCCCGGCAACTGGAGAGCACCACCAGCGCGTCCCGCAGCCGCAGCTCCGCGATCTCCCGCGGCTGGAGCAGACCATCCTCCTCCGCCTCGCCCGGGGCCAGCACCAGGGCGGAGCGCTCCGGGGATTCGACGTCCACGACCGCGTGCGCGGCCACGTGGAGGATGCGCACCACGTCCCAACGGGACGCCTTGAGGGCCTGCTCGGAGGCTTCCGCGCCGATGAGCAACCGGGGCTTCACGGCCGTGTCCTCCAGGGACTCGCTCACGGTGCGGCCTTCGCGCCGTGCCTCTGGAAGCGCGCCCAGGCTCGCGGTCTCCAGGAACATGCCGCCTCTCGCGGAGGCCACTCGCGTACCCTGGAGGGTTTCGCTCCGGTCGGGATCCGCCAGGACCAGGGCCTCGCCCTCGGGAGGACGGGCGGGCTGCGCGCGCCAGTAGTGGAGCAGGCTCGCGGAGGGCACTCGCGCCAGTTCGTACCGGGCCATCAATGGCGGAGCGTCCGCGTGCTCCCGCAGCGCGGCGAAGGGCAGGTCGTGCAGCGGACCATCCGGCACGAGCAGCAGGCGGGACACCTTCGACGGAAGGTCCCGCAGCGCGGGAGCAAGCAGCTGCGAGTACAGCGCCGCGGCGGCCGATGCCTCCGAACCATCGCGGCGCTCGATGAGCCCCGACAGGAGCGCCACCGAGGGGCGCAGCCGTGCTCGCTCCGGAATGCGGTACGCGCGCGTGCCCTCGCGTGTCACCGCCATCACCCACGCGCCTCCCGCGCGCTCGCCCACGAGGTCGTGGTCCACACCCGCGAGGAAGACGAGCAGTGCCTCCTCCTCCCCCAGGCGTTGCTCCGTCGCGGCGAGCGACGCGAAGGGAAGCTCCGCATGGTTGACCGCGGAGCCTGACTCGCGTTCCTGCTCCGGTTGTGTCCCGGTCGTGGTGCGCGATGCGGACGGGAGCTCCCTTCTCCTCGTCGCGGGTCGCAGCTCTCGCTCGCGGCGCTCCAGGTCCTGGAGCTCTCCCAGCAGCCGTGTTCGCTCGGACTTGGACAGGGCCGGGTCCAGCAGCCTGCGCTGGATCGCGGACAGGTTCCGCAGCACGCCGTCCCGGGCCTTGCGCTGCTCCGGTGTCTCCTCTTGCGTGGGGAGCGCGCGTGAAGCCACCAGGGCCTCGAACAACGTCCTCGCCCGCAGGCGCTCACTCACCGCGAAGGCTCGCTCCAGGGCCTCGCGGGGTGGCAGGGCGGAGGTCTCTGCGGCCTCCAGGGTGAAGCCCGCGAGCCGGTGGTAGTCACTGGCCCAGTTGGAGAAGAGCTCGGCCTGGCTGGAGGCGTCCCGCTGCCACTGGCGCAGCACCTCCACCGCGTCGAGCGCTCGCTCCGCGTGTCCCAGGGCCTCCGGCAACGGACGCGTGCGGAACGCCACCGTCGCCCGCGTGCGCCACACCGAGGCGAGGTAGAGCGGGTTGTCGTGCTCAGCGGCCAGCGCCAGGGCCTCGTCCACGTCACGCCACGCGGCGGCCGCGTCCACCGCCGCTCTGCGTTCGGCGCGCGTCCACAGACAGGTGATGCGCCGCTCGGTCATGCCCGTCTCCCGGGCGATGTCGATGCAGCGGCCGAGCGCGTCCTCCGCTTCGCTCCGCTCTCCAGGCCCGTCGCCCAGCAGCTCCGCCACGAGGCGCAGCGAGCTCGTCTCCAAGACCTTGCTGCCCGCGCGCTCGGACGCCGCGAGCGCCGCGCGTCCGAGCCGCAGCAGCGCCGCCCGGCCTCCCGCGTCGGGACGCGCGTCCAGCCGCCGCCAAGCGAGGCTCGCGAGCGCGAAGCGGACGCGCGCCTCCGTGCTCGCGTCCTTCGTGCGCTCCGCCAGCTCCGCGAGCCGCCCGTACACGTCCAGCGCCTCGTCGAAGCGCCCCAGGTTCACGCTCACCGCGGCCAGCGGGACCAGCAGCTGCTTCTTCAGGCCGTCCGTCCCGTCCGGAAAGGCGAGCCCTTCCGCGCGCTTGAGCAGGCGCCAGGCACGCCCCAGGTCCTGGCCCAGGTCGGAGAGCTCGGCCGCCTCCAGGATGAGCGCGCGCACCTCCAGCCAGGGGTTCCCGGAGGCCCGGGCCACCTCGCCCACGCGCAGCACCCACTGGTGCGCCTCCTCCGTCTGGCCGCGCAGGCCCAGCGCGTTGCGCACGTTGATGCCGGCCATCACCTCGCCCTCGGCATCCCCCTGACTCCGGAAGGCGAGGGCCGCGCGGCGGTAGGACACCTCCGCCAGCGCGGGATCGGAGGGCAGCTCCATGTGGCCGAGCACCAGCATGAGCCAGGGGCGCTCCGGGTGCCGTGCGATGAGGGCCTGCAGCCTGCGCCGGGCCTCGTCGCGCGCCTCCTGCCCCTGGGCGCTCCGGAAGAAGCACATCGCCGCGTCGGAGGTCTCCGGATGGGCGTCGAAGCCCTCCTCGCACCGGGCGAGCGCGGAGGACTCCGCGGCGGCCCGCGTGGGGGCGCACAGGGCCAGCCCTACCGAAAGGGTGAAGCCGCCCCATTGCCATACGCGCAGCCGCCGCATCACCATCACCTCAGGTCTTCTGGGTTTCCACCCTGCATCCCCAGAGGGTGACAGGGTCTCCGCCCGGTCCGGGATCCCTGCTGACCGGAATCTCACAGACCTCCCGCGTGGGCGGCGGCGGCGGGTCGCCCTGCCCCAAGCGCTCGATGACCAGGATGCCAGCGGACATCTTCCCGGCACCGGGCGGCAGGGTGAGCTGCGCGCGAACGCCGCCGGCCGAAGGCGCCAGCACGCTCACCCGCAGCGGCGCCGTCGTGCTCACGGTGCCCGTGACGGTCGCGAGCACGGCCCCGGCGTCATCCAGGATGCGCAGGGTCATGGGCACCGTGGACGACGGCCCCAGGACGCCCGCGTCCACCACGGAGGCCACCACCGTGTCGTTCGCGGCGCCCGTCAGCGGCTCCGTGGTGATGATCATCGTGTACGTCACGGGCGCGGGCTGCGCCACGGCCGAAACGCCCCACAGCATCGCCATCATCGACAGCGCGCGCACCCATCCCCTGCAAGCATTGATTGTCTTCATACATCCCCCAACTGCATGTCATTGGGCCGCCGGCCTGGCCCAAGGTGGCGCGGCACTCACCGCAACCGGTTCACGAACGTACTGCCGCGCTGGACGCTTCCATCCGGAAGCCGCGCCTCCACCTGCCACAGGACGCGCGCTCCGGAGGGCAGCTCCGCGAGCACCTCCGGCGGCACCGTGTACTCGCGCGACTCCAGCCGCTCCGCGCGATGGAACACCTTCAAGTCCTCCGACGACACCTGCACGCTCCAGGACACCGCCTGGGGCACCCCACTCCAGCGGAGCACGAACTGCTCGCGGGGAAGCGCGGTGGCCTCCGGCACCTGCGAGGCGATGGCCCCCGAAGCGCCGCCCCGGATGCGCGTTGGATCCACCCCCGCCTGCTGCTGCCGCACCACCACGACCGCGCCCACCAGGACCACCACCGTCGCCGCCATCGCGGCCATTGCCCCCATCGCCGGCCTTGCCTGCCAGAAGCGCCGGGCGGTCAGCGGCACCACCTTCGCGGGTGCCTCCTCGCGTGTCGCTGGCACCTCCGCCCTTCCCCCCACCGGAGCCCCCCGCTCCACCTCCGCCGCTGCCTGCGACATCGCCTTGGCCAACCGCCACGCCTGCGCCCACGCGGGATCCGCCGCGACGCGCTCGACGACCGCCCGGCGCTCCTCCACCGGCAACTCCTGCCTCACCGCGCGCCAGACGAGGTCCGCGTCCACCGGCTCCCCTGCCGCGTCATCCTCACGCAGCGCCGTGCGCAGCCGCTCCACGCCCGCGGCATCCTGCGTGTCATCCTCGGGACGGCGGTCGCTCACGGCTGGACTCCCTTCAGGGAGAGACAGGCACGCAGCGCGCTCAGCCCCCGGTAGATGAGGTTCTCCGTCCGCTTGGCCTCCCACCCCAACAGCTCCGCGGCCTCCGGAACGGTGTGTCCCTGCAGGTGCAGCGTCACGGCGAGGCGGCGGTCCTGCACCAGCCCCTGAAGACAGTCACGCACGGCCCGGGCAATCTGCGCGGCCCCCGCCGCACGCTCCGGGTCCCCTGGCGCCACCGGTTGGGCGGGCCCCTGCTCGACCTCCTCCAACGCCACCTCCTTGCGCGCCCCCATCCGGCGAAGCTCGTCGATGAGCGTCGTGTACGCCACCCGGTACAGGTACGCGGGGGTCAGCTCCGCCTGGCCCTGGGTGCGCCCGCGCAGCTCCACCACCTTCATCATCGCGACCTGCAACAGGTCCTCCCGCCGGTCCGCGAGCGACGCGGGACAGACGCTCGCGAGCGCCCGGCCCAGGTCACGCCGCAGCGTCTCCAACCCGGCGTCCGGGGATGCACCCGCCCATGGGCCGTGCCGCAACTCCAAGATGCCTCTCCTCGCGAATAGGGCGCCGTGCGTCGTTCGACCGCATCATCGGCGCCTGGGAGAAGCCGGGCAATCCGGGAAAATTCCCCGGAGCCCACCGGCTCCGGGGACAACACTCGTGCTACCGGAGGTTCGCGTCCCAGGCAATCAGACGCAGGTCCCCGCCCCCCGTGCCCGTCGTCAGGCGCACGGCGGTGACGACGAGGCGGACGCCCACGGTGGTGGAGGTGGCGGACAGGCCGGACACGATGGCGCCCGCGCGCTCCTTGCCGGTGCGGCGCACCTTGCCGTCCGAGCCCACATCCCAGGTGTAGACGCGCAGGTTGCCCGTGGTGTCGCGCACCGGGGTCACCAGGTGCTGGGCCCCCACGCGCGTCGCGCTCAGGTCCAGGATGGTCTCGCCGTCCTCGTGGTCACGGCGCACGAACTGTCCGGCCGCGGTGACGTCGAAGGAGATGTTGCGCAGCACGCCGTTGGTCAGGCGCGTGCTGGCCACCACCATCTCGCGCGAACCGTCAGGCACCATGACGGTGCTGAGGGCCACGTCCGTCACCGCGCCGGCCAGGTGGGAGCCCCGCTGGATGAGCGTCTTCTGCGGAGTGATTTCCCACGCCGTCAGGCTCAGGTTGCCCGTGGGCGTGCGCACCGCCGTGACGACGCCGGTGAAGCGGTTCACGTCCCCGGCCACGCGGCCATTGAGGACGGTCGTCATGGCCACCTTCGTCGCCTCCTCGCCGTAGCCGTTGTCCATGCGGGTCAACGTGTCCAGCGTCGTAGGCGTCTCCCAGGTGCTGACCTTCAGGTGGCCCGTGGCGTCGCGGATGGCGCTCACCACGCCCAGCCCCGAAGGCAGGGGAGCGACGTTGATCTCCGTCGCGTCCGCGTCACCGCCGGCCTCGCCCTTGCGCACGATGGCGCCGGTCGAGCCGACCTGCCACGCGATGAGCTTGAGGTTCCCGCTCCCATCCCGCAGCGCCGTCACCACGTCGCGGGTGCTGCCGGTGTGCGGGTGGGCCATGGCGATGGAGCTCGCCGCGCCCGCGGAGGCCTCCTGAAGCTTCGTGAACTGGCCGCCCGCCGTGAGCTGCCACGAGCCCAGCGCCAGCCGCCCCGTCACGTCCCGCGTGGCCGTCACCACCATGCTGCCCGAGGACGCCGTCGCCACCTCCAGCACCGGGTCCCCGGTGATGTCCCCCCGGCGCAGCAGCGGATCCGGGTGGATGGCGGAGGGGAACTGGTTGAGCGCCTGGTTCTGGAGCGGGACGAAGTGGATCGACGAGTCGTGGTCCGCATTCCCGTTCTTCTGCCATGCGTGGGAGAAGGGCAGCGGCAGGGACGTGCCCACCGTCGTCTCGCTCGTCATGGGTTGCAGGTGCACGTGCAGGTGGGGATGCGCCGAAGCGCCGGAGCTGCCCACGCGGCCCAGGAACTGCCCGCGCTTCACGCGCACCCGCTGCGCTGCGGGGACAATCACTTCACGAGGCAGGTCCCCCACGCGGTCCTCCGCGTCGTCCACGTAGGTGTCGTTGAAGGGGCAGAGCTCCTCCGGGACGCTCCCGGGCTGGAGGTGCGCGTAGAGGATGATCTTCCCGTCGTCCGTGCGGACGTTCACGTGGTTGCCCGAGCGCGGGATGCGCAGCGGGTTGGACGTGCGGCCCGGGTGGGGCACGTCGTCACCGCCGTGCACCGCCGGCTTGAGGCCCTCCGGAGCGTTGCGCCAGCAGGTGAGCACCTCGCCATCCGCGATGGCGGAGACGGGCAGCCCGTAGATGACCCAGTCGGAGTTCTTCGGGTCGGCCTCGTAGTCCGCGAAGGGAATCTTCACGCGGGTGAAGCGCTTCTCGCCGTCGTCGAAGCGCGCGGCTTCCAGGTCGCGGTTGTTCGTGCCGTCGTGGTCGCTGGCGATCCACCAGTGGCTGCCTTCAGGCAGGTCCGCGCTGGCGCCGGGAAAGGCATACGTCGTCGTCTGCGCGGACGCGCTGAAGCCCAGGGTGGTGAAGGCCACGGCGGTGAGCCGGGCCATGGAACGAAGGCGAGGGGACGGTGACATGGGGTTGCTCCCGATGGATGGCGCCCGGCGGCCGTGAGGGCCCTTCCGGTTTCGCGCCTGTCCCCACCCAACGGAAATGACCCCTTTTTTCCCTCACCCCCTCCGCGCGACTCCTCCTCCGCCTACCCGGCCACCACCGGCAGCGACAGCGCGAAGCACGTGCCGGCCGGGGACGAGGAGACCACCTCCAGGGTGCCGCCATGCGCCTCCGCGATGCGCCGCGCGAGGTACAGGCCGAGGCCCAGCCCCTTGGAGCCGGGACCCCGCGAGAAGCGCTCGAAGAGCGTGGGCAGCTGCACGGGCGGAATGCCCGTCCCCTGGTCGGTCACCGTCACACGCACCCACGGCCCCTCTGGACGCGACTGCGCTTGCAGGTGGAGGTCCACGGACCGCCCCGGGGGCGAGTGCTTGAGCGCGTTCGCCACCAGGTTCTCCAGCACCTGCCGCACGCGCTCCGGATCCGCGACCGTCACCAGCTCCTCGGGCCCCTCGAAGCGCACCGGGTGCTCGGGCGTGCTCGCGGTCGCGGCCAGCTCCCGCACCAGCCCCGTCAGGTCCACCGGATGGGAGCGCAGGCTGAAGAGCCCCTGGTCCAGGCGCCCCACGTCGAGCAGGTCGTTGATGAGCCGGGTGAGGGAGCGCAGCGACGCGGCGGCGCCTGTCGCGTCCCGCAGGTCCTCCGGCGCATTGTTTCGCTTTGCCCGCCGCTGGATGAGCTGGATGCGGGCCTGGAGCGGCAGCAGGTGGTTGGCCATGTCGTGCGCGAGCACGGTGATGAGCTCCTCGGCCGCCTTGCGGCGGGCCTGCTTCACCGCCAGCTTCGTCAGCTCCTGCACCAGCTCCACGCGGTGGGCCACCATGCCCACCCAGCGCGCCACGGCCTGGAGGAAGCGCAGGTCGTGCTCGGTGAAGAAGTCGTTCCGGGCCGACGCCACGGCGAGGACGCCCCGCGTCTCCATGCCGATGGGCAGGGGCACCATCAGGGCGGAGCGCACCCCCAGCCGGTGCTTGATGCCGGGGAGCTCGTTCGGGTCCTCCTCCTGGTGGCCGGCCATGAACGGTTCTTCCGTTTCGTACACCTGGACCGCGCGCCCTCCATTGGCCAGCGGCATCCGGTCCAGGCCCAGCGACTTCTGGAGATGGGCCATGGGCGTCTGGCTGGTGCCCATCGCGACCAGGCTCTGGGTGGCCTGTTCGAAGAGAAAGACGTCCACCTTGTCGGCGTGCAGCAGCTCCGAGACGAGCTGGCCCGCGGTGTCCAGCGTGGGGCGCAGCTCGGCCACGGGGAGGTCCAGCAACTGCTCCAGCGCCCGCAGCCGGGGGTCCTCCCATCCACTGCCCATTCCTGGCTTCTCGTCGCTCACGCACCAAATGGTGGGAACGCCTGCCGCCTGGAGCCACCCGCCGGCGTGGGCATCCCTTCCGGAGCGCGGGCCCCCTGGGCCGCCCGGTCCCCTGCCCGCACGTCAGGCGTTCAGACCATGCCGCCGTTGGCGCGCAGGACCTGACCGTTGATCCACCCGCCCTCCGGGCCTACGAGGAAGGCCACGGACGCGGCGATGTCCTCCGGCGTGCCCAGCCGCTCCAGCGGGTTCAGCTTCGCCATGCGCTCCACCAGCTCCGGGGACTTGCCGTCGAAGAAGAGCTCCGTGGCGGTGGGGCCGGGCGCCACGCAGTTGACGGTGATGTTCCGGCCGCGCAGCTCCTTGGACAGGACCGCGCTCATGGTCTCCACGGCGGCCTTGGTGGCCGAATAGACGCCGTAGTTCTCCATCCGCAGGCCAATGACGCTGGTGGAGAAGTTGATGACGCGCCCCCCGTCGCGCAGGCGGCGCGCGGCTTCGCGCATGCCGTTGAACGTGCCCTTGATGTTGACGGCCACGTGCTGGTCGAACAGCGCGTCGTCGAAGTCCGCGAAGCGCACGAACTTGCCGATGCCGGCGTTGTTCACCAGCACGTCCACGCCGCCGAACGCCGCTTCCGCCGCGTCGAACATCCGGGGGAACGCGGTGGGGTCCGCGACATCCGCCTGGAGGCTCAGGGCCCGGCCGCCCGCCGCTTCAATCCGGCGCACCACGGCCTCCGCCGCGTCCCGGTTGCCCGCGTAGTTGATGAGGACGTTGAAGCCGTCGCGAGCGAGCCGCTCCGCCACCGCGGCGCCGATGCCGCGCGAGCCCCCCGTCACAAGGGCCGTCTTCTTCTGGGTCTGGGTCGTCATGGGTCTTCTCCTTGAGGTGGAGACAAGATGGACCTTTCCGCGCCACGGATAATCGGCTTTGTTCCGGCATCACTGTTCGACAGGGCGGACAATGGACCGGTTCGACGCCATGAAGGCCTTCACGCGCATCGTGGAGCGCCGGAGCTTCACGCAGGCCGCGAAGGACCTGGGGCTGCCGCGCTCGTCGGTGACGGACGCGGTGAAGCAGTTGGAGGAGCGGCTGGGGGTGCGGCTGCTCCAGCGCACCACGCGGCACGTGAGCCCCACGCTGGATGGCGAGGCGTACTACCAGCGCTGCGTGTCGCTGCTGGCGGACCTGGAGGAGGCGGACGCGGCGTTCGTGGGAGGCCAGCCGAAGGGGCTGGTGCGCGTGGACGTGCAGGGGACGCTGGCGCGCAGGGTCGTGCTGCCGCGGCTGCCGGAGTTCCTGGAGCGCTACCCGGGCATCGAACTCTACATGAGCGAAGGCGACCGGCTGGTGGACCTGGTGCGCGAGGGCGTGGACTGCGTGCTGCGCGCGGGCGAGCCCAGGGACAGCGACATGGTGGCCCGCCGGGTGGCGCTGCTGGAGGAGGTGACGTGCGCGTCCCCGGCCTACCTGGCGCGGCACGGCGTGCCGGAGAGTGTCGAGGCGCTCCAGCACGGGCACCGCATGGTGGGCTTCCGCTCGTCGCTGACGGGGAGCCTGATTCCGCTGGAGTTCACGGTGGGCGGCGAGGTGCGCCACGTCGTGCTGCCCACCACGATGTCCGTGAACGGCGCGGAGACCTTCGTCGCCGCCGCGCGGCTGGGCCTGGGACTCATCCAGGCGCCGCGCTACCGCCTGGAGGAGGACTTCGGGCGAGGCACGCTGGTGCCCGTGCTGCCCCAGCACCCGCCGACGCCCACGCCCGTGTCCCTGATGTACCCGCGCAACCGGCAACTGTCCCCGCGCGTGCGCGTCTTCATCGACTGGCTGACGCGGGGCTTCACCGCGCCCTGAGGCTCGGAGCTGTCAGCCCAGCTTCAAGCCCTTGGGCCGGGCTTGCAGCCGGTCCACGTAGGCCTCCAGCTTCGGGCGCCCCGTCGAACCGCCCAGCATGCGCTGGTAGATGAACATGGAGCCGATCATCACGTCCGCGGCGGTGAACCAGTCGCCGAAGAGATAGGGGCCGTCCCCCAGCTCGCGCTCCACGGCGTCCAGCGTCTGCGTGTACTCCGTCCACCCGCGCTGCGGCAGCGTGGGGGCCTTGGCCATGTGGTCGCCCATGGACGGCTCCAGCTGCGACGTGGAGTACACCATCAGCGACAGGTACCGGCCGCGCTCGGGCGCATCCACCGCGGGCGCCAGCTTCGCCTTCGGGTACTTGTCCGCGATGTAGAGACAGAGGGCGGCGTTCTCGAACACGCGCGCCTCTCCGTCCACCAGCGCGGGCAGCTTGCCGGCGGGGTTCACCTTGAGGAACTCCGGCGACTTCTGCTCCCGCTTCTCCAGGTCGATGGGCACGATCTCGTACTCGACCCCCGCCTCGTCGAGCATCCACTTGCCAATGACGGCCCGGCTGCGCGGATTGAAATACAGCTTCATGCAGGCACCTCTCGTGCGTCAGGGAGCGGCCTGCGCCCCCAGCTTCTGAAGCGCGGCCGCCGCGTTGGTGTTCTTCGGGTCCAGCTCCACGGCCTTACTGTAGTTCACGCGGGCCTGCTGTTTGTCTCCGACCGCGAGGTACGCCTCGCCCAGGCTGTCGTAGACGTTGGCCACCTTGGGGAACATCTCCACGTTGAGCTTGAAGACCTCGACGGCGTCCGCCGGGCGCTTCATCCGGAGCAACTGGTAGCCCAGGCTGTTGAGCTCCCCGTCGGAGTAGTCATACGCGTCCGGCTTCGAGGCCTTCAGCTCGCGGTAGTGCGCGAGGGTCTTCGCGATGGGCTCCTGGTCGATCCGCTGGCTCAGCAGCTCCCGGATGCCGAGGCGGGGCGCCTTGGGCGGGATGCCGTGGAGCACGCTGAAGAGGCCCGCGGACAGCTCCTTGAGCTTGCCGCCGCGCGACGTGTTGTCCAGGAGGATGACCACCTCCCTGCCCACCGGCACGCGGTAGATGCGCGAGCTGAACCCGTTGATGCCGCCGCTGTGGCCGATGGTGGCGAGCACCGTCTTGCCGTCGTCCAGCGGCAGCGGGTCCATGCTCAGCCCGAAGCCATAGTTCTCCAGGCCGGGCGTGAACATCTTCTGCTTCAGGGCCTCCGGCAGCAGCTTGTTCTCATAGAGCGCGCGGTCCCAGCGGTAGAGGTCCTCCACCGTCGAGTACAGCGACCCGGCGGCATACGGCAGGGACATGTCCAGGTAGGTGGCGTTCACGTAGCCGTCCGGCGCGAGCTCGTAGCCGCTGGCCCGCTTGGGAATCACCGTGGTGGCGACGTCGTAGCCGGAGTCCTTCATGCCCAGCGGCGTGAAGATGCGCTCCTGCACCGCCTGCGCGTACGTCTTGCCGGTGACGCGCTCGATGATGGCGCCCAGCAGGAAGTAGCCGGAGTTGTTGTAGGCGAACTTCGAGCCGGGTTCGAACTCCAGGTCCCCGCTGGCGAACTGCTTCACGAAGTCCGCGACGGCGTAGGGATTGCGCGACACCTTGGCGAAGAAGTCCGGCGCGTTCGTGTAGCTGGGGATGCCGGACGTGTGGTTGAGCAGGTGGGTAAGGGTGATGCGCGAGCCCGTGTCCTTGCGGTAGTCCGGCAGGGCCGACACCAGCGTGTCGTCGAGCTTCAGCTTCCCCTCCGAGACCAGCTGGAGGATGACCATCGCCGTGAACTGCTTGGTCACGGACGCGATGCGGAACTTCGTGTCCGGCGTGTTGGGCACGTTCCATTCGAAGTTGGCCTGGCCGTAGGCCTTCTTCAGGATGACGCCCTTCTCGTTGGCGACGAGCGCCGCGCCGTTGAACTGGCGAAGCTGGTGGTACTGCGTCAGCAGCTTGTCCAGCTCCTGCTGCCGCGTCGCGGCACCGGCGGCGACCGCGGTTCCGGAGATGAGCAACAAGGCCACGGCCAGGAAGCGCAACGGACTCCAGTTCATTCGGTCTCTCCCACGCACGAGCCTACCTACGTCCCGCTGGCGGGGCGATTGCATCCTCAGGCGGTGTCGAAGCGGCGGAAGAACCAGCGGTTGAGCACCACCGCGCAGCCCAGGTACAGCGCCACCAGCGCGCCCAGCGACGCGAGGATGGCGGGCGGCGGCGGCACGAAGCCGAAGTAGTGCCCCATCGGCGTGAAGGGCAGCACGCAGGCCACCGCCACCACGCCCAGCGACGACAGCACCAGGAGCCGCGCGGGGGGACTGCGCGCCGCTCCGCCCCGGGTGCGGATGATGAAGATGACCAGCACCTGCGTGGTCAGCGACTCCATGAACCAGCCCGTCTGGAAGAGCGGCGCGTCGGCGCGGAAGCCGTGCAGCAGCACCGTGAAGGTGGCCGCGTCGAAGAGCGAGCTGAGCGTGCCGAACACCGCCATGTAGAGGCGCACGAAGCGCAGGTCCCAGCGGGGAGGCCGCGCGAGCTGCTCCGCGTCCACCGTGTCCAGCGGGATGGCCAGCTCCGACACGTCGTACAGCATGTTGTTGAGGAGGATCTGGATGGGCAGCATGGGCAGGAACGGCAGCACCAGCGACGCCAGGGCCATGCTCAGCATGTTGCCGAAGTTGGAGCTGGTCCCCATGCGGATGTACTTCATGACGTTGCCGAAGGTGCGCCGCCCCTCCTGGACGCCGTCGTGCAGGACGCCCAGCTCCTGGCGCAGCAGGAGCAGCGCCGCGGCCTCGCGCGCGACGTCCACCGCGCCCGCGACGGAGATGCCCACGTCCGCCTCGTGCAGCGACGGCGCGTCGTTGATGCCGTCTCCCAGGTAGCCCACCACGTGGCCGCGCTGTCTCAGCGCGCGCAGGATGCGGCTCTTCTGCGAGGGGGACACGCGCGCGAAGACGGTGGTGTCCTCCGCCCGCGCGCGCAGGCCCGGGTCGTCCAGCAGGGCCAGCTCCGCGCCGGTGAGCACGCCCCGCACCTCCAGCCCCAGCTCCTGGCAGACGTGCACCGCCACGCGCGCGCTGTCGCCCGTCACCACCTTCACCGCGACGCCCGCCGCGTGCAGCGCCGCCAGCGCGGGCCGGGCGCTCTGCTTGGGAGGATCCAGGAAGGAGGCGAAGCCCGCGAAGACAAGGCCCGTCTCGTCCTCCGGGGACAGCCGCCGGTCTTGAGCTGGGACGTCGCGCCAGGCGAGCCCCAGCACCCGGAAGCCCTGTTCGCCCAGGGCGTCGGCGCGGGCTTGCAGCGCCTCCCGCGCGGCCACGTCCAGGGCTCGCGGCGGGCCCTCCGGGACTTCACACGCTTCGCAGCGGGACAGCAGGGCCTCCGGCGCGCCCTTCACCACCAGGACGCGGCGCCCGTCCTTCTCCAGCAGCACGGACACGCGGCGGCGCTCGAAGTCGAAGGGCAGCTCGTCCTGCTTCCGCCAGCCCTGCGTGCACGCCACGCGCCGGGCCAGGATGGCCTCGTCCATGGGGCTGCGCAGGCCGGTGGCGAAGTGGCTGTTGAGGAAGGCCCACGCGAGGGTGCGCTCGCTGTGCCGGCAGGTGGCGTCCTCGGTGTGCTCCAGCCGGATGTTCGCCTCCGTGAGCGTGCCCGTCTTGTCGGTGCACAGCACGTCCATGCAGCCCAGGTCGTGCACCGCGCTCAGCCGCTTGACGATGACCTCCTGGTCCGCGAGCCGCAGGGCGCCCCGGGCGAGCGTCACCGAGACCACCATGGGGAGCAGCTCCGGCGTGAGCCCCACCGCCAGCGCCATGGCGAAGAGGAAGGACTCCAGCAGCGGGCGCTCCAGGGTCAGGTTCACCAGGAGCACGAACAGCACCATCAGGACCGTGAGCCGCAGCAGCATCCCGGAGAAGCGGCGCGTGTCCCGCTCGAAGGCGGTGGAGGCGACGGGCGCGTCCAGCCCCCGGGCGATGCCGCCGACCTCGGTGTCGCGGCCGGTGGCGAACACGAGCGCGAGCCCCGCGCCGCCCAGCACCGACGTGCCGGCGAAGACGGTGTTGCCCACCTCCGCGAGCGGTGCGTCCGCGGACACGAGGCCCGGCGCCTTCTCCACGGGGTAGGGCTCACCGGTGAGCAGCGACTCGTTCACGGACAGCGCATGGGACTCCAGGAGGCGCGCGTCCGCGGGGACACGGCTGCCGGTGGCCAGCAGGACCACGTCTCCGGGGACGAGCTCCGTGGCGGGCCGCACCTGCTCCGCGCCGTCGCGCAGCACCCGGGCGCGCAGGGCCACGGCGCCGCGCAGGTGCTCCGCCGCGTTGCTGGCGCGGTGCTCCTGGACGAAGTCCAGCGTCACGCTGACCAACACGATGACGGCGATGATGGCGGAGCTGGTCAAATCGTGGACCACGGCCGAGATGCCGCACGCCACCAGCAGCACCAGCACCAGCGGGTTGCCCAGCCGCAGCAACAGCTCCAGGGGGAGCGGCCGGCGGCGCCGGGACTCCAGCGCGTTGGGGCCCAGGGACTCGAGCCGCGCCCCGGCCTCCTGCTGGCTCAGTCCTTGGGAAGTGCTGCCCAGCCGGGCGAGGAGGGACTCCGCCAGCTCGCTCCAGGAGGGGGGCCCTTCACGCTTCGGTGCCGGCCCGCGCCGGTGGTGGCGCGGGGGATGCGCCACGGGCCTGGCACCCTGGCCGCTCAAGCGTTCGGCGCCCATCCCCGCAACGTGCGCAGTGCCCTCCGGGGAGACCAGCCGGCAGCGCGTGGAGGGGCGCTAGCTGGCGCCGTCTCCCTTGAAGGTGAGGACCGAGGCCGCGTCCAGCGCCTGGAGGAACCGGACCGCGAGCGGCAGGGCGACGCGGCCTCCCACGCCGCCGCCCTCCACGAACACCGCGAAGCCGATGCCGTCACGCACGCCGACGAACCACGCGTGCGTTTCGGGCGGCACGGACGTGCCGAACTCCGCCGTGCCCGTCTTGCCCATGAGGCCCGGGATGCCGGCGGCGGACTTCGCCGTGCCGTCCGTCACCACCGCGCGCATCAGGTCGCGGAGCATGACCGTGGTGCCCGGGTTCAGCCGCGCCTCCGGGCCGGGCGCCGCGTCCACGAGCAGGCGCGGCGCGTGCCAGACACCGGTGGCCGCCGCCGACACGACGGTGGCCATGTGCAGCGGCGTGACCAGGACGCGCCCCTGGCCCATGGCGTCCGCCGCGCGCTCGGCGTCGTCCTTCGGCGGAGGGAAGGTGGCGCCCGGTGACGGCAGCCCCACGTCGTAAGGCACCCCGAAGCCGAAGCGCCGCGCAGCATCCTCCAGCACGCGCGGGTCCAGCTTCGCCGCGAGCTGGATGAATGTCGTATTGCACGACAGCGCGAACGTCCGTCGCAACGTGGTGACGCCCAGCACCTCGGACTCGAAGTTGCGGAAGCGCTTGCGGCCCACCGTCACCTCCAGGGGGCAGTCCACGCGGGAGTCCGGCTTCAGGCCGCTTTCGAGCAGCGCCGTGGCCGTCACCAGCTTGAACGTGGAGGCCGGGGGATAGCGCCCCATCAGCGCGCGGTGCCACCCCTCCCCCAACGGCCGGCTGGCCATCGCGAGCACCTCGCCCGTCCGCGTGTCCACCGCGACCAGCGCGGCGGGCTGGGTGACGTCCATGAGCGCCGCCTCCGCCGCCGCCTGCACGTCCAGTCGCAACGTGGTGCGCACCGCGCGTCCCGGCTCGCCGTCGAAGCGGTACAGCAGGTCGCTGCCGCCGGCACGGCGCTGGAGCAGCACCTCGCCGGAGGGGCGTCCCGCCAGCGTCCGCTCCTGCGCGCGCTCCAGGCCGGACAGGCCCACCACGTCGCCCGGCTGGTAGGGCTGGCCCAGCGCCTGGAGTGCCTCCGCCGTGATGTCCCCCACCCGGCCCACCGTGTGCGCGGCGAAGCCCTCCGCGGGGGTGAGCCGCGCGGGCTTCTTGCGGAAGAAGATGCCGGGCACCGGCGCGAGCACGGGGCGCACCTGCTGGTAGCGCTCCGGGCGCACGTCGATGAAGGCGAGGAACTGCTCGGGCTGCGCGCTCGAGGCATTCAGCGCGGTGAGCACCTTCGCGGGGTCCACGCCGAGCTGCGACTGGAGCACGCTGGCCACGGCCGCGCGGTCCTTCACCTTGCCCGGCATCACGCCGATGCGAATCACCTCTCCCGGCACGGTGAGCGACTCACCGTCCGCATCGAGCAGGTCCGCGCGAGGGCCCCAGCTCCGCGTGCGTGCGAAGCGGTCTCCGGGCCGCGCGTCGGGATGGAACACCTCCGGCGTCCAGCGCAGGTGCCAGCGCTTGTTCCGGAGCACGAAGCGCAGGCGGGACTCGACCTCCCAGTCGCCCAGGCCCCGCAGCGAGTGCACGCCGTGGAACCGCACCACCGCCGTGGCGGCGTCCTGGGACTCGACCACCACCTGGTCGAAGCGCGAGGCGATGACGCCCAGGTCCTGCCTCCAGCGCGCGTGCTGCGCGTCGAAGTCCTGGGGCGCGTCCACGAGCACCTGGCGCTGCGCGGCCACGTCGTTGCGCGCCCAGGCCTCCAGGTACCGCAGGGCCCGGTCCTCGGCGCCTCCGGGCACCACGGCAGGCGCGGTGGGCGCGGCGGGCTTCGTGGCTCGCGGCGCGCACGCGGGAAGCAGCAACAGGAGCCAGAGCCCCACCCAGGAAATGACCGCCCGTCCGTACACGCGTCCCCCTCTACCGCGACCTCATCGCCGAGGCGAACATCCGGCGAGGGTCGCCTCCATCTGGACCGGCTGTCGGACCACCGCGCGCACGCACAGCGTGGATCAACGGACCGTCTGCTCCTGGGTCTTGCTCGCGCCGTCGCCCGTCGCCGTGATGGTCAGCGGGCCGGCGGTCGCGGCGCGGACGAAGAAGAGGCCTTCGCGCTGCGTGTTCTTGAGGCTGACCACCGTCACGGGCGCATCCGAGCAGTCCGGCAGCAGGTGGAAGGTCGCGCCCGGATCCGACGCGGCCAGCGTCACCTCCGGCACGGACAGCGCGGCCAGGTTGCCCACCAGGTCCCAGCCCTGCACCGCCAGCTCCTCCGAGCACGTCCCCACATCCAGCGTCCGCGCCGGAGTGGCGAAGCCCACCTGGCGCTCATCGCCCTGCGTCACCACGTCCACGCCGATGGCGTTCTCGTACAGCTCGCCGTTGTACCCGTCACCGCTGATCCGGTTGCGGCTGATGAGGTTGGCGGTCCCGTTGTCCGAGATGGCGGCCTGGTAGACCTGGTTCGTCAGGTCCTCGTTGCTCAGCTCATTGCCAATCACCTGGATGTTCTGGGGCGTGGCGGGCGGGTCGTAGTCGTTGCCCTCCGCCTGGATCAGGTTGATGCCGACGTCGTTCCCCACCAACTCGTTGTCCTGGATGAGCAGGTCGTGGCACAGCTCCCGCCCCGCGCCGTAGGACGAGCCGCCCACCACCAGGATGCCGGAGCCGTAGTCCGCGAACTGCAGGTCGTCGAACAGGAACGCGTTGCCCTGCACCTCGTTGCCCACCACCTGCCCGGAGGCGCCATACGCGAGCTGGATGCCGGTGCGCGAGATCCGGCTGGTCGGCCCCAGGCCGTCGATGGTGTTGTCCTCCAGCGTCACCGCCACCCGCCCCTGCACCACCACGCCCACCTTCTGGTAGCCCGTCAGCCGGTTGCCCCGGATGACCACCGGCAGCGGCGCTCCACCCGTCGCGCTGTTGCGCACGTCGATGGCGAAGCCCTCCTGGCAGCCGCTGATGTTGCTCGCCTGGTTCAGGTTCTCCACCGCCGTGTTCTCGATGGTGCCGCTCGCGTCCTCCAGCAGGATGCCGCGCAGCCGGTCCACGCCCGCGTCGCACACGTCCGACAGGTTGCGCGCCGTCACCGTGACGAACCGCACGTTCGCCACCGCGCCCCGGTTGCGCAGCACCGCGCCCTTGTAGTGCTCCCCCGCCCCTTCCTCGGACGCGGTCAGCGTGTGCCCGCCCCCGTCGAAGGTGTAGCCGTCCGGGATGAACACCGCGCTTTGCACCACGCAGTCCTCGCGCAGCGTCACCTGTCCCGGCGACAGCGTGATGGAACAGGCGGTCTCACCCGGGCCGCAGCGCCGGCCCATCCAGGTCACGGGGAAGGAGTGCCGCGAGCTCGCGCCCGAGGCGTTCGTCACCACCAGGTCCACGGTGGGCGTCACGTTCGCCGGCAGGCAGGAGACCTCCGTCCAGTCCACCGTGCTCGTCGCGCCAGTCCCCACCGGCGTGCCGAGCGCGCCGACGTTCGAGGACCAGGCGAACGTCATCGCCTCGCCACGCGGATCCGTCGCGGCCACCGTGAACGTCACGCGTTCACCCGCGAGCGCGCTGTTGGCGGACTGTGACGTGGTCTCCAGGACCGGCGGCGCTTCCGCGCGCACGCACAGGTTCACGAGCTGCGTCGTGCTTCCACCGAAGCCGTCCGTCACGGCGCCCTTGAGCTGACAGCCGCAGCCGTCCGTGGGCTCCGCCGTCGGCTTGAAGGCGGGGGTGGCCAGGGTGACGTTGTCGAAGGTGCCCTCGCACGTCGCGCTCCAGGCGTAGGTCATCCCATCTCCGTCCTCGTCCTTCACCGCCGCCGTCGCCGGGACCTGGAAGGTGCTGCCCAGCATCACGTCCTGGGGCTCACCGGCTTCGGAGGGGATGGGGGCCCGGTTGAAGCGCGTGTCCCCCAGCCACGCGGGCCCACGCACGGTGCCCACGGCGATCCGGAACTGGAGCGTGGACACCGCGCCCCGCGCGTCCGTGACCTGCAAGCCAATCAACGTGCCCTTCTTGCGCTCATCGGCGTCCTTGGGAAGGGCCGCCGTCCACTTGCATGAAGCCTCCGTGCAGTCGAGCACGCTGGAGGAGGCGGTCCAGGCGTAGGTGAGCGCGTCCGCATCCGGGTCGCTCGCGTGCGCGAGCAGGTCCACCGTCTCCCCGTCCTCGACGATGGCGGCCGGTCCGGTCACCGCGAGGATGTTCGGCGCATGGTTCGCCAACCCCGGGGGCGGGTTCCTCGTCAGCGTGGGCACCAGGACGGCGAGCGCTTCGCCATACCGGGGAACCCGCACTCCCGTCTCCAGCCTCACGGAGGCCGCGACGGTGTCCGGCGAGTCCATGATGTCCGCGGACAGGCGGACCTCTTCCCCGGGAGCATTCGGCTTCAAGCTGCCGGCCCAGGTGGGGCCACCCTCTGGCTCCTGCGTCAGGTTCTTCGTCGCGGTGCCCGCGCTCGCGCCCACGTAGAGAGGCGTCACCGCGCGGGGCGCCGCGACCACCACCCTCACGCCACCGGCCAGCGGCGCCGTGACGGCGGGCTCCTCCTCCACGCAACCGAACGTGGACAGCAGCAACAGCCCCACGAGGTGCAACGCACGGGCGGGCTTCAGGGTCACGGCATCCTCGGGGAAGGGGGACGGGAGTGGGAACGATACCGGGCCCTTCCCAGCCGTCCAATCCACGGGGAGCACGGGCCGTGCGCGTCCGGCATGCCGTCCAATGCCCGCCAGTCCCCCGCGACCCGAGGGTCGGTGCCACGGCAATCCTTGCTCGGCGCTGTACGGATCCACCCATCTCCCGCCGCATGGTCCCGCACGGCGTCGCGGTGTTGGGTTCCACCGCGTGCACCCGCCCGAGTCCCGCCGTCCCCAGCCCTGGCCCATCCGGTTCGCGCACTGGGCCAACGTGCCGCTGCTCGCCATCCTCGCGGCCAGCGGGTTGCAGATCCTCGTCGCGTATCCGCGCATGGGCGCCCGCGGGCGGCCCTTCGCGCTCTACCCCTTCCAGGACGCCACGCCGCCGTCGTGGCTGCGCCTGGGGGACTGGCTCGCGGGGGCGCGGAGCTGGCACTTCGCGTTCGGCTGGTTCCTGGCCCTCAACGGCTTCGTGTACGTGCTCTACCTCGCCCTCAGCGGCGAGTGGCGCCGCCGCCTGTTCCTCCCGCGCCGCGACACGCGCGATGCCGTGGCCACGCTCGCGTACTACCTGCGGCTGCGCCCCGCGCCCGTGCAGACGGGCCTCTACAACGGGCTCCAGCGGCTGGCGTACACCGCCACGCTGCTCATGGGCGCGCTGTCCGTCCTGTCCGGGCTCGTCCTCTACAAGCCCGTGCAGCTCCAGTGGCTCACCCGGCTCTTCGGTGGCTACGACCCCGCGCGCTTCGTGCACCTGCTGCTGCTCGCGCTGTTCGCGTTCTTCACCGTGGGCCACGTCCTCCTCGTCGCCCTGCACCCGCGCACCTTCGGGGAGATGATCACCGGCGGGAGGAAGCCCGATGCCCGCTGAGCGAGTCCTCACCCGCCGCCGCGTCCTCCTGGGCGCCGCCGCGCTCGCCACCAGCGCCTGTGACTCCCAACGTCCGCGCGCGGGCTTCCTCGGCGTGATGGACCGCTTCAACGAGCGCGCCCAGTCCGCCCTCTTCCACCCCCAGCGGCTCGCCCCCGAGGAGCCCATCGAGCAGCTCACTCCGCCCGGCGACTTCCCCCACTACTTCATCTCCGAGACCGTGCCCCTGGCCCCCGCGGGCTGGAGGCTCGAAGTGGGCGGACTCGTGGCCCGGCCGCGCGCCTTCACACTGGAGGAGCTGCAAAGGCTGCCCCGGACCGACTACCGGATCCGCCACCACTGCGTGGAGGGCTGGAGCGCGGTGGCGTCATGGCACGGCGTGGCCCTGCGCGACCTGGCTCGGGCCGTGGGCGCGGATCCGCGCGCGGGGTTCGTGGAGTTCCGCTCGTTCGACCAGGGCTACTACTCGTCGTGGGACGCGCCGAGCGCGCTGCACCCGCAGACCGTGCTCGCGTACGGCATGAACGGCGCGCCGCTCATCCCCGGCCACGGCGCGCCCCTGCGCCTCTATTCGGGCGTGAAGCTGGGCTACAAGATGGTGAAGTACCTCACCACCGTGCGCTTCCTCCCGGAGCCCACGGGGGGCACCTGGGAGGACCGCGGCTACGAGTGGTTCGCCGGCGTCTAGCGCTTGGAGTTGATGACGCCCGGCAGGAACGGCGTGAAGCCGCGCTTGCGCAGGCTCTCGCGCTCGGCGAGCAGGGCCGCCAGGGCGGCCTCGCGGGTGGGGTAGTGGTTCACGGCGGCGCCGTTGATGGCGCCACTGGTGTTGATGAACACGAGCGTCGTCGTGTCACCGCCGTAGCGGTACGAGCGGTGCGTGTTGCGCTCCAGCACCTCGCGGCGGACCTTGCCGAAGGTGCGCCCCGCCGTGTGGCGGACGACGAGCCCATCCAGGTTGATGAGCAGGTCCACCCGGCCGTTGAACTTCGCGAACTGGGCCTCCACCTCGTCCCGCCAGCGGAACACGTCCTCGTCCGTCACCAGGATGCAGTCGGTGAAGTTCGCGGTGACGACGTCGTGCTCGACGTCGCGCTCGAACGACATACTCCAGGCCATGTCACGTCCTCCTTCAGGCCTGCGCGACGTTGCCCGCGAGGAAGGCCGACACCAGCGCGGCCGTCTCCGCCGGACGCTCCACCTGGGGGTAGTGCCCCGGCCCCGGCAGGTGCGTCAGGCGCGCGTTGCGGATGAGCCCCACCACCGCCTGCTTGAGGAACACGGGCGGCAGGAACGGATCATCCGTGGCCACCACCAGCGTGGGCGCGGTGATGGCGGACAGCCGGTCCGCGAAGCCGCCCGCCGTCCAGGAATCGAAGCACTGCTCGATGGCGTCCTTCGACACCGCGCCCGAGTCCTTCAGCAGGACCTCCAGCGACTCCGGTGACAGCTGCTTGCAGGCCAGGCCCAGGATGGTCTTCTGCTTCTCCCGGTCCCCCGCGGAGGTGCGGAACAGCCCGGCCGCGTCCGGAGGCAGGGGCAGCCCCGAGGCGGGCACCGTGTTGAGCAGCACCAGGCCGCTGACGCGCGAGGGCGCATCCGCCGCCACCCACTTGGCGATCTGCCCGCCCATGCTGTGGCCCACCAGCGCGAAGCGCTGCGCCTTCGCGTGGTCCGCCACCGCGAGCACGTCCTTCGCGTACTGCTCCAGCGTGTACCCCGACGCCGGCCGCCCGGAGGACCCGGTGCCCCGGTGGTCCGGGACGATGAGCCGCAGGCCGGTCAGGTCCAGCTTCTCCACCATCGAGTCCCACACCGCGCCGGACACCATCCACCCGTGCACCAGCACCACGTCGCGAGGACCGTCCCCGAACACCCGGTAGTGCAGGGGTGTTCCATCCGTCGCGTGGGTCGTGGGCATGGGGGCTGTCCTCTTCGGGGGGAAAGACTGAGAAGTCACGTCTTGCAGGGGAGGCGTAGCAAGCCACGACTGGGGCGTGGCCGTCCACATGCTCGGGGGTTGCCTGACGGTCCGAGGAGCGAGCTGTCCTGACGGGTAGGTGCGTGGGGGAGGGAATGAAGGGTGGGAGCGGGTGCGCGCTTACGGCAGACTCGGGTGCGTCATGACGGATGGACGCAGCGGGACGGCGGGAGCGAAGCGCACGGTGTACTGCGAGGACGCGCTCGCGTGGCTGGACGCGCGGCCGGTGCTGGAGGGGTGCTCGATGGTGGCGTCGTTGCCGGACGTCTCCGAGTTCCCCCAGCTCACGGTGCCCCAGTGGAAGGACTGGTTCGTGGGGGCGGCGGCGAAGGTGCTGTCGCGGGTGCCGGAGGACGGGGTGGCGGTGTTCTACCAGTCGGACGTGAAGAAGGACGGCGCCTGGGTGGACAAGGGCTACCTGGTGTCGAAGGCGGCGGAGCTGGCGGGGTGCGACACGCTCTGGCACAAGGTGGTGTGCCGCAGGACGCCAGGGACGGTGACGTTCGGAAGGCCCGCGTACTCCCACCTGCTGTGTTTCAGCCGGGGGCTGAAGGCGGACGCGGCGAGGTCCACGGCGGACGTGTTGCCGGACCCCGGCGAGGTGACGTGGACGCGAGGCATGGGGCTCAACGCGTGCCTGGTGGCGTGCCGCTTCATCCTGGAGCAGACGCGAACGCGAACGGTGGTGGACCCCTTCTGCGGCCACGGCACCGCGCTCGCGGTGGCCAACGCCCTGGGTCTGGACGCGGTGGGCGTGGAGCTGAGCCGCAAGCGCGCACGCCGCGCGAGGAACCTCCAGGCGGCGTGGACGGGCGGAAAGCTGGTGCTCTCCAGCGCGGCTGGTGGCGACGAGGACGAGTCGTCGCCAGAGTGACGGCTCAGGCCGCCTGCGCTCCCGCGAGCGCGTGGGTGACGTCCTTCTCCAACTGGGAGAGGAACGTCTCGAACAGGCGCTCCTCCAGCGCGAGCGCGGGCTCCAGCGTCACTCCCGCCTTCTCCAGGCGCTGCTGGCAGGCGTCCTCGATGGCGCGGCGGTGGGACTGCTCCTCCACCACCACGCGCCCCAGCTCCTCGCGCACCACCGCGTGCCGCGTGGCCGCCTTGTAGAGCGGGTAGAGCACCATCGCCCGGCGCTCCACCACCGCCGTGGTGAGCAGGTAGTGCAGGTACACGTCCGTCGTCCCCGTGACGCCCGTCACCCACTCCGCCAGGTGCCGATCCAACGACTGGAACCACGCGGACGCCGCGCCCACGCTCAGGAACTCCGTCACGTCCTCGCGGCCCGCCACCTCACAGGCCAGCCGCTTGAACGTGAACGCGTGGCGCGTCTCATCCGCCAGGTGCCCCAGCACCTCCAGCGACGGGTGCCGGTCCGCCACCGTGCGCGAAATCTTCCGCGCCCCAATGAACTCCAGCAGCGACAACGTGTGCAGCCACCGCACTTCCAACTCGGGAGATTGAGCCAGCTGCCGCAACACCGTCTGGATTCTGTCACGCATGGTGCGCCCCTCTATCGCGCCGCGCACGCCCTCCCAAGCACTGTCGCTCCGGACAGGAGTCATCCCCCGCCCTGGCCGGAAGGCCAGGGACGGCGGACTGGCCAACAATGGCCATGCCCCCGCGTTTGACCGGAGGGCCGCCGCCGCCGTTTGCTTGCACCTGTCGAGGGCTGCGCCTGGTGCCGGGGGGTTGACCAGCATGCGTCCGTATCGCGGAGACCTGCATCCGTCCGGGCATCGTGCTGCCCGCGCCGCCGTGTCGCGGTCCGGCACCGGAGCGTGCGCATGAAGTCCCCGCCCCTGTCCTCCCGCCTGGGAGTGACAGCCTTCCGCCGCTGGATGCGCGCCCAGGACGCGGGCCGGCTCCTCGCGTCCCTGCGCGCGCGCCCCCTCGCGGGCCACCTCCTCCGGGGCTCGGCGCTCGTGGGCGCCGTCGCGTGGGCTCCCGGCCTCCACGCCTTCTTCGCCGTGCCCCTCACGCCCGCGCTCGCGTGCTTCCTGCCCGGCGCCGTCCACCGCGTGGCCTTCGCCTTCGTGCACGCGCGCCACCGTCGCGTGGGCGCGGGAAGCTGGCTCGCGTGGCTGCCGGGCCTGGCGCTGGAGCACTTCTTCCTCGCGGGCCTCACCGCGCTCGCCGCGCCTCCCGGGGCGCTCGTCCTCGGCGTGCTGCTCATCGGCGTCTCGGCGGTGCACGGCCGGCGCTACCGCGTGACGTGGCGTGAGCCCTTCCTCATGATCGGCACGCTCGCGGCCCTGCTGGGCGCGGCGGTCCTGGCGTGGCACTCCCGGAACGGGCTGCTCCTCGCTGTCATGGGGCCCACGGCCCTGGGCGCGCAGGTGTACCTGGGCTCGCTCGCCATGCGCTACGACCAGGCCCGCGCGGACGCGGACCGCCTGCGCGCCGCCGTGCACGCGCAGCTCGTGGAGCAGCAGGAGCGCGACGTGGGCCGCCTCACCCAGGCCATGGCGGAGATCCTGGGCCACCACCAGGGCATGGACCAGGCGCTGCACGAGGCCGGCACCGCCGCGGACATGATGAAGGCCTTCGGCACGCAGCGCGGCGTGCTCGCGCGCAGCGGCTTCGAGGACCAGGCCCGCCAGCTCCAGGACAGCCTGCGCCAGCTCCAGGAGATGGTGAAGGAGGTCCGCGCCAAGAGCCGCCGCTTCGCCGGCACGGAGCCGGAGGCCGTGGACCTGGGGCTCGTCCTGGAGTCCGTGCAGGCCCAGGTGTCCCTGCGCTTCCCCGACGTGGACATCCACGTGGAGATGCAGATGTCCCAGCCGCCTCGCGCGCTCCTGCGCGGCGGTCCGCTCACGCTGCGCCGGGTGGTGGAGAACCTGGTTGTCAACGCATGCGAGGGCAATGGCGAACAGGGCGCGTCCCGGGTCTTCATCCGAGCGCGCACCGAACCCCTCAGCGGACGCCTGGAGGTGGAGATCGAGGACGACGGACCCGGCTTCCCTCCGGAGCGCCTCAACGCGCCCGCGGAGGAGCTCTACACGACCAAGTCCCAGGGCACGGGGCTGGGCCTCTACACCAGCGAGTGCCTGCTCCGCGCCAGCGGAGGCCTGCTGCACCGGCACAACGGACCAGGAGGCGGCGCCCTGCTCCGCATCCTGCTGCCCCGGGAGTACCAATGAAGCCCCTCAGCGCACCCACCCCGACGCCGCCCACGCCCCTGACGCGAGGGCGCGCCGCGAATGAGTCGGTGGCCCCGTCCACCAGCCCGGCCCTGCTCACCCCGTTCGACGTGCGCGCCTACCACGAAGCCCTCGCCGCGCGCGGCCTCGCCCGCCAGGGCACGAGCCCCCGCGTGTACTGCCACACGGGGCTGGTGGACCGGCTGCCTCCCCCCGGCACGCCGGGGCCGGAGCTGCGCGAGCGGCTGAGGAGCTCGCAGGAGGCGATGCTCGCGGAGCTGGCGCGCGCCATGGGCCCCTTCCCGGAAGGCGGCGAGGTGCTGGACGTGGGCAGCGTGCTGGGCGGCAGCGCGCTCTACTGGGCCCAGGAGCACCGCGCGCGCGTGACGGCGATGGTGAGCGTGCCCACGCACGTGGAGCAGGTGCGCCGCTTCGTGCACGAGGCGGGCATGAGCGCGCACGTGCAGGTCCGGCAGTGCACGGGCGAGCCGCCCCGGCCCCGCGAGTGCTACGACGCCATCATCGCCGTGGAGAACACCTGCGACCTGCCCCGCGCGGAGAGGCTGCGCGGCGTGCACGACCTGCTCAAGCCCGGCGGAGTGCTCGCCATCGCGGACTGCTTCTGGGTGCGGCCCGACGCCGTGCATCCGACCGAGAACGCATGGAGCCGGCACCTGGGCAGCGTGAACGCGTTCCTCGCCGACGCGCACGAGGCGGGCCTGGAGCTGGAGGTGCACGACGACGTGTCCGCGCGAGCGGTGGGCTTCTGGACGCTGAGCTCGGAGCTGCGCGTCCATGAGCACATGGCCCGCGCGACCACGGACGCCCCCAGCCTGCGCGCCGCGCTCAACGCCATGCGCACCGAGTCGCGCCGCGAGCACCTGTGGCTGCAACAGGGCCTGATGGATGGAGGCCTGGAGTACGCGCTGCTCGTGCTGCGCCGCGAGGACTGATCCGCTCTTCATGGACAGACGGCCTGGCGGGCCCCTGTCCCATGGCCCGTGGGGAGGGCGGCCCGGCGTCATGCAGCGCCCGGACGATGCTCCCGCCCCGTTCCACCCCCAGCCTTGGGTTCGTCACACCAACAAGGGGGGACGTGCATGAAGGGTTTCACGCGATGGGTGGTGCTGGGGGCGGTGGCGGGCGCGATGGCCCTCACGGGGTGCCAGAGCAAGGAGCGCTCGCAGGAGGGCGGCGGGACGGGAGGCTCCGGGAGCATGCAGGGGACGGAAGGCACTCAGGGGACCCAGGGCACCGAACCCAGCATGGGCGCGGGGCAGGAACCGAGTACGCCCCCGCCCCAGGGCTCGACGATGGAGCAGGAGCCGAGCATGGGCGGCGCCGGTGACGCGGGCATGGGCGGCTCCGGCTACGACTCGGGCACGGGCGGCTCCGGCATGGAGCAGGGCTCCGGCATGGAGCAGGGCTCCGGCATGGAGCAGGGCTCCGGTGGCTCGGGCAGCGACACCGGCAACACGGGCTCCGGCACGGTCCCCGAGCCCACCCGCTAGGCACCGGTCATCAGGACGGCGCGGGCGTGCCCTGCTGGCGCGCCCGCGCCTCGCTCAAATCTTCACCATCAACGCGCCGGTGAGGCGGTTCTCCGTCTTCACCAGGTCGGGGCGCCAGCCGTCCACGAGCGAGCCCGGCGCGCCCTGGTTGCCACCGGGCGGCGTGACGCCTCCGCGTCCGGAGAAGTACGGCACGCTGGCGGCGCGGTGGTTGAACTCCACGCGGAAGGTGATGAACGGCTGGGGGATGACGTCCGCGGCCACCTGGACGTCCCAGGCGCGGTAGCGGTCGCCCGGGTTCGCGGTGAAGTACGGCGTGCCGGAGGCCGCGGTCGTCCCGTTGATGGGCGGCAGCAGCACCAGGTAGCGCCCGGGATTCGTGATGGCGCCACCGCCCACCGTCAGCGCCAGCCGGTTCTGGAGGAACCACGCGCGGTGGTACGCCATGAACCCCAGGAAGTATTGCGACCCGCAGTCCACGCCGCCGCCGAACTCACAGCCCGCGTCCAGCGTGAGTGATGCCGCCGCCTTGCTGACGAAGCCGCCCGGCGCGTCGTGGTACTTCACCATCACGCTGTCGTCGGTGTGCACGCGCTTGCGGCCCGGATTCCCCAGCGTGTCCGAGCCGTAATACTGGTTGCCCACCACCGACAGCCAGCCCGTGGGACGCCAGAGGATCTGCCCGCCCACGCCGTAGCCGTCGTTGAAGCGGCCATACGACTGCCAGCCATTGACGAGCCACGGTTCAATCTTGAGCGTGTCGCTGACGAAGATCTGGGCGCGCACGCCGTTGAAGAACCACGGCGTGTTCGACGACACGTAGGACGGCTGGTAGGTCCAGTTATCCGCGTTGTAGTAGCTCCACAAGCCGATGTAGCTCATGAAGATGCCGGCCTGCAGGTTGATGCCTCGCAGCGCATCGAAGTGGTAGCCGCCGTAGGCCTCGGAGACGTAGCGGTAGGCGTTGTCCAGGCTCCACTGGCCGCGCGTGGGGCTCGCGTCGTTGCGCGGCGTGGTCTGCGAGTACATGCCGAACTGGGTCATCAAGCGGCCCATGACGTTCTTGTAGAGAAAGTCCCCGCCCATCCCGAGCTGCGTGACCTGCACCTCGCCGTGGCGGAACACCTCGCTGGAGCCGGAGAGTGTGTCGTCCTGGGGGCGGTTGAAGCTGTAGTGGTACGCCGTATCCAGGCGGAACTCGCCGGTGAACGGACCGAAGCTCAGCGGCTTCTCGTTGGCGCCCGCGTTGCCGGGCAGCCAGGAGAAGTCCGCGAAGGCCAACGGCGCGGGGCGCTCATCGGACGGGGCCTGCGCTTCGGCGCGCGGTGCGAGCAGCAACACGGCGAGCGCGGGTAGGAACGGGAGCGGGGGCAGCCAGGAGGTGACGGGTCTCATGGCCGGGCGGGATTGCAGCCGTCGTACCCGGGGGTGGAACGCGCGGGACTCCAGCAACCCCGCGAGGTTGGCGAAGGGGTGCGGGCCCTGACGTCGTGCGAATCGCACGGAGCCCGCGCGGGACTTCGCGCGAAGCGCAAGAGGGGCGGACCGCGCGTCCGACGTGCGGGGTTTCCAGAGGTGAACGCGGCATGGGACCCGGGGGCATCCCCTGTGTCCACCCGCGCATCACCCCGGGGGGCGGGAAAGTCGGGAGGAAGGCAGGACTCGGGTACGGTGCCCGCACGATGCGCTTCTCCTTCGTGCACGCTGCGGATCTCCATCTGGACACGCCGTTCCGAGGAGTGGCCACGCACGGCCCGCTCCTGGAGCGCTTCCAGCAGTCCACCTTCCATGCACTCGCGCGCATCGTGGACGTGTGTTTGCGCGAGCGCGTGACGTTCCTCCTCCTGGCCGGGGATCTGTTCGATGTGAAGGACCGCTCGGTGCGCGCGCGGCTGGCGCTGCGCACGGAGCTGTCGCGGTTGGACCGCGCGGGCATCCAGACCTTCATCGTCCACGGCAACCATGATCCGCTGAGCGGAGACACCGGCACGCTGGGGCTGCCCGCGTCGGTGAAGGTGTTCGGCCCGGAGTGGGAGGACGTGGAGGTGCGGCGCGAGGGCCGGCGCCTGTGCCACGTGCAGGGCGTGTCCTATCCGGACGTGGAGGTGCGCGAGAACCTGTCCGCGCGCTTCCGCCGCACCGGCGAGCACTTCAGCGTGGGCCTGCTGCACGCGAACCTGGGCGGTGACGCGGGCCACGCGAACTACGCGCCCTGCACGGCCGCGGACCTGGCGGCGGGCGGGCTGGACTACTGGGCCCTGGGCCACGTGCACACGCGCGCGGAGCACCTGCTGCCCGGCGGCGGCGTGGCGGTGTACCCGGGCAACCCGCAGGGCCGGCACGTGCACGAGACGGGCGAGCGCGGCTGCGTGGTGGTGGACGTGGAGGACGGCGTCGCGCGCAGGAGGTTCGTGCCGGTGGACCGCGTGCGCTGGCACCGGCTGGACGTGCCGCTCGCGGGCGTCACGTCGCTGGACATGCTCCAGGCGGTGGCCACGGAGGTGGTGGAGTCGCGCTGCGCGGAGGACTTCGACGGGCACGCGGTGCGCCTCACGCTGGCCGGACGCGGCCCGCTGCACCGGGAGCTCGCTCGGCCCGGCGCGAGGACGCAATTGGAGGCGGACCTGCGCGAGCGGCTGGCGCGCGCGCATCCGCCGGTGCTGCTGGAGTCGCTGCGCGATGGCAGCCGGCCGGAGGTGGACCTGGAGGCGGTGCGCGCCGGGGGCGGCTTCCTGGGCACGCTGCTGGAAGAGGCGCAGGCGCTGACCCATGACGACGAAGCGCTCGCGGCGCTGTGGGACGACGAGGACCTGACGACGCTGGGACAGCGCCTCAAGCGGTTGGGCGTGGATGCGCTGGAGGCGCCCCGGCCGGAGCTGGTGTCGCAGGCGGGCCAGCGCGGCGTGGAGCAACTCCACGAGGAGGCATCATGAAGCCGGGCCTGCGCATCAACCGCTTCCAGGTGGACGGCTTCGGGCACTTCCGGGGGTACTCGGGCACGCCGGGGCCGGGGCTCACGCTGCTGTACGGGCCCAACGAGGCGGGCAAGAGCACCCTGCTCGCGTTCCTGCGCGGCGTGTTGTTCGGCTTCGAGAAGCGCGGCCAGCCGGAGCGCTACGAACCGGAGGGCGCGCTCTTCGGCGGCGAGCTGTGGCTGGACACGGCCTGTGGCCCGCTGGTGGTGCACCGCCACGGCGGCAAGCGCGCGTCGGAGGGCACGCTCACGGTGCGCGGCCTGGATGGACAGCCGCTGCCGGAGACACTGCTCGACCAGGCGCTGGCGGACGTGCCGCGCGAGCTGTTCTTCGAGGTGTTCGCCTTCCGCCTGGATGAGCTGTCCTCCTTCCAGCGGCTCGCGCAGCAGCGCGGCGTGTCGGAGGCGCTGTTCGCCGCGGGCATGCAGGGCGCGCGGCGGCTGCCGGAAGCCGTGGAGCGGCTGCGCAAGGACGCGGAGGCGCTGTACGCGCCGCGCGGGCAGAAGCCCGAATTGAACCGCGTGATGAAGGAGCTGGAGGAGGTGCAGCAGGCGCTGCGCGAAGCGGGTGACCGGCCCGCGCTCTACTTCTCCACGCGCGACCAACTGGCGGAGCGCATCGCGGAGGGCCACGCGCTGGAGATTGCGCGCAAGCACACCGAGCATGAGCTGGACCACGCCTCGCGGCTGGAGTCCGCGCTGGGAGACCTGGCGGTGCTCGCGCGCGACCGGGCGGAGCTGGCCACGCTGCCGGTGCTGGACACCTTCCCACCGGGTGCGGAGACGCGGCTGGAGGACGTGCTCCAGCGGCGCAAGACGTACCGGGCCCAGCAGGCGCAGTTGCACGAAAGGCTCGCGCCCATCGAAGAGGCACGGGAGCGGCTGGCGGCCCCATGGCCCGTGCGCGAGCGCGCGGAGTCCCTGCGCACGGCGCTGGCCACGTACTCGGGACACTCCGAGCAGCTCCGCTCGCTGCCCGCGCGCAGGGCGTCGCTCACCTCGCGGCGGCGGCAACTGGAGCAGTCGCTGGGAGAGCTGGGGCTCGCGGTGGACGCGGGCGGACTGCTCGCGCTGGACCTGGGCGCGCGGGCGCGAGGTGAGCTGGAGTCGCTCGCGGGACGGCTGGACGCGGCGGACACGGCGCTCGCGCAGGCGGAGGCGGAGCAGGCGCGCACGCGCGAGGAACGGGCCCGGCTGGAGACCGCGCTGGGGCGCGTTCAGGCGGAGCTGGAGGAACTGCCCGAGGCGCGGCCCGCGCAGGTGCGGCAGCGGCAGGCGGCGGTAGGACGGATGCGCGCGGTGCGCGGAGACCTGGAGCGGCTGGCCGAGCAGCGGCTGGAGCAGCGCCGTCAGATGGACGGTGTGCGGGCGCCCACGGACGCGGTGCCGCTGCGCTCGTTGTTGCCGCTGTCCTGGGTGGTGGCGGCGGCCATCGTGGCGTGGGGGTTCGCGGCGCTCGCGGCATGGCTCGCGGGCCCATCGGTGGGCGTGCTGTGCGCGGTGGGCGGTCTGTTGCTGGTGGGGTTGCTGCTGTTCGTGCGCCACCGCGTGGAGACGGCGCGCAAGGCCAGCCTGGACGCGCAGGCGGCGCGGCACCGCTGGCGGCAGCAGGAGGAGGAGCGCTTCCGCTCGGTGCAGGCCGCGATGTGCGCGCGGGAGGAGCTGCTCCAGCGGGAGCTGCTGAACGCCTCCGGCGCGGCGGGACTGTCCCCGGGAGCATCGCTGTCGGACCTGGCCGCGCAGGAGTCACAGCTCGCGGAGCTGCTGACGCAGGCCGAGCGGCGCGAGCTGCTGGTGCGCGAGGAGGACACGCTGCGCACGGCCTGGGACACGGCGGTGCGAGAGGACCAGCGCGTGGAGGAAGCACGGCTGTGCGCGAGCCAGCGCGAGGAGGTGCTGCGCGAGGAGTGGATGGCGTTCCTGGTGGCGCGCCGCTTCCCGGAGACCCTCTCCGCGGCATCGGCGCTGACGCTGTGGCTGGATGCCGCGGCGCTGCGGCAGCGGCTGTTGGACCTGCGCACGGACGAAGAGGAGTTCACGGTGGCGGAGGCCGCGTGCGACGCGGTGACGACGCGGCTCTTGCAGGAAGCGCGGGCCGCGGGCCTGCCCGAGGGGCCTCCGGAGACGGTGGCCGCGCGGGTGTCCGTGGCGCTGGAGGAGGCGCGCTCGCGGGCGGCCGACCAGCGGCACCTGGACGGTCAGCGCGGAGAGCTGCTGGCGGAGAAGGCGCGGCTGGACCAGCTGGCGCTGGACGAGGACCAGGCGTGGGAGGCGCTGCTCACGGAAGGCGGATGCCAGGACGAGGCCACCTTCCGCCGCCGCGCGGTGCAGGCGCGAAGGTACGCGGAGCTGGCGGCCCGGGTGCGCGAGCACGTCCAGCGGGTGCAGGCACTCACCGGCCTGGGTGAGAACGCGGCGAACGAGGAGGTCCACGCGGCGGGCGGTGAGACGGGCCTGAAGGAACAGCTCGCCACGCTGCGCGAGCGTCACAAGGCCGAGGGCGAGCGCCACAAGGCCGTGCTCACGGAGCAGGGCAGCCTGAAGACGCAGCTGTCGCAGTGGGAGAACGACGACCGCGTGTCACGGCTGCGCATCCAGGAGGAGACGCTGCGCGCCAAGGCGGCGGAGCTGGCCACGCGCTACGCGGCGGACCGGCTGACGCTGGCGCTGCTCGGGAGGGCGCGCCGGAGGTTCGAGGAGGAGCAGCAGCCGCGCGTCATCCAACTGGCGAGCGAGCTGTTCTCCGAGCTGACGGCGGGGCGCTACCGCCGCGTCTTCATCCCCGCCGGGGACGCGCGCGAGCTGCGCGTCAGCGACGGCACCCGGGACTGGAGCGCGGAGCAGCTGTCCCGGGGCACGCGCGAGCAGCTGTTCCTCGCGTTCCGGCTGGCCGTCATCCGCGACTTCGGAGAGACGCGGGGCGCGCTGCCGCTCATCACGGACGACGTGCTGGTGAACTTCGATCCAGAGCGGGCCCGGGGCGCGGTGAGGCTCTTCGCGAGGCTGGCGGAGGCCCACCAGGTCATCGCCTTCACCTGCCACCCGTGGCTGCGCGAGCACTTCGAAGCGGAGGGCGCCCACGTGCTGGAGCTGCCCGGCGCCACGAAGCCCCCCCGCGAGAGTCTGCGAGTCGTCTCCAGCGGCTAGCTAGAAGTCCTCCGCCACGAGCAGGCAGTCCCAGCCTTCATACGTGCCGTGGTACGACTCCACGATGTCGTGGATCTCCTCGGACACCGCGTCCACCCGCGCGTCGTCCACGGTGTCCACCCGGTGGAAGTCCAGGCGCCACTCGAACCCGAGCACGCGCCCGGGCGCCCGGACGAGCTCACACCGGAAGCCCTGGAACCCCGCGCCCCTCAGCCGGGCCTCCGCGTCCTTCGCGAGATGCTCCACCTGGAAGGACACGCGGTGCTCCACCTTCCGGGCCACGTCCAGCGGCTCCCCCTCCGTTCGAAGGAGCGCGACCCGCTGGCGGTTCATCCGCAACTGATAGTGCAGGGGCGGCGGGAAGAGCATCTGGAGATACGCCGTCCAGTGGGGGTCCCACGTCCGCGCCACGCCCACCTCATAGGCCCCCTGATGGGCCTGCACGAGCGGCCGTACCTGCCTGGCCGTGATGGACTTCGGGCCATACAGGTAGACGAACTGCACGCCTTGATCCACGAGGTGCCCGACCCTCAGCAGCCCCAGGGGACGCAGACACTCCTCCAGCGCGCCCTGCACCGCGAACACCGCGTCCTCCTCATCGCTGTCCCGGAGCCCGTTCGACATCGGGTTCTTCAAGGGCAGGGCCAGCCGCCAGAGCACGGGGTGGCTGGCCATGGGCGCGAGCGGATTGGCGCCCAGGTCGATGCCCACGGTCTGCGGCCCCTGCGTGGACCACCGGAAGTAGTCCTCGAAGGCTTCACGCCAGGGCTTCGCGAAGGACGGAGCGTTCATGCCGGGCAAGTCTACCTCCCGCGCGGCTCCAGACCCTGGCGCACAAAAAAATACTGGGAGCGCGCCCCCTCGACGCGCTCCCAGTAACTCAACCCCTCCCCCGAGGGGTCCCCCTCTCGGATGCGGCCCCCAAAGCTCCGCGTCCGTCCTGCTTTTCCTTCAAGACGTCGACTACCGAAAACCTTGAGTCCCGGAAGATCGACCCCCGAAACCCTTTCCCCCTCTGCCCGGTCCGCTCTTGCGTCCCGAGCCCTTGGACCCTGGTGGCTCTGCCCCCAGCATCCCCACCTCGCCTTCAATACGTCGGCCGCGAAAAACCTTGGTTCGGCCCTGTTTTTTTTCGCCGTCCCCCTCTGAAGAGGCCCGCGTCAGCGCTCCTGCTACAGTCGCCCACCCTGGAGGGGCGCCATGCGGAAGACGTCGGCGGTGGTCATTGGAGGCGTCGTGCTCCTGCTCCTCATGGGAGCCGGGGTCTTCTGGTGGCTGCGCCCCACTCCCACCGCCCCCGCGGCCCCACCCGCGGCCCGCGCCTCGCGCCGCCAGCTCCCCCCCGCGCCGCCCCCGCCGCCCCAGGGCGCCCTCCAGGTCCAGGGCCGCGTCGTCGACCTCCAGGGGCAGCCCGTCGCCGGCATCGAGGTCTCCGCCTCCGTCCCCCTCCCCGGGGAGACGCTGACGGAGCTGCCGTGTGACCCGAACGAGCCCGACGTGTCCCTGGCCTCGGAGGACTGCCTCTCGTCCGCCGGCAACCTCTGGGTCCGGGAGCTGGTGGAGGCCCACCGGGGCGGTGCCTTCGTCCTGTCGCGCACCACGTCCGCGCAGGACGGCTCCTTCACCCTGGAGGGCCTGCCCCAGGGGACGGTCACCCTCTGGGCCCTGGGCTCCCAGGGCGCGGGCCTCCTGGAGGATGTCGCCTCCAGCACCCGGGACGTGACGCTGGAGCTCGAAGCCAGCCAGCCGCTCACGGGCCGCGTGGTGGACGATGACGGCGCCCCCCTCTCCCAGGTCCAGGTGACCGTGATGCACCTGGGCACGGCGCGCTTCTTCGACGCGAAGACCGGCGCGGACGGCCGCTTCTCCGTGGGCCCCCTGCCCGACGACAGCTATGGCCTGCTCGCCGCCCAGCAGGGGCGCATCACCCTGTGGATGCGAGGGGTGGCCGTGGGCCCCCTGCCGGAGGACGTGGTGCTGTACTCCCCCCGGCGCATCGTGGGCACCGTGGTGGACGGCGAGCACCCCGTGGCCGGCGCCACCGTCACGGTGGCCGACACCGGGCTCGTCGCCACCACCGACGAGCGGGGGCGCTTCACCTTCGACGACATGTCCCCCGACGAGTACACCCTGGAGGCGGAGCAGGGTGGCCTCCTCGCGCGCGAACCGGTGACGCTCCCGGAGGACCAGCGCGAGGTCCAGGTGACACTGCGCCTGGGCACCACCTTCTTCGTGGAGGCCACCGTGCGCGACACCGCCGGCAAGCCCGTGGCCGACGCGGAGGTGAGCGCCGACCTGCCGGGTGAGCTCTCCAAGCACTACGGCACGCCCATCTATCAGCCGCTCGGCACCACCGACGCGGACGGCCGCGTGCGCCTGGGCCCCCTTCATGCCCGCGACTACGGCTTCCAGGTGGTGGCGGACCGGATGCTGGACCTCACCGAGACCCGCACCGTCGCCTCGGGCGGCCCCGCGCTGGACTTCGTCCTCTCCCCCGCCATCCTCGTGGAGGGAATCGTCACCGACGCCGCGGGCCAGCCGGTGGTGGACGCCGCCCTGTCGCTGCAACCCCCGGACCGCAAGCGCACGGTCAGCGCGCCTCCGCCCGTGTACGCGCGCTCGTTCATCCTGAGGCACCCGTCCTACGAGGCCCCCCTCACCTTCGACGCCACCTCCGACGCGGAGGGCCACTTCGCCATCAAGGTGGACCAGCCCCTCTCCGGAACCCTCACCATCGAGGCCGAGGGCTACCTGCCGCGCACGCTCCAGGTCCGCGCCCCCACCTCCGGCCTGAAGCTCACCCTGGACTCGGGCGCCACCGTGCGCGGCACCGTGACGAGCTCGCGCGGCACGCCCGTCAACGAGGTGGACGTCTCCCTGGAGAAGCAGGAGCCGGAGGCCCCGGAAGGAGAAGAAGACGGCGACGCGTCCGACAGCGAGCGCACGACCTTCGCGGGCTCCTCGGGCGAGGACGGCCGCTTCGAAATCAAGGGCCTGCCGCCCGGCACCTATGCCGTGTGGATGCGGACCTCCACGGGCGGCTTCGAGCGCCACCTGCCCGACCGCGTGGTGCTGCGCGGCTCGGAGACCGTGGACCTGGCGCTGCGCCTGGACATGGACGGCCGGGTGGGCGGCATCGTCGTGGACGCGGAGGGCCGGCCCCTGGCGGACGTCACCGTGGAGGCCACCGCGAAGGAGGAGGAGGACAGCACCGGCCGCGGGTACTCCCCCCTCTCCGCCACGACGGGCCCGGATGGCCGCTTCGTCCTGGAGCCGCTGGCGCGCGACTGGGACTACGAGCTGACGGCGGCGAAGCCGGGCTACGCGCGGCCCAAGCCGCCCAAGAAGGAGCGCCCCGACGAGGCCCCGGACGACGAGACCTTCGAGCAGCTGAAAGCGCGGCACAAGCGATGGATCGAGGAGCAGGAGGCCCCCAAGATCATCGCCCGCGCGGGGAACATGGAGGTGCGCATCACCCTCGCCTTCCAGGGCCGCATCACCGGCCGGCTGGCGAAGAAGGACGGCACGCCCATCACCCGCTTCACCGTGAACGAAGAGGCGGTGCGCGACCCGAAGGGCGCCTTCACCGTCTTCGTGGACGAGCCCGGCCCCCAGCACCTCACCTTCGAGGCGCCGGGCCACGCCCTCACCCAGCGAGACGTGGACGTCCCCGCCGGCCGGGACGTGGACCTGGGCACGGTGCCCATGGAAGCGGGCCACGTCATCAAGGGCCGCGTGGTGGATGACGCCACCGGCGCTCCGCTGGAGGGCGTGTCCATCTCCCTGTCGCTGCCGGAGGAAGGCGCCGCCAACGCGGAGCAGGCCAGGTCCTTCGCGGACGTCGACACCGGCCCGGACGGCACCTTCCAGTTGCCCTCCGTGGAGTCCCGGCCCTACCTGCTCACCGCGCAGGAGGAGGAACACGCGCTGCTCGAGCGCATCGTGGGCCCCACCGAGGACACGCTCGAGCTGCGCCTGCCCATCTCCACCCGCCTGGAGGTCACCGCGCGGGACGCCCAGGGCCGGTCGTCGTCGAACGTCCTGGCGGTCGTCTCGAAGGCGGACCCGGAGAAGGAAATCTCCGCCCCGGCGATGGACGGCGTGGCCCTGTTCCGCGACCTGGCCCCGGGCGACTACGTGGTGAAGATCGCGGGCGGGAACACCGGCAGGGCCGTGCCTCGCGTCGTGCGCGTGGAGCCGCACCGGGTCAACCGGGTGGACCTGCCGCTGACGACGACGGGCATCATGCTGAGGCTGCGCTGGGGCGAGCGCGGCAGGCAGGGCACCTCCTATCTCCTCCCCGGCCGGGTCCCCGCGCCGCCCGAATCGGCCTCGGCCGCGGAGGTGCGGTGGCTGCGCGAACAGGCACTCCCCGCGTTGATCCCCAGCATCGGAGGGCACTGGGCCCTCGTTCCTCCCGGTCCGTACACGCTTCTCGTGTTGCAAGAACGTGATGGACGCTGGCTCTCGTTCCGCGAGGACGTGACGGTGGGCCCGGGCACCCCGCGGGACACGCAGGAGGTGGAGCTCCCCGCGCTTCCGTGGTGAGGCGGGTCCGACATGCCTCGCGGTCCAGGGGAGCTGTGTTAAACCCCACGTATGACCCCGAGTGACGCGCTGAGCGCAGCAGACCTCGAACGTCTGGCCAGGGCGGAGGCACCGGACCTGGCCGAGTCCGTGCTGGCCTTCCTCGACCAGCCGGACCGCACGTCCGACACGCCGCTGCCGCAGGGCGCGCTGTCCTTCGACGCGCTGAAGCAGCTCCTGGAGCAGGCGCGCATGGACGGCGACAAGGCCGGCCGCCGCAAGGGCTCGCATGAGGCGTGGCAGCGCTTCCTCGCGCAGAAGGACGTGCCGCTGCCGCCGCGCCTGTTGCTCGCGGACCTGCTGGTGTCCCTCTACGAGAAGAACACCGAGCCCGCGCGCGCCGCCCTCATCACCCTGGTGAAGGAAGCGCCGCTGAAGTTCGGCCTGTGGGCGGGCCTCAAGCGCATCTACAAGCTGGCGGAGGCGCGCCACGACGCGGAGATGTTCGGCGCGCTGGCCTGGCGCTTCGACACCGAGCGCGGCGGACGCCGTCACCGCGAGGTGGGCGCCGGCACCCTCACCTACCTCCAGCGCCGGGCCTGGCGCTTCCTGCGTCAACTGGGCGCGGCCGTCCCGGAGCTCTACCCGCAGTTCGCGGTGGAGGTCCTGCGGCACTACGACCCGGACACCTCGTGGTCGCAGTGCTGGGTGGCGCACCACATCTGGGCGCACAACAGCAAGAACTACGGCGCGTCGCGCTTCCCCATCCAGCCCCCGGGCGACATGGTGAAGCAGCGCATGTACCCGGACGCATGGAAGCGCTCGCCGGACGCGCTGATGCGCCTCTTGGACACGTGCCAGTCGGACCCTGCCGCGAAGTTCGCCATCCAGGGCCTGCGCAAGGACCACCCGGAGGCGCTGCGCAAGGTGACGCCCGCGTGGCTGGACCGCCTGGCGCGCCGTCCGCTGGGCAGCGCGCACGACTTCCTGGTGGAGACGCTCCAGGGCTCGCCGGACTTCCACCAGGGCAAGCTGCGCGCGGCCGGGCTGCACGAGGCCGTGCTCGCGCTGCTGTTCTCCCCCAGCGACAAGGCCCGCGCCTACGCCATCGAGTACGCGCGCGGCCACGCGCAGGACCTGGCCCCGGACCGGCTGGCGGACCTGGTGGAGAAGGGCGAGGACGACGTGCAGAAGTTCGCCGCCGCCGCCCTGGAGAAGCACAAGCCGCGCGACCTGGGGCTGCCGCTCCTGGGCCGGCTGCTCGTGTCCAAGCCCACCGCGGCGTTCGCGGCGAAGTCGCTGGAGCAGTCCTTCGACCGCGCGGAAATCACGCACGACTTCCTGCGCGAGCTGCTCTGGGGCAAGCAGCAGCAGCTCGACTGGGCGAAGGGCTATGTCGCCACGAAGTACGCGGCCGGGGAGATGCCGGCGGACTTCTGGAAGGTGGCGCTCACGGAGGCGAAGCAGCGCTCGACGCGCCAGCGCATCGTGGAGGACGTGGCGATGAAGGCCCTGTCCACCTACAAGGTCGCGGACATCGGGCCGGAGTGGGTCCTGGACCTCGTCGCGCACCCGCGCCTGGGCCGTCAGGCGGCGCAGTGGCTCACCCGCGCGGACAGCCTGCCGGGCCTGGACGTGGAGCGGGTGAAGGCGCTCGTCTTCAACGGCAGGTTCCGCGGCACGGCGCTGGAGCTCCTGGGCAACCGCAAGCTCTTCACCGCGCGGCAGCTCACGGTGCCCTGGCTCTTGGCGCTGGCGCGCCGGGCGGACCCGCAGCTGCACGACTTCGCGCACCGCTACCTGCTGGCGAACGTGGTGCCCGCGGACTTCAGCGACACGGGCGACGCGGACGCGGACCTGGAGCGCCTGTTCGACCTGGCGCTGGGCGCGAAGCAGCCGCCGCCGGTGCGCGCGTTCGCGCAGATGTACCTGCGCTGCCACCACCCGGGCATCGGGCCGGAGCAGCCGGAGTCCAAGTCCTACGAGCTGCGCCCCCGCGCGCCGCGCAAGGCGTACTCGGCGGAGCGGCTGTGGCCCGCCCTGTTCGACGCGCGCGACGACGTGCGCCGCTTCGCGCTGACCATCGCCCGCTCGGAGCTGCGCGCGTGGGGCTACCAGACGCGCGTGTACGAGCTGGCGGACTCGGACGCGAAGGAGATCCGCAACCTGGCCTACGACGCCCTGCTCAACGCGGGCGAGCCGGGCGCGGACGCGCGCCACACGCTCCAGCCGGAGGAGCTGGACGCGGGCAAGGTGTTCGCGCTCACGGAGTCCACCAAGCGCAGCACGCGTGAAGTCGCCGTGGAGCTCATCCGCCGGCACTACGCGCGGCTGGGCGGCGCGGAGCGGCTGTCCGGCCTGATGCAGAGCGCGGACCGCGAGGTGGGCCTGTTCGCGGTGCGCCTGCTCTGGGAGAAGCACCGTCCGCTGCACCTGCCGGAGGGCTGGAAGCCGGCGGGCGGTGGCAAGGACGAGCGCGAGGCGGGTGGCACCACGCGCTTCAGCGACGTGGAGGCGCTGCGCACGTTCCTGCGGCGCATGATGTTCGGCCTGCCGCCCGGGCGCGCGAAGGAAGCGCGCGAGGGCGACGTGCAGCGCCGGCTGTCCGCGAGCGTGGCCAAGCGCCGCGTGGTGGAGCTGGTGCGCGACCTGGACCTGGAAGACGAGAGCTTCGCGCGAGTGGTGGCGCCCGTGCTGGGCGAGTTCACCGGCTCCGTGGCGAAGGGCGAGTGGCAGAGCTGCCTGGCCTCGCTGGTGCAACTGCGTGCGGCACACCCGGGCGTGCAGCTCGGCGGCATCTAGGACAACGACACCATGGCCAACCTCTCCATCGGCAACATCGAGAAGGTCCGTGCGCTGGCGGCCAATGCGCGCCTGCTCATCGTGGGCGGCACCCGCGCCGCCGCCGACAGCCGCCTGACCGCGTACGACGCAGCGAACAACAAGGTCCTGTGGACCAGCCCGCTGCCCGCGCACGTCCTGGGCGTGGCGCTGTCCGGCGAGCAGTTCGCCGCGGCGGGCGCGGACGGCACCGTGCGCTTCGGGTCGCTCACCGACGGCACCGTGAAGTTCCAGCTCCACAACGCGCACCCGGGCGGGTGCACGGCGGTGGCGGCCAGCCCGGACGGCAAGGTGCTCTACACGGCCGGCGCGGACGGCTTCGTGCGCGCGTGGGACTGGGAGAGCACGAAGAAGCTCAAGGAGTGGAGCGCGTCCTCGCAGCCGCTGCGCGCGGTGGCGGTGGACCCCACGCACACGTACGTGGCCTGCGCGGGCGACGACAGCGTGGTGCGCTCGTTCACGGTGGCGACGGGTGCGCGCCGCGACATGCCGGGCCACGAAGGCGCGGTGCGGGCGCTGGCCTTCACGCCGCGCGACGGTCGGCTCGTCTCCGCGGGTGACGACGGCAAGCTGCGCATCGGCTACCTCGTCGGCGCGGTGGAGTTCGAGGTCCGCGGCGACAAGGACAGCGGCCACGCGGGCTCCGTGCTGGGGCTGGTGTTCCCGCCCACGCCGCAGGCGGAAGCGGGCCAGGACCCGGCGGAGCGCATCGCGTCCGTGGGCAGCGACGGCAAGCTGAAGGTCTGGCGCCTGGACGAGCGCCGCAAGCCGCGCACCTTCGAGCTGGGCAGCAAGGCCCTGAACGCGGTGGCCTTCGCGCCCCCGGCGAACCCCCGCCAGGCGAAGCAGCTCCTGGGCTTCCTCTTCGTGGCCGGCGAGGACCGCCGCGTCACCCGCGTCACGCTGGGCACGGACGGCAAGCCCACGGACGAGACGACGGCCTACGGCCACGGCTTCGACGCCTTCAACGAGGCGCTGAAGGCCGCCCTCCCCCGCCGCGAGGCCGCGGTGAAGGAGGCGGTGGCCCTCCAGGAGCCGGAGGCGCTGGACTTCGTCCTGGGCGTGCTGTCCTCGGACAAGGACGTCGCGGCGCGCCGGCTGGCCGCCACGGAGCTGGGCAACCACGGCCGCACCGCCGCGCGCCCGAAGCTGCGCGACCGCCTCAACGACGACGACAAGACGGTGCGCGCCGCGGCGCTGGACGCGCTGGTGAAGCTGGAGACGGAGTCCCCGCTCGCGGCCCCTCGCGCCGCGCTGGACTCGCGCTTCACGGACACGCGCGTGCAGGGTCTGCGCCTGCTGGCGAAGCAGGGCAGCGTGTCGCCGCTGGTGCCGGGACTCATCGCCAGCAAGCTGCCGGACACGCACGCGGAGGTGGGCACCGCCGCGCTGGACGCGCTCACCACCGTGTCGCCCAAGGGCAGCACGGAGCCGCTGAAGCTGGCCTTCGAGCGCGGCCCCGCGGCCCTCAAGGTGGAGGTGCTGCTGCGCGCGTCCGTGGCGGGCCTGCTGGGCGACCCGCGCCTGCAACCGCTGGTGGCGCGAGCGCTGGACGACGCGGACCGGGACGTGCGCCGCGTGGCCTTCGCGGTGCGCGTGCTGGAGCGCCGCGCCCTGGCCGCCACGCTGGAAGCGAAGGACGAGGAGTTCGCGCGCACGGTGCGGGAAGTCAGCCGCATGCTGACGCTCCAGGCGAAGCGCGCGGCCGGAGAGACGGAGGCGAAGTTCACCACCGACGCGGAGCTGGCCGCCTCGCGCGAGCAGCTCTTCGGCAAGACGCCCGCCGGCACCGCGCTGACGGAGGCGGACCTGGAGCCGCTGCTCGCCGCCATGGCGTGCCGCATGCCGGACACCGCCGTGCGTGGCGCGCGAGTGCTGGCGCAGCTGGGTGACGGCCGCGCCCTGGGCGCCCTGCTCCAGCTGTCGCGCGAGGATGACGCCGCCATCCGCCGCGAGACGGCCACCGCGCTCCAGGCGTTGCAGGATCCGCGCGCCCGCGAGCGGCTGGTGTGGATGCTGGACGACGCGGACGGCGACGTGCGCGCGGCGGCGCTGTCGGCCGTGGTGGCGCTGGACGCGGACGCGCCGCTGTCCGCCGCGGAGGCCGCGCTGCGCTCCGGTCACGAGGACGTGCGCGTGCGCGGCCTGGACCGGCTGGTGAAGCTGGGCGCGAAGGCGGAGGGCGCGGAAGGGCTGCTGGGCGACGCGCTGGAGGACGAGTCCGCCAAGGTGCGCGGCGAGGCCTTCCGCACGCTGTGGGCCTGGAACGACAAGGAGCCCGTGAAGGCGCTGGACCGCGCGCTCGCGGGCCGCTTCCCGGACCTGCGCACCCGCGCGGTGGAGGTGCTCGCGCAGAAGGGCACCGACGACTGGGCGCTGGAGCGGCTGAAGAAGTCCGTGGAGGACCGCGACGCGGGCGTGGCCACCGCCGCCTACGAGGCGTGGGTGAAGCTGGCCGGCAAGGAGAAGGCGGAGCCGCACCTGGCCGCGCTCAACACCACGCACCCGGCCCTGCGCGAGAAGGCCGCCAAGGCCTCCGTGCACGCCCCGGCGGAAGCCATGCGCTCCGCGCTCCTCAAGCGCGTGCAGGACGAGCACCTGGACGTGGCCTTCGCCGCGCTGGAGGCGCTGGACAAGCTCATCCCGAACGAGAACGGGCCGCTGCTCGCGGGCATCGCGGCGTCGGCGCTGCCGGTGCGCGTGCGGGCCTCGGAGCTGCTCGCCCCGCGCGGCGCGGAGGACATCATCGAGCCCATGCGCGGGCTCATCACGGACAAGGACCTGGAGCGGATGTACCCGCCCGCCATCCTCGTCCCCCTGCGCATCCGCGCATCGCGCGCGCTGGCCACGCTGGGCTCGCGCCGCCTGCTGGGCTTCTACGCCACCACGCTCCTGCCCCACGAGGTGTCGGACCTCCAGGAGCAGGGCGCGCGCGGTCTCGCCACGGCCAGCCGCCGGGGTGATGAGGGCGCGCTGCTGGACGCGCTGGGCCACTCGCTGGTGGCGGCGCGTTCCTGGGCGGCGGACGGTCTGGCCCGCCTGGGTGACGTGCGCGCGCTGCCGGTGCTCACCGGGAACCTGCGCCATGAGCACCTGCCCATCCGGCTGGGCGCCATCCTCGCGTTCGCGGCCCTGGGCCACGAGGGCGACGGCGGCCTGCTGCACGGCCTGGAGGACTCCGCGCGCGAGGTGCAGGAGATGGTGTTCGCCATCGTGCTCGCGCGGGACCTGCGCGCCAGCCGCGAGGGTGGACCGCCGGACCTGCTGACGAGCGCGCTGTCCAGCGGCCGTCCGGAGGTGCGCTACGCCGCGGCCCGCGCGCTGGAGCTGCGCACGGAGCCGGAGGCCTACCGCGCGCACCTGGTGGAGGTGCTGCTGCCGCCGCGTCCGGAGAAGGCCGGCGACATGAAGGACTGGCCCTCGGAGGAGGACCGGGCGAAGCGCGTGATTGGCCTCGCGGAGGCGCTCTCCAGCGGTCAGCCGGAGCAGCGCTACGCGGCGGCGCAGGTGCTGCTGCTGCGCAACAAGCCGCTGGACTACTTCCGTGAGGCGCAGAAGGTCGCGCGCCCCAGCTCGCTCCAGGCCCCCTGGAAGCCGGAGACGGCCGAGGGCGCCGCGCACGTCATCCAGGCGTCCACGCCGGAGAAGCAGGGCACGGCCTCCGCCACGGGCAAGAGCTGGCTGCGCCGCCTCTTCTCCGCGGTGAAGCCGCCGGAAGGCGCGGGCACCGGGACGCCGAAGGACGCGACGCAGGCGGAGCGTCAGCACCTGCGCCGCCTCGCCTTCGGTGCCTACGTGGGCCTGCTGCGTCAGGTGACCGCGGGTGACGAGGAAGGCCACCGCGTCCGCCGCGACGCCGTGGACCGCGTGGTGAAGCTCACGCAGGAAGGCTACGCGGGCACGTCCGCCGCGGTGGCCGCCCTGTTGCGCGCGCTGGAGGACCCGCACCAGTTGGTGCGCCGGGCCGCGCTCGCGGGCCTCAAGGAGCTGTACCCCGCCGGCAGCGACGAGCCGCTGGCGCTGGCCCTGGCCTCGCTGTCGCCGGACGTGGCGCGCGCCGCGCTGGAGGAGCTGGCGGAGCGCGGTGACAAGGCCCGTCCGCGAGTGGCCGCGGCGCTCAACTCGCCGCTGCCGGAGGTGCGCAAGTCCGCCTTCGAGCTGCTGGAGAAGCTGAGCCCGCCGGGCAGCCTGGATCCGCTGCTGGCCGCGCTGGGCAGCGAGCACGCGGACCTGCGCGTGGGCGTGATTGAGCGGCTCGCGGGAGCCAACGACCCGCGCGTCACGGAGGCCCTGGGCCGCGCGATGGGCAGCGAGCACGAGGACCTGCGGCTGCGCGCCGCGGAGCTGCTCGCGTTCCGGGGCGACGACCGGGCGGTGGAGGTGCTGGGCACCTTCCTGCGCTCGGAGACGTCGGCCGTGGCCCGCCGCGCACAGGAGGCCCTGGCGCGGCTGGGGACCTCCGCCGCCGTGGCCGCGCTCGCCGCGCGCCTGACGGTGGCCACGGAGATTCCGGAGCGCACCCGGCTGGTGGCCGCGCTGGGCCGCACCCACCGCGCGGACGCGCTGGACGTGCTCGCGCGCCAGAGCGTGGAAGACGAGGCCCCGTCCGTGCGCCTCGCCTGCGTGACGGCGGCGATGCAGCTCACCTGGCCGCCGGAGCAGGAGAAGCTCAAGGAGCACGAGCGCGAGCTGAAGAAGCGCGACGCGGCGCTCGCGGTGCGCTTCCTGAGCGTGGCGGTGAAGAGCCAGGACCCCGAGGTCCGCAAGGCCGCCGCCCGCGAGCTGGAGCACGGCAAGAGCGAGGGCCAGGACGCGCTGCTCGTCCAGCTCTTCAACGACCGCGACGTCACCGTGCGCGCGGCGGCCGTGGAGCACTACTCGAAGCGCGTGGTGGAAGAGGGCGCGGCGGTGGAGCCGCTGGAGGAGATCCTCCGCGCCGGAGCCCGCGAGCTGATGCTGCCCGCGGCGGAAGGCGTCGCGCACCAGCGCCGCGCCAGCGCCCTGCGTCCCCTGCTGCTGTACGCGCGCGCCGGTGAGCCGCACGAACGCGGCCGGGCCCTGCTCGCCCTGGGCACCCTGGGCGACGTGCGGGCCCTCTCCGAACTGGAGACGGTGGCCGGCGGAGGCACGCCGGATGCCCCGGCCGAAGAGGACATGGTGTTCGCCGCCATCGAGGCGCTCGGCCGGCTCGCGAACCGGATGCCCGACGGTGAGGACCGCCGCCGCATCGAGGAGAAGGTGGAGGCCGCGGCCACGGACGGCGCCGCCTTGCAGCGCCAGGAGGCCGGCGTGCGCGGTCTGCGCGCCATCGGCGGAGAGCGCGCCCGGGTGAAGCTGGAGGCGCTGCTCGCCGACAGTGAGACGGACGACGACGTGCGCGCCACGGTCGCGGAGCAGCTCGGGAAGCTCGGAGACCCGGCCGCCGAGTCCGCCCTGGCCGCCGCGTTGAACGAGGAGGACGACGACCTCCGCGCCGCCGTGCGCAAGGCGCTGGACGTGCTCTTCCCCAAGGAGCGCACGCGGGTGGAGTTCCTCGCGGTGCAGAGCGAGCACGAGGACATCTCCGAGCCCGCCGCCACGTACCTCGCGAGCGAAGGCGACCCCGCCCTGCTCGTGCCCCGCCTGGCCACGCTGGACAACGTGGAGCTGCGCCTGCGTCTGCGTCGCGGCCTCGCCCGCCGTGGCGCGATGCCGGTGCCGGAGGTCATCGCCCTCTTCGGCCACGACAAGCCGGAGGCCCGCGAGGAGGCCGCGCGGCTCGTGGGCACCTGGACGGGTGACGCGCGCGAGGCTGGCGCCGTGGACACGGCCGGACTGACCCGCGCGCTGGTGGCCGCCGAACGGCGCACCGCCACCGCGTGGGCCTCCGCGCAGCCTGCGAAGAAGGAGCCCCTGGCCGCCGCCTGGGAGCGCCTGCTCTGGGCGGGCTCGCGGCTGGGCGCGAAGGAGCTGGTGGCGCCGTCCGCCGAAATCCTCCGCAAGGGTGAGGCCCAGGCCCCCGCCGCCGTGCGCCAGGAGGCGGCGCGCGTGCTGGGCCGCCTGAAGGCCACGAGCGAAGCGCAGGCCCTGCGCACCGCACTGGGCGACCCGGACGCGAACGTGCGCTCCGCCGCCGCGTCGGTGCTGGCCGCGCTGGTGCCGGAGCAGTCCTCGGCCTGGGCGCTGGAGGTGAAGCCCTTCGACCCGGTGGCCCTGGGCCCCACGGGCGCGAAGGTCGCCACGTCCGCGCTCACGGCCAGCGAGGGCCGCCGGCTCGCGGTCCCCGCCCTCTTGGCGAAGAAGGACCTGGAGCCGCTCAAGTCCGTGGCCGCCGACCCCAAGGCGGAGGTGAAGCAGGACGCCTGGGCCGCGCTGGGACGCCTGGGCGGAGACGAGGCCGCGGCGCTGCTGAAGACGGCCGCGTTCGACAAGTCGCAGTCGGTGGAGCTGCGCAAGGCGGCCTACCGCGCCCACAAACGTGCACGCCGGGCCGCTGAGCGCGCCCGGAAGGAAGGTCAACCGTCGTGAGCACCGCAACCGCACGTCATCCCGTCGCGCTGAGCTACGCCGCGCAGAGCGACGTGGTCGTCACGCCGGACGCCTCGCGCGTGCAGCTGGCCCTGGAGGGCTCGCGAGGCACCGTGGGCGTCAGTGGCCAGGTGAAGGACCCCACTCTCTTCCGCGACGCGCTGGCCGCCGCCTTCGCGGTGCTCTCCAGCGACCTGCGCTACCGGGGCCGCGACCGCACCGCGTACCTCGCGTACCTGATGAAGCAGGGCAAGCGCGCCAGCGCTCAAATCTGGGAAGCGCAGAAGGCCTTCCTCGACAACGCGCTGGAGGGTGAGGAGAAGAAGGACGCCGTCCTGGACCCCGTCCTCACGGTGGATCCGGACCAGGTCTCGCTGGAGGTCTTCTCCCGCGACGAGAGCGCCTACGCGCGGCTCGCCTTCGACAACAGCCTCTTCGACAAGCGCCAGGCCGCGCACGGCTCCACCTTCCTGGACGTGCCGCAGGACCTGCCCGCCCGGCTGGACCGCCTGCGCGCCTACGCCCCGGTGGTGCTGGAGGCCCACGTCGCCCCCACCGCGAAGCCCGCCCCCGCCACGGAGCCCCGCGCCCCGCGCACGGTGGAGGTGCCGCACGCGTGGCTGCGAGGCTTCCTCCAGGTGCAGTCCGCCGCGACGCTGCCGGCCACCACCTGCTCCATCGCGCCCATCGACCTGTACAACCTGCTCTTCGCGCTGCGCACCCGCCGCTCGAAGAAGGCGCCCCGCGCGCTGCGCTTCGAGCTGGTCCCCGGCGCCCCGCCGCGTCTGGTGCTGGAGCCCTGGGAGCAGGTGCTGGAGTGCCACGGCGGCGTGTACACGGGCGCGGCCCCCGCGGTGGTGCGCACCTTCGGCCGTCAGCGCCTCGCCGCGCTCGCGCGCCTGCTGCCCCACGCGAAGAGCGTGCACGTGCAGCTCCTGGGTCCGGGCCTGCCGGTGTTCTGGGTCATCGACCTGGGCGCGGCCACGCTGACGCTGGGGCTCACCGGCTGGACGGAGAGCGGCTGGTCCAGCGCCGCCGCCTTCGACGCGCTGATGCCGCGCGACGTGCCGGAAGGCCTGGCGGAGCAGCTGCGCAACCGCCTGCGCAAGGACGGGCCCCTCTCCTTCGACGTGCTGACGAAGGACGCGGGAGCACCGAAGGATCAGGTGCGCGCCGCGCTCCAGCTCGAATGCCTGCGAGGCCGCGTCCTCTTCGACGTGTCCCGAGGCACCTACCGCCCGCGCGAACTGATGCCCACGCCGGTGGACGAGGCCGCTCTGCGCTACGGCAACGAGCGTGAGGCCCGCGCCCACCGCCTGCTGGGCGACGGCGGTCCGGGGTCGGGCGAGGTGAAGCTCACGCAGGTGCACGACCTGGTCGGAGAAGGCACGCGCATCCAGGGAGAGGTCGTGGACCGCGAGGCGGTGCGCAGCTTCTTCCCCAGCTTCACCATGGACCTGGAGGGCCGCGTGAAGGACGCGAGCTGCGGCTGCCCGCACTTCCGCCGCTCCGGTCTGCGCGAAGGCCCCTGCGAACACATGCTCGCGCTGCGACTGGCGTACGCCCGCCGCCGCGCCGAGGAAGAAGCGCTCCGTCAGACGCCGGAGGGCCGCAAGCTCATCCGCGCGGAGACGCGCGCGTACGTGCGCCGCGACCCGGCCACGGGACTGGAGCAGGTGTATCGCGTGTCGCTCGACGGCAAGGTGGTGGCCCTCACGTGGGGCCCCCGCCTGGGCGACTCGCGTCACCAGCGCCTCTGGTTCGACACGGACACGGAAGCCCGGACGGCGTACTTCAGCCGTTTGGAGAAACTAACCGCGGACGGCTACATCGACGCGGCCTCGACTCTGGTGTAAACACTCACTCAACGGCCCGGCCGCCGACGGGGCGGCCGGAAGGATGGTGGCGCCGGACGAAAATCGAATAGCGAGTGGTCGAGAGAGGTCTGGACCGCATCAGCCTCAACGCCTCGAGCGTAGGAACGGCGCTGCGCCGTTCTGGTTGAAATGCTGGACACTCTCCGCAAGGTAGCCTGTTCTTGGCTCTCTCCCTCCCGAGCACTACCGTCGGGGCGGGAAGCGGAACCAACGACGCAGCCGCCGTTTTCCCACCCCGACGGTAGTGCTCGGGAGGGGAGAGCCGGTGAGGCTACCGTGCCCCAGGTGAGCTGGTGGTGCCTTCCTGGCCTCCCTCGACCGCTCGGATTCGTCTCCGTCGCCCCTCCCTGAGCCGCCGCGCCCGTCGAAGGTATTCTCGATGACCGCCAAGCTGGAGTCGTTCGTCCCCGCCGCTCCGCCGCAGGCAGCACCTGAAGTCACGCCCGCGGCCTCCCCCAACACCGTCGCGAAGCGCGAGGCCGCCAAGGCCGCGCACGACGCCCTCATCACGCGCTGGAAGGCCATCACCGAGGCCGGCGGCGCGGACGAATGGGTGCAAGCGCAGCTCGTGGCGAAGGGCGCGCTCGCGGATGAAGTCGACTTCTCCTCGTTGAAGGAGAAGGAGAAGACGGCCTGGAAGGAGAAGAAGAAGGCCGAAGCGGTGGAGCGCCGCGCGCTGGAGCGCCAGGCCCACGAAGCGTGGAAGGCCACGCACGTGAACCACCTGGGCGTGGGCATCTTCTGGAGCGAAGCCGGCCTGCCGGACAAGTTCGACCTGGAGCACCGCGAGGAGCGCGCGCGCCAGAACGGCCTGCCCACGCTGAACAACGCGGAGGAGCTGGCCAAGGCGCTGGGCCTGAGCGTGTCCAAGCTGCGCGGCTTCGCGTTCCACCGTGACGTGGACACGGGCTCCAACTACGTGACGTGGAGCATCCCCAAGCGCACCGGCGGCGAGCGCACCATCACCTCGCCCAAGCCGGAGCTGAAGCAGGCGCAGCGCTGGGTGCTCTCCAACGTCGTGGAGCGGCTGCCGGTGCACGGCGCGGCGCACGGCTTCGTGGCGGGACGCTCCATCCTCACCAACGCGCTGGCGCACCGGGGCGCGGACGTGCTGGTGAAGGTGGACCTGAAGGACTTCTTCCCCTCGGTGAGCTGGCGCCGGGTGAAGGGCCTCCTGCGCAAGGGCGGCCTGCCGGAGAACACCTCCACGCTGCTGGCGCTGATGTCCACGGAGGCGCCGCGCGAGCGCATGTCCTTCCGGGGCAAGACGCTGCACGTGGCGAAGGGTCCGCGAGCCCTCCCGCAGGGCGCGCCCACCTCCCCGGGCATCACCAACGCGCTGTGCCTGCGCCTGGACAAGCGGCTGTCGGCGCTGTCGCGCAAGCTGGGCTTCACGTACACGCGCTACGCGGACGACCTGACCTTCTCCTGGACGAAGGCGAAGGCGCCCAAGGCCCGCCGCGCGCAGGGAGCGCCGGTGGCGGTGCTGCTCGCGCGGGTGAAGGACATCGTGGAGGCGGAAGGCTTCACGGTGCACCCGGACAAGACGCGGGTCGCGCGCAAGGGCAGCCGTCAGCGCGTCACGGGGCTCGTGGTCAACGAGGCCAAGGACGGCACGCCCGCCGCCCGGGTCCCCCGCGACGTGGTGCGCCGCCTGCGCGCGGCCATCCACAACCGCCTGAAGGGCAAGCCGGGCCGCGAGGGCGAGTCGCTGGATCAGCTCAAGGGCATGGCGGCGTTCATCCACATGACGGACCCGGAGAAGGGCCGCATGTACCTGGCTCAGCTCGCGAAGCTCGAAGCCGCCACGCCCGCCCAGGCCTAGCGGGCCCCTGCCTTCTTCGTCCGCCGGGAAGGCTTCTTCGCCGGAGCCTTCTTCTCCACGGACGGAGCCACGGGCGTCTCCACCTCGGGAGCCACCGCCGGCTTCAACGCCGAGTCCGCGAACTCCCGCAGCCTGCGCGGATACTCCGCAGGCGCGGCAGCGGTGAAGTTGCCGTGCGACGCACCCGGGATGCGCCACGTCTGTGCATACGGCGCGACGTGCGTGAACAACTCATCCAGCAGCGGCTGCCCGGACTCCTCCGTCCCCGCGACGATGAACAGCGGCCGGGGCTTGATGCGGTCCACCGCGTCGATGGTCCGCACCTCATCCAGGGCAATCCCCCGCCGCCAGAACGGCACCAGCGCCCCCGTCTGGGTGACGACGCCGAAGCGGCGGAAGTCATACGCCGCCGCCAGCCACAGCGTGTTGAACGGGGACAACAGCACCACCGCCGCGACCTGCGGGTCCTTTGCCGCCACCTCCGCCACCGCCGCGGAGCCAATGGAGAACCCCAGCGCCCCCACGCGAGCCGGATCCACCTCCGGCTGAGCCCGCACGTACGCCAGCGCCGCGCGCACATCCTGGCGCTCCTTGTCGCCCCAGGTGGACGTCTCGCCCCCACTCTGCCCATGCGCGCGCAGGTCGAAGAGCAGCACGCCATACCCCGCGTCGCGCAGCACACGGGCCTCCGGCAGCAAATCCATACGGGTCTGCGACAAGCCATGCGCCAGCACCCACGCCGCCTTGTTCCGGGACGGCACGTACCAGCCGCGCAGCTCCACCCCATCATCCGTGCGCAGCGTCACCTCGCGCGCGGAGGCGAAGTCCGCGGGCAGCACCGCCGCCGGCCTCGCGTAGTGGAAGTACTGCTCGGAGCGCCATGCCGCGCGTCCGCCCAACGCCAGCGCCACCAGCAGCAACGGCAACACCAACACACCCAGCACCCGCCCCCACCGAATCCGCTTCAACAACCCGGCCATGTCCGCACCTCTCCGACAGCAAGCGACCCGTAAGCCAAGGCGGAAGTCACTGCCCGAGGCTGGTGTTGGATCCCGCCAGACATCTAGACCCTATAGGCGCCAATAGGGTCCTGATTTACAATTCAGGCGAACTTTAGCAGCGGCGGCAGAGTGACCGTCCTGGGTGAGCAGGCATGAAGACGTCGAAGACGGTCTATGACGCGGTGGTGGTGGGTTCGGGGGCCTGCGGTGGATGGGCAGCCAAGCAACTGACGGAGGCCGGGCTCCAGGTGCTGGTGCTGGAGGCGGGCCGCGGCGCGAACGCGGACCGGGCGCTCCACCTGATGCACCGTGTGAAGCAGAAGCTGGGCTACCGCATCGAGTCGGACGCCTCCCGCAAGTCGCGCCAGTCCATCCAGGCCACGAGCTTCGCCTGGCCATTCCATCCGCACGCCTTCGTGGATGACGTGGACAATCCCTACACCACGCCAGCCGACGCGCCGTTCGCATGGATCCGCGCGAGGCAGGTGGGCGGCAGGACGAGCGTGAAGGCTCACGGCCGCCAGTTCTACCGGCTGTCTGACTTCAACTTCCACGCGGGCAGCCTGGACGGGCTGAGCCCGGATTGGCCGCTGTCGCACGCGGACCTGGCGCCGTCCTACGAAATCGTGGAGCGGTGGATGGGCCTGTACGGCAACTCGGACGGCGTGGACACGCTGCCGGACTCCGTCTTCGCGGGGCCCGCGCCGCTGTCCCCCGGCGAGGTCCGCCTGCGCGAGAAGGTGAAGGCCCGCTGGCCCGACCGCCACGTCGTCGCCCGGCGGACCTCGAACGCGCCGGTGACGCTGCCGGCGGCGCTGAAGACGGGGCGGCTGACGCTGCGCTCGCACGCCATCGCCAGCCACATCCTGCACGACCCGAACACGGGCAAGGCGACGGGGGTGTCCTTCATCGACGCGAACACCGGCACCTCCGAGGAGGTGCGCGCGAAGGTCGTGGTCGTGGCCGCGGGCACCATTGAATCCACGCGGTTGCTGTTGCACTCGCGCAACCGGGCGTTCCCGGACGGCCTGGCGAACAGCACCGGGCTCGTGGGCAAGCACCTGATGGACCACATGTACCTGCGGGGCATCGAGGCGCGGATGAACCTGCCCTCGCACCTGCACCAGAAGGAACACGGCTGGGCGTACATCCCCCAGTTCCGCAACGTCACCGAGCGCCACCCGGACTTCGCCCGAGGCTACGGCGTGCAGGTCTTCACCTTCGATGACCAGATGCACATGGTGCCCTTCGGAGAGATGGTCCCGCGCGCGGAGAACCGCGTGACGTTGAGCGACACGGTGAAGGACCGCTGGGGCATCCCGGCGGCGCACATCGAGTGCCGTCACTCGGAGAACGACCTGAAGATGACCGAGGACGCCGTCACCTCCTGCCTGGAGATGCTGGAGGAGTCGGGCTGCACGGTGGAGAAGGTCAACAAGCAGCTCTCCGAGCCGGGCATGGCCATCCACGAGGTGGGCACCGCGCGCATGGGCAAGGACCCGAAGACGTCCGTGCTCAACCCGTTCAACCAGAGCTGGGACGTGCCCAACCTCTACGTCACGGACGGCTCCTGCTTCCCCTCGCAGGGCCCGCAGAATCCCACCCTGACGATGATGGCCCTCACCGTCCGCGCCTGCGCCCACCTGGTGGGCGAGCTCAAGGCCGGCCGCATCTGATTGCCCTCTGAAGTCACCGCGAGGGGCCCGGAAGCACGGGCCCCTTGCACGACTGGCTCGGATTTATTACCTACCAGTCAGTAACTAACCCTTCGCGCCATGTCCCGTCCCCCACGCGTCACCGACCTGCAGATCGATGAAGCGGCCCGAGCCGTCTTCCTGGCGCAGGGCCCGTCCGCGCCGCTCCAGGACATCGCGAAGCGGCTGGGCATCTCGCAACCGGCGCTGCTGCACCGGGTGGGCACGAAGGAGGCGCTGATGGCGCGAGCCCTCCGCCCCGTCCCGCCCACCGCGCTGGCGCTGCTGGCCCCAGGACCGAAGGACACCGCGTCCATCGAGGACCAGCTCCTGGAAGCGCTCCTGCACCACCGGGACTTCCTGCGCCAGTTGGTGCCCTGGTTGTTCGTGCTGCACTACTCGGCACTCGGCGGCGCGAGGGCCATGCACCTGGACACGCCACCCCCTGTCGCGCTGCGGGAGGGACTGACGAAGTGGCTCACCCGCGCGAAGCGGGCCGGAAGGGTGGACCTGGCCGAGCCCAGGGTCGCGGCGGAAGCACTCTGTGGAGCGCTGGAGGCCCGCTGCTTCAACGCCCACGTGGGCGGCGCCACCTACGCCCCGGGCGATGACGAAGCCGTCCTGCGCCAGCTCATCCGGATGCTGCTGACGCCAGCGGAAGCGCCCGCACGAAAGCCGCGCAAGAGGACCCCTCGATGACGACCACCACCCCCAAGCTGTCCCGCTCCACGGAGGGGCCCTGGCTGACCCTCATCCTGGGGGTGCTCATCGGCTTCGGGCCGCTGTCCATCGACATGTACCTGCCGGCGTTCCCCGCCATCGGCGAGTCGCTGCAAGCGACCGCGGGCGAGGTGGAGCGCACGCTGGCGACGTTCTTCGCGGGGCTCGCGGTGGGGCAGCTCTTCGCAGGCCCGGTGAGCGACCGCTTCGGCCGCACGAAGCCCCTCTACGCAGGCCTGCTGCTCTACGTCGTGGGCAGCATCGGCTGCGCGACCGCACCATCGGCGGAGGTCCTGGCGGCCTGCCGGTTCGTGCAGGCGCTCGGCGGCTCGGTGGGCATGGTGACCTCGAGGGCGGTCGTTAGGGACCTGCACTCCGGAGCGGCCGCGGCGAGGATGATGTCGCGCCTGGTGCTGGTGATGGGCCTGGCCCCCATCCTGGCCCCGCTGCTGGGAGGCTGGGTGCTGCGCGCCGCGGGCTGGCGAGCCATCTTCGCGAGCCACGCGGTCCTCGGGCTCATCGCCCTGGGAGCGGTCTTCGCCATCCTCCCGGAGACAGCGCCCCCGAGGAGCGGAGCCGCCCCCTCCAAGCCCTTCCAGACCATGTGGGGCATCACGAAGGCGCCGGACTTCATGGGGCACGCGTTGGCGGCGGGGCTCTCGCAGGCAGGGATGTTCGCGTACATCGGCGGCTCGCCCTTCGTGTTCATCACGTTGCACGGCGTGAAGCCGGAGCACTTCGGTTGGTTCTTCGGAGCGAACGCGGCCGGACTGGTGGCGATGTCCCAGATCAACCACTGGCTGTTGTCGCGCTCCTCGCCGGCCCGCGTGTTGAAGCAGGCGGTGCGGGTCGCCACGCTCGCGGGGATTGCGCTCGTGGCGGTGGCGTCGACAGGCTTCGGTGGGCTGTGGGGCATCGCGCTGTCGCTGTTTGTCTTCGTCTCCAGCCTGGGCGCCATCACGCCCAACGCGACGGCGCTGGCCATGGAGCAGCACGCGAAGCAGGCAGGCATCGCGTCAGCGGTGCTGGGAGCGCTGCAGTTCATGCTGGCGGCGGGAGCGTCCGCGGCGGTGAGCGCGAGCCACGACGGCACCGCGAGGCCCATGGCCCTGGGAGTCGCCATCGCCGCCCTGCTCGCCCTGGGAGCACTGAGCCTCGCGAAGCGAGCCCCGGCGCACTGAGCCACGGGTGGGATTGACACCCCGGAACGCGAAGCCCGATGGTGCGGCGCGAAATGCTCGCACCCTTCTACTCCGCGTGCCCTGTCTGCAATGAGACCAGTTCTCGTCCGGTCGTCGCGTTCCAAGAGCTGAGCTACGGCCGCTGCACGGGCTGTGGGCTCATCTACAAGCGGGAGCAGAAGCCAGGGCTGGGCGAGGGCTACGAGGAGAAGTACTTCAAGCACAACCGCGCGAAGTACCTGAGCCGCTGGGACCACCGGGTGCGCAAGTGCCTGCGGCAGGTGCTGGTCTGCCTGGAGTACGCGCCGCACGCGAAGGACCTGCTAGATGTGGGCTGCTCCGCGGGCTACGTGCTGGAGGCAGCGCAGCGAGCAGGCCTGAAGGCCACGGGCCTGGACTACTCCCAGTTCTCGGTGAACCTCTGCCGCGAGCGAGGCTACACCGCCGAGTACGGTTCGCTGACCCAGATGCCGTTCCCGGATGCGTCCTTCGACATCATCACGTTGAAGCACACGCTGGAGCACGTGGATCAGCCCATGGACGGGCTGCGGGAAATCCAGCGCGTGCTGAGGCCCGGAGGCGTGGCCTTCGTCATCGTGCCGGACGCGGCCTACTACAAGATCATCGTGATGCCGAAGAAGGGCCGCTCCTTCCGGCCGGACCGCCGAGGCTGGCAGCACCACGTCTACTTCTACGAGCACAACCTCGCGGACGCCTGCGCCCGGGCCGGAATGCATCCCGTGAAGGCCGGCAAGGACATCTTCCGGAGCAGGCTGGCGAAGGGAGTACGAGCCCCCTACGAGTACGTCCGCTTCGCCTTCCTCTGGGCCTGGGTCCAGGTGTGCCGCCTGACGCACATGCGCCGGGAGATTCAAGTCATCGCCCAGAAGCCCAACGCGGACGCGCAGCTCCCCGCCCCGCGCGCCGAAGCTGCCTGAGCGAGGCCGTTACACAGGCCGGCGAATCCACACCCCCAGCACCACGGCCAGCACGAGCGCCACGGGCCCCAACCAGTCCCCCCAGGTCCCCGCGAGCGAGCTCAGCCGATCCGCCGCCGGCACCCGCATCACGGTGCCAGCGCGCTGGTTGTCCTCGAGCTCCGAGGTCCACGTCCCCGCCGGGTCGATGAACGCGGAGATGCCCGAGTTCGTCACCCGCACCTGGGCCGTGCGCGTCTCGATGCTCCGAAACGCCGCATGCATCAGGTGCAGCCGAGGCGCGGGAGTGCCCGAGAACCACGAGTCATTCGACAGCGTGAGAATCAGGTCCGCCCCCTGGCGCACCTCCGCCGCGACGTAGTTGGGAAAGAGGGCCTCGTAGCAGATGAGCGGAGCGACCTTGAGCACCCGGTCGCCGTTGATCCGGAAGTCCACCAACCGGGGCCCCGGTCCACGCTTCCATCGGCCGGTCCACGGAAGCATCGCGCGCAGGGTGGGCGTATCCACCGCATCCGGAACCCACTCCGTGAGCGGGAACAGCATCGTCTTCCGGTACGCGGCCTGAGCCAGCTCGCCCGTCGCGGAGGGCCCCAGGAACATGGCGGCGTTGAACTCGCGTTCACCGTCCAGGTCGTAGGTACCGAACACCAGCGGGACACCCCGCTCCGCCACCCAGGAGCGGATCTCATCATCCAGAGCGCCGCCGTCCTCGCTCTTCGGGGTGCCGAACGTCGTCGGATACACCGTCTCCGGCCACACCAGCAGGTCCAGCGGCCCCGAGCGCAACAGCGCATCCGACATCGCGTAATGCGTATCCAGGATGTGGCGAACGACCTCGTAGGTCCCCTGCTCCGCGGCCAGCTTCTCGATGTGGGTGATGTTCGCCTGCACCGCGCCCACCACCAGCGAAGGAGCCGAGTGCACCGCCGAGCGCACCTGCCCCAGCCGCACCCATCCATAGCCCCAGCCCACAACGGCCAGCATCACCGCCAGGACCACTGACCGGAGCCGCAAGCCCTGCCGGGAAGCCAGTCCCTTACCCACGGAGACAACACACTCGTTGATGAGCAGCAGGCCCAGCGTGAGCCCCGGAGCACCAGCCAGGTCCGCGCCCTGGCGCAGCGTCTCCGAGGCATAGAGCGCGTGGCCCAGCGTCTCGGCGAACAGCTTGGGCGTGAACCACTCGGTGCCCACATACACGAGCGCGGTGAGCACGGGAGGCACCCACGCCAGGCGCGGCACATCCCCCACCCGCCGGCGCGCATACCAGCGCACCCATGCGGCGGTGATGAACTGGAGCTCCAGCACAGGTGCGATGAGCAGGAACACGCCCCAGCACAGCCACAACGGAGCACGGGAGTACGCCGCGATGGCGCCCGGGAACCAGCCGAACACCGCCGCGGTGAACGTCACCGACAGCAGCACGCCCAGCCCCACGGCGGCGCGAGCGGAACGAGCCCCGTCCAAGGCCGCGAGCCAGGGAGCCATGACCACCACGCCCAGCCACACCCAACCCGGTCGCAGCTGTCCAAAGGCCGCGAACAGCACGGTGGTCGCCGCGACGCCCAGGAGCGCCCCGGCCCACCTCTTCGCGGACGTCACTGCGAGTCCTCGTCCTCGACAGGAATCTCCAGCAGTTGGTGGGGCATGCCGGGGGGAGCCATCTCCTCGGGCACCACGCGGTTCTCCGGGATGGGGATGGGCTGCCCGTTGGCGTCCTTAGGCGTGAAGTCCGGATGGAACATCAGGATGGCCGCGAGCGGCTGTCCGTTGTCCGTCGTCTGGTAGTGGCGCATGTAGCCAGGAGGCAGCTCGAAGCCGTCGGGCACCACGAGCCCCCGCTTCAACGGCTTGGTGCCGCGCTGATACAGCGCCGTCCCGCTCTTGCCCTCGGAAGGAGGCGGCGGCTCATCGACAGGCATGGGAGCAGCTTCCTCCACGGGCAGGGGCGCGGCGACACGCGCGACGGCAGGACGCACCGAAGGGCGCGCAGGCTCCAGGGAGGGAGTCACCGGAGCGGGGCGCTCGGCCACGACCACCTGGGGCAGCTCCTCGACTGGAACAGGGCGGGAGAGCCACCAGAGACAGAGCCCTACGCACAGCCCGGTGATGCCGACGGCCCCACCGATGAGCCAGGAGCCCACGCCACCCGAGGACTCTCGCGAGGGCGTCACCCGCGTCACGCCATCGGAATCCGTGCGACGCTCAGGGCCAGGCTGCGGGGAACGCATGTTTTGAGGGGCCTCCGGGGTGCGTATGCTACGGAAGCCGCTCGCATCGAGGCAATGCGCGCGCGGCCATGCCCCTCCCATGACCGTCGACGCGTCCGGCCCCTTCCCCATCCACGCCTTCACACCCCGTCTGCGCGCCCTGGGAGCGTCTCTGCACGCCACGGTGCTGGGCACACTCGGCTACGCCACCGCGCTGCTGTTCAAGGACGTGCTCGCGGGCACCCAGACGCTGGCACCCGGGCCACTGGCGACGGGACTCGTGGTGGGGGGAGTCCTGCCGTTCATCGCGCTGCGCCTGCTGCGCCTGGGAACGAAGGCCACCGTCACGGTCCGGCCAGAAGGCCTGGTGCTCACCCAGTCCGGGGGAGCGCACTTCGAGATCCCCTTCGAAGCACTGGAGTCCATCCGCCCCTGGTGTCTGCCCATTCCAGGCCCGGGACTGACACTGCGGCTGCGCACGGGGAGAGCCTTCGACTACGGCCTGGAGGTACAGGCGCCCATGCCCCTGCTCGAGGCGATGGGGACGCTGGGAGCGGCACGAGATGATCCGCGGGTGCGCTACGCACAAGCACGAAGCGAGAAGTGGCGGGGGCGTTGGTACGACTGGACCTTGAAGTACGGCCTGGTCCCCGGAGTGCTCGCCGGCATCTTCTTCCGAGCGCACCAATACATCTCCTTCGGAGGCCCGTTCGGAGAGGCCCAGATGTACGGATGGACGGCGTACTTCACGTCCTTCGCACGCACCTGGTTGCCAGTGTTCCTGGCCCTGCTGTTGTTTGGTTGTTTCTGGAGAGCCTTCGCTGAAGCGTTTTGCTTCGGCGCCGCGTGGCTGGGTCCACGGTGGGCACGCAACGTCCGCATCGGAGCGGAGTGGACCTGCCGGACGCTGTATTACGTGGCCCTGCCAGTCTTTCTCGCGGTTCGCCTTCTGGGCTGAGTCTCAAAGACAAACAGCTGCGGGCGCGGATCATGCGCAAGCACAAGCCCGCAAAGACAAAGCCCCTGGCGCCTTGCGGCACCAGGGGCTTTCAAAAAGAATCCGGCAGCGACCTACTCTCCCACGCGGTTTCCCGCGGAGTACCATCGGCTCTGGAGGGCTTAACTTCCGTGTTCGGGATGGGAACGGGTGTGACCCCTCCGACATTGCCACCGGAAAAACGAATGACGGTGCATACGAAGGGTAAGTTGCAAGCTTCCGCTTGAGTGAAGCCTCTTCGAGAAGTCGAAGAAGCAATTGAAACAGCTGCCTTCCGGGCGGACGTACATGACGTCCTGGCCTCGGCCTTGGCCCCGAGTCCCTTACTCCCCTTGAGGGGGCATGCAAGAGAATGGGGGAAGTAAGCCGCTCGACTTATTAGTACTGGTTAGCTTAACGCGTTACCGCGCTTACACACCCAGCCTATCAACGTGGTAGTCTTCCACGAGTCTTCAGGGGCTTGCGCCCGGGATACCTGGTCTTGAGGTCGGTTTCCCGCTTAGATGCTTTCAGCGGTTATCCAATCGGCACATGGCTACCCAGCGATGCCTCTGGCGAGACAACTGGTACACCAGCGGTGCCTCCAACCCGGTCCTCTCGTACTAAGGTCAGAGCCTCTCAAGTATCCTACGCCCACAGCAGATAGGGACCAAACTGTCTCACGACGTTTTGAACCCAGCTCGCGTACCGCTTTAATTGGCGAACAGCCAAACCCTTGGGACCTGCTCCAGCCCCAGGATGCGATGAGCCGACATCGAGGTGCCAAACCTCCCCGTCGATGTGAACTCTTGGGGGAGATAAGCCTGTTATCCCCGGAGTACCTTTTATCCGTTGAGCGATGGCCCTTCCATTCAGGACCACCGGATCACTATGACCTGCTTTCGCACCTGCTCGACCTGTCGGTCTCGCAGTCAAGCTCCCTTATGCCATTGCACTCGACGCCCGGTTTCCAATCGGGCTGAGGGAACCATCGCGCGCCTCCGTTACTTTTTGGGAGGCGACCGCCCCAGTCAAACTACCCACCAGACAGTGTCCCAGTCCCGGCTGACGAGACGTGGTTAGACACCAGAAATCAACAGGGTGGTATTTCACCGTTGCCTCCACCGAACCTAGCGGCCCGGCTTCAAAGGCTCCCACCTATCCTACACAGTCAATCCCTAGTGTCACTGTCAAGTTGTAGTAAAGGTTCACGGGGTCTTTCCGTCTTGCTGCGGGTAAACTGCATCGGCACAGCTATTTCAATTTCGCTGAGTCCCTCTCCGAGACAGTGCGGAAGTCGTTACTCCATTCGTGCAGGTCGGAACTTACCCGACAAGGAATTTCGCTACCTTAGGACCGTTATAGTTACGGCCGCCGTTTACTGGGGCTTCGGATCATCGCTTCGCCTTGCGGCTGACGAATCCCCTTAACCTTCCAGCACCGGGCAGGAGTCAGACCCTATACGTCGGCTTGTCGCCTTCGCAGAGTCCTGTGTTTTTGGTAAACAGTCGCTACCGCCATTTCTCTGCAACCTCTCTCGGCTTCGGCTGTACGCCTACACCTACCAGAGGCCCACCTTCTTCCGAAGTTACGGTGGAAATTTGCCTAGTTCCTTGGAGGAGAGTTCTCTCAAGCGCCTTAGGATTTTCTCCTCACCCACCTGTGTCGGTTTGCGGTACGGACACCCTGCAGACTCCCTGCGGGACTTTTCTTGGAAGCCGAGCATCAGCGACTTACCCCTTGCGGGGCGCCATGGGGTCTCGGGGATGACTGCCGCGCCTTTATTCGTACGCGACACCCCTACGCCTTTAGACTGACACAACCACCGGTCAGCTCGCCTAGCTTTCTCCGTCCTCCCTCAGTTCAACGTCTGCAAGATGGCGCAGGAATATTAACCTGCTTGCCATCACCTACGCCTTTCGGCCTCGGCTTAGGACCCGGCTAACCCTGGGAAGATTAACTTGACCCAGGAAACCTTGGGTTTACGGCGAGGGGGTTTCTCACCCCCTTTATCGCTACTCATTTCGGCATCAGCACTCCCAGTCGCTCCAGCGGCCCTTTCGGTCCACCTTCGCTGCAACTGGGACGCTCCCCTACCGCCATGCATGCCAAACATGCATGACCCGAAGCTTCGGCACTAGTCTTGAGCCCCGTTACATTTTCGGCGCGGCCTGTCTTGACCAGTGAGCTATTACGCTTTCTTTAAAGGATGGCTGCTTCTAAGCCAACCTCCTGGTTGTCAATGACCTGCCACATCCTTTCTAGTGTTCACTTAGACTAGATTTGGGGGCCTTAGCTGTCGGTCTGGGTTATTCCCCTCTTGCCAATGGACGTTATCACCCACTGACTGCGTCCCGGGATAACAATTGCCGGCATTCGGAGTTTGATACGGTTTGGTAATCTGGTGAGACCCCTAGCCGTTTCAGTGCTCTACCTCCGGCATTGAATTACCCGAGCCGATACCTAAATATCTTTCGGGGAGAACCAGCTATCACGGAGTTTGATTGGCCTTTCACCCCTACACACAGCTCATCCCAGAAATTTTCAACTTTCATGAGTTCGGTCCTCCATGCGGTGTTACCCGCACTTCAACCTGGCCATGTGTAGATCACCCCGCTTCGGGTTATAATACACGCAACTTAGCGCCCTATTCGGACTCGCTTTCGCTCCGGCTCCACCTAACGGCTTAGCCTCGCTACGTATATTAAGTCGCCGAATCATGATGCAAAAGGTACGCTCTCGCACTGGCTTGCGCCGTAGTGCTCGAACTGCTTGTAGACATGCGGTTTCAGGTTCTTTTGACTCCCCTCACCGGGGTTCTTTTCACCTTTCCCTCGCGGTACTTGTTCACTATCGGTCGCCAAGGAGTATTTAGGCTTACCGGATGGTCCCGGCAGATTCAGACAGGATTGCACGTGTCCCGTCTTACTTGGGTAACCCGCTCAGCTCCAAAAGGCTTTCGTGTACGCGACTATCACGCTCTTTGGTGCGTCTTTCCAGGACGCTTCCACTAGCCTCTCAAAGTCCTACCGCGGACCCGCTACCCCATCGCCATTTGCATGGCGCTGGTTTGGCCTCTTCCCATTTCGCTCGCCACTACTTTGGGAATCACTCATTGTTTTCTCTTCCTCAGGGTACTGAGATGTTTCACTTCCCCTGGTTTGCTCTGAAACCCTATGAATTCAGGTTGCAGTAACGCAGCTATTCGCCGCGCTGGGTTTCCCCATTCGGACATCTCCGGATCAACGTTTGGTTGGCAACTCCCCGAAGCTTTTCGCAGCCACCCACGTCCTTCATCGCCTCTTGGCACCTAGGCATCCACCGCACGCCCTTAGTAGCTTACTTGCCCTAATCTCTTGTCTAACGCCCGCCTCCCGGCGGATTGTCGAAACTCGGAGACCAATGCCCAGACCTCTGCTCTTCGCTAGCAGGCCCGGAAGACATTCTTTATTGCTGTTTCTCACTGCTTCTTCTTGTGTGGGAGACTTCGCTTTTGTCCCGCCCAACTGCCTCGCGGCGCCAGGTGAGACTCATTTCGAAGTCGGCACTTCTGTTGAGAACTTCACTCAGCAGAAATTGCAACTTACCCTTCGTATGCACTTGTCAAAGAACGTCCCTGCGACTTCCAGGAAACTTGTGGAGCTGATCGGGATCGAACCGACGACATCCAGCTTGCAAAGCTGGCGCTCTCCCAGCTGAGCTACAGCCCCGACTTTCGCGTCGGCTCCCATTCGCATCCCTCCGTTGAGGGAGAATGGTGGGCCTAGGTGGACTTGAACCACCGACCTCGCGCTTATCAGGCGCGCGCTCTAGCCAGCTGAGCTATAGGCCCAAGCGGGGCTAAAGCATCGGCAGAACCCTACAGCGTCCTTCATTCTCAAAGAGCCGAGCACTGCTTCGCTCGGTCCTTCAAAACCAAACAGCAAGCCCGAAGTTCATAATGGATTGTTTATCGGAAACATTGACCTAGAGATGACCTGACAGCCCGAAGGCTGCTGGTGTTGCCTACTCGCCCGAAGGCTGAGTCCAACACCCGGTCTCCTTAGAAAGGAGGTGATCCAGCCGCAGGTTCCCCTACGGCTACCTTGTTACGACTTCACCCCAGTTACCGAGCACTCCTTGGGCATCTCTTGGTGAGATGACTTCTGGAGCAATCGACTCCCATGGTGTGACGGGCGGTGTGTACAAGGCCCGGGAACGTATTCACCGCAGCGTGCTGATCTGCGATTACTAGCGATTCCGCCTTCATGGAGTCGAGTTGCAGACTCCAATCTGAACTGAGACCGGTTTTCTGCGATTAGCTCCCCCTCGCGGGTTTGCAGCGCTCTGTACCGGCCATTGTAGCACGTGTGTAGCCCTGGTCATAAAGGCCATGAGGACTTGACGTCATCCCCACCTTCCTCCGGTTTAACACCGGCAGTCCCTCTAGAGATCCACTTGCGTGGCAACTAAAGGCGAGGGTTGCGCTCGTTGCGGGACTTAACCCAACATCTCACGACACGAGCTGACGACAGCCATGCAGCACCTGTCTCTCGGTTCCCTTGCGGGCACTCCCTCATCTCTGAAGGATTCCGAGGATGTCAAGACCAGGTAAGGTTCTGCGCGTTGCGTCGAATTAAACCACATGCTCCACCGCTTGTGCGGACCCCGTCAATTCCTTTGAGTTTTAGTCTTGCGACCGTACTTCCCAGGCGGAGAACTTAATGCGTTAGCTACGGCACCGCGGGGGTCAACTCCCACGACACCTAGTTCTCATCGTTTACGGCGTGGACTACCAGGGTATCTAATCCTGTTTGCTACCCACGCTTTCGCGTCTCAGCGTCAGTTACCGTCCAGGTGGCCGCCTTCGCCACCGGTGTTCCTCCCCATATCTACGAATTTCACCTCTACTTGGGGAATTCCGCCACCCTCTCCGGCACTCAAGCTCTGCAGTTTCGGGCGCACTTCCTCAGTTGAGCTGAGGGCTTTCACACCCGACTTGCAAAGCCGCCTACACGCGCTTTACGCCCAATAATTCCGAACAACGCTTGCACCCTCTGTATTACCGCGGCTGCTGGCACAGAGTTAGCCGGTGCTTCTTCTCCCGGTACCGTCAAGGCAAAGCGTATTAGGCTTTACGGTTTCGTCCCGGTCGAAAGTGCTTTACAATCCAAAGACCTTCATCACACACGCGGCGTTGCTGCGTCAGGCTTTCGCCCATTGCGCAAAATTCCCCACTGCTGCCTCCCGTAGGAGTCTGGACCGTGTCTCAGTTCCAGTGTGGCTGATCGTCCTCTCAGACCAGCTACCCGTCGTCGCCTTGGTGGGCCATTACCCCGCCAACTAGCTGATGGGCCGCGGACTCATCTGGTTGTGATAGCTTGTATACAGAGGCCACCTTTTCCCTCAGTCTCCGAAGAAACCGTGGGCTTATCCGGTATTAGCCAATCTTTCGACTGGTTATCCCAGGCATCCAGGCAGATTATCCACGTGTTACGCACCCGTGCGCCGCTCTACTAAGGGTTGCCCCTATTCGCGCTCGACTTGCATGTGTTAGGCACGCCGCCAGCGTTCGTTCTGAGCCAGGATCAAACTCTCCAATTGTATTCTTGGTTTGCTTGAACCGGCGTTCCCCGAGACCCGGCTAAGGAGTCTCGGCTCGCTGATTCGTCGGCACTCCCCTCCTCGCTGCGCTTTTCAGCGCTGCTCCTGGAGGTGAAGATGCCCTCAAAAAATTGACTGCGGTTTCCGCAATCCATTACTGCTTGGGCTTGCTATTTGGTTTTCAAAGACCGAGCCGCTTGTTTTGCTTCGCGACTTTTGCTACCGTCTACTTCGTTGCCGGTTTCGCTTCAACCGGCGGGGTTGCAGCTTCTATTTCAGTTCGCAGTCAGCGTCAACTTCGCTTTTGCGTCCTGCGGGCTGTCTCGAATCTCGTCGGCGCCGTCCAGTGACTTCCGCCGCTTCGTTTCGAGGGAGGCGGCTTCTACTTCAGCGCCGTCTTCCTTGTCAACCGCCTGCTGTCAGCTTTTCCCACCGCTTTGCGTCCGTCGTGTTGCCTTCCGGACTGCTGCTTCTTCGGTGGGGCGCGGCTTCTATCTCTTCGCCGCGTTCGCTGTCAACTCGCTTGGTTGACCGCCCTATTTCCTTGTCGGTGCTGCTCTCTCCACGAAGTACCTTCCGCGCCAGTGCGCGGGCTTCGTAGCGAGGGGCGCGGCTTGTACCACCACCGCATCCGCGATCAACCATTTTGGTGGCGACCGTTTGCTGCTTTCCGCCCTGCGTTCCGAGCTGCTTCGTTCGGATCCGGTCGAGCGGGGCGCGGCTTCTACCTCTTTGCCGCGTTCGGGATCAACAACCTTCGTCGATCCTTTTCTTCCCCCCGCGCTGACTTTCCGAGGCCCGGGGGCCAGCGGTTCGTTGCGCGGGGGTCCAGTCTCTAACGCTTCGGTTCGGCGACGTCAAACCCTGATTGATCCGGGCCTGATCATTCGCCCTCAGCCGCCGGGGATATGGGCACGCCGTTCCAAGGTGTGAACCCCCGGCTCCGGCTTTCTTCTTTCCCCGTCACTTCCCTCGGCGTGCTGCCTGCTCCTCGTCCAGTGGGGCGCGCCATCGTGTCCCGAAGAGCCCGTCCGCCAGAGGGAAGGTGATGTTGAAGTTGTGCCGGCCCATCCGGCTGGGATCGTGGTGCACCTGATGGTGGCGCCGAAGGAAGGAGACGCCGGGCAGCCGGGCGCTCCAGTGGTTGCCCGGCAGGTGCGTGGCGAAGTGCACCCATTCGTACGCCAGGTAGTAGCCGAGCGCCGTGGCGGCGAAGAGCCAGCCCGCGTTGGGGGAAATCAGCAGGAAGCAGAGCGCTCCGAGCGGGGCGGCGATGGCTCCCAGGAAGAAGAGGAGCAGCACCGGCGGGAAGAGCACCATCTTGAAGTCCCGGGGGGACTCGTAGGCCATCGCCTCGTGGGTGAAGAAGCGGTGGTGCTGGACGGTGTGCCGCTCGAACATCAGGCCCAGGCCCCGGGTGCGGTGGTGCATGGGGCCCCGGTGGCCGAGGAATTCGACGGTGTTCGCGAGCGCGATGACCGCGGGGACGCCGAGCAGCTCCCAGAGGCGGGGGGCCTCCACCTGGCTCAGCGCCAGGGCGATTCCGCCCAGGCAGACGAGGCTGGTGAAGGCGAAGTGGACCTGCCCCCGGTAGCCGGGCCCGATGGCCCGGCCCCGGTACTCCTCACGGAAGGCCTGGACCTTCTGGGGGACGGGGCGCGGGTCCATGCGTCAGGAGCGCTTCGGTCCCTTGTCTTCCGAGGGCTCTTCCTTCCGGCGCGCGAGCGACTTCTGCAGCTTCTTCATGCGGTCCAGGATGAGGGTGCGCTTCAGGCTGGAGAGGTGGTCCACGAAGACGTGGCCGTCCAGGTGGTCGATTTCGTGCTGGAGCACGTGCGCGAGCCGGCCGTCCGCCTCCAGCTCGTGCCACTGGGCCGTCTTGTCCTGGTAGCGGACCTTCACGCGCTCGACGCGGGGGCACTTCTCCCAGACGTCCGGCACGGAGAGGCAGCCCTCCTCGTACTTCACGCTCCCCTCCTTCGAGAGCATCTGGGGGTTCACGATTTCGAACTGGGTGCCGTCCTCGCGGCCGACGATGGCCACGCGAAGGGGGACCCCCACCTGGTTGGCCGCGATGCCGATGCCCTTGGCTTCCGCCATGGCCTCCGACATCTCCTGGAGGAGCGTTTCGAGCGCCGGGCCGAAGTCGGTCACGGGCTGGGTAGCGGTGGTGAGAACCTTGTGGGGCCAGATGACGATGTCGCGAGCCATGCGCGGACTCTGCCATGCGGCCCCTTCCATTGCTCGGCAGTTCCGCTAGACCGGCGGGATGCACCCGCACTCCCAGCTCATCACTGACTTCTATTCGGCCTTCCAGCGGCGCGACGCGGACGGCATGGCCGCCTGCTACCACCCGGACGTGGAGTTCAACGACGCCGTGTTCCAGGGCCTGCGCTACGCGGGGGCCACCTCCATGTGGCGCATGCTGCTGGAGCGCGGCAAGGACCTGGAGCTCGACTTCAGCCAGGTCCAGGCCGATGACCGCACCGGCAGCGTCCACTGGGATGCGCGCTACACCTTCAGCCAGACCGGCCGGAAGGTGCTCAATCGCATCGACGCGACCTTCGAGTTCAAGGACGGGAAGATTGTCCGCCACACCGACCGGTTCCCCTTCTGGACCTGGTCGCGGCAGGCGCTGGGGCCGGTGGGCTGGGCGCTTGGGTGGACTCCGCTCCTGCACAACAAGGTGCGCGCCCAGGCCGCCGCGGGCCTGCGCAAGTACATGAAGGAGCGCGGCGTTCAGGGGCCGTGACTCACTCCCTCACGTCGAGCGTCTTCAGCGTCACGGGCTCCTTGGGGCCCCGGCGTGACAGCGTTGCCTCGCAGCGCACCTGGCCCATCCAGTCCGTGTAGCGCAGCGACGCCCTACCGTCCGCGTGCAGCCAGAGCGTCGCGTGACCGTGGTTGCTCCGGTCCTGGCGCACGCCCGTCCATTCCGGGAAGCGCGGCCGGGATTCGAAGAAGCGGACCGGTGCCACCGGGTATTCCGGTGCGTCCCTGCGCTCGGAGGGAAAGCCTCCGTGGCCCAGGCTGGCGCCGAGGAAGGGCAGCCCTGGCGCGCGGTCGTAGAGCGCTCCGGCCTGGGCGCCTCCCCAGCACCAGAGGTCCACCCACTCACGCTCCACGACCAGGGGGCTCAGGTCCTCCGTCACCAGCGGGGCGAGCCGCTCCGCGTCCGGACCGTAGGGCGCGGCGTGGGTCAGCAGGATGTTCATCGCTCCGCGCCGGCGTCCCTCCGACAGGCGTTGCTCCAGCCATTGCAGCAGCGCGGGCTCGCGGTGGCGGTCCGCTTCGAACCACGCGGTGTCCAGGCCGATGAGCTGGAAGCGCTCCGAGGCGAGGCAGAAGTAGCTGCCCTCCTGCGGGTGACGGGAGCTCGCGCCCCGCCGCTCGTCCAGGTAGCGGAAGTAGGCGCCCGCGCCCGAGCGCATTTCCGGCGGCGCGTTCAGCGTCAGCAAGGCCGTCGTCCCGAGCAGCGGCTCCAGCGGCTCCGCCATGTGCGCGTCGAATTCGCCCTGACGGCCCGAATAGAAGACGCCGCCCAGGTGCACCGCGCAGTCCAGCCGCTCGCCGCGCATCACCAGTTGCCGGGCGATGTACCGGGAGGCGTATTCGCCCGTGCCGAAGTCCCCGAAGAGCGCCACCTCCACCGGATGACCGGGCTCCGGCTCCCGCAGCGGATAGACGAAGCGGCTCTTCGCTCCGAAGTGCCAGCGAAAGGGGGCCTGCCGCGCCGCCGCGCCCTGCTCCAACCAGACCGGGCCGCTGAACAACAGCCAGCCGCGCAGGTCCGCCCGCGGCTCGAAGCGCGTGCGCGTGGGGTCGATGGGGATCTCCTCCGTCCTCAGCGGGAAGGTGAAGTCCGCGGGCAGCCCTCCCGTCCCCTGACGGGCGTGGCGCTCCGTCGCGTCCAACTGCTCCTGGAGCTGGCCGGGGTCCGTGAAGAGCAGCTCGAGCTCCCGCAGCGCCTCCACGAACGCGCCCACCGTGACCTTCGCGCCCAGGCCCGTCTCCGTCCAGCGCAGCACGTCCTCCGGCTCCCGCAGGAAGGCGGACTTGAGCGCCTCCAGTTCCTCCGGACCGAGGAGGGGCAGGTCCGTGTCCTGCGGCGGCGGTGCCTCCGACGACTGCACGGGCCTTCCGCTCGCGGGCGGCCGATAGCCGAGCGATTCGTAGAGCGGATTCCACCTGCTTTCCATGCGTCCCCCTGGTGATGGCTTCGGATGCCCAGGGACGTATTCTCCCAGGCAACCCCGACATTCCTGCTCACCCTGGGGTGCTGCTCAGGGCCTGGCGGCGCCCGTGCCCTCCTTCCGGAAGGTGTAGAGCGTGTAGTGCGAGCCCGTGGCGAAGCCGGGCAGCTTGAGCGGGTTGAACACGCTCAGGTTCGTCATCACGCCGCCCACGAAGCCCGGTGGCACCTCCACCAGCTTGAGCGCGCCTCCCGCGAGCACCACGCCTGACTGGGGCTGGTCGTTGCTCACGAGCACGCACTCGCCCTGCGCGGTGAAGGCGCCCACCGGCAGGAGGAAGCGCGCGTAGAACGGGACCTGCGTGCCCGGGGTGAAGGCCCGGTCCGTCAGCCGGAAGCAGGCCGTGGCCGAGCCCACCCTTTCGTAGGTGCCGTCGCCCGCGGGCACGTAGAGGCCCGCGCCCAGCTTCACGGTGGGCGTGAAGGGCGCCGCCGCGCACACCGCTTCATCCGGTGGCGTCGCGGCGTCCTCCTGCGAGCGAAAGGCATACACCCACTCCGCGCCGGACTGCAGACGCACCGTCGCTGCCGCCTGTTGCTGGGACATGTCCAAACCCATCCTTCGTCGAGGACAGCGAGGACTGCGTGGGTCGTGCGCCGGTCACTGCCAGGACAGCGTGTACTCCGTGTCCACCGGGCCCGTCTGCCGGCCCTTCACCTGGACGCCTCGGGCACCGAGGGCCTCGATGACCGCCTGGAGCACGCCTTCGTGGTACGCGGGCGGCATGAAGTCCCGCTTCATCAGGAGCTTGCCCGCGCGCTCGCTGGTCCACTCCACGCTGCGCTCGCCGTAGCTCACCGCCGCGCGGTAGCCCGTGGGCAGGTTCGTCACCAGCCGCTTGGGGCTGTCACCCGCGAGCAGGAGCAGCGTCTTGCCCGCGGCCGACGACAGGAAGTCCGTGGTCGCCTGCGTGCCCATCTTGCGCAACATCGCGTCGAAGCCGCCCAGCTGCGGGCCCATCAGCTGCGCGCCCGTGAAGGACAGCTTCAGGAAGCCCGCCACCGGGTAGTTGAAGAAGTCCACGAACTTCTTCTCCAGCACCGCCGCCAGGCACTTCTCCACCGCGGCGTCGCCGCCCAGGATGCGCACCGCGTTCAGCGCGCCGTTGAAGAACATGCCTCGGGCCGTGTCGTCGGGGGTCGCCAGGGCCAGGCGCTTCTCCAGGTCCTGGGCAATGGCCGGCTCCAGGACCGTGACTTCCTTGCGCTGCTCACTCATAGAGGGGGGAATCTCCGGGGGGGAGGAGATGAACACCCGTGCGCACTACAGCCGCACGAGCTGGGCCCCATAATGGACGTTGGCTCCGACGGCCGCCACCACCACCAGGTCCCCACTGCCGAGTGCGACACGACCCTGCTCCAGGTCGTCCGCCAGGAGAATCAGCATCCCGGCCGCGGACGTATTGCCAATGCGATCCACGTTGCAGGCCACGGCCTCCTTCGGCAGGCCCGCACGGGCCACGAACGAGTCCATCACCCGCTTGTTGGGCTGGTGGAAGTAGTAGCGCTTCACCTGTTCACGCACCGTGGGGGTGAGCACCGCGTCCAGGCACTTCTGCATGTACTCCGGGTAGCTGCGCGCGACCTTGAAGCCGTCCACCACGAAGGCCATCTCGGACGGGCGCGTGCGGCCCGGCTGGTAGGGCAGCTTCAGCATGCCGCCGCCCCGGCGCGACACGAGCTCCGCGTACGCGTTGCCGGAGAACGAGGAGAGGATGCCCGGACCGTCCTCGTCACCCTCCTGCTTGCGCAGCACCACCGCGCCCGCGCCATCTCCGAAGACATACATGGACAGGTAGGCGTTGAGCGCCTTGGGGCGGCCCGGCGTGGGCGGCAGCTCGTCCGTGTAGACCTCGCGGTTGAGCAGCGGCGAGGTGAAAGCCGAAGCCACCACCGCCACCGTGCGGAAGCGGCCGCCTTCCATCATCTTGCGTACCAGGTCCAGCACGTAGGGCGTGCCGCCGCAGCCGTCGTCCACCACCAGCGCGAAGGCGTCCTCGCGCAGGCCCAGCCGCTCGTGCAGCGCCATGGCGTCGTGGTTGAAGTGCGGCGCGTCCGGGGTGCACGTCACCACGAAGAGCGCGTCCAGCTCCTTCGCCTCCACGCCGCCGCGGGAGAGGGCCTGGCGCAGCGACACCTCGCACATGTCCGTGTTCGTCGCCGGGTAGAAGCGCCCCAGCACGTCGTCCGGCGGCGGGATGGCGCGGCCCGTCTCGTCGTCGAAGTCCCAGAGGAAGCGGCGCTCCTTGATGCCAATCTTCTCTTCGATGCGGGCGGCCGACCAGCCGGGGATCGCCTTCGCGATCCGCTCGTTGGAGATGGTCCGTGCTGGGACGAACGAACCCGCTCCCACCACACACACCCGTTCGGTCATTTCCATGGCCTCGCGATTTCACAGCCTTGCCGGACGGGATGGATTCCCTGGCCTGGGTGCATAGAGCACGTTCCAGGCCACCTCCTAAGCCCTTGGAAAGACGGAGTTCCGGCTCCTGAATGCTTCACTCATGAAGTACAGGCCAGGACAGAACCGCCCCAGAGGCCTGTGAAATCCGCAGGATGCGGAATGTTTCAGAAGTGAAGCCATCGACGTGGAATGAATCACACGCGACGTGTCAATTCACCACTAGTGGACACCGGAAAGACTCACGGTGTCTGTCTTTGGTCCGGCCCTGTCAATGGCCCTCGCGTCGGCAAGGGTCCGCCGCCCCCTGCCGGGCGGGCGGTGGACTGACGACAAGCCCGCCGCGCCTCCCCCCCTTTGCCAGCAGGTCGCTCCGAGCCCGGACCGCACTACGGAGGACGCGGAAAATCGGATTTCGGCCACCCGGCCGCGCCGAATTTCTCTTCGGATATTGCGCGGGGCGGGGCCGAGTGGATCGCGCCCCTTTTAGAAGGGGATGTTGTCGTCGTCGCCGGGAGGCGGGATGTCGCCGTCGTCCGGCGGGTTGCCGTAGCCGTAGCCACCACCCCGGCCACCACCACTACCGCGCGCGGGGGCCTCGCCACCGCCGCCCTCACCGCGCTGCCGGGCAATCTCCGCCTCGATGGCGGCCAGGAGCTGGCGCTCCTTGTCGTGCCAGCGCGACTTGCTGGGGTCCGCCAGGGAACGGCGCGCGCCGTTGGCGTAGAACTCGAGGTCCTGGAGGCTGGCGCCGTAGACGGGGGCGCCCTTGCTGCGGCCGTAGTTGGGCAGAAGCGTGCCGTCGCCACCACCACCACCACCACCGGACGGGGCGCCCGAGGACGCGGGACGGCGATACGCCGGGGCCGACGCCGCGACGGGCGTGGCGCTCATGGACAGCTCGCCCAGTTGCAGCGTGAAGCCTTCGCCGTTCCTGTACGCCGTGCCCACCCGGACCTGCTCCACCGAACCGTCGGGACGGCGGACCGCGACGGTGACTGGATATTGCTCGCTCATGGGGCCGGGATTCACACCGCCAGGGCCCACATGTCAATCGAAGGAAGCAAGCCGTGTCGGGCCCGAGGCACGCACGGCGGGCCGCTCGGGGCGACCCGCCACGCGGGGAGGCGCGCGGACGACGTCCTCCGTCAGGTCAGCGACACCATGCCGCCGCTGGAGCCCTTCTTGCGCACCCACGCCTTGGGCTTGGGCGGCGCCGCGGGCGCGGCCGGCTTCGCGGCTTCCTTCAGCGCCTGGCTGCCCGCGCGACCGCGCGGCAGCGTGACGTCCGGGACCGACTGCGGCTTCGCGCCATCCACCCACGCGTCCGGGCGGCGGCCCGTGCGGATGAGCAGGCGCAGCTTCTGGTAGTGCGCCGAGCAGTAGCCCTTGGAGCGGCTCTGGCGCTTGCAGCCGATGACGGCGCAGGCCTCGTTGCCTTCCGCGGCGGCGGCCTTGGGCGGACGGCCCGGAGACTTCGCGGCGGGCGCCTTCACGGGCGCGGCCTTCGCGGCCGGCGTCTTCGCGGCGGGCGCGGCCTTCGCGGCGGGCGCGGACTTCGGCGGACGGCCCGGACGGCGGCGGGCCACCGGCTCCGGCGCCAGCGTGGGCGTGCGCACGCCCGCCACGGCTCCCAGGCGGCTGGACAGCGGCGCCAGGCGGTCGGTCACCGCGCGCAGCGCATCCAACGCATCCAGCCCCTTGGCCATACGGGCCACGGCCTTCTGAACGGGAGCCAGTTGCAGTTGCAACTCGCGGCGGACCATGTCGCGAAGTTCGGTTTCAAGGGAAAGTGGGGCCATGTGGGGCAGGATATACACCCAACCGCCTGGGGAGGGATGGAAACATTCCCCAGGATGTTAAAGGAACCATCCATGACTCCGGTTCCCACTCCTGTTCGCTTCCGCGGCACCGACTCCTACCTCACGAGCGAGGGCCTGCAGGCGGCCGTCAATTGCGCCCTCACGCTCCAGCGCCCCCTGCTGGTCAAGGGCGAGCCCGGCACGGGCAAGACGCTGCTGGCGGAAGCGATTGCCCAGGGACTGGGATTGAAGCTGCTCACCTGGCACGTGAAGAGCACCACTCGCGCGCAGGACGGCTTGTATGTCTACGACACCGTGCAGCGGTTGTATGACTCGCGCTTCGGGGACGGGGACGTGCGAGACATCCGGCGATACATCCGCATGGGTCCGCTGGGCGAGGCGTTCGCTTCTCCGGAGCGCGTGGTGTTGCTCATCGACGAGGTGGACAAGGCGGACCTGGAGTTCCCCAACGACCTGCTCCACGAGTTGGACCGGATGCGCTTCCGCATCTCCGAGACCAACGACGAGGTCGTGGCGAAGCACCGCCCCGTGGTGCTCATCACCAGCAACAACGAGAAGGAATTGCCTGACGCGTTCCTGCGCCGGTGCGTGTTCCACTTCATCGACTTCCCGGAGCGCGAGCTCATGCAGCGCATCGTGGACGTGCACCACCCGGGGCTGGACTCCGCGCTGGCGGACCAGGCGCTCAAGGTCTTCTACGAGCTGCGCGCGATGACACGCCTGCGCAAGCGGCCGTCCACGAGCGAGCTCATCGACTGGATTTCGGTGCTCAAGGCCAACGGCGTGGTGGAGCTGAAGCTGGAGGAGCAGCTGCCGTTCCTGGGCGCGCTGCTCAAGAAGGAGCAGGACCTGGTGGCGGTGGCGGAAGCCTTCGGCCGCGGCCGGCGGACGCGCGCTTAAGGCAGCACGGAGGCCACGCCATGTTCCTGCCGTTCTTCTACGAGCTGCGAAAGCGCGGGGTGAAGGTGGGCGCGCAGGAGGCGCTCGCCCTGGCCGGGGCGCTGAAGGCCGGGCTGCATGACAGCAGCCTGGATGGGTTCTACCACGTGGCTCGCGCGCTCCTGGTCCACTCGGAGACGCAGCTGGATGCCTTTGACCAGGCGTTCCTGTCCCACTTCCAGGGCGTCGCCTCCGACGCGCTGAAGCTCACCGAGGAGCTGCTGTCCTGGCTGGAGGAGGCGAAGGAGCGCACCGACCTGAGCCCGGAGGAGCTGGCGCTCCTGGAGCAGTGGGACCCGGAGGAGCTGCGGCGGCAGTTGGAGCAGCGGCTGAAGGAGCAGACCGAGCGCCACGACGGCGGAACGCGCTGGGTGGGCACGGGCGGCGCGTCTGCCTTTGGCAACAATGGCGCGGCCCGGCAGGGCGTGCGCATTGGCGGCACGGGTGGACGTCAGGGCCAGGCGCTGTGGCAGGCCGGGGCGCGCAAGTACGCGGGCTACCGCGACGACCTGGTGCTGGACACGCGGCAGATGGCGGTGGCGCTGCGCAAGCTGCGGGCCTTCGCGCGCGAAGGCGTGGCGGAGGAGCTGGACGTGGACGAGAGCATCGCCGCCACCGCGAAGAACGCGGGTGAGCTGGAGGTGGTGACGCGTCCGCCGCGCAGGCCCAACACGCGCGTGGTGTTGTGCATGGACGTGGGCGGGTCCATGGACCCGTACGCGCACCTGGTGAGCCGGCTGTTCAGCGTCGCCAGCCAGGCCACGCACTTCAAGGAACTGCGCACCTACTACTTCCACAACTGCGTCTACGGGAAGCTGTACGCCACGCCGCAGCTCACCGGTGGCATCACGGTGCCGGAGCTCACCGCGCAGGTGGGAAGGCATCACAAGCTGGTGATGGTGGGCGATGCGTCCATGGCCCCGTATGAGCTGGGCATCCGCACGGATGCCAATGGCCAGTACCGCCAGGAGGGGCTGGAAGGGCTCACGTGGCTGATGCAACTGGCGCAGCACTTCGAGCGCAACGTGTGGCTCAACCCGGAGCCTCGTGGGTCGTGGCGCTCGGGGACCATCGCGGTCATCGCCAATGTGTTCCCCATGTTCGCCCTCACCGTGGAGGGGCTGGGTGAGGCGGTGAACCACCTCACCCGGGGGAAGACGCCCCGGGGCGCGATGGCTCGCCGGTAATCATTGCTCCGGGCCGGAGAGGGGGTCGTCCTCCTTCCGGCCCAGGCGCCGCTCGATGGCCTTGCGGTGCACGCCCAGCAGTCTCGCGGCGGCGCTCTTGTTGCCCTCGGCGAGCGACATGGCTTCGGTGATCATCGCCTGCTCCAGGCGCTCCAGCTTGTCTCCCGCGTCGGGCATCCGCAGCAGCGTTCGCACGAGTTCCTTCATGGGGTCCTCACGTGAGCCCCCCTGCTTGGGACGACCGGGCAATCCGGCGAGGACCTCGGGCGTGATTTCGTCCGTTTCGGCGAACACCGCCAACCGGTCCACGAGGTTGCGCAGCTCACGCACGTTGCCGGGCCAGGCCATCCGCGTGAGCTGGTCCACGGCTTCGGAGGAGAAGCGCAGGGGCCGCCGCTGCTGCTGGACGAAGTGTGCGAGCAGCGCCGGGATGTCCTCGCGCCGCTCCTCCAACGATGGCACCCGGACCTCCAGCACGTTGAGCCGGAAGTAGAGGTCCTCGCGGAACTTCCGCTGCCGCACCAGCTCCTCCAGGTCCGCGTGCGTCGCGGCCGCCACCCGGCCCTGGAAGGCCTGCTCCGCCGTCGCTCCGATGGGACGGAAGTGCCCGGCCTCCAGCACTCGCAGCAGCTTGGCCTGGAGGCTCAGCGGCAGCTCCGCGATTTCGTCCAGGAAGAGCGTCCCCTGCCCTACGGCCTTCATCAGGCCGTCCTGCCTCCGGTCCGCTCCGGTGAAGGCCCCCCGCTCGTGGCCGAAGAGCTGTGACTCCATGAGCTGTTCGGGGATGGCGCCACAGTTGATCTCCAGGAGCGGCGCGTCCGGCCTGGGTCCCAGGGCGTGCAGCGCTCGGACCGCGCCTTCCTTTCCGGCGCCCGTGGGGCCCAGGACGAGGACGGGGCGGTCCGATAGCGCCACCCGGCGCACCAGGGACAACAGGCGCTGGTGCGCGGCGGAGCTTCCCACCATCCCTGGCATCCGCTGGGCGCCTTCGCGCGCGCGGAGGACCTGCACCTCCTGCTCCAACTTCCGCCGGTCCCGCAGTCCTTCGAGGATGGGGACGATGAGCTCCGCGCAAAGGTCGTCCTTGAGGACATAGTCGTAGGAGCCCAGGCGCATCGCGGTGCGGATCTCCGCCATCTCGCTGGAGGCGGTGACGACGATGGGGACCGTACTCGTGCGCTTGCGGATCTCCTCGATGAGGATGAGCCCGTCGCGGTTGCGTGAGTCCGCGCTCAGGCGGATGTCCACCAGCGCCACGTCGATGGGCTCCTCGGAGAGACACCTTCGCGCCTCGTCGAGACTGGCTGCCTCCCGGAACTCCAGGCCCGCCATGGAGGACAGCACCGTCGTGAGGACCCGCCGTGCGCTGCGCTGGTCGTCGATGATGAGGATCTTCATGCACTCTCCAGCGAACGGGGGTCCGCGAGGCGGTGGGCGTGGATGCGGAAGCAGGTGCGCCCCTGCTCGCGATGGACGGCGATGTTCCAGCCGAAGCGCCGCACGATTCGCTGCGTGACGGACAGGCCCAGGCCCAGCCCTTCCTTGCGCGTCGTCACCCAGGGGTCGAACAGCGTGTCCTTCGCGGCATCCGGGATGCCCGGGCCCGAGTCCCAGACCTCCAGGAGCTGCTCCGGGCCCTCCTCCCAGGCACGCACTCCCATCTGTCCGCCGTCCCCCGCGGCCTGGACGGCGTTGCGCAGGAGGTTGGCGAAGAGCTGCACCATGGCGTCAGGCTCCGCCAACAGTTGCAGCGATTCGGGGACGTCGACCGTGACGTGGATGCGCCTTGCCTGGACCTGATCCCGGATGAGGTCCAGGGCGCGGCGGGCTCGGGGCAGCACCGCCACCGGCTCCACGCGCGGCGGTGGCAGCGACAGCCGGCGCAGGGATCCGAGCATGCGCTCCAGCCGCTCAATCTCCTCCCGGCCGATGTCGACGTCCTCGGCTTCCAGTGGCTGGGATTGGCCTCCCTGGCGGAGCAGGTGGCGGAAGAAGTTCAGCGGATAGGCGATCTCGTGGGAGATCTCCGCGCTCAGCACCGCGAGGGCGAGCCGCTTCTCCTCGTGCGCCGCGCCCACCTGCGCCTGGCGGAGCACGTCGAGTTCCTGGAGGACCTGGGCATTGTGCAGCGCGACTCCGCCCAGGCTGGCGATGGTGTGGAGCAGCTCCAGGTCCGCGTTCGTGTAGAGCGCGGCCTGATGCTTGGGGGCCAGCAGCAAGACGCCTCGCAGCTCTCCGGATGAGCGCATGGGGACGAGGAGCTTCCGGTGCCAGGGGCCCTCCTGCGTCCACAGGTGTTCGCCGGATTGAAGGGTGGCCAGCGCGTCCTCGGGCAGGTGCTCCACCGTCGACCCTTCTCCCAGGTCGAGGACCTGGACCTGCCCCGTGGGCAACCAGCGCCGGACGACTCGCTCCAGCGTGTCCCGGAGGGCACCGGATTCACGTGGCGCGGACAGCTCGTCGCTGAGCTGTTCGACGGTGGGACGGAACTGGAGGGTGGCGGGGAAGAAGAGTCGGACCACGAGCGGTCTGCCGAGCAAGACCAGGGCCAGGAAGGTGGCGAACGCGACCAGCAGCGGCAGCGCCTGCGACACCGTGGAGACATCCAGGAACCGCCGCGTCGCGAGCCAGGCGAACGAGGCCGCGAGCAGTCCCGCCAGCACCAGGGGAATGGCCAGCAGGCGCCGCGTGAGCACCGCGGTCACCGCCAGCACGTTGTGCCGGATGAGGCCGTAGCCGATGGACAAGGGCAGCAGCGCGATGAAGCAGGGCACCACCAGGTAGAAGCCCCGGCCGGAGAACACAATCACCGCGAGCACGACCGGGAGCGCGGCGAGTCCCCAGGCCGCCGCGAGCAGCTCCGCCCGCGCGCGTCCGGTGCTGCCCTTGAGGCGGACGAGAATGGCCACACCGCAGACCAGCAGCGAGCCCTGGGACGCGACGTCCACCCAGTGGCGGACCCGGGCCGTGTCCAGGCCCAGGCCTGGCGCGATGAGGAGCCACGCCGCCGCGAGCACGGCCGCCACCGCCAGCAGCCACAGCGCGGTCAGCCAGAAGCGACGCAAGCGCACGGGCCGCTCCGGGAAGGCGTAACCCAGCCACACGCTGCCCACCGCCGTCCCCAAGCGCGACAGGATGAAGAGCGGCATGAAGGTGGCTTGCGTGTGGTAGTCGAACAGCGTGAGCAGGAAGACATGGCTGGAGATGCACAGCACGCCGTAGGCCAACGCTCCGTCCCTCCGACCCGCGAGCAGCAACACCAGCAGGCCGGACCACAGCAGGAAGCCGCCCACCAGGGCGTAGACCCCGAAGAGGAACAGGCCTTCTTCCACTCCGAAGTGGCGCAGGGGCTGGTTCAGGGTGAGGCGTTCGCCCCCTCGCCGGAGGAACGTCAGCGCCACGTGCGTGCGGCCCTGACGTTCGGCCTCCTGAACACAGATGCGCAGCTGCGTTCCGGGCAGGCCTGACTTCGCGACGTCTCCGTCTACCGGAGTGCCCTCGCAGGCCACGAGGAGGTCCGGGTGGCGCAAGGGCATCCGGCGGCCCTCGCTCCACGTGGGCAGGTAGACGGAGGAGAAGGCTCCGTAGGGATCCACCAGCAGCGATGCGAAGGGGGTGCCGAGCGTGGTCGACACCCGCCATGCCACTGCCGCGCTCAGCCCCACGCCCAGGACAGCGAGGAGGAGGACGGTCCACCACCGGCTGCGCGTCACGCCAGACGTCATGTCCCCGGGCTCCTTGCCCCTGCGGGTTCATGGGTTCGTGACGGCGGGCCCCCCATAGAGCTGTGTCACGGCCGCCACCAAGGCGAGAGCGCTCATCTCCGCCTGGAGTGACGACTTCCCGGAATGGGATTCATCCAGGGAACGTGCGCGTTCCGCAAGCCAGGCGCCCAGTTCGTGGAAGCCGCCTTCGCGCGCTACGGCCGCCCCGAGCCGGGCCACCCCGGGCGCGGTCCGCAGCAGGCCTCGGGGTGGATGGCCCAGGGCCTCCGGGAAGCCGATGCCGTGGAGCCGGGCGTCCTCGTCCGCGTCGAGGGCGTCATCGAGACACTGGGAGCTGAGCAGGAGCAGGTCGAAGGCGCGGCGGAACGTGGGCAGCCGCGCGGGGTCGCCGTGGGCGAGCAGGAGACAGAAGGCGCTGGTCCCCAGCCAGGAGACCTTCTGGCTCACGAGGCAGGCGTACTGGGCCATGGACAGCCTGCGGCGGGACAGCAGGGCCTTCTCGTTGGACACGGCCTCGGCCCAGTCCTCCAGGGCCGCCTTGATGGCCTCGGTCGCGAGGACTTCGTTTCCGGTCGCGTCCGTCAGGGATTGCAGCCACTGGTCGAACAGGGCCTGACGGAGCCGGGGCCACTCGGGGCGCTGTGGGACCTGGCCGTCGTCGAGCCGGTCGATGAGGAGCCCGAAGAAACCTCCGCGGTGGTGGGCGCGGAGGTAGCGGGCTTGGAGCTCTGGGGTGAGTGCGGGGCCCTGGCGCTCCGCTGCGTAGGCCGGGAGCTGCTGGAAGGGGGCCAGGGCGCTGTAGTCGTCCCAGCCTCCTTCGGGGTGCGCGGTCAGGCCCAGGTGGAAGGGGAGCTCCTTCGCGAAGGGCTGGAGGTCCGTGGGCAGCGCTTCGAGCGTGGCTGTGTATTCGAGGTCGCTGGGGCCCATGGGGTCAGTAGCACTTTCCTCCCTCAGGCATTCCAGGTGCGATGCATACGCCTCCTCCCTCGTAGGGTTCCAAGTCGCTCATACGTGAATCCCTGAGAAAAACAGCCATCTGACCAAGCAGCTCAGGATCAAACTCAAGCGAAACAATTGAACCATCCTCCTCGCCCACCAACCGATAATCATTATAAAGCAAGCCAAGAATAGCCTCAATAGCTCTCGGCTGCTTTCTCAAAGCCGCCATCTTCAAAGCATGAAGGTAGTTATGCGAAAGATGCCGGTCCCTGCCCGCAAACAAGCGGAAATAGATGGAAGCCAGCTCATGCGGCCCTACTTTCACGACCTCCCTAGTCCCAGGCGCATGTGGCAACTCTCCATCACCGAGCACAACAACACGCAATTTCGCAAACGCAGGATCAGTAAATGCGGTTTTCAATCCACCCCACTGCTTCTCACTCAACTCATACTTCACAGTCCCGTCTCGAACAGGGCCCGGGTTTATCTCAGCAAGCAAGCTATTAACCCGTGAAAGCGCCGCAGCATCGCCGCCTGGATCCCCAATAGCATTGCAGATTTCCCTAAGCTTCCCCGTCAGCTCGCGCATTCCCGTAGCAGGGGGCTTCGTGAAGATCTGACCATAAACAATTCTTAAAGACTCTCGCTCGTACTCCTTAACGGGAAGATTCGATTTCGATTCTCGTTGTTCACGCCCATCTTCCGACATGTACTTTCCTCCTCGAAGGATTGACGTCCTGAATAGACGGCCCATCGGGCATCAAGCATTCAAGCAACAGGCGTGCCTTTGCGTCCAGACACGGGCACATGACTGCCTCTAGGACGTAGCGCCTGTCTGGAGTGGACGAATCCGTCCACCTTGGTCAGGAAGCTGGCCGGATTCGGCCAATGCCTCGCGGCCTTGCCCTGGCGCACGGGCGGCATGTGACTTGCTCAACAGCGAGTCCTGTCAGGCCGACGCCGGGCTTCGCGGCTCCGCGTCCGGCTGGACCCGACCACAAGGAGAGGCACATGGCGAGTTCACCGAAGACGCGCAAGCGTTCGGGTTTGCGAAAGCAGGGAACCGGTACGCGCGCAAAGACTGGAAAGGTTCCGACAAAGAAGCGTACGGCAACAGCTGACAAGGCGCTGCTCGCGTTCAACGACACCGCAACCCGCCGCGTAGTGCTTTCGATGCCAACGGGCGAGGGAGGTACGGGGGGAAGCGTGTTCCGGCGGCGTCCAAACTCCGACGAACTGGTCGAGACTGATGTGACCGTCCGTCGCGGAGCGTCACACCCCCTGGAGAAGCGCTTGAAGCCTGGCCGCTACTACTACCAGATCAACTCTGGCATCGGAGACGGCAAGTTCACGCTCACCGCGAAGAACCTCGAGAACGGGCATGAGTGCGCGCGCGAGGAGCTTGAGGGTGTGCGGCCCGGCCTGGTCTTCGACTTCGAGGTCTGCTGATGCGAACGCTCCTTACCTCCATTGCACTGGCCTTGGGCTTGCTGGCCTCGGTGACGGCATCCGCCGGAAGCGACACGAAGGACGACGCGTCTCGCTTCGCGCCGCCGCGGCTCGAGCTGAAGGCAAATTCGAGCGGCGATGCCGAGTTCCTGGTCGCTCCCGGATGGCTCTTCGCGAGCAAGAACACGATGGTTGACTGGGTACCCCGGCTGGAGTTCACGGCCAAGACGTCCAAGGGTGTCGCATCCCTCCTGTCGATTGAAGAGGGTGACCTGGGTGACGCGGGCGAGTGGACGGTCGGCGCGTCACTGACCGTCCGCGACATGGAGATCAGCGACGAGGACGAAGGTGCCCAGCTCCTTCAACCGGTTCGTCAAGCCGCCTACAAAGAATGCTCGAGGATGTGTCGCGCCGAAGCGCAGCGGACGGACGAGGACAAGAAGTTCTGCGCCCTCCGCCAAAAGCATGTCCAGGCCGAGCTCCGCGAATGGCTGGAGGAGCAATCCGCCCCTCTCACCTCTGACCGCTTCTGCGACGCCAAGCGGGAGGCGGTGGCACATGCAGAGGCCAACCATCGAGCCAACAGGATCACGACCGAAGAGCTCAACCAGGTGAAGACGGAGGCACTCAACGTCTGCCTGACGCCGTGTTCCGATCCCACCGCGGCGCCCGAAGCCCGGGAGTACTGCTCGGCGACGGTGTTCGCCGGCAAGCCTATCGAGATCGACGCCGCCAGTGTCGGCCGGCAGAACATGTGCTCCGCTGGCCAGTTGAAGTTCGATGAGTTCTACAAGGCGAATCCCTGGTTGGTTGCGCGATATCCGCACAAGCAACTGAATGTCGGCGCCCGGTTCGGTGATGCGACGGTGAAGTACCTGGGCGGCGAGTCCACGGCCCTGGAGCTGAACAGCGATCACGCGTTCACCTGGTCATCGGGGGCGACGGGCTCTTGGCTGTTGGGGCGCGGCCAACGCGTCATGCCCATCGAGGGCATCCTCACGGTGGGCCGGACCGTCGAAGCACAGGACAAGGCGCGATGGTGTGTTCCATCCGGCACCGTGGTCTCCGACGATGTCCCCAGCGCACCCGCCGAGGTGTGTAACGAAGCACCTCTCGGCGCACCTGACTTCCCCACCAAGCTGCGACTTGGGCTGTATGCCGGGTACTTCAACGAGTTCGCCAACAGCTGGCGCATTTCCGCGGGTGTCGATGCGCGCCTTCCCCTCGGACGGGGAACCCGGTCGGTGTCCGTGGTGATGCCCATCTGGTTCAACGCCTCGAACGCCAGTGCCGAGTACAAAGGGCTGTTCCGAGTGCTCCCCTCCGTCAATTGGAGCAAGGCACCCGACAAGGAGACAGAGGTCACGTTCACCGTCTCGCTCGAGGTGCTCACACAGCCCACGATGTTCACCGAGCGGTTCGACGCGATTTGAGTGCCCTGCCGGACCTGCTCCCCCTGCTGAATCCAGGCGAGTAGGCCGCGATGGCGGTATCTCTTCCCCATGTTCCCGCCCATCAGCGTCCTGGATGCGCCTTCCAACCTGGGCCTGCGGCCCGCTTCCCCAGGTGCGATTCCGGGCGTGTACCGGCTGCCCCAGGCCCTGCGCGCGCAGGGCATCGTGGCGCGGCTGGGCGCGGAGGACGCGGGTGTCGTCACGCCTCCTCCGTACTCCCCCGACGCGGAGCCGGACATCGGCTTCCGCAACGGCGCGGCGCTGGGCCGCTACAGCGTGGCGCTCGCGGACCGCGTCGGCGCGCTGCGGGCCCTGGGACGGTTCGTGCTCTTGCTGGGCGGGGATTGCAGCGTGCTCGTGGGCTCATCGCTTGCGCTGCGGCGGGCCGGGGCGCATGGGCTGGCGTTCATCGACGCGCATGATGACTTCTCCTACGTGAAGGACCGTGCCCGCCTGGCGGGCTGGTTCACCGCGGCGGGACTGGACCTGGCGCTGGCCACCGGACATGGCCCCGATGCCCTGTGCGACCTGGAGGGCCTCAAGCCCTACCTGCGCGAAGAGGACGTCGTGCACCTGGGCCTGTCCCGCACCGCCGAGGACACCGCCGAGTGCGCGGTGCACGAGTTCGACACCTCGCGCATCGCTTCGCTGCCGCTCATCGCCATCCGCGAGCGCGGCGCGAAGGCCGTGGGCGACGAGGCCCGCTCCCGGCTGGAGGCACGAGGACTTCCGGGCTTCTGGATCCACGTGGACGCGGACGTGCTGGACCTGCGCGTCATGCCCGCCGTGGACTCACCGAACCCGGACGGGCTGCGCCTGGAGGAGTTGACCGCGCTGCTGGCGCCCCTGCTCGCGAGCCCCCAGGCGGTGGGCCTGGAACTCACCATTCTGGACCCTGACCTGGACCCGGAGGGCCACTGCGCCCGGGCCTTCACCGACGCCGTGGTCGCGGCGTTCGTCCAGAGCGGGCGCATTCCCGGAAAAACGCCCTGAGGTCCCCCGCCCGGCCGTCGGTGTGCCTGCCGACGGACGGGCGCGTTTGGTGCGGCGCGGCGGCTCCAGTTACGGCATGGTGCGCCCGCGACGCAGTCCTGCGCGGGAGGCCGCATGACGACCGAGAAAATCGATACCCAGGCAATCAACACCATCCGCACGCTGTCCATGGACGCGGTGGAGAAGGCCCATTCCGGCCACCCGGGCGCGCCCATGGCGCTGGCTCCCGTGGCCTACCAGCTGTGGCAGCAGGAGCTGAGATACGACCCGGCCACGCCCAACTGGCCGGACCGCGACCGCTTCATCCTGTCCAATGGCCACGCGTCCATGCTGCTCTACAGCCTGCTGCACCTGGCCGGCGTGAAGCGCGTGAAGGACGCCAAGGTCCTGGACGTGCCGGCCGTGTCCCTGGACGACATCCGCAACTTCCGCCAGCTGGACTCCGCCACCCCCGGCCACCCGGAGTACCACTGGACCACCGGCGTGGAGACCACCACCGGCCCCCTGGGCGCCGGCGTCTCCAACAGCGTGGGCATGGCCATCGCCAGCAAGTGGCTGGGCGCCCACTTCAACAAGCCCGGCTTCGACCTGTTCACCCATGACGTCTACGCCCTCTGCGGCGACGGCGACATGATGGAGGGCGTCGCGTCCGAGGCCGCGTCGCTCGCGGGCCACCTCCAGCTGCCCAACCTGTGCTGGATCTACGACAGCAACCACATCTCCATCGACGGCAGCACCAACCTGGCCTTCACGGAAGACGTGGGCCGCCGCTTCGAGGGCTACGGCTGGCGCGTGCTCAAGGTCACCGACGCCAACGACCTGGACGCGCTGTCCAAGGCCTACAAGTCCTTCAAGGACGAGCGCGGCAAGCCCACGCTCATCATCGTCAACTCGTTCATCGGCTTCGGCTCGCCCAAGAAGCAGGGCTCCGCCAGCGCGCACGGCGAGCCCCTGGGCGCCGACGAAATCAAGGCCACCAAGAAGGCCTACGGCTGGCCCGAGGACGCGCAGTTCCTGGTCCCCGACGGCGTGCAGCAGCGCTTCCAGGAGCGCCTGGGCGCTCGCGGCAAGGGCCTGCGCGAGGCGTGGGACAAGTCGCTCGCGGACTACCGCAAGCAGCACCCGGAGCTGGCCCGTGAGCTGGACGCGCTGCTCAAGCGCGAGCTGCCCGAGGGCTGGGACAAGGAGCTGCCGGTGTTCCCCGCGGACGCGAAGGGCATGGCCACCCGTGAGTCCGGCGGCAAGGTGCTCAACGCGCTGGCGAAGAACTACCCGTGGCTCGTGGGCGGCTCCGCGGACCTGAACCCGTCCACGAAGACGTACATCTCCAGCTCCACGTCCATCAAGCCGGGCGAGTACTCGGGCCGCAACATCCACTTCGGGGTGCGCGAGCACGCGATGGGCTCCGTGGTCAACGGCCTCAACCTGAGCCACGTGCGCGGCTACGGCGCCACGTTCCTCATCTTCAGTGACTACGAGCGCCCCTCCATGCGCCTGTCGTCCCTGATGGAGATTCCGTCCATCCACATCTTCACGCACGACTCCATTGGCCTGGGCGAGGACGGCCCCACGCACCAGCCGGTGGAGCAGCTGATGTCCCTGCGCGCGGTGCCGGGCAACATCGTGCTGCGCCCCGGCGACGCCAACGAGGTGACCGAGGCGTGGCGCTACATCGCGCAGCAGCAGCACCACCCGGTGGTGCTCGTGCTGTCGCGCCAGCCGGTGCCCACGCTGGACCGCACGAAGTTCGCTCCCGCTTCCGGCGTGGCCAAGGGCGCGTACACGCTGCTGGAGGCGGAGGGCGGCACGCCGGACGTCATCCTCATCGGCACGGGCACGGAGGTGGCGCTGGTGGTGGAGGCCGCGGAGAAGCTCAAGGCGGAGGGCGTGAAGGCCCGCGTGGTGAGCATGCCTTCGTGGGAGCTGTTCGAGCAGCAGCCCCAGGACTACCAGGACAGCGTGCTGCCCCCGGGCGTGAAGGCTCGCGTCGCGGTGGAGAAGGGCGCGGCGTTCGGCTGGGAGCGCTGGACGGGCCACACGGGCAGCGTCATCGGCATGCGCAGCTTCGGTGCCTCCGCCCCCATCAAGGCGCTCCAGCAGAAGTTCGGCTTCACCGTGGAGAACGTGGTGAAGGAGGCGCACGCCACCATCGCCAAGGCGAAGAAGCACTGACGCGCCTGTAGAAAAGAGAAGTGCCCCGGACCCTCCCCCGAAGGTCCGGGGCACCTCTGACTTCCAATCCCCCTACTTCAATCCCCCCGACTTCATCCCCCCCACTTCACCTCAGGCCGCGAAGAACACGGGGCGCGTGGGGCGCGGGTTGCTGACGAACTTCATCTCGTTGATCATCTTCTTGAAGTCCTTCTGGTCGATGCCCGTGGAGCCCTGGGCCTGCGCGCGGGTGGCGTACTTCTCGTAGGTGTCGACCACCTTCTTCGCCTCCGGCGTGAGGCGGTCGTAGTTCTGGCGCGCCCACTTCATCGTGTCGGTGAACTCGGTGCCGGCCGCCTGGCCGTCCAGGTCGCCCGCGCCCTTCTCGATGGCGGCGGTCAGGTCGTTGCCGGAGATCTTCCCCTTCTTGGAGTCCAGGCCCTCCAGCGCGTCGCGCATGGAGCTGTCGTGGAAGGTCTTGAAGCCCTCCATCTTCTTGAACATGGCGTCCGTCTCCTTCTGGGTCATGCCGTCCTTGCCGGCCTTCTTCGCGGCCTGCTGGTAGGTCTTCAGGACCTCCTTGGCCTCGGGCGTGAGGCGGCTCTCGTTCTTCGCGGCCCACTTCTCGAACTCCTTCAGCTCGGAGGTGGTGGAGTGGGCGTCCTTGTCGGAGATGCCGTCCTTGATGGCCTTGGTGAGGTCCTCGCCGGAGATGGGGCCCTGCTCCTTGTCGAGCGCCTCCGTGGCCTTGCGGGCGCTCACGTCACCGGCGCCCACCTTGGTCAGCTCCTTGTTGAGGGCGGCGGTCTCCTTGTCCGTGAGGCCGGTGCGGCCCTGGGCCTGCGCGGCCTTGGCGTGCTTGCGGTAGACGTCCAGGACCTCCTTGGCCTCCGGGGACAGGCGGCTCTCGTTCTTGGAGGCCCACTTCTCGAACTCCTTCAGCTCCGCGCCGCCGGCCTGGCCGTCGTGGTCCGCGGTGCCGTTCTTGATGGCGCGGGCCATGTCCTGGCCGGAGACCGTGCCGCCGTGGGTCTTGCTGTCCAGGTTGGCGAGCGCCTTCTTCGCGCTGGCGTCACCCACGTCGCGCATCTCCGCGAGCATCTTCTTGAAGTCGCCCTGGGGGATGCCGGACTCGCCGCGTGACTGGGAGAGCGCCGCGTACTTGCTGTAGATGTCCATCACCTGGCGGGCTTCCGGGGTGAGGCGCTCGCGGTTGTTGGCGGCCCAGTCCGCGACGGCGCGGTACTCACCGGAGGCGGCCTGGCCGTCCAGGTCACCGACCGCGGCCTCGATGCTGTCCGCGAACTGCTCCGCGCCGATGGAGCCGGAGGTCTGGTTCAGCTTGTTCATCTCCACCATGGCGCCCAGGTCCTTGGGCTGCCAGTTGTCGCGCGGGCCCCAGCAGCCGTGGCCCTGCGTGGAGAAGCCGTCGCCCAGGTGGGAGTGGCGGGACTGGAGGTCCTGGAGCTGCGACTTCAGGCCTTCCATCTGCGACTTCATGTTGTTGATGGTGGCCTTCATCTCCGCCGCCTGCTTCGCCGGGGACGAGGTGCCGCGCAGGACGGCGAGCTGCTTGTCGTTGACGGACGCCTTGTTGATGTTCGCGGTGACGGTGGCCTTGATGGTCATTTTTGATCTCCGGGTGGAGCGGCTTCCGTTGCGGAAGCGGTCATGCCGGGACCTATTGCGCGCGTCGTGCCAGCCCGCCGGGCCAGCACACCCTGAAGGATTCCGTGGGGTTACGCGGCGATGACGCAAAATCCGGGGTGGTGACAACAGTCACCAGCGGTGATGACTGTCACCATCCCCCCCGCCCCTGGGGTGGTGACGAAAGGCATCACTTCCGGCGCGCGGGCCTGAGCGCCTTGCGCACGCGCTGCTTGCCGGCGGGACGGTCCGCCACGTGGACGTAGCCCCGCTTGAGGAAGAACGGGAGCGTGCCCGTGTAGGCCATTCCGTTGCTGATACGCGCCGACCCCTTGGGCGGTTTCACCGGATAGCCTTCAAGGGTGGCGGCGCCTTCGCGACGCACCGCGGCCTCCACGGCGGCGAGCAGCGCGGTGGCCACGCCCTGGTTGCGCCAGTCGCGGTGGATGAAGAAGCAGGGCACGGAGGTGACGGCGTCCGCGTCGTCGCACTTGAAGCTGGGGGCTCGGTCCAGGCGCGAGAAGTGACGGCGCGGGCCGAAGGTGGCCCAGCCCACCGGTTCGCCGTCCGCGTAGGCGAGGATGCCCCTGGCCTCACCGCTCGCGACCAGGGCCTTGAAGCGGCGTTTGGCCTCGGGGCCTCGGACGTCGTCGTAGCGCTCGCCCTCCGGGATGCGCCAGTACATGCACCAGCAGCCGCCACAGGCGCCGTTGGGGCCGAAGAGCTTCTCGAGGTCGGGCCAGAGCTCCGGGGTGAGCTCCACGGTCTTCAGGTCGGGTGGCGCCATGGGGCGCCCGTTCTAGACGCCGCCGCGCAGCTCTGTCTCGGGCCAGAGGGCTCCGTCCCTGGGGGTGAGCAGGAAGGTCAACTTCCCCTGGTGGAAGCCTCGCACCGGCCCTGGGGGCTCCGGGTAGCCCGGGGGCAGGCGCCAGTCCGGGGGCTGGAGCGGCGTGGCGGCGATGGACTGGCCCTGGCGCAGGGCTCCCACGTCCTGGTCCGTGAGCGCTCGCGAGTGCGTCCAGGGGAGCAGGTCGCGGCCGTGCCGTTCGATGCGGGCGCCGGGGCCCGGGTCCTTCCATGGACCGATGGCCGTGCGCTTCAGCGCGGAGAGGTGCGCGCCACAGCCGAGCGCGCGTCCCAGGTCCCGGGCCAGGGAGCGGACGTAGTAGCCGCCCCGGCAGGTGAGCTCCAGGATGCTGGCCTTGGGCAGGTCGTGCGACAGCCAGCGCGCGGTGTGCAGGTACACGCGCGAGGGTGGCAGGTCCACGGCTTCGCCCCGGTGGGCCTTGCGGTAGGCGGGCTCACCGCCGAGCTTCTTCGCGCTGGTGGCGGGGGGCACCTGATCCGTCCAGCCGAGGAAGGGGCGCAGCGCGGCTTCGAGTTGCCCGGGCGTGAGCGCGGTCGCGTCTCCCTGGTGCACGGGGCGGCCGTGCAGGTCTCCCGTGTCCGTCTCCGTGCCCCACTCCACCCGGGCCTCGTAGACCTTGGGTGCCGCGTGCAGGTGTTCGAAGAGGTGCGTGGCCGGGCCCACCAGCATGAGCAGCAGCCCTTCCGCGAACGGATCCAACGTGCCGCCGTGGCACAGCGCCGTGCGGCGGCCGGGCCTCGTCGCCTGGGCTTCCTCCTGGAAGGCCCGGACGGTGGCGAAGCTGGTGGCGCCCACGGGCTTGTGCGTGAGGTAGAGGCCGGGCGTCATTCGTCGTTCCCGTCGCGCTTCACCGTCGTCGCGCCCATTTCCTTCTCCAGGTGCACGGGCGAAGTGCCGGTCTTGTCCGCGATGACTCGCGCCAGGGCCTCCGCGTGCGTCGTCACCCAGACCTGGCTGTATTCGGAGGCTCGCACGATGAGCCGGCCCAGGGGCTCCAGCAGGTCCGGATGCAGGCTGGTCTCCGGTTCGTTCAACGCGAGGAACGGCGGTGGCCTGGGACTGAGCAGCGCCGCCAGCAGGCACAGGTAGCGCAGCGTCCCGTCCGACAGCTCCGGCGCGGCCATGGGCCTCGACAGGCCGGGCATGTGCAGGAAGAGGCTGAAGCGGCCGTCCTCCGCGCGTATCTCCAGCCTGGAACCAGGGAAGGCGTCGTCGATGCCCTGTGCCAGGGCGCGGTCATCGCCAATCTCCCAGATGGTCTGGAGCGCCGCCGCGAGGTCGCGCCCGTCCGACGCGAGCACCGGCGTGCGCACGCCCACCTGCGGGTGCCGGGGCAGCGCGTCCGGGTCGGTGCGGAAGTGGTGGTAGAAGCGCCACGCGCTCAACGTGCGCTGGACCTCGCCCAGCCTGGGGAAGCGGTGCGGTTCGGCGAGTTGATCCATCACCGACTCCGAGCCCCACAGCTCCGTGGGGAACGTGATGCGCTGGCCGTCCGCGTCCCGGATGAAGGCCGTGCGGTCCTTGCGCTCCATCAACACCAGACGCCGCCCCCCCGCGTGCGCCCAGAGGTGCTCCTCCTTCACCTCCGGATCCAGGGTGAACATCGTCTGGGGTGGCGACGTGGGGACCACGCCGCATTGCAGTTCGTAGGTGAGGTCGTCCAGGTCCACCGTCACGCGCATGCGCGCCGGCTTCTTGGGGTCACGGGGGCCGGCCCACATCACGCTCGAGGTGCCGCCCTCGTCCGCCAGGGTGCGCGCGAGCCGGCCTTCCGCCGCCGCCGCGAGCAGGTACAGCGCCCGGTACAGGTTCGTCTTGCCGCTGCCGTTGGGCCCCACCACCACGGTCACCGGTCCCAGCTCCAGGTGGAGCTGACGCACGGAGCGATAGCCTGCGATGTCCAGACGCGTGAGGGGCATGGCGTGCGCGCGAGCCTATCCGGCCTGGAGCGCAAGAGCCTTCCCTTCATGCGGGGGGATGCTTGCGGGATGAATGGGACTTCAGTCACTCCGCGTGGAGGGAGCGTTCCTGCGTCCGAACCATTTCCAAGGACGCTCCACATGACTCCATTTCCCCGCTGGCTCCTGCTGCTGGCCCTGACCGGTTGCTCCTCGTCTTCATCCCCCTTCAGCGGTGACATGGAGGGGATTCCCGAACGGAACACCGCGCCCTGGGACGGCCGCGCGGAGGCGCTCCCCGAGCGCACCGACTCCGTGGACCCGGGGCCCTATTCGGACTGCGCCTTCACGCTCGCCGTCGGGGCCGCGGCCGTCTCGTGCGACGACGTGTCCCTCTTCGACCGATCCACGTGCACGCCGGGCGCGCTCGATGACCTGGACACCGTGGGCCTCTACTCCCTGAAGGTCCGTCCCTCCTCGGGCGACACCGCCTCGTCCAGCTACACCCTCCAGCTGCCACTCGGGGGTGGCAAGGGCACCCTCTCCGGCCAGGCACTGACCCGGCAGGAGATTGGCGCGGGTTCGTTCTTCACCTCGGCCGGGGACCTGGTGTTCATGGGCTGCACCCGGCCCACGCCCGACCGCATCAACGGCTGCTACGTCCAGTGCACGCAGGGCAGGGTCGGCACCGTGGGCACCTTCACCGCGACGCGCCCGGGCATCCGGGCCCGCGGTGAGTCCGAGTCCTCCGGCCTCACCCTCATGTCCGAGGCCTCCGTCTCCCTGGGCAGGCCCGTGGACGTCTACGTCACGAAGGGCCACGCGTACGTGGTCGCCGTGGGGACGGACAGCAAGCCCGGAGGCCTGGCGGTGTTCAACGTGAGGGACCCGGCCCATCCGGTGCTCACGAAGACCGTGCAGCTGGCCGGGGACTCGAACTGGAACGGCGTGTGGGCCAAGGACAACGCGCTCTACATCGCGAGCGCCAGCTCGGGCGTCATCGTCTATGACATCTCCAAGCCCGCGGATCCGCAGTACGTGCGCGCCGTGCCGGACGTGCCCCTCAACGTGCGCAGCGTGTTCGTGGAGGACAAATGGCTCTACGCCACGGCCCCGACGCCCGGTGACGCGGTGCTCATCTTCAACGTGTCCTCACCGCTCAAGCCCGTGGAGATCAACCGGGTGCCCCTGGGCGCCGGCGGCAGCGGCCCCCATGACGCCTTCGTGTACGAAGAGCGCCTCTACGTGAGCCACGCGGAGGCGGGCTACCAGGCCTTCGACGTGGCGGACACGAGGCACGTGTACCCGATGGGCGGATATTCCTTCGACGGTCAGAACGCCCACGCGAGCGCGGTGGGCACCTTCGCGGGCCGCACCATCGCCTTCGAGGGCGGCGAGCACCCCGGCTCGCACCTGCGCGTGCTGGATGTCACCGACCCCGTGAAGATGAAGCTCATTAGCGAGTACGCCCTGCGCCCGGAGACCTCCATCCACGACATCCTCCTCCGGGGCTCGAAGCTGTACATCGCGCACTACCAGGAGGGCGTGCGGGTGCTGGACGTGTCGGTGCCGCCGAAGCCGCGCGAGGTCGCGTACTTCCACACGTACCGGGAGACCGACCCGGACCGCACGGGCTCCCCGCTCGAGGGCGCCATCGGCATCCGCGTGCCGGGGGATGGCTTCATCTACGTCGTGGACACGTCCCGGGGGCTGCTCATCCTGTCCGAGCAGCGCTGAGCCGGAGCCTACGGAGGGGGCCGCACCGTCGTCCGGCCGCTGCCCACCTCCCGGCACAGCGCCCAGAAGTTGTTGAGGACCTTGTTGGACGGCAGTGGCTCCAGCCAGCGCTGCTCCTCCTCACCCGCCGTGGAGCTCTCCAGCCGCAGGCGCGCACGGACCTCTCCGCCCACGACCAGCGAGCCCTCCGAGCCGGAGGGCACCAGCAGCTCCACCTCCAGGTCCCCGGTCACGACATGATCCGCGCCCGCGGACAGCGCGCGCACGCGTTCGTTGCCAATCACCACCAGCCCCGAGTCCGCCGGGTCCCCATCCATCAGCGCGCCATGGACGATGAGGTCTCCCAGCACGACCACGGTCCCCGACAGGTGCACGTGGCCATGGAGCTCCAGGGGCCCCTGGTAGATGACCAGTTGATCGGAGTCCGCGCCGAGCGTGGTGAACGTCTCCCCGTCGCGCTGCCGGGTCTCCGAGAAGTGGGGGAAGGTCGCCACTGCCGCGCCGTGGCGTGACAGCGCGTGGGCGACGATGAACTCCCAGTCCGGGGGGCTGCGCGCTTCGGGGATGGAGATGGGCTCGAAGGCCTGCCGCGTCAGCGCCACCTCCAGCGCCTCCGCCATGCTGTCCAACCACTTGTCCCGCAGGCGCTGCTGCTCCGGCGTGGGCCAGGGAGGATTGCTGCTCCAGTGGTCCACCGCCGTCCCCCCGGGCAGGCGGGTGCGCAGGTCGGTGAGCGCGGCGTCGATGTCCGGGCGGCGTGGGTGCATGGCGGGCTTCTAGCGCCTCACGAGAGCCAGTGCATCCGCGCTAGACTCCTTGCGACTTCGCGTCGGCCGTGGACCGCGAAGCTTCCGCGGGGAGCCTCCCATCCATGACGTCTTCCATTCGCCTCCTGGGCACGGGCCTGTTCGCATGCGCCCTGTCCCTGTCCGGCTGTAGCGATTCCAACGAGTCCGTCCCGGGACCGTCGGAGCCGAAGCCACTCGTCGAGCTCACCGACTACGTCGACGTGGTCTCCAACGAGCCCTGCATGGACGCGAGCTACGCGAAGCCGAGCGCGAACTGCTCCGACCCGGCCAGCTTCAAGCTGACCGGCTGTGACCTGGCGGCGGTGGGCGCCGTGGAGCCTTCCGGCGTCTACCAGGCCATCTTCCGCTACAACGCCACCAGCAGATTCGGCGCGGGCTTCCGTCTGGATACCACCCCCAGCTTCCTGGGCGACCCCCTCGTTCGCAACGAGGTGGGCCCCCAGGGGTTCTTCATCACCGGGGAGATCATGAACTCCCAGCTCCGGTTGCAACGGTACGCGCTCGCGGGCTGCCGCGTGCCCGCGCCCGGCCACCTCACCGGCTGTTTCGTGCGCTGCACCGACGGCGTGCCGGACTACTCCGGCACCTTCCACGCCCAGCGGATGAACCTGGCCCACGAGGCGCCCACTGGCGCCCAGAGCATGCGCCTCGTCTCCGAGTCCGCCATCCCGGAGGGAGACCCCGTGGACGTCTACGTCACCCAGGGCCACGCCTACGTGGTGTCCCTGCCTCGGGGCACGACGGAGGACGGAGGCCTGAGCGTCTTCAACGTGGCGGACCCGGCCCACCCCACGCTGGTCACCCGCGTGAGCCTGCCCAACGACAATTACTGGAACGGCGTCTGGGCCAAGGGCGACGCGCTCTACGTCGCCAGCGCCAACTCCGGCGTCATCGTCTACGACATCTCCAACCCGGCCAGCCCCCAGTACGTGCGCGCGCTGCCCGGCGGCGCCATCAACGTGCACACCGTGTTCGTGGACGGCGACCGGCTGTACGCCATGTCCCCGTCCCCCAACGGGGAGACGCTGCTGTTCGACGTGGCCTCGCCGCTGGAGCCCCAGTTGCTCAGCCGCATCTCCGTGCCGCGAGAGGCGGGCGTCAGCTACCCGCACGACGCGTTCGCCTACCAGGACCGGCTCTACGTCAACCACACGCGCACCGGCTACGTCGTCATGGACGTCGCCCGCCCGGACGTGACGCCCGTGCTGGGCACGTATGCCTTCGACGGCCAGTACAGCCACGCGAACGCGGTGGGCACCATCAACGGACGCACCATCGCCTTCGAGGGCGGCGAGCGCTTCGGCGCGCACCTGCGCGTGCTGGACGTCACCGACCCGGCGAACATCAAGCTCATCGGCGAGGTGAAGAAGCGCGCGCAGACGTCCATCCACAACATGGTGCTGAAGGGCACGCGGCTCTACGTGGCCTGGTACCACGAGGGCGTGCGCGTCTTCGACGTGTCCCAGCCCGAGCAGCCGAAGGAGATCGCCGCGTTCGACTCCTTCCAGGAAGCGCACCCGCGCAGCACCGACAGCCTCTACCAGGGGGCCATTGGCATGCGCGTGCCGGGCGACGGGTACGTGTACGTCGTGGACCTGTCGCGTGGGCTGCTCGTGTTCCCGGAGCCGTGACGGCGGCTACTCCGTTTCGATGCGGTCACGGCCGTTCTCCTTCGCCCGGTAGAGCCGGGCGTCGGCGACGCGCAGCAGCTCGTCCAGGGTGGTGCCGTCGCCCGGCGCCACCGCGAGCCCCGCGCTGAAGGTGACGTGGAAGGTCTCGCCCGCGTCGCCCTCGAAGGTCATCGCGGACAGCTCCTCCGCCGTGCGGGAGAGGATCTCCTTCGCGCTCTCCGCGGACTCGCCCAGGAGCGCGACGACGAACTCCTCGCCGCCCCAGCGGGCGCGCAGGTCCTCGCGGCGGAAGCGCGCCCCCAGGAGCCGTCCCAGCCGCATCAGCACGCGGTCCCCCGCGAGGTGGCCGTGCTGGTCGTTCACCTTCTTGAAGTGGTCCACGTCCAGGAAGCACAGCGCCAGCGGCTTGTCGCTCCGGCGCGCCTCCGACAGGCGCGTGGCCACCGCCTCCACGAAGGGACGGCGCAACATCAGGCCGGTGAGCGCGTCTCGCTCCGTGCGCTCGCGCGACAGCCGGGCCCGCTCCAGCCTCGCGTGCACGCGGGCGCGCAGCTCCTCCTTCAGCACGGGCTTGGCCAGGTAGTCGTCCGCGCCGGCCTGGAACGCGGCCAGCCGGAACTCCAGCCCCACCTGCGCGGTGATGAGCAGGATGGGCAGCTCCTGCCACTCCGGCGTCAGGCGCAGGATGCGGCACAGGTCGAACCCGCTGGGCCCGGGCATCTGCACGTCCAGGAGCAGCAGGTCCGGGCGGTGCTGCGCGAGCGCGTCCAAGAGGCCGTAGGCGTTCTCCAGCCCCACGACCTCCACGGCGTCGCTCACCAGCGCCTGGGAGAGGGCTCGCACCGCCTCCGGGTCGTCATCCACCACCATCACCTTCGCGCGCTCCAGCCGGCGCGTGGCCACCAGCCGCTCCGCCGCGGCGGCGAAGTCCTGCTGGGTGAAGGGCCGGGGCAGGAACAGCGACGCGCCCGCGTGCGCCGCGTGCACGCGCTCCTGGAGGCCGCTGCCCGTGCTGGAGAAGGCCAGCGGCAGGGACTGGTGGCCCTCCATCGCGCGCAGCGCGCTCGCGGTGGCGAGCCCCGCGGAGCCCATGTGCAGGAGCGCCCCGTCCACCCACTGCTTCTCCACGGCGGCGCAGGCCTCCTGGGGCGTGGCGGCCGTCACCACGCGCACCCCTTCGCGCTCGCCCATCCGGCGCGCGTCCGCGAGCACGGACGCGTCCTCGTCCACCACGAGCAGCGTGCCCATGGCGGCGACGACGGCCTCCTCCGGCTCCGGCTCCGGGGTGAGGACCGGCAGCGACACCCGGTCCTCCAGCGCGCGGAAGCCCGCGTCCACCCGGGCCCAGTCCAGCGTGCCCCCGGTCTTCACCGGACGCATCACGTCCTCCAGCGCGCCCGCCGCGATGCTCACGTCGCGGAAGCCGTAGCTGCCCGCGGTGCCGTGCAGCTTGTGCACGACGCCGTAGGCCTCATCCAGGGCCGCCGCGTCGCCGTGGCGCCCCTTGCCGAGCAGGGCCTGGAGCGTGGCCAGCCGCTCCGGCAGCTTCGCGCCGTAGTCCGCGCTCAGGAGGGCCAGGCTCGCCGCGAAGTCGTCCACGGGCTCGGGGGCGTCCTCCTCCATCGCCTCCTGTGGCGGGGGCGGCGGCTCGGCCACCGCGAAGAGCTGCTCCAGCCACACCGCCAGCTCCTCCGGCCGGTAGGGCTTGTGCACCACGCGCGCCACGCCCAACTGGCGCGTGAGCAATTCGTGGCTCTTCAGGTCCTTCCAGAAGGCGGACGCGAAGAGCACCGGCAGGTCCGGCTTCGACTTGCGCAGCTCGCGGATGAAGTCCGCGCCCGTCATGCCCGGCAGCAGGCCGTCCACGATGGCGGCGTCCACCGGCCTGGACTGGAGCACCTCGCGCGCCTCGGCGGCGGTGCGCGCGGGGGTCACCTGGTAGCCCTTGTCCCGCAGGAAGGTGCAGACCAGGGCCTGGAGGTCGCGGTCGTCCTCCAGGAAGAGCAGCGTCTTGTCGTTGCGCGCGGTGCTCATGGCATCGCCTTTCGGGGCTCGGCCGCGGCGTCGCGGCGAGCCAGCAGTCCGTTGAGCAGCTCCCGCACGGAGGCCACCAGCTCCTCCTCGGAGGCGCGGGCCTTCGTCAGGTGCCGGGTGATTCCCAGGGTGAGCTGGCGCTGGTCGGTGCGCGTCAGCTCGCGGCCGGTGAAGACGATGAGCGGCGTGGCGCGGCCCTTGCCCTGGCGCAGGATGTCCACGACCTCGAAGCCGTCCAGCCGGGGCAGCCCCACGTCCAGCACGATGAGGTCCGGAGGCGTGTCGCGCGCGAGCGCCACCGCGCTCTCTCCGTCCGCCGCTTCGATGCACAGCGCGCCCAGCCGTTCGAACTGCGCGCACAGCACCCGGCGCGTGGTGGCGTCGTCATCCACCACCAGCACGCGCGCCTGGCCCGGCTGGCGCATGGCGTAGCGCAGTGTCTTGAGCAACCGGGTTTCATCCACCGGAGTCGGCAGCCAGTCCACCAGCAGCGCCGTGCCCGCGTCCTTCGCCCCCTGCTGCTGCGAGCGCCCGGACAGGGCCAGCACGGGCAATTCGCGCGTGCGCGGCTGTTCCCGCAGGCGGCGCACCCAGTCCAGCACGGTGCCGTCCGGCATCTGCGTGTCCACCAGCAGCGCGTCCGGCAGCGCGTGCTCCACCGCCTGCATGGCCTCCGTGAGCGTGGCGGCGCGCACCACCCGGTAGCCCTCGTGCGACAGCAGGCCGCGCAGGAGCGCGGACAGCTCCGCGTCCGCGGTGACGATGAGCACGTTGTGGCGCGACTCGTCCCGGGGCAGCGGCGCGACGGACGGGGCGCGCAGGGCCTCCAGGGTGAAGTGGAAGGTGGCGCCCTGGCCCGGGGGGCTCGACACGTCGATGCGGCCGCCGTGCTGCTCCACGATGGCCTGCGAGATGGCCAGCCCCAGACCGGTGCCGCCCTTGGAGCGGGTGTCGGACGCGTCCAACTGCTGGAAGCGGCCGAAGAGGCGGGGGAGCTTCTCCTCCGGGATGCCGGAGCCCTGGTCCGTGACGCTGAAGCGCACCCGGCCGTCCGCCGTGAAGCCGGCCGCCACCACCACGGAGGCGCCCTGGGGGGAGAACTTGATGGCGTTGGAGACCAGGTTGGTGAGCACCTGGATGAGCCGGTCGCGGTCGCCCTTGACCTGCGGCGCGCCCTCCACGTCCGAGCGCAGGGTGACGTGCGCCGTCTCCGCCATGCCCTGCACGCCCGCGAGCGTGGCGTCCACCAGCTCCTGCGCCGTCTGCGGCTGGAGCTTCAGCTCCAGCATCCCCGACTCCATCTTCTCCAGGTCCAGGATGTCGTTGATGAGGCGGATGAGCCGTTCGGTGTTGGTGCGCGCGATGCGCACCATGTCCAGCGCCTGCGAGGGCAACTCCCCCACGATGCCGTTCTCCAGGAGGCCCAGCGAGCCGCGGATGGAGGTGAGCGGCGTGCGCAGCTCGTGGCTCACGGTGGAGACGAACTCGTTCTTCATCCGCTCCACGGCCTTGCGCTCCGTGAGGTCGCGCACGAAGACGGTGGTGCGCGGCGGGCCATCCGCGTGCACGCGCGCGAAGGTGAGCTCCGCGGGGAACACGTCGCCATCCGCGCGCAGGCACGGCGATTCCAGGCGCGCCGCGCCGTTCTCCTGGAGGAGCGCGGCGTGGACGGCCTCCCGCTGCGCGGCCGGCAGCGTCGCGGGCAGCGCCAGCGACAGGAAGTCCGCGCCCACCGCCCGCGCGGATGGCAGGCGGAAGTGGGACGCCGCCGCGGGGTTGAACTCCGCGACGCGGCCGGACTCGTCCAGCACCACGATGCCGTCCGGAGACGCCTCCAGGATGGCGGCCTTGCGCGCGTCGCTGGCCCGCGCCTCCGCGCTCGCGGCGGACAGGGCCTGGGTGCGCTCCGCCACGCGCTCCTCCAACCCCCGGTTGAGCTCGCTCAGCGCCGCGGACGCCCGCGCCAGCCGCACCAGCACGACGAGCACGTAGACCACCAGCAGCAGGCACACGCCAAAGAGGACGATGCGCGTGCGCTCCGCGCGGGCCTGGGACTGCTCCTGGAGCTGGAGGTACGTGGTGATGAGCCGCTCGGCCTCGCCGGTGGCGCCGTGGTCCAGCAGCGCCTGGAAGGACGCGTCCGTGGCGCGCTGGAGCGTCATCAGCTCCCGCGTGCGGGCCTCCAGGGCGTCCAGCGCGGCGATGGCGGAGGCGGACAGCGGCTGCCTCCCGCGCGCCCGGGCCAGCCTCGCCAATGACGCCTCCACGCGGGCGCCCGACGCCTCTCCCGGAGCGCGCGAGGCGAGCAGCACGTCCACATCCATGGCCTCCACGTGCGCGCGCGGCGCGCCCTGGGGCAGCGCGGCGGCGGTGGCGGCGACGACGCCGGGGTAGGCCTCACGCAGGGCGGCGAGCCGCCGGTCCTTCTCGCGAGCCGCCGTCAGGATGGCGCGCGAGCCCTCCAGCACGCGCAGGTACGTGTCCAGGGAGGCGTTGAGCGAGCGCATCCCCTCCGCCGGGAGGAAGCCGGGCGCCGAGCGCAGCTGATGGGCGCGGGCGGCCAGCGCGTCGAAGTCCCGGTCGGACGAGCCATGCAGCTGCGCGATGCCCACGCGCTGGCGCAGCACGTCCTGTTCCAGCTCCGACGTGGCCACGCGCAGTTGCCGCAACTGGGTGCGGTAGCGGTCATGGTCGGCGGTGGAGCCCGGGCGGCCCAGGATGAACAGGGCACACAGCAGCACCAGGGCTCCGGCGGCCAGCGCGGCGGAGCGTTTGGACAGGCGGGGTTCCATCAGGGCACCAGGCGGCGGATTTCCTGCGGCAGCGTCATGGGGTCGAACGGCTTGCCGATGACGCCCACCGCGCCCAGCTCCAGGTAGCGCGCCACCTCCTGCTTCTGGACCTTGGCGGTCATGAAGATGATGGGCGTGTTCGCGGTGGCGGGCTGGGCGCGCAGCCGGCCGAACGTGGTGGGCCCGTCCATGCCGGGCATCATCACGTCCAGGAGGATGAGGTCGGGGCCCTCCTGGCCCGCCTTCTCCAGGGCCTCCGCGCCGGAGGACGCGAGCACCGTCTTCCATCCCCCCACACGGCTCAGGCTCAGCTGCCCGATGGTGCGGATGTCATCCTCATCGTCCACGAGCAGGACCTTCTCGATTTTCGCCATGGGAGGGAGTGCTCCAGGAAGACGGGTTTGGATCGCGGTACGGAAGGCAGCGGGAACTGGATGTCCGTCAGGCGACTTCAGGCCCGGATTCGCACTCCGGCAGGTCGAAGGAGAAGCGGGTGCCGTCCGTGGGAGAGGTGGTGAAGCGCAGGGTGCCGCCCATGCGAGCGACCAGGCCGTGGGCGATGGAGAGCCCCAGGCCGGTGCCGGGGCGCTTGCGGGTGTCGGACGCGTCCGCCTGGGCGAACTTCTGGAAGACGCGGTCCTGGAAGGCCTCCGGGATGCCGGGGCCGTGGTCCTGCACGCCCACGCGCAGGACGCCGTCCTCGCGGGTGAGGGACAGGGTGACGCGCTCGCCCTGGGGGGAGAACTTGATGGCGTTGGAGAGCAGGTTCGCCAGCACCTGGATGAAGCGGTCCTCGTCCACGCGGGCGCGGGCGTGGGGCAGGTCCACCACGGCCTCCAGGCGCACGCCGTATTCGTCCGCGTAGCCCTGGTGGGCCTGGAGCGCCTGGGCCAGCAGCGGCGCGACCTCCGTGGGCGCCAGGTGGAGGTCCAGCCGGCCGGACTCCATCTTCTCCAGGTCCAGGATGTCGTTGATGAGGCGCAGCAGCCGTTCGCTGTTCTTGTGGGCGATGCCCACCATCTGGGCCACCTGCGCGTCCAGCGGGCCGACGATGCCGCCGCTGAGCAGGCCCAGCGAGCCGCGGATGGAGGTGAGCGGCGTGCGCAATTCATGGCTCACGGTGGCGATGAACTCGTTCTTCATCCGCTCCACGCGCTGGCGCTCCTCCTCCAGCATGCGGGCCTGGGTGACGTCGCGGGCGACGGCGTAGAGCAGCCCCTCCTCCGGGTCCGGCACGGCGTTCCACTGGAGCCAGCGCCAGGTGCCGTCGCGGCAGCGGGCGCGGTGCTCGAACTGGAGGACGGGGAGGCCGTCCCGGGCGCGGGCCAGGTGCCCCGCGGTGGCGGCGCGGTCCTCCTCCAGGGCCAGGTCCACCAGGGACGTGCTGTAGAGCTCCGCGTCGGAGAAGCCCAGCGTGCGGCCCCAGGCGCGGGACAGGCGCAGGAAGGTGCCGTCCATGGCGGCGATGCAGAGCATGTCCACGGAGACTTCGAAGAAGCGCTCCTGCTGCTCCAGCGCCGTGCGGGCCTCGCGCGCGTCCAGGGCGTTGATCTCCCCTTCCGCCCAGGCGGCCATGTCCGCGAGCGCGGCGCGGTCCGCGTCCGGGAAGTCCCGGGGCTGCGAGTCGATGAGGCACAGCGTGCCCACGCGGCTGCCGTCCGCGCTGCGCAGGGGGTGGCCCGCGTAGAAGCGGACGAAGGGGGCGCCCAGCACCAGCGGGTTGTCGTGGAAGCGCGGGTCCTTCAGCGCGTCCGGCACGACGAAGGTGTGGGGCGAGAGGATGGCGTGGCCGCAGAAGGACAGCTCGCGCGGCGTCTGCGTGGCGTCCAGGCCGTGGCGGGCCTTGAACCACTGGCGGTCCTCGTCCACCAGCGAGACGAGCGCGATGGGCACGCGGAACAGGTGCGACGCGGTGCGCACGATGCGGTCGAAGCGCTCGTGGGCGGGCGTGTCCAGCAGACACAGCGCGCGCAGCGCCTGGAGGCGCCGCGGCTCATCCGCGGGCGTCGGGGGAGGAAGCATGGCGTGCCTCCCGTGCTACCCCACTTGTCTGCCATTGGGGAGAGGGACCCACCCGAAGGCCCGGCCCCCGGGTCCGGAGGACAGGCGAGCAACCATCCCATTGCAGTCCGGGAGGATTTGTCTGCTCTTATCGCCGTGCGGCCCGGCGCGATGGCCCCCGCCTCTTGCGGGGCGCGGGAGTGGGCGCGGACCCGGCCCCGGGCTTCGAGGGCATGACGGACACCACGGTGCGTACCACACGCGCCACGGCCTTCAGTTGGCGGGGCTCCAGGTCGCGCAGCGTGCGCACCAGGCGGCGCAACTCCAGCGAGTCCTCCTCGCGCGGCGGGGACCGGGACGGAGCCGGAGCGGAGCCGGCCCCCACGCCCAGGAGCGCGTCCGCGGACACGGACAGCACGTCGCACAGCCGCCGCAGGGTCTGGGCCCTGGGCAGCATGCGGCCGCGCTCCATGCGGCTGTAGACCTCCATGGCGATGCCCACGCGCTCCGCCACGTCCGCCTGAGTGAGTCCCAGGCGCAGCCGGGCGTCTCGGGCGGCGGCTCCAAACACCGTGTTCAGCTTTTCATTCACCGGGGCGGGCACATGCAAAACCTTGCATCTCTCCCCCGGGGCGCAAGTTTTCGTGGGCCCGGCGCTCAGCGCTCACGCAGCGCGAGCGCGCCCTGGATGATGAGCCCCATGGCCTTCAAGGCCTCTTCATCCAGGGGCCGCAGGGCGCGCACCAGCCGGCGCAGGGAGGGCGGATCCTCCTCGCGGTCCGCCAGCGCCAGCGTGAGCGCCTCGTCCGGGGGCGAGGGCCCGTCCAACCCCAGCAGTGTGTCCGCGCGGATGCGCAACACCATGCACAGGCGGCGCAAGGTGGTGGAGCTGGGCAGCACGCGCCCTCGCTCCATGCGGCTGTAGACCTCCATGGCGATGCCCACCTGGCTGGCGACGTCGCCCTGGGTCAGGTCCTGCCGCTCGCGGGCCTGCCGCGCCGCGGTGCCCACCGTGATGGCCAGCTCCTCGTTCATTGCCGCTCACCACCCCTGGCCGGACCGTGTCTCCCATGAAGTCAGGTGTCCGGCATCCTACCTGACACGGCAGCAACACTACCCCAAGGGGCGTGCGCCATGCTATGGACCTGCCACGTCTCATCATCCCTTGCACGCATGCATCCTCCCAGCCCCATTCTCCCTCTCCGATTGGACTCCCCACATCCAGAAGCCGCCTGGCATCCCCCGGGCGTAGGAGGCACCCCGCGATGAGCCTGGAGGGAGGACATCCGCTGCTGCTCCAGCCCCAGGAGGTGGTGGGCAGCTTCCGGCTGTTGAAGCGACTGGCCACGGGGGGCTACGGCACCGTGTTCCTGGCGGAGACCGGGGGCTTCCACGTGGCGCTGAAGTTCGCGCTCCAGGGGCCGCAGGACGCCGAGGACGGCTCGCAGGTGGACGCGCGCACGCTCAAGGAGGTGAGCGTGCTGCACCGCATGACCCACCCCAACGTGGTGGCGCTGCGCGGCTACCACCGCTGGCCGCACCCGCGCACGGGCTACCTGTTCCTGGTCATGGACTACGTGGAGGGTCCCACGCTGTCCGACTGGGCCAAGGATGCGAAGCCCACGGCGCGGCAGGTGGCGCGGCTGTTCGCGGAGCTGGCGCTGACGCTGGACTTCGTCCACCGCGCGGGCGTGCGCCACCGCGACATCAAGGGCAACAACATCATCGTGCGCGCGTCGGATGAACGGCCGGTGCTGGTGGACTTCGGCTCCAGCGACCACGCCTGCGCCCCGGCCATCACGGACGGACGGCCGCCGCCGGGCACGCCCAGCTACCGCAGCCCGGAGCTGTTGCGCTACTGGCTGAACAACCCCAAGGGCATGTCGCGCTACGTGTACCAGCCCACGGACGACCTCTATTCACTGGGGCTCACGCTCTTCCAGGTGCTCACCGGGGACTTCCCCTATCCCCCGGACCTGCCGGCCGCGGCGCTGCTGGGCGGAATCCAGAGCATCAAGGGGCGGGCCGCGCGCTCCATCAACCCGCGCGTGCCCCGCGCCCTCAATGACATCTGTGAGCGGCTGCTGCGCCAGGACGCCAGCCAGCGCTACCAGATGGGCGCGGATCTCTACGCCGACCTGAGCGCCGCGCTGGAGCGAGCCCCGGACAGTTGGGACACGCCGCTGTTCAACGCGCCACCGCCCCACGAGGCCGTCACGGAGGAATCCGACGCGTACTTCGACGGCAACGAGGAGGCCCGGGAGCTGCGCCGCTGGGCCCGCGCCTACGAGCGGCGCCTCCCCGGCGCCGCGCCCCACTCCAGCGCGTCCACGCCGCCCGTGCCGCCTCCGCCCGGCCCGTCACTGGGGCTGGCCGCGCCCATGCCCCCGCCCATGCCCTGGTGGGTGGTCCGGCGGCGGGCGTGGCGGCGGCGGTGGGAGCGGTGGCTCCGGCGTCTGGGATTGCGCCGGGACTCATGAACCCGACGGGTTGACTGTCTTCCGCACGACCCTGGAGGTTTTCCCCACGACAGGGTTTGTGCTACCTGCGGGGTGGAGCGATTTCCGCTCCACCTGAGAGGTAGGAAGGCAGGACATGAAGACGCCCGATACGACGACGGAGGAGAACCCCGGCATGCCCCGCCGGCCGCGCGTGCTGTTCACGGTGGGAGGCACGGCCTTCGAGTTCGTGCGCAAGCTGGAGGTGCGCTCCACCGGGGAGCTGCTGATGCTGGCGCGGCGGCGCTACCGGGGCGGGCTGGGTGGCCCGGTGGTCATCAAGCGGCTGCGCAACCCATCTGGCTTCGTGGAGCGGCGGCGGCTGGTGGAGGAGGTGGAGCTGACGTTCCGGCTCAACCACCCGGGCATCGCGAAGGTCTACCACCTGAAGGCATACCGGGGCGTCCCGCACGTGGTGATGGAGTACGTGGAGGGCCGGTCGCTGGACACGGTGCTCAACCTGGTGGCCATGCGGCGCAAGCCCATGTCGCCGGCCTTCGGCGCGTGGGTCGTCTCGGAGGTGGCCGAGGCGCTGCACCACGCGCACACGCTGCGGGACGAGTGGAACCGGCCGCTGGGCATCGTGCACCGGGACGTGAGCCCCCGGAACCTACGCCTGGGCGTGCATGGCGAGGTGAAGCTCACGAACTTCACCGCCGCGTTCTCCACGCTGCCGGGGCGGGAGATCACCAGCCGCCCGCTGGTGAAGGGAGACGTGGCGTACGCCTCGCCGGAGGCGCTGCGGCGCGAGCCCGTGGACGCGCGCAGCGACCTGTTCTCGCTGGGGCTGGTGCTGCTGGAGGTGCTGACGGGGACGCACCCGCTGGCGCAGGAGGGGGACGTGGCGCTTCCGCCGCCGCCGGACCTGCCGCTGGTGCAGGCGCAGGGGCCCACGTGGATGCCCCTGACGGAGGTGGCGGCGCGGATGGCGCTGGTGGGGCCTGAAGCGGTGGAGCGCATGGCGCGCGATGTTCCCGAGGGGCTGCGCGCGGTGGTGGCGCGGGCGCTACGCCAGTCCCCGGCGGACCGCTTCGGCACGGCGGCGGAGCTGGCGGCGGCACTGAGGGAGTGGCTGCGGGACCATGCGCCCGCGTACGGGAGGCAGGCCGCGGCGGAGGAGGTGGCGGAGGCGGCTCGGGAGGCCACGGGCCGGCGCAACCAGGCGGAGCTGCTGGAGGGCGGGCTGCACCCGGAGGAATTGACCGCCGAGGAGGCCGCGATGACGTCCGAGACCGCCGGGGCTGAAAGCCCGCCGCCGTTCCTCCAGGGCGACGACGTGACGCCGGACCTGAATGACGAGCCCCTGCCCCTCCAGGACCTGGTCGAGGATCTGGACGAGCTGGCCAGCCCGGACGAGGAGACACCGGGAGACGACTTCGAGGACGACGACGGCCACCAACCGGTGTGAACCCGGTGCCTGGGACTCCAGGCACCCGAGTCCCCCGGGACCAGCGGGGTCCCGCAAGGCGGCCATGACTGTCTTTTCCGGATTTCGCGCGAACAGCAAAGCATTGCAGTGTTTCGCGAAGCTTCCGTGAGTTGCCTGAATCCTTTCACTCATCAACCCACTGCGTCACCCGGCCGGCCCGCTCCTCCAGGTGGATTCCGAGAGGGATGACAATTCCTGTCACCGCGCGGGTCCGCCGCGACTGACACGCCTTCCACCCGCCAGTCGGCGCAAACCCAGACATTGACAGACTTTCACAGGAACCAATAAAAGGCGTGACAGCATTTTCACCCGCTGGCACTGTGATTTGAGTTTCCAGCAGTAGCCCAGACATGCGCCGAGGGCCGGGAGGTCCCCCCGGGTCGGCGCAGGCCTGTCCATTCCCTCCGTTCTCCCTGACGTCACCCGGCCGTGCTCGCTTCGAGCGCGGCACGGGGAACGTGTCTCCGGGCTCCGCCCCGGGCACGTGAGGCCGGCGTGTGCCCGCTGCGAGTCATTGGCCCTTTCCCTGGCTGTCTTTGTCTCCCCAAGGAGTGTCGAGTGAAGCGAACGTCTCCCCGTTGGTTCCGGTCGCGCGGCATGCTGGGCGCGCTGCTGCTGTCGCTGTCCTCCCCGTGGATCGCCGCGTGTAGCTCCGGCTCCAGTGCGCCGGAGCCCTCCGCGCCCGCCGAGCAGACCCAGTCGCAGGTCACGCTGAGCATGGGCTCCAGTGACTTCACCGCGCTGGCGAAGAAGGGCCGCGTCTCCGCGATGGAGTTCTCCCACAGCGACGTGAAGCGCCTGCGCGTCACCGTCTGGGAGCAGGGCAAGTCCGAGACGCCGCTCTTCGTGAACTTCGACCTGCTCAAGAACGAGACCACCGGCAAGTGGGCCGGCACCCTGCCCTTCCTCCCCAAGAGCCTGGCGCTCACCTTCTACGCGCAGGCCTACGGCGACGTCAGCGCCCTCACCGAGATCTTCAGTGGCACGCTCGACGTCACCCTCACGCAGGACTTCGAGACGCTCACCATCCCCCTGTCGCCCGCCACCGACGGCACGGAGATCAAGCTGCCGCGCATCGAGCGCATCAGCATCCCCAGGGCCTTCGCTTCCGGACAGAGCGGCAACCTCACCTTCGCCGTCGCCGCCTCCACGGGCGAGAAGCTGCACTACACCATCACCCCCGCCGCGGGGAGCGGCACCTTCACGCCGCAGGCGGGTGACATCACCCTGCTGGCGACGAGCGGCGCCTTCGTCAGCCTCTACACGCCGCCCGACAGCGTGCAGGAGAACACCGTCTTCACGCACACGGTCACGGTGAAGAACGAAGCGGGCCACTCCGTCAGCACCACCTTCACCACCACCGTCCAGCCCCGGGAGACGACGAGCGGCGTGGTCGACACCACCGTGAAGGTGCTCTTCAACCCCGTCATCCAGGGCCTGGATGGCCGGCGCCTCCGCGACGCGGACGGCAACATGACCTCCAACGTCCTCTTCACCGCGAAGGTGAGCGACGACGGCGCCCCGGAGACCCTCTCCTACGCCTGGGGCTTCACCGCCGCTGGCAGCCCCCTGCCGGATCCGCTGCCCGCCTTCACTGGCCAGACGAACCCGTCCACCCTCCAGCACTACACGACGTCCCTGCAGGGCACCCTCACGCTGGCGGTCAAGGACGCGGACAACGGCACCACCACCCTGTCGTACGCGCTGACGCCCAATCAATTCCCCGACACCCCTGTCGCCGAAGGGGAAATTACCGGCGTGAACGCGCTGCGCGCGGGCCAGAACCACACGTGCGCGCTGCTCAATGACGGCTCGCTGCGCTGCTGGGGCTACAACTTCTACGGCCAGCTGGGCCTGGGCGAGTCCCAGAACGTGGGCGACACGGAGAAGCCCTCCGACAAGCCCGCGGTGAAGCTACTGGGTGAAGGCTCCAAGGTCGCGCTGGGCGCCAACCACACCTGCGCCCTGCTGAAGACGGGCCTGGTGCGTTGCTGGGGCTCGGGCACCTCGGGGCAGCTGGGGTACGGCAACACGGCGGACGTGGGCGCGGCGGATGACCTCACCAAGGCGGGCTACGTCAACCTGGGCGGCCTGGCGACGAAGCTGGTGGCGGGCGGCAATCACACCTGCGCGCTGATGAACACGGGCAAGGTGCGCTGCTGGGGCAACAACTACTTCGGCCAGCTGGGCTACGGGAACACCCTCCACGTCGGTGACGACGAGCAGCCCTATACCAAGGGCGACGTGAACCTGGGCGCGGGGGTCACGGCCAAGGACATCACGGCCGGCTTCAACCACACCTGCGCGCTGCTCTCCACGGGCCGGATGCTGTGCTGGGGCCGCAACGCCGCCGGTCAGCTGGGCTACACCCATACGAACCAGGTGACCGAGCCCAGCACGCAGACGCCCGTGAACGTGGGCGACGTGGCGCAGTTGAGCGCGGGCGCCTACCACACCTGCGTGCAGACCCGGCAGGGCGCGGTGCAGTGCTGGGGCGCCAGCAACAACGGTCAGCTCGGCGCCACGGTGTCCACCACGGACTCCACCAACAGCAGCAGCTGCCGCGACTGGTCGCCCTACGGCTGCACCTATCGCATGCTGGCGCAGTCGGTCACCGTCAACCTGGGCGGCGCCACGGCCCTTCAGATAGCAACCGGCTACGACCACACCTGCGCGCTGCTCTCCAACGGCAGCGTGAAGTGCTGGGGCTCCAACGCCAACGGCCGGCTGGGCCTGGGTCCCAACCCGCCTTCGTCCACGACCGTACCCACCCTGGCCGTGGACCTGGACGGCTCCACCGCCTACCAGGTCACCGCGGGTGAGAACCACACCTGCGTGCTGCTGTCGACGGGCGCGGCCCGCTGCTGGGGCTACGGCGCGCTGGGCGCGCTGGGCTACGGGAACACGGCCACCATCGGCGCGAACACCTCGGCCAGCACCGGCGGCAACATCTCCATCACGCCGCCGTCCACGCCGTAGCTTTCATGCCTCTGGAGGCGGGCGCCTGGAGTGCCGGGGCGCCCGCCTCGCGGTCTGTCTTCACGCAGTCCTGCGGAGCGCACGTCGGGCTCCCGATTCGCAAACCTCCCGTGTGAGTCATGACGAAGCCCGCCGCCCTCGCGCTCCTCGTACTGTGCACCGTCGCCGCGTGCACCGCGCCGTCGTCCACGGGCGACACGCCGCAGGGGCCCACGTCCGCCGTGACGTTCACCATCGCCACGGACAGCACCGGCTCCCAATCCCAGACACGGCGAGCGCTGGGCTTCTCCTTCGCGGACGTGACGCGCATCCGCATCGACGTGGAGGACGCCGCCAGCCACAGCGCGCTGTTCACGAACTTCGATCTGGTGCCCTCCCCCTCCGGGTGGTCCGGCACGCTGCCGTCCCAGCCTCGCCATCAATCCCTCACGTTCATCGCGCGGGCGTACGACGGCGATAGCGCGCTCCTCTTCCAGGGCAGCACCACGCAGACGCTCATCGCGGACCGGGAATCCGTCGCCATCCAGCTGTCGCCCTCCGGCACCGGTGCACCCATCACCCTGCCGCGCATCCCCCGCATCCAGCTCCCCGGTGAGCTCGTCTTCGGGCAGCCCGCCACCGTCACCTTCTTCGTCGAAGCCAACGCCAACGAGGCCCTGTCCTTCGTCATCACCGCCGACCCTGCCGGAGGCTACTTCGTCCCCTCCAGCGGGACATTCACGCTCACCGGGACCTCCGGTGCCTTCGTCGCCCGCTACCTGCCCCCCTTCGGCATTCCCAGCCCCACCGACTACACGCACTCGCTCACCGTCACGAACCCGGCGGGGCACTCGGTCAGCACCACGTTCGTGACGCGCGTCCTTCCCGCGGACATGTCCATGGACTCGCTGGGCACCACCGTGCGCATCCTCTTCGCGCCCGTCATCCAGGGCCTGGCCGCGTCCCGCTTCGCGGGCACCTCCGACGTCGCGTGGTCGGCCACCGTGTCGGATGATCAGCCCGCACGCACGCTCGACTTCGCGTGGAACTTCATCCCGGACGCGCCCGTGACGCCGGCCCCTGGCTTCACCGCGCAGGCCAATCCCACCGTCCTCCAGCACTACGCGCCCTCGCTCCAGGGCCGGCTGTCCCTCCAGGTCACCGACGCCGCCGGAGCCCGCACCACCGCCACCTACCGCCTGGGCGCGCAGCAGTTCCCCGACGCTCCCGTGCGGACCGGCGGCTCCACCGACGTCGCCCAGCTCCGCGCCGGGGACAGCCACACCTGCGCCCTGCTCAACGACGGCTCCGTGCGCTGCTTCGGCAGCGGCGCGCAGGGCCGGCTCGGGTACACCGGCACCGCCAACGTCGGTGACGATGAGACTCCGGCTTCCAAGGGCCCCGTCCCCCTCGCTCCAGGCGAGAAGGCCGTGCAGTTGGCCACCGGCCTGGGCCACACCTGCGCACTGCTCTCCACCGGCCGCGTGCGCTGCTGGGGCGCCAATGCCTCCGGTCAGCTCGGCATGGGCCACACGCGCACCATCGGCGACGACGAACCCATCGCCAGCGAGGGCACCGTCGACCTGGGCGGCGCCCGTGTGCTGCGCATCACCGCGGGCGACCGTCACACCTGCGCGCTGCTCACCTCCGGCCACGTGCGCTGCTGGGGCGACAACACCCACGGGCAGTTGGGCCTGGGCCACACCGACGCGATGCCTCCGCCCACCACCGACGTCCCTGTCGGCGCGCCCGTGCAGGACCTGGTCGCGGGCGGCGACCACACGTGCGCCCTGCTCTTCTCCGGACGTCCCCGCTGCTGGGGCGCCAACGCCTACGGACAACTGGGTTACAGCCGTGACGACGATGTTGGTGACACGGAGTCGCCGTCGTCAGCCGGTGACGTGGACGTGGGCGGCACCGCCGTGCAGCTGGCCCTGGGCACCTGGCACACCTGCGCCCTGCTGGACACCGGCGCCCTGCGCTGCTGGGGCGCCAACGCCTACGGACAGGTGGGCAACGGCAACCCCGACTACGCCACGCCCCTGACCTCCGTGGCGCCAGGCTCGGGCCTCCGCGCCGTCCAGGTCGCCGCGGGCGCCCAGCACACCTGCGCCCTGCTCGAGTCCGGCCAGCTCCAGTGCTGGGGCAATGGCGCCCGGGGCCGGCTTGGGTATGCCAACACGCGCTCGCTCTCCGCGCCCGGCACCGCCTTCATCGACGTGGGCGGCGCTCCCGCCACGTCCATCACCGCGGGCGGCCAGCACACGTGCGCCGTGCTCTCCTCTGGCCGTGCGCTGTGCTGGGGCCTCAACACCTCTGGACAGCTCGGTTACGGCCACGTGCGCGCCATTGGCGATGACGAGGCACCCGCGCTCGCCGGGGGCATCCTCCTCGTGTCGCCCTGACACCGCGCACGGGAGGGCCTTGATGCCTGGCTGAATGTCAGACGTGTGTCCTTTGCTCTCCTGGGAGGTGTCACTCCCAAGGGAGCGTGGATGCGAAGGACGCGAAGTGGGGCTGCCTGGCTGTGGTCCGTGCTGTTGCGTCTCTGGGGTGGTGGAGGGGCCGTGGGACTGGGGATGAACCATGCGCGCTGACGCCTTCTTGCTGGCCCTGGTGTTGATGGCCACGGGATGCGCCTCCGTGCCGCAAGCACATGGACGTGGCCGAAGCTTGAGCCATGCGCCGCGCGAGGACTCCTCGCCCGTGTGGATGACGGCTCCGGACGACGAGCCCCCGCGCGCCTGGAGCGCGCCCCCACGCGTCCTCTCCGGGTCCGGGCAACGGCTCCTGCGCCGCCAGCAGCCGCGTGACAACGTGACCTCCGTGGGAGACGGCACTGTCGGGGGCGGGGACCGGAGCAATGCATCGACGCGGCAGGCAGTCCTCAACGCGACGAAAGACGTGAAGGGCTCCTTGCGCAGCGTCGAGGCCGCGTTCAGCAAGCTGGCGGCCCGTCCTCCAGACCCCTGGGGCTTCAGCCTCACCGGTGTCTTCACGCGCTACCTCGACCAGGGCACCCAGCAGGCGACGTGGCTCCATGGTGCGTTGGGGAGCGCCACCGCGTTGACGGAAGCGGCTTCGGAAGTGGGCGACACGGACATGGAGCTGGGCCTGCTGCGCATGACAGGGCCGAAGCTCCAGGCAGCTCAGTTCGGGACGCTCCTCTTGGCCACCTGGGTGGACTTCCTCCAACTCGCTGACGCCATTCTCAGAAACTGTCCCATGTGCAGTGCCGAGAAGCTCTTCACGGACCTTCACCGCGTGCAGGGGCTGATGGAGCCCACGCTGACAGACCTTGCCTCACTGGACCCGGAGCGAGTGGAGGCGGCGACCACCGCGATGCCCCATCTGCTGGGGAAGCTGACGCGTGAGTTCGACACGCTCCATCAAGAAACCCGCGCGACCATGAAACTCGGCGGGCAGGTCATCGCGGCGGTGCAGGCCGTGGAGATGGTCACGATGATCTCCACGATGAAGATGGCCATGCCGCGCGTGCCCCCCTCGGCCCCCGCGACGCTCGGCGTGGGACTGGCAATGAGTTCAGGTGGCGTCATGCTGGGCTCGCGGCTGGTGGTCTCCGCGGAGTGGGTGGAGATGATGCGAAGGCTCGTGCAGGCCGGCGTCATCTCCGTGCCTGCCGTCGGCGCGGCCGTCCTCATTCAGGGCGGACAGGTCACGATGGCTCAGGCGCACCAGGACCTGCCCAAGGGCGTGCGCGAAGCACTGGGGGATAGCCCGGAGGTGCGCGGCATGCGGGTGACCGGCAGGGCGGGGGCGGGCATGTCGGACGCGCCCAAGCACCATGTGCTGCCGCAGGAGCACCGCGAGTGGTTCGAGCAGCGCGGCTTCAAGGGCGACCTGGACATCGACCAGTTCTGCGTCCGGATGGAGCAGGCCCACCACGAGGCCATTCACGGTGGGGGGAGCTGGAAACTGGGACGCACATGGCCCGGCGAGTGGAATCGGCTGATCATGGAGGCTCTGCACGAAGCCGAGATCACCGCGGGCCGGAGGTTGACGCGGAATCAGGTCCTGGACATCGTCGTGGAGCGGATGAAGGTCTACAGAGTCCCAATCACTTTCACGAAAGGGAGGAGCCGATGAGCGACGGACGTGCATGGCGGGAGAACTGGAAGGCCCGCTTGTATGAGCGCGTCCGCGAGCGGGGCTACGACTCACTCACGGCTTTCGCCGAGGCCCGCCCCACCGCATCGTTGGTGGCGCTGGCCGAGGAACTGGGTCCGGACGACGTTGCCGGAATCCAGGTGTACGATGGGTTGGTGGCGGAAGCGTTGCGCAGCAAGCAAGTGACCCGCCTGGTACGTGGACAACTTGTGCGTGAGCTGTGGGGGAGTATCCCTGAGGGTTGGCCGGCCGTGTTGGATGACGACAACCGCTTCAAGGTCGCCAAGGCGGTCGGCCCCTGGATTGCCTATACCCCAGACACGCATAAGGAGCGCGCACGCCAATGCAGGACGTCGCTCCTCGCCAATCCGCCGCCTGCTGGCTGGCGTCCACGCGGTCCTGACGACGAGTTGCTCCGGACGCTCCTTCCCGATGAGGAAGCCTGACCGGAAGCGGTAGCCCTCAGGACACGAGGCCCGCGCTTCACGGGAGGGCCTTGATGCCTGGCTGCCTGCCCTCCAGGCCCGTGCGGGCGCTTCCGGAGCGGGTTGCCGGACACAGGGGGCGATGACGAACCTCCTCGACGGAGGGAATCCTTCATGGCCACCAACGACAAGCGTCCCGCACCCACGCAGCCCGCCGAGGATTTCTACGGACGTCCGAGGGCCCCAGAGCAGGGGGGCGAAACCCAGCGCGAAGGCCAGGGCTCCACGCCCTCCACGCCTCGCGACGAGCAGAAACCCCAGCGCCCCGACACCGAGGAGGAAGACGAGGAGCGCAAGCCCCGCCGCGAGCTGACCGAGGCCGACGAGAAGGGCATCCGCCCGCGCACCGGGGACGACGCCGACGACCGCGACCTGCGCCTGCGCGACGCCAGCGGCCTGCATCCGTATGACCCGCGCGAGCGCGCCCCGGGGTCATCGCTCGACGACATGCCGGACGGCGACGGCCCCCGCAGCGACGCGGGCACCAACCCGGTGTCCGACGTGTACCGCTACGGCCATCCGGACCGCATGCCGGACCGCGAGCGCTGAAGCCGGCGGCGCCTGGAAACACCCAGGGCCAGGAACCGGGCTCTTCCGCCCCGTCCTGGCCCTTCGTCACGTCCGGAGGCCAGCGGCGCTCAGCCCACGCGGCGCGGGGCGTGATCCAACCGGTGCGCGTCCACCCACGCGTCGGCCTGCGCCATCGTGTCCACGAAGACCGTGTCGAAGCTGGCCGCGTGGCCCGTGAGCAGCATGGCCACGGACATCGCCTTGCCCACCACGCGCTGTGACAGGTCGGACCCCACGTACACCACCGAGCGCATCCACTCCGCGCGCACGTTGTTGGCCAGGTACTTGCGCGACTCGGCCGGCAGCTCCGAGCCGGGCACCTCCGCCACCAGGTAGAACGGCCCCTGCGCCGCCATCTCCTCGTAGACGCGCAGCGCCCACTTCGCGTCCTGCAACCCCACGACGCCCGTGTACTTCGTGTGCAACACGTCTGGCGCCGTCATGCGGATCCGGTGCGCGCCACACGTCCACTCGCGAATCTGTTGCTCCATGCGGTCCTCCCCCCAGCTGCTGGAGGGAACCCTACGCCGGACCCCACCACCCCAGGGAAGTGCCCGGACGCGAACCTGCCCTTTCGTACAAGGAATCCCTGTCCATTGGATGTCAGACCCCCTCTGTACTGTGTACCCATTCCGACAGCCTTTCAGAGGGGGAAACACCATGACGGAAACCCGTGAACTGCCGCGAGTCTCGGTGAACAAGCTGGGCGAGTACCTGGTCGCCACGCCCGCCCGCCGCAAGCGCATCATCCACGACCAGAAGCACCCGCCGGATGCCCAGTACCTGCGCTATCCGGAGGCGTCCCAGGCCATCACGGACTTCCTCTGCCGGGGCCTGGACCTGAACGTGCTGCGGGAGTCCCAGCGCCGGTTCGCCTGCGCGGTGCCGCAGACGGAGTTCGAGGCGCAGCGCATGCAACTGTGCTCGGAGGCGCTGGAGCGCTTCGCGGACCTGGTGCCCTGGCTGGACCTGGACGACGCCATCATCAGCGCGGTGGGCGCGGAGCCGCCCGTGCTGGAGATGGCCGGGGTCACCATCAGCGTGCGCCCGGAGGTGGTGGTGCAGCGGCTGGACAAGCAGGGCAACCCGCGCGTGGGGCTGATGAAGCTCTACTTCTCCAAGACGCACCCGCTGGACGAGCGCAGCGGCCAGTACATCGGCACGCTGTTGCAGCGCTTCGCGGAGCAGCACCTGTGCCGCCTGGGCCCGGCGGACCACCGGCTGATGACCGTGGTGGACGTGTTCGCGGGCTCGCTGTTCGTCGCGCCGCGCGCGCACATCCGCCGGCTGGGCGACGTGGTGCTCGCGTGCGAGGAGATCGCCGAGCGCTGGGCCGTCCACTGACGGCCGGGCGAGGCCTCAGCGGGGCGCCGCTTCCTGACGGCGCCGGTGGGCCTCCAGCCACGCGCGGGCCTGGGCCTCCGAGTCCACGAACTCCGCCTCCAGCTTCGTGCCGCGGATGAAGTTGAGCGCCACCACGAGCGCGCGCAGCACTTCGCGGTGCGTGCGCTTGGCGCCGAAGAAGACGACCGCGCGGAACCACGTGGTGCTCACGTGTTCGGCCAGGTACTTGCGTGGCGCGACCGACAGCCCCTCGGAGCTGCTCAGGTCCACGACGAGGTACAGGGGCTTCTCCGGGCCCGCCCCCAGCTCGTGGAACACGCCCACCAGCTCTCGCACGTCCGTCTCTGAAAACGCTCCCCGGACCTTGGTCCAGAGGATGTCGGAGGCCTCCAGCGAGACACGCTGTGTCCCGAAGACCCACTCCCGCAGCACCGCCATGCCCTCTCCCACGCAGAGGGCAGCAGGGTACCCAAAACCCGGGGCCCGTCACCAGTCCGTGACCCCTTCTTTCCGAGGCAATCCGCCCGTCCAACCCTCCGGGTCACGCGCACGCGCACGCCACGTGCCCCTCCGGGCCGGGTCATTCCTCGCACGTCGCGTCATGGCGTGGGGGGGTGGCCGTTGTGTCACGGCCGGGTCAGCGCGAAGCAGGGCCCCCTGCGGGGCGTGGGCGGAAAGCCGCTATGCTCGTGGAGCGGGCGGCCAGACGGACGGCCGCCCCTGGGCGCATCTCCGGCCGGTTGTCGGAACGCGCTTCCTTGCTCACCGTGAAGGGTCGCGCCGCTGGCGCGGGGGATGGGAGCGTTGGTGCTGGAGTCCTTGTGGAGCAGACGCGCCGTGCTCGTGTCGGGCAAGGGCGGCGTGGGCAAGACGACGCTCTCCGCGGCACTCGCGGTGGCGGCGGCGCGCTCGGGCCGGCCGGTGCTGCTGGCGGAGCTGTCCCCGGACGAGGGCGGCCCGTCCACGCTCGCGGGGCTGGTGGGCGTGAAGGAGGCCGGGCCGCGCGTGGTGCCGGCGGGGCCGAACCTGTCCTTCGTGCGCCTGTCCGCGCAGGAGGGCCACCGGCTCTTCCTGGAGGAGACCCTGCCCGTGAAGTGGCTGGCGGAGGCCGCGCTGCGCTCCCGGGCGCTGCGGCGCTTCCTCGAGGCCGGCCCCGCGCTCAAGGAGATGGGGCTGATGTTCCAGCTCCTGGCGCTCCTGCGCCTCACGCACCCGGATGGCCGCCGGGTGCACCCGCTCACGGTGGTGGACCTGCCCGCCACGGGCCACGCGCTGGCGCTGGCCACGCTGCCCCGGAGCATCCTGTCGCTGATGCCGGGCGGGCCCGTGGGGCGCGCGGTGCGTGAAGGGCTGGACCTGCTCCAGGACCCCGCGCGCACGGGCGTGGTGGTCACCACGCTGCCGGAGCCCCTGCCAGTGAGCGAGACGCTGGCGCTGGTGGGCGAGCTGAAGGACGTGGGCCTGCCCCTGTCCGCCGCGGTGCTCAACCGCATGCCGGAGGACCCCTTCACGCCGGAGTCGCGCGCGGCGCTGGAGCGGCTGTTGGAGACGCACGGGCCGCACCGGGGGCAGCGGGCCCTGGAGCGGCTGGAGCGCGCGCGGCTGGCCCGGGAGCGGCTGGCGGCCGGCGTGGGCGTGCCCCACTGGGGCCTGCCGGAGCTGGCGCTGACGGGCATGGCGCTGGTGGAGCGGCTGGCGGAGCTCCTGGAGTCCAAACTCGAAGGGGCCGCGACCCGCGGCGGCCGGGAGGCCACGCCATGAACCTGGACGGCATGCTGCGCGACAAGCGGATCCTCGTGCTGTGCGGCGCGGGCGGCGTGGGCAAGACGACGACGGCGGCGGCGCTGGGCGTGGCCGCGGCGCGCGCGGGGCGCAAGGTGCTGGTGCTCACCATCGACCCGGCGCGGCGGCTGGCGGAGGCCATGGGGCTGAAGGAGAACGGCGCGGAGCCCACCTCCGTGCCTCCGGAGCGCCTGTACGCGGATGGAAAACGCGGCGAGGGCCGGCTGGACGTGTGGATGCTGGAGCCGCGCATCGTCTTCGAGCGCATGGTGCGCCGGCTGTCCGCCACGGAGAGCGCCGCGCGCACCATCCTGGAGCACCGCCTGTACCGCTTCCTGTCGGAGCTGGTCGCGGGCGTGCAGGAGTACGCCGCCGCGGAGGCGCTGGACGGCTTCATCGCGGAGGGCCACTACGACCTCATCGTCCTGGACACCCCGCCCAGCCGCCACGCGCTGGACTTCCTGGACGCGCCGGGCCGGCTGTCGCGCTTCCTGGACGAGCGGATCATCTCCCTCTTCGGTCCGGACTCGGGCCGCACGGGCCGGCTGTGGCAGGGCGCGCAGGCGCTGGTGGGCAAGGTGCTGGATGGCATCTTCGGCGGCGGCTTCGCGCAGGAGATGCGCACCTTCGTCGCCGCCTTCGGAGGCCTGTTCGCCGGCATCCGCCTGCACGCGGACCGGCTGCGCGAGCACCTGTCGTCGAAGGACGCGGCGTTCCTGCTCGTCACGTCGCCGGAGGCCGCCGCGCTGCGCGAGGCCACCTTCTTCCAGGAGGCGCTCCAGGCCAAGGGGCTGCCCTTCGCGGGCTACGTGCTCAACCGCAGCTGGGCGCGGGATGACGACCTGGCCCCGGCCGCCGCGCTGAAGCCGCACGCGAACAACGCCGCGGACACGGACGCCGTCAGCGCGCTGGAGCACCTGGCGGGCGTGGAGGACGCGCGCGCCAAGGCCCACCGCTCGCTGCTGGCGAGGCTGGCCGAAGGGCTGCCCCGGGGCGCGCTGGCCATCGCCGCGCCGGACGCGGGCGCGGACCTGGAGGACTTCCGGGGGCTGGTGCACCTGGGGGACGCGCTCACCGTCGTCTGACGTCCCGCCCGGGCTGCACCTCGCGCCAGGGCGGACGGGCGAGCGGCGCCGCACCTGGCCGGCTGGAGCTTTGCGCGTCCGGGCCCGCTTCCCATGTTCGCAAGTCGAGGAGGCTTGCGACGCACATGGGCACCAAGGACTACAGCAACGGAAACGGCAGGCATGACCTGGGGCGCGCGGACATCTCCACGCCTCCCACCGACGCGATGGCCACGCACCGCTCACCGGACGTGGCGCCGCCGGGCTCGCGCGAGCGCTCGGAGTCCGACGTGAGCGGTTGGAGCCCCGGGCGCGACGAGCTGCCCGCCGACCGGCAGGGGCGCTTCCACCGCGCCGCCGCGTGGCGCCTGGGCCGCGTGCGCACGGACGTGGACGACACCGGCACCTGGCGCGCGGACCGCGAGGGCGAGCGAGACGGCGGCACCACCGGGCCCTATGGCCGCGACGACCGGGACGTGCGCTACGCCACCGGCGCGGTCCCCCGGCGCACCCAGGGCGAGGACACCGTCCAGGAGATGCAGCCCCAGCGCGCCGACTACCGCGAGTGGGACCGCAGCGGCTACGGCGGCCAGGAGCCCCTGCTGCGCGACCGCCCCGCCCGCGCCGCTTCCCGCGAGGACGCGCGCCCGCGCGACCGGCTGGCGCCCCAGCGGGAGGAGCGCTTCCCGCTGGACCCCATGCTCCGCGGCTCCCGAGACACGTCCACCGCGTCCGAATCCTCGCGCCGCCGCTGGAGGCGCGAGCCGCTCACCGCGCGCGACATCATGACCCGCCAGGTGCGCACCGCCCGCCGCGACAGCTCCCTGCGCGAGGTGGCGCAGTTGATGCGGGACGAGGACTGCGGCGTGGTGCCCATCGTGGACGCGGGAGGACGACTCCTGGGACTGGTCACGGACCGCGACCTGGCGCTGCGCGCCTTCACGGGCCAGCGCGCCGTGGACGGCCTGCGCGCCTCGGACGTGATGACGGAGGACCTGGAGGCGGTGCTGCCGGAGGAGGACCTGCACGGCGTCATCGAGCTGATGGGCCGCCGCCAGGTGCGCCGCATCCCCGTGGTGGAGCCCGACGACCGGCTCGTGGGCATCATCGCGCTGGGGGACATCGCCAGCCGCGCGGACCAGGACGAGGAGCTGCAGGAGGCGCTGGAGCGCATCTCGTCCCGGCGCTCGTTCTGGAGCCGGCTGCGCTGATCAGCGCCTGAAAAGACGGGAGGCCTGAAGCGCCTCCCGTCCCGGCCTTCATGATCAGGCGATGGAGACGACCACGCCGGACGCGTCCGCCGTCACGGGGAACGTCTTCAGGTTCACCGTCGCCGCGCCACCGGGGTCGACCACGCCCGTCTTGCTGAACGTGGACGCGTGGCACGGGCAGAGCAGCTCGTCGAGGCCCGTATCGAAGCCCACCTCGCAGCCCTGGTGCGTGCAGACGGAGTCCACCGCGGAGTAGGAGCCGTCCGCCAGCTTGAAGACGAAGATGGTCTTGCCGTAGCCGGTGGGGTTGCCGCTCACCATGCCGCCGGTGTTCTGGAGGTCGGGGAACTCCGCGAAGGTGAGCGTCACCTTGCCGTCGACCACCGACGGGAAGTTGTCGCTGCCGGCCTTGAGGTTGATGCTCAGCACCTGCGTGCCCGCGTTGTACGTGGCCACGTACGTCTTGAGCGGCACCGTGGCGGGCGCCTGCGTCACCGCGCCCGTCGTGACGTCGAACTTCGAGATGTGGCAGGGGCACACGGCCTCCGTCCCATCGAAGCCCATGGGGCAGCCCACGTGGGTGCACGTGGCGGACAGCACCGCGTAGGTGTCCGCGGACGGGTGCACCACCAGCAGGTTCTCCTGCCCGGATCCACCCGGGAAGCGCAGCGTCACCGAGCCGCCCGCGCGGGACAGGTCCGGGTAGCGCTGCACCACCAACGACACGATGCCGTCCTCACCGGGCGTGGGCACGTCCAGCACCGGCGAGGGGTCGATGTTGGGCGCGCACGCGGGCGGAATGCCCGCGACCACCACGCCCGTGCCCAGCAGCTTCTTGAAGAAGTCCCGGCGCGACGAGCTCACGTGCCCTCCGTGAAGACGAGGTGCGGCTCCAGCACCAGCTCGTCATCCACCTTCACGAGCAGCAGCGTGGGGCGCTCGATGTTGTAGCCCTCCAGGCTGATCTTGAAGGACCCGTCCGCCGTCACCTGCTTCGCGGAGTCGAACTTCACCGTCATGGGGATTTCCACGTCCTTCGTCACGCCGTGGAAGGTGAGCTTGCCCTTGAGAGTCACCGGCACGGAGCCCGGGAAGGTGGCGGGCGGCTTCACCCCGGTGCCCACGGCCTTCACCTCCACCAGCGGGTACTTGGCGGCCTCCGTCACCTCCAGCATGTGCGTGTCGCGGTTGGAGTTCTGCGAGTCGAAGTCCTTCACCTGCGCGCGCACGGCCACCTGGAGGGTGCCGTCCGGCTTCAGGATGGCCTTGCCCTCGCTGGGGGCGGCCTTGCCGGACACGGTGTGCATCTTGTGGATGAGCTTGTAGGTGAGGGAGCTGGCGTCCTTCTTCACCGAGTACATCTTCGCGTTCTGCGCGGCGGCGGGCAGCGCGAACAGCAGGGCAGCGGAAAGAACGAGTCGTCGAGCAATCACGGCGTCCTCCAGAGGGGGATACGTCTTGCCTCCGCACAACGGCCGGCGCGCGGAGACATTCACGACAGGGGGAAGGGGGTCAGAAAGTGAGCGTGACGATGCCCGCGGCGACGCAGCCCAACGTGGCATAGCCCACCACCTGGTGCGCGGTGGCGTACTTCGGCTCCGTGATTTCGCCGTAGCTGTGGGTGGCGAGGATGCCGAGCACCGCCTGGGCAATCATCCCGGCGGTGGCCAGGCTCATGAAGATCTTGTGGAACGTCACCGTGTCCCACTGGAACGGACGCTCCACCGGATCCGGCGCCAGGATGCCCAGTGTGCCCACGGTGGCGAACAGCAGCGACGTGCCGATGACCACGCCCCGGTGCCAGGCGAGCAGCGAGCGGTTGTCCCCGCCGCCGTCGGTGAACGAACGGCTGAACTGGATCTGCCCCAGCACGGTGGCCGCGGTGAGGCCGCCCGCCATGGCCAGGCCCAGGCCCTGGTGCAGCTTGAGCATGGTGCGGCGCGTCTCCAGGTCCTTCTGGAGGTCGGGGTCCAGCAGGCCCTTGGAGGCCTCCGCCTCCGGCGTGAGCAGGTCGAAGTCCAGGCTGGGCTCGGAGGTGCTGGAGTCCTGCGGCGCGGCGGAGCCCGTGGAACCGGACTCCGGCGTGGCGGACACGGGCGGCGTGACGTCCGGCGTCACCGGCGCGGGGGCCGCGGGCGCGACTTCCTGCGGCGGAGGCGGCGGCACCGGCTTCGCGGGCTTGCGCTTCACGGGTTTGCGCTTCGCCGCCGCGACCATCACGGGAGCGTCCGGCGCGAGGGCCGCGCCAGCGGGGGAGGCCGCCAGGAACATGACGGCCAGGAGGGGGGAAATGACGCGAGTCATCATGGGGTTCCGGGGGGACGACGCGGCCCGTCGGAAAAAGGGGGGGCCATGCCTTCCCAGGCTACCCCGGCTCGCGGTCCAGGTGCACGGCAGTGCACACTGGGTCCGGGTGAACCTTGCGATGTCGGCATGTCCCTGGATGGCCGCAGCCATAAGAACCCCAGGGACCGCCGGAGGTCGCGTCCGCGTCAGGCCGGTGTCGTCGAGGGCACCTGCGAGCGGGGCGCGGTGCCGTGCGCCAGCTCCTGGCCCAGGGCGTGCGGGTCGAAGTAGGCGAAGAAGCGGCGGACCCGGTCGCCGTCCCACTCGATGATGGAGACGCCCTCGTAGGCGATGGCGGCCCCGTTGCGCCCGGTGCCCTGCGTCTCCCATTCGAGGGCCACGCGGTCGCCGGACTCAATCATGTTGCGGAAGGTGGACTTCACCTGGCCGAGGGTGCCCTTGTACTCGGTCCAGAAGCGGCGGGCGCCGTCGCTGCCGGAGAAGACATTGGGTGACGCGACGTTGCTCACCTGCGCATCGTCGGCGAAGAGGGCGACCATCGGCTCGATGTCGCCGTGCTCCTCCAGTTTCAACAGTGCGTCCACGAACCGCTGCGCTCGTTCCATCGGCATCGGGTGTCCTCGCTCGTCGCGAATGAGAAGTCAGGGGTGTGCCCGGAAAGGGTGCGCACGCGAGGGGGGCATGGCCCACCGCTGGCGGCTGCTCCCTCGTCCTCCGGACGGAGGCCCCACCCCCTTGCCCCCGGGTGGCCCGGTGGAGGAAGACAGGACGCCGACATGTCCCAGGAAGCCCACCGCCCCGAACCGCCGTCCAGCGCCCCGAGGAAGCAGTCCTGGCAGGAGGCCGAGGCAGCCCTGCTGGGCTTGGTTCCCCCCGTGGCCGATGGGAGTCAGACGGAGGAGGCGTCCGACGCTCCGGGGCCCAGGACCGTGGAGCATTCTCCGCCCGGCTGGGGCACGGTGGTCTTCGTATCGCTGTGCGCGCTGTACCAGCTGCGCCGGGTGATGCCGCTCGCGAACGTGACGCCATGGGACTTCCAGGCGCTGTTCACCCGGGGCTACGGCACCGTGGCGCTCCTGGTGCTGTTCCCCTCGCTGGTGTCGCTGTGGGGCATCGCGAGGGACGACCCGAATCGTCGGACCAGCGGGTCGCTGTGGCTCATGCTCCAGGCGGTGATCTGGGCGGTGATGGCCGTGGTGGCCCTGTTCAAGGGCGAGTTCGTCACGGCGCTGCTGATGCCGTGGCACCTGTCGCTGGTGTGCGCCATCGTGATGGCCATGTCGGCTCCGGCGTCGCTGGAGGCCCCCGTGCCGCCGCGCGCGAGCCCGCCCCCGCCCACCGTTCGGCCCGCCACGCCCGAGGACCGGGACGCCATCGAGGGCCTCCAGGACGCGGCGCTCGCGCGGCGTCCCACGACCTTCGAGGCGCCGGTGGAAGGCGAGGAGGACGCACGGCACCCGGTGCTGGTGGCGGAGGAGGACGGGCGCGTCGTCGCGTGCGTGGCCACCCGCGCCTACAGCTCGCGCGAGTGCTACGCGGACATCGCGGACTTCAGCCTCTTCGTGGCGAAGGACGTCCGGGGCCGGGGCCTGGACGAGTTGCTGCTGAAGGCGCTGCTGAAGGCCGCGGCAGAAGCGGGTTTCCACAAGCTCACCACCAGCGTCCTCGCGGACCAGTCGCACACCCTGAAGCTGTTCGAGCGCCTGAGGTTCACCACGGTGGGCACGCATGAGAAGCACGCGCGGGTGGACGGCGCGTGGCGCGACGTGGTGGTGGTGGAGAAGTTCCTGCGCTGAAGGGGCCGGGGCGGTTCCACGGACACTGTCTCCTCCTGGCACCCGAGGGCGGGGGGAGCCCCCCTTGCTCGCGGGCCTCCGCCGGAGGATGACTGTCCTCCAGGAGCACCCATGTCCCAGGAAGCCCTCCGTTCCGAGCCGTCGCACGCCGCCATCGACGAGGCGCCCGCCGACGTTCCCGAGTCCATCGCGGCGGAGTCGTTCCCGCCGCTGACGCTCCTGCTGGAGGAGGTGCGCTCGCCGGGGGTGGTTCGCGCGGACATCGACGCGCTCATCGTGGGCCTGGGCCGTCTGCCCGCGCCGGACGAACCGCTGCGCGAGCGGGCGGATCTGCTGCTGGGGCTCCTGGACCGGAGCAACCCGGTGGGGGACTACACGGGTTCGGGCGGGATGAAGGTGCGGCACGCGGCGAAGGAGTCCCTGATCTCCATGGGCTATCCGTACGCGATGGAGCTGCCGCCCGACCTGCTGGAGTCGAAGGGCACTGACGGCAGGCCGGCGGGGCTCACCGCGGGCAACGTCGTCCTGGCGGTGGCGAGCGCGCTGTACCAGTCGTCGGCCATGGTGGGGTTGTGGTTCTTCCTCAGCTACTTCCGGATGCCGGCGGCGGCCGAGGTGACCTTCGGCGTCGCCTCGATCCTCTGGATCTTCACCGGGCTCTCCCTGATGGGCCACCACACCCGGTCGAGGGACATGCAGTCCATCGGTTCGGTGGTGTTGTGGGTGGCGGCGGTGCTGTGGATGGTCGTCGCGCTCCCGTTGGCCCTGGTCTCGTATGGCGTGGCCCTGCTCTTCGTCCCCTGGCACCTCGCGCTGTGGACCGCCATCTCCCTGCGCCCGGAGGCCGAGGAGCCGGAGGCGCCAGCGAAGCGCACGTCGCCGTGAGCGCACTGCCCACGGTCCGGGCCGCCACGCGCGAGGATCGGGCGGCCATCGCTGCCATCTACAACGCAGCCCTCGCCGAGCGAGCCTCCACCTTCGAGACGCGCCCGCGCACGCCCGAGGACATCGACGGGTGGCTGGGCAAGCGCTACCCGGTGCTGGTGGCGGAGGAGGCCGGACGCGTCATCGCGTACGCCTCCACCGGCGCGTACAGCCCGCGCGAGTGCTACGCGGGCATCGCGGACTTCAGCGTCTACGTGGCACCGGAGGCCCGGGGCCGGGACGTGGGCCGGCACGTGATGGAGGCACTGTTGCGGGAAGCGGAGGCCGCGGGCTTCCACAAGCTGACCTCGCGAGTCTTCGCCACCAACCTGCGCAGCCGCGCGCTGCTGAAGCGGCTGGGGTTCCGGGAGGTGGGCGTGCACGAGAAGCACGCCCCGCTCGACGGTGTGTGGCACGACATCGTGGTGGTGGAGAGGGTGCTGCACGCGAACGTGAGGTAGTCAGCGCCGGGTGTCCTGGGCCCACTCCTCGCGCGTCCAGCCCTGCCGTTCATAGAGGGCGCGGCGCTCCGCGGGCAGGGCCTCCCAGGCGACGCCAGGGTCCAGGTCCTTGGGGCGGCTGAAGAGGCCGGGGATGTCGTCGCGGACGGCCTGGGAGGCACGCTCGGGGGTGAGTCCGCGCAGGCCGTAGCCCAGCTTGAGGCCGGCATGGCTCTGGCTCTCCTTGTCGGAGACCTCGAAGGAGACGCCGCCGCCGAACTCCGCGGTGCGAGGGTTGAGGGACGCATGAGCGCGGGCGTGGGAGCCGGCGCCCAGGGACAGCTCCACCTTGCCTTCGGAGTCGCGGCTCACGCTGGCGATGCCCAGCTCCAGCTGGAGCTGGGCCTCCGTCTTGCCGTGCGCGTCCATCATCACCTCCAGGCCCACAGGCCCGGCCTTGGTGGCGATGCCTGCCTGCGTCTGGACGTCGGTGGTGCCGCGCGCGGAGGCATGGGCGGTGCGCTTGAAGTGGAGCATCTCGAGGGACGCGCTCGCTTCGGCGGAGACGAAGGCACCGGCAGGACGTTCGCCGGAGAGGACCTGCGCGCGGGCGGTGACGGTCTCATAGGCCTGGACGAGCGAGTGTCGGGGGCGTCCCAGGCCGGCCTTCCATTCGGACTCATAGCGTTCGCGCTGCGGGTCGGACCAGGAGAGTCCGAGTGACGTCTCACGCAGGTCCAGCGACCGAGGAGGCCCGAGCGCGCGAAGCGCCTGGAGGCTGCCGGCCTGGGCCACGGCGTCGCCATAGCGTTGCAGGTAGGCGTCATAGGCGACGACAGCGGCACGGCCCGTGTCGGTGGCGTGAGCATTCACCGCGTCGCGAAGGGATGCAGGGAGCTTCGGATCATTGACGAAGGTCTCCGGCCGTCCAGGCATGCCAAGCGGTCCCGCCTCACCGCCAGGGCGCCGCGAGAGGACGCCGTTGGACGCGGCCTGCTCAAGGAAGGCCTGGCGAGACGGAGCATCCATCCGGGACACGTAGGCCGAGAGCAGTCCATCCCGGTCCATGCGCTCCAGCGTGGCGCGGTACGCGTCACGAGGCACGGAGCCGAGCGCATCGTGCGTGGCCTTCACATCGCTGCCGGTGAGGAAGGGGTTCGACAGGCTGCGCGTCAGGTGCGAGCGGACCGAGGCATAGACGTCCTCGGGAACGGGAGCGGAGGAGGAACGCAGCCTGCCCCCCATGGCCGCGAGCTCACGCGCGGACACGGCGGGACCGTCCGCATGCGTAGGGGTACGGGGTGTGGAAGGAGCAACGGAGGGACCGTCATAGGGCCGCAGCTCGTTGCGAGAAGGCGAGGACGCACTGCTCTCACTGACGGAGGTCCTGCGGGACGCGGTCGTGCCCACGCGGAGCTCCGGCGCGGGTGCATCGGGTTCGGGAAGCGTGGGGTCGGGGGACAGCGGACTGCTACCGGGCGCATCGATTCGGGACATCAGGCTCGCTCCGAGGAAGGAGGAGCCCGCGCCCTGTGCAGCCAGTACGCCACGCTCAGGTGCCCGGAATCACAGGCACCTTTTCGCATCCATGCGCCCGGGCGTGGGACCCGGGTCCCACGCACCAGACGGGCTCAGCCCAGCACGTCCTGCGCGCGGCGGTAGTACATCTCGCGGCTCGCGAGGCCGTTGTAGCCGCCGTTGATGCGGCGGGTGACCTCGCGGAAGTTGCCCGCGTCCGCGTAGCTGTTCAGGTTGCGCGAGCCCCAGTACCAACCCGCGATGCGGAACGCGACGTCCGGATCCTTCGCGCGCTCCGGGTGCCCTTCCAGGTCGATGCCCAGCGCCTTGCCCGCCGCACGGTAGTTCGCGCGGCCCGTGAGCTGGATGGGGACCCGGCCCTTGTAGCGCTTGCCGTCGCCCGGCTGCGTGTTGCCCAGGTCCTTGCGGCCCTCGTACGCGGCGCCGGAGGCGATCTCCTCCATGTAGCGCAGCTCGCCGCTCTCATGCGCCAACTGGGCCAGGAACATCTCCTTGCGGCGGGGCGTGTTGATGTTCGCCTCGGCCATCGCCTTGTTCAGGTGCGGCAGGTACTGCTCCGCCTTCGCCTGCGACAGGTTCGGCATGATCCGCCGCAACTGCGCCACCGTCACCCCACCCTTCCCACCCGACGTGCCCGGCGTCCCACCCACGCCCCCCGTCGACGGAGGCGGCTTCGACGTCCCACCCGAGCCTCCCGTGCGGCCCGGAATCGTCAGCTTCTGGCCCACGTAGATCTTGTTCGGATCCGCGATGTGGTTCGCCTGCTGCAACGCGCCCACCGACGTCCCGTACCGCCCCGCGATGCCGCTCAGCGTGTCTCCACTGCGCACCGTGTACGAAGCGCCCCCGGACGGCGGCTTCGACGTCACCGGCGCCGCGCCTCCACCCGCGCCCGGAATCGTGAGCCGCTGGCCCACGTAGATCTTGTTCGGGTTCGCGATGTGGTTCGCCTTCGCCAGCGCGCCCACCGTCGTGCCGTGCCGCCCCGCGATGCCGCTCAGCGTGTCCCCGCTGCGCACCGTGTAGCTGCCCGCCTTCGACGGCGCAGCCTGGAACCCGTCCGGGACCGTCAGCCTCTGGCCCACGCGGATGAGGTTCGCGTTCGCGATGTGGTTCGTCTTCTGGAGCGAAGACACCGACGTGTTGAAGCGCTGCGCGAGGCCGCTCAACGTGTCGCCGCTGCGAACGGAATAGGTCGTCACGGTTAAAACTCCGGGAAAAGAGGTAAATCAGTGCCCGGATTTTCGCGACGGCTGGGAATTAGTTTCCCAGGAAGACCTACTTTTCAGGTTGCTGCATCTATCCGCTATTCCTGCATCTTCGAGTCACGCAACCGTGACTGAAGGTCGCGGGCGGCGCGGGTGTCGTGCATCACGACGAGGCTCTGCACGTAGTACGCGAGCGCCCAGAGGTTCTCCTCCGGGATGGCGCCCTTCCACGAAGGCATCGCGGCGCCACCGACGCCCGCGGCCATCACGCGGTAGAGGTCCTCGCGCTGGGCCTGCGCGGTGTACGGCTGGCCCTCCACGCGGGTGTCCTGCGGCCACACGGTGCGCAGGCGGTGGAAGAGGAAGTCTGGCGGCAGCACCTTGGCGAACTGCGTGGCCTCGCCCTTCGCGTCCACGGTGAGCGAGTAGTCCGAATCCCGCTGCAGCGCCGTGTACGGATCCACGTTCGCCAGGTTCACCTTGCGGCCGGTGACGCTCTCCGTGAGCGCGGCGAGCTCCGCTCGGGGGAGGTACGCGACGTGGCAACTGGCGCAGCCTGCGTTGCCCTTGCCGGCCACGTGGTAGACGGTGCGGCCTCGCGCCACGGCCTCGGCTTCACGGCCCTTCCACGGATCTTCGGACAGGGCGATGGCGGCGCCAGGGGACTCCTGCTTCCAGCGCGGGCTGAAGGTCTTGAGGTACTGCACCACGGCGTCCACGTCCGCCGGAGGCACGTCCCACGCGAACATCGGCGTGCCGTGCAGGCCCCGGCGCAGCGTGCGTTTCAGCGCGTCGTCGGTGGGCAGTTCGCCTGCCGCCACGCCGCCGAACTTGTACAGGCCCTGGTGGAAGTTGCGCGGAGGAGGCCGCATCCCGGAGCCTGCGGGGCCCTGGCCGTCGCCCTTCTCGCCGTGACAGGACGCACAGTAGTGCGTGTAGACGTCATATCCACGCGCCAGCGTCGCGGCGGGGATGACGGTGCCGTCCGCGAGCTTCAGGGGCTCGAAGGTGGGCGTCTCCTTGCGGCACGCGGGAGCGAGCGCCCCCAACGCGAGCACGGCGAGCATGCGGAACGAGAAGCAGGAAGTGGGCTTCATGGGAGGTACACCACCGCGAAGAGGACGCCGTACATCACCGTCGAACACCACCAACCGGGCAGCGCGCGCCGCAACGGAGCGCTGGCGTCCTGACCGCGCAGGACGCGCAGTCCCGCGCGCAGCAACCCCAAGAGCACGACCCCCAGATGCGCGGCCTGCACCGCCGACAGGCCATACAGCGCGGAGGCGAACACACCGCTGTCGGGGACGCGCAGGTCCCGGTACCAGAACAGCACGTGCAGCCACGCGGCCTGCGTCGCCAGGACTCCCGCACCAGCGACCAGCACGCCCGCCAACGTGAGCCGGTTCGGTCGCGACTGCTTGAGTACGACGTGCAGCAGCACGACCCCGACGACGAGGAGCCCACCAGCCAGCGCGGGAACAAGGACACCCGGGCGCGCGGACACCGGAGGCCAGAAGCCGCGCAGCCGGTAGAAGCCCGCGGTGAAGGCCATCGCGCAGAAGAGCATCGCCGCCGCACCATGGGCGATGACGGTGCCGAACCAGAGGTTCGCTTCGTCACGTTGGGGGGACGTGGAGGCCAGTGTCCCGGCGGGGGCGTTCGTGCTCACGGGATTGGACTCTCGCATGCCTGGGCCCGGCGGAAAGCACCAGGAAGCCGGGCGGCCCCCCGTCCCTCGGAGCGGCACCCATCGACCGAATCACCTCCGCGCATCGCACCCGTGAGGAGGACGGCAATCGCGTGGGGCGCGGAGCAACGCACGAGACCAGTCCGGGCAGTGCCTACGGGCATTCAGGCTTCGTTGCATGGAAACCCGGCGCTAACGGCCCCGAGACTCAGGACTGCCAACGTACGAAGCCAGCTCAAGCAGGAGCCCACGCGCATCCGGGCAGCGTGGCACGGCACCTCGGCGCTAACGGCCCCGAGACTCAGGACTGCCAACGTACGAAGCCAGCTCAAGCAGGAGCCCACGCGCATCCGGGCAGCGTGGCACGGCACCTCGGCGCTAACGGCCCCCGAGCCTCCGGGACTGCCAACGTACGAAGGCAGCTCAAGCAGGAGCCCACGCACATCCGGGCAGCGTGGCACGGCACCTCGGCGCTAACGGCCCCGCGCCTCCGGGACTGCCAACGTACGAAGCCAGCTCAAGCAGGAGCCCACGCGCATCCGGGCAGCGTGGCACGGCGACCCGGCGCTAACGGCCCCGAGCCTCCGGGACTGCAAATCGAGCGAAGTCCTCGCGCCTCCAGGCCGCGTGGCATGGAAACCCGGCGCTGATGGCTCCGCGCACTCGGGACGACGAACGTACCAAGCGAGCTCCATCGGGGCTCATGCGCCGCCAAGCCGCGTGGCACGGAACTCCGACGCGAACGGTCCGCATCCCCGGGATGCGATGCGTCCCTGGCTCGCCCGTGCTTCCCGACGCAAGAACTCCGCGTGCGTGTGGGTCCGCCGGTAGTAGCCTGCCGCGCTGACTCCGATGGAACCCGCGCCCACTCCGCTCGCAGCGCCGTCCCTGTCCGTCCCCTCTCGTGCTTCCCGGGGCCTGGACCTCTGGCCGTTGATCATCGTGGCGCTGGGCGCCTGGGTGCTGCGTGCACTGGCGTTCTTCCATCGCTCCGGTGCCATGGGCTATCCCATGGACTACGGCGAGGGCGTGTACTTCTCCGCCGCGTCGCTCCTGCTGCGCGGGGACCTGCCCTACCGCGACTTCATCTTCGTCCATCCGCCCGGCGCCCTCCTGCTCTGGGCTCCCGGCGCCGCGCTCACGCTGGGGCTCGACGCGGCCACCGCCTACGGCATCACCCGCTACCTCGCCGCCGCCGTGGGCGCTTTGTGCGTGTTCCTCGCGGGCCGGGTCGCCTGGCGCGCCTGGGGTCCGGTCGCTGGCTGCGTGGCCGCGCTCGCCTATGCCGCGTATCCGGAAGCCGCCCTCGTGGAGCGCGGCACGTTCCTCGAGCCGCTGCTCAACGTCCTGTGCCTGGGCTTCGCGAACCTCTGGCTCGCCTCCGACACCCACTCCCGAGCACGCCGCATCGGCGCGGGCGTGCTCCTGGGCCTCGCCATCTCCGTGAAGATTCCGGGAGGACTCTGGCTCATCGCCGCGCTGCTCTCACGCCCGGGGAAGGAGTCCTGGCGCCGCGCGCTCCTGCCCGTGCTCGTCGCGTCCGCCACCTTCGTCGTCGTCGTGGGCCCGCTGGCCGCGCTCGCCCCTTCCGAGTTCCTCCGCGACGTCATCACCTTCCAGGCCGTGCGCCCGCCGGACGGCGAGCTGGACCGCTGGCTGCGCCTGCGTGAGATCTTCCACGAGCGCCGGTGGGGCGAAGTCGTCCTCACCCTCGTGGGCCTGGGCGCCGCGTGCGTCCGCGCCTTCCGTGCCGCTCCCGAGCACCGCCCCGCCGCGCGCTTCTTCGCCTCCGCGTTCGTCCTCAGCGTGGCCCTGTTCCTCGCGTCCAAGACCTACTGGAACCAGTACAACGCGCACCTCGCCGCTTCGGAGGCCGTGCTCGCGGGCCTGGGCGCGTCCGTGCTCCATGCCTTCAGCACCCGCTGGGGCCGCACGGCCTCACACGCCGTGGCCGCGCTCCTGTTCGCCGTCGCGTTCGTTCCCGGCGCGCGGCACGTCTACCAGAGCGCCCAGTTGCAGGCCCCGGACGTGGTGGCGCTCGCGAAGCACATCCGCTCCGACGTGCCTCCCAAGGCGTGCCTCTACTCCTTCGAGCCCGGCTGGGCGCTCGCGGCGGGCCGGCTCCCCATGGGCGCCACGCCCATCGTGGATGGCTACGCCACCATGCTCCAGGACGCCATGAGCACCGGCGACCGCTTCGAGACCACCGACGAGGCCCTCTCCGCCGATGAGGCCCAGCAGGCCCTGCGCATCATGCTGGGCGCCTGCCGCTTCGTCGTCCTCGGCTGGCGGGGCGAGTGGCAGCTCACGCCGCAGGGCCGCCCCTGGTTCAAGCAGCACTTCGTCCGCCGCTTCCCCGAGGGCACCGCCGGCGGCGTGGACCTCTGGGAGCACCGCTAGACGGCGCCCTCCACCCCGGGCACCGGCTGCACCACCGGCTCCTCCACGGCCACGCCCGAGGGCAGCGGCTCCGCCTGGCCAATCCAGTCGCGACCCAGTTGCTCCTGGACCTCCGGTTGCGACAGCGCATGCGGCCCGCGCAGCACCACCGCGCCAGGGCCCGCGTCCATCCACTCCAGCGTGCCCACGCGCCACGGGTTCGGCTCCGCGGCCCGGCCCCACCCGAGCGTCCGCACCAGGTTCACCACGAACACCAACTGCGCCGCGCCCAGCGCGAACGCCGCCCAGCTGGTCCACCGGTTCAACGTGAGCAGGTGCGCGAGGAACGTGTACTGGTACGGGTCATAGAGCCGCCGCAGCTGCCCCGCGTAGCCCGCCACCAACTGGCCACCGAAGACGGCGATGAACAGCACCGCGCTCAGGACCACGTGCACCTTGGCCATGCGCTCGTCCAACGCGCGCCCGTACATGCGGGGGAACCAGAAGTAGAGCCCCGCGAACACCGCGAGGAAGCTGGCCGCGCCCATGGTCAGGTGGAAGTGGCCCACCACCCACATCGTCCCGTGCAGCGGCACGTCCGTCGCCACCGCGCCCAGCGCCAGCCCCGTGATGCCGCCCAGGCCGAAGACAATCATCGTCGCCAGCGCCGCGAGCATCGGCGACGTGAGCCGCACGCTGCCCCGCCACAGCGTCATCAGCCAGTTGAGGAACATCACCTCCGCCGGCAGGGAGATCAGCAGCGTCAGCACCATGAACGTGCGCCCCAGCACCGGCGCCATGCCGCTGGTGAACAGGTGGTGCGCGTACACCGCGCCGCTCAGCGCCGTCACCACGCCCATGGCCCCCGCCGTCAGCCGGTAGCCGTGCGCGGGCTTGCGGCTGAAGAAGGCCACGAAGTCCCCCACCATGCCCCACGCGGGCAGGATGAGGATGTAGACCTCCGGGTGGCCGAACAGCCAGAACAGGTGCTGGTACACCACCGGGTCGCCGCCCCCGCCCACCGCCGCCGCGCCCGCGATGAAGAACTGCGTGCCCGCCACCCGGTCCAGCAGCAGCAGCACCGTGGCCGCCGCCAGCACCGGCACGAACAGCACGTTGAGCACCGCGCCGTAGAACAGCCCCCACACCACCAGCGGCATCCGGTCCCACGTCATCCCCGGCGCGCGGCAGCGCACCACCGTGACGACGAAGTTGAGCCCGTACAGGAACGCGGACACGCCCACGCACAGCACCGCCACCGTCACCAGCGTCTGCCCCAGCCCCGGCGTGAACGCGGGCGTCGCCAGCGGTGGATACGACGTCCAACCCGCGCTCGCCGGCCCCAGCCGCACCACGAACGACACCAGCATCAGCGCGCCGCCCGCCGCATAGGCCCAGAAGCCGAACGGCGACAGCCGGGGGAACGCCATCTGCTTCGAGCCAATCGCCAGCGGCAGCACGAAGTGCCCCAGCGCGCCGAAGAGCAGCGGCGTCACCGCGAAGAAGATCATCAACAGGCCGTGCATCGTGAACACGGCCGTGTACGTGGGCGGAGTGAGCGCGCCCTTCGACTCGGGCAGCACCCACGCGAGCCCCGGCACCGGCTGCCCGGGCCACGCCCACTGGAAGCGGATGAGCATGGCCAAGAGGCCGCCCACCAGCAGGAACAGGAACCCGCCCCACAGGTACTGCCGCGCCACGCGCTGGGGGTCCGTCGTCCAGAGCGACTTCAGCAGCGCCCCCGCCTTCATGGCGTCCTCCACACCCAGCCCCAGTGGGCCGCCGTGTCATCCGGGTCGTAGGCCTGCACCGCCTTGAGGCTCGCCTCGCGCAGCCACGCCGCGTACGCCTCCGGGGACAGCGCCGTCAGCATGCCGCGCATCCGGTAGTGGCTGGTGCCGCAGTGCTGATAGCAGGCCACCTCCCACGAGCCCTCGCGAGCGGCCTGGAACCACGTCTGGTTCACGCGGCCCGGGATGGCGTCCAGCTTCACGCGGAAGGCCGGCAGCGAGAACCCGTGCACCACGTCCGTGGAGACCAGCTGCACCCAGACGGGCACGTCCGCCGGCACGCGCAGGTCGTTCCACGTCACCACGTCGTCCTTCGTGCCGAACGCCCCGTCCGCGCCCGCGTACCGCGCCTCCCATGACCACTGGTGCGCGTTGATCTGGATGCGCACCGTGCGCGGATCCTCCGTGGGGACGCGGAAGTTCCAGAGCACGTCGTTCAGGTAGCCCTGGGAGCCCAGGAACAGCGTCCCGTCCACCACGCCGAACGCGCACACGGCCAGCCCCAGCACCCACGCCTTCGAGCGCCGCGTGCCCCCGTCCGGCGCCACCTTCCGGGCGCCCCGGAAGCGCGCCACCGCCAGCAGCATCCACCCGAGCATCACCGCCGCCAGCGCCACGTCGAAGCCATGGCTCGTGGCCAGCAGCGCGTCGATGCGGTCGCCCGTCGCGCTCGCGTTCTCCGGCGGCGCCAGGCTCCAGGCGCTCCGCGCGGGAGGCACCGCCAGGGGCGCCTGCGCATCCGGCGGCGCGACGTCGCTCGGGGATGACGAGGGCAACGCGGGGGACTGCGCCATCACGGGTGCTCCTGTTCCACGGGGGCCGAAGCCCGATCCGCCTTCCCCGCCCGCCAGGCCGCCCAGAGCCCCACGCCCACCAACGCGAAGGGCACCAGCATCAGCGCCAGCAGCAGCTCGCCCGCCCCACCCGGGGACTCCGGCGCCCGGGCCGTGCACGAGGGGCACGCCCACGCCGCCGCCGGCACCAGCCCTCCGACGAGCCCGAGCCAGCCTCCGAGCGCCAGCGCCCGGAAGCCTCCCCATCCGCCCTGCGAAGCGCGTCCACCCGGGGGCTGGAAGAGGGCCTGGGACATGGCCTCCGGGCTAGCACGCACCCAACGTCCCCTCAAGCAGCACCCCGTCCGCTCGGGAGCGGCCACTCTCCCTCATGCCTCGCATGCGGCCAGCCCCTACCCCGCCAGGCCCGGCGCTTGTGCGCCCCCCGCCGATGCCGTACGTGCCGACGCATGTCCGTCGAATCGCCCTCGTCTCCGTCCGCCGCTCCCCGCTCCCGTCCCGTCCGCCGCTCGTGGGTCTGGGCAGGCATCGCCGTGGCGTCGCTCGGCTTCATGGGGGTGGCGGTCCACGACATGGTGAAGGACCGCTCCCAGCCGCCGCCCCGCCTGGGCGCGCTGCCGGACTTCACCTTCACGCGGCAGGACGGACAGCCCTTCGGACTGAAGCAGCTCCGCGGCCGCCCGTTCATCGCCAACTTCATCTTCACCCGCTGCCCCACCGTCTGCCCCGTCTTCACGCAGAAGATGGCGCGCGTGCAGGAGCACACCGCGAAGCTGGGGACGGACCTCCAGCTGGTGTCCTTCTCCGTGGATCCGGCCTACGACACCCCGGAGCGGCTGGCCGAGTACGGGACGAAGTACAAAGCGGACTTCACCCGCTGGAACTTCCTCACCGGCGACTACGCCACCCTCAAGGACACCATCGTCCAGGGCTTCAAGATCAGCATGGGCCGCGAGGCCGGCGCCCCCGAGGACGACCTGCTCTCCATCTTCCACGGCACCCACTTCGTGCTGGTGGACGGCACCGGGGAGATTCGCGGCTACTACGACAGCGCGGACCCCGAGGCGACCCAGAAGCTGGAGACCGACGCCTTCCGCATCACCCGCGAAGAGGGCTGAAGCCCCCCCTTCCTGATCGCGCCCGCACTCCGGGTGCGACACGCCGGGTCGCACTCCACCCGGGCCCAAGCCCGTAACGGAGCCGAAATCGTAGCCCGCAAAGCCGAAAGGCCGGCCCCACCTCGCGGTGAGTACCGGCCTTCGTGCCTGAGTCACGCCAACTTCAGCGGGGAACTCAGTTGAGCAGCGCCGCCTGGGCGTGGGCGAACAGGTTCTGCACGTTCTGCTGCGCGGGCTGGGAGGCCAGCGCGCCGACCTTGTCCGCGCCATCCTTCACCACGCCGGCGATGTCCGCGATGGACTTCACGGTGGGGGCGAACTTGGTCAGCTGGGACAGACCGGCCAGGGGGCCCTTGGAGAGCAGGGACGCGCCGGAGTCGATGAACTTGTCCACGAACGGCTTCGCCAGCTTGCCCAGGCCGAACGGGAGCTTGTCCAGGAGACCGCCCGCGATGCCCTTCAGGCCGCCCGCGATGGCGCCCATGGGGTTCTGAACGAAGTTCAGCGCCTTGCCCGCGATGTTCGCGACGCCGCCCGCGATGTTGGAGACCGTCTTCGCGACGCTGCTGACAACCTTGCCGATGCCGCCCATGGTGAAACCCCCTACTTGAACTTGGTTTGGAGAGTGTGAGCCGGAGTGAAGCTTCAAAAGGATTCTCGGAGGGGGGAGGAAAATGTTTCCTCCCCATTTTCCGATCTATTTCACGGAGATTCCCAGGCGGGCTTCAGCCCCGGGTTCCGCCGCCGCCCTTCTTCAGCTGGTCCATCAGCTCCTTCTGCTTCGCCTCGTCCTGGGGGGCCTTGGGGGTCTCGGCCGCGGGGTTCAGGCTCGGCTTGCCGGCCCCGGCGCTCTTGCTGGCCTCGAACTCGGACTTGGCGAAGGGGTTGCCCTGGCCGGGCAGCTCACCCTTGGCGCCCGCGACCAGGAACTCACCGACCTCCTCCACCGTGTGCACGGGGAAGCCGTTCGCCTTCAGCTCCTCGTCGGACACGACGTTGAGCATGGGCTCCTTGTCCTTGTCCTGGGCGTACTCGAGCACCAGCTCGACGTAGTCCTCCAGCTTCATCCCCACGGCATCCGCGATGCGCTTCGTCTCGGGATCCTTGAGGAGCTCCGCGCGGACGACTTCCACGGGACGGGACAGACCACGCTTCTTGCCAGGGGCTTGCTGGGACATTGCGGTTTCGCTCCGGAGAGGAGAGGAAAGACGGCTGGGAACAACTCTAGCCCATCTTTCCAGTAGTACCCATTCCCCGCCCCGGACCGCCCCCGGCCCCCTCTGGGAGCCCCCCTTCGCGGGAGGCTCCATCGGGTTTCAGCGGACCGCGTTGCGGGGCGCGCCCTTGCGCGCGGGGGCCGCGGCCTTGCGCTTGGGCAGGATGCGGGTGACGGAGCCGGGGCGGCGGGCCGCGGCGGCGGCGCGCTCCTTCTCCTCGGCGGCCTTCAGCGCGGCGGCGCGCACGGCCAGCACCTCCGCCTGCTGCGCCCAGCGGCGCTTGAGCGCGTCCCGCAGGCCGTCGGTCTGCAGGTCCACCTGCGCCTGGTTCAGCCGGTAGTGCAGGTCCTCGCGCAGGGTGCCCCGGGTGAGGGCGGCCATCGCGGTGCCGGACACGCCCACCACCACCTTGGGCCGCTCCTCCTGCATCTGGAGGCAGCGCAGGATGAGGCCCTGGGCGTCCAGCGGCAGCTTGCCCGCGTCCGCGATGAACACCACGCCATTGGGCTGACGGAGCGCCGCGGCCAGCTCCTGGGCCTGGCGCACCTCCGTGAGCGGGACGCCGAAGTTGCGCGCGGCTTCCTCCGCCCAGGCCCTGCGCTCATCCTCGGTGCCCCCGTGGATGATCAGCGATGCTCGGTTGGAGACGAGGTCCTCTTCTCGATAACCGCGAAGAGCCACGGGATGCCCTACCCTTCTGGGAAAGCGGGTCCTCCCAAAGTCTAACGCCCTCCAGGGTCGCCTGTTCAATCCCTTACGTGCGGGAAAAAAACAGGGACCCGTTTCCCGGGGAGCCCCTCCACTGGACGCCCGTTCCCGGGTCAAACCGAAGGCACCACCATCACGGGCCGGCGGCAGCGCAGCACCAGCTCGCGCGCCACCGCCTCCTCCAGCACGTCCGGGACCACCTCGCGCCGGGCGGACGTGCCCACGCAGACCAGGTCCACGCCCTCGCGCTCCGTGGCCTGGCAGATGGCGATGGCGACGTCGTCCCCGCTGACCCCCTCCACGCTCCAGTGCACCGCCTGCGCGACCGTGTCCCCGGGCACCTGCGCCCAGAGCCGCTTCAGCACCCGGTCCCGCTCGCTGTCGGGCTCCGGGAGCACGCCGTGGAAGTCCCGGGGGCCCCGCTCGCGGCCCCGGAGCCGGTGCACGTGCAAGAGGTGCACGCGGCCGCCCGGCCCCACCAGCGAGCACGCCTGCGCGATGGCCTGTCCCGAGGCGACGGTGAAGTCCACCGGCACCAGCGCGCTCCGGGGCGGAGGAAGCCGGCGAGGCTCGCGCACTCCGGGAGGGATGCACGCCACGGAGCGCTCCGCGTGGCGCAGCACCCCTTCCGACACGGAGCCGTGCCACAACCGCTGCATGCCGCCGCGCAGGTGCATGCCCACCACCGTGAGCTCCGCGCTGCGCGCGTGGGCCACGTGCAGCAGGTGGTCCGCCGGGCGGCCATAGCCGGGCTCCAGCACCACCTCCACGCGCCCCTCGCCCTCCAGGTCGCCCAGGCGCTCGCGCACCTCGCGGTGGAGCACGCGCTCCACCAGCGGATCCAGCCCCTCCATGCTGCGCTCGCGCGGGTCCAGGCGCTCCACGTGCACGGGGGTGTGGATGCCCAGCCGCTCGCGCTCCTCCAGGGGCGAGCACACGTACGTGGCCAGCACGTCGCATCCGCCCACGCGCCGCAGCTCCCGCAGGAAGGTGATGGCCGCGTCGGACGTGGAGGAGCGGGGGTCCACCCCCACCATCACCAGCAGCCGGCGCCGGCCCCGGGCCCAGTCCAGGAGCGCCGTGTCCCGGCGCACCGCCAGCACCGGGGCGCAGCCGTGGCGGGCCAGGCGCTCCGCCAGGGACGTCTTGCGCCAGGGAGACGTGCGCCAGCCCTCGGCGGCCACCACCACCAGCCGGGCGCTGCGGCACTCCTCGTCCCCCAGCAGCGTCTCCACGGAGGCGCCCCGCTGCATGCGCGGCTCCACCATGCCCGCGAAGGCCCTCAGGCGCGCGGCCTCCGCGGCCAGCCCCCCTTCCGCGGCGGACAGGGCGTCCGGAGCCTCCGCGTCCGGCACCTCGTCATCCACCCCCAGGAGCAGCAGGGGCTCTCCCAGGCGGCCGGCGAGCGTCGCCGCGACGGTGGCCGCGTGCGCGGCGTCGGCGGACAGGTTGGTTGCGCAGATGATGGCCATGGCAGGGCCCCCCGAGGAGGCAATGCCCGCTGGAGCCTCCCCCGTCAGGAAGGATGCGCACGCCGGGTGCCCGGTGACGTGCGGCCCGGGCATGCCGGCCTGCCTGCCCACCAGGGTGGGGCGGCCCGGCGGCGAGGCCCTCCCTAGCGCAGGAGCTGCTGGTGCCCGTCGTGGTTGGTGTGGTCCTGGTTGTCGCCCGTGCCGCCGCGCTGGTTCTCACGGCCGAAGCTGGACAAGAACACGCCCTGGTCGCTGCTCGCGTAGTGGTAGGGCCGGCCCCAGGGGTCCAGGGGCACGGCGTGGAGGTAGCGGGGCACCAGTATCTCGTCCAGCTTCCCCTCCTCCGGCAGCTTCCCCTCGTGGTCCGCGCGGTAGCGCTCCAGCGCGTCCAGGATGAGGGTGAAGTCGGCGTGGATGCGCTGGGCCTGCTCGGGGTCGCGGCGGCGGAAGGCGGTGAGCACCAGGGCCACGACGAGCGCCACCGCGAACACCACCGCCACCCAGGGCAGCGGGGAGCGGCGGGACTTCTCGGGGATGGCGGACGGGGACGAGGTGGCGGACATGGCCCGCTCACCCTACCGCGTCAGAGGGCGCGGTAAAGCGGCACCGGCTGCTGCTTGCCCTTCAGGCGCACCGGCGGCAGGTCCTCGAAGGCGGTCTCGTTCGCGTCCACCAGCTCGCGCGTGCGCTCGCCCACCAGGATTTCCCCCGGCCCGGCCAGCGCGCACAGCCGCGCGGCCACGTTCACCGCGTCGCCGATGCAGGTGTACTCCGCCCGCATCGCGCTGCCGATGTTGCCGGACACCACCACGCCCGAGTTGAGCCCCACGCCCAGCTCCAGCACCAGGGGCCGGCCCTCGCGGCCGTGGGCCACCCACTCGGCCTCCGCCACGGCGCGCAATTCCGCCACGGCCTCCATCATCATCTTCGCGCACTGCAGGCCGCGGAGCGCGTCATCCGGGCGGCCCACCGGCGCGCCGAAGACGGCCATCAGCCCGTCGCCCAGGAACTTGTCCAGCGTGCCGCCGCAGGTGAGCACCGCGTCCGACAGCCGGCCCAGCACCTGGTTGAGCACCGCCACCACCTGTTCGGGAGGCAGGCTCTCCGCCAGGCCGGTGAAGTTGCGGATGTCCGCGAACAGCACCGTCACCTCGCGCTTCTCGCCGGCGAGCACCGCCGCGTCCGCGCTCTTGAGGATCTCCTCCACCACCGCGTCGGACGTGTAGCGCGCGAACAGCTTGCGCATGCGCTCCGTCTCGTCCGTGCGGCGCACCACGCTCTCGATGCGCGCCGCCAGCTCGTCCATGGACGCGGACTTGTTCACGTAGTCGTCCGCGCCCGCGCGCAGGCCGCGCACGCGCTCCGCCTCGCGGTCGTTGGCGGTGAGCATGATGACGGGGATGGCGCTGCGCGGGCCCTCCTTCAGCCGCCGGCACAGCTCCACGCCGTCCAGCCCGGGCATCTCCAGGTCGCTCAGCACGATGGCCGGCTGGAGGCGCCCCATGCCCTCCAGGGCTTCGTAGGGGTCCTGGAAGCAGAGGACCTCGTAGCCCAGGGCCACCAGCCCCTCCTGCACGAAGGCGCACGCCAGGGGGCTGTCGTCCACCACCACCACCCGGCGGCGCCCCTCCGTCGCGGGACGCGGCAGGTCCTGCCGGCCGACGATGCGGTTCTGCACGCCCAGCGCTTCGTAGATCTGCTTGTACGTGCAGTGGCCCAGCTCGACGAGGATCTCCCCCAGCCGCCGCCCGTCGCGCCGCTGCCGCGCCAGCGCCTCGTCCAACTGCGCGAGCGTCACGTACTTGAGCCCCACCAGCAGCTCGCCCAGGGGCGGCTGCGCGGGCCCCTTCTCGTGGTTCAAGCCCAGGGCCTCTCCCAATGCGTCCTGAATCTGCTCGCGCGACACGTAGCCCAGGGAGATGAGCGCCTCTCCCACGCGCTGGCCGGTGAGGGCCTGGAGCGCGAGCGCCTCCTGCACCTGTCCCGGCGTGACGACGCCCAGCTTGAGCAACAAATCACCGAAGAGGGGGTTTGATGCACTCACGTGGAAGCCTCCGTGACACGCCTGTCCGGCGAGCGTAGCGCAACCGTGGCCGTCAGTGTTCGAACACCCGACTGAAGGCCATGACGATCTCCAGGATGATCAACGCGACGATCATCACCTCCAGGACGTGCGAGCGGTCGATGTCCACCTCGCCCTTGAGCAGGCCATAGGTCTGCGCGAGCAGCTGCTGCTTGCGCGTGACGGAGGCCTGCCACGCGGGGATGCGCAGGCGGCGCACGGCGCCCTCGTAGACCTTGGCCAGGTAGAAATCGCCAATGATCTTCAGGCTGTTCTCCACCCGCTCCACGAACTCGTTGAGGTCCACGAGCGTGCCCAGCGTCTCGCGCGCGAGGTTGCGGTAGGGGCTTCGGAACAGCGTGAGCCAGCCGGGCTTGCGCGCCTGCACCTCGTCGTGGATGCGCGCGATGTGCTTGTCCAACCGCTCGTCGTAGTAGCGGAACTCCAGGAGCTGCGCGTTGGCGATCTCCAACAGGTCCGGGATGTCGCGCGAGCCGGATGGCTCGTAGACGAACGCGCTGTTCCAGTCCACGACGACCAGGTCATGGGCGGTGTAGCTGAAGCGCACCTGGGTGACGGCCTCGCGCTCACGCGGCGCGAGCGGCGCGGTGGTGCTCTCTCCCAGCAACAGCCGCGCGATGTCCGCGCGCTGGAACAGCTCCTCCGCGGAAGGGTTGCCCTGGATGCGCTCGGCGAAGATGACGGTGTAGCTCTCGCTCTGGTCCCAGAGGTGCGGCCCCTGCACGGCGGCGGCGATGGTGCGGCGCACGCCCTCCACCAGCTCGCGCGCCAGGTCCTCCAGGGCCTGGCTGTCATAGAGCTCGTCCGCGACCTGGGTGAGCGTCTCCCAGGTGGTGCCGGGAGCGACGGGGACGCGCAGGATGATGGACGCGGCGCCGTGGTCGAACAGGCGCGCGGTGGCGTCCACGGTGACGGGACCGCCGCGCAGCGCGAGCGGCCTGCGGCCCAGCTCATAGGCCACGGGCGGGTTGGGCAGCTGGATGTACTGGCTGTTCTCGCGCGACAGCTTCAAGCGGCGCGAGTCCTCCGAGAGCGCCTTGCGCGCGCGCTCCAGGTCGATCTCCTCCGCGATGTCGAACGTGCGGTAGCAGAGGATGTGGGCCTGTTCGAAGAGCAGCGTCATTCCGGCGGGCGCGGACATGGTGCGGTGAAGCCTACTCGACGTCCTCCCACAGGACCTTGAGTTCCAGGGGAAGCGCCTCGAAGGGTTCCGCGTGGACGGTCTCCGAGTTCCCGTAGGCCCCCAGTAGCAGGTAGTGGCCGCCTTCCAGCCGGAAGACCTCCAGCATGTGTTCGCGCGGGTCCACCATCCAGACGTGTTTGACGCCCTCTCGGGCATAGATGGGCAGCTTCCGGGCCCGATCCAACCGGAACGTCGACGGGGACATCACCTCGCACAGCCAATCCGGCGCCAGCGTGAAGCCCACGACGTCAGGCACCTTGGGCATCCGCTCCCGGCGCCAACCCGCGAGGTCCGGCACCAGGACGTCCTTGCCCAGGTGCAGCTCCGGCTCGGCAAGGATGATCCACCCTCCAGGGCCTCCACGGCCCCGGTCGAAGGGACCGTAGAGCTCGCCTCCCAGATGCCACGCCGCGACGGCATGCCGCGAAGCCGGCCGGGGGCTCGCGTACAGCTCCCCGTTGACGATCTCCCCCACCTGATTCGAAGGGAGCGCTTCCAGGTCGGCGTAGGTGGCGGGCTTTCGGGTCATCTCAGGGACGTGTAACCTAGCAGGTAGGGACATGCCCGGACACTCTCATGCCCGTCTGACACGTGTACCCCGGTGGCCGGGAGCCCTGGAAGGGCCCCCGGGCCTGAAACATCTCCGGATGTTTCACTCAGTCGCCGCCGCCCTCGGGCAGCTTGATGCCAATGCCACCCGGGCCCTCGCCGTTGTCCGGCATGTTGCCAATGTGGCCCGGCGTGGGGACGGGGCGGTCTCCCGCCTGACGCTTGTTCTTCTGTTCGTCTTCCGGAAGCTGCGGTTCCTTCCGGGGGCTTTCGTGCTCACCCATGGTGGCTCCTTCGCGGGTTGAGAGGATTTGACCTCTCCCAAGCTAGGGAGCCCGTGCCCCGGCTGGCACCCCGCCCCTGCCGGTCCGCGGAGCATGCGGGGGCACGAGCGGGGCCCAGGGGCCCTCAGGCGCCCCGGGGCTTCGCGGGCGGCGTCAGCGCCGTGCGCACGTCCCACAGCTCCGGGAAGAAGCGCAGGTCCAGCGCCTTGCGCAGGAAGCCCACGCCCGACGAGCCGCCCGTGCCCTGCTTGAAGCCGATGATGCGCATCACCGTCATCATGTGACGGTAGCGCCAGAGCTGGAACCGCTCCTCCGTGTCCACCAGCTTCTCGCACATCTCATACGCGTCCCAGTGCTTCTCGGTGTCCTCGTAGATGCGCCGGAACACCTCCATCACCTGGGGGCTCTTCTCATACGGCTGACGCCAGTCACGCTCCACGTGGCTTCTGGGAATGTCGTGGCCCATGCGCGCCAGGTGACGCAGGAATTCGTCGTAGATGCCGGGCGACTCCAGCAGGCGGTCCAGCTCCGCGTGCACGCCCTGCACGTGCTTGAAGGGCCCCAGCGCCGCGTCGTCCTTGTTGCCCAGCAGGAACTCCAGCGCCCGGTACTGGAAGCTCTGGAAGCCGGACGCGTGGCCCAGCGTGTCGCGGAACTCCAGGTACTCGTTCGGCGTGAGCGTCTCCAGCACGCTCCACTGCTCGAAGAGCATCCGCTGGATGTGCGCGACGCGCGCGAAAATCTTGAACGACGGCTCCAGCCGGTCCGCCTGGATGTAACGGATGCAGGCGGACAGCTCGTGGATGAGCAACTTCATCCACAGCTCGCTCGTCTGGTGCTGGACGATGAACAGCAGCTCGTCGTGATGGGGAGGCTGGGAACGGGGCACCTGCGCGGACAACAGGCGGTCCAACTGCAGGTAATCGCCATAGGTCGTCCGGCCCGCGAGGTCCGTGACGATTCCAGGCTCCAGGTCGCGTTTGTTCATGGCCCGGGCACTCATGCACACCAACCCCCTCGCGGCGCAAGCACATCCTCCGCGCGGTCACTCCTGCCACGTGCTTCCAGACGGAAGGACGCGGTCCACCTGTATGCCCGGGCCGGGGCGACGACTGATACTGCTTAAGCGTTCTTCTGAGCGGCTTCCGCGAGCGCCTTGGAGGCGGCGCGGCCACGGGGCAGCTTGATGTCCTCCACGCTGTTGGGGTTGGCGTAGTCGGACCACTCGGAGGGACGGCGGTTGGTCTTCTCCAGCATGCGCAGCTTCTGGTAGTGCGCGGCGCAGTAGCCCTTGGTGCGGCTGGGCTTGCCGCAGCCCTTGATGGCGCACTCACGGGCGCCGCCCTCCGCCGCCGCCGGCTTGCGGCCCCGGCGCTTGCCACCCGCCGCCGCCACCGGCGCGCTCACCGCGGCCCGGCCCGCCGGACGACCCACGGGACGACGACCGGCCTTGCCAGCCGCGGGCGCGTTCGCGCCGAAGAGGGGGCCCACCACCTGAGCCAGGGGCGCCAGCCGCTCGGCCACGCTGCGCAGCGCATCCAGGTCCGCCGTGCCCGACTCCAGACGAGACACCACGTCGCGCAGGGGCTTGAGCTGCACTTCAATCTCGTTGCGAATCATCTCGCGGAACGCCTTGTCAACTGACATTTCGACCAATCCTCGGTTTAAGGGGGGAGCATTGCCTTGGCGTGAACCGGCACGCCGGACTACCAATACCTTCCAGAAAGGCAATTGTCGAAGGAAGCGATAAAAAGTTGTGACGCCACTGCGTATCAGCAGGCGAGAAAGGCCCGGGAAATGGGGGCCGGCGACGCTTTCAGGCGCTTCTCACGCATCCCAATGCAGGGGTTCCAACAACGCTCCACGACCGGAGGCGGGGGGGTGCTGCGAGCGATCCAGCAGTTCCTCGTACGTCAGTGCCAGGTCGTGTCCCAGTTCCTCCAATTCCTCCTCGTCCAGGGACGCGGACAGGCGGGGGAGCACCCCGTGTTCCATGGCCTGCACATGCGCCACGACCTGATCCTCCAGCGTGAACAGGCGTGCCTGCCACTCGACACCGCGAGGCGTCAGCTCCTGCAATTCCTCCATCAATTCTCGCAGGGTGAGATGGTCCTCGGCCTCCTCGCGGGCGCGGGTGCGGCCCTCCACGCGAGTCAGCAGCGGCTGGACACAGCGCTCCTCCAGGCGGGAGTGCAGGCGCAGGAGGCGGGACAGGGCTTCCTGACCGTGAGTCAGCTCCTCCGTGTCCGCCTCCGAAGCCAGCCGCTCCAGCAGCTCCTCCAGCTCGCGGTGTTGCTGAAGAAGGATGTCAAAAGGGCCGGCCATGCCCCCAAGCATCAGCACGGCTCCGGAAGCAGACAACCGCACCCCTCCGGCGGCGGTGAAAGGCAGCCTGCTGGCGTGCATGCCCTTTTCCGGTGATGGCGGCGGTGGAGCCCCTGCCCGGCCGCCTGGTTCCAGGGTGCCGGCGCGCGAGGGCGGCCGCATCATTGGCTCCACCGTGGAAAACCCACTCACCAGCGTCCGTCAGGCCGTCTTCCGTTTCGCGGAGGGCGGCGCCGCCCTGTCCGCGCGTTATCACCGCGCCCGGCTGGTGGGAGCTGAACATTTGCCCAGACAGGGACCGTTGCTGCTCGTGGGCAATCACGGTGTCTGGGGATACGAGACCCCCGCCTTCTTCCACCTCCTGCACCAGGCCACGGGGCGCTATCCGCTGGGGCTCGCGGAGCGGGGGTTCTTCAAGATTCCCCTCGTGCGCACGGTGTTGCCCTGGCTGGGCGGGGTGGAGGGGACGCGGGAGAACGCGCTCCGGTCGCTCCAGGAGGGGCAGCTCGTCGTCTGTTATCCGGGCGGCGCGCGGGAGACCTTCAAACGCAGTCAGGGCCGCTACCGGCTCCGGTGGGAGCGTGCGCTGGGCTTCGTCCGGCTGGCCATGCAGGCCGGGGTGCCGGTGGTGCCCTTCGCCGGCTTCGGGGTGGATGACACCTTCTTCTGGCCTCCGGACGAGGACCGGTGGTGCGTGCGCCTGGCCGCGGAGGACAAATACCGCATGCCGTTGGTGATGGGATTGGGGCCCCTGCCGCTGCCAGTTCAATTAACCTTCGCCGTGGGTGAACCCCATGAGCCGCCGCCGTCGGGTGCGTCGGAGTCGCGCGTGAGAGCCTTCCGGGACCGTGTGGCCGCCAGCGTCCGGCGCCTGCTGCTGAGGGCCTGCCATGCTTGATACCGCCTCGACTCCCGTCCCCGCCCCGCCCCGCCCGCCGCCGCTGGTGCCGGACGTGGAAGACATCCAGCGAGGCTACGAGCGGCTGGACTGCGAGGAGCGCGTCGTCCGGGGCACGGCGGTGCGGCTGTTCACCTTCCCCGGGGGCAACAGGGATGTATCACGCACGGTGGTCTGTCTTCCGGGGCTGGGCGCCAGTGGCCGCTCCTTCGCGCCCATGGAGCCGCTGGCGGAGGCGTGGAACCTGCTGTTGTGGACGCCGCCGCTGAAGACGCCCGCGACCCATACGCCGTTGCAGTGGAACCTGTCGGTGCTCAACCACCCGGAGGCAGGGCTGCCGGAGCGCTTCGCGTTGATGGGGTCCTCCTACGGCAGCCTGCTGTCCATCGCGTATGCGTTGGAGCACCCCCAGCGGGTGAAGGCGCTGGTGCTGGTGTCGCCGGTGGCCAGCGTGCGCAAGGTGCGGCGGCTGGCGTTGACGCTGTCCACGCTGGTCCGTGCGCCCCGGCCGCTGGCGTATGTGTTCGCGCCCACGGTGGCGCGCGTGCTGGGAGGCCGGTGGCTGCCGGCGGAGGGACGGGCGGAGATCGTCCGCGAGGCCCGGCGCCTGTCGTCGCTGGAGCTGATGCGGCGGCTGCGCGACATCCTGGCCGCGGACTTCCTGCACCGGCTCCAGGAGCTGCGCGTGCCCACGCTCATCATCGAGGGCGGCCGCGACCTGCTGGTGCCTCCGGCCGCGGCGCGCGACGTGGCGGCGCATGTGCCGGGTGCCCGGCTGGAGTTCCTGGAGACGGCCAGTCACCTGCCGTACATGAGCCACCCGGAAGCGTTCAATGAACGCGTGTCCGACTTCCTGTCGCGGCACCCGGACTGAGCAGGCGTTATTTCTAGTCGCGGGGGAACACACTCAGATGACCACTGCCTCGGATCAGTTGTCCCGCTCCGCGCTGCTGTTCCTGTCGCGTCAGTCCAACCTGAAGGACGTGGCCACGCGGCTCAAACCCTTTCGCCAGCTGGCGTCCCGCTTCATCGCGGGAGAGACGCTGGAGGAAGCGGTGGACGCGGTGAAGGCCCTCACGGCGAAGGGGCTGATGGCCAGCTTCGACCACCTCAACGAAGCGGTGCGCTCACCGCAGGAGACTCGCGACGAGGTGAAGCAATACCTGCGGCTGCTGGCGCGCATCGACCAGGTGGGCGTGCGGGCCAACGTGTCGCTGAAGCTCACGCAGTGCGGCCTGTTGTTCGACCGGAACCTGGCGCTACAGAACGCGCGGGCGGTGGTGGCGGACGCGACGGCGCGGGACTCGTTCGTGCGCGTGGACATGGAGGAGAGCGCCGTCACGCAGACGACCCTGGACATCGTGCGGGATTTGCACTCGGAGTTCGGTGAGCGGCACGTGGGCGCGGTGCTCCAGAGCTACCTGCGGCGCACGGAGGAGGACGCGAAGGCCCTGTGCGCCGAGCGCGTCCGCATCCGGCTGTGCAAGGGGGCCTACCTGGAGGGTCCCGACGTGGCCTTCCCGGACAAGGCGGACGTGGACGCGAACTTCGTGCGCTGCATGCGCATCCTGTTGGACAGCGGCGTGTATCACGGCATCGCCACGCATGATGAGCGGATGATCGACGCCACGTTGGAATACGCCGCGCGTCAGCATCTGCCCAGGGGCGCCTTCGAATTCCAGATGCTGTATGGCATCCGGCGCGACCTCCAGGAGCAGCTGGCGAAGGACGGGCACCCGGTGCGTGTCTATGTCCCGTATGGGAAGCACTGGTATCCCTATTTCATGCGCCGGCTGGCGGAGCGTCCGGCCAACCTGTGGTTCGTGATGCGCAACCTGATGAAGGGGTAGCCCATGAGGAATCCATACGCCGCGGCCTATGTCGCCGGAGCCGTGGGTACCGGTGCGCTGGGATTGCTGGTCACCGTGCGCAACGCCTGGCTGGGCCATCCGCCGCCCTACGCCGCGCGAAACATCGCGCGGCACGTGCTGAGCCGGCTGTTCCGCCGGAAGCTGTCCCGGCATGAAGCGTCGCAGTGGGCCTTCGCGCTGCGCGCGGGCTATGGCCCCCTGCTGGGCATGGGCTGGGGCCTGGTGCGGGTGCGCACGGCGAAGTGGACCCTGCTGCACAGCGGCGTGCTGCTGGGCCTGGGGGTGCTGGCGTTCGAGCGCGCGGCCTTCCCCGTGTTCAAGGCGACGGCGCTCGCGAACACCTGGTCGCGCGCGGAGCACGTCTGGCTGTTCGCCCAGACGGCCCTGTTCGGCATCGTGACGGAGGCCACGATGCGCTGGCTGGTGAAGGAGGAGGAGCCCGCGCCCCAGGGGAGCGCGGGCTGAGGGCCTCCCGTCAGGACCTGCCGCCCTTGTGGGGGAGCAGCGTCTCCACCACTTCCTTCATGGACTGCTTGAGGAAGCCGCCCGCGTCCGCGTCGCCCTTCACCACGGCGGAGGCGAACATCTTCGCCTGCTCCACGGTGATGTGCGGCGGCAGGGGCGGCACGTCCGGGTCCGTATAGGCCTCGAAGACGACGGGCCGGTCCGCGGCCAGCGCCTCATCCCACGCGGCGGCGACGCGGTCCGGCCGGTCCACGCGGATGCCCTTGAGGCCCAGGGACTCGGCGTATTTCGCGTAGGGGAAGTCCGGCAGGTCCTGCGACGCGGCGTACTTCGGATCGCCGGCCATCACCCGCTGCTCCCACGTCACCTGGTTCAGGTCGCGGTTGTTGAGCACCAGGACGATGAGGCGCGGGTCCTTCCACTCCTTCCAGTACTTCGCCACGGTGATGAGCTCCGCGTTGCCATTCATCTGCATGGCGCCGTCGCCCACCACCGCGAGCACCGGACGGTGGGGGAAGGCGAACTTCGCGCCCAGGGCGTACGGCACGCCGCAGCCCATGGTGGCCAGGTTGCCGGACAGGGACGCCATCATCCCCTGGCGCACCTTCAGGTCGCGCGCGAACCAGTTGGTGGAGCTGCCCGAGTCCGCCGTGAGGATGACGTCCGCGGGCAGCTTCGGGGACAGCTCCCAGAACACGCGCTGCGGGTTGAGGGGGTTCGCGTCCGTCATGGCGCGCGCCTCCAGCACCTTCCACCAGCGCGCCACGCCCTTCTCCACGCCCTCGCGCCAGCTCCGGTCCTCCTTGCGCTTGAGCTGGGGGATGAGCGCGCGCAGCGTCTCCTTCGCGTCGCCCACCAGGCCCACCTCCATGGGGTGGCGCAGGGAGATCATCCGGCCATCCAGGTCGATTTGAACGCCGCGCGCCTGGCCCTCCGGCGGGAGGAACTCCGAGTAGGGGAAGCTGGTCCCCACCATCAGCAGCGTGTCGCATTCCTGCATCAGGTCCCAGCTGGGCTTCGTGCCCAAGAGGCCGATGGAGCCCGTCACGAAGGGCAGCGCGTCCGGCAGCACCGCCTTGCCCAGCAGCGCCTTGGCCACGCCCGCGCCCAGCCGGTCCGCGACCTCCACCACCTCGTCCGCGGCGCTCAGCGCGCCCGCGCCCACCAGCATCGCGACCTTCTTGCCGGCGTTGAGGACGTCCGCGGCGCGGCGCAGGTCCGCGTCCTGGGGAATCACTCGTGGGGATGCGTAGCCCACGCTGGAGTGCACGGTGCCGTGCTTGCGCGGGGGCGGCTCATAGGGCAGCTCCTGCAAGTCGTTGGGCAATATCAGACACGTCACGGTGCGCTCGGCCCGGGCGATGCGCACGGCGCGGTCCAGCGCGTGGCGGGCGGCGGAGGGCGCGGTCACCATGGTGACGTACTCGCTGGCCACGTCCTTGAAGAGCGTGGTGAGGTCCACCTCCTGCTGGTAGTGGCCGCCCAGGGCCGTGCGGGCCTGCTGGCCGACGATGGCCACCACGGGCTGGTGGTCCAGCTTCGCGTCGTAGAGGCCGTTGAGCAGGTGGACGGCCCCCGGGCCGGAGGTGGCCATGCACACGCCCACCTCGCCGGTGAACTTCGCGTGCGCGCAGGCGGCGAAGGCGGCCATCTCCTCGTGGCGGACCTGCACGAACTTCATCTCGGAGTTGCGCCCCAGCGCGCCCAGCACGCCGTTGATGCCGTCCCCCGGGTAGCCATAGATGCGGCGCACGCCCCACTGGATGAGGCGGTAGACCAGGTAGTCGCTGACGGTGGCGCTCATGCACGAAAAGCTAGTGACCAGGGCGCCCCCTGGAGCCCGGTGGCACGCGGGTGCCCGTTCCACCCGTCCGTGAGCGGGCCTGCGTGCAGGCGGCTACTGGCGGCTGGGAGGCTCCAGCTTGGGGTCCTCTGGCCCGCGCCTGCGCCGCCGGGCCCTGTCATGGGCGAGCTCCGGCCGTTTCTCCGCCAGCCAGGCGATGGCGTGGGCGGAGCTGGGGATGGTGAGCATCAGGAACGCGGCGACGAGCAGCCCTCGCAAGAAGAGCCAGGCGTCCGCCGTCGCCAGCGTGGCGCCGATGATGACCAGCGCCCCGCCGAAGGGCACCGCGCCCGCCGCGTGCACGCGCGTGAGCACCGAGGGCAGCCGGTACATGCCGATGATGGCGGCGGTGATGAAGAACAGGCCCAGCACCACCAGGGCATCGGCCACCCACTGCAACAGGGCGGACATCATCGGGTGTCCTCCTCGTCGTGGAAGGTGCGGCCGTGGTGCAGGTAGCGGGCGCCGGCCACGGTCTGCACGTAGGAGAGCAGGGCCAGCACCAGGGCCGCGTCCAGGTAGCCAGCCTCGCCGCGCGTGGCGCCGTACAGCGCCAGCACCGCGCAGATGACCAGGCCCAGCGTGTCCACGGACATGAGCATGTCCGCCGAGGAGCGCTGCCGCGAGGCCAGCAGCACCATCGCGCCCAGCAGGCCCACCATCCACACGATGGCCAGGGTGAAGAAGGTCTCGTGCATCGCCGGCGGCCTCCTACGGGAACACCGCGCGCTGGTAGCGCTGGTAGAAGTTGTCCTGCTGTTGGATCAGCTTGTCCGGATCCGACGCGTCCAGCGCGTGCACGCGCATCAGGCGCTTCTCCCAGTCCAGCTCCAGCAGCACCGTGCCCGGGGCCAGGGACAGGACCCACGAGGACACCTGCACGCCGCGCGCGGTGCGCTCGCCCATGGGGAACTCCACGACGCCCGCGTGGCTCGCGCGCTCGGCGGGACCGAAGATGGTCGCGAGCACATGGAAGCAGCTGCGCGTCACCAGCACGACCAGGGCCCAGCCGAAGCGGGGCAGGTGCAGCGTGCGGCGCCAGCGCTCGCGAGCGCTCAGCACCGGCGGCAGGCCCGCCAGGGGGAACAGGCGCATCACGCCCAGGGCCAGCACCACGCCCAGCGCGAGGTCCACCGGGTGGAAGCTGCCCACCATCAGCGCGTACAGCAGCGCCAGGGGCAGCGCGTGCGCGAGCGTGCGGAGCCTCATGGCAGCGTCCCCAGGCCCTGGATGGCGTCGCGTCCGGCGCGCAGGAGCGGCTCCGGCCAGAGGCCCACGACGATGAGCGCCAGGGACAGCGCGTACACCACGGCCCCCGTGCCCCGGTGCAGGGCCGCGCCCTCCCTCAGCCAGCGCTCGCGCTGATAGGCGCGGAAGAGGGCCAGCAGCGACAGGGCGCTCGCCAGCACCACCAGCCCCGCGAGCCAGGCATGCCCCTGCTCCAGCGCCGCTCGCAAGAGCCAGGCCTTGGACCAGAAGCCCGCGGTGGGCGGCACTCCCGCCGTGCTGAAGGCCGCCACCGAGTAGGCCCGGCGCGCCCGCTCACCGCCCCGGTCCTGCGCCAGGAACAGCGCCGTCTTGTCCACGGAGCCCGCGAGCGCCAGCGCCACCGCCGCGCACAGGCCCTCGCGGCCCTCCAGGCTCAGCGCGGCGATGATGAGCCCCGCCTGCGAGATGGACGCGTACGCGAGCACCTCGCGCGTGTCCCGCCGGGAGAGCGCGAGGATGGAGCCGTAGAGGATGCTCGTCGCGCCCAATATCTCCAGCAGCGGCCGGGCCTGCTCCAGCACCTGGGGCAGCACGTCCACGCCGAAGCGCAGCAGTCCATAGCTGCCGATGTTCGCCAGCGCTCCCGCGAGCAGCGCCGCCACCGTGGGGCCCGCGTCCCGGTAGACCGCGGGCGCCCAGAAGTGGAACGGGAAGAAGCCCAGCTTCACCCCGAACGCGCAGAGCAGCAGCGTGCCCGGCACCAGCAGCGCGAAGGGCGGCCCGGCCTGTCCCGCAGCGATGATGGACAGCATGTCCAGCGTGCCGGTGGTCAGGTACAGCATCACCACCGCCGTGAGGAACAGCGTGGACCCCATCAGGTTCACCACCACGAAGGTGAACGCGGCGCGCAGGTTGCGGGGCTTCTCGCCGTACGACGCCAGCCCGAAGGCGGCCGTCATCGCCAGCTCGAAGAAGACGTAGAAGTTGAACGCGTCCGACGTGAAGAACACCCCCGTGAGCCCCGCGCCCATGAAGACCACCAGCGCGGGGAAGCTGCGCGACGTGATGCCTCCGGCCACGTGCTCGTACACGAGCGTGCCCAGCAGCACCGCCGTGGACACCAGCGCGAACACGATGGACAGCTGATCCGCGCGCAGGCGGATGCCCACGCCCACCGGCCAGTCCCCCGTGACGAACTGGGGCGCCTGCGCGCTCCAGGCCTGGGGCAACAGCCACGCCGTGCACACGAGCGTGCCCGCGAGCCCCACGATGGCCAGCCACGCCACCCACGCGCGGCGTCCATCCAGGAACGCGAGCACCGTGCCCAGCACCCACGGCAGGAGCAGCGGACCCCAGAGCGGCATCAGGGGTCCTCCTTCTCCACGGCGTGCACGCGCTTGAGCTCCGCTTCCACCAGCCGGTCCGTGCGCAGCGAGCCGTGCGCCCGCTGCGTGCGGTGCACCAGGGTGAGCAGCAGCGCGGACACCGCGAAGCCGATGACGATGGCCGTGAGCGCCAGCGACTGGAGCACCGGGTCCGTCACCGGCCAGCCGGGCTGCACGCTCAGCGCCTCGCCCCGCTCCGGGAACGAGCCCGCGAGGATGAGCAGGACGCTGGAGTTGGTGATGAGCACCGTGCCGCACGCCACGCGCACCAGCTCGCGCTCCAGCACCATGCGCACGCCGCACGCGAACAGCAGGCCCACCACCAGGGACGCGATGAGGATCATGGCCCGGACTCCTCCTCCGAACCGGTGCGCAGGGCGAAGCGGTCGATGACGGTGACCACCAGCCCGAAGACGATGAGCATCAGCCCTCCCTCGAAGATGAGCGCGGTGTGCAGGTGGAGGCCTCCCACGCCCAGCTCCGGCTGGTCCGGCCGGGGAAAGAGGCTCATGGGCGTGTAGCCCGCGAGCACGGGCAGGAACGCGGTGCCCACCACGAGCACGAGCCCCACGCCCGCCAGCGGCGCCGCGTACCGCACCGCCACGTAGCGCCGGGCCTGTTCGCGGCCCACCGTCACGTACTGGAGCAGCACCGCGAGCCCCGCGAGCGCCCCGGCCGGGAAGCCGCCGCCCACCGACGCGCCGCCCTTCAGCCAGAGCGACAGCGCGATGATCAACGACGGCCACAGCAGGAGGCGCGACAGGGGTGGGACGAAGGAGATCATCGCTTCCCTCTGAGGCTCAAGAGGCTGGTGACGCCCAGCAGCGCCGCGACCACCACGGTCATCTCGCCCACCGTGTCCAGGCCCCGGAAGTCCGTGAGCACCGCGGCGACGACGTTGGGCGAGTGCGCTTCCTTCGCCAGCTGCACCGTGCGCGCGCCCACGCGGTCGGTGTGGAGATGGGACAGGGCGCTCCAGCTCAGGAGGAAGGCGCTCGCGCCCGCGACTCCCGCGGCCAGGCGGTCGCGTCCGCGGGGTTTCTGGGCCTCGTCCTGGGCGCGCTGGAGGCGGTCGCGGGGCAGCAGGGCCAGCAGGCCCGCGAAGAGCAGCGTGAAGGTGGTCTCCACCAGCACGGAGGTGAGGGCCACGTCGGGCGCGGCGGCGAAGGCGAACACCATCGCCAGGCTGAAGCCCACGCAGGAGATGAGCAGCACCAGCCGCAGGTGGCCCTTCGCGCGCAGCGTGGCCAGCGCGGCGGCGGACGCGAAGGCGAGCGCCATCACCAGCGTGATGTCCGCCCACCCCACGGGGCCCACCTTGAAGCGGTCGCGCAGCGGCGTCACGCCCAGCACCGCGAGGCCCAAGAGCCCCGTGGGCACCAGCACGGACGCCACGCGGTCGCGCAGGTCGCGCACCTCCTTCTCGTGCAGCCACGTGGACAGCCGATCCAACTGGTGCAGCAGCAGGCGGTAGCCCCGCTCGGCGCCCACGTGGGATGCGACGTCCAGCATGCGGGAGAGCGCGGGCGTCCACGCCCGGCGGGTGGCGAACATCGCCGCGCCCAGGATCCAGGCCCCCATGGCGAGCAGGTTCTCCGCGCGCGCGTCCAGGTGGTACGCGAGCTCCAGCGTGGAGGGCTCGCCGCGCATCGCTTCGGCGGCGGCACGCGCGGGCGCGACCAGGAGCCCCGGCATGACACCGCCCAGCAGGATGAGCGCGGCGAGCACGACGACGGGGGCCACGAGCAGGGGCGGCGCGGAGGGCACGTCCTGGCGCGGTCCTCCGAAGAGGCCCCACCACAGGCGCAGCGTGTACGCGAGCGTCATGCCCGCGCCCACGAGCCCGGCCGCCATGAACACGGGGCCCTCTTTCGCGAGCGCGTGGAAGAAGACCTCGTCCTTGAAGAAGCCCACGGTGAGGGGCAGCGCGGCGAGCCCCGCCGCCGCGACGGCGCTGGCGCCCGCGAGCACGGGGAGCGAGTGGCGCAGGCCTCCGACCTCGGACAGCTTCTTCTTCCCGGTGACCTGGGTGACGGCGCCCGCGGTGAGGAACAGGGCGGCCTTGCACGGCGCGTGGGCCGCCACGTAGAGCGGCGCGCCCTCGGAGCCCAGCGCCACCAGCACCAGCGCGTAGCCGTACTGCGCGATGGTGGAGTACGCGAGCACGCGCTTGAACGGGTCCGCCACCAGGGCCATCAGGCTGCCCATGCCCATGGACAGGAAGCCGATGGCGAGCAGGCCGTGGCGCACGTCCGTGGCGGGAGCGAACAGGGGGTAGAGGCGCTGGAGGAGGAAGACGCCCGCGGCGACCATCGCGGCCGAGTGCAGGTACGACGACACCGGCGTGGGCGCGGCCATGGCGCGCGGCAGCCAGAAGTGGAACGGCACCTGCGCGCTCTTGCCCAGCGCGCCCACGGCCAGGCACACCAGGGCGCCGGTGGACGCGGGGGACTGCGCGGCGCGCTCGAAGACGAGCGGCAGGGAGAAGGTGCCGTACTGGAGGCCCAGCGTCATGGCGCCAGCGAAGAAGACGACGGAGGTGGCGCCGGTGAGCACGAGCGACAGGAGCGCGGCGGCGCGCGACTCGGGGTCCTCGCGGTCGAAGCCGATGAGCAGGTAGGAGATGATGGTGGTGAGGTCCAGCGCCACGAAGAGCAGCACCAGGTCATCCACGGTGACGAGCAACACCATGGCGGCCATGAACGCGAGGATGAGCCCCTGGAAGCGCACCTCGTCGCGCGCGGGGCGGCCCTCCTCGTGGAGGTGGTGCGGCATGTACGCGCGCGAGTACAGGACCACGAGCGCGCCGATGCCGAGCGCCATCGCGGCATAGAGGCCGGACAGGCCGTCGCGGGTGAACTCCAGAGACAGGCCCCAGGAGGGGGCCCACGGGAGCACGAGGCGCGTGGGCGCCTGCGTCGTCCATTCATGGACCAGCGCCCCCATCGCCGCGAGCGCGCCCGCGGCGCCCATCCACGCCGCTGCGCCCGGACGCCACCGGCCCGCGACATAGGCGAGCGGCGCGCACGCCAGGGCCAGGAGGATGGGCAGGAGAAGGGGCATGGGCGAAGAGGCCCACGTTAGGAGTGGCCCGCTGACGCAGGCACACAACCGTCAGCCCCGCGTACGGAGCGTCACCCCGAGGTCACTCGTGGAGCCGGGGCCGTGCGCTGGTGGACAGCCGGCCGGCTTCGAGGGCCCGGTGCTACAGCGTGTCCAGCAGCTCGCGGCACTCGCGCCGCCAGTGGAGCGCGGTGGCGGGCACGGGGCTCACCCGCACGGAGCCGTCCGTGGGCTCTCGCGACAGGAGGCGCACTTCTTCCGGACGCACGTGCTCCAGCAGGTCCGGCGAGTGCGTGGCCAGCACCACCTGCACCGGCTGGCCTCCCGTGGACTCGCCTCGCGTCATGGCCCGCAGCAGCTCCAGGACCTCGCGCACCAGGCCCGGATGCAGGGCCCGCTCCGGCTCGTCCAGCGTGAGCAGCTCCGGCAAGGGGCGCTGGTACGGCAGCACCAGGAACGCGAGCAGCCACAGCACTCCGTCCGACACATAGTCGGGGCCGAACCAGACGTCCGGGCTCCAGCGGTCGCGGAAGCGCAGCCGGAAGGAGCGGTCCTCCAGGTCTCGCGCCACGTCCACCTCCGACAGCGACGGCACGCGCCGCGCCAGCTCCTGGGAGATGACGTCCCGCGTGGACATGGGCAGCGCCGCGAAGACGCTCGCGAGGTTGCCGCCCTTGCGCTCCAGCCACGTCGCCTTCGCGGAAGAGCCGCCCTCGCGCAGCGCCTCCATGCTCAGCGACAGCTGCTGCGTGGAGTGCCCCTGGCCGGGCAGCGTGTCCATCACGCTGAACGGATACTCCACGCGCGTGCGGTCGCCGTGCGCGTACGTCCATTCGATGGAGAGCGGGCGGGACTCATCCCGCCGCCAGAAGTCCGAAGGCTCGTACGCGAGCTGGTGCTGGAGCCCCTCCAGCATGGCGGTCTTCCCCGACGCCGAGGGTCCCACCAGGACGGTCAATGGCTCCAAGGCGAGCTGCACACGAAGCAGGCACCGGTAGTGCTCGAAGCGGACGGAGGCAATCACGGCGGGGAGCCTAGCGGCCTCCCCCCAGGGGCCGTCCATGGCTCGCGTCGGACCCATGTCTCGACGCAGGGTGTCCTCCACGCCCTCCAGGCGGTCAGGCCCTTCCCCGGCGCGGCGCCTTCGCTATGGGTGAAGCGGGTCCCCTCTCCGCGCGGGCGTTCCTACCCTCGACGGTGAAGGGAGTGAGGCATGCGGATGCGCGGAAGGATCCGGGCCGTGGACCGCGCGGTGGCGCCGTGGAACCTCCCGCGCGATGTCGTGCTCCCTGGAGCGCTCGCGGGAACGCTGGGCGCCTTCGCGATGGCGGTGCTCGCCTGCGCGTTCTCGGGCGTGCTTCACGGCGAGCCCTGGCGGCCGGCGCTCCTCGTGGCGGGGCTGTTCTTCCGCGATGGCGCGGCCCACGGTGTCATGGCGGTGCTGCTCGGGCTGTTCATCCACTTCGCCGTGGCGGGCGGACTGGCCACGGGCTTCGCGCTCCTGCTGCCACGCCGGGGCACCGCCGTCGCGGCGCTCTGCTTGGGGGTCCTCTACGGCATGGGCCTGTGGGCCGTGATGTCCCGGCTGATGATTCCATTCGCGTCGCCACCCCTCTCGCGCGAAGCCCCGTCCGCGATGCTGTTCCTCCTGCACATCGCCTTCGGCGCGGCGCTCGGCACGGTGCCCGCCGCACGCGACGTCCTCACCCGCATGGACCGGCTGCGCCGCCAGCTCCAGCTCTTGAAGGCCGCCCCACCCTGACCCTCACGGCTCCCTGGGACCCGCGGGCTCCGGTGGCCTCGCGCTCCTTGGGTCTTCCATTGCTCCCGGCAGCGCCTCCACCGGAAAGGGGCCGGGGGGAATCGTGGGCCGGAAGCGCGTGCGCGTCTCCAGCACGCAGACCGCCAGCAGCACCGCCACGAACACCACCGAGGTGATCAGCACCAGCCCGTTGCTCGCGCGCTGCTCTCGCAGGTGCATGTAGAACAGGGCGATGAGCAGCCCCTTCGCTCCCGCGATGAGCAGCGCCACCGGGAGCGACCAGGCTCCGTGCGGCAGCTTGTGCAGTCCGTACGTCAGCGCCGTCAACGCGAGCAGCACCGCGCCCACGAGCAGCACTCCGGCCACGCCCAGCTGACGCCCCGGCTTCTCCACCGCGTCCTCGGTCACGGGCCCGCTCCTCATGACAGGTACAGGATGGGATAGACGAACAACCAGATGACATCCACCAGGTGCCAGTACATGCCGCCCAGCTCCACCGGCGTCGCGTACCCCGCTCCGAATGTCCCCGACGCGGACCGCACGCCCAGCACTGTCAGCACGCTCACGCCCACCGTCACGTGCAGCGCGTGGAAGCCCGTCAGCAGGTAGTACAGCGTGAAGAAGAGGCTCGCCCCCACGCGCGGCACCTCCGTGAACCGGTACGCATCCCCCGGCAGCCCGCCGTCCCTCACGTGGTGCGCGTACTCCACGCCCTTCACCCCCAGGAACACGACCCCCAACAGCGCCGCCACCAGCAGCAACGCTCCGCCCAACCCCGGCCTGTCCTCCCTCACCGCGTGCACCCCGAGCGCCACCACGATGCTGCTCGTCACCAGGATGAACGTGTTCAGCGTGCCCAGCCCCACGTCCATCGTGAGTTGCGCCGCCCGGAACACCTCTGGGTACACCGAGCGATACACGCCGTAGGCCGTGAACAGCCCCGCGAACAGCAACACCTCCGTCGCGATGAAGACCCACATGCCCAGGTACGCCGCCTGCTTGCGCGCGTCCTCGGAGCCCCAGTGCCCGGTCACGGCCTCAGGCGGCATGCGGCACCTCCTCCCGTGCGTACTCGTGCGGACCCGTGGGGTACTCGGGCGTCGTGGTGAAGTTGTGCGTGGGCGGCGGAGACGCGCTCCGCCACTCGAAGCCCTCACTGCCCCAGGGGTTGTCTCCCGCGGCCGCGCCGTAGCGGAGGCTCCACGCCAGGTACCCCGCGATGGCCAGGAACCCGAACGCCAGCAGGGACGCGCCCGCCGTGGACGCCACGTGCAGCGACTGGAAGTGCAGCGGATAGTCCGCGTACCGCCGGGGCATCCCCAGGTTCCCCAGCAAGAACTGCGGCACGAACGTGGCGATGAAGCCGAAGATGATCAACACCGCCGCGCCGTTGGCCAGCTTCGTGGGGAAGCACCTGCCGAACATCTTCGGGAACCAGTAGTGCAGCGCCGCCAGGAACGCCATCACCGTCGCCCCCACCATGATGAAGTGGAAGTGCGCCACCACCGAGTACGTGTCATGCCAGTGCAGGTTCAACGACGTGGTCGCGTACGCCACGCCAATCATCCCTCCGAAGAAGAGGAAGAACATGAACCCCAGCGTGTAGATGAGCGGCGACTCCAGCGCGATGGAGCCCCGGTAGAGCGTGCCCAGCCAGGAGAAGATTTTTATCGCCGTGAAGATGGCCACCAGCATCGACATGGCGCCGAACGCGCCGGAGCCGAAGGTGGACTGGCCGGACGCGAACATGTGGTGGCCCCAGGTGAAGAACCCCACGAACGCGATGCCCAGCGTGGAATACACAATCATCCGGTAACTGAAGGCGTTCTTGCGGCTGAAGGCGGACACCGCCTCGCTGATGACGCCCATGGACGGCAGCACCATGATGTAGACGGCCGGGTGGCTGTAGAACCAGAACAGGTGCTGGAAGAGGATGGGGTCTCCCCCTCGCGCGGGGTCGAAGATGCCCGCGCCCACCACCCGCTCCAGCGCCACCAGCAGCAGCACCATGCCCAGCACCGGCGTGGCCAGCACCTGGATGATGGACGTGCCGTAGATGGCCCAGACGAACAGCGGCACCTTCATCCACGTGAGCCCCGGCGCCCTCAGCGTGTGCACCGTGGCGATGAAGTTGAGCCCGGTGAGGATGGTGGAGAACCCGATGATGAACACGCCCATCAGCACCGGCAGCACCGCCGTGCCCGTGGTCGTGCTGTAGGGCGTGTAGAAGGTCCAGCCCGTGTCCGCGCCGCCCTCGAACATGCCCCACAGCGCGACGCTGGCGCCCAGCACGTAGAGGTACACGGACGCCAGGTTGAGCCGGGGGAAGGCCACGTCCCGGGCGCCAATCATCAGCGGCACCAGGAAGTTGCCGAAGGCGGATGGGATGGCCGGAATCATGAACAGCCACACCATGGTGACGCCGTGGAGCGTGAACATCCGGTTGTACGCCAGGTGCCCCATGATGGTGCGGCCGGGCGTGAGCAGCTCGATGCGCAGCGCCAGCGCGAACAGGCCGCCCAGGAAGAAGAAGAAGAGCGTCAGCACCAGGAACATCACCCCGATGCGCTTGTGGTCGTGCGTCGTGAGCCACGACCACAGGGTCCGTCCGTCCGACAGGTAGGACTCAGCGGCCGGTGGGAACATAGACGGGCTCCTCGGCCGCGGTGACTCCCGGGCGCAGGGGACGCAGGGACTTGATGAACTCCACGAGCGCGCCGGTGTCCTCCGCGCTCAACCGGCTGTGGTAGCCGGGCATCACGGGCGCGTAGCCGGCCACGACCTTCGCCAGCGGATCCATCATGGACTCGGTGAGGTACGCCTCGTCCGCGAGCACTGCGCCGCCGCCCTCCAGAGGTTCCGTCCTGCCATACAGCCCCAGCCACGTGGGGCCGATGTGCGGCGCGCCCGTCACCGTGTGGCATTGCAGGCAGCCCTGCGCGGCGGCGACGCGTTCGCCCCGGACGGCCATGGACTCCGGGGTGCGGGCGCCGGGCAGCGCGGCCACGGGCAGGTTGCGGCGCTGCGCGTCCTGCCACGCCTCGAAGTCCGAGGGCGAGAGCACCACCACCTCGCCGCGCATCTGCGAGTGGTCCAGCCCGCAGTACTCCGCGCACAGCACCGGGTGCCGGCCGGGCTTCGGCGCTTCGAACCAGAGGTCGGTGTAGCGGCCGGGCACCGCGTCCCGCTTCATGCGGAAGTCCGGCACGTAGAAGGAATGGATGACGTCCCGCGAGGTGAGCAGCAGCCGCACGGGCCGGCCCGCGGGCACCACCAGCGTGTCGATGGCGCTCGGCCCTCCGGGATAGGTGAACTTCCACATCCACTGCTTGGCGGTGACGTACACGTCCAGCGAGTCCTGGGGCGGGCTCATCACCCAGACGAACTGTTTGAAGCCCAGGACGAACCAGAGCAGGAACAGCGACAGCGGCACGCCAATGAACAGCGCCTCCATCCACGTGGGCGCCACCACGCGCGGCGTAGGGTCGGACGCCGTGCGCCGGCGGTAGCGCACGAGGAACACGAGGCCGACGGCGCCAATGCCCACTGCCACCGCGAACGTGGTGAGGAGCAGGACGTAGTGCAGGTGGTCCACCTTCACCGCGAAGGTGGAGCCCTGCTCCGGGAGGAAGAAGAGGCGGCGCAGCAGCTCGTTCATCGCGCGCCTCCTTCACCTTCGGAGAGAAGCTGCCGCATGGCCGCGTCGATGGGCTGGTGGATGACGCCCGCGTCCGCGTCCACCCAGCCGTAGCCGTCCAGCCGCTCGCGCTGCCGCGCCTTCAGCTCGTCCGCTCTGCGGTCCAGCGAGAAGGGGGGCTGGTCGAGCATGCCGATCTGTTGGGTGCTCGGAGGCATGGGGAGGGGGCTCTCGGACGCGGGACGCCAGAGGACCCACAGGGCCCACGCCGCGACACTGGCCGCCGCGAGCAGCGCCAGCGCCACGGCCCCCACGCGCAGCAGCCACGCGGTGGGCAGCTTCTCCAGCTCCGGAGGCGGTGGACGGGCTTCGCTCATGGCGGGCGCACCTGGAGCGAGTGGACGAGGTACGGATCCGCCACGGGCACGGGGTAGCCGCCACGTGAGCGCCAGAGGGCCGCCGCCACGGACAGCCCGCCCACGCCCAGCCACGCGGTGAGCGCCGTCCAGGGGATGACGACGCGCTCCGGGGAGAGCGAGGGGAACAGCAGCCACGCGACATCCACGGCGTGCATCGCGAGCATCCACAGCGCCACGCCCCCCAGCACCCTCGGGCGCGACTTGAGCTCGCGTGACAGGAGCAGGGCGAAGGGGATGACGAAGTGCCCCAACACCAGCACGAGCGACAGCACGCCCCAGCCGCCCTCCAGGCGGACGCGGTACCAGCTCACCTCCTCTGGCAGGGCGGCGACCCACATGAGCATGAACTGCGAATAGGCGATGTAGGCCCAGAAGCAGATGAAGGCGAACATCAGCGTGCCCAGCCGGTGGTAGTGGCCTGGGGACATCAGGCTGCCGAAGTGCTGCGTGCCGCGCGTGGCCGCGCCCGCGATGATCATCAAGGCCAGCGCGCCCACGAACGCACCGGAGAAGACGTGGACGGCGTAGACGGTGGACTGCCACGTCGCCTCCAGCGACATCATCCAGTCCAGCGTCATGAAGGAGAACGTGAGGCCCAGCGCGGGCAGCGAGCCCCCGCCCAGCCGCCGCTGCCACACCGTCCAGCGCAGGTCGCCCGTCGCGTCCTGGCGCACGGACCAGCGGTACAGCAGGTGGCCCACCAGCCCCCAGGTGACGAAGTACAGCGCCGCGCGCGCCAGGAAGAAGGGCACGTTGTTGTAGAGCCGCCGGTGTTCGAGCACATGCAGCGTGTGCTCGCCCAGACTCGCGGCCGGAGCGACCCACGGAAACAGGTGCCGCATTCCCAGCGCGAGCGGCACGAACAGCACGAGGAACAGCGGCGCGGTGGCGGCGCAGACCTCCAGCGCGCGACGCAGCACCACGGGCCAGCGCGCCTTCGACGCGTGGAAGGAGGCGAGCAGCAGCAGCGCGCCCAGACACAGGCCCAGCCAGTAGGTAAAGCCGAAGAGGTAGCCCGCGAGGGCCTGGCGCACGTCGAGGAAGGCACCGACGGCGGTGGCCGCGAGGCCCACGACGCCGAGCACCGCGCTGATGCCCATCGCGCGCTGTCCGCCCTCGAAGCGTGGGAGCACGGGAGAGGTCATCGCGCGAGGACCTCCTCCTGGCTGGACCGCGCCCGCACGGTGGCGCGCGCGAAGGATGGCGGCGCCAGGCTCTCGGTCAGGAAGACCGTCTTCGAGAATGAGAAGGCAGGAGCCCGGCGAGGCCACCCCGTCGGCGGTGCCCCGTGGAAACCTGTCCGGCTGTCCGACAGGTTTGGATGCCCGTGTTCGACGGGAGCCGCCGCTCCATCCGGACCTCGGAAACCTGTCCGGCTGTCCGACAGGTTTGGGCTGCCGTTCCGGACGAGGGCTCTGCCGCCCAGAGTTCGGAAACCTGTCCGACTGTCCGACAGGTTTGGATGCCCGTGTTCGACGGGAGCCGCCGCTCCACCCGGACCTCGGAAACCTGTCCGGCTGTCCGACAGGTTTGGATGCCCGTGTTCGACGGGAGCAGCCGCTCCACCCGGGTCGCGGAAACCGGTCCGACTGTCCGACAGGTTTGGATGCCCGTGTTCGACGGGAGCAGCCGCTCCACCCGGGCCGCGGAAACCGATCCGACTGTCGGACAGGTTTGAACCGCCATGCGGGACAGGGACCGCTCCACCCGGGCCGCGGAAACCTGCCCGACTGTCCGACAGGTCGGACCGGAGTGACCGTCCCATCCGGATCGCGCAAACCTGTCCGACTGTCCGACACCTTTGGACGGCTGCGGCTTCGGGGGCTGCCGTTGCATCCGGGTCTCGGAAACCTGTCCGACTGTCCGACAGGTTTGGACAGCCGCGGTCGCGGGGGCTGCCGGTCCACTCCGGCCGAGGAGACCTGTCCGACTGTCCGACAGGTTTGGACAGCCGTGTCGGACGGGGGGTGTACAGAATGGGGGTCCAGGGACCCAGCGCGATGGAAGCCGGGGGCGTCATCGTGCTCCAACCTCCTTGCGCAGCCGTGCCTGCACGTCAGGCGGCGCGGCGGTGAGCGGCGCTCTCTGGCTGCGGCCCAGGGCTCGCAGGTACGCGACCACGGCCCAGCGTTCGTGGGGCGCGAGCTGTGGGCCGTAGGCGGGCATCACGCCGAAGCCGTGGGAGATGACCGCGAAGTAGAAGCCCGGCGGGTGCGGCAGATCTCCCGTCGTGGAGGGCTCGTTGAGCCGTCCCTCCATCGCGAGGCCTCGGGGTCCCACGAGCGCCGCCTGCCGGGCCCTCGCCGCGTCCGCGTCCCCTACCGTCACCTGCCCACTTCCGGAGGACGCCGCCCATGCCCGGGGCCAGCCCGCATCGCTCGTCCAGGCGACCGGGGCTTCGGGCCGCCCCGCATCGGTCGTGTCCCTCACGGCACCCCACCCGTCCACCCTCTGGGGCAGCGGGAACGCCTCCGGCCCCACCCTCGCGGTCACGGCCTGCGTTCCCGTGTACGGGGCTTCGCCCTCCACGACGCCGTAGACCACCTGCTTCGCATGGTCGTGCGGCACGAACAGCCCGGGCGGCCGGCGCTGCGGCATCTTCCTGGCCACGATGGCGTCCCCGTCTCCCGTCAGCCCGTGGCACACCGCGCACCAGGTCTCGTAGGCCGTGCGCCCCTCCTCCAGGAGCTGACGGGTCACCGGCACCGGCACGGCCTGAAGCCAGCCTCCGTCCGCCGTGAGCCCCTGCGTCTCCCCACGCGTGCGCCACTCCTGCGCCACCGTCCCCGGCACCAGGGGACGCATCGCCCGGCCGTCCTCGAAGAACGTGCTCGCCCCGAGCGCCTCCGCTCGCGGCTGCGACGCCATCGGATCCGTGTCGTCGCACGCGGCCATCCCGAGCAGCACCATGAGTGCCTGGCGCCTCATCGCGCCCCCTCCGCCACCACCGACACCTGCCGCGCGCCCAGCTCGCGCAGCGCCGCCTCCACCTTCGGCGCGTCCTCTCCGTCCACCACCACGCTCGCCCAGAAGCCGTCCACGGACGCGCTGCGGAAGGACTCCACGTCGAACACCGGGTGCGTCACGTGCGGGAAGCCGAAGAGCAGCATCAGCGCACCAACCACCGTCAGCGCCGCGCTCAGCACCCCCAGCTCGAACGTGATGGGCAGGTTCGTGGGCACGCTGTGCAGCGGCCGGCCGCCCACGTCCAACGGATAGTCCACCGCGTTCGTGAACCACTGGGTCACGTACGCGAACACCGCCCCTCCCAGCCCCGCCCCCAGGGTCAGCATCGGCAACCACGAGCGCTTCAGCCCCAGCGCCTCGAAGGTCTCCTCCACCGGGAACGGCGTGTGCGCGTCCAGTTGCTCGAAGCCCCTCGCCCGCAGGTCCTTCAGCGCGGCCACCAGCGCGCCACTGGACGCGAACTCCCCCAGCACCCAGTGGCGGCTCATGGCGCACCGCCTGGAGGTGTGCCCTGTTCACGCCGGAAGTGGAGCGACGCGTCCACCTCGCGCTGGAGTTCCTTCATCTCGCTCACGGACACGGCCGGCACGAACTTGAGGAACAGCAGGAACGCCGTGCCGAAGAACGCCACCGTGCCGCCCAGCAGGCTCCAGTCCACCCACGTGGGCCGGTACGCCGCCCAGGACGATGGCAGGAAGTCCATGCTCAGCGACGCCACCACGATGAGGAAGCGCTCCGTCCACATCCCCACGTTGATGAGCAGCGCCGCCACCCACAGCACCGCCACGTTCGTGCGCAGCCGGGGGAACCAGAACAACTGCGGCACCAGCACGTTGCAGAACACCTGCATCCAGAACAGCGGCGCGTACGGCCCGAAGAACTCGGCCTCCGTGGCGTGCATCTCGAAGGGGTTCCCGCTGAACCAGGCGAAGAAGTGCTCCTGGATGTAGCCGTAGGCCACCATCCACCCCGTGGCCAGCAGCACCTTCGCCATGTTGTCCAGGTGCAGCGGCGTCACCACGTGCTCGATGCCCAGCGCCTTGCGCGCCGGAATCAACAGCGTGAGCACCAGCGCGAAGCCGCTGAACACCGCGCCCGCGACGAAGTACGGTGGGAAGATGGTCGTGTGCCAGCCCGGCAACTGCGCCACCGCGAAGTCGAAGGACACGATGGTGTGCACGCTCACCACCAGCGGCGTGGCCAGCCCCGCCAGCAGCAGGTAGCCCGTGCGCCACTGCCGCCAGTGCCGCGCCGAGCCCCGCCAGCCCAGGCTCGCCAGCCCGTACCAGAAGCGCGCCCGGGGCGTCTTCGCCGTGTCGCGCGCCGTGGCCAGGTCTGGAATCAGCCCCACGAACCAGAACAGCAGCGACACCGTGAGGTACGTCCCCACCGCCGCGATGTCCCACGTCAGCGGCGAGCGGAACTGCGGCCACGCCCGCAGGCTGCTGGGATAGGGCACCAGCCAGTAGAACTTCCACGGCCGCCCCAGGTGCAGCAGCGGGAAGAGCCCCGCGCACGTCACCGCGAAGAGCGTCATGGCCTCCGCGAAGCGGTTGATGGACCCTCGCCACTTCTCCTGGAACAGCAGCAGGATGGCGCTGATGAGCGTCCCCGCGTGGCCAATTCCAATCCACCACACGAAGTTCGTGATGCCGAACGCCCACGCCACCGGGATGTTGTTGCCCCACGTCCCCACGCCCACGAAGAGCGTCACGCAGATGGCCACCACCAGCACCGCGGTCCCGGCCAGCCCCAGCCCCAGCAACGTCCACCAGGTCCGGCCCGCGGGGCGGTGCACGAAGGCCAGCAGCGACTCGCTGTAGGCGCGGTCGGAGTGGCGCCCCTCCAGCAGCGGGTGCTCGGTGAGCGGATCCCCGGGCGCGGGCACCTGCGGGTCGGCCGTGCTCATGCGCCTCCCTTCGGCGCCGGGTTCTTCAAACGCACCAGGTGCACCGTGCGCGGCCGGGTGCCCAGCGTGTTGAGCAGCTTGTAGTGCCTCGGGTCCTCGTGCTCGCGGCGCACGCGGGACCCCGGCGCGAGCAGGTCCCCGAAGGTGATGGCCTCCGTGGGACAGGCCTGCTGACAGGCGGTGCGGACCTCGCCGTCACGCACGTCCCGGTGCGCCGCGCGCGCGACGGTGCGGGCCCGTTCGATGCGCTGCACGCAGTACGTGCACTTCTCCATCACCCCGCGCGAGCGCACCGTCACGTCCGGGTTCTGGCGCAGCGTCGTGAGGGGCTCCTTCCGCTGGTACTCCAGGTAGTTGAAGCGGCGGACCTTGTAGGGGCAGTTGTTGGAGCAGTACCGCGTGCCGATGCAGCGGTTGTAGACCATCTGGTTGAGGCCCTCGTCCGAGTGGACGGTGGCGTTCACCGGGCACACGTATTCGCAGGGCGCGGCCTCGCAGTGCACGCAGGCCACGGGTTGGGTGATGAAGCCCGGGTCGTCCGGGTCGCCCAGGAAGTACCGGTCGATGCGAAGCCAGTGCATCTCCCGGCTGCGCAGCACGCCGTCGCGCCCCACCACCGGCACGTTGTTCTCCGACTGGCAGGCCACCATGCACGCGCTGCACCCCGTGCACCGGTGCAGGTCGATGGCCATGGCCCACTGGTGGCGGTCGCTCTTCAGCAGCGCGTTGGGCGGGTAGAGCCGCTCGCCGTCCTCCTGGAGCGAGTGGAGCGCCTGGGGCTTCGCGCGGAAGGACGCCTGCGGGAGCTGGAGCGCCAGTTGGCGGCCCTCCATGCTCCAGTGCTCCTGCGTGAGCGCCAGCGCGTGATGGCGGCCCGTGCGGGTGAGGCTCACGGTGGTGCCGCCCCACGGCCAGGAGGGGATCCGCAGCGCGTTCGCGTTGACGCCCACGCCCTGGCCCACGGGCCCGACGCGCTCGCGGCCGTGGCCCAGCGCCAGCGTCACCGTGTCGTCCGGCTGACCGGGCAGCACCAGCACGGGCACCTCCACCGCCCGGCCCAGCAGCTCGATGCGCGCGACGTCTCCCTTCTCCAGCGACAGGGCCCGCGCGGTGGCCGGAGAGAGCAGCGCCGCGTTGTCCCAGGTGAGCTTCGTCACCGGATCGGGCAGCTCCTGGAGCCACGCGTTGCCCGCGAAGCGGCCGTCGTACAGCCGCGAGTCCAGCACCAGGGACAGCTCCAGGCCCTCGGGTGCCTCACGCAGGTGGCTCGCGCGGGCGTCCGCTCGACGGTCCGGCATCGCCCCGATGGGCCGGGAGGACTCCAACCCCGCGACCTCCCGCGCGTCGCGAATCACCTCGGCTTCGTCCAGCACGGCCCGCGCGGGCGGGGCCTGGGTCTCCGGGATGACGCCGTCCGCGAGCCACGTCTCCCAGCGCGCCTCGAAGTCCGGCGGCGAGCCCACGCGTTCCCGCCACAGGGACTTGAGCAGGTCGTAGGGGCTCCGCGACTCCACGCCCGCGAAGACGGACAGGAGCTCCACCTCGGAGACCGCTCCGGGGAACAGGGGCGCGATGAGGGGTTGCAGCACGGACGCGGTGCCGTCCGGTGCGCGGCCGTCGCGCCAGGACTCGAAGGGATGCGTCGCGGGGACGAAGGTGGGGCAGAGCGCCGCCGTCTCGTCCTCGTGGAGGCCGTGGTACAGGCGGAAGGGGACACGCTCCAGATGGCGCGCGAAGTCCGATTCTACCATCGCCGTCCAGGCCGGGTTCCACGCCGTGATGATCAGCGTGTCCACCCGCCCGTTGAACATCTCCCCCATGAGCGAGTTCAGCGCCTCGGGCCCCCCATCCGGGAGCGCCACGGGGTCGAGCAGCCGGGGCGTGTTGCCCAGCGCCTCGTCCATCGCGAACGCCAGCTCATGCACCAGCGGGGGCTGGCGCGGGCCCACCGTCACCCGCCCCTGCCCCCGGTGCGCGAGCAGGTCCCTCGCCGCGCCGCGCACCCAGGCGCGCTGCGCATCCGTGAGCGCGGTCGATGGTACGCGCAGGCTCGCGAGCCCCGAGGCCAATGCTGGCGAGACACGCGGACGCGGCCCGCCTTCCGCGGAGGGCCCGTGCGCGGAACTTGATGGAGCGCGTGCGTTCGCACTGCCTCCACCGGCGGCTCCATGCGCGGAGCCCGCTGGAGCACTCGGGCCAGGCCCTGGCGCGGAACTTGATGGAGCACGTGCGTTCGCATTGCCTCCACCGGCGGCTCCATGCGCGGAGCCCGCTGGAGCACTCGGGCCAGGCCCTGGCGCGGAGTCCGATGGAGCGCGTGCGTTCGCATTGCCTCCACCGGCGGCTCTATGCGCGGAGTCCGATGGAACACTCGGGCCAGGCCCTGGCGTGGTCCCTGATGGAGCACGTGCGTTCGCATTGCCTCCATCGGCGGCTCCATGCGCGGAGTCCGCTGGAACACTCGGGCCAGGCCCTGGCGTGGTCCCTGATGGAGCACGTGCGTTCGCACTGCCTCCACCGGCGGCTCCATGCGCGGAGTCCGCTGGAGCACTCAGGCCAAGCCCTGACGCGGGCTGCGCTGGAGCGTGCGTGTCGGCGCCTTGTCCCGCTGGCGCATTGCCGCTCAACCCCGCGCCCACTTCCGCCGCCAGCGCGAGCATCAGCGCGACGCCCTGCGACGGGCGCATCCGCAGCCGTTCGTCGGCGAAGCCACCCGTGATGCTCAGCGTGCTCTCCGCCACCCACATCCGGTTCATCGCGTCCGGCTTGCGCGCGCTCACGAAGTCCCGCGCCGCGCGCAGGTGCCCGGGTTGTGTGGTCGCGAGGAAGTCGTCGTCCACCGCCACCACCACCGCGCGCCCCACGTCGTGCACCACGTCCAGCACCCTGCCGTACGCCAGCCGGGTGCCCTCGCGGCGCCCGTCCGCCAGGGCCAGGCCGCAGGGGATGATGCGCGCGTACGGGAAGCGCTCCTGGATGCGCGCGTACAGCGCCTGCACCAGCGGGCTGCTCGTGGGCTCCACCAGGAAGCGCAGCCCCGCGCCCTGGTCGGCGCGCTCGGCGTGCTTTCGCAGGGCATCCCGCACGGTGCTCCACGCGGCCTCCACGCCTTGCAGCCGCGCGGCCTTCGCTCTCGCGGGGTCGTAGAGCCCCAGCAGCGCCGCCTGCTCGAAGACGCCCGCCGCGCCCAGGCTGGCCGGATGCAGCGGGTTGCCCTCCACCTTCGTGGGCCGCCCCTCGTGGCTCTCCACCACCAGCCCCACCGTGCGGCCGTTCCACTCCAGCCCCGTGGCGAAGTGCAGCGGCACGCCCGGCGTCAGCCCCTCCGGCGGCGTCGAATACGGGAGGATCTTCTCCGGCGGCTGACGGAAGCACCCGCTGAAGCCCGCTGCCGCCAGCGACGCCGCCGCGAGTTGCAGGAAGGTGCGCCGCGCCACGCCCTCGGGCGGGAGCATCGCGCCGGGAGGATGTTCGCGTGACAGGTCCTCGCGTCCGGGGCCTCCCGCGCGCCACTCCTCCAGGCTGCGCCACGCGCGCACCGGCTCCGTCCCGTCAGCGCCGGGCGTGTCGCGGGCCTCCGTCCGTGCGGGGTCGGTCAGAAGTGGCATGTGTTGCAGTCCGTCCTCGGGTTCACGTCGAGCGCGGCCTGCACCGCGCGGCCCGTCTCCCTCGGGTCTCCGGGGGGACGCCACGTGAGGTTCGCGACCTCGGACACGGGGCGCAGCCACGGTGTCGGGTCGCGGTGACAGTCCAGGCACCAGCCCATGGTGAGCGGCGCCACCTGTTGCACCGCCGGCATGGTGTCCACGCGGCCGTGGCAGGTGACGCAGCCCACGCCCTTGTTCACGTGGATCTGATGGCTGAACCAGACATAGTCCGGCAGCGCGTGCACCCGGTTCCACGGCAGCGGCGCGCCGTCGAAGCCGCTGGCGCGCACCGGCTCCAGCCGGGCACTCTCGTTCCACACCTGCGCGTGGCATCCCAGGCAGCGCTGCGTGGGCGGCACTCCCGCCACCGGTGAGCGCCACGCGCCCTCATGGCAGTAGCCGCAGGGGATGCCCTCGTCGCCCACGTGGTGGCGGTGGTCGAAGGGAAGCGGCTGCTCGTGAGGCGTGAACGAGCCCCGCCCCAGCGGGTTGCGCGCGAGCAGCAGCAGGCCCGCCAGCGACACCGCGGGCACACCCAGAGCCAGGGCGATGAACGCCCGCAGCACCGAGTCAGTCCCCGGGCGGAACAGCGGAGCCATGGCCCCCCTTCCAACGTGGAAGCCTCCGCGGGCCTGGTCACCGGAGGCGGCGCGACTGTGGGCGCGGCCTCTCGGCAACCACCAGCCTCCCGTTCACGTCCCGTCGCGTTTCACACGGCCAGGACGCACGACGTTCGACAGTCCACAGCAACGCCGTCCACACGTTCAGCCTCGGGAGGCGTGCCGCACGGGGCACCTCGTCGGGCGCTCCAGCCGGCGCACCTGTTCGACGTCATCGAACCGTGGTGAAAGGGCATTCCATGATCTACGACGTGGTCATCGCAGGGGCCGGCCCGGTCGGCCTGTTCCTCGCCTGCGAGCTGCGGCTCGCGAAATGCTCCGTGCTGGTGCTCGAGCAAGCGGAGGATCCGCACTCGCCCCTGAAGCGGCTCCCGTTTGGCAGGAGAGGCCTCTGGGGCCCCAGCGTGGAAGCCTTCTACCGGCGCGGATTGCTGGAACAGATTGCGTCGCAACGTCGCGCCGATGAGAGGGCCCCGGGACCCATGGCGTCCGGAGCACAGCCCCGCGGGCCCGCCGGACACTTCGCGGGCATCCCGCTCGACTCCAGCAACATCGATTCGTCGCGGTGGACGTACCGGCTCCCAGGCCCGGCGGACACCCAGTTGGGGAGCGAGACGGAGCACCTCGAGCGCGTCCTCGCGACGCATGCGCTCTCCCTCGGAGTCGAGATCCGGCGCGGCCAGGGGGTCGAAGGCTTCGAGGTCTCGAACGATGAGGTCACCGTCCATGCCGGCGAGCAGCGCGTTCGCGCGCGGTGGCTCGTGGGCTGCGACGGCGGCCGCAGCACCGTCCGCAAGCAGGGGGGCTTCGAGTTCGTGGGGACCGAGCCCGAGTTCACGGGCTATTCAATCCAGGCCGAGCTCGCTGATCCGGAGAAGCTCCGCCCGGGCCGTCACTACACGCCGGCCGGCATGTACAACCAGGGGCAGCCTGGGGTCATCGCGCTGGCCGACTTCGACGGCGGCGCCTTCCATCGCACCCAACCGCTCACGCTCGAGCACGTGCAAGCCGTCTTGCGGCGCGTGTCCTGCACCGACGTGACCCTCAAGGCGTTGAGCGTCGCCACGACCTGGACCGACCGCGCGTACCAGGCAACGACCTACCGCAAGGGACGGGTGCTGCTGGCGGGCGACGCCGCGCACATCCATTCACCGCTGGGCGGCCAGGGCCTGAACCTCGGGCTGGGAGACGCCATCAACCTCGGGTGGAAGCTCGCCGCGACCCTCCGAGGCAATGCCCCCGAGGGTCTGCTCGACAGCTACACCGCGGAGCGGCACCCGGTCGGAGCGAGCATCCTCGACTGGTCGCGGGCCCAGGTGACGCTGATGCGCCCCCAGCGACAGTCCCGCGCGCTCGAAGCCATCCTGCGCGACCTCATCGACACGCGCGACGGCGCGACCTACTTCGCTGAACGGGTCTGGGGGGTGTCCCTGCGCTACGACCTGGGCGAGGCCCACCCGTTGGTGGGCCGCAGCTGCCCGGACTTCGAGCTGGAGGACGGAACGAGGCTGGGCACACGGCTCCGGGATGGAACGGGTGTGCTGCTGGACTTCGGCCGGCAGGCGTCACTCCAGGCGCTGGAGGGCCTCTGGGGCGAACAGGTCCGTTACGTGGCCCGCGACGCCAGGAATCGCCTGGGACTGAGCGCGTTGCTCGTGCGTCCGGATGGGTTCGTCGCATGGGCGAGCGAGACGACCCCGCATCCCGAGGAGGTCACACGCGCCGCGGCGAGGTGGTTCGCGAGCCGCGCGCGCTGAGCCCCAGGACTCAGGACGGCAGCGTGCGTCCGCGCACGGGCACGGAGGCCGCCATCACCGACGCCGCGCCCACGTAGACGTCCACCGGCGACAGCGGCCCCGAGCCCGGCAGCGCCGCCAGCTCGCGCACCACCGCGTCCCGCCCGTGGCACTCCACGCCGCGCTCCATGCAGTCGCGCAGCGCCGCCTGGAGCTCCACGGCGGAGTCCGCCCCGCGCGCATCCAGCAGCACCCCGCGCAGCACGTTCCGCAGCGCGGGCGACACCCCGCCCAGCGCCGCGTCCACTCCGGCCGCGTCCTCCGGAACCACCGTGTTCCCGGACACCAGCTCCAGCAACACCCGCCCCAGCGCGCGCAGGTCCTCCCGCGCCTCCACCGGCGAGTCCACCGCGTCCTCGCGCACGGGCAGTTCCACCACGTCCGGCCGCGACGGCGACGTGAAGCGGCGCAGCAGCGCACGCGCGGACTTGAGCCCGAAGTCCGTCAGCGTCACCTCGCCCCGAGGCCCCACGCGGATGCGGTGCGCATGCACGTCCCCGTGCACCACGCGCGCGCCATGCGCGGCCTGGAGCGCTCCCGCCACCTCCGCGCCCACGTGACACACGAACGCTTCCGACGGCCGTCCCCCCCGCCCCAGCACCCGCCGGCGCGCCGTGGCCAGCGAGCAGCCCGGGACGTAGTCCGACACCACCGTCAGCGTGTCGCGCACGTCCACCTGGAAGCCATGGAGCCTGGCGATGCCCGGATGCCGCAGCGGCACCGCCCGCGCCAGCGCATCCTCCAACGGACGCCGCGTCTCCGGCGCCAGCCCCGACGCCAGCAGGAACGTCTTCACCACCAGCGGGCGCGCGTCCACCGCGTCCTGCTCCAGCGGCCACACCAGGGACACCCACTCGCCCAGCGGGCCCCTCCCCAGCGGATGCAGGGGGGCGAACGCGGGCAGCCGGCAAGCGAACGGAAGCACGGACATGGCACCCTCCAACCCAACACATCCAACCCGTGACGTCAATCCCACGCAGCCTACGTCACGGGTCCTGCACTCCCCGACACCCGGGCACGAAGCCCAGAGTGCCGGGGAAGGCCCGAGGCTAGAAGTAGCCGCCGACCGTGGTGGTGATGCCGAGGGTCACGTCGTTGCCGGCGAAGTAGCCCTGCTCCGAGCCCAGGCTGCCCACGTCCTGGCTGATGACCGCGCGCACCTGCGGCCCCGCGCCGATGAAGAAGTGCGGCGTGAGGTGGAACAGGACGGGGGCGTTGAAGTCCAGGACGAAGTTCACGTCGCTGGCGCCCGGCACGTGGGCGAACTGCACGCCGAAGCCCGCCTTGGGCCAGAGCGACACGCGCTCGCCCAGCGGCAGGTGGTAGCCCACGCGGCCCAGCACGCCCAGGCCCACGACGGTGCTGTCACCGAAGCCGAAGGCCACCAGCGCGGACGCGCCAATCGACAGGTTCTGCTGGAGGAAGTAGTCCGCCGACGGCTCCAGGCGGATCAGGAACACTTCAGAGGCGGTGTTGTAGCCCAGGAAGCCGTTGAGGTCCTGGCTGATGACCATCTGGCCCGCCTGGCCGAACGACGACGACCGGCCCGGGTCCGCGTTCAGGTTCGGCTCCTCGGCCGCCACCGCCTGCGCCGACACCGCGAGGCCTGCCACCAGCGCCATGCCCGTCCACTTGTTGCTTCCACGCATCGATGTTTCTCCCCTCGTTCGCGCCCGGCCGACCCTTCCCGGTGCGCATGCGGGGCCCCTTCTAGCCAAAGAGCGCCCCAACGAAAGGATGTTTTCTGACCCACCCAACACTTCGTTGACACCCCACCATCAGCGCCGCGAACGGAAAAATCCTGATCGCGGCCCGCTGGGGCGCCCCTGGCGCTGGCGACGTCTGATCGCGCTCCTTCAGCGCGCGGCGCGCATCAGGCCGCGCGCGCCCAGCACCGCGCCGCCCACCACGCCGCCCGTGAGCGCGGCCAGGCCCAGCGTCGCGGTGAAGCGCTTCCACGCGGGTGTCGGCGGCACGCTGCCCCGGGGCCCCACGCCCTCCTCCACGGGGAGGAAGAGGTTGCCCTCGGGCCGGTCCAGCGGCTCGTCCGTCATCTGCATCCGCGCGCCGAAGCGGGAGAGCACCGCCTTGCCCACGGACGGCGCCACGCCGTTGAGCCACAGCATCAGCCGCCCCTGGAGGAACGCTGGCACCGACGTGCGGCCCGGCCGCTTCGCCAGCCGCACCACCGCGCGGGCCACCAGGTCCACGTCGTAGGTGGGCGGCACCGGCACGGGCTTCTTCCCCAGCATCGTGGGCGCGTGGTCGAACATGGGCGTGGACACGGACGGCACCATCACGTTGGACACGTGGATGCCCGTGCCCGCCAGCTCCAACTCCAGCGCCTGCGCCCACCCCAGCGTCGCGTGCTTCGAGGACGCATACGCGGACAGCAGCGGCGCGGCCCCCGACGCCAGCATGGACTGCACGTTGAGCAGGTGGCCGTGGCCCTGCTCACGGAAGTGCGGCAGCACCGCGCGCGCGAAGCGGAAGTAGCCGAAGCAGTTCACGTCGAACACGCGCGTGATGTGCTCCCAGGGCAGTTGGTCGAAGGAGCCGTAGGACTGCACCGCCGCCACGTTCACCAGGAGGTCCACGCGGCCGTAGTGCGCCACGCACTCGCGCACCACGCGCTCCACGTCCTCGGCCACCGTGACGTCGCCGTCACACACCAGGCACTCACCGCCGCGCTGGAGCACCTCCACGCGCAGCCGCTCCAGGGCCGACTGGCGCCGGGCGGTGACGCACAACCGCACGCCGGCCTCCGCCAGCCGCAGCGCGGACTGCCAGCCCACGCCGCTCGACGCGCCCGTGACGATGGCCACCTGTCCCCTCAAGTCCTCGTGACGCGCCATGCGCTTTCGCCCCTCCTCGCCCTGAGGTGGGCCTTCCGGCCGGGCTTCGCACGGGGCAAGCCCCCGGAATCCTCCGCGCCGCGCACGCTCGCCTGTCCGCCCCCCGGGCCAGGGAGCAGGCCTCCTTCAGGCCTACGTCCAGGAGACGTCGTAGACGGCGTCCACCAGCGACTGGGCCTGCCCGCGCACCTGCACGTCCTGCACGCCCGTCACCTCCAGCGCGGACTGGAGGATGCCTTCGTTGTAGGGCACCGGCATCAGCGAGCGCTTCATGATGACCCGGCCCGACGTGGGGCCGGTCCACTCCACGGAGCGCTCACCGAAGTTCAGCGCCGTGCGGTAACCGGAGTGCATCAACTCCAGGAGCCGCTTCGGGTCGCCCCCCGCCTGCTGCACGAAGTCGCGCGCGAACATGGAGTTGAGGAAGTCCAGCATCGCCTGCGTGCCAATCTGCCGCTGCGCCGCATCATGACCGCCGACGAGCGGCGCGAGCTGCTCCGCCGCCACGTAGGACAGCCGCAGGAAGCGCGGGAACGGATAGGTCTGCATGGGGATGAAGTCCGCGGTCTCGTCCACCTGCTCCAGACAGCGCTTCACCGCATCCGGTCCGCCCAGAAAGCGCACCGCGTCCAACACGCCCAGGAAGAACAAACCCCGGCTCGTCTCCTCCGGCGCCGTCGCGGCCAGACGGGCTTCCAGGTCACGAGCGACGTCCTCGGGGAGATTCAGCGAGCCAGCCGGCATCTGCGCCGTCCTTTGAATGAGGGGGAATGGACCAGGCGGGGACCTGACGGGGCGCGAGGATTCCACAGGTCTCGCGCCATCGCGAGTCCTCGATGCGCACGCGCCGCGCCATGCGACACATGTTTCACGACGTGTGAGGTCCTTCCGGGCCTTCCCCGGATGACGGAAGAAAGTGGCGCACCACTTCCATCAGCGACGCCACCGACACGGGCTTGCGCAGGTAGGCCGCCGCGCCCGGTGGATGGAAGGGGCTGCCGGACAGCACGATGATGGGCACGCCCTCCAACATGCGCTCCTGAGAGAGCCGCGCGAGGAAGGCCTGTCCATCCATCACCGGCATCATCAGGTCCATCAGCACCAGTCCCGGGCGGGGCTGGGACTGCAACCAGTTCCAGGCATCCTCGCCGTGGATGCACTGTGCGACGCGATAGCCCTCCATTTCCAACAGCGTCGCGACTGCTTCCCGGAGGTCTTCCTCGTCCTCGATCAAAAGGATGAGAGGGGCACTGTCCGTCATGCAGGTTCTCCACTCGCTCTCCGCGACGTGTCCGGCCGACACGTGGCTGTGGGTCTTCCTGCCCCGCCGAGAAGCCTTGAGGCCCACGGGGAGGGAGGAGCAGGAAGAGGCGTTTGGCACCGTGGAGAAATAACGACTTGGACCCCCCGGTCTGATTTCGCGCATCGCGCATTTCCGTGCCTGCCCGCCTGCTTCCGCGTCCGTTGCCGGACGTGGCCCCGGGTCCCACGGCACTGGTCCGCGACAGCGCGCGTCCCCATCTTGAGGGCCGGGATCCACGTGCGCGTCCCTGGGAGGAGCGGCCTTGAAGTTCCGCGACCTGATGAAGGGTTGGCCCGTGCTGCGTCAGTTCGCCCGGGGAGACAGCCGAGCGTTGGGGGACACGGCGATGTCCGCGCGAAGCCGCTCGCTGGCGCCGCGTACGAAGTCCGCGGACCGGGTGGTGAAGTCCATCTGCCCGTACTGCGCGGTGGGCTGCGGGCAGGAGGTGCACGTGCGCGACGGGCGCATCCTCGACATCGAGGGTGACCCGCATTCCCCCATCTCACGCGGCCGGCTGTGTCCCAAGGGTGCCGCCACCTTCCAGTTGGTCACGGGCACGCAACGCGTGCGGCAGGTCCTCTACCGCCGCCCCGGCGGCACGGAGTGGGAACCCATCGCGCTGGAAGAGGCGATGGACAAGGTGGCCGAGCGCGTGAAGCGCACGCGCGACGCGACGTTCGAGGTGAGGGACGCGGAAGGGCGGTGGGTGAACCGGACGCTGGGGATGGCGCACCTGGGTGGGGCGACGCTGGACAACGAGGAGAACTACCTCCTCAAGAAGCTCTTCAGCGCGCTGGGCGTCGTGCAGGTGGAGAACCAGGCTCGAATATGACACGCGTCCACGGTGCCCGGTCTGGGCATCACGTTCGGCCGCGGGGGAGCCACGACGTTCCAGCAGGACCTCCAGCACTCGGACTGCATCCTCATCCAGGGGTCCAACATGGCCGAGTGCCATCCGGTGGGCTTCCAGTGGGTGATGGAGGCGAAGGCCCGGGGCGCGAAGGTCATCCACGTGGACCCGCGCTACACGCGCACCAGCGCGGTGGCGGACCTCTACGCGCCCATCCGCGTGGGCACGGACATCGCGTTCCTGGGCGGGCTCATCCACTACGTGTTGGAGCACGAGCGGTACTTCCGTGACTACGTGGTGCAGTACACCAACGCGGCCACGCTCATCCGCGAGGGCTTCCAGGACACGGAGGAGCTGGAGGGGCTCTTCAGCGGCTACCAGCCCAAGGACAACCGCTACGACATCCACACCTGGCAGTACCAGGGCGTGTCCGGCGTGGTGCCGGCGGCGGGCCACAAGGAACTGACGGACGAGCCGGGCGCGGGCGCGGGTGGACACGACCACCGCGTGGACCTCCGCGACGAGCACCGTGACGAGACGCTCCAGCATCCCCGGTGCGTGTTCCAGCTCTTGAAGCGGCACTTCTCCCGCTACACGCCGAAGGTGGTGTCCCAGGTGTGCGGCGTGGACGAGGCGCTGTTCCTCGAGGTCGCGCGGACGCTGTGTGACAACTCCAACCCGGAGCGCACCAGCGCGTTCTGCTACGCGGTGGGCTGGACGCAGCACTCGGTGGGCGTGCAGTACATCCGCACGGCGGCCATCCTCCAGCTCCTGCTGGGCAACATCGGCCGGCCCGGTGGCGGCATCCTCGCGCTGCGCGGGCACGCGTCCATCCAGGGCTCCACGGACATCCCCACGCTCTACAACCTGCTGCCCGGCTACCTGCCCATGCCGCGCGCGAGCGGCACGGATTTGCTTACGCACTACATCCGCAAGAACAAGTCCGGCAGCGGCTGGTGGACGGAGTTCCCCAAGTACGCGGTGTCGCTGCTCAAGGCGTGGTTCGGGGACAAGGCCACGCAGGACAACGACTACCTGTTCCACCACCTGCCCCGGCTGACGGGCAATCACTCGCACATGCAGACGGTGGCGGACATGGCGGACGGGAAGCTCCAGGGCTACTTCGTCATGGGGGAGAACCCCGCCGTGGGCAGCATGAACGGGGCGCTCCAGCGCAAGGGGCTGCGCCAGCTGGACTGGCTGGTGGTGCGCGACTTCACGCTCATCGAGACGGCGGAGTTCTGGCGCACGGCGCCGGAGGTCCAGTCCGGACAGGTGCGGCCGGAGGACATCCAGACCGAGGTGTTCTTCTTCCCGGCCGCCGCGCACACGGAGAAGGACGGCACCTTCACCAACACGCAGCGGCTGCTGCAATGGCATCACAAGGCGGTGGAGCCGGCGGGGGACACGCGCAGCGAGCTGCACTTCGTCTACCACCTGGGACGCAAGCTGCGGCAACTCTACGCGGGCTCCACGGATCCGAAGGACGCGCCGCTGCTGGATTTGACTTGGGACTACCCCACGCACGGGCCTCATGAGGAGCCCTCCGCGGAGGCGGTGCTGAGGGAGATCAACGGCTACTCGGTGGCGGACGGGAAGCCGGTGGATGGCTTCACGGCGCTGAAGGACGACGGCTCCACGGCGTGCGGCTGTTGGATCTACTCGGGGTGCTTCAAGGACGGCGTGAACCAGACGGCCCGGCGCAAGCCGGGGCAGCAGCAGACGTGGGTGGCGCCCGAGTGGGGCTGGGCGTGGCCGTCCAACCGGCGCATCCTCTACAACCGCGCGTCCGCGGACGCGAACGGCAAGCCCTGGAGCGAGCGCAAGCGCTACGTGTGGTGGGACGCGGACGAGAAGAAGTGGACCGGCGAGGACGTGCCGGACTTCATCGCGGACCGGCCGCCGGAGTACCGCCCGCCCGAGGGCGCGACGGGGCTCGCGACCATCGCCGGCAATGACCCGTTCCTCTTGCAAGCGGACGGCAAGGGCTGGCTCTTCGCGCCCAGCGGGATGATGGACGGGCCGCTGCCCACGCACTACGAGCCCATGGAGTCGGTGGTGCCCAACCCGCTCTACGCGCAGCAGTGCAGCCCCACGCGCGAGGAGTGGAGGCGCAAGGACAATCCCTATCACCGGGCCTGGGGCGACCCGCGCTATCCATACGTCGTCACGACGTACCGGCTCACCGAGCACCACACCGCGGGCGGCATGTCGCGCTGGCTGTCCTGGCTGAGCGAGTTGCAGCCGGAGATGTTCTGCGAGATCTCGCCGGAGCTGGCGCGCGAGAAGGGGTTGAACAACGGGGACTGGTGCACGCTGGCCACGGCGCGCGGGGACCTGGAGTGCCGGGCGCTGGTCACGGAGCGCATCCGTCCGCTGAAGGTGAAGGGGCGGCGGGTGCACCAGATTGGATTGCCGTACCACTGGGGCGTCACCGGGCGCGTGCGCGGCGAGGGGGCCAACGAGCTGACGGCGTTCGTCGCGGATCAGAACGTGGACATCCAGGAGTCGAAGGCGTTCACGGCGGATCTGCGGGCGGGGCGGATGCGCTCGGGGGAGCGGGCCGCGGCGGGAGCGGCGCCGCCTCCGCCCGTGCTGCCGGAGGTGCCGCGCGACGTGACACCGCCCCAGGCCACGGACCATTCGGAGACGCAGGAACCCGAGGGGAAGGGATAGGCGCATGGGGAGCCGCAAGGGGTTCTTCACGGACACGACGCTCTGCATCGGCTGCAAGGCGTGCGAGGTCGCGTGCAAGCAGTGGAACCAGCTTCCGGACGACGGCTTCCACTTCACGGGGATGTCCTACGACCAGACGGCGCACCTGGGCGCGTCGACGTGGCGGCACGTGGCGTTCGTGGAGCGGCCGGTGCCGTTGCAGGGGCAGACGTCGGGCGCGGGGGACTTCTCGTGGCTGATGATGTCGGACGTGTGCAAGCACTGCCAGCGCGCGGGGTGTCTGGAGGCGTGCCCCACGGGCGCCATCGTGCGCACGGAGTTCGACACGGTCTACGTGCAGCCGGACGTGTGCAACGGCTGCGGCTACTGCGTGTCGGCGTGTCCATTCGGAGTGATTGACCGGCGCGAGGATGACGGGCGCGCGTGGAAGTGCACGCTCTGTTACGACCGCATCGGGGATGACCAGACGCCCGCGTGCGCGAAGGCATGTCCCACGGCGTCCATCCAGTACGGTGACCTGGATGAGCTGCACGCGCGAGCGGAGTCGCGGGTGCGCGACCTGCATCAGCGGGGCATGACGGACGCGTACCTGTACGGAAAGGACGCGGAGAACCAGCCAGGCACGGGTGGGCTCAACGCGTTCTTCCTGCTGCTGGACAAGCCAGAGGTCTACAACCTGCCGCCGGATCCGGTGGTGCCGACGAAGAAGGCGCTGCGCTCGTGGGCCTCGGTGGCGATGGGCGCGGTGGGCATGGTGGCGGTGGCGGTGGGCGCGGTGGCGTTCGGTCGGGAGGGGCGCGGATGAGTGACGACACGCTGTTGGATCGGCTCCAGCGCAAGTCCGACGGGCGGAACATCGACCCGCGCGCGGGCATCCTGGAGGGCGAGGGTTCCCAGCAGAAGGTGAAGGACCCGGAGCCCGCCCGGCATGGGATGGACGTGTTGCCCACGGTGCCGTCGCGGTCCGGGCCGGACAGCGCGGAGGCTCCGAGCTACTACGGCATGCCGGTGTTGAAGGAGCCGCTGTGGATCTGGACGGTCCCGGCGTACTTCTACGTGGGCGGGGTCGCGGGCGCGGCGAGCGTGCTCGGGGTGGCGCTGGAGCACCTGGGAGGACGCAGGCTGGAGCGGCTGGCGGGGCGCTGTCACGCGGTGGCCACTGCGGGGGACATGGTGAGCGCGGGGCTGTTGATCCACGACCTGGGCCGGCCGTCGCGCTTCCTGAACATGCTGCGCGTGTTCCGGCCCACGTCGCCCATGAGCATGGGTTCGTGGGTGTTGGCGGGGTCGGGAGCGGTGAACACGGCGGCGTTCGTGCTGCGGCGGATGCCTGGAGCCCTTGGGTTCATGGGACGAACCGCGGGCATGATGGGCGCGGTGCTGGGCCTGCCGCTCGCGGGGTACACGGCGGTGCTGGTGAGCAACACGGCGGTGCCGCTGTGGCAGCAGGTGGGGCGCACGCTGCCGCTGTTCTTCATGAGCTCCGCGACCGCGAGCGCCGGGAGCCTGCTGTCCCTGTTCCCGCACACGGACGCGGAGGAGCGCGTGCTGCGCCGCTTCCGTATCGCGGGGAAGGTGGCGGAGCTGTTCACGCGCGAGGCGGTGGAGCTGGAAGCGCGGCGGGTGGTGGAGGTGGGCAAGCCGCTGCGCACGGGGGCGTCGGGAGCGCTGTGGATGCTGTCTCGCACGTGCTCCATGGCCGGACTGGTGATGGACGTGCTGCCGGGACGCGCGCGTTGGAAGCAGGTGGCGGCGGACGTGCTGACCACGGTGGGAGCGGTAGCCGCGCGATACGCCGTCATCCAGGCGGGCCGGGCCTCCGCGCGAAATCCACAGGCCACGTTCCAGGGACAGCGCCAGGGCCTGGGCGCGGCCCAGGTGGACGGGAACACGGAGGCGTCGGACGGAAAGCCGCTGAGCTTCCCACTGCCCGTGCTCGGTCAGCCACAGGCGGGCATGCCCTACGCACGGTTCATGGCAACGTGACGCCGTAGCGGACCAGGTCCTCCGGCGTGTTCACGTTCGCCAGGGCACGCAGCTCCGGGTCCACCGCGCGCAAGGCGTCCACGGGCAAGGTCCGGGGCCGGAACCGCATCAGCAGTGCCCGCAGAGACGGATCCTCCACCAAGGCTTCACCCCAGCGTGACACCAGATCCGTACGATAGGCCGCGAACAGGGGCTCCCACCGGCCGTCTCGCTCGATGCACACCGCGTCCACATCCTCGCCCCGTGCATCCAGCACCACCCGCGCCGCGGCCTCCGTCACGAAGGGCATGTCACACGCCACCGCGAACACCCACCGCGTGCGGGCCGCGCCCAGGGCCGCGTGGACCCCTCCCGGCGCTCCCTTGCCCTTCACGGCGTCCGCCACCGTGCGGATTCCGAAGCGTTCGTACGGCCGCGGAACATTCGCCACCAACACCGTGTCCTCGAAATGCGACCCGAACGCCCGCAGCCGTTCCAAGGTTGTGAGCCCCTCCACGCTCAACAGCCCCTTGGCCACGCCCCCCAACCGGGTCCCCTGCCCCCCTGCCAGGATGGCCAGCGTTACGTCGGGAAAGGTCGCGGATCCGTCCATGTCCGCCGACCCTACACACCTCTCCTCCGCCCGGAAAACGCTTCATCTCGCGGATTTCGCCAAGCCCCAGAGGGAGGGAGCAACCGCCGCTCCCATGCCCCCCGTGGACAAGGCACGCGCCCCCCGTCGTAGAGTCCGCCGCCCCCTCGCCGACTCATGCCGCTGACTCCCCTCCCCGCCGCGCGACTGGCCGCGCTCGACGCCATCGTGCCCGCGGCCCCCGTGCGCCTTCCCCTGATGGAAGCCCATGGCCGGTTCCTCGCCGCTGGCATCGTCGCGTCACGCGCGCTGCCCGGCTGCGACAACTCCGCCATGGACGGGTGGGCCGTGCGCGCCGAGGAGACCCGGGGCGCCAACCGCGACCGCCCCGCGCGCCTGCGCATCGTCGACACCGTCTACGCGGGCCACCTCCCGCGCCGCGCCCTCCAGCCCGGCGAGGCCGCGCGCGTCTTCACCGGAGCGCCCCTCTCCCCCGGTGCCGACGCCGTCGTCCGCCAGGAGGCCGCGCGCCCCACCGACGACGGCACGCACGTGGACCTCTTCGTCTCCGTCGAGCCCGGCCATGACCTGCGCCGCGCCGGTGAAGAGGTGATGCCCGGCACGCCGCTGTTCTCCGCGGGCCAGCGCGTGGACGCCACCGTGCTCGGCGTGCTCGCGTCGCTGGGCGAGGACACCGCGCTCGTGCGCCCCGCGCCGCGCGTCGCCGTCGTCGCCACCGGGGATGAGCTCGTTCCCCCTGGTCAGCCCGCGGCGCCCCACCAGGTCTTCGAGAGCAACCGCCTCCTCGTGGCCGCCCTCGCCCGTGAGGCCGGCGCGGACGTCACGCACCTGGCCCGCTCGCGCGACGACGAGGCGGAGCTGCACGCGCGGTTGGAGCAGCTCGCGCCCCAGGTCGACGTGCTCATCACCACCGGCGGCGCTTCCGTGGGCGACAAGGACTGCGTGAAGCGCGTCCTCACCCGCATGGGCGCGCGCTTCCTCGTGGACGGCGTCGCGCTCAAGCCCGGCAAGCCCGTGGCCGTGGCCCGCCTGGGCTCCACCGCCGTCGTCGTGCTGCCCGGCAACCCCGGCGCCGCCACCGTCGCGTTCGACCAGTTCGCGCGCCCCCTCCTCTTCAAGCACCAGGGCGTCATCGAACAGCGCCGCGTCACCCGCGCCCGCATCTCCGAAGCCCGCCACAAGCAGGCCGGCCTCACCTACCTGGTCACCGTCGCCGCGCTCGAGACGCGCGAGGACCGCGTCGAACCGTGGGCCCGCCTGCGTCCCCAGGGCGCCGGACAGATTCTGCAGAACGTGGCCGCCCGGGGCTGGGCCATGCTCCCCGCCGGCCGCGCCGACTTCGCCCAGGGCGAGTCCGTGGACGTGCAGCTCTTCGACTCGCCGGACTTCCACGCCGTGGAGGCCGCGTGAAGCCGCCTTTCGCGCTCGCCTTCATCGGCCACTCCGGCGCCGGCAAGACGACGCTCCTGGAGCGCCTGCTGCCGGAGCTGGCCTCGCGCGGCCTGCGCGTCGCGTACGTGAAGCACTCCTCGGATGCGCACCCGCTCCACCGCCCGGGCAGCGACACCGCGCGCCTGGACACCGCGGGCGCGGTCCTCACCGGCTTCGCCACGCCGGACGGCACGCAGCGCACCACCCGGCAGCCCCTGTCGCCTTCACTCCTCGCGCGTGACGCGGACCGCGTGGACCTGGTGCTCGTGGAGGGCTGGAAGGACGGCCCGCTCCCGAAGCTGGAGGTGTGGCGCGAGGGACTGGAAGCCCCTCTCGCCGTCTCCCGCCCCGACGTGCTCGCCGTGGTGACGGACGCGCCCGCGCTTCCGTTCACTTCTGACTCGCGCCCGCGCGTGCCGGCCACCGTCTGTGCGGTCGCGGACTTCCTCACCGCGTGGCTGCGTGATCAATCCGCGCCAGCCAAGGTCTCCCGTCCAGAACCGCGCGGGGTCACCCACCGCGCCGTGCGCCGCTTCGACGGGGACACACTCCGTGCGGCCGAGGATGACCGCGTGGCCGTGGAGGAGCCCCTGGAGATTCGCGTGAATGGCGACCCCGTCGCCACCACCATGCGGACCCCCGGCCATGATCGCGAGCTCGCGGTGGGCTTCCTCTTCGCCGAGGGCATCCTTGACGATGGGGACGACCTGGGCAGCCTCTTCCACTGCGGCCACCCCGGCGAGGAAGGCTACGGCAACGTGCTGGAGGTCGTCCCCGCCGCCGGCGCCGTGCTCGACCTGGAGCGCGTGGAGGCCACCCGCCGCGGCACCCTCACCACCTCCGCCTGCGGCGTGTGCGGCCGCCGCGACGTGGACGACCTGATGGCCACCTGCGCGCCCGTCGCCCCCGGCCCCGTCCTCTCCGCCCGCACCGTGGCCCGCGCCACCGAACGCCTGCGCGCCATCCAGCACACCTTCGAGCTCACCGGTGGCGTGCACGCCGCCGCCGCGCTGGACGCCCACGGCGAGCTGCTCGTCGCGCACGAGGACGTGGGCCGCCACAACGCCGTGGACAAGGTGGTGGGCGCCCTGGTCCTGGCCGGCGCTGTGCGCTCCCCGCGCCGGTTGCCCACACCGCCCTTCCCCGCCGCCCCCACGGTCCTCGCCGTCAGCGGCCGGACCAGCTTCGAGATCGTCCAGAAGGCCGCCCGCGCCCGCATCCCCGTCGTGGTCAGCGTGTCCGCCGCCAGCTCCCTGGCCATCGACCTGGCCCTGCGTGCTGGCGTGACGCTCGCCGCGTTCTCAAGGAACGGCCGCTGCAACGTCTACACGGCGACAGAACGTCTGGAGCCCCAACCCCAACCTCCGGGATTTCCTCATGACTTCCGCCATGACGCATCCCGCTAGAGGGGCAGCCATCCAGACGTCAGACCGGCATCGTACATGCAGTCAGCGGCCCCGCCGGGTCAGATGCGAGTCCGGGTGGGATCCAATGACCCCGCCAGACTTCACTGTCCACGGACAGGAACTCACACCCGACGGTTGGGATGGGTGTGCAAGTTTTCACCTGTTGTCATGTCTTTCTTGCTGAGCAGTGGTTGCGCCGCGACGCAGTATTTGGCAGTCTTGCATTTCCTCCTGGTTAAACTTTTCTAGTCTAGACGGTATCCTCTGCAAGAGCCGAACGTGAGCAGAGGGGGGTGGACACGATGAGCAGTGCGACTGCAAGCGCCGAGGTCAAGGCTTCCGGGGCGACGGGGGTGACGGCCGCGGCCGAGGTCACCGATCCGCCGCGCCTGGCCCCTGGCTTCGCGGCGAAGCTGAACCTCACCGTGGATGTGGCGCTGCTGGTGGCGGTGCTGCTGGGCTCGGCGTGGATGCGCGGCGGGCTGACGTTCCCCATGAGCTGGGAGCTGCCCAGCATGGTGGTGACGGCGGTGCTGGTGTGGCTGATCACGGGCACGGCGCTGTGCCTCTATGACTCGCGCTTCGCCGAGCGCAGCAAGCTGGACCACGTGGCGCTGGTGTCCGTCACCACGCTGGCGGTGGTGACCATCCAGGCGGTGCTGGAGCTGGCGATGCCCATGGCGGCCCACGTGGGCCTGGCGCCGCTGCTCTTCATCTTCTGGCCGGTGGCGCTGCTCCTGCGGCTGGGCGTCTTCCGTCAGGTGGCCTCGCAGGAGGCCCCCACGGAGGAGGTGCTCATCGTGGGCACCGGCGCCATGGGCCGCTACACGGGCGAGGACCTGCTCAAGCGCGGCCGTCACAAGATCCTCGGCTACGTGCGCTTCCCGGAGGATCACGCCTCCGGTGACAGCCTGCCGGCGGACGTGCTGGGGCCCGCGGACGAGCTGGAGCGCCTCTTGCGCACGCTGCCCGTCAGCGAGGTCTACATCGCGGGCAACACGCTCAAGCAGGGCGAGTCCATGCAGGCGGCCATCAAGCTGGCGGAGCGCTTCGGCGTGCCGTTCGCGCTGCCGGCGCACTCGTTCCGCCTGGACCGCGCCCGCCCGGTGGAGTCCCGCGCGGTGGCGGACGGCTACCTGCACTTCGCCGCGGTGGCGCCCAAGCCGCACCAGATGGCCATGAAGCGCCTGTTCGACATCGCCGTCTCCGCGGTGGCGCTGTGGGCGCTGCTGCCGCTGTTCGCGGTGGTGGCGGCGGCCATCAAGCTCACCTCGCGCGGCCCCATCTTCTTCAAACAGCTGCGCACCGGTCAGCACGGCAAGCCGTTCTACATGCTGAAGTTCCGCTCCATGGTGGTGAACGCGGAGGAGCTCAAGGAGCGGCTGGCCGCGCAGAACGAGCAGACCGGCCCCGTCTTCAAGATGAAGAACGACCCGCGCATCACCGGCATCGGTCGTTTCATCCGCAAGTTCTCCATCGACGAGCTGCCCCAGTTCCTCAACGTGCTGCGCGGTGAGATGAGCATCGTGGGCCCGCGCCCGCCGGTGCCCAGCGAGGTGGCGAAGTACGAGACGTGGCAGCGCCGCCGCCTGTCCGTGCGTCCGGGCCTCACCTGCATCTGGCAGGTGTCCGGCCGCAACCAGATCTCCTTCGAGCAGTGGATGTACCTGGACATGCAGTACATCGACCACTGGAGCCTCACCGGCGACCTGCGGCTGCTGCTGCAGACGGTCCCGGTGGTCATCACCGGTCGCGGAGCAAGCTAGCAACCGGCATCTGATCGCGGGCCCGGCGTTGACGCGCCGGGCCCGTTCGTCTTTCCATGGGGCGGGCCTTCCTCCCCTGGCGTGCGCAGCCCCGAAGGCCCGCATCATCCATGACCGTGAACAGTCCGACCTCTCCCTCCGCTGAAGCCGACGACGGCGCCCGTGCGAACGAAGTGCGCGGCGCGGTCCGCAGCACCCTGCAGCTCGGTGGCTCGCTGATGGTGACGTACGCCATCGCGCTGGGCATCCGCGCGCTGATGCCGCGCTACCTGGGGCCGGAGGCGTTCGGCTACTTCAACTGGTCGGAGGCGTTCGCCGCCACGTTCTTCGTGGCCACGAACCTGGGCCTGGAGACGTACATCCGCAAGGAGGTGCCCGTCCGCCCGGAGCACGCGAGCGACTTCTTTGGCACCACCATGCTCTTGCGCCTGGGGATGACGCTCATCCTGATGGTGGCGCTGGCGCTGGTGCTCCACCACACCGGCGAGCCCCCGGAGGTGCAGCACCTGGTGCAGTGGTTCGCGGTGGCGCAGTCGCTCATCGTCATCAACGCGTCCATGGCCGCGCTGCTGCACTCCAAGGGCAAGGTCGCGGGCCTGTCCGTCTCCAACGTCATCACCAAGATTGTGTGGGGCGGCGGCCTGGCGCTGATGGCCGCGTTCGGCGTGGGCCTGCAGTGGCTGGCCGTGCCCATGGTGCTGTCGGAGGCGGTGAAGCTCGTCATCAGCTGGAAGCTGGCGAAGGAGCACCTGGGGCTGAAGTTCCGCATCGACCTGGCCGCGACGAAGAAGGTGATGAAGGCGTGCCTGCCGTTCTTCCTCACCGCGGCGGCGCTGGCGTGCAACGGGCGCACGGACATGTCGCTGTTGGGCAAGCTCGCGTCGAAGGAGGAGGTGGGCTGGTACGGCGGTGCGTTCAGCATCGCGGGGCTCACGTTCCTCATCTCGCCCATCTTCGGCTGGGTGCTGATGCCCATGATGTCGCGCGCGGCGGCCCGCTCCCCGGAGGAGCTGTCCAACCTGACGCGCCGCTCGCTGGAGGGCGTGCTCGCGTTCACCGTGCCGGTGATGATGGCCATGGTGCTGGGCGCGGACCTGTGGGTGCGCCTGATGTGCGGCCCCGGCTTCGAGCCCGCGGCGCTGCCCCTGCGCGTGCTGTCCCCCATCTTCGTGATGGCCTACGTCACCATGGTCAGCAGCATCTGGCTGACCATGTCCAACAAGGAGTGGTGGGTGACGCTGGCGGCCACCATGGGCGCGGTGGTGAACCCCATCCTCAACCTGATGCTCATCCCCTGGCTGTACGGCCGCATCGGCCCGTCCGGCGGCGCCACCGCCACGGCGCTCTCCATGTTCCTCACGGAGGTCATCGTCACGGTGCTCTTCCTCAGCCGCATGGGAAGGAACTCCTTCGACCGGCGTTCCCTGCTCATGGTGGCGAAGACGGCCGCGGTGTGCGTCGTTTGCGTGGTCCTGGACCGGGTGCTGTCCGGAGCGGGCTTGCAGGCGTGGCCCCGGCTGGGGCTGACGGCCGCCGCCTACGTGGCGGGCGTGCTGGGCACCGGCGCCGTACGCCCCTCGGAGCTGCTCCAGGTCGTGCGCATGGCGAAGCAGCGCGGTGGTAATGGTGCGGAAGTGGCCGTGCCGGCCGCCCCCGCCGCGTGAGAAACTCCAGCGCCATGCCTTCCCGCCCGTCCCGATTCCGCGGTCCCATCTCCCGCGCGCTCGCGTGCGCCGGACTGCTGCTGCTCGCCCCCGCGTGCAGCGGCCTGGGCAAGTACACCTGGGTGAACGACTACCAGGAGAAGCCCACCGAGTCGGACGCGGCCTACCGCATCGTCCCCGGTGACGTGCTCAACGTGAAGGTGTTCGGCCAGGAGGCGCTCACCACGCGCGCCAAGGTGCGCGAGGACGGCCACATCAGCCTCACCTTCCTGGACGACGTGGAGGCCGCGGGCCACACGCCGGCCCTGCTGGCGCAGCAGATCCAGACGCGGCTCAAGGACTTCATCAACCACCCCGTCGTCACGGTGTCGCTGGAGGAAGCGCGCCCCATGTCCGTGACGATGCTGGGGGAAGTGGCCAACGTGGGCGCGCACGTGCTGGACCCGGGCGCGACGCTGCTCCAGGCGCTGGGCGCCGCGGGCAGCTTCACCGACTACGCCCACCGCGACCGCATCTTCGTGCTGCGCCGGGACGACCCGCAGGCGGAGCAGCCCACGCGCATCCGCGTGCGCTACGAGGACATCATCCGCGGTGAAGGCCGCGCGGCCGCCTTCCGCCTGCGCCCCGGCGACGTGGTGGTGGTGGAATAACCCGTGCTGGACGCGGCCCTCGCGAGCCTGTGGCTGGAGGTGGCCTCCGCCTCCGTGACGTACGGCGCCGCGGCCCGCGTGGACACCCGCACGCGCTCCATGGACGCGCAGGCCACGGGTGAGGCTGTCGCCCCGGTGGCGGCGGACGTGGACATCGTCCCCACGCTGAGCCTCAAGTACGACGACGGCAGCGCGGTGGCGGAGGTGCAGTACGCGCCGCGCATCTCCTTCCGCGAGGCCACCACCAGCCCCCGCACCGAAGTGCAGCACGTGGGGCGGCTGTTGAGCGACTGGCGCCCGTCGCGCGGGCTCACCCTGCACGGCACCCAGGAGTTCGTGCTGGGCCAGGTGAACCTCTTCACCAACCTGCCCCTGGGCGGCAGCCTGGACGACGACCCGGCAGTGCCCGGGGACACGCCGGCCACCCCCATCCAGCCGCTGCCGGAGGGCGTGGACACGGTGTTCTTCCTGTCCTCGCTGACGACGCTGGCGGCGGAGACGGTGTGGCTGGGCCCGGGCTGGCGGCTGTCCGGCAGCGCGGGCTTCTCCGCCAGCGGCGGCCTGGACGACACGGCGAAGGAGGCGGTGCCCTTCCAGTACGGGCCTCGCCTGCAACTGTCCCTGGGCAACTCCCCCGCGCCCCGGCACACGCTCTCCACCACGGTGGCCTACACGGACTCGCGCTTCTCCACCGGCGCTCGCGCCTCCGTGACGACGTTCACCGGCGCCTGGACGCACCGGCTGGACCGGCGCACGTCGGTGGAGGCCGGGGTGGGCGTGGGCGTGGCGTACTCCGTGCGCGCGACGGAGGAGGACCCCACGGATGACCCGGACGCGCCTGGAGCCACGCCTTCAGCCGCCTCGTTGGGTCCCTGGCGACGGACAACCCTCCAGGTCGGGGGCACGCCCGTGGAGGACCCGCCGCAGCGCCTGGAGCTCTTGCCGGACCTGACGCTGGCGGTGTCGCACCGGATGCCGTCGCGCACGGCGGACTTCAACGGCCGGCTCGCCGCGCGGGTGACGCCCTTCGTGGACCGGCTGACGGGGCTCGTCTACCCGAGGGCCGACCTGACGTTGAACGGCACCTGGGCGCTGAGCCCGCGCTTCCGGTTCTCCGGGACAGGAGGCGGGGCTTTCGCGGTGGGCGGGGCGGTGGGAGACCGGCAGGTGGTGGGCGGTGTGGGCGCGGGTTGGACGGTGAACCGATGGGTGACCCTGGAGGTGGATACGCGCGCGGCCTGGACTCGCTCGCCCGACGTGGAGGCGGCCCGCACGGTGTGGTCCGCGACGCTGGGACTGACGGTCCAGAAAACGGGTATCCTCTGAGCCTCCCGCCATGGCGAAGCTCATCCTCCTGTCCGTCCTTGTTGCCACCATCGCGCTGCCCGGAGCGGCCGCGCGCGATGCGCATCCGTGGCGGGGGATGAAGAAGGCCATCCTGTGGGTGGCCCTCTTCAACATGGCGTACGCATATGGCGTGCTCGTCCTCGTGCCCAGGTACGGGTTCGGGTGAGGGAAGGAAAGGCGTCAGACGTGATGGAGCTCCAACAGCTCACCGTCCTCCTCGTGGAGGACTCTCCGATGTTCCGCGTCATGCTGCGTGACATGCTCCAGCAGATGGGCGTGAAGAACGTGGTGGAGCAGCCCAACGGCAAGGCCGCCATGGAGTACCTGGCGAGCGGCGAGCTCAAGCCGGACCTCGTGTGCCTGGACCTGACGTTGCCGGACGTGTCCGGCTACGACGTCTGCGAGCACATCCGCCGCACGCCCGCCATCGCGCACGTGCCGGTGCTGATGGTGTCCGCGCGCAACCTGCCGGAGGACAAGGCCTACGCGGAAGAGGCCGGCGCCAACGGCTACCTGGGCAAGCCCTTCACGCCCGAGGAGCTGGAGAAGCGCGTGCGTCAGGTGCTCAAGGCCGCGGCGCCCCGGGGCAGCGCGTGACCACGCCCGCCCCTCGCACGCCGCGCTCCGCCCCGCCCCCGCCGTACGTCCCCGAGCGCGAGGAGACGAACGCGCCGGCGGACCTCATCGACTGGGGCTTCCTGTTCGACGGGCTGGGCTTCGTGCGCAGGGCCATCTTCCGGCACTGGTTCCTGGGGCTGTGCATCGTCGCGGTGATGGCGGGACTGGGCTCCGCGGCGGCGAAGCTGATGCCGCGCAAGTACCACGTCGAGACGCGGATGCTGACGTACCGCAACCTCATCATCTCCTCGCTGGTGAACCCGGGCCGCTCCATCCCGGTGGAGGCGGATCAACCCACGCGCGCCGCGTGGGAGATGGTGCTCAGCCGCGGCAACCTCAAGTCCGTGGTGAAGAACGCGAAGCTGATTGAGTACTGGGACCACATGCGGTCCCCCATCAGCCGCCTGAAGGAGCAGTATCTGAAGAAGGCCCCTCCTCCCATGACGGACGAGGAGAAGGAGGAGGCGCTCATCGCGATGCTGGAGACCAGCCTCATCGTGATGGCGGAGGGCGGCAGCGGCACGGTCACCATCGGGGTGGACTGGAGCGACCCGCAGATGGCCTTCAACATCGTGGAGGCCGCGGCGCAGAACTTCCTGGACATGCGCCACGAGTCGGAGATGGGCGCCATCTCCGAGTCCGTGAACATCCTCCAGGGCCAGGTGGCCAACGAGGCCGCGAACATCAAGCAGGCCATCGCGGACCTGGAGCGCGCGGTGCGGGCCGCGGATGCGCGCCGCAAGAAGAAGGAAGCGGACCCCAAGCAGGCCAGCGCGCGGCAGGCGCTGTTGGCGACGGACCACGCGCTCGCGCAGCTGAAGTTCCTGGTGCAGGCCAAGCGCCGCGCCATCCGCGACGTGGAGGAGTTCCGCGGCCGCCGCCTCACGGAGCTGCGCGCGCAGCTGGCCGAACAGCGCGTCGTCTTCTCCCCGCAGCACCCGGTGATTGTGGACCTGGAGCAGCGCGTGGCGACGATGCAGGCGGACTCGCCGCAGCTGACGTCGCTGCGCTCCGAGGAGCAGTCGCTCATCCAGGAGTACCTGCGCATGGGCGGCACGGACGTGGACTCCGCGACGGAGGGCACCAGCCTGGCCGCGGGCTTCGGGCAGCCCCTGGCGGGCGCGATGCTGGGCACGCCGGATGATCCGGAGGTGGCGGTGGCCACGGACCGGATGCGCATGGTGGTGATGCGGCACCAGGAGAAGCTGCGCCGGCTGGACCAGGCGCAGACGGAGCTGGAGATTTCGAAGGTCTCCATGAAGCACCGCTACAGCGTGCTCTTGCCGGCGCTCTTCCCGGAGAAGCCGTCCAAGCCGAACCCGAAGCTCATCGCCATCGCGGGCGTGGTGGGCGGGGTGGCGCTGGCGGTGTTCGCGGCGGTGGCGCTGGACATCCTGCGCCGCCGGGTCCTGGAGAAGTGGCAGGTGGAGCGGCTGCTCAAGTTGCCGGTGCTGGCGGAGCTGGAACGGCGCTGAAGGTTCGTGCGCTCGGCCGTCCTTGAAGATGGCGCGAGCGCGGGGGTGACACTGTCGTGACGGTCTGGACCTGGGTGGACGTGGCGCTGTGCGTGGGACTGCTGCCGGTGGTGGTGGGCTGCGGCTACCTGCTGCTCCTGACGCTGATGTCGGGGCGCAAGGCGGCGCCGGTGCCGCCGTCGCCGGCGGTGCGGAAGTTCGACGTCATCATCCCCTCGCACAACGAGGAGCTGGGCATTGCCCGGACGGTGGCGAACCTGTCCGCGGTGGACTACCCGGCGCACCTGCGGCGCATCATCGTGGTGGCGGACAACTGCTCCGACGCGACGGCGGAGAAGGCGCGCGAGGCGGGCGCCACGGTGCTGGAGCGCCAGGACGCGGTGAAGCGCGGCAAGGGCTACGCGCTGGCGCACGCCTTCGAGCACAGCCAGCGTGACGGCTTCGCGGACGCGGTGGTGGTGGTGGACGCGGACACGGTGGTGTCCTCGAACCTGCTGCATGCGTTCTCCCGGCGGCTGGAGGACGGGGCGCACGGCGTGCAGGCGCACTACGGCGTGATGAACCCCACGGCGTCGTGGCGCACGCGGCTGATGACCATCGCGCTGGGGATGTTCCACCGCGTGCGCTCCATGGGGCGCGAGCGGCTGGGCGTGTCCTGCGGCCTGCGCGGCAATGGCATGTGCTTCACGCACGCGGTGCTGAAGCAGGTGCCGCATGACGCGTTCAGCGTGGTGGAGGACCTGGAGTACGGCATCCGCCTGGCGCGCGCGGGGCACCGCGTGCACTACGCCTGGGAGGCGGAGGTGCTGGGCGAGATGGTCACGGCGGAGAAGCAGAGCCGCTCGCAGCGTCAGCGCTGGGAGGGGGGCCGCGCGCAGATGCGCAAGCTGCACGGGTGGCCGCTCTTGAGCGACGCGCTGAAGCAGAAGAGCGGGCTGCTGTTCGACCTGTCCATGGACGTGCTGGTGCCGCCCCTGAGCCAGTTGGTGCTGGCGACGGTGGCGGGCTCGGTGCTGGCGGCCGGCGTGGTGTGGCTGTCCGGCGGCACGGCGGTGGCGGCGTCCGCGCTGGCGTCGTTCGGCCTGATGTCGCTGGCGCTGTACGTGCTGCGCGGCTGGTGGGTGTCCGGCGTGGGCGCGCGCGGCCTGCTGGACCTGGCGTGGGCGCCCCTCTACGTGGTGTGGAAGGTGTGGCTGATGGTGCGCGGCCCCGGCGCGGAGAAGCGCGGCGAGTGGGTGCGCACCACGCGCGAGGCGGAGCGGCGGTAGCGCGCGTCCGCGCGGTAGGGCCGGGCGCAGGGAGGCGCTCCTGCGCACCGTGGGCTCCGGGCTTGGGACTGGATCAGCCGGTCCGGGCCTTGGATGCCGGCCGCCGGGACCTGGCGGTGGAGGACTCGGCTTGGGCCTTGCGCTTGGGCGCGCCGAGCGACGCCTGGATGGGGCAGAGGGTGTCCGGCGGGCAGAAGCCTTCGGCCATCAGCGTGGTGATGGCGCGGCGCATGCGGCGCAGGTCGTCGATGCGCGCGTCGATGGCCTGGACCTTCGCCTCGGCGAAGCGGGCCACGTCTCGGGTGGGGGTGCCGCGCCGGTCGGTGAGGGCGAGGACGGCGGACACCTCCTTCAGCGTGAAGCCCAGCTCCTGTGAGCGGCGGATGAAGCGCACGCGGATGGCGGCGTCCGGGCCGTAGAGGCGCTGACCGCTCTCGCTGCGGTCCATGGGCAGCAGCAGCTTGCGGCGCTCGTAGAAGCGCAGCGTGGACAGCTTCACGCCGGATTCACGGGCGAGCGCGCCGATGCGCAAGGGGGCTGCTTCAACGGGCCGTCGCGGGGATGCCACCACGCCACCTCCTGGCGCCGAGGATGACACCGCCCTGGGCGAACATCCACGCCAGCTCCAGGACGAGGAACACGACGAGCGCTCGCGTCGCGCCCTGGGTGAGGGCCCACGCCATCCAGGTGGAGAACAGCGCCCGGCCCGCGGTGTCCACGGCGCCGTTGAACGCGGTGGGGTGCACGAGCCGCACCACGGACCACAGCGTCACGATGGTGCCGAACAGGGCCACGAAGAACAGGTGCGTGGACGTGAACGCGGGGAGCGGCTCACCGCCCAGACCCAGTGCCTGGTGCACGGACCGGATGCTCGCGAGCACGGCGTCCGCGGTCCACGGCGTGGCGAACGGGAGGGTGACGAAGAAGTCGTACAGCGCGCTGGCGAAGACGACACGGCGAAGCAGGGACGGTTCAGGGTTCATGCGAAGGACCGTAACCCCTGCACCAAGGTGCAGAGGCAAGGGCCTCCGTTCAGGTCCCCGTCGCGGGAGCCACGGCCCGCCGCGCGCCGAGCAGGAGCGCGCCCTGCACGAACATGCCCGCGGCCTCCATCACCAGGAACGCGCCAAGCACCCGTGATGCCCCCTGCGTGAGCGCCAGCACCATCCATGCGGCGACGAGCCCCCGGCCCACCGTGTCGATGGCGCCATGCAGCGCGGTGGGCTGGAGGACGCGGACCAACGCCCAGATGACGGCGAGCACGCCGAAGAGGGCGACGAAGAACAGGTGCATGGGCGTGAAGGCCGGCATCGCCTCACCGCCCAGCGCCAGGCCCTCGTGCACCTGGCGCATGACGCCCAGCATCGCGTCCGCCGTCCACGGCGTGGCGAACGGAAGCGTGACGCACAGGTCGTACACCGCGAAGCCACGAACGGCGCGCTGAAGCAGGGAGGCGCTCATCCCTGGAACACTAGCCCCCACCGCCCACGGGAAGCTCCCGGAAGAGGACATCCATGGACCCAAGGCCGCGCACGACCTCCACGAAACGCTCGGTCGCGACGATCAACGTCACGGCGTCCGTCAGCCGGAACACGTCCAGGTCCTTTGGCAACGACGCGTCCTCCAGCCGGCACTCCTCCGGCATGGCCGCATCCATCCGTCCACAGGTCTCACAGGGCGGCGGCCCCAACGGGAGCAACCGCCCACGCGCCGTGAGCTCCAGTTCATGGAGCGCCGGAATCGATGCCCCGCTTGAAGTCAGCTCCGCCCGCACCGGTACAAGGCCTTGAAGCCCAGCCGCTCGCAGTGCGTCCAGGGCATCCTCCCGCACCAGGAGCTTCCAGGGGTCCCTCAGGACGAGGGGGCCGAACGTCCCCTCCGCGGTCCCAACCAGGGGACCGAAGGTCGTTCCGGGCTCGACTTGAGCCCCAGGTGGCAACAACGGCTTCACCTGCTCCAGAAGCCGTGCGTAACGCGCGAAGGGTTCCAGGCGCGGCGTCTCAAGCTCCGTCCGCAGTGGATGCCGGGACAGGTCCACGGAGGGATACGCCAGGGCAATGCCGCTCCAGGTCTCACCGCAGGTGGGGCACTCCACGCCAGGCAGCATCCACCGCGCATCGGCCTGGTAGGTGCCCGTCCAGACGCGAGGCGCGTCGTAATGCGGCGTGCACAGCTCGAAGTAGCGCATCAGTCGTCCCTGGGGAACGGTCCCAGCTCGATGCTCTGCCAGTAGGTCGTCGTCAGCCCGAACAGACCGAACTGCTGGATCATCTTCGAGGCCTGCTCGAAATGCCGCGGCTTGGTGGCCCGGCCGTAGGTCCTCGAGAAGAACATGCGCCACTCGCCATTCCAGGGCCCTCCATCAGGTCCCCGATGGATCCGCGCGTGCAGGTCCTTGTCGATGGCCATGACGTAGTCATGCACGTTGATCCCCTTGGAGAGGAAGTATGCCGTGTACTGCTGGGGGAAGAGGTGGTGCTTCTCCTTGGGCCGCCGGGCCCATTCCTCCATGGCCTGCTGGCGGCGCACCTCACTCGGGAGGGGTTCGCGCGGATACCAGCGGAACACCATGACCGGCTGCCGGTCTCCTGGCAGTCCCTGGGCACTGCCCCAATTCCGCTGTGCGGTGCTCCCAGGCGCCACGAACACGGGCGCGGTCGCGCGCGTGCGGACAATCCCGGGGGACGCGAGGTCTTCACAGAAGAAGAGCGCGCATTCCGTCTCGGTGCAGAGCGTGGTGACGCAGCGGTCCTCTGCGTCCGGCTCGCAGCCCTGTCCGACCTCCGCCCGCGCCCAGACCCGGAGGGGAGCCTCCACGGGCGGCGTCCCCGAAGACGCACACCCCAGGACTCCCGCGATGAGGCCCAGCGCCCACCTTCGCATGGCAGCCCCTTCCTGGGGCTTCAGTCCGCCAGCGGCATGCCGAAGTCCGGCTGGCCGCGCTCGCCGGAGACCCAGCGATACACCTCCAGCACCTGCTCCGCCTTCGCCTTCCAGGTGAAGTGCTTGAAGATGCGCGCCCGCGCGCGCTCGCCCATGGGGCCAATCACGGACGGATCCGCGACCAGCTTCTCCAGGACGCCTCGCACGCGCTCCACGATCTCCTGCGGCGTGCCCATGGGGATGGCGAAGCCCGTGGACGGGCTGACGATCTCTCCCGGACCGCCGTAGTCCATCACGATGGGCACCAGTCCCAGCGCCATCGCCTCCGCCACCACCGCGCCGCCGAACTCGCGCACGCTCGGGAAGCCGAAGATGTGGTTCTTCGACAGGCGGCCCTGCAGCTCCTGGTGCTTCACCCAGCCCGCGAACGTCACGCCGCTCTCCAGGCCGCCCCTCGCCACCTGCGCGCGCAGGTTCTGCATCTCCGCGCCGTCGCCGATGAGCTCCACCTGCACCTTGCCCTCGCGCACCAGCGGCGCCGCCGCGTCGATGAGCATCGCCATGCCCTTGTACGGCACGAAGCGCCCCACGAACGCCACCCGCAGCGGCTCACCCGGCTTCGGCGGCTCCGCCTTCGCGCTCCCGAAGCGCCGCACGTCGATGGCGTTCTCCGGGATGTAGACCACCTTGTCCTGGTACTCCCGCGACAGCTGCGCCCGCGTCGCCCTCGAACCCATCATCAGCGCCGCCGCGTTCTGCCGCGTCGACTTGTAGAAGGGCATCAGCTTGTAGACGTCCCGGATGTAGCTCAGCCACTCGCGCTCACGCACGCGCGCGTCCCCGAAGCCCTTGGGCCACGGCAGGCCGCCGTTCATGGGGCCCATGATGAAGGGCACCCCCGCGTCCGCGCACCGCGCCGCCAACGTGCTGGGCGTCGTGGGGCTGATGGGCGTGTAGCGGTGCACCACGTCGAATTCCTTCGCGCGGATGCGGTCCCCGAAGCGCCGCCAGAGCAGCTCCTCGAAGTAGTAGTACGGCAGCACGCTCAGCGCCGTGGCCGTCGTCCAGCCCACGCCCGCCTTGCCGCGCAGCACCTCACCCACCTTCTCCAGCGGGCGCTCCACCGGCGTGGAGTCCAGGGCCGTGAAGTCCCTGCCCTCCACCAGCCCCTGCTTGAGGATGTTCTCGCGGTTGCGGACCTGGGTGACCAGGTGCACGTCCGCCACCTCGGCGAGCGCCCTTGCCAGGGACCAGCCTTCCAGGGGGACGCTCACCCAGTCTGGGTTGCACAGCTCAGCAATCAGGAGGACGCGGGGTCGGGTGCCAGCCATACGCCTTCCGCATCTATCCCAACCCGGGCCCGGGATATAGCCTCCCCCCCGCTCGAATGGCCTTCAAACCCTCGCTCGCCGCCTGGCTCCAGTACATCGTCATGGTCGTGGGCCTGGGCGCCGTCACGCTCGGTGCGGCCGCCGTGGGTAACGGGGACCCCATTGTCACCCTGGCGCCCGTGCTGGCCCTCACCGTGGTGTGGGTCATCCTGAAGGTGCCGCTGCGCTACCTGGCGCTCACGGTGCTCTACCTGGTGCTCGCGGTGGACTACACACCCGAGCGCCCCCAGTCGATGTTCTGGCCCTCCCCGCTGTTCCCCCTGGGGAAGCTGCTCTTCACGCAGATGCATGAGCTGGTGGGCATTGGCGCCCTGAGATTCCCGCTCATCGACGGGCTCATCATCGGCGCCATCGGCATTGGCATCTACCGGCGCGCCACGAAGTCCAAGATTGATCCACCGGTGGTGCCCATCCCCCGGCCGCTGGCGGTGGTGCTGGCGCTGTCGTTCTTCTCCATCATGTGGATGGAGGTGTGGGGCATCGCGCGGGGCGGGGACATCAAGAACTCGCTCTGGCAGTGGCACCAGGCGGCGGTGCTCCCGCTGGTGGGCATGATGTACCACTACAGCCTGCGCGGGCCGGAGGACTGGCCCGTGGTGGCGAAGACCATCATCGCGGCGGCGCTGACCAAGTCCGCGGTGAGCACCTACTTCGCGCTGGTCATCATCCCGTCCCAGCACCTGGAGGTGGAGTACACGACCTGCCACTCGGACTCGATGACGTTCATCTTCGCCATCACCGTGTGCATCGCGCGGTGGCTGGAGCGCCCCAAGTCCGGGCACGCCATCCGGGGCCTCCTCATCATCCTCCTGGTGTTCATCGGGATGTTCTTCAACGACCGCCGGCTCGCGTACGTGAGCCTCGTGGGTGGCCTGGCGGCGGCGTACTTCTTCAACCCGTGGACGCCGCTGAAGAAGTTCATCACGCGAGGCCTCATCGCGTGCTCGCCGCTGCTGGTCGTGTACTTCCTGGTGGGGTGGGGCTCCAGCAGCGGCATCTTCAAGCCGGTGGCGACCTTCCGCTCCATCATCGAGGGCCAGCACGCCGAAGGAGAGCTGGACTACCGCGACATCGAGAACCTCAACCTCATCGCCACCTGGAACACGAACCCCGTGTTCGGCACGGGCTACGGGCATGAGTTCCTGGAGCCCTACCCGCTGCCCAACATCGCGTTCGTGTTCCCCACGTACCGCTTCCACCCGCACAACTCGCTGCTGGGCCTCTTGGCCTTCGGCGGGTGGTTCGGGTTCACGGGCGTGTGGATGTACCTGGTGGTGACGGTGTACCTGGCGGCGCGCTCGTACCATCGAGCGTACGCGGCGGAACATCGAACAGCGTGCCTGGTCATCGTGGGCGTGGTGGCGTCCTACCTGAACCAGGTGTTCGGAGACATGGGCATCATCTCGTACATCTGCACGTTCCAGGTCGCGGTGTGCTCGGTGCTCGCGGGCAAGCTGGCCATGGTCACCGGCGCGTGGCCGTGGCCGCAGCGGGAGCAGGTGCTGGGCCTGAAGCGCGCGGCGCCGGAAGAGGTGCCGCCCTCCGGAGCGACGGCGGCCTAGCGCTGGATGCCGATGATGCGCCACTGGCGCGTGTCGATGGCGTACGTGGCGCTCGCATCCGTCACGGGCCCTTCGGAGTTGCAGACGTCCTGCCGGGGCACGAAGCGCACGAACATCACGCCCTCCGGGCCGGGCGACGTCCACACGTCGAAGGAGTCCCGCCGGTAGAGGCACAGCTCGTCCGCGGTCGCGTTCTTGTGCGGCTTCAGGTCCAGCGGGCGGAAGTCATCCATCGCCAACTGCGTCGCCACCGCCACCAGGGCGGGCGTCTGCGTGCGCCCCTCCGCGGGCAGGTCCAACGGGAACTGGAAGCGGGCCAGCTCCTGGTCGGAGGCGCGGGCCGGACGGATGGGCCGCCCGAAGAGGACACAGCCGCAGAGGGGCAACGCCAGCAGCGCCACGAGCCCGCGTTTCACGAACAGCCCTGACGAACCCTGGCGCCCCATCTAGTCCTCCACGGGCGTGATGAAGCCCGTGTCCTTGTCCGCTTCGTGGATGTACCCGATGAGCTTCCACGCCTTGCCCTGGCGCAGATAGACCTCACCCGGACGCGGCTCGCCCTTGTAGGGGACGAGCTTCGTCACCGTGCATCCTGAATCAAATTGGACCCTCAGGGTCCAACGTTGTGACTGACTCCAGCGGTCCTCCTGTGACATTCCCGACGGGAACCAGGGGTGGCTGTGGAAGTCCGCCAGCGTGGAGGGCAGGCCCCGGTCGTCCTTCACCACGCTGGGCACGCTGCAGCTCTTGCGGCGCAGGTCCGCGCCCACCAGCGTCGTGCGCCCCAGCGGCGACGGCCAGCTCGCGTAGTACTCCCCGCCGCCCAGCGAATAGATGAGCCCGCAGTACTCCTGGCCGTAGTCCCGCTCCTTCGCGCGCTCCAACGCCATCACCGCCGGACAGAGCTGGTCGATGACCTCGTCCACGTCCCGGGAGGGCTGGATGGCGGGCCACGGGCCCTTCACCCAGACCCTGGCGCCCCGCTGGCCGAAGAAGACCTCCCGGCCGCTCTGGAAGTAGGACGTGCCAGCGCAGCCGACGAGCAGCGCCACGCCCACGCTCCATGCATTCCGTCCGCGCATCCCGTCTCGCCGCTCCCGTGAGGGGAACCGCGAAAACGCATAGCACGGCCTAAACCATAAAACCAGAATTCATGGCAAAGCCTACCCGGTGCGGGCACGGAGCTCCGCGGCCTCGGCGGCGGCGGCGGTCAGGTGCTCCAGCTCCAGGTCGATGTGCTTCGCCTGCGGGATGGCGCGGCGGACCTCCGCCTCGATGGCGTCGATCTCCTCGCTCAGGGTGCGGATGAGGTGCCGGGCCGCGTCCGTCAGCGCGCGCTCGCGCTCCGCGCCCACCGGGGGCAGCCCCTGCGCGGGCAGGGCCTCCGCCAGCCGGGCCGCGACGAAGGACTCGCTGAAGCGCAGCTCCGCCTTGAACTGGTAGACCTCCGGGGTGAGCCGGCGCGTCTTCACGTCGTGCAGGTCCGCCAGGCTGGGGCGCGCGCGCAGCAGGTCCTCGAAGCGCTGCTCCACGTCCGAGGGCACCGACCGGCCCAGCAGCAGCTCCCGGTTCTCCACCATCAGGTAGATGGCGATGAGCCCCAGCAAGAGGCCCACCGTGAGCGACGCCAGCGCGTCCCACACCGGGTTGCCCGTCACGTGCGCCAGGGCGATGCCCGCCGTCGCCAGCACCAGGCCCAGCACCGCCGCGCCGTCCTCCAGCAGGATGGCCACCGACGCCGGATCGGCCTTCGTCCGCACGAAGCGGAAGAAGGGCTCGCCCGCGGCCTGCTTCAAGAGGCCGCGCACCGCGAACAGCAGCACGCCGCCCTCGATGAGGAACGACAGCCCCAGCACCGCGAACGTCACCGGCCCCGTCTCCGCCACGTGCGGGTGCAGGAGCGACTGGATGCCGTGGTAGACGGTCACGCCGCAGCCCACGAAGAAGATGCCGGACGCGGACAGGATGCCGAAGATGAAGCGCTCGCCGCCGTAGCCGTACGGATGCGAGTCGTCCTCCACGCGCGCCGCCCGCTTCAGCCCCAGGAACAACAGCACCTGGTTGCCCGTGTCCGCCGCCGAGTGGATCGCCTCCGACAACATCGCCCCTGAACCCGACAGGAAGAAGGCGATGAACTTGATGAGCGTGACCAACACGTTGCCGGACAGCGCGGCGATGACGGCCTTCAGCGATGAAGCAGGAGCGGACATGGAGGTGCCAAACCTACCATGGCGCCATGACGCGACGGGACCGGCGCCCTCCCGCCCGTCCGCCCCACGCCCTACCCTTGGCCCTCCGCGTCATCACCGCTGGACAGCCCGCGCCCAGGGTGATTGTTTGTTCTCAAATTATTTAAGGGTCAGGAGAGAGCCTTGCGTCGTTTCGTGCCGCCGTGGGTGTGGGCGTTGCTGCTGTTGGGTCCGGTGGGGACCTCGCGCTGAACGCGGGGTTGCCTCCGCCTCCGCCGGAGGTGGACCGGAGCACGCCCACGGCGACGGCGGCGGGGTTCCTGGACGCGGCGCATGCCCGGGACGCGGTGCGGGCGCCGCACTACCTGGACCTGTCGCGGCTGCCTCCGGAGACGCAGGCGGAGGAGGGGCTGAAGCTGGCGCGGCGGCTGGTGGTGGTGATGGACCGGACGCTGTGGCTGGACTTCGCGCGCATCGGCAAGGAGCCGGCGGGCCCCGGAGAGAGCGCCCGCCGCGAGGTGCTGGGCCAGGTGGCCACGTCGCGAGGCCCCCAGGACATCGTGCTGGAGCGGGTGGACGCGGAAGGGGGCCCGGTGTGGGTCTTCAGCGCGGACACGGTGGGCGCCATCGACACGCTGTTCCAGGAGCACGGGTCGCCGCTGCTGGAGATGCTGCCGCCGGTGTTCTTCACGCGCCCGCTGTGGGTGCTGGAGACGTGGCAGTGGCTGGGGCTGGCGGTCGTGCTCGTGGGGGCGTGGGTGCTGGGGCGGCTGGTGGAGGCGGTGGCGCTGCGGGTGGGTGCGCGGGCCGCGGGGCTGACGAAGTCCGGCTGGGATGACGAGCTGCTCGCCGCGGGCAAGGGGAGCATCCGCTTCGTGCTGGCGGGCATGCTGGTGGCGGCGGGCGCGCGGTTCCTCAAGCTGCCTCCGCCGGCGCAGGAGACGGTGGACCTGGCGGCGCGCTCGGTGATCATCGTGGCGGTGGCGCTCTTCGTGCTGCGCTTCCTCACCCGGGCCGCGCGCTTCCTGGAGACCAAGGTCGCGCAGTCGCCGGAGGGCACGAACGTGGCGCGGGTGCGCGGGCTGCGCACGCAATTGGCCATCCTGCGGCGCGTGGTGGAGGTGGCGGTGGTGGTGGTGGCCGCGTCGCTCTTGCTCCTCCAGTTCGAGGCGGTGCGCAACGTGGGCGTGTCGCTGCTGGCGTCCGCGGGCATCGCGGGCCTGGCCATTGGCCTCGCCGCGCAGAAGTCGCTGTCCACGCTGTTCGCGGGCATCCAGTTGTCCATCACGCAGCCCATGCGCATTGGCGACACGGTCATCATCGAGAACGAGTGGGGGTGGATCGAGGAGATCACCCTCACCTACGTCGTGGTGAAGGTGTGGGACCTGCGCCGGCTGGTCATCCCCATCACGCAGTTCCTGGAGAAGCCGTTCCAGAACTGGAGCAAGGTGTCGCCGGAGATATTGGGCACGGCGGAGCTGTACGTGGACTTCCGCACGAACGTGCCGGCGGTGCGCGCGGAGCTCAAGCGCATCCTGGAGCAGGAGTCCAACGGGCTGTGGGACGGCAAGGTGCAGGGGCTCCAGGTGACGGACCTGAGCGAGCGCACCATGAAGCTGCGCGCCCTGGTGAGCGCGGCGGACTCCGGCAAGGCGTTCGACCTGCGCTGCCTGGTGCGCGAGAAGCTGGTGGCCTGGCTCCAGGCCCAGCCGCACGGACTGCCGCTGGTGCGCGCGGAGGCCATGCCCCTGCCCCTCCCGGAGGAGAAGGCCGTGGGACCGGCGCTGCTGGCCGCGCGTGCGGGCAACAACGCTCGCCCGGAGCCGCAGCGCTGAAGTGAAGCTCACAGGAGGCACACGCTCCCGTGGATCCGGAGCGTGTGTCCCTACCGTTCAATCCGGCAGAGCGCGACGTCGAAGCCCGCCAGACGAACGGTTTTCACGTGCTCCAGCAGGTTGACGACGCTGAAGAAGAAGAGCGTGTCCGCGAGCGCCCCCTGCTTCCGGGTCGCGATGGCGTAGACGACGCGCGGCGAGCCCTTCATCCCGTCGAAATCCTTCGCGTTCCCATAGTGGTCATGGAAGAGCTTCCGGACCTTGTCCGCGTGCGCCGGCACGGAGCGGAACAGGCGCGCGGACACGCTGCCCTGGCCGAACAGGTGGCTCAGCGTGGCGGAGTCCTTCATGCTCTTCACGTGGACGAAGTCCCTGTGGGGGCTCAGCAGGTCGCAAACCTCCATCTTCCCCGTGTGGCCATCCGGGTAGAAGGGCTTCGCATCCAGCACCAGCCAGTTCTTCGTCTTGCCCACGTGCTTGTTGTACGCCCCCTCCTTCTTGAAGGTCTGGCTCCACTTCGGGAGCTGCAGCTTCGCCGTGACGTCGTCGAGTTCCCGCACCCGCTCGCGCACCTTCGCGATGTAGTCCGTGTCGACGCGGAACCATTGCCCCAGGGACAACACGTAGGTCGCGCGCGCGTGCTCCACCTGGGCAACCATGTACCGGTGGAGGTGGTCATTCGACGTCAGGACCTCCCCGTCGTCGTTCAAACCACGCACCCGGATCTTCTGGGGATCCCGCGGGACCTCGGGATGAGCCTCCAGGAAGTCGTAGACCCCTTCGATGTCCAGGTCCTCGAACTCCTGGGATTGATGCCCCTGCGACAACCGCCATCGGGTGATGCGCTCGTCCGGCATCTCCGGGAACGCCACGGCGAGCTCTTCGTGCGAGCGGTCCATCAAGAGCCCCGCCAGGTATCCTTCCAGCACGGGGATGAGCGGGTTGCGCGCCTTGAGCGGCCGCAGGTAGTCGATGAAGCCGAAGTGCTTCTTGTACTGGGTCTTGCGGTACTGCGTGAGGAACGTCTGGCAGTGCGCCCCCAGCTCCTCGACCGTGCACTTCATGGACAGCTTGAGGGAGTCCGCGCCCACCATCTTCTTCGTCAGCGCGGTGGACAGCGGGCGGCCGCTGACCTTCTGGAGCCAGTCCAGCTCCGTGCTGATGTCGAACTCACCCACGTTCCGCCCCGCGTTGAGGTGCGTCCGGCGCTGGCGGCTCACCCGGTCCACCCGGCGGGTGTCCACCATGTCCAGCGCGTCGGGGTCTACTTCGTTGAGGACCACCTTGAGCCCGAAGTCCGGCTCGATGAGCGTGCGATCAATGGCCCCCAGCCCGAATCCGAACGTGAGCGCGAAGACGCGTCCGTCCACCTGGAGGAACATCACGAAGGCGTTGGACTGGTTCTTCAACCGGAGGTCCTCCAGGTCGAAGGCCGTCCCCAGCCAGGGCATCCACTTGGGCGGGGTCGACCTGCTGGCCTGGACCCACGCGACACAGGGGAACGGGAGCGCTTCGTGGGGCTTCAGTTCGCGGTAGCCCTCCTTGCGCTGGAGCTGGCCGAGTTCAGAGACGACGTCGCGAAGCAGGTAGACCGTCAGATTCATGGGGAGCCCTACCGGTGATCCTCGAAGTGAGGAACACCGACTCAACCCAGGGGCCGGCTCGCGGACCATGACCCGGAAGAGGGACCCCTCCTCCCCCTTTCGAGGGACTCAGTGCCACGTGCCCACGGAGAGCCGGCGCTCCTCCGCGATGGGCTGGAGCCGCTCGCGCAGCTGTTCGCGCACCTGGTGGAGCCACCAGCCCACCGTGCCCGTGGAGCGGCCCACCTGGGCGCCGATGCTCACGTAGGAGCGCCCCTGCGCCCGCAGGTGGAAGACCTCCCGCTGCTGCGGCGGGAGGCGCTCCACCGCATCGCGCAGGTCCTTCTCCTGGATGAAGGTCCAGAGCTCGCCGCCCTCGGACTCTTCCGGGTCGTCCGCGAGCACCGTCACCCAGCCCGCGTTCACCGCCTTGCGCTGCTCCGCGCGGTGGTGGCGCAGCAGGCTGATGGCCCGCGTGTTGATGACCCGCCCCGTCCACGCCCGGAAGGCCTCCGGCCCCTGGAGGTGCAGCCGCTCCTTCCACGCCTCGTCCAGCGCGTGCTGCACCAGGTCCTCCGCGTCCGCCGCGTTCCCCAGGATGCGCTGCGCGTGCTTCAGGAGCCCTGAACGGAATTGGATGACCAGCGCCGCGAACGTCTGCATCTCTTTGTCAGCCATGGAAGTGCCCCCCGAGCTCCGTTTCCGTGCAGGGTCATGATGACAAAGCCTTCCAATACGGACATGGCATTCTTTGCGGGGATTACCAAGAGTGTCTGGAAATCCTATCCCACCCGGGGATTTCCACCGCCACCGTCACGAATGCATCCAGTGTCTGTCTTTTGGATGTCCACCAAGGGCAGGTGGCCCGGGGTTTCCGACAGAAGCGCGCCAGGATGATCAGCATTCGTCATCCCGGGTGGAGACTCACGACGAAGGCCCTCCGGGGCGATTGACCGTGGGGCAAAACGCCCCGGTGTGGCGAGGCTCCCGGGCGGATGGGGCAGAACGCCCCGCCCGATGCCTGAAACACGGGTGAAAACACGGCAGGGTTCTTGCTGACACGTCCCTGTCTCACGGCCGGTGCCGGGTTCTCTTGCCCCACACCCCATGCGGATCCGGCGCTGGCCGCGAGGCAGGAAGGCGGCAACTGCTCATGCTGGAACAACGGCGCCCGGAGTCGGCCGTCCGCGACGTGCTTCCCTACCGGAAGCCGAAGCTGGGACGGGACTACTGGATCAAGGACAACGCCCTGCCCAACGCGCTGGAGGTCTACGAGCGCAACCTGGCCCGCGAGGACTGGACCCAGGGCGCCCCGTGGCGGCCTGAAATCTGGCCCGGCATCCGCGCCCCCCATGCGCTCACGCCGCAAGAGCTGGCGCCCATCGAGCAGTGGATCTGCGAACAGGCCGGCGTGCGCGCCCTCAAGCAGGAGTCCCCGGCGCAGGGCTCGCTGTCCCACAACCACGTGCAGCTCGTGGGGGAGAAGGAGTCCACCGCGAAGCCGCACGTGGACTCCCTGGCGCTGTGCGACTTCGCGGGCGTCATCTACCTGCACCCGAAGCCGCCCGTGAAGCACGTGGGCACGTCCTTCTACCGGCTGCGCATGCCCGGCGGCGGGCTGGGCGGCAACACCTGCCCTCCCGGCTGCGTCAACCTCACCCAGGCCTTCGGCCTGACCAGACTGCCCGCCAACGCGTGGGCGCAGGACGTGGAGGTGGAGAACGTCTTCAACCGCCTCATCGTCTACCGAGCCGACTTCGTGCACTCGGCGACCGCGTACTTCGGGCAGGGCGACAAGCGCAGCAAGCGCGCCACCGCCCTGTTCTTCTGGAAGGCCGTGCGCTGACGGCTACGCGAGCATCCGCGCCAGCATGTCCGCGCTGCGCTCGCTGCTGAACTGCTCCTCCACCTTGCGGCGGCCGGCCTCGCCCAGCCGCACCGCTTCGGCCGGATCCCGCGCCAGCTTCTCCAGCTTCTCCGCCAGCACCGCGGGCGCCTGCGGCGGCACCAGCACGCCGTCCACGCCGTCGTCCACCAGCTCCTTCACGCCGCCCGCGCCCGTCACCACCACCGGCGCGCGCATGGCCATGGCCTCCATGATGGCCACGCCCAAGGGCTCCTGGAGGCTCGCCAGCGCGAAGAGGTGCGAGCGCTGGATGCCGTCCTTCACCACGTCCTCGCTCACCGCGCCCAGCAGCGTCACCGCGTCCGTGAGGCCGTCCTGCTGGAGCTTCGCCTCCAGCACCTTGCGGTACGTGGTGCCGCCCGCCTCGTCCTCGCCCGCGATGGACAGCCGCGCGTCGATGCCCTTCTTGCGCAGCATCCCCACCGCGTCGATGAGGTCCGCGTGCCCCTTGCACGGGTTCAGCCGGCCGCACGCGAACAGCCGCAGCGGACCTTCCCCGGACCACGGCTCGTAGGGCACCGAGCGCTGGAAGCGCGACAGCTCCACGCCCATGGGCGCCAGTTCAATCCGGTCCGGCAGGCTCCCGGCCAGCTCCTGGCGCACCTCCGCCAGCAGCTTCTTCGTGATGACGAAGGCGAACTTCGCGTGCCGCCACTTCTCCCGCTGGTTCGGACCGTAGTCGTCCAGCGGCCCGTGCAGCGTCATGCTGTACGTGAGCCCGGACAGCAGGTGCGCGAACATGGCCACGTGGGCCGCGTTGGCGCAGGAGTGCACGTGCACGTGCGTCCAGCCGCGCTCGCGAGCCAGCGACGCCAGCCGGCCGCCCATCACCGCGAACGCCACCAATTGCGCGCGGCCCTTCGCGTCCAGGCCCTCCGCACGGGCGATGGAGGCCAGCACCCGCGCCCAGCCCGTGGGCATGGCCCGGGCGATCTCCAGCGCGGCCATCGCCACGCCCAGGGGCGGCGGCGGCGCCAGGTACTCCGTGCGCTTCATGGCCTCCCGCGCCCAGCTGTGGCTGATGATGCGCGCGGGCGGCGGACGGGTGGACACCAGCTCCGGTGACACGCCCTTCCCCGGCAGCGCCTGCAGCTCGCGCCAGAAGAAGATGTGGGTCTGTCCGGGGAACTCGGGAATCAGGTAGCCGATCTTCTGCACCCCTCTTCCATAACACGCCGCGTCCCCCAGGCTCCCCGGGCCCGGGCCGCGGCTCCCAAGTCCGTTGGGGGGTGTCAGCCGTGACAGCAGACCGGTGGCGCGCTCCTTCGCCTGCCCGCCCGCCCGGGTCGTTGGGTCATGACGCCTCATTGCGTTATACCGTCCGCGCTCCCATGTCCGCCGATTCGAGCCCCCCGACGCCCGCCGAGGAGACCCCGCCCGCCAGCGCCGTGCCCTCGCCGGAGCTGTCGCGGCTGTGGTTCGCGCTGGACCGCCGCGCCTGGAGCTACCTGGTCGTCGTCCCCGCCCACCCCGGCGCCCCCGCGCAGGACGCGGCCCAGGCCCTGATGGAGGCCGGCGCGCCCTACCCGGAGCCGCCCCTGCGCCTGGTGGACGCCACCGGCATCGAGCCCGCCGGCGCCCCGCGCATGGTCCAGGAGGTGCGCCGCCGCGTGGAGCAGGGCGAGCGGGTCATCGTGGTCATCGACTCGCTCATCACCCACCCCGCGAGCCTCCCGCTGGCCCTGGCCGCGGACACCGCCCTGCTGGTCGTCACCCTGGGCGAGACGGACTTCGGCTCCGCGCAGAAGACCCTCAAGCTGGTGGGCGAGGACCGCTTCGCCGGCAGCGTCACCTTCCCGCGTCCCACGAAGAAGCAGAAGCGCGCCGACGCGGCCAAGAAGAAGAAGCCATGAGCCCTTCCGACTCCCCCGCTGTCCCGGCCCCCCGGCTCAGCGTCGTCATCGCCACGTACAACCGGCTGCCCCTCATCACCCGTCTGCTCCAGCAGCTGGCCGGACAGACGCTGCCGCCCGAGGACTTCGAGGTGGTGGTGGTGGACGACGGCTCCGCCTCCGACGTGAAGGGCCCGCTCTCCGCGCTCAAGCTGCCCTACACCCTGCGCGTGGAGGTGCAGCAGAACGCGGGCGCCGCCGCCGCGCGGCACCGGGGCGTGCTGGCCGCCCGGGCCCCGACGGTGCTCGTCACGGATGACGACATGCAGGTGGCCTCCGACTTCCTCGCGCGCCACCTGGCCCACCATCCGCCCGGCTCGCGCAACGTGGTGCTGGGCCGCATCCGGCCGGACCCCGAAATCGGGGACATGCCCCTCTTCGAGCGCTGGTACGCGCACCTCAACAACCGCATGGCCGAGGAGCTCTCCGTCCCCGGCGCGAAGGCGCGCGGCAACCACCTGTACACGGGCAACGTGTCCTTCCCCCGCGCGGACTACGTGGGCGTGGGCGGCTTCGACAAGACGCTGGGCCAGTCCGAAGACGTGGAGCTGGGCGTGCGCCTGGAGAAGGCCGGCTGCGCGTTCCTCTTCGCGCCGGACGCGTACGTGCTGCACGGCAGCGACCACGTCAGCTTCGAGAAGTGGATCCGCCGCGCCCACCGCTACGGCATGTTCGACACCCACGTCTCCGTGAAGCACCCGGACGTGAAGGGCGTGAACCCGTGGCGCCTCTTCTTCGAGACGAACCTGCTGTCCCGCCCGCTGCTCGCCTCCGCGGTGGTGGCGCCGGAGGCGTCGCGCCGGCTGACGGAGGCCGTGGTGAAGGCCTCCGGTGTCGCGGACAAGCTGGGGCTCACGGGCGCCGCGTTCGCGGGCACGTCCGTGGCGTACGGCATGGAGTACCTGCGCGGCGCCCGCACGGAGGCCGGCGGCTGGGTGGGCGTCGCCAAGGGGCTCGCTCGCTACCTGCAGGGCCGGGGAAATCCCCAAGGATGAAAGCCATGTTCGGAGCCCTCATCTCGGACGCGTTGGAGATGGCCAAGGCGGCCACCGGTACGTCGGACGCGAAGTCCATCGCCAAGGTGGTGCTGACCAGCGACTCGTACCGCATCACCGCGCTCAACCGCGCGCGGGAGGCGGCGCTGGCCTTCCACATCCCGCTGGTGAACCACGTGCTGCGCGTGGCCCAGACAGCGGTGATGGGCATTGAGATTGGCAAGGACGTGACGCTGGGCAAGGGCGTGTACTTCGTGCACAGCCTGGGCGTCGTCATCGGCGGGGACGCGCGCATCGGCGACCGCGTGCGCTTCTACGGCAACAACACCGTGGGCACCGCCAAGGACAACGGCTACCCCACCATCGAGGACGACGTCTGGATTGGCGCGGGCGCCCGCATCCTGGGGCCCGTGCGCATCGGGGCCCGGTCGCGCATTGGCGCGAACGCCGTGGTGCTCCAGGACGTGCCGCCGGACAGCGTGGCGGTGGGCATCCCCGCGCGCATCTTCCCGCGCAAGGACCTGGACGAGGTCCCGCTGTAGCCGTTGTTGATTGCTGATCCGCTGTGCCGGGTTCGTTCCGGGGGATGCGTTGAGGAAGGTCATGGCAGAGACGAAGCACGGACGGTGGAAGCGGACCGTCATCCTCACCTGCGCGGTGCTGGGCGGCGGCGCGGGCGTGGCCATGGCGCAGCAGGGCGCCTCGAAAGAGGCCCCACCGGCCGCGCAGCCCGCCGCCACCGAAACCGTGGCCGTGTACGACGGGGGCCTCCAGGCCGGATGGAAGGACATCGGCTGGGCACCGCGTGAGACGCCGAAGGGCGCGCCCGCGCGGCTGCGGATGTTCAACTACGGCGGGTGGATCCTCTACCGGCCCAAGCTGCCGGGCGCGTACGGCGCGCTGACGTTCCGCTTCACCGCCCCGGAGTCCTACGGCGAGTTCCTGGACGTGCGCCTGGACGCCCCCGGCGCCGCGACGTTCCCGCACGTGCGGATCAGCCCGGAGTTCATCGTCAAGAAGGACCGCGAGTGGGCGGAGGTCGTCGTGCCCATGGAGGTCCTCAACCCGCGCGGTGAGCCCTTCGACCGCCTGGTGCTGCGCGCGTCGAAGGACGTGGGCCGGGACTGGGTGCTCTTCGACAAGGTGGCCCTGGTGCCCCTGTCGCCGGACGTGGCCGCCGCGCGCGCCGCCGGTGGTGGCCGCATGGGCCGGGGCGACGGCCGCGAGTCGAAGATGATCATCGACTGCACCGCGCCGTCCAGGCCCATCAGCCCGCTCATCTACGGCATCGCGCTGGACGGCAACAAGGAGACCACGGACACGCACCAGTGGAAGCTGGGCGCCACCATCCGCCGCTGGGGCGGCAACCCCACGTCCCGCTACAACTGGAAGCTGGGCCGCGCGTGGAACACCGGCAACGACTGGTACTTCCGCAACGTGCAGCTCGGCTTCGGCGCGGATGACTTCCTGGAGTCCAACCGGAAGAACAACGTCCAGTCCGCGCTCACGCTGCCGCTGATTGGCTGGGTGGCCAAGGACACGTCCTCCGTGGGCTTCCCGGTGTCCACCTTCGGCCCGCAGCAGGCCCAGGACGACACGGAGCCCGCGGGCGGCAACGGCGTGCGCCGCGACGGCACGCCCCTGGTCCCCGCCGCGCCCACCACGACCAGCGTGCAGGCCCCGCCGGAGTTCATCTCCGAGTGGGTGAAGTCGCTCAAGGCCGCCAGGCGCGGCGTGAACATGTACATCCTGGACAACGAGCCCGCCCTCTGGAGCTCCACGCACCGGGACGTGCATCCGGATCCGCTCACCTACGACGAGCTGCTCAAGCGCACCATCGAGTACGGCACCGCCGTGCGGAAGGCGGATCCGGAGGCGGTCATCGCCGGTCCCGCCGAGTGGGGCTGGACGAACTACTTCTGGTCCGCCGCGGACTTCGCCCCCGGCCGCCCGCCGTACACGGACCGCCGCGCGCACGGCGACGTGCCGCTGCTGCCCTGGTACCTGCGCGAGCTGCGCGAGCACGAGAAGAAGACCGGCGTGCGCCTGCTGGACGTGGTGGACGTGCACTTCTACCCGCAGACCAACGTGGGCCTGGGCCTGGAGGGCGCAACGGATCCAGAGACCAACGCGCGGCGGATCCGCTCCACCCGCGCGCTGTGGGATCCGACGTACAAGGACGAGTCCTGGATCGCCGAGCCCATCCAGCTCATCCCCCGCGTGAAGCAGTGGATCGCGGAGAACTACCCCGGCCGGGGCATGTCCATTGGCGAGTACAACTTCGGCGCCATGAAGCACATGAGCGGCGGCCTGGCGCAGGCGGAGGCCCTGGGCCGCTTCGGGCAGCAGGGGCTCACGTCCGCGTTCTTCTGGCAGTACCCCGCGGAGAACAGCCCCACGTTCTGGGCGTTCCGCGCGTACCGCGACTTCGACGGGCGCGGCGGCCGCTTCCAGGACCACGGCCTGTCCACCACCGCGGCGGAGGGCACCAGCCTCTTCGCGTCCCGCGACGCGTCCGGCAAGAAGCTCACTGCCGTATTGCTCAACTTCGACCCCGAGCAGGCCGCCCAGGCGCAGCTGGAGTTCAAGGGCTGCGGCTCGCTCAACACCGTGCGCGTCATGGGGTACTCGGGCGCGCCGGGCGGATTCACCGAACAGGCCACCGGCACCAAGGCCGAGCAGACCCTGTCGCAGCGCCTTCCCCCCTACTCCATCACCGTGCTGGACCTCACGGTGAAGTGAAGACGACGCCTTGACCACCGCACACGCCCCCGCCGCCGCTTCTCCCCGCCCGCGCCTGAACATCGGCCAGCTCACCATCGACCAGCTCACCTTCCCCCAGGCCATCACGGCCATTGGCGAGCTGGTGGACGCGCACCAGGGCGGCTACGTCTTCACCGCCAACGTGGACCACGTGGTGCTCGCGGAGACGAACACGCGCTTCCGTGACGCGTACGCCAAGGCCACCATCTCCGTGGTGGACGGCATGCCCATCGTCTGGGCGTCGCGCATGCTGGACGTGTCCCTGCCGGAGCGCATCGCGGGCTCCGACCTCATCCTCCCGCTGGTGAAGCTGGGCGCCGAGCGCAAGTGGCGCATCTTCCTGCTGGGCGCGGGCCCGGGCGTCGCGGAGAAGGTGGGCAAGCAGTTCCAGGCGCAGTACCCCGGCATCGAGGTCGTGGGCTGGGACTCGCCCATGGTGAACCTGGACGCGGGCGACGCGCAGAACGATCCCATCGTCGCGCGCATCCGGGAGAAGGATCCGCACCTGCTCTTCGTCGCGCTGGGCAGCCCCAAGCAGGAGGTCTGGATTTCCCAGGTGGCCCAGAAGCTGGGGCCCACGGTGGCCATCGGCATTGGCGCGGGGTTCGACTTCATCGCCGGCACCGCCAAGCGCGCCCCCGAGTGGATCGCCAAGGCCGGCTTCGAGTGGCTCTACCGCCTCACCCACGAGCCCAAGCGCCTGTGGCGCCGGTACATCCTCAATGACTCCCAGTTCGGGATCATCCTGCTGCGCGAGCTGTGGAAGCGCACCCGGGGTTCACAGGAAGGCTGAGTCCCGGCGGACTCGCAGGACTGGCCGTATGTCCTTGATTTCTCAGGCTGTAGGCCCTTCCCCCTCCCTGGACAGTTACAGCCAAGCTTGAGTATTCTAGCCCCGCACGCCTTTCGCGGGGTGCTTCTTCCAGCCGGACGCGGGTGACGGATCACCGGGGCGCCGAGGTGAGGCGCGGGTGGACGGAGCCGGGGTGTGCGCTGGGGGCTCCGAGCCTCGCGTCCGGGTGTGCCCACCCGCAGGCCCCCTGGACGTCCCCTCATGTCATCCGCCGTATCCCGTACGTCGCCCCGATGGGCGGCGCGACTCGTCATGTTCGCGGTGCTGGTGCTGTCGGCCTTCAGCCCGCCGGCCTCCGCCGCCACCAACACGGAGGCCACGCAGAAGGCCATCCAGTTCCTGAGCGCGGACGTGGCCAACTGGACCACGTCGCAGAACTGCATCGCGTGCCACCGCCAGGGCGCGGCGGTGTTCGGCCTGTCGAGCGCCAAGGCCAATGGCTACAACATGGCGCAGGCCACCCCCAACGGCCGCACCATCCAGGGGAACCTGGACCTGCTGGGCGCGCGCATCAAGACGGACCAGAAGCCCGCGGGCAACTGGCTGCACGAGGGCAGCCTGTACCCCAACGAGAAGACGAGCTGGGCGTCGTTCGGCCTGGCGGGCTTCGACCAGTACGTGTCCACGCAGTACAGCAGCGCGCTGGTGATGGCGGCCAACTGGGCCGTGAGCGTCCAGCAGGCCAGCGGCCGGTGGCCGGAGGACCACATCAACTTCCCGGTGGACCACGGCAGCGTGCCGCTGACGGCGCGCTTCCTGGTGACGCTGTCGCAGGCGAAGCAGCGCGTGGACCCCGCGAAGGCGGCGCAGTACCAGACGGCCATCGACAAGGCGGCCGCGTACCTGCGCGCGAACCTCAACAACAACGACACGTCCGGCACCGGTGACGGCATGCCGTACACGTTCCAGAAGTCGTGGGCCATCGTGGGCCTGAAGGCCGCGGGCGCGGGCCTGAACAACGTGAACGCCAACGCCATCCAGACGCTGGCGAACCAGCTCATCGCGATGCCGGCGGTGAGCGGCAAGGGCTGGGGCAACCTGCCCTCGGACGCGTCCAACGACTTCGCCACGGGCATTGGCGTGTACGCGCTGTGCCTCGCGGGCAAGGAGCCGGCGAGCAACGCGCGCCTGTTCAACGCCATTGAGTGGCTGAAGTCCCGCCAGGCGGCGGACGGCAGCTGGGGTTCGGGCACGGCGTCGCCGGACATCCCCACGACGTTCGCGTCGCTGGGCCTGGCGTGCTTCGGTGACTTCAGCGTGGAGGTGTCCGTGGTGGGCGAGGACACGAAGATGTTCCCCATCTACGACCCGGCCGCGCAGGAGACGACCTACACGTTCAAGGTGAAGAACCACGGCTACCAGGCGGACACGTACACGCTGAGCACCGCGGGCGGCCTGCCGGGCTGGACGGCCACGCTGAGCCGGCCCACGGTGTTCCTGGCCTCCGGCGCGGAGTCCACGGTGACGCTGACGGTGCGCGCTCCGGCGAACCTGCTGCCGTCGCTCCTGTCGGAGGTCACGGTGACGGCGTCCTCCGGTGGCGCGCCGGGCGTGTCCGCTTCGGCTCGCGCGAAGACCTATACGCCGCCGCCTCCGCCCGTGACGGGCGTGGCGACGACGACCGCGATTGTCACTCCGGCGGCGAACGCGAGCGTGACCATTGGCAATTGGACGACCCTGTCCGCGCGGGTGCGCAACGCGTCCAACAACGCCGTGGTGACGGGGCCGCTGAAGGGCGTGGTGACCTTCTTCGTGGCGGGCGTGGCGATTGGCGCGGATGACGACGCGGATGGCGACGGCGTGTTCTCCCTGGATTGGAACATCGCGACGGACAGGTGGTCCGCCACGGGCGCGCAGGACTACCGCGCGGTGTACTCCGGCGTGACGCTCCAGCCGAACAGCCAGAACCTGCTGGGCAGCACGGCGGCGCAGACGTTGAACATCCATGCCTATCCGTACACGCCGCCGGAGGTCATCATGGGCAACCAGCCCGCGTTCCTCCGCGAGACGACGCTGAACGCGTGGGGCTTCGTGAAGCCGGCCACCAACGGCGCGGTCATCACCTACGCGGCGTTCATCGTGAACGGCGGCGCGCCGGTGGTGGTGAACCCCGAGCTGAGCGGCGGTCTGGTCTACGTGCCGGTGGAGCTGGTGGAGGGGCCGAACATCATCCAGCTCACGGGCCGCGACAACCTGGGCGGCATCACGACGAAGCAGATCAACCTGACGGTGGACCGCGTGCCGCCGGTCATCACCCTCCAGTCGCCGGTGCAGGGCCAGGTGGTGGGGAGCCTGGTGGACGTCATCAGCCAGATTGACGAGCAGACGCCGACGCGCGTGGAGACGCAGTGGGTGAACACCACGCTGCTGGAGTTCGGCACCGGCACGGTGACGCACCCGGTGAGCCTGCCGAACTTCGGCGAGCAGGGCATCCTGGTGCGCGCCACGGACTCGGCGAACAACGTGACGGAGGCCGTGGTGCACGTGTTCGTGGACCCGGGCACGCCCACGGTGACGACGGACCCGGCGGACGGGGCCACGTTCGGGCCGCGCGCGAACCACACGCTGCCGTATGTGATTCGCGTGTCGTCCGTGTCCGCGACGACGGTGAAGCTGGGCGCCCAGCAGTTCCAGTTGCCGCGCGGCGGCGGTGAAATCCAGACGTCGGTGACGCTGGCGCCGGGGGTGAACACGCTGACCCTCGACGCGACGAACGAGGCGGGCCGCACGACGCGCGTGACGCGCACGGTGCGCTACGACACGCAGGCGCCCACGGCGACGCTGGTGACGCCGGCGCCGGGCAGCACGGTGGGTGGCGTGGTGACGCTGACGGCGCGGGTGACGGATGCGCTGAGCAGCATCAAGAACGTGGCGTTCACCCGGGACGGGTCGGGCATCCGCGCCGGCACGCTCCAGTCGAACGGCACGTGGACCGCGGCGCTGGACACGCGCGAGCTGCTGGATGGCACGCACACGGTGGACGTGTGGATGACGGACGCGGTGGACAACTTCGTCATCCAGAGCTTCAGCTTCACGGTGAAGAACAACTAGCCCCGTCTGTCATTGACGGCGGTGCCCCTTCGGGGCGGGAGGTCCGCACGGGCCTTCCGCCCCGTTGTCTTTGGAGCGCATGCTGTTGGGCATGCGTGCACACAGGGCCAGCGTGTGGATGGTGTTGTTCGTGCTGCTCACGGGCTGCGCCAGCGGGCCCACGGTGCGGCTGCGCACGGAGCGGGGGACCCGGACGTATGCGCCGGTGACGTGGGACCGGCGCGTGCCGGTGAGCGCGCGCGAGTTCGAGGAGGCGCTGGCGCGGCTGGTGTTGGAGGTGCCGCTGACGGTGAGGTCACCCAGGGTGGTGCGCGCGGTCGCGAAGAAGGGAGCGCAGCTGGACCTGGGGTTTGGGTTCATGCTGCGGGAGGGGTACGGGCGGTGGTGCCGGGCGCATGAGGCTTCGAAAGATTGTCTGTCCTTGTTGGAGGATGGGGCGGGTTTCGGTGAACTGGACCGGCTGACGCTCGCGGTGGGCATGTCGCTGGACCCGTTGCGCGCGAGCATCGGGGCCGCGTTGCAGGACACGCTGAACCCGGAGTTCTTCGTGTCCGTGGTCTCGGGAGCGATTGCGTCCTGGGTGGTGCTGGCCGCGGCACCGGAGCCCGTGTTCACCAAGGCCGCGGCGGTGATTGCAGCTGTGTTCCTGGCGTACGTGGGCGTGCAGTCGTTCCTTGCTGTGGTCCGTGCATGCGGGGCGCTGAAGGATGCGACGGACCGAGCGCGGACGTTCCAGGAGTTGGAGGAAGCGGCGGAAGTCTTCGCGCAAGCACTGGGGCCAGAGGTAGCGCGCGTCTTCGTGCTCGCGGTGACGGTGCTGGTGAGTCACGGCGTGACGATGGGGTTGTCGTCATCGCTCAGCTTGATGCCACGCTTCCCGGATGCGGTGAGAGCGGGCGCGGCGAATGCGGGCTTCAACCCGGCACGCGTGTTGGACGTGAGCGCAGTGGCGGTGGTGGACGGCGTGGTGGAGGTGACGCTCGCGTCCACGGCGGTGGCCATGGCCACGATGGGCCCGCCTCCTCCGAGCAGCTCAGGAGGTCCGGGCAAGTGGGTGCAGGTGAATGAGTCGATGTCCGACCGTGCCCGCGACTATCAAGCCCAGGTGACGGGAGCGCCGAAGGGCTCCGCATACCGGCTCAAGGTAGGCGACGACGAGGTCGACTTCGACGGCTACGACCTGGCCGACGACCTGCTGCTGGAGGCCAAGGGCCCGGGCTACGCGAAGTTCATCCAGGACAACATGTCACTGAAGGAGTTCTTCAAAGGCTTTGGCAAGGTGGTTGCGCAAGCCAGGCGCCAGGTCAGTGTGGCAGGAGGACGGCGCATCCGCTGGATTGTCGCGGAGGAGCGCTTCGCCACATTTCTTCGTAAAGCATTCGAAGCCAATCGATACCCCATCGAAGTGGTCTCCATCCCCCCAATCAAGTGAGGCATGCTGAGACCATGCTCGAGACGCATTTCGCGGGTTGCTACTGGCTGGCCCGACCTGAGCCAGTGGAAGTCTGCGCCAGACGCCTGGAGACCTTCCTCGGCAAGATGGCCCTACTCGAGCCAACCTGGAACCGCTGGCATCAATCCGCGGCGACCTTCGAAAAGGCACGCAAGCGACAGGTCCAGGCAGATACCAAGACGCTCGCGAAGCTCCTGGGACAGAAGAGCAACCGGTTTGGCGGCGCCTCCGATTTCTGGCTCTGGGCTGGAGAAACGGAGGATGAAACTTCGGGTATCAACGGCAACTGCGGCGGCTCTTCGATACACGCGTGCTCCGCCTGCATCCTCCACTCGCTGGGCCAGAGCGAGGTCGCGAAGCGAGTCGTGACCGCGCCAGTCATGACCGGCGTGGTGCGCGCCATGGCGCTCGCGTGGGAACCTGAGTTCGCCCTGGCGGCCTCCGACCAGCACCGGGAGCTCGTCGCAGTCCCCATGGTCGAGAATTACATCGGCTGGGTCACCTACCTCGCCGACTTCCGCGGGTCCGTGCCTCCGCTGCCCTCCTCCGTCCAGGTGGAGCACATCCCGGACCGGGGCACGCTCATCACCCTCACGCAGGAGAAGTTCAGCGTCTCCAACCCCGCCCACGTCGCCCTCGCCGCGGACGTCCAGGCGCGCCTCCAGGCGGCGGGGCTGCTCACCCCGCTGCGCCCCTGGGGCACCTAGCCCTTCAGCGCCCGGCCTTCGCGAACCTGCGCAGCAGCGTCTCGTGCGCCGGGTGGCGGGCCACCAGCGCCTCCGCCTCCGGCAACTCGAAGTCCGCGAACTCGAAGCCCGGCGACACCGTGCAGCCCACCAGCGTGTACGCGCCCAGCGGCTCCGCCGCCTGGAGCACCCCCGCCGGCACCAGCACCTGCGGCTGATGGCCCTGCGTCACGTCCCGCCCCAACACCGGGGACTCCACCCGGCCGTCCTCGTGCACCAGGTGCAACGCCAACGGCTCCCCGTCGTGGAACAGCCACAGCTCGTCCGCGCCCACCACCCGGTGCCACGCGGAGAACTCCCCCCGCTGCAACAGGTAGTAGATGGCCGTCCCCGCGGACCTGCGCCCTCGCAGCGTCTGCACCTGGAACGCCGCCCGGTACGTCTCCCGGTAGTAGCCGCCCTCCGGATGGGGCTTGAGGTCCAGCCTCCTCACCAGCTCTTCAACCATGGTGGACCCAGTCTAACGCCACGCCCCCTCAGGGCTTCTTCTTCTGCTGCTGCATCGCGGACGCCACCAGGTTCATCAGCTTCAGCTGCACCGGCGTCAGCCGCCGCAGGTTGCGCATCAGCCGCCGCATCTCCGGCACGTCCTCCTCCGTCCGCACCCGGGGCTTCTCCTTCGGCGGCGGCGCCGCGAACTCCTCGCCCAGCCCCAGCAGGTCATGCGGCGGGATGTTCAGGACGACGCACAGACGGCGCAGGTTCTGCACGCTCGGCAGCATGTGGCCGCGCTCCAGCCGGCCATACACCTCGGACGCCATGCCGATGCGGTCCGCCACGTCCGCCTGCGTCAGACCCAGCTTCACCCGGACGTTCCGTGCCGCCGAGCCGAGGATTCCCGCCAGTTCCGTGTCCATGCCCTTCTCAGTCCCGGGTGCGTGGGGCCTCCATGGCACCGGGCGCTGGGCTTAACCCTGAAGGTCGTGTCATGTCACCTTACCTCTGGCGTTTTTTCCGACCTTCCACGCCCTCCCGGGACCGTCCCTCTCAGGGGGTGGGCTCGGGCACGGGCGCGCGCCGGCGCTCGGCCGCGGTGAAGAGCAGGGCCATGGGCAGCCCCAGGAACACCGCGTGCCACACAATCTGCAGGAACTGCGGGACGCTCAGGAACCACGGGAAGTAGCCGCGCGCCAGCAGTTGGAAGTCCACCAGCCACACGAAGATGCCGAAGAGCATCCCCACCGCGGCCTGGAACTCCCAGCGCCCCCGCCCGTCCACCGGCAGCATCGCGTCCAGCAGCGCGTACACCACGCCCCAGCCCGCCGCGATGACCAGGTGCACCCCCAGCCCCACCGCGACCGCCATCGCCGTGGACACCTGCGGCGTGAAGGCCGGCGGCCCCAGCACCACCGCCGCGCTCATCCGCACCGGCACCAGCGGCCCCTCTCCCGCCGCCACCGCCAACGCCGTCTGCGCCAGCGCCAGCAACACGCCCGCGGCCAGGCCAAACAACAGCCCGTTCGTCAGCGACCAGGGAGTGGGAGTCCTCCGTGCCATGGTGTGCCTCCTCGGGGGTGCGCGGGCGCCGGAAACGGCCCCGTCCCCTCAAGGCTGCGCACCGCACGCGGAAGGGGGCAGCCACCTCGCCCCCCGGGCCGCCCCAGCCCCACCCGGACGGACGGCCAGGGGCCCCTTCACCCCGCTGCCGGGCCTGCCATACGGCCAGTCATTTCTTCCCCTACGATTTCGGGCCAGTCCGTAAGTTCTTCAGACGTCATCGCTGACCCACCGCGAAAGTGCCTGGAATTCCCGGCAGCGGAGGATGGGCACGCGGTTCGCAAGGCCGGAGGAGCGTCGAGGAACCCAACCCGTGTCCCAGTCTTCCGCAAGAAACCGCCTGGTCCTGCCGTACCGCGTCCACTACGCGCCGCCCGCGTGGCGGGAAGTGGGTCGGATGTCCTCCGAGGCCTTCGAGGCCCTGCAACAGACCCTGGCGCGGTTGGCGGAGCGGTCGAAGTCACACGACTCGGTGGCGGGCCCCGCGCGGCACCGCGTGGAGGGGCATGACCTGGAGCTCGTCTACGAGAAGGACCCTCGCGCCAGCACGCTCACGCTGCTCGCGGTGACGCGGCTGGGCTGACACACGAAGGGGCCCGCCTGCCACGGGGCCCCCGGGTTCACGCGCTCCGGCCGGACAGCCGGCCCACGGTGGCCAGCAGCTCGTCCGGGACGATGGGCTTCTTCAAGAGGCCGCCCGTGTCCGGCAGCGCCTCCGCCCCCACGCCTGACAGCAGCAGCACCGGCACGGCCTTCAGCCGCGGCCAGTCCGCGCGCAGGTGGCGCAGGAACTCCGGGCCGTCCATCACCGGCATCCTCAGGTCCAGCAGGATGAGGCTCGGCGGAGGCAGGTGCTGGAGCTCGTCCAGGGCCTCGCGGCCATTGGCGGCGACGGCCACCTCGTAGCCGTCGGCTTCCAGGATTTCGGCGATGGCGGCGCGAGCATCCTCGTCGTCCTCCACCACCAGCACGGGCTTGTGCGGCACGGGCTGAACCATGTCCCTCAGCATAGAGACCCCCTCCCCCACACGGGCACGCCTTCCCGGAATACCCAGACAACTGGTGGACAGATGACCGCCTTGGAGGATGACCCCCTTGGGGCCGGGTCGGCCACTCTGGGAGGTTCGGGAGTCATGCTGACGCTGCCCGTCTACCTGGAGCTGGGCGCGGTGGGGCTGGGGGCCCTGTCGGGGGCGCTGCACGCGCTGCGGCGGGAGCTGGACGCCATGGCGGTGCTGGCCCTGTCCATCTGCACCAGCGTGGGGGGCGGGATGCTGCGCGACGTGCTGCTCGGGCAGACGCCCGCGGCGCTGCGCTCGTCGCGCTACCTGCTGGCGGTGGGCGCGTGCGCGGTGCTGGCCGTCCTCTGCGGGCCGTGGCTGTCCCGGCTGCACCGGGCGCTGGACGTGGTGGACGCGCTGCTGTTGGGCATGTGGGTGGTGCTGGGGCTGGAGAAGGCGCTCACGTTCCAGCTGCCCCTGCCGTCCGCGGTGTTCCTGGGGCTCGTCACCTCCGTGGGCGGAGGCGTCATCCGGGACGTGCTCCTGGGCGAGCGCACCGCGCTGGTCTCCCCCGGCGAGCTGTACGCCACCGTCGCGCTGCTGTGCGGCCTCTTCTACGTCGCGCTCGCGGTGGGGCTGGAGTTGCCCGCGCCCCTGGCCGAGGCCGCCGCCATCGCCGGGGCCAGCCTGCTGCGCCTCACCGCCATGTGGCGCCGGTGGCGGCTGCCGCCCCGGTTCGACCTGCTCCACCTGCTGGACCGGCTCCAGTCGCGCCGCCAGCGCGGCCCGCCCTGAGGTTCGAGCGGCGCTCCGGGGAGTATCTTTTGGACAGAAACGAACTCTTCGGTCCAGAATTCCCCGACAGGGTTCTCTTCCTTGGCTAGGACTCCGTGTCACCGCGGAGGGGAAGCGGGCTCGCAAACGTGTGCTCCCTCACGGGTCTGTCCCACCAGGGGGGCCCGGGGGGTTAGCGGGGCCTGGAGCCCCTTCCTACCTTGGGCCGACCATGTCGCTGAGGAGCCAGGAACAGGGGAGCGCTCGAGTCCCCCAGCAGGCCATGCCGTGGAAGGTCCGGGCCTGGCGGGAGCTGGAGGCGGGGCGGGAGCGCATCCAGTCGATGCTCGCGCCGCTGCCGGAGGCGGAGTTGATGCGGCAGCACTCGCCGCTCATGTCCCCGCTCGTGTGGGACGTGGCCCACGTGGCGAACTACGAGGAGCAGTGGCTCCTGCGCGCGCTGGGGGCTCCGGCCTTCACCGACCCCGCGTTCGACGCCATCTACGACGCCTTCCGCCACCCGCGAAACACGCGGTCCACGCTGCCGCTGCTGGAGCCGGAGGCCGCCTGGGCCTACGCCACCCGCGTGCGCGAGGCGGTGGGCGCGCACCTGGAGACGCTGAGCGAGGACAGCGCGGATCCGTTGATCCACGGCGGCTTCGTCTTCGGCATGGTGGCGCAGCACGCGCAGCAGCACGCGGAGACGCTGGCGGCCACGCTGCAACTGATGACGCATGTGGAGTACCACCCGGTGGAGGCGCTGCGCCCCCAGCCCGGCGCGGTGCCGCAGCACGAGGTCTTCATCCCCGGCGGCCCGGTGCGCCTGGGCAGCGACGACCCGTGGGCCTACGACAACGAGCGCCCCCGGCACGTCGTGGAGCTCAAGCCCTTCCTCCTGGACGCGCACCCGGTCACCACGGGGGACTTCCTCGTGTTCGTGGAGTCCGGCGGCTACGAGGATCCGCGCTGGTGGGACCCCAAGGGCTTCGCGTGGATCCAGGCGGAGCACATCCGTCACCCGCTCTTCTGGAGTCCGCAGGGCAACCACGTCTGGCTGCGCCGCCGCTTCGGCACGGTGGAGCGTCTGCCCAAGGACGAGCCCGTGCAGCACGTGTCCTGGTACGAGGCGGACGCGTACGCGCGCTGGGCCGGCAAGCGCCTGCCCACCGAGGCCGAGTGGGAGAAGGCCGCGCAGGGCAGTGACGGCATCCCGCGCGCGCACCCCTGGGGCGACGCCTCGCCCACGGACGCGCACGCCAACCTGGGCGGGACGCGCTGGGGGCCGTCGCCCGTGGGCAGCCATCCGCTGGGCGGCAGCGCGGACGGTGTCTGGGGATTGCTCGGCGACGTCTGGGAATGGACCGCCAGCGACTTCCAACCGTACGCGGGCTTCCGGGCCTTTCCGTATCGCGAGTACTCGGAGGTCTTCTTCGGAGACACCTCCAAGGTGCTGCGCGGCGGAGCCTGGGCGAGCGCGCCGGTGGCGGTGCGCAACAGCTTCCGCAACTGGGACTTCCCCATCCGCCGGCAGATCTTCGCCGGCTTCCGCTGTGCACGCGACGTGAGGTGAGGGTCACATGAGGATGAGGTCGGAGCAGAGCGAGGCACGCATCGCGGAGGACTACGCGTCGCCGGGCGTGAAGGTGGACGTGCACGTGCAACCCGGTGACGCACGGCACTCGCTGCGCGCGGAGGTGCTGGAGGGGCTCTGCCACGGGCCCCACAAGGAGCTGAGCCCCAAGTGGCTCTACGACGAGCGCGGCAGCCAGCTCTTCGACGACATCACCCGTCTGCCGGAGTACTACCCCACGCGCCGTGAGCGCGAAATTCTGCGCGCCCACGCGGATGACGTGGCCCGGCTGAGCGGCGCGGACACGCTGGTGGAATTGGGCAGCGGCACCAGCGAGAAGACGCGCCTGCTCCTGGACGCGATGGACGCGGCCGGACAGCTCAAGCGCTTCGTGCCCTTCGACGTGAGCGAGGCCTTCCTGCGCAAGGCCGCGGAGGACCTGGCGCGCGAGTACCCGCGCATCGCCGTGCACGCGGTGGTGGGCGACTTCGAGCAGCACCTGGGCCGCATCCCGGGCGGCGGCCGGCGGCTCATCGCCTTCCTGGGCGGCACCATCGGCAACCTGAAGCCCGCGCAGCGCGCGCTGTTCCTGCGCGAGCTGGCGTCGGGGCTGAAGCCCGGGGACGGGCTCTTGCTGGGCACGGACCTGATCAAGGACCGCGAGCGCCTCTTCGCCGCCTACAACGACAGCGCGGGCGTGACGGCGGACTTCAACCGCAACGTGCTGCGCGTGCTCAACCGCGAGCTGAACGCGGACTTCGATCCGGAGGCCTTCGAGCACCTGGCCCCGTTCGATGAGACGAACAAGTGGATCGAGATGCGCCTCATCTCACGCAAGGCCCAGTCCGTGTGGCTGAAGGACCTGGAGCGGCGCGTGGAGTTCGCGGAAGGCGAATGTCTGCGCACGGAGGTGAGCTGCAAGTTCTGTCGCGAGCAGGTGCAGGCGGAGCTCAGCGACGCGGGCCTCGACCTGGCCGCGTGGTGGACGGACGCTGACGGAGACTTCGCGCTGTCGCTGGCGATGAAGCGGTAGGGCTCAGGGCCGCCCGGCGCTGCGCTTCAGCGGCGCCGGGACAGGGCCCGAAATCCAGACGGTGATGACGACGGTGCGGCCTAGCGGCGGCGCGGGGGATCGCGGCGCACGGGCACCGGCACCGGAGCCGGCTGCTGCTGCGGGCGCGTCCACGCGGCCCAGAGCGCGGCCGCCGCGGTGATGACGAGTCCCCCCGCCGCTGCTAGCTGCTCACCCAGGGGCCCGATCTCCACGGCGGCCAGGGGGAGGGGAAGCATCTCGGTGAGCGTCATGCGCGGACTCCTTACGAGGGGCACAGCGTGAAGACCCGGGACGGGCGGGCGCTCGACACAGGTCGGGAAGCTAAGGTTAGGAAGTCGGAAGGCTTTCGGGAAGTCCCGGGGACTCCGGCTGACAGCACGTGGACGGAATTGCACCCCGGGCCGGCCCCGAAGTCCATCCCCTGTGAGTCGCAGCCGCTCGAAACCTCACGCTCATCACGTAATGAGGACACCCGGGCCGCGCAGGACGTTCCCGGGTTCTCCTCCGCCGTCGCTTATCGGCCTTCCGGGTGGCGCTTCTTCCACTCCACCTTCATGCAGTGGTCCTGCACCACGCGGATGCCCGCGCGCGCCAGCCGCTCGGCCGCGGCGTCATTGCGGATGCCCAACTGGAACCACACCGCGTGCGGTTTCTTCTCCAGCATCGCGTCCACGTGCGCATCGATGTCGTCCGGCCGCAGGAACACCTGCACCACGTCCACCTCTCCGGGCAGGTCCTTCAGCGAGATGGAGATGGGGGTGCCCAGGATGCTCCCCTGCTCGCCGTGCGTGGGCACGGGCAGGATGACGAAGCCGTGGTCCTGGAGGAACTTCGGGATGGCGTGCGCGGGCTTGTCCGCCTGTGCTTCCGGGCGGATGCCCAGCACGGCGATGCGCTTCGTGCGCGCGAGCAGCTCGCCAATGCCTTCCGCGTCTTCGATGAGGTTCTTGCGCCAGTCGTCCATGAGGCCTCCGCGCTCCTTCATAAGGAGGCCGCAGCCCTCGCGCAGGGACTGTCAGCGGGGCGCGGCCTGGACCTGGATGGTACGGCAGGCCTCGGTGGCCAGGCGGACTTCCTCGGTGGTGGCGCCGGGGAGGCTGGCGCAGAGGAACAGGTCCTCCCCCACGCGCCGGGCGCCGAAGAACGCGGGCGCCTCCGGTCCCACGCCGCCGTCCGCCAGGGACGGGGCCATGGTCACGCGCAGGAGGGCGAAGGACGGAGTGTCCTCCTCCTGGTCCAGCGACAGCGTGAACTGCTTCATCTGCTGACGGACGTTGTCCGCCAGCGTCTCCGAGGAGGGCATCTGCTCGCCCTGCCCCGGCTTCAAATCCACGCGCAGCGCCGGGCGGCCGGGAGGGCCGCCTGGAAGCTGCCGTCGGTGGCCACCTGCGCGGACCAGCCCGGCGGCAGCGGCACCTTCACGCCCGAGCGCAGCCCCGCGTCCTCCCCGGAGACCTCGTCGACCGGCGTCTTCTTCTGGCAGCCCTCGCAGCCGCCGAAGAGAACTCCGAGCGAGACGAGCCCGAGGCCCAGGAGCCTCGGGGTCCTCCGCGCGTGGGACGCGAGCACGCGCACCGTTACTTCTTCTCTCCGGGCGGCGGCGGGTTTCCACCGCCCTTGCCCAGGTTCTCCATCTTGAGGGAGCCCTCGAAGATGACGCCGCGGTCCATGGAGAGCGACGGCGTCTCCAGGTTGCCCTTCACGCGGCCCGGCTGCTTCAGCTCGATGAGCTGCGTGGCGCGCACGTTGCCTTCCACGGTGCCGTTGATGATGACGGTGCCGGCCTGGATCTCCGCCTGCACGCGGGCGCCGTCGCCAATGACGAGCACGTCCTTGGTGACAATCTGCCCGTTGAACTTGCCGTCGATTCGAACCTGACCTTCGAAGGTGAGCTTCCCCTCGAACTCGCTTCCCTTGCCCAGAAGCGTGTGAACCTCACCCGGACGCGTCGACACGAAATCCTCCTCCCGTTTGAACAGGGGCTTGCTGGGTGCTTCGTCTTTCTTCCCGCCAAGGAGCGCCACGCCCTACTCCTTCCTCAGAAGCTTCAACAGCCTGTCGAGGTCATCGTAGGAGAAGAAGTCGACTTCCAGGGTGCCTTTTCCCGGGCTTTTCTCCGACAGACGGACCTTTGTTCCCAACCGACGCTGCAGCTCCTCGGTGAGGGCCTTCACCTGCGGGCTCACCTTGGGCGCCGGCTTCCCTGCGTCCTTGCCACCCTTCGCGGACTTGCCCTGCTGGACCAGCCGCTCCGTGTCGCGCACGGACAGCTTCTTCTCCGTCACCTGCTTCGCCAGGTTCTGGAGCTCCGGCAGCCGGGGCACGCCGAGCAGCGCGCGAGCGTGGCCCATGGACAGCGACCCGTCCGCCACCATGGCCTTCACGTCCGGGGGCAGGGCCAGCAGGCGCAGCGCGTTCGCGACGGTGGAGCGCTCCTTGCCGACCTTCTGCGCCACCTGCTCCTGCGTGAGCTTGAACTCCTCCACCAGGCGCCGGTAGCCGTCCGCCTCTTCAATGGGGTTGAGGTCCGCCCGCTGGAGGTTCTCCACCAGGGCGAGTTCGAAGGACTCGGCCTCCGTGACCTCGCGCACGATGGCGGGGATCTCCTTCAGGCCCGCGGCCTGGGAGGCGCGCCAGCGGCGCTCGCCCGCGATGATGAGGTAGCCGTCGCCGCCCTTGTTCGGGTTCTTCCGGACGAGGATGGGCTGGAGCAGGCCCTGCGCCTTGATGGAGTCGGTGAGCTCGGTGAGCTTCGTCTCGTCGAAGTGGCGGCGGGGCTGGAGCGGGTCGCGGTGGATGGACTCGATGGCCAGCTTGAGCACGCCGGGCTTCGGCGGCGGCGCGGCGGGCGCCGGAGCGGCGGGGGCGGCCTGGGGGATGAGGGCGGACAGGCCCCGGCCCAGGGCGCGCTTCTGGGTGTCTGCGTTCTTCTGCACGGCGGTTGGGAACTCCCCGCGCCGGCCTGGGACCGGCGCGCATGGGCCTTGGGTGCTTCACGGCGAACCGGGCACCCGGTCCCACCATTCACATCTCTCTATTAAGGAGGCGACCGGTCAGGCGACCCGGCGCTTGGACGGCTTGGGGGAGTCCCGGCGCATCAGCTCGCGGCCCAGGGCCAGGTAGCTCTCGCAGCCCTTGGACTTGATGTCATAGAGGATGATCGGCTTGCCGAAGGACGGGCACTCGGACAGGCGCACGTTGCGCGGCACGACGGCCTGGAAGACCTGGTCCTTGAAGTAGCCGCGCACCTCATCCACGACCTGGTGGGCGATGTTGGCGCGCGCGTCGAACATGGTCAGGAGGATGCCCTCCATCTTCAGCGAGGGGTTGAGCCCCTGCTTGACCAGGTCGATGGTGTGCGTGAGCTGCGACAGACCCTCGAGCGCGTAGTACTCGCACTGGAGCGGGATGAGGACGGAGTCCGCGGTCACCAGCGCGTTGAGCGTGAGCAGGCCGAGCGAGGGCGGGCAGTCGATGATGATGTAGTCGTACTTGTCCTTGAGCGGCAGCAGGGCTTCGCGCAGGCGGAACTCGCGGCGCTCCTGGTTGACGAGCTCGACCTCCGCGCCGGTGAGGTCGGGCGTGGCGGGGATGACCTGGAGGAAGCGCAGCTCGGTGGGGTGGACCAGCTCCGAAGCGGGCCGGCCTCCGAGGAGTGCGTCGTAGACGGTGCCGGTGAGGTTCTCGCGCTTGATGCCCAGGCCGCTGCCGGCGTTGCCCTGGGGGTCCATGTCCACCAGCAGGGTGCGGCGCTCCGCGGAGGCGAGGCTCGCGGCGAGGTTGATGGCGGTGGTGGTCTTTCCCACGCCGCCCTTCTGGTTGGAGATGCAGATGATACGACCCACGTGGCCCATCCTCTCTCGCCCCGGCTGACGCCAGAGCCCCGCCCGCGTTTCGCGCGGACGTGCGCGCGAATCGGGGCCTGATCAGGCAGCTAGCACGGGGTTCGAGGATGGATCAATTTCCCATCCAAGGTGGGACTTGGGCCCTGCCCGGCCCCTCGCTCGGGGGCCCGTGGGCGGTGGAAATTCGCGCGGATGAGGGTGGCTGCGCGTGCCTGCTCGGCTGCTTTCGGGGTGGCGATTCCGTGCGGGGCGGAAGGGTGTTGGGTTTTTCAGGAGGTCCCGCGCGGCGAGTTCGTGGTGACGGCTTCACGCGGTTCGTGAGTTCGCCGTTTCACGTAGAACCGGTCGGGCTTCGTAAGTTCGTGCGGCGGGTGGATTCGCGCGAGCCGGTCCGGCGACTTCGGTCCGTGGGGACGCAGCTCAAGCGCGCCGTCCGGCACGGCGCCCATCATCGGTCCGGCGTTCGCGCGGTTCGTGGATGCACGGGTCCAGCCACGACCACCGGCGGCTCCACGTGGAACCCGCGCCATGCCGCCGCGAACCGCGCCAACCGGAGCCGCCCACGCCAGGCGTTCCCGTGACCGCCTCTACCAACGCGAGCAACGCGGACGGGTCACCTTCCACGAACCACGCTTGAGGCGTGGAGGCATCGGGTAAGCCGCTCCCATGAGCGACCGTCCCCTGATGCGCACCGCGGGTTGGAAGGACGGTCGGGCCATGCTCCGCACGAACCCACTCAACGCGGACGGCGCTTCGAAGCTGAGCCGGTCACTTGAACAACCGCCCGCGGGTGCGACCACTGCGACATGGAAAGACGGTCCGCCACTTCTCGCGCCTCCCCATCCAATGAGGGGCGGGACATCGAAGGCGAGTCACGCGGCATGAACGGATGCGAGCACCGCCACGCGGCCTCACGGTCTGACCTTCCGGAATCGAGGCAGTCGGAGGTCGTCCATCCAGCCAGCCGTTCTACATGGAGCACGTAGGAGGCCGAACCCCCGCCATGTGGAGAGCCGGACCAGCGCGCTTCGCGGACCACGCCAACTGAAGTCGCACGCCCGCAGGCTCCACGTGGAACGCGCATGAGCACGCGGACCTCGCCACGCGGAGGAACGGTCCACGCGTTTCTTGGACCGCGCCAAGCCAAGCCCCCGCACCCGTGCCCCCAGGTTCCACGTGGAACCCGCCGGAGGTCGAGCGCCGCCATGCGGAAGAACGGTCCGGTGCGTTTCAGGGACCACGCCAACGCAAGGCCGCCATCCGTGCCGCTCGTTCCACATGGAGCACGCGAACGCACGACCTCACGATGCGCAACAACGGCCCAGCGCACTTCGCGGACCACGCCAACTCAAGGCCGCGCATCCGTGCCGCTCGTTCCACGTGGAACACGCGAACGCACGAACTCACGATGCGCAACAACGGCCCAGCGTGCTTCGCGGACCGTGCCGACCAACGACCTTGCCTTCGCGCCGCGCGTTCCACACGCGTGAGCTCGCGAACCTCGCCACGAAGAGAAACGGTTCGACGCGCTTCGCGGGCCGTGCCGACCAACGGCCTCGCCTTCGTGCGCGCGTTCCACGTGGAACACGCATGAGCACGCGAACCTCACCACGAAGAGGAACGGCCGACGCGCTTCGCGGAACACGCGTGAGTTCACGAACCTCGGCATGAGGAAGAACGGTTCGACGCGTGCCGTGAACCGCGCCAACTCAAGGCCGCACGCACGCGCTGACAGGTTCCACGTGGAACACGCGCACGCGGCGGCGAGTACACGGTTCCCACAACCAGGTTCCCGACCCAGCACCGCTTCAGATGAACCGCGCCACACCGTTTCGAACAGGCGGCGCGAAGGACGAGGACGGTGCCAGGCCATGGCCGAACACCGGCGTTCCACGTGGAACACGCGGATGCGGTCGCGAGCACATGAGCGAAGGAAGGCTCGGCATTCACCGTGGCCACGGGCGCCTTCAACGCGACAGGTTCACGCAGCCGTTCCACGTGGAACACGTCCACGCCATCTCAAGCGCGTGCAGCGAGCACCTGCGCAGCAACAACGGGCAGGCGAGGCACGGTCCAGAAGCCGCGGGGACCTGCCCTGTCCAGCCAGTGGATCCACCAGCACGTTCCACGTGGAACACGCTCAAGCCGTTCCAACCACCGCGCATCGAGGAGCCTTCAGCGCTTCATGCGAACCCAGGTGGCTGAAGGCACGGTCACCACCATGAGGTTCCACGTGGAACACGCGCAGGTGAAAGCACGGTCCCGCGCCGTTCATGAAGACAGCGCCTCAAGGCAGTGGCTCCACCACGTTCCACGTGGAACACGCCCTCACCTTTCCCAAGCGCTGAACCCACCGGTGCTCGTTGAGAACTGGAGCCCGCTTCAAGCCCTGCATTCATGCCGGGACGTTCCACGTGGAACACGTCATGGGAGCCGCGAAATGGAAGTGCCTGAACCACTTCCGGCACGCGTTCTTCGAACCGAGGTTGGGGAAGGAGCAACCAGCCTGGGGCTCCCTTCCATCCACTTCGCTTCGCCTCCGCCAACCATGAACCACGGCATGGATGCGTGTTCGGATCCGCGACCCAACGACCCGCGAACCGTTGTGACGCGGGTCTGATGAAGAGCCGTTCATGCGGCCCCTTCTTCAGCGCCCAGCAGCACATCCAACGCGCTGCCCTTCACGCTCACGGCCGCAGTCCAAGCAACCAGCGGAGCCCCTTCTTGGAGCGTGTTCCACGTGGAACAAGCGAAGCCGCATGGGCGCCAGCTCCCCTCCCCTTCACTCCATCAAGCGCTCCAGGACAGGCACCGTTCAACACCACGGCGAACAACCGCGCGCCGCTTCAGCGCTTGTTCTTCAGTGCCTCCACACGCGGACCCGTGTCCGGCCGTGTTCCACGTGGAACACCGGTCGAGCACTCAGCCCGTGCTTCCATCGCTTCGCTTCTTCGATGTCCATCAAGCACCGGATCCGGTGAGCGCATGCGCATGCTCCGCGGGCCCGTCCATGCGGATGCCTGAACTCGAAGCCGTGGCGCGATGCGGACCAACCCGCATGCCTGCGCGCGGACAACGGCGTGAGTCCCATGCTTCGTGAACAGCTTTTCGCGCGGCATCTCGGTGGTCCTCAGTCGGGACTCAACCGCATCCATCTCTGGGCCCGTCTAGCGGTCCATCAGGCAGCGCGTGTTCCACGTGGAACATGGGTATCGCGTGGTCCGCCTCCACTTCGCGCTGCTCGCCGTACACGTGTTCCACGTGGAACGCGCGGCTCCCAACGTCGCGCCGCGAGTCCGCCCGCATGTGCTTCACGCGGGACTTTGGCGGTGCGTTCCCAACTCCGGTCCAACACGCGGCGGAACTCATCGCGTGTTCCACGTGGAACGTGGGCATCACGTGGCTCGCCTCCACTTCGCGCCGCCCGCCGTGCACGTGTTCCACGTGGAACGCGGAGCATCAGGACCACGAACGCATCCGGACGACTTCGCCGTGGACGTTCCACGTGGAACAGGAAGCCGCTCAACGTGGGTGCAGCGCATCCGGTCCAGATGCGCTTTCACGCGAGGCCTCGGACATGCGTTCTGTCCGCATGAAGGTCCGGGGCTCGGGTCGCTGCCGTGCTTCGCGGCGACGGTCCCGGACTCCGCTTCATCACGCGGCGGAACTCACGGGCGTGTTCCACGTGGAACACGCGCCGCCGTGCTTCACCGCTCAGCGCGACCAGGCTGCGCGTTGAAGCACGACGCGGTAGCCGTCCGGATCCTCGAAGGTCCTTCCGTTCGCGTCCCAGTACGGATTGCGCGACCGCACCGGGGCGAAGCCCGCGGCCTCCATGCGGCGGACCCGCTCCGCCCACGCTTCCGGGTCCGGCACGTAGAACACCAGGAGGTGGTCTTCGGATGGAGCTCGCGGTGCTTCGTGTCCGCGCTCCACCGTGAACTCCAGGTGGTACGGCGCACCCTCGTGTCCAAGCATCACGCCGTCGAACCCCGCGTGGTCCTCGAATCCTCCGAGCACCTCGAAGCCCAGCCCGTCCCGGTAGAAGCGCACCACCGCGTCCAGGTCCCGTGCCGGCCTCGCGACCCGCAGCTTCACCACGTCCATGCGCTGCCCTCCCCTTCCCGGATCCGCATCCGGGTGGTGCCACACATAGGATGAATTGACGCTCTTTTCGCGCGGACCTCGGGCCTGCACCTTGTGCCCATGACCACGAAACAGCAGCCCCTGAACTCCGGCTTCGGCGCCACCACCACCGCTCGCGAGGCGCTGGGCACCACCCGACTCGATGGCACCGTCGCCATCGTGACCGGCGGCTACGCGGGCATCGGACTGGAGACCACCCGCACGCTCCACGCCGCGGGTGCCACCGTCATCGTCCCCGCGCGGACTCCCGACAAGGCCCGCGCCGCGCTCGCGGGGTTGGAGCGCGTGGAGCTGGAGTCCATGGACCTCTTCGACCCCGCATCCATTGATGCGTTCGCTTCGCGCTTCATCGCGTCCGGCCGCCCGCTGCACCTGCTCATCAACAACGCGGGCATCATGGCCGCCCCGCTCACCCGCGACGCGCGTGGGTTCGAGTCCCAATTCGCCACCAACCACCTGGGCCACTTCCAGCTCACCGCTCGGCTGTGGCCCGCGCTGAAGCAAGCGAACGGCGCGCGCGTGGTGTGCCTGTCATCGCGCGGCCACTTCTTCTCCGGCGTCGACTTCGACGACCCGTTCTTCCAGCAGCGCCCCTACGACAAGTGGGTCGCCTACGGGCAGTCGAAGACCGCGAACATCCTCTTCGCCGTCGGACTGGATGCGCGCGGACAGGCCCACGGCGTGCGCGCGTTCGCCGTCCACCCCGGCGGCATCCTCACGGACCTGGCCCGGCACATGTCCGAGGAGGAGCTCCGCGCCTCCATCGAGAACTCCGACAAGATTGAACCGCTGAAGACCGTGGAACAGGGCGCCGCGACCACGGTCTGGTGCGCGACCAGCCCCCAGCTCGTGGGCAGTGGCGGCGTCTACTGCGAGAACGCCGACATCGCCGTGATGGCACCCGCCGACGCCACCATCCGGCGCGGCGTGAAGGACTTCGCCGTGGATCTGAAAAAGGCCGACCGGTTGTGGTCCTCGAGCGAAGCGTGGACCAGCGTCCGCTTCAATCCGTGACGCGCGGTCCGCGGATCCGCACTACGTCCGCGAGAACAGCGCGCGCGTGCGCTCCAGGTTGGGACCGGGACGTGGCGAGTAGAAGGACACGCGCAGCTCCCGGCCATCGGGTTCCGAGTACGTGAGCGTGACGTTCTCGAACGCGATGGGCCCCCACTTCGGCAGAAGGAACACCTTCGCCATGGAGGCGGTCTCCACCACGTCGTGCTCGCTCCAGAGGCGCGCGAACTCCGGGCTCACGGACTGGAGCTTCTCCGCCAGCGCGTCGAACTCCGACCGATCCGCGGCCCTGGCGGCGTCCATCCGGAACCCCGCCACCGCGCGGCGCACCACCTCATCCCACGAAGGCATGCGCGCGCGCCGCTCGGGATTCATGAACAGCGCCCACAAGCCATTGCGCGCCTCCGGGGAGGAAGCCGGCAGTTCCAGGTCCGCGTAGAGGACGGTCGCCGGCGCGTTCCACGCGACGATGTCCCACCGTCGAGTGGAGACGAGCGCCGGAAAGGGATGCGCATCGAGCAGCCGTTGAAGCGCGTCACTCACCGACTCCGGTGAGCGCACGGGCATGGACGCGGGCCGGCCGTGCGCCAGCGCGAAGAGGTGCAGACGCTCCGTCGGCGTGAGACGGAGCGCGACCACCAGGCGCTCCAGCAGCGGTTCGGAGACGTGGATGTCCCTCCCCTGCTCCAGCCACGTGTACCAACTGACGCCCACGTCGGCGAGCCGCGCCAGTTCCTCGCGGCGAAGGCCCGGCGTGCGCCGCCGCGAACCGGAGGGAAGTCCCACGTCCTCCGGACGCAAACGCTCACGGCGGCTGCGAAGGAATTGCGCGAGCTCGACGCGCCCGGAGCTGCGGGAGGTGTCCGTCACGCGGCGGAACGTTAGGCGAACCGTCCGCGCGCGGCATCGGAACCGCGGTGTTCCACGCGTCGCCCGCGAATGCTCGGAAGGTGCCCTCCCCTGCCGGCGGGCCAGGTCTCTTCGGGTTGCATGGCGTCCTGTCTCCATTTACATAGCACACTATGCACATCGCGAAGACAGTGGGCATCATTGGAGGCGGTCCGGGCGGGCTGACGTTGGCGCGGATCCTGGAGACACGGGGCATCGCGGCCATGGTGTTCGAGCTGGATGAGCACCCGCTCGCGCGTCCGCAGGGAGGTTCGCTGGACCTGCACGGCGACTCGGGACTGCGCGCGCTTCGCGAGGCCGGACTGGAGGCCGGGTTCAAGGCCGTTGCCCGGTACGACGACCAGGGCGACGCCATCTATGACGCCCAGGGGACGCTGCACTTCCAGCACAACGAGGCGAGCGACGGCGACCGGCCAGAGATTGACCGCACGCAGCTGCGCTCGCTCCTCCTGGACAGCCTCCCCGCGGAACGGATCCGCTGGGGAAGCAAGGTGTCCACGGTGGAGCCGCTGCCCGATGGGCGCTACCGCGTCGTGGGCCCCACGGGCTCACTGGGAGAATTCGACCTGGTGGTGGGCGCGGATGGCGCGTGGTCGAAGGTCCGTCCGCTCGTGTCCCCTGCGATGCCGGCCTTCACGGGCGTGCTCTTCATCGAACTCCAAATCGATGACGTGGACACGCGGCATCCGGCGGTCGCGAAGCTGCTCCCCCGAGGGAAGATCTCCGTGGTCGGAGGCAACCAGGGGCTCATCGCCCAGCGCAGCAGCAACGGTCACGTGCGCGCGTACTTCATGTTCCGGGTGTCCGAGACACAGCTCCAGCAGGGGCTCGTGGACACGGCCTCGCCTGCCCGCGCCCGCGGACAACTCAAGGCGCTGCTCCCGGGGTGGGCGCCGTCCCTGCTCGCGTTCATCGATGCGTGCAATGACAGCCTCGCCGCGCGCCCCATCGTCGCGCTGCCAGTGGGACACCGGTGGACGCACCGGCCGGGCGTGACGCTGCTCGGGGACGCGGCCCACGTGATGCCGCCCTTCGGCGGCGAGGGCGTGAACATGGCGATGCTCGATGGACTGGAGCTGGGGCTCGCGCTCGCGGCGGACTCCGACTGGAGCCGGGCCGTGAAGGGCTACGAGGCGGCCATGTTCGAGCGCGCCGCCATCGCGGCCGAGGGCTCCATGCAGGGCATGGACTTTCTCTCCGAGCACGCGCTGGAGCACGTGCTGGAGCACTTCCGGGAGATCCAGCAGGAGATGGCGGGCGCGCACTGAATCGCGGGCCCGACCGCCCTCCCCTCCCCTACTGCTTCGCGAACACCGCGACCTGGCGCTCGGCGCCGGAGAACGGGAGCCGGTACGACCGGGCGGACACCACGCGCAGGTTGCGCTCGGCCGCGCGCGACTGGAGCTCCGCGTCCGTCTGCTGCTTGCCCAGCATCGCCACCACGCGCCCGCCCTCCTCCACATAGGAGGGCGCCAGGCTCAGCCAGTCCGGCAGGTCCATGAACGCGCGCGCGATGAGCACCTGCGCGCGCGGAATCCCCTCCGTCTCCGGCTCCCCTTCCGCCCGGGCGTGCAGTCCGCGCACGCCGACGAGGCCCAGGCTGGCTGCGGCGGCCTTGATGAACGCGATCTTCTTGCCGACCGTGTCCACCAGCGTCACGCCCATCTCCGGCAGCTCCAGCTTGAGCGGCAGTCCGGGGAAGCCGGCGCCCGCGCCCAGGTCCAGCAGCGACGTCGCGCCCCTCACCTCCGGCAGCACCGCGAGCGAATCCAGGAAGTGCTTCTCCAGCACCTCCTCCGGCGCGGTGATGGCCGTGAGGTTCACCTTCGCGTTCCACTTCAGGAGCTCCGCCATCAGCCGCTGGAGCTTGGGGCCCACGTCCGGTCCCACGGTGATGCCCAACGCACTGCATCCGGATGCCAGCTGATCTGCGAACCGCGCGTTATCCACAACACCTCCACCCCGAAGGGCCCTTCAAGTCCTTGGAATCATTCAGGGGAAATCCATCCCCAGAAATATCCACACGTTATCCACAGCCCTGTTCCTGATCACTTGACGGCCCCTGTCCCCGCTTGAGCGCGACCAGGAGCAGGGACAGCGCGGCGGGAGTCAGGCCCGGAATCCGCCGGGCCTGCCCCACCGTCCCGGGCCGGTGCGAGGACAGCTTCTCCACCGCCTCCGTACCCAGACCGCGCACGTCAGAGAAGCGGAACGTGTCCGGGATGCGCCAGCGGTCGGACGCCTCCGCCTCGCGCGCCGCGGCCCGGGCGGCCTGGGCGATGTAGCCCTCGTACTTCACCTCCACCTCCACCTCCTCCGCGACGTCGGGGGTGAGGGCCGGGAAGTCCGCGCGCTCTTCCGCCAACTGCGAGTACGTCACCTCCGGACGCTTGAGCCGCATGGCCAGACCGGTGCGCTTGAGCCGGGCGACCTCCGCCGTCACCGCATGGGCCCGGGCCTCCGCGCGCTCCAGGGCCTCCTTCGGCAAGAGCCCCACGCGATGCCCGTGACGCGCGAGCCGCAGATCCGCGTTGCCCTCGCGCAGCTTGAGCCGGTGCTCGGAGCGGCTGGTGAACATGCGGAACGGTTCATCCACGCCCTTGGTGACCAGATCATCCACGAGCACCGCGCCGTGCGCCTCATCGCGGCCCACGACGAGCACCGGTTCGCCCTTCACCTGGAGCGCCGCCTGGATGCCGGCCCACAGGCCCTGGAAGGCGGCCTCCTCGTAGCCGGAGGTGCCGTTGAGCTGGCCCGCGAAGAACAGGCCCGCGACGGCCTTCGTCTCCAGCGTGGGGTGCAGCTGAGTGGGCGGCGCGAAGTCGTACTCCACCGCGTAGCCGTAGCGGATCACCTCCACGCGGGACAGGCCCGGGATGGTGCGCAGGAACTCCAACTGCACGTCCGCGGGCATGCTGGTGGAGAGGCCCGCCGGATACACGAGCGGCGACGTGGGCCCTTCCGGCTCGAGGAACACCTGGTGCCGTTCGCGAGCGGCGAAGCGCACCACCTTGTCCTCCAGCGACGGGCAGTACCGGGGCCCGCGCCCCACGATGTCCCCCTGGAACAGCGGCGAGCGGTGCAGGTTGTCGCGCAACAGCCGGTGCGTCGCCTCCGTCGTCGCGGTGAGGCCGCACGTCACGGAAGGCTGACGCGGGAACGGCAGGCCCTGCTCCACCTGCGTGCGCCAGGAGAAGGGCCGCACGCCCACGTCTCCCGGCTGCGGCGTGACGGCGTCCCAGTCGATGCTGTCGCGGGACAGGCGCGCGGGAGTGCCCGTCTTGAAGCGGCCCAGCGTGAAGCCGAGCGCGTGCAGTGACTCCGAGAGGCCGCGCGCGGCTTCGTCTCCCAGCCGGCCACCGACCTCCTTCTGCTCGCCCACGTGCATGAGCGCGCGAAGGAAGGTGCCGGTGGTGAGGAGCACCGCGCGGGCCACCACCTGGGTGCCATCCCCCAGCACCACGCCCTTCACCCTCCCCTCCTCCGCGACGACGGCCGCGACTTCGCCTTCGCGCACGGTGAGGTTCGGCTGGGTGAAGAGCACGGCCTGCATGCCGGCGGCGTAGGCGTCGCGGTCACAGAGGACGCGAGTGGCCTGCACGGCGGGGCCCTTGGAGGGATTGAGGACCTTGACGTGCGTGCCCGCGAGGTCCGCCGCGCGCCCCATCTGTCCCCCGAGCGCATCCAACTCGCGCACCAGGTGGCCCTTGGCGGTGCCGCCCACGGCGGGGTTGCAGCTCATCACGGCGGCGCGCTCGCGCTTGAGCGTCACGCCCAGGGTGGACAGGCCCATGCGAGCACACGCGAGCGCCGCCTCGCAGCCCGCGTGGCCCAGCCCCACCACGACGATGTCGTATCGGAGTTCCATCGCGTCCCGGGGGGTATCACGCCCCGGCGCGTCCGTGGCAAGCCGGGCATGGGCATGGGGACACCGTCCACCCGGCTGGTTCCTCCCCTACCTGGGTCGTTGCCCAAACACAGACATGGACTGGCCAAGTTTGGGAGCACGCGAGGCGGGCAGTGGGAGGGGTAACAACGCCGCCCGCCTCGCGCGCACCAGTCATCGTGGATCCGTCAAGGGCGCGCCTGACACACCGGTGGCGTCTCTGGCCCTTCGACGGCGATGGCATCCATGGGACCTGCCCACACGAGTCCCCCGGCCCTCGTGTCTTCACATGGCGTCGCACACACGGGGGCCGGAAAGCGGCCCAGGCGGTGAGGGCGCATGGGGGCTCTCGGACTCGAACCAGCGAGGCCGGCGGACCCTCCGTGTGCGCGACGGGGAAGGGTATAGCGGGGGGGTCTGACATTCCGGGTTCCAGGCCCTTCACCCGGGCCCGGAACCGCACGGCGTCAGCGGGTGGCCGGGGGGTTCGACCGGCTGGGGCAGTGCACGTTCTCCGGGCAGCGCCCGTCCGACTTGGGGATGCACGCGCCGCAGCACTCCATCTCGTCCGGGCGGCACGCCGGCACGCACGCGCCACACTGCACCACGCCGCCGCAGCCGTCGTCCGCGGTGCCGCACTTCAATCCCAGCGTGGCGCACGTCGCGCGCTGACAGACGCAGCGGTCATCCACGCAGGACTCGTTGGGTTTGCACCCCGGGGTGCAGGTGCTGATGGGGCCCGAGGGCTCCTTCTTCGGCTCGGCGGGCACGGGCGGGGCCACGCAGCGGCCGTCGGTGCACGTGCCGGCCTGACAGTCGCCGCAGTCGATGAAGCCGCCACACCCGTCCGGCGTCCGGCCACAGGCCACCATCGCCTGCGAGCACGTGGCCGGCGCGCAGCCATCCGGCGCCACGTTGTCCCGCGACGCGCGCACGGTGCCGCCGCTCGGCGTGCACGCGCCCCACAGTCCCAATGCCAGACACAGTCCGGCCCACCGGCCCAGGCTCCGCACCGCTTCCATGTCATCCACTCCCTGGGCTCCCATCCCGGGAGCCGTGAACGGCCCCATCATGCGCACGCCAGGCTCGGATGTCCGGATGTTCGGGGCCATGCACCGGGGCAGGGGAGGGGAGGGCGCTTCAGCGCTGGAGGAAGGTGCGCACGTGCTGGATGGCCTCTTCCTCCGTCTTGGGCTTCTCCTCGCGGGGCGCGGGCACCTTCAAGCCGCGTTGCACCGCGGGACGCTGCTCGATGGCGGCCAGCCACCGCTGCACGCCCGGCAGCCCGTCCACGGACACACCGGCCCAGTCGTGGATGCGCACCCACGCCCAGTTCGCGATGTCCGCGATGCTGTAGTCACCGGCCAGGTACTCGTGGTCCTTCAGCCGGCTCTCCAGCACCGTGTACAGGCGGCGCGTCTCGTTCTGGTACCGGTCGATGGCGGGCTGAATCTTCTCCGGGAAGTAGCGGAAGAAGACGTTGGCCTGCCCCTGCATGGGGCCCACGCCCGCCATCTGGAACATCAGCCACTGGGTGACGAGCGAGCGGCCCTTCGCGTCCGTGGGCATCAGCTTGCCCGTCTTCTCCGCCAGGTAGAGGAGGATGGCCCCGGACTCGAAGACGGCGAAGTCACCCGCCGCGCGGTCCACGATGGCGGGGATGCGGCCATTGGGGTTGATGGCCAGGAACGCGGGCTGCTTCTGCACGCCCGTGGAGATGTCCAGCGCGTGCACGGTGTACGGCAGCGCCAGCTCCTCCAGGGCCACCGAGACCTTGTGTCCGTTCGGCGTGCCCCACGTGTACAGGTCGATCATGTCACCCTCGCTTCGCGTGTGAAGAGGTGCGCTCCCTCTAACGGCGGAAGCGCACCACGCGCACGTCGAAAGCGGGGGCATCCCCCAGCGCCTCGCGCATCAGCTCCAGCGCGCGGTCCTCGTCGAAGCTGCCGGAGCCCGCGCCGATGATGGGGAACGCCACGGAGTGGAAGCCGTGCTCTCCCGCGCGCGTCAACGCGTTTCGCACCGAGTCCTGGATGGACCGCTCGGACGCGCGCCAGAGCATGTTGATGCCCGCGACGTGGATGATGCCCTTGAAGGGCAGGCGCCCCGGCCCGGTCACCACCGCCGAGCCCAACGGCATGGGTCCCACGCGCGCGACCTCGCGGAACGGCGCCGTGCCTCCGCGGCGCTTGATGGCCCCGGACACCCCCTGCGGCAACAGCAGCCACCAGGGGATGATGTTCCGGTTCCACGCATTGACGATGGCGTCCACCGGCTGGTCCAGCAGGTCGCCTTCCACCAGTTGCACGGGCATGGGCGCGGACTCTAGCGCCCATGCCCAATGACAGACACGGCCTTACGGCGACGCGTTCGCCTTGGCCGGAGCCGGCGCCTGCGGGGCCTGGGCCTTGGAGGCGTTCGCGAAGTCACCCGCGCGCACGAGGGTGGCCTTGCTGAAGTCCAGGTGGTTGGACAGGGCCTTGCGCACGTCGTCGGCGGTCAGCTTCTGGAGCTTCGCCTCCAGGTCCGCGTCGAACTTCAGCGTGCGCCCCAGGTACAGGCCTTCCGTCAGCTGCTGCGCCAGGTTCCCATCCTGTGCCCGGGCGGACTGGCGGTACTCCAGGAGGCCCGCGCGCGCCTTGTCCAGCTCCTCCTGCGTGAAGCCCTTCTGCACGGCGCGGGTGATCTCCTCGCGCATGGCGGCCTCCAGCTTCTGGGCGTTCTGCGGCGCGTAGATGGCGTAGGTGAGGAACCAGCCCACGGTGTCCAGCTCCTGGGCGGACAGGCTGCTGCCCACGCCATAGGACAGGCCGTCCTGCTGACGCACGCGCGTGGCCAGCCGTGAGTTGAGGAAGCCACCGCCCAGCATGAAGTTGCCCATCATCATGCCGGGCCAGTCCGCGTGGTCGTCGCGAATCTGGAGCAGCTGTCCGGCGAGGAAGTACGCGTTGGCCTTGTCCGGCGTCTCCAGCACCACGGACTTCGGGGCCACGTCCTGGTACGTGCGGGCCACGCGCGCGTAGGGCGCCGGGCTCTTCCAGCCGTCGAGCAGGGGGCCCACGAGCGAGGTGAGCTCCTTCGCGTCGAAGTCACCCACCACCGCGAGCTCCCCGCGCGAGGCGCCGAAGAACTGGCGGTAGAAGTCACGCGCCTGCTCCAGCGTGACGGCCTTCGCGTCGGCCAGGCGCTCATCCAGGGTGGGCACGTAGAACGGGTGGCCCTTGGGGTACTGGGGGCTGAGCACGCGCCAGAACGCGATGGTGGCCTGGGGCTGCGGCTCGCTGCGCTGCGACTCCAGCGAGGCCAGCCGCTCCTGCTTGAGGAGCGCGAACTCCTTCGCGTCGAAGGCGGGCTCGCGCAGCACCTCCGCCATCAGCTTGAGGACCTCCGGGAGGCTCGCGCGGGGGCACTCGATGGAGACGCTGACGCCCATCGCGCCACCGTCCACGCCCACGCGGGCCTTGAGCTTGTCGAGCGCGTCGGAGAGCTGCTGGCGGGTGTGCTTCTTCGTGCCGCGCATCAGCATGCCTCCGGCATAGGAGGCGGCGGGCAGCTTGCCGCTCACGGTCTGGGCGGTGCCCCAGCGCAGGTCCAGCGCCAGGTTGACCATCTCGCCGCGCGTCTTCTTGGGCAGCAGCGCGTACTTCACGCCGTTGGGCAGCTCACCGCGCTGCACGCGCGACTCGATGTTGGCGGGGGAGGGGTCGAAGGCCTCGCCCTGGGCGACCGCGGCCTTGCCCTGGTAGCCGTCCACCATCTTCGCCACGTCCACCGGGGGCGGCAGCTCCGAGCGGTCCGGCTTCGGCGTGGGCACGAAGGTGCCCATCGTGCGGTTGGAGCTCTTGAGGTACGCGGCGGCCACGCGGGTGACGTCCGCGGGCGTGACGGCCTCGATGCGGTCGCGGTGCAGGAAGAGCAGGCGCCAGTCGCCCACGGCGGCCCACTCGGACAGGAGGATGGCGGCGCGCTCGGAGTTGTTGAGCAGCAGCTCCGTCTGCTTCGCGAGGGCCGTCTTCGCGCGGTTCACCTCCTCGTCGGTGAAGGGCGTGCGGGAGGCCTCCTCTACGGTCTTGATCAGCGCCTCGCGCACGGGGGGCAGGGGCTGGTCCTGCCGGGCCTCGGTGCTGAAGCCGATGACGCCCGGGTCGCGCAGCTGGAAGTTGAACGCGCTCGCGCGCGAGGCCTTCTTCGTCTCCACGAGCGCCTTGTAGAGGCGGCCGGACGGCACGTCGCCCAGCACCTGGGTGAGCACGTCGATGGCGGCGAAGTCGGGGTGGGCGCCCTCGGGCACGTGGTAGACGCTGGAGATGAGCTGGTTGTCGCCTACGCGGCGCAGCGTGACCTCGCGCTCACCGTCCTGGGTGGGCTCCTCGGTGTACGTGACGGGCACCGGATCCGCGGGCTTCTGGAGCTTGCCGAAGGTGGACTGCACGAGCGACAGGGCCTTCTCCGGCTGGAAGCGCCCGGCGATGACGAGCGTCGCGTTGTCGGGGCGGTAGTAGCGCCGGTAGAAGGCCTGGAGCCGGTCGATGGGCACGTGCTCCAGGTCCGCCTTCGCGCCGATGGTGGCCTTGCCGTAGTTGTGCCAGAGGTACGCGGCGCTCATGGTGCGCTTGAAGAGGATGCCGCGCGGGTTGTTCTCGCCGGACTCGAACTCGTTGCGGACCACGGTCATCTCGCTGTCCAGGTCCTTGCGCGCGATGTGGCTGTTGACCATGCGGTCCGCTTCGAAGGTCAGCGCCCAGGACAGGTTGTCGTCCGACGCGGGCAGGGTCTCGTAGTAGTTGGTGCGGTCCAGCCAGGTGGTGCCGTTGGGACGCGCGCCGCGCTCGGTGAGGGCCTGGGGCACGTTGGGGGTGGTGGGCGTGCCCTTGAACATCAGGTGTTCGAGCAGGTGCGCCATGCCCGTCTCGCCGTAGCCCTCGTGCTTGCTGCCCACCAGGTAGGTGACGTTGACGGTGACGGTGGCCTTGGTGGGGTCCGGGAAGAGCAGGACGCGCAGGCCATTGGGCAGGCGGTACTCGGTGATGCCCTCGACGCTCGCGACAGGGGCCAGGGCCGCCTGCTTCGTCTGGGCGCGCATGGCCGAGGAGGCGGCGGGCTTCGGAAGGGGAGCCGGCGCGGCCCACACGGGAGGGGCCGCCACGAGCAGGACAGCCAGCAGGGCGAGCGGGGTACGACGCGTCATGCGGTCCTCGGGGTGCGAAGGATTGGGCACGGGACTTCTAACCGCTCCACCGGGTCCTCCCATCCCGAGAAACCCGGGCCCTCCGGGCAGGCGTCCACCCAGGGACATCCATGGACCGTCCCAGGTCCTGTCCCGCGCTTCCAACCTCACGGGTCGTCAGGTATCCTGGCGCGGATCCAAACCGGAGGCCGGACGCGATGTCATGTCAGAACACCTTGGTAGGAACGCCGCCCATCACCGGGAGGGACGGATTGGCGACGGCGACGGGCGGGGACGTGATGGTGCGGATGCTCCAGGAGTTCCGCGAGATGCAGGAGGAGTCGAAGGAGCAGTTCGCGCGGACGGAAAAGGCCTTGAGAACGGTCCACATGAAGTGCCGGGTCCTCTTCCGGAAGACCCAGCGCATGTCGGATCGGATCCATGTCATCTCTGAACAGGTGAGCGCCCTGGCACGACAGGTCTGCACCTTCGAGGAAGAGATGAATGAGTTCCGGGACAACGTGGGTGAACTCACCACGCACTTCTCGACCCTGACGCAGGAAGTGCACGGCATCAAGAGCGCGCAGCTCCGGATGTTCGGACAGGTGGGCCGTGCGCTGAACCACCTCGCGGATGCCCAGGCTTCTGACCGCAAGCGCATCGACGTCCTGGAAGAGCGCATGGACGGCCCGGGGGAGAACTGAGCCCTCCATGCGCCACGGCACTCAGGCGTAGATGCCCCCGGGCGCCATCGCGGAGCCGGAGCCCAGGACCTCTTCCACCTCGCGGACCTCCTCGGACGTCAGCCGGAAGTCCCCCGCGTGGATGAACCCATCCACCTGCTTCGCGCTGCGCGCCCCCACGATGGCGGCGGTGACGGCCGGCCCCCGCAGTGTCCAGGCCAGGGCCACCTCCGCCGGGGAACGCCCATGCCTCGCGCCCACCTCGCGCATGCGCTCCACCAGCGACAGGTGATGCGACAACTTCGGCTCCTGGAAGTCCGCGCTGCCACGACGCCAGTCGTCGTCCGGCATACCCAGGATGCGCTCGCGTGTCATCGCCCCCGTCAGCAGGCCGGATGCCATGGGTGAATACACAATCACGCCAATGCCCTGTGTCTGGCAGTAGGGCAGCAGGTCGTCCTCGATGTCCCGGTGGATGAGTGAGTACTGCGGCTGCAACGACGTCACCGGCGCGATGCCCCGCACCCGCTCCAACTGCGAGACATTGAAGTTGGACACCCCCAGCCAGCGCACCTTGCCCTGCCGTTGCAGCTCCGCCAGCGCCGTCCACCCCTCTTCGAGCTCCGCCCCGGCCTCCACCGGCCAGTGCACCTGATACAAATCAATGGCATCCACCTTCAGGCGGCGCAGGGACGCCTCACACTCCTTGCGAATCGAGTCCGCCTTCAACCTGCGGCTGACCTTGCCCTGGTCATCCCAGACCATCCCGCACTTGGTGAAGACATACGGCCGCGTGTCCCGGCCCTTCAGCGCGCGGGCCACGATGTCCTCCGAGTGCCCCAACCCATACACCGCCGCCGTGTCGATCCAGTTGATGCCCGAATCCAACGCGCGCTGGATGGCTTCAATGGACTGCGCGTCGTCCTGCGCGCCCCAGGCGAACGCCCAGCCGCCCCCTCCAATCGCCCACGCGCCAAACCCCAGCGCCGTGAGCTCCATGTCGGAATTGCCCAACCGTCGCTTCCGCATCCCATGCCTCCCGGGCCTGAAGACCCCTGGTACCCCAGGCTCCAGGCTCCAGGCTCCAGGCTCCAAGACGGACGGTGTGCACCGCGGCGGCCCTCGCGCACGGGCCCGGGTGCCGGCCCGCCCCCCGGCCGCCAGGACGAGCGGGCCCTGGCTCCCCGTCCGCCGCCCATCAGTGCATCGCACGCAAGCGTCGTCCGAAGCGTGCGTTGATGGTAGGCCGCCTGAAGATGGGGGAATGCCCCTCGGGTACTCGGGCACCAGGAGTCTTTCCGGATGAAACGCTTCTTCATTGGCGCGCTGGCCTTCATTGGAGCGCTGTCCATCCTCTTCGTGGTGGGTGTGGTGGGGCTGTTGATGCTCGCGGCGTCCAGCAAGCCGGGCGTGCCGTCCAACCTGGTGCTGGAGCTGGACCTGCAGCAGCCGCTGCCGGAGTACACGCTGGACACGTCCCTGGCGGGCGCCTTCGGCGAGGAGCCCACGTCCCTGAGGGACGTGGTGGAGGGCCTGGAGAAGGCCGCCACGGACCCCCGGGTGAAGTCGCTGGTGGTGCGCATCGGGCAGCCGGGCAGTTCGGCGCAGGTGCAGGAGCTGCGGGACGCGGTGAAGGCCTTCCGCGCGTCGGGCAAGCGGGCGGTGGCCTACGCGGACGGCTTTGGTGAGGCGGGCAACGGCACCGGCGCCTACTACCTCGCGAGCGCCTTCGACTCCGTCTACATCCAGCCCTCCGGCGACGTGGGGCTCACCGGCCTGGTGATGGAGACGCCCTTCGCGCGCGACGCCTTCGCGAAGTTCGGCGTGAAGCCGGAGTTCGGCAAGCGCGCCGAGTTCAAGAACGCCGTCAACAGCTTCACCGACGAGTCCTACGGCCCCCACCAGCGCGAGGCCACCGAGGCCTACGGCAACAGCCTCTTCCAGCAGGTGGTGAAGGGCGTGGCGGAGGGCCGCAAGCTGTCCGAGGACGAGGTGCGCGCCCTCATCGACCGCGCGCCCTTCATGGGCCAGGCGGCCGTGGACGCGAAGCTGGTGGACGGGCTGCGCTACCGCGACGAGATCCACGACGAGCTCAAGCAGCAGGCCGGAGAGGGCGCGGAGTTCCTCTACGTGGAGAAGTACCTGGAGCGCGCGGGCCGGCCGCACCAGACGGGCACCACCATCGCGCTCATCTACGGCGTGGGTGAGGTGCTGCGCGGCAAGAGCGAGTCCAACCCGCTCTCCGGCGGCCAGGTGATGGGCGGCGACACGGTGGCGGCGGCCTTCCGCAAGGCGGTGGAGGACCCGTCCGTGAAGGCCATCGTCTTCCGCGTGGACAGCCCGGGCGGCAGCTACTCCGCCAGCGACACCATCCGCCGGGAGGTGCAGCGCGCGCGAGAGGCGGGCAAGCCCGTCATCGTCACCATGGGCTCCTACGCCGCCAGCGGCGGCTACTTCGTGGCCATGGCGGGGGACAAGATCGTCGCCCAGCCGGGCACGCTGACGGGGAGCATCGGCGTGTACAACGGCAAGTTCGTCACGTCCGAGCTGTGGGCGAAGCTGGGCGTGAACTTCGACACCATCGCCTTCGGGAAGAACGCCACCTTCTCCAGCTCCGACCAGGAGTTCACCCCCGAGCAGCGCGCGCGGCTGGAGTCCGAGCTGGACACCATCTACCTGGACTTCACCAGCCGCGCCGCCCAGGCCAGGAACATGCCGCTGGAGAAGCTCCAGGCGGTCGCGAAGGGGCGCGTGTGGACGGGCGAGGACGCGCTGGAGCGCGGGCTGGTGGACGCGCTCGGCGGCTACCCCAAGGCGCTGGAGCTGGCCCGGGAGGCCGCGAAGCTGGAGAAGGACGCCCCGGTCCGCATCGTCGTCTTCCCGCGCCCCCGGCCCACGGGCCAGGTGCTGTCGGAGCTCCTGGGCAACCACGAAGCGGACAACAGCGACGACGAGGCCACCGGAAGCCACGCCGCCGTGTCGTCCCAGGTGCTGGAGCAGGTGCGGGCCGTGTACCGCGTGGGCGCGAAGCTGGGCCTCACCGGGCAGGGCGCCGAGGGGCGCATGCTGTACGCGCCGCTTCCGGAGGTGCGCTGGTAGCGCTAGACGTGCAGCGGGACCGGGACGCGACCCTCGGAGGGCCGCACCGGCCGGCCGAAGATGCTGTGGTAGCGCAGCGTGTGCGACGCACAGCGGTGGCGGCGCGGGTCGAACACGAGGCAGTTGGCCACCGGGCCGGCGTAGACGTGCAGCGTGATGCCCGGGGCGTTGCCGGCGATGCTCACACGGTGGATGGAGGCGCCCGGGTCGCGGAAGTCCACGTGCCCGGCGCCCACCGGCCCCACGCGCACCGGCGCCCCCAGCCGCGCCAGGCCGGGCTGCGTTCCGCCCTCCAGCAGCGGGTAGTTCTCCAGGAGGAACTCGCCGCGCTGGATGCTGAACCAGCACTCCTGACCGTCATGGTCATGGATGGGCGAGGCCACGCCCGGGGACCAGCAGTTGATGATGATTTCCATTCCCTCGTCGCGGTGGACGAGGTTGCGCGTGTAACGGCCCGGCAGGAAGTGCAGGTAGGGCTTGAGGCTGGAGGGCTCCAGTCGCAGCCCTGCCATCCGCGCGTCCACCCCCGCGAGTCCCCCGGGAGCGGCGCGGCGCGCGCGGAGCATCCGCACGAACTCTCTCAGACACGCGTCAGCCATGCGTACAGGCTAGGAACGTCTGCGACATCCGGCCACCCTCGGGTCTGCCAATGAACGTCCGCTTTGTCGTCCCCCCCTCAAGGATCGGAGCAGGGTGCGTTGAAGGACGGTGAAGCCGCCGGGCCAAAGGGGAGCAGCATACTGATTTCCCAGTGATTCCGGGAATCCAGTGCCCATCCACACCCTTTTCCTCCGGTTTGACTGTAATTTTACACTCTCCTGACGTAGAGGGGAGGGCATGTTGGGCAGGTCGTCCCGGCCGAAGCACCGAGGGGGGCCGGAGGAGAACGAGCGATGAAGAAGCGCCTGGGGGACATCCTGCTCGCGCGGGGTGTGGTGGATGCATTGCAGTTGCAGTCGGCGCTGGCGTACCAGCGCAAGTGGGGCGTGGCGCTGGGGCAGGTGGTGGTGGACCAGCGCTTCTGCACGGCGGAGGCGGTGCTGTCCGCGCTGGCGGCGCAGTCCGGCGTGGAGGCGGTGGACCTGGACGCCCAGCCCCTGGACGCGTCGCTCGCGAGGCTGATTCCCTGCAAGGTGGCGGAGGCCCACCGCGTGGTGCCGCTGCGGCTGGAAGGGCAGGGGGCGCGGGAGGTGCTGGTGGTGGCCCTGGCCGCACCGGCGAGCCTGGCCACCCTGGACGTGGTGAAGAGCGTGTCCGGCAAGGCGCGGGTGGTGCCCCGGCTGGCCACGGACGCGGCGCTGGGGCGGGCCATCGGGCGGCTGTACCGGGGTGAGCCGGCGACGCCGCAGCGCCGTCCCGGGATGGAGAGCTTCTCCCTGCCGGAGTGGGACGAGTCGATGCCCCTGGTGGTGGGCTCGTCCCTGGCGGAGCTGACGGACATGGCGGCGCCGGAGCCGGTGCGGCGGGCGGACAGCGCGGAGCTGCCCATGCTGGCGCCGCTGGAGCCCGCCTGGGTACCGGCGCAGGCACCGAAGCCGCGCGTGACGGTGCGCGAGCAGGTGCTCGTGTACGGCTGGGGCGCGGACGCGGCGGCGGGCCTGGTGCAGGTGCTGAGCGGGGCGGGCTTCACGGTGAAGGTGGCGAGCACGGGGGACGTGTGCGCCGCGACCGAGGCGCAGGTGGTGGTGGCGCCGCTGCCCGCGATGGAGGTGCTGGCGCAGCGGCTGCGCGCGCAGGTGCTGGTGGCGGGCAAGGCGCCGGAGCGGGACCTGCCCCGCGCGCAGGCCGTGCATGCGCGAGGCTTCGTGGCGGCGCCGGTGGACCCGGACCTGCTGCTGCGCTCCGTGCGGCGGCTGTCGCGCGCCTCCGAGGAAGCGCGCCTCAAGCACGCGAGCTGATCAGGGCAGCGCGACGAGCCGGGGCATCTCCTCGGCCGCGTCCGGGAGCCACAGCGAGCCCAGCTCCAGGGAGACGGAAGGGAAGGGGTCGGCGCGCACCAGGGCGTCGTCCTCGTGGCTCGCGGTGAGGAGCCAGCCGCGCTTGAGGCGCTGGTACACCTCCAGCGTGCGCGCGACGGGGTCCACCAGCCAGACGTAGGACACGCCGGCCCGTGCATACAGGGGCAGCTTGCGGGCCCGGTCCAGCGCGGTGGTGGCGGGGGTCAGCACTTCGCAGACCCAATCCGGCACCAGGGTGAAGAAGGCGGCGCCGGGCTCCGGCGGGGCGGCCACGCGCTCACGGCGCCAGGCGGCCAGGTCGGGCACGAGGATGTCCTCGCCCAGGTGCAGCTCCGGCGCGCGCAGGAAGCACCAGCGGCCGTTGCCGCCGCGGCGCGGATCCAACCGCTCTCCCAGCTCCACGCCTATCATGAAGGCCGCGCGAGCGGGCGCCACGGAGAGGCGCGGCGAGGCCACCAGCTCGCCATCGAGGATTTCCCCCACCCAGCCCGACGGCAGCGCCGAGAGCAGGGAGTGAGAGGTGGGTTGAAGGTGCTGAAGTGCCGTCATGAATCCTCGGGGAGCGCCGGTGAACGCGAGGCATTCTAGGGAGGGGTCTGACATGAGGACCGCCACCCGCCGGGCACTACTTCCCGATGCAGAAGCGCTGGAAAAGGGTGTCCAGAAGCGCTTCGGAAACGCTGGTTCCGGACACCTCGCCCAGGGCCTCCAGCGCGAGCCCCACCTCGCCGGAGAGGACCTCCAGGGTGGACACGCGTGAGGCCTCTTCCGCGCGGCCCAGCGCCTCGGCGGTGCGACGCAGGGCGTCCGCGTGACGCTCGGAGACGAGCGCCACCGCGGAGGGCGTGCCACCACCCCACAACCGCGTGAGCACGGAGGTCCGGAGCGCCTCCACGCCTTCGCCCGTGAGGCCACTGACGCGCGGCGGGGCAGGGGCTCCGGCTTCCTCGCCAGGGATGACGTCGCACTTGCCGGTGACGACCAGCACGGGCGTGGCGCCGGCCTCGCGCGTCCACGACGCGGCCTCTTCGCGCGACGTCTCCGGAGGCAGCACCAGCACGGCCAGGTCCACGGCCGCGAGCAACTCCCGCGTGCGCGCGATGCCCAGGGCCTCCACGCGTCCGGGAGCTTCGCGCAGGCCGGCGGTGTCGTAGAGGGTGACGCCCAGGCCATCCCACTCGACGCGGGCCTCCAGCGCGTCGCGGGTGGTGCCGGGCTCGTCGTCCACCAGCGCGCGGGCCTCGCCCACCAGCCGGTTGAACAGCGTGGACTTGCCCGCGTTCACCGGGCCGTACAGCGCCACGCGCGCGCCCTGGCGCACCAGCCGTCCACGGCCCACCTCCGCGCGCAGCGCCTCCGCGGCGGAGCGCAACGCGGTGACGCGAGGACCGGCCTCCGCGTCCGCGCCCTCCGCCTCGTCGGGGAAGTTGAGGACGCCTTCCAGGTCCGCGTGCAGCTCGCGCAGCGGCGTCTCCAGCGCGCGGATCCGCTCCGCCAACGCACCGGACAGACCGGCCGCGGCGGCGCGCACGGCCGCCTCTGAATCCGCGGCCACCAGGTCCGCGACCGCCTCCGCGCGGGTCAGGTCGATGCGGCCATTCAAGAACGCGCGCCGGGTGAACTCACCGGGAAGCGCCGGGCGCACGCGCTCGTCCTCCAACGCCCGCGCGAGCAGCAGCCGCAACAGGCGCGGACTGCCATGCGCCTGGAGCTCCACCACGTCCTCGCCCGTGAACGACCGGGGCGCCTGGAAGTAGAGGAACAATCCCTCATCCAGCACCGCGCCCGCCGCGTCCACGAACGACGCCAGGTACGCATGGCGCGGCGTGGGAGACGCAGGGACACCGGGAGCGAGCCTCCGCCCCACCTCCAGCGCGGCCGGCCCGGACACGCGGAGGATGCCCACGGCCCCCGACGCGGGTGCGGTGGCGAGCGCGACGATGGTGGCGGAGTCAGACGTCATGGAGGGGCAGGGGAGCACCGGCGGACAGGCGCGCACGCATGACTCCCACCCCCCCGAGTCCCTACCGGACGCCCTGCGGCGGAGTGGAGCCGCGAGCGGCGCGCTCCACGTCTTCGCGGTGTGCCTCGATGTACTTCTCCACCTCGGCGTCGTCGACCTCCAGGTCGCGCAGCACGCCCGGGTAGACAAAGCGGAACGCCGGGGACTCTTCGTCCCCTCGCAGGCGGAAGCTCATCTTCAGCACCGCCGCGCCGTACAGCTTGTCCTTCAAACCCTTCGCCTTACCCATTCGTTCCTCTCGCGCCCGCCAACGGCCCAAGCGGACACAGCCGCTCAGGCGTCGACGTCGTCTTCGTCGTCGTCCGGCAGCAGGCTCCGCTTGGGCATCGGGGCGGGCTTCGCCGGGGTGAACACCACGCGTCGGTTGCGGCCTTCGCCTTCCGCCGCCACCTTCACTCCGTCCACTCCTTCTACTGCCTTCAGGACGCGCGCGCGGTCCTCAGTCTTCATCGCGGCGAACGCATAGAAGCGCCCCAGGCTGGCGGACTTCTCCGCGAGCTTGCGGACGGCCGCCCGGAACACCGGATCCTCCTCGACCTGCAGCGTGCGCTCGTCCGCCTCCGCGGCCTTCGCGGGGGCCTGCTGCGGAGCGGGCTTCCCGGCCTGCTGCGCCTGCTGCGCACCGCGAGCGTTGCGCTGCTGCGGCTGCGCGGCCGGAGCGGGCGCCGCGGCCCGGGCCGGCTGCTGCGCGGGCGTGGAAGCCACCTGTGCCACGGACGCGGCCGGAGCGGCGGCCTGCTGCTGCGCCGCCGCGTCACGGCGCGGCCGGGGTTCTGGGTGCGCGCCCGCGCCCAGCATCACCCAGCGGCGCTCCACGCCAGGGCGGTGGAGCATCTTGTTGAGCAGGAACTGGAGCGAATCCAGCACCTGGCTGCGCTTGCCCGGCTCCACGCCCGGAGGCGCGCCGGACTCGAAGTGGAGCGCCACGGACAGGCTGCCGTCCGCGGCGTCCTGCAGGTCCAACCGCGCCGGGAACCCCATCAGCCCGAGGATGTCCGTGAGCAGCTTCTCCACCCGGGGGCGGAAGTCGCCGCCGCCCGCCACCACCTGTGCCCCGCTCACTTGCGTTTGCCTCCCCCGGCGGTGACCACCGCCGGCGTCCCGCCGCCCGTCTGGTTCTTCTTGCGGTCCAGCCACTTGCGCAGGCCCCACTGCTGGCCGATGGAGAGCACGTTGTTCGTGAAGATGTAGAGCGACAGGCCCGCCGGGTACTGCAGCAGCGTGAAGGTGAAGATGATGGGCATCACCCAGGTCATCATCCGCGCCTGCGCCGCGTCCATCATCTGCGGCTGCATCTTCTGCGTGATGATCATCGACACACCCAGCGCCAGCGGCAGGATGTACGTGGGATCCTTGTAGGTGAGGTCGCGCCAGATGGGGCCGAAGAAGGGCTCGCCGTAGATTTCGAAGCTGTTGCGCAGCGACGTGAACAGCGCGATCCACACCGGCATCTGGATGAGCAGCGGCAGACAGCCGCCCAGGGGGTTCACCTTCGCCTCCTGGTACAGCTTCATGATCTCCAGGTTCTGGCGCTCCTTGTCGTCCGCGAACTTCTTGCGGATCTCATCCATCTTCGGCTGGAGCACCTTCACCGCCTCCATGCTGACCATGGAGCGGTAGGTGAGCGGCAAGAGCGCCAGCTTCACCACCACGGTGAGCAGGATGATGGCGACGCCCCAGTTCCCCACGATGCCGTGGAAGAAGCTCATGATGGCGAGCAGCAGCTTGCAGACCACCGCCCAGATGCCGAAGTCGACCGTGTCCTCCAGCATGGGGTGGTAGGCCGTGGTGGACAGGCCGGCCACGGCGCGCAGCTCCGTGCCGGGCACGATGCGCAGGAGGTCGGGGTCCTTGGGGCCCGCGTAGCCGCCGAAGCGGAAGGTGGCCACCTGGCCCGGGGCCACGTTGAGCGGGAAGCCCGCGGACACCTCGCGCGCGGTGGGCGTGGCGGTCAGCGTGCAGTGGCCCTGGAGCGCGCCGTCCAGCGGGTAGAGCGCGGACAGGAAGTACTGCTGGTTGATGCCGAAGAAGGAGATGGGCCCCTTCGTCTCCTCGGGCGGCTTGTCGCCCGGGGACAGGTTGTGGAGCTTGTCCTCCACCCAGCACGCGGAGCGGCTCAGGTTGCCCACGCCGCCGAAGAAGGACGGCGCGTGCTCGAACTCCGGGTCGATGGCGCGGCCGTAGTGAACCTTGAGCTCGCCCGACTGGGCCTGGGCGGAGGTGTTGCGCACCTGGAGGGTGTAGGTGAACTCGAAGCCCTCGCGAGGCCACAGCACCGTCTTCGTCACCTCCCACGGACCCTGGCGGCCGGTGAACACCACGCTGCCGCCGTTGTCGGTGGGGCCCTCCTGCACGGCGTAGCGGGTGTTCGCCGCCAGCGGGGAGGCGCCTTCAATGGTCACCGCGAGCGGCAGCGGCTGGCCGGGCACCGGGTGCGCCACGTTCATCTGCGGCGGCGGGGGGATGTCCTTGCCGAAGAGCTTCTCGAAGCCCTCCTTGACGGTGAGCGACTGCTGCTCGCGCATCTTCGTGCCCTGGAGCACGGCGGAGGTGAGGCCGGCGCCCTCCGAGGAGAAGGTGTACTTCACCTCCGGGCGGGCGAACTCCACGGTGCGCGCGGGGGGCGGCGGGGCCTCCGCGTGGGTGCCGGCGTCCTCGCCCGTGGCGCCCGGCGGCGGCACGGCGGCCATGCCCGGGGTGCCGGCGTCGTTCGTCGCGGCGATTTCCACGCCCGCATCCGCCCCCTCGGCACCCGGGGGCGGACCCTGGGGAGCGAAGAAGAAGGTGTAGGCGGCGGTGGCCGCGAAGGAGAGGGCGAGCGCCAGGAGCAGCCGCTTCTGCGAATCGTTGGACTGGGGCGACAGCGGGTCGTTCGTCATGGAGTTCCCTGTGCCGGCGGCACGGCGCCGGAGGGCGGGCGGAAGCAAACCGTCAGGGGACGGGATCGAATCCACCGGGGTGGAATGGCTGGCAGCGCAGCAGGCGCCAGACGGTGAGGGCGCTGCCCTTCAAACCGCCGTGCTTCTCCAGCGCCTGCATGGCGTAGGTGGAGCACGAGGGATGGAACCGGCACGCCTTCGGCAGCAGCGGCCCCAGGAACCGCCGGTAGAAGCGGATGGGCAGGGCGATGACGAAGGCGAGTGGACTCATGGGGCGGCAGGCTCTTTAGGTGGCACGCGAGGTGCCGGAAAGAGCCGTTGCAGCTTACGGGTGACGCCGTCGAACGCACGGGAAACTTGCGCGAAGGAGGCTTCCTTCGCCGAGGAGCGAACGACCAGGACTACGTCGAGACCGGGGGGCCATTGCCCGCGGTGCTTGCGGAACAGCTCGCGGAGCACTCTGCGCAGGCGTGCGCGCACCACCGCGTTGCCCACCTTGCTGGAAACGGTGAGCCCTACGCGGGAGTGCGCCCGGGAATTGCGTTGAACGAGGGCCAGGAGGCAGTCGGACGGAATCTTCTGACCGCCCTCCTGGACTTCGAGGAACTCACGGCGCTGGAGCAGGCGAAGGGCCTTGGGGAAGCGCTCGTCGGTTGCCTGAGGCACCCGCGGCGCCGCTCCCTCGGCCATCGTCCGTGCGTCCAGTTACTTCTTGAACGACGACACCACCAGGCGCTTACGGCCCTTCGCGCGGCGGCGCTTGAGGACATCCCGGCCGGACTTGGTGGCGTTCCGCTTACGGAACCCGTGGGCGCGGTTGCGCCGGATCTTCGACGGCTGGTACGTGCGCTTGGACACAACGACTCCTGAGAGCTGAAGGCGGCACCTGGGAACTTCCGGCGCGACCCGTACATTGGAAAGGGGGCGTCCGTAACCCTATTTCCTGGACAAGTCAATCTGAAGGATCACCTGCGCCGACCGTGCAGCCCTGCGCCGGGGGGACCGGACGATCATGTAGGAAAAGGGGGGACGGGGCAAGCAACAGTAAGGGGGGTTGTTCCAATAGAGCGAGTGGAGGCGTTCGACCTTCTCGTGGAAGTCGAATTGGAAGCCACCCGGCACACGGAGGACCTGGGCCTCCAGGTGGGTCACCTTTGTGAAAGGGATGCCCCTGAGTCTCAGCGCCTCCGCCAGTTCCGTCCTCGTCATCGAGGGCTCCAGGAACCAGCCTGTGAGCTCCAGGCTGGTGAAGGCTCCCACGCCGTCGCCGATTTCCAGGCAGCTGAGCTGGCCTCGCTCCAGCTGTCCGCGCTCTACCCGCTGGGTACAGCTGCACTGCGCCGTGGCACTAGTACGTCGGCACAGAGGTTTTGAATGGTTCAGGCGGCGGCCTTGGATGCCGCCGCCTGCGCCGTCAGCGGGTAGGACTTACCCAGCTTCTGTCGGGCGGAGTCGACGCTGAAGCGCCAGCGGATGCGGGCGCGCGCGAGATTGCGCTGGCGCTGCCATCGCGCCACCTCGTGCTTGAGTGTCTTCACATCGCCCAGTCGCCGACCCAAGCACTGGCGCGTGAGGATGCTGATTTCAATCTCCACCATGTTCAGCCAGCTGGCGTGTTTGGGCACATAGTGAAATTCCAGTTTGCGCAGGAGTCGGCGCGCCTCCTGGGGCGGAAACGTCTCATAGAGGGCGGCGGCGCTGTGGGTGGAGAGGTTGTCGAGCACCACCCGCACCCGCTCCGCGTCCGGGTAGTGCTCGTCGACGAGGTCCCGCATCTGGCGGGCAAAATCCCTCGAGGTGCGGCTGGGCGTGACGTCCACGTGGCGTCGGCCAGCGTGCACGAAGAGGTTGGCCGTGCCGTTGCGCTGGTATTCGTAGTCGTAGCGGCGGGGCCGTCCCGGGGCCGCGGGCACCGGCGTGCGCACCTCGCCGATGAGTTGGACCGGCGTCTCGTCGAAGCACACCACCGGGTGCGCCTTGTCGGCGGGTGCCGCATACAACTCCAGCACGTCCTCCATGCGCGCCACGTACTCAGCATCCACCTTGGGGATGCACCACATGCGCTTCTGCCAGGGCTTCAGCTCATTCTCCTCCAGGCGTCGGCGCACCGTCTCGCGCGAGAGGCCCTCGTGCTCGGTCAGCCGCACCATCTCGTCGGCGAGCAACTGAAGCGTCCAGCGTGCCCGTCCTGCTGGCGGCCCCGAGCACGCGGTGGCCACCAGCAAGGCTTCCTCCTTGCCACTCAGCTTGCGCTCCGCCCCCGCGCGCTGTTTCTCGTGGAGCGCGTGCGTGACGCCTCCTTCCACGAAACGGCGCTTCACCCGGAAGACGGTGGAGAGGCCCACCTGGACGCTTCTCGCGATGTCCTCGTCGGTGCGTTGGGCATGTGCGGCCAGCAGCACCTGGGCACGCTTGAGGTGGCGCACGCGCCCGGTGCCACCAGACACCAATGCCTTCAGCTCCTGCTTCTCCTCGGGGGTGAGTGTCACCCGGTGGCGTACAGTCATGGGAATCTTGCGCTCCAGCAAAGAATGGAGACGGACTACCCACGGGCACCGCGTGTCGATTCCCTCCGAACCACCACGCTTCACCGAACTGCAGGGCCAATACCTGGCCTTCATCTACGCCTACTCGCGTATCCACCGGCGTGCGCCGGCCGAAGCCGACATGCAGCGCTTTTTCGGTACCAGCCCGCCCACCGTGCATCGCATGGTGCTGGAGCTTGAACGCCTGGGCCTCATCCGGCGCAGCGCTGGCCAGGCTCGGAGCATTGAACTGCTTGTGCGGCCGGAGGCCCTACCCATCCTGCGATAGGCGGGGCCTATACCAACCGGTCAAATCCTCTGTGCCGACGTACTAGAGGACGGCGGCGGTTTCCCGCGAGAGGGACATCACCTCCTCGGGGACTCCCAGCAGGTCCACCAGTTCCTCCGCGGTCATCGAAGGCCGCAACGGCTCCAGGCTCCCAGCCTTCAGCGCGTGCACGAAGTCGATGGCCACGTGGCGGCCGAGGCGAACGTCCTCGAACGCGGGCACCTCCGGGTGCCAGCGCCGGACCTGCTTCAGGACCTCTGCTTCCACGGGAAAGCCTTCGGGAGGGCGTAACTAAAGCGGAAATCTCTTCTGTGCGGGGCCCGGGTTGTCCTCGAACAAGGAGAGCGCATACGACGTGGGCGATCCCGGTAAACTGTCTCGCCGGAGCACAAACGTTCGACCACCCTCTGTTGTCGCTAACACTGTCCTGCGCCCATTCAACGTCGTGCCTTCATGTCTTGGAGGGTGGGCATAACTCGCAGCCCCATGATTGATGGCAGCTGCCCTCACTATTCACGTATATTTGAGGCGCGACGCACCTCAGCCGCCGCCATACCCCAGCTTAAAAGCTGCATGATCTGCGGTACTCAGTGCGTTACCCGCCTATAATAACGCTCATGAACCAGCCAACCCGCAGAGCCGTAGCATACATCGCTATTCGCCTCATTTCAGGCAGGCACGCATCAGCAGTCTACGACTATTCAGAAGGCCGCCATTTCCACTTCAGTGGCGACACAGGTGCCGACAATGTGAATGTGTACGACCACGATCAACATTGCCATATTGGAGGCGCACCGTCCTCGCTGTACCACTTTGGAAATAAGAACCATTTAGAGCTCAAAATCGAAGGGCAGCAGTTTTCCGGCTACGACTATGATTCGAGAAAGCACTTCTCTGGCTCTGTAAACGGGAACTCCGTTTCTCTGTACGACTACGACTCTGGGAAGTACTACAATTTCTCTATTTAGCCCTATTAAAGGAATTGAAGGCTTAGACGGAAACAAGACAAGGCTATTGACGCATCTTGCCTAGCCCCCTGAATCTGACGCTCAGCAGTGGTCCAGTGGTGCGGGCTGCTAAGCGAAAGGGAGCAGTTTATGGTGCCGTGCTGTGCAAAGTGCGGTGGTACAAGCTTCGATAGGAAGAGCAAGAGCTTTGGTGGAATGACGGGGTTCTGGATCTACTGCCAGAGCTGCGGAGCCATCGTTACGTGGACCCCGCGAATCGAGCAGTAGTCTTGATGCGCATGTAGGGAAGATGGACAAGGTCACCAGCCGGTCTCTCTCGCCATCGTCCCACGCCCAATGCCGAGGAACTCGGCGGGGCCATTGGCCGCCCAGCCACAGACCTAACCCGGGCGGCCCGTAGTTATGGGAGTAGCCCAGTCTTGTGGACACCCGAGATGTGAGCCTGGCCCGGCGCTCTCAAGCGATCGTCGCAACAGCTAACGCAAATACTTTGGCAGGTGTTCGCCATGCAAGCGTTTGCCGCGAGCGTCTGTCAAGTTCGTAGGCGATGGCGTCGAGTTGCTTGCTGGAGAGCGTGCTCACAGCGGAGTTTGAATGAAGTGAGCGGCCGGTGGGTGTTGATTGGGCAAAGGGAGCAGCCATGTCCAACACCCATTCGCTCGACCTGCGAGAGCGCGTTATTGCGGCTTGGCCACAAGGCGAGGGCAAGAGCGCCATCGCCCGGCGCTTCATGCTCGGCTACGCGACGGTACGCCGGTACATCGCCCGTTTTGAGGCGAGAGGGAGTGTCCATCCCCGCCCGCATGGAGGAGGCGCCCCTTGAAAGGTGGATGCCGCAGGGGAAGCGCTGCTGCGGCAGTGGATGCGGGAGCGCCCCGACGCGACGGACGAAGAGTTGGCTCGCCAATACTCGCGGCGCGCTGGCAGCACCATCGGCCATGCGGCCGTGAATCGGGTGCTTCACCGAATGGGCCTGACGTGTAAAAAAGTCACTGCGTGACCTGGAAGGCGCCAGCGAGGCCGTAGAAGCACTGCGCTGGAAGTACGCGCTCGCCATGGAGCGGGTGGCGAGCGACATTCTGGTGGTCGTGGACGAGACGGGCTGCCGCACGGACATGACGCGCCTCCATGGACGCGCTCCCCGGAGCGATCGGCTGACGGGGGAGTCCGTCCCTCGCAACCGAGGCTGCCCCACCACCGTCATCGGAGTGCTCACTCTCCAAGGCATCACCGAGCATTTGGAGATGGAGGGCGGCACGGACCTGGAAGCCTGGGGGCGGTTTGTCCTGGAGCACCTGGTGCCCGTGCTCCAGCCGGGCCAGGTCGTCGTCTGGGACAGCTTGGCCGTGCACAAATGCAGGGCCCTCATTGAAGTCATTGAGTCGCGTGGCGCACGCGTCGTCTTCCTGCCACCCTACAGCCCCGCCTTCAGTCCCATCACGCCTGCATGGAGCAAGATGAAAGCGCTGCTGCGCAAGTGGAGGCTTCGCACACGAACCGGACTCCGTCTCGGCATCAAGCTCGCGCTCTCCACTCTTTCTCTACGGGATGCCGCAGGATGGTTTGACCACTGCGGCTACCTCGTAGCTCAGCCCGCTTGAGCTAAGCTGTCAGTTGGAACGCGTGGCCAAACTCTCCAAGGGCGCGCACGTTACCATCCGCAGACGGGTAGCCGGGCTGACCTTGGGCAGAGTGGTCGTCACCCAATGCGAGCTTGTAGGGCAGTAGTACTCTCTGTCGACAAGCCTCGCCGGGCAGGCCCCTTCTGCCTGCGACGCCCAAGGGCGAGCACTAGGACATCCGTAAAAATTTGTTCTATATCGGCCCGCCAATCAGCAGTGCTCGAGTGGAGCCTTGGAGAGGGAGTCGATGGAAGTGCAGGAAAGCCTCGTTCCCAGCTTGAGCCAACCTCTAGTACAGCCGCCCATACAGCCGCCGCGATCACGTCTGTCCGGATGGAAACGTACGATGACGGTTGGCTGGTACGGATTCATCAGTTGGCTTTTCGCGCCAGGCTGGCCAGTACGGATGGCGCAGTTCGGCGCCTCATTCGCGCTGCTGGCGTACCCGTTCTGGAAGCTGGGGTGGTCCTACGGGGTCGTAGGGACCATTATTTGGCTAGTAACGGCCATCCTAAAGATCCGCACGAATCTGGCACCGCGGCATCTTCAACAGGTGAAGGAGAAACGAGTGGAGCGTCAGTTCCTCCACTACCGACTCGTTGAGAAGATGCAGCAGATGCTGGCGGCTCCGGACCCCATCGGCAAAGAGCGGATGCTCGATTTCCGCGTGGAAGTTCTCCAGCTAATTGCGTCCTATGCGCGCAGTCACCGCTCGGACGAGCTTGGGAACATGATTTTCGTCAACCTGCTGGGCGAGGATGACGATCAGTGGAAGGTGCTGGCAAGAGACCAGCGCCACCGGCTCGACGCACCAATCCTGCCTAGAGAAGATTCGCTTGCTTGGCAGGTCTATTTGTCGGGTGAAGCACGGGTCACCGGCGATGTGTACGATGAGTTCCCGAGCACTCCGGCAGGACGACCCTACAGGAGTATTCTCGCCATCCCTGTGTTCTGTGGAGGGACAAAACCTGTAGGGGTGGTGACGATCGATAGTAAGCGGAAGTACCATTTCGACAGCGACCAACTCAACTTAGTGCTGGACCTGAATCCGTTCGTAGCAATGTTGGGGTGGACGCTGATTCCAGTAGACGATAAGAGGGCGCCGCAACTTTCGAGCGGTCAGGGCCGAAGTAAGAAGAAGCCTAGAGGGAGGCCACGATGACCAGCATGGATATGAGCGTGTACCGGAAGGTAGTTTCCGGAGAAATAACGCCCCAGCAAGGCATGGAGACCTTCATGGAGGTCCAGCGCAAGGATCGGCTGCCCAAGCAACCGAGCTGGATGCCCAAGCCGCTCTTCGTGCTTCTAGTCATCGTCGGGGCCGTGGTCTTCGCTCCGTTCATGGCAGCTCGTGACCGAGCCTGAAGGCGAAACACCCAGAAACAGCAAGGGCTCACTCCTTTCTTGGAGTGGGCCCTTCGTCGTTTATGCACCTTCGCCTTGCCTCTGGCCGCGCTAACCCAAGATACGAGTGTCCATTTGTTGCCGCCGGGCCCCCTTGTAGCCATCCCTCCCACCTCTACATCAGGGCGGGCGCGAAGCGCGTAACCTGCTGGAACTCTTGGAGGAAAATGCCCGTTCGACCCCTCGGAAAAGTGGGCAAGGTCGAAAGGATCACCTGCGCCGACCGTGCAGCCCTGCGCCGGGTGGACCGGGCGATCATGTAGGAAAAGGGGGCAGGGGCCAAGGAATGGCGAGCGGGTGGTTCCAGTAGAGCGCGTGGATGCGCTCGACCTCCGCGTGGAAGTCGAAATGGAAGCCGCCCGGCACACGGAGGACCTGGGCCTCCAGGTGGAGTTCCCGCGTGAAGGGGATGCCCCGGAGCCGCAGCGCCTCCTCCAGTTCCGTCCTCGTTGTCGATGGCTCCAGGAACCAACCCGAGAGCTCCAGGCTGGTGAAGGCCCCCACGCCGTCGTCGATCTCCAGGCAGATGAGTTGGCCCTGCTCCAGGTACAACTGCACGACGCCGTAGGACCAGAGGACGGCGCCAGTCTCCCGCGAGACGGACAGCACCCCCTCGGGGACTCCCAGCAGTTCCACCAGCTCCTCGGAGGTCATCGAGGGCCGTAACGGTTCCAGGCTCCCGGCCTTCAGCGCGCGCACGAAGTCGATGGCCACGTGGCGGCCCTGGCGAACGTCCTCGAGCGCGGTCACCTCGGGATGCCAGCGCCGGACCTGATCCAGGGCCTCCGCCTCCGAAGTGAAGCCTTCGGGAGGAAATCCCTGAAGAGGCACCTCTTTCGGCGTGGGTCCGAGGTAGTCCTCATACAAGGAGAGCTCGTACGACGCGGGCTCCCCGGGTGGATCGTAGCGGCGGAGCACGAACGTCCGTCCCAGGGTCGTCGTCGCGAACAGCGTCCTGCGCTCGTTGATCGCCATGCGGTCCTCTCCCTGGCAACGTTGAGTGCATCACGTCAAGGCCGTTCAGGTGCCCCCACCGCCCACCTCGCACAACCCGGCGGAACGGCTCGCGCATGAGGCGGAAAAAGCGGATCCACCGGGAGTGATCATCCCCACCCGCCAGGGCGTCCCGCTGATCCGTGCTACAGGCCGGTTCCTTGATCAGCCGGAGAGCGG